>NZ_RJMV01000037.1 GCF_003943735.1 Streptococcus sanguinis | reverse complement strand
TGATCCTCCTTGAATCGTCATATCTTTGAGATAAGCTGAGATTGAATCATCGCTCTCAGTACCTTGAATGACTCTCAGAGGATGTGCTGCCGAATCCTGATCCAGAACTGTGCCGTCGTCAAACTCCAATATGAAGTTCCGGTTACTGCTGTCAGAGCGGAAATATTTGAGAGTCAACTGGTCTTCTGTNCCCTTCACCTTGATAACGATATCTGAAGAACCACTGGCATAAGTTTGAAGATCAGATGGGCGGATTCCATTGATAAATTTAATCTTGTTCCGACCATAACCATCAGAAATCGTATCCTGACCATAGCCTAATCCGAAGATGTAGGTATCATCACCATAACCGCCAGTCAACTCATCATTACCTACACCGCCGTCTAGATAATCATTACCAGAGCCACCTTCAAGTTTATCATTACCGTTTCCGCCATCCAGAAAGTCATTGCCATCAGAACCAGACAGCGTATCATTGCCAGCACCGCCATAGAGCTTATCCACTCCCGAAGAGCCATAGAGCCAG
>NZ_RJMV01000036.1 GCF_003943735.1 Streptococcus sanguinis | reverse complement strand
GAACATTTTATACAGTTTAAAAAAGATATAAAAATATGAACACTTTAAATGATATAAAGTGTTTTTATATTGTCAAAATGTACATTTGAAAAGTTTTTAGTTTTCACTTAAATAAAGTACATTTTACAGAAGATGAACAGATTTAAAAATTTCCAGTGTTCACTTAAATAAAATACATAATTGAGGATGATTAGCTCTAAAAAAATTTTTGGTTACTATTATTAGTAAAGTTAGATTGCTTAAAACTAAAAGTTTATGTACAATTGACTTAACGATACTTAAACCATTGATACAATTGAATTAGAAGCATAAAGTACATTCTTTATAAAGTGTACTTTATTTTTGTTTTGTACATTATTCTGGAGTAGTATTTTGTATGTTTTCTAGTACATCACATCATCTGATTTAAGGAATTGATTTGTACATTTTTTACTCAAGTAACAGCAGAAGAAGTGGTGGTTCAATTGTACATTTTTTGCAACTTATTTAATCTCCTATTGAACGCAAGATATAGATTTTTATTTTGTTGATGGTATAATAAATAATACAT
>NZ_RJMV01000035.1 GCF_003943735.1 Streptococcus sanguinis | reverse complement strand
CGTCGATGCTGAGGTACTTGCGCTTACCGACGCACTTGTCGATGCGGACGTGCTGGCGCTCACAGACGCGCTGGTGGACGCTGAGGTACTTGCACTTACCGACGCACTCGTTGAAGCGGACGTGCTTGCGCTTACCGACGCGCTAGTTGACGCTGAAGTACTTGCGGATACAGATGCGCTTGTGGACGCTGACGTGCTGGCACTTACTGACGCACTCATTGACGCTGAGGTACTTGCGCTTACGGATGCACTGGTTGAAGCGGATGTACTTGCACTTACTGATGCACTCGTTGATGCCGATGTACTTGCTGATACTGACGCACTCGTCGACGCGGACGTACTTGCGCTTACTGATGCGCTCGTCGAGGCTGAGGTGCTTGCAGATACTGACGCACTCGTCGAAGCAGACGTACTTGCACTTACTGATGCACTCGTGGACGCGGACATGCTTGCGCTTACCGACGCACTCGTCGATGCTGAGGTACTTGCACTTACCGACGCGCTCGTGGAGGCTGAGGTGCTTGCGCTGACTGACGCGCTAGTAGACGCTGAGGTGCTTGCTGAAACTGATGCACTCGTGGACGCTGAGGTACTTGCGGATACC
>NZ_RJMV01000034.1 GCF_003943735.1 Streptococcus sanguinis | reverse complement strand
ATCTGAGACCATGTATATGATGGTTCTTGAATCTGTAAAAGATTATTCTGATTATGTAAATAAAATTGATAACAAGGAGAGAGAAAAATCTATTCATAAATACACAGCCTTAAAATACATACACGGAAGAGGTCTACAACAATTTTTAGAGATAATCACTTTAATGAAAAATGGATTTGCTGATGGTGCGTATTCTAGATGGCGTTCACTTTACGAATTAAATATTATTGCGTCGTTTATTTCAGAATATGGAGAGGAAGTTGCTGAAGCTTATATTTCATCACATAATACAGAAGATCGTTATGAATGGGCAAGAGCTTGTGGTGAATTTAGTCCTAAAAAGAGATATATAAGTTTTGACGATATCAGAAAAAAATCCAATTTCCCATCAGAATTATGGCAACAACCATATCGAATCTCTAATGAAGTCACACATGCATCATCACAAGGCACATTTAATCGATTAGGTCTAATGGACGGGGAAGAGAAAATAAGTGTAGGGCATACTGATTATGGACTAACAATACCTGGTGAACACTCTGCTATAACAATAGCGCAACTTACGGGGTTGCTTTTGATGGTATATCCATCTGGTGATTCTATAATAGCTGCAAAAATGCTAAATAAGTGGATTGATGTGGTAAGAGAGCAATATTTTAAAACACATGACTATATTTTTCCTGATGAACCCAAATTATGG
>NZ_RJMV01000033.1 GCF_003943735.1 Streptococcus sanguinis | reverse complement strand
CATCTGCTGATACTACTATAGTATTTAATATTGCTACAAATGTTTCATTTGCTCAAACAACAGATTATATTTCGCAAAATCCTAATAATTTTCTCCTAGTTCTTTGGTTTAAATTGAATTATATTTTTGCTGGAAATAATTTATTATTTATACTTGCTTTATGGAATATAATTTTTATTGATTCTTCTATAGCCATAATTTATAAGATAAATAAAATGGTGATTGGTGCCAAAATTGCGAATCTTTCCTTTTTAATAATGAGTTTAATTTTGGGATTCTCACCTCAGTATATTTATACTTATTCAGATACTATTACTCTATTTCTATTAACCCTATTTATTTATAGTGTTTGTAAACTTATCCTTGATAAAACAAGCATACGATATAGCTTGTGTTCGGGTATATTTCTTGGATTTGCAACTGGTTTTCGTCCTACCGTTCTAATATTTTTAATTTCATTTGCCATTGTTATAATTTTTATTTTTTTAAGAGGTAATATACAAAAATATCTGAAATCATATTTGAGGTCTATATTGGTATTTTCAGCAGCATTTGCTATGACGATGTTATTGACATCAAGTATTCTCAATTACCAGTCTGTTGTGAAGTATGAAGCTAATAAAAGTCGTACAATGCTATATTATGTTAATCTTGGTTTGACATATAGTGGAAATATTCATTCAGAGCTATCAGAAGAAATTCTAAATTCTGAGGGAAAAGACAGAAATAGAATTGCTATAAATGAAATTAAAAGTAGATTGAAAAATTATAATTTTGAAACTTTTATAGGGCATTTATTTTACAAATATTATTGGATGAC
>NZ_RJMV01000032.1 GCF_003943735.1 Streptococcus sanguinis | reverse complement strand
GTATATCCCAATCAATGGAATCACGAGTATAATAGTTATATGATAAGAAATTTGGTGCTGAATGTTGCTCAATGTCCAAGTCTAGGACTTCTAAATTTGGAGTGGAGGTTATATACCTTCCTGAATCCATAACAACCATATCGCTTTCGTATAATATAGTTTGGTGATATCTAAATTGATAGTCTTTAAAATAATGGCTTTGATTCATTTGTGTATAAGCATAGAAAACATTCCTTCTTCTATCTTCGGAATTATTAACTTCTACAAATGTAAATTCAGGATGCGGCTTATAATATCTTCCATTTGAATTTTTTTCCCACAAATGTTTATCTTTTATAAAATTTCTCAATTTATCAAAAGGCGAAAGGTCTAATCCAAAACGTCTTCGCCACAGATGTTCAATTTCATATATAGAAGCTATACTGTCTATTGGAGTATTACTATCTTGTCGTCTTGTATATATAACTCCTGGTAAAATTTTTGTTTTATCACGAACAAATTGTTCTTCAAGATAATAAGGAACTTGATTTGAGTTAAATATTATTAAAACATCAATTTCTTTATCAAAATATAATATAGTTTCTAATTTAACGAACGGGGGAATTCTACCTGCAAACTTTTGGTTTCTAAGCAAATCAATAATATCTGCCTGATTCTTTCTATTCTCATCCCCTGCTATGCCTTTTACTTCTCCATTATCAGAAACACCAAAAATTAAATATGCGTCTTTATTGTCAAGATTATTAGCTAAACAAATAATGTCATGAATAAATTTCGCGTTGTTAGAATGATACTTTTCTTTATAATCCCAGTAGCTTCCTTCTCGCTTCATTTCAATCAAAGAAAATATCTTATTATTTAAGTTGCTCATTTCATACCTCATAACATAACACTATGTATTATTTATTATAC
>NZ_RJMV01000031.1 GCF_003943735.1 Streptococcus sanguinis | reverse complement strand
GATAAATTGCAATAAAAAGTGCAACAAATCTAAAATTCATCCATAAGTGCCTCAAATGCTGTTTTGTAACCTAAGCATTTTCTTGGACGGTGATTTATAGCAAGTAAAGCATTTACTAACGATTCATCAGTAATGTCGGTTAGATTAGTCCTCTTAGGAAAATATTCTCTAAGCAAACCATTTGAATTTTCATTACTTCCTCTTTGCCAAGATGAATAAGCGTCCGCAAAGTAAAAGTCTATTCCTAAAGCTTCCACTTGAGGATAACAAGCAAATTCTTTTCCTCTGTCTGATGTAAATGTTTTTAAAAAGTTCTTAGGAAAAATCTTCTGAAGTGTTTCTATGGCTGAAAACATCGACCTAGCTGATCGGTCAGGTATTTTAAATGCCAGATAAAAACGTGTTTTGCGCTCTACAAATGTAGCCAAGCATCCTTTGCTTTTCCCTCTGGAAGAAACCATGGTATCTAATTCCCAATGACCGAAATTTTGCCTGCTCTTCACTTCTTTAGGTCGTTTGGAAATAGGTTTACCAATAATGAATTTCCCTCTAGTCTCATGAGGTTCACGTGTTTTACCTTTTCGTCTTAACGTCTCTACACTAACTTCGAGTTGGCCATTATATATCCAATTATAAATCGTTTTAAACGATACGATTGGCTTATTTTCGTACTGATAACGCCCATGAATCTGCTCGGGTGACCAAGATGCTTTTAAATGACGTTCTATATCTTTCTTCATCTGTGAAGTACATGCAGTTTTCCTTCCCTTAAGTCTAGATAATTCCTCATATTGTCTTTGTGCTTCTTCGGCAGAATATTTATTTGGACACCGTTTGATTTCTCGGCTAATTGATGAACGGTGAAAACCTAACTTAGTTGCAATATAGGACAGATTAAAACCTGCTTCAAGATATGCTTCTATCTTTAGCCGATCAATTATGGTAATATGTAAGTAGCCCATAGGATCTCCTTGTGTCTGTTTGTGTGGTTACTTACAGTTTACACGATTTGAGAACCTATGGGTTTTTTGTTGCACTATATTTTACAATTTATCA
>NZ_RJMV01000030.1 GCF_003943735.1 Streptococcus sanguinis | reverse complement strand
TCACCTTTCCCTCACGGTACTGGTTCACTATCGGTCACTAGGGAGTATTTAGGGTTGGGAGATGGTCCTCCCAGATTCCGACGGGATTTCACGTGTCCCGCCGTACTCAGGATACTGCTAGGTACAGAATCTATTTAAAATACGAGGCTCTTACTCTCTTTGGCTGACTTTCCCAAGTCATTCTTCTATAAATTCTGAGTCCACATTGCAGTCCTACAACCCCGAAGAGTAAACTCTTCGGTTTGCCCTTCTGCCTCTTCGCTCGCCGCTACTAAGGCAATCGCTTTTGCTTTCTCTTCCTGCAGCTACTTAGATGTTTCAGTTCACTGCGTCTTCCTCCTCATTCCCTTAACAGAAATGGGTAACAGGCATCAACCTGTTGGGTTCCCCCATTCGGACACCCCCGGATCGAAGCTTACTTACAGCTCCCCGAGGCATTTCGTCGTTTGTCACGTCCTTCTTCGGCTCCTAGTGCCAAGGCATCCACCGTGCGCCCTTACTAACTTAACCTTATTTTTGACCTTTCAGTCTTAAACTCATTAATTTTCACAGCGTTTTCGGTTTATTTTCTTGTTACTATTTGATATCGGTATTCAATTTTCAATGGACAAGTTCTTTATCTAGTCAAACTAGATAATGGAGCCTAGCGGGATCGAACCGCTGACCTCCTGCGTGCAAAGCAGGCGCTCTCCCAGCTGAGCTAAGGCCCCACATAGCCCTCTCAAAACTAAACAAGACTCAAGTGCATTCCGTGTGTCCTTACGGACTCCTTAGAAAGGAGGTGATCCAGCCGCACCTTCCGATACGGCTACCTTGTTACGACTTCACCCCAATCATCTATCCCACCTTAGGCGGCTGGCTCCTTGCGGTTACCTCACCGACTTCGGGTGTTACAAACTCTCGTGGTGTGACGGGCGGTGTGTACAAGGCCCGGGAACGTATTCACCGCGGCGTGCTGATCCGCGATTACTAGCGATTCCGACTTCATGTAGGCGAGTTGCAGCCTACAATCCGAACTGAGACTGGCTTTCAGAGATTAGCTTGCCGTCACCGGCTTGCGACTCGTTGTACCAGCCATTGTAGCACGTGTGTAGCCCAGGTCATAAGGGGCATGA
>NZ_RJMV01000029.1 GCF_003943735.1 Streptococcus sanguinis | reverse complement strand
ATAAATTCCTTTTCTTCTTTTGTAATTTTATTATCATAGAAATAGGTCAGATAATCTTGATATGTTTCATCAATGTAAGTATTTCTTATTAAAAAAGGAATAATAGCAAATTGTGGATTTTCTTTAATTGATTCTGAATACAGACTATCAAAATTCTCAATCTGAATCGAGGATTCATAAACATCTGACAATCTGAATCTATCCAACTCATATAGTTCATTTTGTAACGATTTAAGTTTATCATTTAAACGAGGCAAATTTCGTTTATTCTTAGTGTTTTTTAGACGCTCTTGAAATTCTGCACTATTTTTATTAGGAAATACTGAATCAAGAGTTTCCTCAATACTAGACTGATTGTAATGAGCATCATAAAAATTACTAAAAGAAGTAATTTTGCTGTCTTCTTTCAGCAACTCCATGATAAATTCATGATAGGAGGAGAACTTTGCTTGGCTCTTTCCATTTACTTCAATCACTGATTTACCTTCAGGGATTTGAAAATTTAGACCGTACAATTCAACCTCATCCCTCAGCTGCTCTGTTTGTGCATTTTCAATCTCTTTCTCCAATAATTGAATTTTTTCCGATAATTCATTTTTTCGTTCTTCTAACTGTTCATCTTTTGAATGTAACAATTCATATAAATACCCTTGATTCTTTTGTAAAAGAGAGAAATCTTTAGGGAAGATATTTTTGTACACTATCATTGAAAATACTTTTTTAGGATTTAATTTCGGAGTACTCAATGATTCTTTGTAGGTCAGATACTCATTACAAATATTATTAATCAGGCGCATATCATCAAGGTATAATGAGATATTAAATAAAAATTTTTCATCCAATCCCTCACCAAGTTCCATATCTTCTAATATTTCTATTAATTTATCATAGGAATTTGAAGTAGTGACAACAGGAACTACCGGAATAATAAAATCAAAAAACTTTGTTCGCTCTTGTGACTCGAGCAAATCATCTTTGACAAGATAGAAAAATACTAATTTAGATTCTCCACACACTTTCCTTTTTCTATTGATAACAATATTTAATTCCTTAATTTTTTCAAATATTCTTGAATCATTGAATCGTTCAATGTTGAATCATTGAATCGTTCAATGT
>NZ_RJMV01000028.1 GCF_003943735.1 Streptococcus sanguinis | reverse complement strand
TCATGCCCCTTATGACCTGGGCTACACACGTGCTACAATGGCTGGTACAACGAGTCGCAAGCCGGTGACGGCAAGCTAATCTCTGAAAGCCAGTCTCAGTTCGGATTGTAGGCTGCAACTCGCCTACATGAAGTCGGAATCGCTAGTAATCGCGGATCAGCACGCCGCGGTGAATACGTTCCCGGGCCTTGTACACACCGCCCGTCACACCACGAGAGTTTGTAACACCCGAAGTCGGTGAGGTAACCGTAAGGAGCCAGCCGCCTAAGGTGGGATAGATGATTGGGGTGAAGTCGTAACAAGGTAGCCGTATCGGAAGGTGCGGCTGGATCACCTCCTTTCTAAGGAGTCCGTAAGGACACACGGAATGCACTTGAGTCTTGTTTAGTTTTGAGAGGGCTATGTGGGGCCTTAGCTCAGCTGGGAGAGCGCCTGCTTTGCACGCAGGAGGTCAGCGGTTCGATCCCGCTAGGCTCCATTAGGATATGGAAGACGTTCCGCTTGCGGGAACTTCTGTAGAAAAATAGGGAACTGACATTGTGTTCGATGAACACAAGGAAGTTAGTCTTTTTTCCTAAGAAGTTAGTCTGGAATTCAACTTTGGTTGATAGCTATCCTACTTGTCCATTGAAAATTGAATACNGATATCAAATAGTAACAAGAAAATAAACCGAAAACGCTGTGAANATTAATGAGTTTAAGACTGAAAGGTCAAAAATAAGGTTAAGTTAGTAAGGGCGCACGGTGGATGCCTTGGCACTAGGAGCCGAAGAAGGACGTGACAAACGACGAAATGCCTCGGGGAGCTGTAAGTAAGCTTCGATCCGGGGATGTCCGAATGGGGGAACCCAACAGGTTGATGCCTGTTACCCATTTCTGTTAAGGGAATGAGGAGGAAGACGCAGTGAACTGAAACATCTAAGTAGCTGCAGGAAGAGAAAGCAAAAGCGATTGCCTTAGTAGCGGCGAGCGAAGAGGCAGGAGGGCAAACCGAAGAGTTTACTCTTCGGGGTTGTAGGACTGCAATGTGGACTCAGAATTTATAGAAGAATGACTTGGGAAAGTCAGCCAAAGAGAGTAAGAGCCTCGTATTTTAAATAGATTCTGTACCTAGCAGTATCCTGAGTACGGCGGGACACGTGAAATCCCGTCGGAATCTGGGAGGACCATCTCCCAACCCTAAATACTCCCTAGTGACCGATAGTGAACCAGTACCGTGAGGGAAAGGTGA
>NZ_RJMV01000026.1 GCF_003943735.1 Streptococcus sanguinis | reverse complement strand
GTTCTATAACGGTGTATAATATAATTATAAAGTTAAACGCAGGTGACAGATGTGTGTTGCTTGTATTTTTTTGTACTAAAAAGGAGAATGGAAAATGACTGATTATATCTTTCAAGATAAAACCGATCTTGTAAATCATTTATTTTATAAATTAAGCGATGCCTCTCCAATTAAAATCCAAAAGACTTTATATTTCCTATTTGCTTTTTATGGAGCAACATACGGCAAATTATCAGGTGAAGAAAGTGTTGGGGAATTAGAATCCGTCAATTACACTAACTTTTTATTTAAACCAAATTTCGAAGCATGGAAGTACGGACCAGTTGATGATGAAGTCTATACAGCTTATCGTGAGGATCGTTACGAAGCAGTACAATTGACTGAAGATAAATTAAACGAAAAGCTTACTCCTTCAGAAAAAAGGAATATACTTCAATTTATTGACAGCATTATTCAACAAACTGATGAAGTCGATGATTTTACATTGGTTGATAGAACTCATGAGGATGATGCATGGCGTGTCCCATTTGAGGAAAAAGATGGTGAAATGCATATAAAAATGAATCCTCAAGCAATTGTTGACGAATATGCTGAAAAATATGTGTAATGAACCGTTTTCAGTTGATGTTCTTGGTAGCAATCCAAAGCTATTAAAGAAAAAACAATCAAAAATAAAATTCCAAAATAAAGTCTTTAATTCGGTAACATACACACCACCTAACAGGATTGATTTTAAAGATATTAAATTAGAAGTTGTTTTTAAAGATTGTTCAAAAAAATTTGTTAATCTACCTGCTTTAAAATTTTCAAATAAGAAAAGTGAATTTGGTGCTGATTCGAAAACAATGTTATGTTTAAAAAAAATCATTGATGAACCATCTATTATCCAAAGGAACTCTTCTCGAATTACTATTAAAAATAACGACCAAGGGAAACGAATAAAAGATATCCTATATAATTTTTTAGAACAGGCTTTTGTTGATTTTCACGAATCTTATTTTAGAAAATCATCCATTTTGGACAATTTCGATATTTTGTCTCCGCATGAGGGAAGATTTAGAGTAATTTGTGTTTATACAATCAAATCTTCATCACATAAAAAAGAAAGAACCAAACACTATATAGAAGTAGTTTTACTAGACCCATATCATTTGTTTATTCCTAGCAAACTTTGGGATAAAGATAAAATTACTGGTAAGGATAGGTTACTTAACAGTGAAGAAGCTATGAATCGAACATATGAGCAGGTTAAAGATTATAATAGAGAGTTTTCACTTGAAAATATCAATAAAAAAAGAATCAATCGATTCTTTTTTTTGTATTATTTTAAAATCATGCCTTTTAATTCATCTTCTACAGAGTCTCTGTATACTTTATATATCTGAGCTGGGTTTAGTGAATTTCATGTATGAT
>NZ_RJMV01000025.1 GCF_003943735.1 Streptococcus sanguinis | reverse complement strand
AGGGCAAACCGAAGAGTTTACTCTTCGGGGTTGTAGGACTGCAATGTGGACTCAGAATTTATAGAAGAATGACTTGGGAAAGTCAGCCAAAGAGAGTAAGAGCCTCGTATTTTAAATAGATTCTGTACCTAGCAGTATCCTGAGTACGGCGGGACACGTGAAATCCCGTCGGAATCTGGGAGGACCATCTCCCAACCCTAAATACTCCCTAGTGACCGATAGTGAACCAGTACCGTGAGGGAAAGGTGAAAAGCACCCCGGGAGGGGAGTGAAATAGAACCTGAAACCGTGTGCCTACAACAAGTTCGAGCCCGTTNATGGGTGAGAGCGTGCCTTTTGTAGAATGAACCGGCGAGTTACGTTATGATGCGAGGTTAAGTTGAAGAGACGGAGCCGTAGGGAAACCGAGTCTGAATAGGGCGCNTTAGTATCATGATGTAGACCCGAAACCATGTGACCTACCCATGAGCAGGTTGAAGGTGCGGTAAAACGCACTGGAGGACCGAACCAGGGCACGTTGAAAAGTGCTTGGATGACTTGTGGGTAGCGGAGAAATTCCAAACGAACTTGGAGATAGCTGGTTCTCTCCGAAATAGCTTTAGGGCTAGCGTCGACATNAAGATTCTTGGAGGTAGAGCACTGTTTGGGTGAGGGGTCCATCCCGGATTACCAATCTCAGATAAACTCCGAATGCCAATGAATTATGGTCGGCAGTCAGACTGCGAGTGCTAAGATCCGTAGTCGAAAGGGAAACAGCCCAGACCACCAGCTAAGGTCCCAAAATAATTGTTAAGTGGAAAAGGATGTGGGGTTGCACAGACAACTAGGATGTTAGCTTAGAAGCAGCTATTCATTCAAAGAGTGCGTAATAGCTCACTAGTCGAGTGACCCTGCGCCGAAAATGTACCGGGGCTAAAACAATTTACCGAAGCTGTGGATACCTTTTATAGGTATGGTAGGAGAGCGTTCTATGTGTGGAGAAGGTGTACCGTGAGGAGCGCTGGAACGCATAGAAGTGAGAATGCCGGTATGAGTAGCGCAAGACAGGTGAGAATCCTGTCCACCGTAAGACTAAGGTTTCCAGGGGAAGGCTCGTCCGCCCTGGGTTAGTCGGGACCTAAGGAGAGACCGAAAGGTGTATCCGATGGCCAACAGGTTGAGATTCCTGTACTAGAGTATGAAGTGATGGAGGGACGCAGTAGGCTAACTCGTGCGTACGATTGGATGTACGTCTAAGCAGTGAGGCGTGGTATGAGTCAAATGCTTATACCTNTAACGTTGAGCTGTGATGGGGAGCGAAGTTTAGTAGCGAGTGAGTGATGTCACACTGCCAAGAAAAGCTTCTAGCGTTGTATCATACTCTACCCGTACCGCAAACCGACACAGGTAGTCGAGGCGAGTAGCCTCAGGTGAGCGAGAGAACTCTCGTTAAGGAACTCGGCAAAATGACCCCGTAACTTCGGGAGAAGGGGTGCTGACTTTNGTCAGCCGCAGTGAATAGGCCCAAGCAACTGTTTATCAAAAACACAGCTCTCTGCTAAATCGTAAGATGATGTATAGGGGGTGACGCCTGCCCGGTGCTGGAAGGTTAAGAGGAGTGCTTAGCGGTAACGCGAAGGTATGAATTGAAGCCCCAGTAAACGGCGGCCGTAACTATAACGGTCCTAAGGTAGCGAAATTCCTTGTCGGGTAAGTTCCGACCCGCACGAAAGGCGTAATGATTTGGGCACTGTCTCAACGAGAGACTCGGTGAAATTTTAGTACCTGTGAAGATGCAGGTTACCCGCGACAGGACGGAAAGACCCCATGGAGCTTTACTGCAGTTTGATATTGAGTGTCTGTGCCACATGTACAGGATAGGTAGGAGCCTATGAAATCGGGACGCCAGTTTCGATGGAGGCGTTGTTGGGATACTACNCTTGTGTTATGGCCACTCTAACCCGGTAGGTTNATCATCTACGGAGACAGTGTCTGACGGGCAGTTTGACTGGGGCGGTCGCCTCCTAAAAGGTAACGGAGGCGCCCAAAGGTTCCCTCAGACTGGTTGGAAATCAGTCGCAGAGTGTAAAGGTATAAGGGAGCTTGACTGCGAGAGCTACAACTCGAGCAGGGACGAAAGTCGGGCTTAGTGATCCGGTGGTTCCGTATGGAAGGGCCATCGCTCAACGGATAAAAGCTACCCTGGGGATAACAGGCTTATCTCCCCCAAGAGTTCACATCGACGGGGAGGTTTGGCACCTCGATGTCGGCTCGTCGCATCCTGGGGCTGTAGTCGGTCCCAAGGGTTGGGCTGTTCGCCCATTAAAGCGGCACGCGAGCTGGGTTCAGAACGTCGTGAGACAGTTCGGTCCCTATCCGTCGCGGGCGTAGGAAATTTGAGAGGATCTGCTCCTAGTACGAGAGGACCAGAGTGGACTTACCGCTGGTGTACCAGTTGTTCTGCCAAGAGCATCGCTGGGTAGCTATGTAGGGAAGGGATAAACGCTGAAAGCATCTAAGTGTGAAACCCACCTCAAGATGAGATTTCCCATAACGTAAGTTAGTAAGAGCCCTGAGAGAAGATCAGGTTGATAGGTTAGAAGTGGAAGTGTGGTGACACATGGAGCGGACTAATACTAATCGCTCGAGGACTTATCCTAGAATAAGAGCTTCATCAGAGTGCAGCGAATGGTTTAGAGAAATGTGAGATTTGATATTGTATTCAATTTTGAGTTGACAAGGCTTGTCTGAGAGGACAGGAACGTTAATTCAATAGTTAAGTGACGATAGCCTAGGAGATACACCTGTACCCATGCCGAACACAGCAGTTAAGCCCTAGAACGCCGGAAGTAGTTGGGGGTTGCCCCCTGTGAGATATGG
>NZ_RJMV01000024.1 GCF_003943735.1 Streptococcus sanguinis | reverse complement strand
ACCACTTCTTCTGCACTTATTAGAGTAAAAAATGTACAAAATAATCCCTTAAATCAGATGATGTTATGAACTAGAAAACATACAAAATACCACTCCAGAATAATGTACAAAATAAAAATAAAGTACACTTTTTAAAGAATGTACTTTATGCTTCTAATTCAGTTGTATCAATGGTTTAGCTCTAGTTAAGTCAATTGTACATAAACTTTTAGTTTTTATAGTCCAACATGTTTATAACCAAAAAATTTTTTTAAGCCAATTACACTCAATTATGTACTTTATTTAAGTGAACACTGGAAATTTTGGACCACTCTCAATTCGGGCGAAAATGTACTTTATTTAAGTGAAAACTGGAAAATTTTTCAATTGTCCATAATCCCAAAATGTACTTTTTAAAATAAATTTTTTGAGAAACCTAAGTATTTTTATGTAGTCGCTAGGCTTGTTGAAATTGTCTTAAACTGAAAAAAACCAAGCTACATTTTAGTAACCTGGTCTTCCTAAATATTCTTGAAAAGCACAAAATGTTGCCTTTTTCTTCTCCGCCCTTTACAAATTAAACACGGCTCTTTGTGACGTTTCTCAAATAAAACTCTATTATATAAGGACATCTTGTACCTATGTTCACCATTATTCTTGCAGGTCCACCACACATTGATCCGACTCTTTTCACTGACTTCACTAGGGTTTGCTAATAGAATATTATTTAAGTAATCCCATNCTTGAACTAAGATTGGCTGTGTAACATCAAATGAGTTGTATCCTGGTAATACTTTTCGTCCAAAACAGTAAGGACAGCAATTGTCATTTTCTTCACGTTCACAGATTCTAGCTTCAAATTCTCCCTGACATCTTCTACACTTCCAATTAACTTTTGCTGTAGAGGATGGAAAGATTGCTGAAATACTCCCATAGATGTCCGACTGCCATTCTTCAATGAGGAGTGGCTTTACTACATCTAATGACTCTGTTTTGGGGTTTGGGAGCAGATGTGTGCAATAGGGACAAATATCATTTAAACTTTTGGTTTTCGAGGTTAGATAACGTTTTAGAACGGTATTCATTCTTTCTTTGAAATCTAAATTACAGCTATTACAATGCCACATAAAAGTCCGTTTTTCAACTTCATTGGGCACTATAGAATCTGTTTGCTCCTGATTTTTAGGACTCCAAATGCTTACTAATTCAGGGTAAGTATCTAAAAGTGTGTTATAGCCCTTGAGAGGGGTCTCCTTGTTGCAATAGGGACATGGGTTAAAGGTTTACGAGATTATAAGCATTGTTATGAAGTTAATAACACTAGGAATTTTTCACTAAACCCAGCTCAGATATATAAAGTACATAGAGACTCTGTAGAAGATGAATTAAGAAAAATAATTTCATAAAAAGATAAAAAAAGAAAGGACGACGCTAGTCCTTTCTCGATATCAGCCTTCTATCTCACTAAGGTTGATTCAAAAAGAGCCTTTCTATTTGAATTCAATTAATTTTTTACTTATTAAACAAATTATACAGAGATAATTTTAACAAAACTACGTTAACAAGTAGCATCCATTAGCAAATGTAGCTAAATCCAACGCTGTAGTCGAATTTGCAAATCCTATGATATTAGCGTTCAAATCAGCTTTATGAACATCAGAATCTTTACAAATTGTAGCGATGTTACTCCTAATAGGCTTCCACCGATATTTTTTATTTATTTCATTTACTAAAGTAATTGTAATCAAAATTATAGTGGCAACTTTATGTAATACTATTTTGTTGCCATTACTATTTGTCGTAGTATACAAAAATTTATCTTTCCATTCATTGCGTATTATAGGCTTGGTTTGTAAATTGATATCAATGATGTTGGCATTGTGAGCACAGACATTTCTCGCAAAGTTTAAACATTTAAGCCACGATAACAGCTCTTTGAATGAACAATTATAAAATTTTGCTAGTTCATTTTGATTTTTGGTACTCATGATTTTTATTAAGTGAACTAGCTCACCAAACATTAAAATTTCAGTTGCAATCCAAATTGTTGGAAATCCTTCAGTATTCAAATTTCTTTTATCACCTAAATCTGAGAGGGACGATTTTTTTACCGTTTTAAGTAAATCCTTTTTAAAATAGAACTGTTTTTGCTCTAGTTCAAATTTTTTGTAATCTTTTTTATTTGCCCATTTATCAAATTCTAAATACCCATAGGCACCATATCTACTCCCCAAAATGAAAGAAATATTTCTTTTTATTGATACTTCTATTTTCTCGATGGCATGAAGAAGATTTATTCTTAAATTTTTGTTTTGATAATATCTTTTAACAATATCTTCAAATGTAATGTTGGAATATTTTAATACAGGTACTTCACCGTACATTGTTATACTTGAATAAGGTCTAGCGAAATCTTTAAGCCTGTAATAACTAATGTGCTTAAGCTTCTCTAGGGCCTTAATTTTATCTGTTATAAAAACACCTCTTCTATAGAAGAGGTCAAGTTGGTCTTCGATTTTTAAAGATTTTGGTTCCATATATGCTCCCTAGAGTAAAATAAAAGCCCTCATGTCAGAACGTGTCTGCCTTAACGGAATGAGGGGATTGTCTTTACGTTTTTATTGTACAATATCCAATAATAGTTGTCAAATCATCACTCGTGACACAACATGTAGTAATTTTCAATGAAAACTTTATGTTTACAAATAAAAAAATCAATATATTGTGTTTTGCTGAATCTTTGACAAAAATAATTTTAATTTTTTTGTACTTTTTTATTCCNTCATATATCTATCTTAGACTTTAATTTATTTCATTATCCCATAATTTGGGTTCATCAGGAAAAATATAGTCATGTGTTTTAAAATATTGCTCTCTTACCACACCAACCCACTTATTTATCATGTTAGCAGCTACTAAAGAATCACCAGATGGGTAAACTGCCAAAAGCAACCACGTAAGTTGCGCTATTGTGATGGCAGAGTGTTCACCAGGTATTGTTAATCCATAATCAGTATGTCCTATACTTATTTTTTCTTCCCCATCTATTACACCTATTCTATTAAATGTACCTTGTGAGGATGCATGCGTCACTTCATTAGCGAGTTGGTATGGTTGTTGCCATAATTCTGATGGAAAATTCGCTTTTTTTCTGATATCATCAAAACTTATATATCTCTTTTTAGGACTAAATTCACCGCAAGCTCTTGCCCATTCATAACGATCTTCTGTATTATGTGATGAAATATAAGCTTCAGCAACTTCCTCGCCATATTTTGAAATAAATGACGCAATAATATTTAATTCGTAGAGTGAACGCCACCTAGAATACGCACCATCGGCAAATCCGTTCTTCATTAGGGTAATAATTTCTAAAAATTGTTGGAGACCTCTTCCATGTATGTATTTTAAGGCAGTGTATTTATGAATAGATTCTTCTCTCTCCTTGTTATCAATTTTATTTACATAATCAGAATAATCTTTTACAGTTTCAAGAACCATCATATACATGGTCTCAGATGTAACGAACGCATTAGACCACTTTTGCTCTATTCTTGCGACTATTTCTGCTTCTTCTCCTCTAAACAGTAATGTATTCTCATGCATTATCATCTTAGCATCTCTTACCATTTGATTTGAAGTATCGTTAATCATCTCTAGTAATAATTCCGAAAAATCTGCCTTCTCATATTTTTCATGAAATTCATCAATTTCAGATTGGTTCTTTAATTCTTTGACATGTTCTAAGAGGATTTCATTTAGTGTATCAGTAAAAAACTGCTCAAATTTATCAGCCATTGTTTCTCCTTTTTTTTTTTTTTTTTTTTTTTT
>NZ_RJMV01000023.1 GCF_003943735.1 Streptococcus sanguinis | reverse complement strand
TCTTTAATCAAAAAAACTCTATCTACAATATCCATTAGATAAAATATTCTATGTTCCGAGATTATAAGAGTTTTCCCCTTATCTTTAAGTTTTATAAGCATTTCTTTTATGATTAAAATGTTTTCTTCATCAAGATTTGATGAAGGCTCATCTAAAACAATGATTTCCGTTCCAGATATATAACTTGCAGCAATACATAAAATCTGCTTTTCTCCACCCGAAAGCTTAAAAATATCTCTATTTAAAAGATGTTCTATCGGAAACAAATCCAACATATCATTTAGTCTTTCATCCATTTGTTTTTTTGAAAGTCCTATATTCTCCAAATAGAGAAGTAATTCAAGAGTAGTATTTATATTGAAAAAGTGTGTCTTTGGATTTTGAAATACATTTGATACTAAGAGCGATATTTCGTATAATTCGAGGTTTTTAATATCTTTATTATCAATCCTGATGGTTCCACCCATAGAAGCTCCATCATATCGTACAGCTAACCCATTGATAGAATTTATAATTGAAGATTTTCCGCTACCACTTTTCCCAGTAAATAATACACATTCGCCTTTTTTTACATCTAAAGAAATGTTTTTTAACACTTTAGGAGAATTTCCATAAGATAGAGATAAATTTTCAATTTCTACCATAAAGCTCCTCCTATAACCATAATCAGTATTGAAAGCACATAAACAAAATCAACTGTTTTCGTTTTGACGGATATGTACCTAGTTTTTTTAACAGGATTTTCAATACATTTTGTTTCTGCTGCCTTTGCAATATCATCAGAAATATTAGAAGACATAACAAGTAAAGGCACAATTACATACTCGATGTATGAAATTGGATTTTTAAATGTAATACCCCTTATTTTCATAGCAAGTTTTATATTGTGACTTTCTTCCCTAAATGAAGGAAAAAACCTAAACATTACAGCAATTGGTATAGAAACAGTACGAGGTAAATTCATTTTATCCATTGAGGATATTACACTTCCTACATCCGATGTTTTTAAAAAAAAACTTCCCGCACTAAATGGAAGATAAAACATCTTACATACAGCAAATAGCATAAAAAACATCATTAAAATCGCATTCATATTTCTAATTACATCAAGATTAGGTATCAAAGAAAGAACCCCAAAAAATGATATGTTTTTTAAGGCTTCTTTCTTAAATCCATTCATTAAAAAAAGAAATGAAATAAGAAGCACAATTCCCCATTCAAAATAGGTATTTACTTTATAAAATACAGCAAATCCAAGTGAAAAACTTACTAAAATTTTACTAATTGGATTGGGATTATATGGATTGTCTAAAGAAACGAGCATTATACAATACCAGCTTTTTCGAAATGCTTTTTCAAAAAGACTTTACCGATATATGCGCCGAGTATCCCGCCGACAACAGCACCGATATATACTAATACCATACTTCGATAATTCAAAAGTGCTATGAGCTTCATTATATAATCGTGACCCATACCGCCTGTTTCCGCCAGTTTAATAACCTTGTCTTTAGCCAACAAAACTTGCATAAGGAAACCACAAATCCAAGTGTTGAATACGACAAATGAGAGCATATTAAATTTAAATGATTTATATTCTCCTTTTTTTCTTAAAAGTTCCGCAATTGCCATACTGATTACAGCATGTATCAATATTACATATGTATTTCCCATTGCAATTGCTAAAAGACTACAAATCAACCCAAGTATAAATAATCCCCATGATTTTTGAACTTTTGCCATAAAGAGCATTATAACTATTCCTGTTATAATGCCTGCCAGTGTAGGGTATGCCAAGTATAAAATCGGTACAATACCAATCATTCCCGAAGCAAACATAAGTACAAAATATATTACTGTAAATACACCTATCGTAACTAAATCTTTAATTCTTAATTTTTCCATTTTTATATTTTCCTTCTAAATAAGTTTTCACTGAATATTTGATTTTCTAAGCATTGCTTTATAAAATTCCGAGCTTTTACAAAGTTCTTCATCTGTCCCTATCGCTTCTATTTTTCCGGCATTTAATAAAACGATTTTATTTGCATTTCTTATTGTTCTTAATCTATGAGCAATAACAATTGCCGTTTTTTCTTTTATAAGTTCGGATAAAGCCTCTTGAATTAGACTTTCATTTTCAACATCCAGAGATGCTGTAGCCTCATCAAGCAATATGATTGGTGCGTCTTTTAGTATTGCCCTTGCTATTGAGATTCTTTGTCTTTCTCCGCCTGAAAGTCTTTGTCCGTTTTCACCTATTACTGTATCTATTCCATCCGGCATTTTGTCTATAAATTCATAACATCTTGCTATTTTAGCCGCTCTTATAATCTCTTCATCTGTAGCATCTTTTTTACCAATTTTTATATTATCTTTTATGCTTGAATTAAAAAGAGTAACATCTTGGAAAACGATAGAGAAATTTTTAAGGAGTGTTTCCGGATCAATTTTACCGATGTCCTCTCCCCCTATCAAAATCTTTCCTTTATCTATATCCCAAAATCTTGCAGCAAGCTTGGTGAGAGTTGTTTTTCCGCTTCCGCTTGAACCGATTAGCGCAGTGATTTCACCCTGCTTTGCAGTAAAGCTCACACAATTTATTACAGAATAATCATCATATCCGAAATAAACATCCTTGAACTCAATATCGTAATTTTTAATGTCAATATCTTTTTTGCCTTTTTGAACAGGCATGGTCTTTATTTCCTTTATTCTCCCTACAACCGCATCAAGCATAACTATCATTGACATAAAGGTGATTATTCCTTCTATAGGAAGATAAATACTTGCTGTAAGCATTAAAAATGCGATATAAACCAGCGCACTTACCTCCCCTGCCATAAGCATATTGACGCCGATAACGGCAACACTTATAATTCCAAGCTTTAAAATTGCGGCAGCTATTCCTGTAAGTGTTCCGGCTACAACTTCACCTTTCGTCTTCTGTTTTGTGGATGCATTTAATTTTTCAAAAAAATCATTTAACATCCTATCTTCTAAGTTGTAAGATTTTATTTGCTCTATCTGCTCTATATTTTCCTGTAGATTATCAAAAACCTTACGATTATCATCTATCCAGCCTTGTACTATTTTTTTCTGACTTTTCTTTGATAAAAATATAATCAAAATAGAAATGGGAATTACCCAAAGGGCTGCAAGTGCAAGTTTCCAATTATAGAAGATAAGCATTAAAGCAATAATACTTGTGGATATAGCCGTTGAATATATATGAGGTACAGCATGAGAAAAAATTGTTTCATATAAGTTCATGTCATTCATCATGGTTTCCGCAAGGTCTGCCAAATCTCTTTTACCAAAATAAGAAAGAGGTAATTTCTTTAACTTTTCCGCTAACTCAATTCTTGAATTTGCACTCTCGTTGTACACATTGGTGTAAAGTCTTACATAATCCCACCTCGCTATTAAGAACATCACAATCATCATTACTACAATTAGTGCAATATAATGAACAGAAGTAAAATTGTAACTCTCAATACTTTTTAAAATGCCTATATACTGAAACAGAAACATAAAACCGATCATTGGTGCGAACAATTTAGTTAAATTAACAAGCGTGTGTGAAAATATGGCTTTTTTTAAGTTAAGAGCGCCTTTTTCTGACATCGCATATTTTTTCATAAAATAAGAAACCATATGTTTAACCTCCTATCTTCCAATTTACGGATTTTTGATATTCTTCCCAAAGTTTTTTGTAAGGCCCACTCATACCGATTAAATCTGAATGCTTGCCTTCTTCTACAATTTTCCCCTTATCAATAACAAGAATTTTATCCGCATCTACTACTGTAGATAATCTATGAGCAATCATCAATGTTGTCTTGTTTTTTGATAGCTTCTTAAAAGACTCTTGAATCAAATGTTCATTTTCAGGATCTGCAAAGGCTGTAGCTTCATCTAAAATGATAATATCTGCATCTTTCAAAAAAGCTCTCGCTATAGAAATCCTTTGAGCCTCTCCTCCTGAAAAATATGTGCCTTTAGTTCCGTAAACAGTATCAAGTCCTTTATCTAAATTTTTAATAATATCTTTAGCCCCTGAATTGATTAAGGCATTGTCAATTTCTTCATTAGTTGCATCAGGCTTTCCGATTAAAAGATTATCTCTTAAACTCATTTTAAATAGTTTAGAGTTTTGAAAAACAAAAGCAATTTTTCTCATTAAAGCCTCTTTTTCAAAATCTTTTATATTAATTCCTCCAATATAAATTTCACCTGTTTTAATATCGTAAAATCGTGCAGCAAGCCTTGCTATAGTAGTTTTACCACTGCCTGATGATCCGACTAAAGCAACTCGTTCTCCTTTATTCACCTTAAATGAAATATCGTCTAATACATTTTCATCTTCATAAGAAAAGCTTACATTTTTAAACTCTATCCCAACATCAGAACTTGTTTTATTTCCATAAACAAAATCATCAAACTCAAGTATATTTTCAATTTTATCTAAAGCAAGTTCTGCAAAATAACTGTATTGTGTAATCGTCGCAGTTCTCATAATAAAAGTAGCAAATGCCGGTCCTATTAGGAAGTAAATAACAGAATCTGCAACTACATTAGATAAGTTTCCATTAAATTTTATTAAGAGTAATGCCACAGGTACCAAGAAAAATGCCGTCGATGTAGAAACGGTTTCAAACCACGACATTTTATTCGTATAACTCATAGTAAGCTTAAGTACATTGTCTTTTGTTTTTATGATTAACGAATATAACTTATCAAAGCTCTCAACACTTTGTGCAAATGTTTTAACAACAGGAATTCCTCGAACATATTCCACAGTCTGAGAAGATAAATCGGAAAGTCCTGCATAATACTCATCCTTCATTTTTTTTGTTTCGGTTGTCATCATAGATGACATCAATGTCATACCGATAATCATCGGTATCATACTGGCAAGTCCTAACTTCCAGTTAAACACGAAGAAAAATACAAGCAGGACGATTGGCGATATAATGGTCATCGCCATATCAGGAAGTTGATGCGCTATAAAAGAATGGGTTTCAGACGCTCCGGACACAATTACATTTCTTATCCTTCCGCTTTCTTTGTCATCGAAATACCCAAGCGGTTTGTTTATTAGTTTTGTTACGGAAGTCTTAATAATGTTATCTTCCACTTCAAATGCAAAAATATGGGATAAAATTAAACCTATTAGGTATATAAAAAGCCCCAGAACGGCAAAGACTGCTGCATAAATTGAATTTTCCTTTACATAATCAAAATTCACCATCCCATTTAAAATTAAGTTATTTACAATTCTATGAATATATACCATAGGCATCAAAACCATGACACCTGATACAGCAGACATAACCATAGCAATATAGAGTAAAAAACTTTTTTCACCACCGTAAGCCATTAGTCTTTTCAGTATTGATTTCTTCTTATCCTTCACTGAACAACTCCTCCTTTTTTTAAAATTAGCAAACCCTATAAATAGCCTTTTTAGACTGATTTTAGAGGCTTGTTTTCAAACTCTTTTGCAATACGCATAGTTTTTCTTGTTTTTATCTATCATTTATTATATAATAAATGAGGATTTCAATCAATTAGATATGGCTAAATAAGTCTATTCGGGATAATGTCTATTCGGGATAAAATATAAAGCACGGAGGTATAATATGAGTGATTTTTATAAC
>NZ_RJMV01000022.1 GCF_003943735.1 Streptococcus sanguinis | reverse complement strand
TGAAGCGGAGCTCTTCAAACTTTTGGTGCGAATCTCTCGTGAAGGTCTCAGCATCGGTGTTCACCTCCTGGTGACAGCGGGCCGTCAGTCCAACCTTCGGGCGCAGTTCTACGCCAACTTCAAGCACCAGCTGAGTCTGCCACAGAATGATGTAGGAGAAGTACGCTCTATCGTGGGCTCTACCCCGCTTGCGAAAACCATGGAAGACATCAAGGGTCGGGCACTCATGAAGCGTGACGAGGTTGATGTTATCCAGCTGGCTTTGCCAGTAGAGGGTGCTAATGATGCGCAAGTCCTCAACAACCTGCGTCAAGAAGTCGCTTCTCTCCAAGAAGCTTGGACCGGACAGCGACCAAGTGCCATTCCGATGGTGCCAGAGGAGTTGACGGAGGCGGACTTCTATAGCCGGGCTAGTGTCCAAGCAGCTTATAAGCAGGGCTTGGTACCGCTAGGACTGGATATGGAGACGGTTGAGACGGTGACTTGGAAACCCTGTGGTGGAAATCTACTTTATCTAACAGAAAAAGAAAGCCAAATGGCGGCCTTTGCTCGTTTGCTTTCACGTGGAAAACAAAAGACGATTATTTTAGCTCCCCAATATAATGAGATTGAATCTGATGAGAATGTATTAGTTGTTAATAATCCAGATGAATATGAGGAGTTGATAGCAGTTATTTCTCAAAAAATTGATGAACGTATGAAAGCTAAAAATTTCGATCATGTAGCTACTTTGGTGCTCTATAATTTGACTGAATTAATTGAGAAAATGAGTCAAGAAACACGTGATAATTTGGCTTATATTTTAGATAAAGGTGAACGAGGAGGATATGCCTCTATCGTAATGACTGTACCTAGCTTAAATCGACAGATTGATCCAGTATCTGCAGTAGCTAAGTCCTTTAAGAAAGCAATTATGGCTGTTAGAATTACAGATCAAACTGTAGTTGCTGTTAATAATAAACCGTTAAGAGAGCAATTATTGGAAGAACAAATACATTATTATGTTCAAAATACTATTGCAAACAAGATTAAAGTTTTAATGTACTAGGAGAAAATGAATTATGGCAAAATCGGAAACAACTATAACCCTAGAAAATGAACTAGCTGCACTTGAGAAAAAAATAGAGGCTCTCAAAGCAGCTTCTTCGGCATTAGAAGGGGTTAGTACAAATGTTCCAACAACTAAAGATGACATGGAGAGTCTTCATGTAGCTGGGCAAAAATATGACGAAGAGTATGATAAGGAACAGGACGATATAAAAAACAGCTCCAACAAGTATGTAAGTGTAAAAACTAGTACTCAGGAAGTAATTAATGAGCAAATCACTGCTTTAGCCTTGGATCTATTCGAGACTAATATGGCATTATTTAAATCGCGAGCACAAGATAGATTGGCCGAGATAGAAGCAGCAAAAAATGCGAAGAAATGAGGTAGTATAGAGTATGAAAGTCCACATCAAAGATAAGCAAGGTCTACAGACCCATTCAACTAATGCAGTGAATGCTTCTAGAGTTTATAGTGCTGAAATCAGTGCTTACAAACAAGAGCTCCATATTGCTACAGACCAACAATTTGCGGAAGCTATTGAAGCATTCACAGATAGGATTAATACTATTTCAAAGACACTTTATGAAGATTTTCCTCTTGCAATGGAAAAATATGGGATACTAATTTCAAATTATATAGAGGATGTTAATGATGCTGGATTTGCAGGAAGTTCAGTCATTAAGACTAAAGATACAGATATTGAGTCAATAGGGAAATGGCTAACAGAAGATACAAAGAAAAAATTTGATTCTGTAAAAGAGAGTTTAGACTCTGCTTTAACAACAGCAAAAGATGCCTTAGCTCAATCACCTCGATCACATGACCTAACTATAAACCCTTCAACAGAGTCAATCCAAAATGATATTATTGCATTGTTGGGAAATCTAAAGAAGGATAGAGATAATACTCATGAAGATCTTGCTAGCGCGAATACAACTTTTAGTAGTGAATTGGCAGCTCATAACGCAACGATTGTGACGATTAATTCAATCATAGCTAATGGTGCTAGCATTAGCTCGCTGTCTATTGAAGATACTCTTTCCTTGATAAAGAATGGACAATTAACTAAGGATAATATGTATCTAATTGGATCTATACAGAATTCAGGGGATGGAGAGGCTCTAAAAGGTTATCTTACAAAGTTTAGTAAAGATTATGAGCTTCTCGTTCAGGATGTTGACCAACTCTCAGATGAAGAGAAGGAAATGTACTATAAAAAACTGAAGGCTTACCATAAAATACTTGGGGGAATTAATTCAACAAATGTTAGTGGAGCAATGATGGATCTGATTTATGGAGAAGTGATTAAGAATTACTCCAGAATAAAAGATGGTTCAGAACCTGAAATGGAAATTCTTCGGAGTTATGTCGAAGCTATTGCTAATCAGGATTTAGAAAGATCTTCGGTTTACTTTGAAAAATTAACCTATGCTGGGGATCGACATGCTAGCTTAATCGGTATGGCTGCAACTGCTTTAGTTCCCAAAGTGCCAGATTCTGGTGCTAGTCAGGCAGAGTTTGATGCTTATGATCGGACCATGGCTCAAATAAACGGTCAATTAGTAGCTTTTGAACAACAGATGGCAAATGTTGGCCGTTTGACGAACCTCTTTGAAGCGATGTATGGCTTGGAAGTAGGGAAGAAATACATAAAGGGGCCTGGATCGAATAGTATTGATATAAGTACTAGTATTGATGTTTCTACTCTTGTTTTAAATCAGAATAATGGTGGTTTTGATTTTAGTATCAAAAAAGGAGACCAAATAATTGGTTGGAACACAAAACAAATTTATACTAGCAAAGAAGTTGACAGTGAAGAACAGCTTTTAAAAATTAAGGAACTTCCAGAAAAGCGGCAGAAAGAAATGATTTCCTTTGTAGCAAAAGCTGCCTC
Source organism: Streptococcus sanguinis (assembly GCF_003943735.1). Classification (GTDB taxonomy): domain Bacteria; phylum Bacillota; class Bacilli; order Lactobacillales; family Streptococcaceae; genus Streptococcus; species Streptococcus sanguinis_E. The sequence goes on along the minus strand of NZ_RJMV01000022.1, from coordinate 3,761 downwards.
CTTGGGTACAGTTCCAGAAGTAAGTGCTGTCTTAGACACACTCTCTAGTGTAGTAACCATGGATGATAGTCTAAGTTCTTCTATTCGAGTAGGAGATAAGGTTGGAAAATACGCTTATACTTTTGGTGATTTGTATAAAGAAAAGATCGGAGGCCATGCAGGCAACGCTTTGGCTCTTGTATCTAGCTATGAGAAAATTATAAAATATGATAAAGAACTTCAGGAGGCTAAGAACAAGTTAGAAAACAATATATTTGATGTTGGTGGTCAGTATTATGGACCAATTTCAAATTCATCTGGGGAAAAGGGGAAAGTAAGTTATGACTTAACCTATGATTTGCAATCTATCTTAAAAGTTGATGATTTGCAGAAGAATGGGGTTCGTCGCTATATCTATGAGCACACTCAAGAAAGTGTTCAAGATAAGGCTGATGTGTTAAAACAATTTGACGAGTATACAGCGAATCTATATAAACAAGGAAAAATTAGTGAAGACTCCTATGATTTATTTCGAGGAGATCACTATAAGAGTCCTTCTGCAATTGGTATTGATCAGGTCTATAATGACATGAAGATGTTGCAGCGCGAAGATTATAATAGTAAGTTTAAATTCAACTCAGGAGAATATCAAGATAAATGGCTAGGTTCAGTGGGGACAGGTGGTGAAAAAAATGAAACTCAATAAAAAAAGGTACATATTCATTGGAGCGATTCTTCTAGCCTCAGTAGTTCTTTTCGCCTTTTTAGTAGGTGGGCGAAAAAAAGAGTATGATAAAGAAGACTATAATGTTGATCAAATAGAGTTGTTCAGTCAAAATAAATATGTATTGGTTACTAGCGGAAATGATGGTTCTTTCAATTATGGGCAGAATTATATAACAGATTTCAAGTATAATATTCTTACTGAAGAGGATGGCTTAACGTCGTCTAAAATTAGTAAAGAGGAATATTTCAAAATCAAGATTTATAATTTGCAGGATCCATCTAAAATAACTAGTAAGGAAGTCAATGTCTACGATTTGTTAGGACGAGAGAATACTTATAGGCTTAAGCAAATTCGTGCACAATTTACAAGGAACGGAAAAGAATTTCTAACTTTTAGTATGCACTCGTATGAAAAAGGGAAACCGGAGAAAATTAAATATTTTATTCTAGCATTGGAGTCAGGAAAAATTGAAAAAGAGATGTCAGAAAAAGAGATTAATCTACTTTTAGATCAGAAGGATACTAGAACTTATATGAGAGGAACAATATATAAGTCTATGGATCTTGTAAGAGGTGGAATAGGGGATCAGATTAATAACGCACTATTAAAGAATGGTATGGAGTATGTTCCTGGCTACATAATACCATCGTATAAAATAGGTGATTCTGTAGAAGTTTCAGGTACTAATTTTGCTAAGATTTATCCTGAAATTGCGAAAAAAATGAGAGACATGAATAAAATCTATTTCCGTCCAGACCAATACAATGAGGAGGAATGGTTTAATGATTTAATTCATTGGTTTGCGCCCGAAGGTCAGGATGTAATGGAACTTTATGCCACAGATGAAACAACTGGAGAGAAAACACAGATTCGATCTTTTAATGATTTCAAGCAGTGGGTTGAATCTCATCCACAAAAAGAAGAATAGGAGCTACTATGGGAAAAGTAGATAAAGTCGAAATAGATACAGCACGTTTGCAGAATGTCAATAAGAAAGAGCTTCAAACGGCTTTTGCGGCTCAGGATGTATCTGCTACTAATTGGGTTGAGGATAGTTCAGAACCTGGTTTAACAGCTTGCATTAATTCTTTCAGAGAAGGAAAAGACACAATAAATATGGCTATTACCAATTTTAATAGTTATTTGGCAGGAGCAGCAAAAACTTTTGAAAGCAGGGATAAGAATTTGGCGATTGCCATCAATGATTTTTCGTTGAAGAAATCTTTTAATGAAAAATCTTATCAGAAAAAAGTCACTGATATTCAGAACAGTAAATTTCAAAGCCAAGTCCCTGGTGCTGAAAAATAAATGATTCTAAAAGGATATGAATAGAAGACTATGTGGGTGTAGTCTTCTATTTTAATTTGTTTTTGATCTTATCTATCATATGGTATAATGTGACAAGAATATTTTTTATCACTTCTAGAGCTTTCCATTTTATCATTAATTTCTCTGCTCTGCTATTTTACCCAAAACATATCCTGAGTCTGGCCGTCAACTTCCACCCGCACGATGTGGCTTTTCTCCTCATCGACTACAAGGGTGGGGGAATGGCCAACCTCTTCAAGAACCTGCCCCATCTCTTGGGAACCATTACCAACTTGGACGGGGCCCAATCTATGCGGGCGCTGGCTTCCATCAATGCGGAGATTCACCGCCGGGAGCGGCTCTTCAGAGAGTTTGAAGTCAATCATATCAACCAATATCAAAAGAAATTTAAGAACGGGGAAGCAACTGAACCCCTGCCCCATCTCTTCCTCATCTCGGATGAGTTCGCAGAGCTCAAGGTCAACCAGCCTGACTTTATCAAGGAGCTGGTATCCATCGCTCGGGTCGGGCGTTCCCTCGGGGTCCACTTGATCCTGGCTACTCAGAAGCCATCTGGGGTGGTAGATGACCAGATCTGGTCCAACTCTCGCTTTAAGCTAGCGCTCAAGGTGGCAGACCGGACGGACTCGATGGAAATGCTTAAGACGCCAGATGCGGCAGAGATCACCCAGACAGGCCGGGCCTATCTGCAGGTCGGCAATAATGAAGTCTATGAGCTCTTCCAGTCAGCCTGGTCAGGGGCAGACTACCAGCCGGATAAGGACGAGATGGGTATCGAAGACCATACCATCTATTTAATCAACGACCTAGGCCAATACGAAGTGCTCAATCAAGACCTGTCAGGTCTTGACCTAGCAGAAGATATCAAGGAAGTACCGACGGAATTAGAGGCTATTGTCAGTCAGATCCAACTATTGACAGAGAGCCAGCAAATCCCACCGGTACCACAGCCATGGCTGCCACCGCTTAAAGAGCGGATGACCCTGCAAGAGTTGGAACCTATCCAGCCGAAGGAAGCCTGGGAGCAAAAGAAGCCGGTCTCTGTCCTTCTCGGAATGGCGGATATCCCGCAGGCACAGAAGCAAGAACCTGTCTCTGTCAACTTGTCCAAGGATGGGCATATCCTGCTCTACGGAAGTCCTGGTACGGGGAAGACAACCTTCCTGCAAAGTGCGGCCATGGACTTGGCTCGCAAGTTCAGTCCCAAAGATGTCACGCTCTACCTAATGGACTTCGGGACCAATGGTCTGGCACCGCTGGGGCAATTACCGCAGGTAGCCGATACCTTGCTTTTGGATCAGACGGAGAAGATTGCCAAGTTTGTACGCATCATGGAGCGGGAGCTCAACCGGCGTAAGAAGCTCTTGTCGGACTACGGTGTTGGTACCTTGGAGCTCTACCGTCAGGCTAGCGGTCAGGAAGAACCGGCTATCGCCATCCTACTGGACAGCTATGAGTCCATGAAGGAAGAAGCCTATGAAGCGGAGCTCTTCAAACTTTTGGTGCGAATCTCTCGTGAAGGTCTCAGCATCGGTGTTCACCTCCTGGTGACAGCGGGCCGTCAGTCCAACCTTCGGGCGCAGTTCTACGCCAACTTCAAGCACCAGCTGAGTCTGCCACAGAATGATGTAGGAGAAGTACGCTCTATCGTGGGCTCTACCCCGCTTGCGAAAACCATGGAAGACATCAAGGGTCGGGCACTCATGAAGCGTGACGAGGTTGATGT
>NZ_RJMV01000021.1 GCF_003943735.1 Streptococcus sanguinis | reverse complement strand
TTTTTAAACTGTATAAAATGTTCTTGCTTTCTTCTGTAACCTTTGCAAATTGAACAGGCCTTTTTATTTCGTTTTCTGTATGCCATTCTTTCTTTAACTTGAATTTTATAACGATGATCTGGGTTTTCTTGACATATCCACCATACAGACATATTACTCAACTCTGTGATTTCAGTTGGACTTGCGATTAGTTGGACTTGCGATTAGAAGGTTATTTACATAATCCCACTCATTCATTAGACTTTGTTGAGTTGTTGCCAAGTCGTTAAATCCTTTTAAAACTTTTTGATTTCTACAATATGGACAAGAATTATCTCTGTAAAATTTTTCTTTAATGACTTGCTGATATTCTCCAGTGCATACAGGACATTTCCACCATGCGGTATATGTTGAATTAGCCCTTACTGAAGACATTTCTTGTTTATTTAATGTAGACCATTCTTTAATTAACCAAGGATGTGTTGTTTCTAGATCGTTATAACCCTTTGAAGTCTTTTTAAATGAACAATACGGACAACATTGGTCGTTTTCGTAGCGTTCAGAAATTTTCGCTTTAAAATTCCTGTGACATTTTTGACAAATCCAATCAACTAATGTATTTGAATCATAAAAGAAAGTGTTAATATCTCCGTTAAGTTCTTTCAACCATTCATTGACTAAGTACGGCTTAACATAGTTTACTGTTTCATTTGGTTTAGGGAGTTTTTTATTGCAGTAAGGGCATATAGAGTTAAGTCTATTAGAATTATTTTTTGTAAATGCCTCTAAAACAATCCCTAATCTTTCCTGAAATTCTAAATTGCAACAATCACAAATCCAAGTAAATATTTTATTCTCAGCTTCCACCGATCTCGTCATCTCATCAGTTTTTACTAAGTTCTTGCTACTCCAATAATCACATAATTCAGGATAAATATCTGAAATTGTATTATAGCCTTTTAATGCTTGTTCGTTATTGCAATATGGACAAGTATTAGGCACTTCTCTTCTAATTGGAATTGAACACAAGTATTCGCCTCTACAAACGGAGCAATTCCACCAATATTTTTTTGTTTCAATGTGACTCAATGCAAATGAACAAGCAATCCATTTTTATTACTCCATTCTTCCTGTAATTTTGGGGAATTATAGAGTATATCATTGTTAAAAACAAGTGTATCCCAATCACAGTTGTTAGGACATGTTTCAAAATTACTATTTTCTAAGTCGGTTCTTGAAATCATTTCAATAGGACTGCAATGAAAACCGACATGGCAACAAGGACATTTCCAATTTATACATTCAGAAGACTTATACCAGTATTCAGAAATAGATTTATCATTACTTTTATCCCAAAATTTCTCTAAATAAGGATGAGTTTCTTGTAAAGTATTATACCCTTTTAACATCAACTTATCATCACAATAAGGGCAACCTTCAAGATGCCTTTTAACAACACTACATTCATATTGACCATGACAGTTAAAACACTGCCATCTTACTAAGATGTCGGATAAGCTATCAATCATATTACTTTTCACAAGAGTTGGAATAAATTGCTTAAAAAGATTTCTATCTGTATGTAATAGGGGGTTGGCTTTCACTTTAATTACGGTATCAAATGTTGCTTTACAGTTAGTACAATAGATACCATCTCTTTTGATTCTTGAAATTAGCTGATCAATAGACAACTTAAAGATATGGTCACATTTGTCACATTTCCAATTTCTAGGGATTGTAACATTGTCATTTAACTTCAAATCATTAAACTCTACATCGTTTTGCTTCCCTGGAAGATAAATTTTACGAATATTAGGTAGGGTATGCTTTAGTATAAGGTACAAAGTGTGTTTTCTCATTACATCCGACATGAACAAGCTCTTGATTGTGTTTATTGATTAATTTAGAAGTGTTTGCTACATCTTTCCAACCAACATGACAAGTAGGGCATTTGTAATGAAATAACCTCTTTGAAGAAAAAGGTAGATTTTCAATCTCCTCTTGCTAAATATTATCTAAGTGATTTACAGATTCAATATTTTGTAGATAAGCCTTCAAGCTTCTAAGTAAATTTTTATTGTTATTTTAGCTCTTTATTTTTGTATTGGTTAAAACAGAGCTACAAAGAATTTTCTCTATTGGAGTGCTATGTTTATTTTTTCACTTTAGTATAATATGTGTAAAAAATAAGGCAGTAACCTAAGAATAGTTACTGTCTTGCCTCATTTTTTGTTAAATATTTGATAAACGCAGAAAATAGTTGCCGTTCTTATATCAGCGTTTTTTATTGTAATTCTGAGAGATTTATATGTTTATCTTTCAAATAATTGTCATAGAGAACATCTGGTGAAAGCATTCTTACTTCAATAACTCCGAGACCAAGCTGTTTTAACATATCCAACTTTACAAAACCAGGAATTTCAGAATCACTTGCTCTTTTAGGCATTAAAAAATAATTTTTAACTTCCTTGACATTATATTTAGCCAAAATTTCTTGATAGGATAAATAATAAAGATATTGTTTTGCGATATCTTCAATTCCTGGTTGTCCTTGAATATTTGTATCATTCCATACAGGACAATAGTATTTAGCATCAAGAATATAAAAAGCATAACTTGAAGTCTTCTTTAGTTTTTCAAATCGAATATAATCAGGATTAAAAGTTCTTTTTGGTATTCCTTTACTGCCTTTTCTATATCTCTTCCAGATCGGTTGTTGTATTAATTCTACAAGAATTGGAGGCTCATGTTCAAACCTTTTATTGATTTTCTTATAATTAATAAAAGGTTCAATCTCATAAATATTTGGATGCCTTGTCTTTGTGTCACCTTTCTGACTTCGAAATACTTTAGCACATACTTCTTCCCAAATAAGGTTAAAAGAGCGTGTCCCCATTATTTGTATTTCAGTATCACCTGTAAGGATTCTCTGACTCAAGAAATACAAGCGAATTGCCCTTAACACTTGTATTTTTCGCTCATCAAATATTTCACTAAGTTCTGAATCAATACGACTAATTATATAATCATTGTCTCCGAATGCATCTTGTTCTTCTTCAGAAATTTCTACTATTGGAAGGTTATAAAACGAGCTAAGTCCTGCTTTTGACATCTCGTATGAACATTGACTGATAACGTATGCATGGAGTCTCTTTATGTATGATGCGTCATTTGAAACCTTTTTCCGAGTATAGATTTCAACATAATAAGGTCTATTGTTTGAAATCAAAGGATAGGTTTCATCAATAGTTTTTTGCCAATAGATTTCACCGTTCCCATTAATTTCAAGAATTTCTAATGGTTCATCATAATCTCCATTTGTAGCATAGTCTTCTAATAAATATAACATCACAGATAAGGTGTTAATCCTTCCTTTGTGATCTATATCTGCAAATAGATCAATGTTGTAAATCTCTTGCTGAGCTTTTTCTCTACTATACTTTTCAATTACTCTCATAACCTGTTGCATCTCAGTTACAGGTTCATCGTCTAGTGGAGCATTACTTTCACCAAGATATTTAGGATAAACATAGGTAACAATATTTTGGATTATCAAAATACCTACAAAATTAAATTTGTAACTTATTGAGTTAGAAAGGAGTGTATCATCAGTATAATTGCTGAATTCTATATCAGCTGTAGAATCGGAGATATCATTATTTCTTTTTTCTTTAAGAATATTACGACTAAGCAATTCTTTTATATATTGTTTAAGATATTTGTCAGCATTCTCTCTAGTTCGATATCTTTCAGCGTTAAAAGAAAATATATCTTGTAAATCCTTGACCGAATAGTACCAATCTTCTCTAACGTACGCAGAAGTAATTGACATAGCATCTTCTCCTGGTTTTATGATTCGGCATCTTGTTTTGCCTGGTCTCTTTCTAAAAGTTGTTCACTATATTCCCTTGTCAAAAAATCAGTTCCAAAAATGGCAACGCCATTATCTTTGAACTCTTTGCAAATATAAGAATAGCGATTAAGTTTATCTGTATCTTGACATCCTGAAAAAAGTTGAGCACGTTTTGTTTTTGCAGCATCTTCAAAGAGATACATTAACACCTTATTACAGAAAAGATTTATAAATTCATCGTCATTTAGTATCACATTTCCGTCTCTGTCCATTGTTTTTAGGAAAAATGGGCCCATTAGTTTATCTTCATGGACTCTCAATATTGCATTAGACAGCTTAGCATTTATTGCTCTTCTCAACACATTCCATTCAACAATTTCACCAGCAATTGTAAATTCACCACCTTGGTTTTCTCTTGCTGTTTTTTGGCCACTATTAGAATTTTCTTCTACATAAAATTCTTCTTCATCAACCCCTATATATTTGAAATCCCAACGTCTTTTAAATGCTGTATCCATAGGAAATACACCTTGGTCAGCACTGTTCATAGTTGACCAAATATACATATTGTTTGGAAGTTTTATGGAAGCGTAGTCGTCAGGAATTCCGCCAAGATTTTTGCAAAGATATTCTTTTATTTCTTCGCTCGGCTGTATTTCATACTCACTTACACCATCATCATTTCTATCAAGCAACTGAAATACTTCACCAAAGACTGCTGCTGTATGCGCTCTATTAATTTCTTCGATTAGAAGTAAATAAGGTTTAATTTTTGTTGTGTCGATTCGACCAGATGTTATATCATAAGCGTCAATAATATTCGCATATGCTTTTTTTAAAATTCGCATAAATGGACCTGGAACAAATTTATATGAGATATCACCTGTAGACTCTGTTACTGGCTTATACGTTCCAACAAACTGAGCATATGAATAATCAGCATGAAATGTTACTCGTTCAAAATCAGAGTCTAAAATTGACATTAAATCCTTATCCTTATTGAGTGAATAGCTTTTACCAGTACCTGGTGCACCAAAAACAATGTGATTATAGTTAGCTTTGTTCTGGGGAATAAATCCTGTATTGTATTCCAATGGAATTTTTACAACTGTACCAAACGGATTCAAAGCATTGTTTATAAACTCAACTCCAACTCTATACCTGTCAAAATTTATAATTCCTTTTCGGGCCCCGCTAAATAAAGACTCTAAACCAATACCTGTTGGCCATCCAGCTGGCATAGTTGGAGTATTAATAAATGAAGCATAATAGCGACAATAGGTTGTTCTTATTATTAAAATAACCAGATTATCAATTATCCCAACAAAATTACCAGCAGAAGTATATGCACCTGTTATGGGGTCGGTGTTTGGTTCAGGGAATCTGTTTCCAGGAGACCACGCAGGATGCTTGTGTCTCAAAGTTTGACGACTAATTTTATAATTTGGTCGCCCGTTTCTTGGTGCAAACTCTAAATTTCCGTCCGTTCTTTGGTTAGCTTGATTCCCTTGGATGCCTAAAGTATAAGCTTTAATCGTATATGTGAATTTAGAGTTAGAAGGACTATCAGCTTTTTCTGCTATTGATAAAAAATCCACCATCTCTTCGTTTGAAACACCAGTTGCATCAATATAAGTTTGACCCCCTCCATTTGCAGGTCTATCGAGATCGTATAATTTTTTGAAATCAGACGGATTGATCTTTTTATAAAAAATTCTATCTATTGTTTCCATGTAATTGCTACCTTTCCACGTATATTAAGTATTCTGTAATTTTTTGAGGTAGTGTGCTACTGTTGCTCTTAAAACGATTATAATCAATTTCATGAACTGATACTGTACCAAACTGAGAAAAACATTCTTTTNACTGTTCTATACTAAACAAGCCATCTTCACTATAACTAATTAAGAACTTGTTACAATTCATTTCTCTAAAAATCGTTTCAAACGACTCTAAACCTCTTGTTTTAGTGCAAAGTTTAGAATGTTGATCCCACCAATCTCTTAACCCACTTTTTCCTATTGCATCTGGGAAATCCCCCCTGGCAATTGTTTCTAAGATATGATAATTTGCAGCATATTGTCTTTTCATATATGGTGGGTCAATATAGCACAAATCTGCTGTTATACTACTAGCAAGTTCTTCTGCAAAACCTTGTAAAATGGAATGTCCGAAACAATTCTCTTCAAGAAATGAAATGGGTTTTAATTGTAATTCAGTTAGCGCATTCTTCCTAAAAGAAGATAGAAAATAACCATATGTTCCAGAAATATTTGCAACATCATTGGTTGCGAGAATTAATGTATGCTTTAGTAATGATTCTTCTAAATTAGTTAGTAGTCCTTCATCAATCCATTCATTAATTTCTTCTCTGATAGCATCTATTTTTCCTGCATTCTGAGAAGTGAAATATTTTCTAGGTTCGCCACCGTTTGATGGAATTCCATCTGGTGAAAACTCATTGTAAAAAAAACTTTTAATCGCAGGTAAATTATTTAAGTAATCTAATACATCTAAATAAGCATCAGTAGTTGTTTCTTTTATATTCAATTTGGCTTTAAGACCATCAAAAGACGGAGCTGAAGATAATTTTAAGTGTGTATTTAAATGATGCATAGAATACGTCATTACATCTGCTGCAATTACAGCATAACCTTGTTTTCGAAACTCTAAAGCTACGGAACCAGTCCCAGCCATCAAATCGACAACTGTGCCATGTTCTCCAATAAGTTCTTTAGTATGTTTAATAATATGTGGCAACAATTTGGTTTTATTCCCTATATATCTATACATAGTTCACATCCTTAATCTTCATGTTATTCACAGCTCCTAAATCTGGCAAAGAATTAATCTCTGTTAGAATTGTTTGAATTTCATCTGAATTTAATCCATACTTAATAAATATTAGTCTTTCAAGAGTAAGATCTGTTTCATGGCAATATTTTTTTGAAACAAGCAACTTACTCGCTAACTCAACGATTTCTTTATCAAGTTCATCCCCTTTGTACTCAGCTATTGGTAATGAAAAAATAATTTTCTTTGTTAAATACGGATGTGATTTCCACTCATTTTCACCATAAGTTTTAAGATAATAGTAGTAAACCACCCTAGAATTAAGCAAAGCTAAATAATACTCTAACGGTTCATGACAATTTTTATCTAAAAATTTTAGGATGTAGACTGTTTGACTAGTTTTACTATCTGTATAATCAATGGAAGCATAAATACCGAGGCCTGTCTTTCTTATGAGAAGTTTTGGCGAACTAAATAGAGAAGTATCTTTATAGTTGATTCCTTTGATATTGTTTACAATAAAACTATTTGTTTGGCATGAATATCTGTGTACATCTTCTCCAACAATAATAGGAGATGTATCATTATTATCACTCTTTAGAATAATTTTTTCAATAGTATTAGAATTTATTGCTATTTCCTCTTTACAGAACGAACATTTCTTCATTGACTCGGCTAATTGTTTTTTACTATAGCCTTGAGCGTTACTACATAGCGGACATATTGTAATGGCTCCTGTTTTGGAGATTTCAACACCTCTGCCAAATCGAAATTTATTGCTTATATCAATCCCGATTTCTTTAATTTTCTTCAGAAGGGACTCATCTTCTTCGCGCGTATCAATATCAAAATTACATGCTTCGTTTGTAATAAAACGTCTCTGAAGAACAGTATGTTTTCCCTCTTGATAGGAAGCTATTAGTTTCTTGTTACCTGATAAGATTTTTTTTCGTTCATCAGTGGATAGTCTAAAACATGTTGTTTTACTATCTGGGGTAGGAGGTGTTTTTTTACAAATAATAACAGTTGTTGCACGATTCACATTTTCAAAGAGTTTTTCTCCTAATCGAGCTATCACCTTGATTTGCATTTTTGAAGCCAAAAAACGACGTAAAGATTCATTTTGAGCCTCAAACAAAGAATCGGGAAGAATAAATGCAAAATATCCATTTTCTTGAAGAATAGAATATGCCAATTCTAAAAAAAGAACATAGCTGTCAAATTGACCTTTAATTAAGTTAAAACCACCAGCCTCCAAGTCTGCTTTACTGTAAATCTTCTCAGAGCTCCATGGAGGATTAGCTATAACTAGTTGAATTTTTTCTAAAATTTTCTGCCAGTAATCAATTGTTGTCCCACATGCCCCTTTTGGAAGGATTGCATCGTTATGAATAAAATGGATATCTTCAGGAAAAGTTGGTACGACATCCTTGTCTACATCTATACCGATATAATTGGTCTTGTCTTTAAAATAAACTTTTAAATCCTGAAGCAATCTTCCTTCTCCACAGGCTGGGTCAATAGCACATTTTATCGAATAAATAGAGTTATCGTTTGATGTTAATTCAAAAAGTAGATTAGCGACAAAATCAGAGAGTGCATGAGGTGTATACACTACTCCATATTTTTCTGGAATCATAAATCAACTCCTTTCAAAGCTTTTGTTCCAATTATTATTCCAGATGCACTTTCTTCAGTATTTTGATCTTGGCAGCGTGTAGTTTCTCTATTTATAAGAGCATTTACATTCATTTTCCCGTATGCATCTAATCTTATATACTGTCTAAATATATCAATAAGTTCACTTTGAGTTTCCCATTCACCAGATTGTTCTACTTCTTCTAACAACTTTGGTGATGTAGCATCGTCAGAATAACCGAGTATATAATCAATTCTTCGGTCAAATATATCAGCCAACTGATTTACAACTTCATAATCAGGTGTACGTTTACCAGTTTCCCACATAGCAACGGTACCTTTAGATAAGCCAAGTGCTGTTGCAAGTGTCACCTGTGTATATCCATTTTCTTTTCTTAACTGTTTTAGGCGGCTAGCAAAAGTCATTTCAGATACCTCCATTCTATATATAATAACATAAAGCGTTATCTTTTTAAAATATTCTATCACGAAATGTATTGATAAATAAAATTAAATTCTAACTAAATGTAAGATTTATAATTGATAAACAACAAATTACCTTCCTATTAAAAGATTATGAAGTTTATCATACATGAAATTCACTAAACCCAGC
>NZ_RJMV01000020.1 GCF_003943735.1 Streptococcus sanguinis | reverse complement strand
GAAGTAGATTTAGAAATAGTAAAGAATTAACTGAGTTTCATAATAAAAAAATGCACATTGCTGATTATTTTGAACAGATGGCTTTGAAGCCAACGATACTTTCAGATGATACTGCTTTTTTGAAAATAAATAAACTATATAATTTTAATAAAGAACTCTTAATTTGTCTAAAAGAATTGGGATTTGATGATAAAATCTTCAGAAATATCCTGTTACAACTATCTGAACCAAGGAAGAGGAGCCTTTCTAATAGCATGAGTTATCGTTTTGCGAATAAATTTTATAATCCTTCTAGAGGCGTTAGTGATGCAAGAGATATTGTAAAAAGAGAAAATACAGTTGGAGTCATTTTATTTTATCCATACGATTATTCTGAAAAAGCTGACCCCACCCATCAACCATTGCGGAATGGTATTATTGTGACTGTGAATGATTTCGATGAAGTGGTCTTATATCCATACGTCGGTTATATCGGTTTGCATTCTCATAAACCATCTTATTTACAAGAGTTTAAAGAAGAATTAGAGAACCAAAACATTCCAGTTTATGAGATAGAAGATAACGATTTATGGGAGAAGTGTTTTGAAAAAGATAACAAAGAGCTCGAAGAAAAAATTTTTGAAGTATGTAAAGAAAAAATAGATAGATGGATTTATGAGTTGAAGCATCTATGACCAGTAGGGAAACCTATGAACACTTGAATGAGCTAACAGTTCGTTTGTATCCTGAGACCAGGAAAGTAGGATAAGAAGTATCTTTGTTTCTTAACCATGTCAATGCTGAGTCTATCATCTATTTGGCTTAAAGAGAGGGTTCATGGCAGGGCTTTTGGGATCCTCTTTACAAAAAAAGAGAGGAAGGGGGACAAGAAGAGGAGGAAGCCATGACACGTGAATTATTGGAGAAAAAACTAGATTTCTCAGGCTGTAAAATTGCTTTGCTGTATGGCGATACAATTTTGACCATTTTAAGAGACGATATTCCGACAATTCCTTACCCGAATATGTGGGATTTTCCTGGCGGTGGGAGAGAAAAGGATGAGACGCCTTTTGAGTGCATCAAAAGAGAAGTGTTTGAGGAACTGGGCATTGAACTCAAAGAGGAATCCATTACATGGATCAAATGTTATCAAGGATTTGTTTATCCTGAGAAAGTTTCTATTTTCATGGTGGCTTCTATTTATCAAGAACTGATAGATCAGATTGTCTTTGGTGACGAAGGGCAGGGCTACAAATTGGTAAATATAGAAGAATTATTAGCGGATGAAAACGTCATCCCGCAGTTGAAAAGTAGATTGGGAGATTATTTGGAGGTGCGAGTATGATTCATATTGAACGGGCGGGAGCTGAGGATTTAGAGACCATTATTGCCATTCAGCGAGCGAGTTTTAAGGCCGTTTATGAGAAATATAAGGATCAATACGACCCCTATCTGGAGGAGCGAGAGCGGATTCGCTGGAAGCTGGTTGAGAGGCCCAATAGTTTTTATTATTTTGTCAAAGACGACGAGAAGATTCTTGGCTTTATTCGCTTGAATACAAATGACGAACAGACAGCAGGCTGGATTGGGACAGTGGCGATTTTGCCAGAGCACCAGAATAAAGGATATGGTTCTGAGGGGCTCGGTCTGATTGAGGAGACATTCTCCACCATTAGGCAATGGGATTTGTGCACGGTTTTCCAAGATAAAGGTATGGTGGCTTTTTATGAGAAAAATGGCTATCATCAGACCCATACGGAGCCCGAAAAAGAGGGTATGGATATGGTTTACATGACGAAGATAATGAAATAAACAAAGAAAGGATTGTTCAGTTAAATTTCTAAACTGAACCCGCCCTAAACACTGTGGCAAAAAAATAAAGTTCTCTTAGACGCAAGCGTTGTCAGAGAATTTCCTATTTTGGCTTTGTGTTTTACGGGCTTGGTATTTTAATGATGGAAACTTGGCAGGAATTAACGATTGAAGTGAAGCGTGAGGCGGAGGAAGCGGCCTCGAATATTCTGATTGAGCTGGGCAGTCAGGGTGTGGCTATCGATGACAGCGCAGACTATCTGGGGCAGGTTGACCAGTATGGTGAGCTTTTTCCAGAAGTTGAGCAGAGCGAACGGGTCAGGATTACCGGCTACTACCCGGATTCAGTGGATATAGAGGCTATTGCGGCCCAGGCCAATGAGCGTTTGGCTGAGCTGGATGGCTTCGGCTTGGAGACGGGAGATATTCAGCTGACTCGGCAGGAACTAGCTGAGGAAGATTGGGCGGACAATTGGAAGAAATACTTTGAGCCGGCTCGTATCACGCATGATTTGACCATTGTGCCCTCATGGACAGACTACGAGGCGACAACTGGTGAAAAGATAATCAAGCTGGATCCTGGCATGGCCTTTGGTACAGGCACTCATCCGACAACCAAGATGAGCCTTTTTGCGCTGGAGCAGGTCTTGCGGGACGGAGAAACGGTGCTAGATGTAGGCACAGGAAGTGGCGTTCTCTCCATTGCCAGCTCTCTCTTAGGCGCTAAGGACATCTACGCTTATGATTTAGATGAGGTAGCAGTGCGCGTGGCGCAGGAAAATATCGAGCTCAATCCTGGTATGGAGAACATTCATGTAGCACCGGGCGACCTTCTCCGAGGCGTAGAAATCGAAGCAGATGTTATCGTTGCCAATATCCTAGCTGATATTCTCATCCATTTGACTGAGGATGCTTATCGTCTGGTCAAGGATGAGGGCTATCTGATTATGAGTGGGATTATTTCTGAAAAATGGGAAATGGTGCGCGAGTCAGCAGAAGCAGCAGGATTTTTCCTAGAAACGCATATGATTCAGGGCGAATGGAATGCCTGTGTCTTCAAGAAAACGCAGGACATTTCAGGCGTGATAGGTGGTTAGATGCAGCAGTATTTTATAAAAGGAAACCCTCAGTCTCCTTTGGTGGTCACGGATAAGGACACAGCCAAACACATGTTTTCGGTCATGCGACTCAAAGAGGGCGACCAAATCACGCTGGTTTTTGATGACGGTGTGAAACGGCTGGCTCAGGTATTGGATCCCAGTCAGCAGAGCTTGGAAATCTTGGAGGAGCTGGCAGACAATACCGAGCTGCCGATCCAAGTGACCATTGCTTCGGGCTTTCCAAAGGGAGATAAATTAGAATTTATCACTCAGAAGGCAACAGAGCTAGGAGCCAGTGCTCTCTGGGCCTTTCCAGCTGACTGGTCGGTGGCCAAGTGGGATGGGAAAAAGCTGGCTAAAAAGAGTGAAAAGCTGGAGAAAATTGCTCAGGGAGCAGCAGAGCAGAGTAAGCGCAATCTGATTCCGGAGGTTCGGCTCTTTGATAAAAAGGCAGATTTTCTAGCGGCCTTAGCAGATTTTGATCGCATCATTATGGCCTATGAAGAATCGGCCAAAGAGGGAGAATCTGCAGCTCTAGTCCGAGCTCTGTCGGGCTTGGCAACTGGAGCAAAAGTTCTCTTTATCTTCGGACCAGAGGGAGGTCTATCGCCAGATGAAATAGATGCCTTTGGCCAAGCAGGGGCTATCTCCGCTGGTCTAGGTCCACGTATCCTGCGGGCTGAAACAGCTCCGCTCTATGCCTTGACCGCAGTCAGTGTTTTGTTGGAGTTGGGAAATGATAGTCTTTGAAAAATAAAATCAGCAGCCAAAGTTGCTGCTGATTTTTTAATTGTGACTTTCAGTCTGTCTCGCTCTGCTAGGTGCGAGACACATAAACCACCCGCTATGCGGGTGCGCATTGAAGGTTATACCAAAAAAACTCCCAACGCTATACAATAAAGGTGTTCAAGCCAATTGTAAAGCGAAAGGAGAAATATATGGCGCAAAAGGCACATAGTTTATCACACACAAAGTGGATGTGTTCTATCACATTGTGTTTACACCTAAGTATAGACGAAAAGTTATCTATAATCAATATCGAAACAGTTTGGGTGAAATATTTCACCGATTATGTAGTTATAAAGGTGTTGAAATTATCGAGGGTCACTTAATGCCAGATCATGTACATATGTTGGTAAGTATTCCACCGAGGATAAGTGTTTCTAGTTTTATGGGGTATTTAAAAGGTAAAAGTGCTCTCATGATGTTTGACAAACACGCCAACCTAAAGTACAAGTTTGGGAACCGGCATTTTTGGGCGGAAGGCTATTACGTGAGTACAGTAGGACTTAATGAAGCCACCATTAAGAAATATATCCAAGAGCAGGAAAAGCATGATATAGCGTTGGATAAATTGAGTGTAAAAGAATATGAGGATCCCTTTAGGGATAGTGGTAAGTAATGCAAACACCTCTTTGAGAGGTTCGTGACGAGTCAAGAGCAATGAGGCTTGAACAAAGTGAAAGCCAGCGTCTTTAGGCGCTGGCTGGTGATGTGGGCTTATAGCCCTGGGACAAACCACCCGTTAGACGGGTGGTTATGATTATTGTCTTTCTCGTTTTTTGAAGGCGAAGATTCCTGCAAGTCCGGTCATGACAAGTGCCAAGAGTCCGAGCGAGGACGTATTTTCTCCGGTTGCTGGGAGGCTTTCTGCCCCTGCCTGTCTGTGAGACGCTTGCTTGTTTGTGCTAGGGGCAACAGCAGTCAAGACAGGGAAATCTACTCTACTATGCTGCAGATTGGCTGCTTCGACTGCGATAGTCGGAGAGCTTGGCTGCTCAATTGGCACTGGTTCAGTCTTCGGTGCGATGTAGACGAATTTGTATTCGCCGAATCCTTCTTGGGCAGAAGCTGCTAGATAGACGATGTCTCCGTCTGTACCAATCAAGTTCTTGGCCGTATCAGCTGTCAGGAAGCGCAGATCCAGTCCCTTGATGGTATCAGCGAAATGCCAGTTTTGATCTGCACTTGGATTGATATTTTTGACAGCCAAAATATAGTTGATGATAGCTTGGCGGTTTTCCAGATTGAGCAGACGGTTGAGGCTGGCTTCTCGAACACCAGGGAAGTTACCGTTAGACCGGTAGTTGTTGGTCACGACGATAAATTCCTGATTTGGGTCAATCTCCTTGCCTTGGTATTTCAGGTTGCGGACCCGACTGGCATTTGGGTTGGCCAGTTTGCCTTCGCGGTCGTATTTGTTAGGCTGGGTAATGTCAAACTCATAGGTAACACCGTCGATAACATCAAAGTTATAAGTCCGGTAGTCAGTATTGACCAGATTTTGCGGTTGGTTATTATTTGGGTCAATGGTGTTAAATTGGCCAGCTGACATTTCCAACCATTCTTTGAGCTGGGCACCGTTGACCTTGAGGATGGCAGTTACATTATCGTAGAGATAGAGGTCTGCTACGTTCTTGATGGCAATAGGACCAGCTGGAATGTCTGTGTAAGCCGTTGCGTCCCCACGAGTTCCTGCCTTGAAAGGCGCTGCTGCAGACAGGATAGGAAGATTGGCTTCAGGCGTGCCAGCCAGCTCTTGCTTAGCATACCAAAGCTGAGCATTATTGACGATTTGCACGGATGGATCGTCTTTGACCAGTGAGAAGTAGCTTGTAATCGGTGCAGTCGTAGTACCGACTTGCTGGCGGACATAGTTGATAGTCCCTTGGTGGGATTCTTTGGCAATGTCAATGACGCGCTGATCGGCTACATTAGACTTGGTATCTACCTTGCGGATAGAGCCCTTGCTGTCAGTGACTTTCCATTTACCATCGGTATAGTTTAGCTTGAGGTCAATGACGCCCAGATGGTCGCCGTATTTTCCAGCCATGGTTACTGGAGTACCGTTGATTTTACCGTTGACACCGTCTACGCCAGGGTATTTTTCGTAGAAGCCAGTTCCGTTTCCGCTTGGGAATTCTGCGTGGGAATGGCCCGTTACAACAGCATCCACACCTGGCAGGCTAGCGATTTGATAACCTTCATTTTCCTCGCCTTTTTCATACTTGTCATCTCCGATACCAGAGTGAGAAAGTACCAAAGTGATGTCTGCACCAGCCTTGCGCATCTCAGGAATGATGTCTCGAATGGCCTCAACAGAATCGCGAACGACCACTTTTCCTTCTAGGTTTGCCTTATCCCAGTTGAGAATCTGCGGCGGTACAATCCCAGTCACACCAATCTTGACGGTCGTCAAGCGTCCCTGAGTATCCGTAAAGGTCTTTTCGATGATTTTGTAAGGCTGATAGATGAATTTACCAGTCGCTGGATCCAGCACATTGGCATTGACAATAGGCAAGCCAGCTGTCTCAATCACGCGGTTCAGATAGTCCAGGCCGTAGTTGAACTCATGATTGCCTAGCGTACCAGCTTCAAAGCCCAGAGCCTGTAGAGCAGCATACATAGGGTGCTGCTCGCCCTTCTCCACAGGATTCACAATGGCCTTGTAGGTTCCAAGCGGCGTTCCTTGGATGGTATCGCCATTGTCAACTAAGAGGACGTTAGGATTTTCTTTCTTAGCCTTCTCGATCAGCACGGCTGTTTTAGCCAGTCCCAAGGTCTCGACCGGCTTGTCCTGATAGTAGTCGTAGTTGACTAAGTTGGTATGGAGGTCGGTCGTTGCCAAGATACGAACATCGACAGTCTGTCCCTCCACGGGTTTAGTATCCTCAGTAGCCGCGACATTGCGAGCCATAGCCATCAGAGCATCAGCGTTTCCGCTGGCATTTTCTGGGGAAATAGCAGAGCTAGGATCCGTGCTCTCTGGTGTTGCAGTAGCTTCAGTAGGATTTGCAGCAGTCGTTGGTTTTGCTTCCGCTGCGCTGCTTTCTACTGGGGCAGGATTAGCAGTGACTGCTGGAGCATTCTCATCAGCCTGAACAGCATTTACAGCTGCCGCAAGAGCCGCTGCGCTCAAAAGCACAACCGTTTTTTGAAGGGATGATTTAGACATAATATCTCCTTTGTTAAAATGAATTTCAGACTTATATTATACTATATTAAAACGCTATCATCAAGAAGAAATTTCCAGTTTAGAGATTTCATACTTTCTAATATTGGTTTGAAAATACTGAATGAAGACATCAGCGGATAAGTGAATGATTGGATGGAGGTAGAATAAAATAGAGTTTTAAAAATTTATGCTACACTATAGAGTGACTGAAATAAGTTGCTTTGTTAAGCATAATAATCAAGGAGAATATCATGAAAAAGAGAATTATTTTCAAAATATTACTTTTAGGGGGAGTCATGATAGGATTAATAGGATGTGGAGAAAAGAGGGGCAGCCGAGATTGGATTGAGAATAAGGTAGCTGAAGTGAGTCGCGTCTATCCCACTGAAAATCTATTTGATTTGTTTAAGCAATTTCCGGATGGGTTTAAAGTAGAGCAAGTGTATATCAAACGTGGGACTTATCTTATCGAAATGTCTTTACAAGGGGATAGTAGTAATCACACAATTTCTGGAGTGCTAACCAAGACACGGGCTTCTGATGATATTACTGAAAAGCCAGAAGAAACAATAAGGGTGGATTATATAGACAGCAACTTTATCTTTTCTGATGAGGGGAAAGCGAAAGAATTATGGCCTTTTGATGGATTCTTATTTCAAAAGTTAACGATTAATCAGTCTTTTCTATCTTCTTTATCCATGAAATCCAAAAGTTATAATGGCAACAACGGGGCCTTCGATATTGATTATTCGGTTCAAAATCAAACTATCAATCAGTATTTTCACAAAAATGAAAGAGAGCAGGCAACTTTAGGATTTGGAAGTTCAAACCGAAACGACGATTATTACTATTATTCAGTAACTGTCAACTACGACAATGTTTATTCATTTAGAGAAACCGTGTCAAATTAAGAGGAGATAAGATGGTGGAAAAAATTTGCTAACATTGGTATTTCTACTTTTGATGCTTCAAATTTAGCATGTTATCTATTTTGATAAAATCATTATTAGGAGCAACTGCCTCACCGCCTTGTATCCGCTTTCGTATTTTGGTATAATAGTGGTGAGCTCACTTGGGTAAGTCGGAAAGGAAAATAAAAACGGAAAAAATCAGACTGCCTAAGCTGAGAAGCGTATCTGCATTTTGCCTGATAAGGAGAGGAGGTTCGCCATGACTATGTCTGCCTTATTTGAGTTATTTGTCGCCCTTTTAGGTGTGGCATCTACTTGCTACCTTGTCTACGCTTATTGTCAATTTATCAAGGAAGAAGTTCATCACTTTCTTCACCACAACCCGCCCGTTTAAGGCGGGTTTTTGCTTTTGGTAAAATAGTTTATATTATATAATGAAACTGACAAAGATTGAGGAGTGTTTATATGTCTAAGAGAAGAAATAGGATTAAGGGGCTTATTGGCCTAAGTGTATTGATATTGCTGGGAGGAGGCCTCTACCTAGCTCATAAAAATCAAGAATTTCAAAATGAAATGTTCAGAATTGTTCACAGTGAGGAAGTGAGGGAGTTGATTGAAGAAGATTTAAAAAGAAAGGATCCTAAGGCGTTAACAGACAAAGGGAAAATTCGTTCTTATAAAATAGATGATAGCTCCATTAAACATAATCCAATGGGAGGCATTATGTTTCATGTTATAATTAATGACGATTCGGATGCTGTATTTAAATTTGGTATAAGGAAATATAGTCAAGATGGTAGAATGAGTTTAGTTGGCGGCACTCTTACGGAAAAACTTCAACAGTTACTAGAGGAGTGATGGTCAAATAGTCATAAGGAGATTTCTTTTTTTAGAGGTGAATACATGAAGAAAAAACATAAAATTATCTTATCAGTTATCAGCTTGTTTGTGGCTGCTTGCATAGGAGTAGGTCTCTATCTAGCTCACAAAAACCAAGAATTCCAGAATGAAATGTTCAGAATTGTCCATAGTGAGGAAGTGAGGGAGTTGATTGAAGAAGATTTAAAAAGAAAAGATCCAAATGCGTTAACAGACAAAGGGAAGATTCGCTCTTATAAAATAGATGATAGCTCCATTAAGCATAATCCGATGGGAGGAATTATGTTTCATATTATCATTAATGATAGTATAAGTATGGTTGGGAAGACTGGTCTTCGAATGGATGGTGAGAATGGGAAAATTCGTACGGATGGTATGACTGAATCAGCAGGTTTGCGGGCGTTGTTGGAAAGTGACGACAAGTGATTCAGTATTCTAGTTATAGCGAAAACCTCTTGCTTTAATTGGAATTGCAAAATCTATACCACATACTAAATTATAATAGTCGTAGGAGCGTCTAATGAAGCAAAAACATAAAATTATCTTATCGGTTGTCAGTTTATTTTTAGCTCTTTGTCTGGTAGGAGGAATATACTTGACTCACAAAAATCAAGAATTCCATAATGAGATGACAAGGATTGTTCACAGTGAGGAAGTAAAGAAATTGATTGTGGAAGAATTAAAAGCGATCGATCCTAATGCTTTAACGGAGAAAGGAAAAATTCATTCTTATAAAATAGATGATAGCTCCATTAAACATAATCCGATGGGGGGTATTATGTTTGATGTTGTCATTAATGATAGTATAAGCATGGCTGGGAAAATGGGAATTCAAAAAGATGGCGGAAGTGAGCAATTAAGTTCAGTTGGTATGAGTGAATCTGCAGGTTTGCAAGCTTTGGTAGGGGAATGATTCATAAATAGTTAAATGCTTAATTGGCTGAAACACGAGTTCACACTAAATATTAACTTTGACCATGAGAATGTTCTTCACTTCAAAAAGTAAATTTGAGATGATTTTATTAAAAGGAGACTTACAATTTTGAAACAAACAATTTTTAATGCTTCGCTAGAAGAAAGTATGAACCTAGTAACTGACAAGTATATCAAAACTTCACTAGAGGATTTTAATGAAAAAGGTTATGGGAAAAAGATTTTGGGATTTTTTACAGTCAATCTTTTAATGTTTTTAGTTGTACTATTAGCTTTTACCTATGATAAGAAAAATATCACTTTATTTTTTATAAACATATCTTTTATTGAAATAATAGTATTTATTTTTTATAAACATATCTTTTATTGAAATAATAGTAT
>NZ_RJMV01000019.1 GCF_003943735.1 Streptococcus sanguinis | reverse complement strand
AAGGAGTAATGTAGACTATTTGAAAAATGTACTTTATTTTATTATGTAAAATTGAAAAAGCTAGAATAACGTTCATCGTGGTATCTATATTGTAGTCCATTAGGAGATTTTTTAATGTATATTTTAGAAGAAAGTTTGGTGAAGTTGATGAAGAGCAAAAGTACATTTTTAGGTATAGAAAAACAGACACCGAAGTAAGATGTCTGTTCTCCAATCTATTTTAGATTATTGTTCTTAAAAATACATACTAATTCTTGAAGAATAATCCTTTGTAAGTCTTAGTTTTACTGGGGGTTCGTGGTATAATAGAATTATTACTACAAAAATTAGGAGTTATTAAGATGCTCAACTTATATTGTGATGAGTCTTGTCATTTGGAAAATGATGGTGAGAGTGTAATGTTAATAGGAGGGATTTCTTGTCCAGACTATGTAAGGAATATTGTCTATAAGGAGATAAAAGAAATAAAAAGAAAACACGGTATTTCTTCACGTTCTGAAATAAAGTGGAGGAAAGTTTCAAATTCTAAAATTACCTTTTATGAAGATCTTGTAAATTATTTTTTTGATAATGAGCATCTTAATTTTAGAGTAGTTATAATAGACAAAAATAAATTAAACCATAAGAAATATAATCAAACCCACGATGATTTTTACTATAAGCAGTACTTTTATTTAGTAAGAAAATTTCTCTTTGAGGATGATGTTAACGTTTTTATAGATATAAAAGACACAAATAGTATTTTAAAAGTTAACAAGTTAAAGAATATTCTTGAAAACTGGAAGCAGTCACCCAAACATATCAAAAATATTCAACAAATTCGCTCTCATGAAAACTCAATAATGCAATTAGCTGACCTATTGATAGGGGCAGTAGCTTATAAAAATAGGAGCTTTGAAAGTAGTTTAGCTAGAATCAGGCTAAGTAATTTAATCTCTAATAGAGCTAAGCATGAGTTAACAACGAATACAAAGTATAACGCAATAAAATTCAATATTTTTAAAATGGAGTTAAGTGATGAGCAGTAACGTAACAGATTTTTGTCCTATCCTTCCTCCGAAGATAACACTTGATCAATTTAATGGTGACTATGCTCTTTATGATGATTTTTTATATGAGAATGTATTTTTAGAGCAATTGTTCAACTTCAAGATAACTTTTAGAGGGAAATTTGTCGAGTTAAAGTCGTATCCGTATTTTGAAGGTAAAGAAGATAGTTATTTTCATCTTACCTGTAAAAATTTTGATATAGATTCAGAAGAACGAGAACCTGATTTAAGAAGGAGCGAAAGATTATGTTGGTTAAGACCTGCAATAGAAACGGATCATAACAAGATTTGCAAACAAGATTGTTTCTTAATATATGAACGACCGTATAAAAAATCTAATAGAATATTTTTATTAGATCCAGTAGATCGCTATTTTATTGTACTTGAAGAAAGACCTAGTTACTATTTATTGATAACAGCATTTTACATACACTATGATAATGTACTTCGAAAGAAACTGAAAGAATACGATAAATATAAAACTAACTGAGAAAAACAGAAAACGTCCCTATGATTAGGGACGTAATCGCAATCTCCTTCAACAACTTGGTCGATGAGTTAACTATATTATACCAAAACTATAAAATATTGCAAGTATTTAATTAACAGACAGCAATAATTTCAGAGATATTCTCCCAAA
This sequence comes from Streptococcus sanguinis, assembly GCF_003943735.1. Classification (GTDB taxonomy): domain Bacteria; phylum Bacillota; class Bacilli; order Lactobacillales; family Streptococcaceae; genus Streptococcus; species Streptococcus sanguinis_E. Next base: position 14,665 of record NZ_RJMV01000019.1, on the reverse strand, counting down.
TGTCCAAATGGATATCTCTATTCCCGCATGAAATTTATTTACAAAGAGTACATTATGGACTTACAAGAACTTTACGACAACCTATCAACTGAGTTAAACACTCTTGGTATTCGGTTAGATAAAAATATTTACCAAGGAATGCAAAAAGAATCGCTAAAAGGATTTCTTAGTGACTTTGAGAAGCCGGTGTATTAGGCACACCTTTGAAGTCAACTCAAGGATGTAGAATCTTTGGATAGCTATCAGAGATTGTTAGATGGGACTGATGACCGCCAATCTGATTATGTTAAGCAATCCATTCAGCGCTTTTACACGGAGTTTGTTGAATCAATCAGGGATGAATTATATTAAAGAACACTGATGACAAAAAGTCTGGCAAATTCCTTGTCAGACTTTAACTATATGATTTTAGTAAAGTATATTCTCACTAAAATTCAGGTTTAATAAATTTCCAGTTTTCACTTTGATAGGGTAGACTTTAGGATATTTTTGTTCCAAAAAAAAACTAAAAGTTTATGTACAATTGATTTAACTAGAGCTAAACCATTGATAAAACTGAATTAGAAGAATAAAGTGCACTCATTAAGTAGTGTACTTTATTTTTGTTTTGTACATTTTTTGTTGATGGCTTAATCAATACTACATCTCTATCAGGCAATTCAGACTCCATTTAGTCCTCTAAAACCCATGTTGAGTGTGTATCTTTGCTGGTAAAAGCTTAGAAACCTTGTAGCGAAGTAATAATGAAAAGCCTTTATTATAAAGGTTTTTCATATTCCAATAAAGAACTTGACATTATTAGTTACTTCCACTACAATAGAATTACATACCATTGGTATGATAGAAAGGGACTGGAATGGCAAGAAATAGAAACTCACATGAAACTAGACAAAAAATACTAGAGGTCTCTAAAAATTTATTTTTAGAAAAAGGATTTGATAATACGTCAATACAAGATATCATAGATGGGTTAGGTGGATTAACAAAAGGTGTTATCTATCATCATTTTGAGTCTAAATACGATATACTGCAAACAATCATTAGCGAAAATAATCAAGAAATTTTAAATTATAATTGGAGAGGAAATACTGGGTTAGAAAAGATACAAAATTCTTTGATGGACTCTTTCTCTAATTTTGAACACCAAAGGCTCGTTTACTCTGCCTCAATCATGCTTAGAAGTCCACGTTTGTTAGGAGAGCAGTATCTAGGTCTATTTTCTGATTTTTTACCCGAAATTAGAGAAAAAGTTTACGAAGGAGTTGAAGATGGGTCTATTAAAACAGAATATCCAGAAGAGCTAGCAGATTTAATTGTTTTAACTCTAAATATTTGGATTGGTTTTCAAATTTCCGTTTTTTCATTAGTAGAATTAAAGCGCAAAATGAATTTCATTAAACTTACTTTTGAAGGTCTAGGGGTACAGTTAATTTCTGATGAAATGATGGAGGTGATTTTCAACTTATTTGATCACTTAAAAAAATAGTAAATAAGTAGTCGCATGACATTCTTGTTAATACTAATTTCTATTTATGTATTATCAATTGAATAAACTATATTACATAATTTATAATTTAAAAATAACACACTTAAAGTGTGTTATTAAAAATCCACTATACATACCGTAGGTATGTTTATTTTTCAGTGTAGCCATACCGATAGTATGTATGGTGTAATTGTCTGAAAAATAAGCTAATTTTTAAATATTTGTTGAGATTAGTTTGAATAGTTTACTCTTTATTTACACTTTGGAGGAAAGAATCTATGTTATCGCTTATTAAAATTGAATTAAATAAAATTTCTAAACCTAAATTATTTTTAGCCTGGTTGTGTACTATTTTTATAGTGTTAGGCATTACAGCAATCATTATTATGGGTTTAGGTACTGACAATAAACTAGGAGAATTCGCTGGTCAGGATTCTAATGTTATTAGAGTTACTGGTAAATGGGAAGGCTGGGCAATTGTAGCTTCATTGTTTTCATCTTTATTTACAAAAGCAGCATTTTTGATTTTCGAATCTTATTTATTATCTACGATTATCATTGATGAATTTAAACGAAGAACAATTTTTCAGTTGTTTTCTTACCCTATTTCTAAAATAAAGTTACTATGGGGAAAAATTCTTTTAGTCATCCTAATATCATTTATTGCCCATTTTTCTGCACATTTAGTTATTCAAATATTCATTAGATTCATGGCTGTTGTAACTGAATCTAGTTGTATCCCTGTAGCTAATCAATTAATTAACTTAGCTGGAATTACGTTTGGAACAGTACTAATAGGGTTATTACCATTTGTTTTAGGTATGATTAAGCATTCAACAGCTATAACAATGCTTACAGGACTTGGTTTAGCAGCATTACTTTCGAATGCCAGTCCAGGAAGTTTATCTAATAATATTGCTGATAACTTATTCTTTTTGATATTTGCAAGTTTCATAAGTTTAATGATTACTTCATTTTCANTTTATAATATTTCAAGACAAGATATTAGTATCAAGTAGCATAGCTGAATTTAATTGAAGGAATGTGATAATTCCTTGATGATTTCTATAAAAAAAGAGGCTGTATAAGTTGGTATTTATGCTCCAGGAGAAAAATTCTTTCATTTAAAGCTGGATATAGAAAGAGAGATAGAAATGAGAAATATTGTTGAAATAAAAGAAGTTTTTAAAACAATTGATAAAGAAGAAATTTTAAGTGGTATCAACCTTCAAATTGCTGAAGGAGAAATCTATGGTTTTTTAGGACCGAACGGTGCTGGAAAAACAACGTTAATGAAATGTATGTTAACCTTATCAACAATTACATCAGGTAGTATTGAAATTTTTGGGAAAAATCTACAAGAACACAGAGAAGAAATCCTAAGTCAGATTGGAAGTATTATTGAATCACCAATTTTTTATGATAATTGCACTGCAAAAGAAATTTTGGAAATTCACGCTCAATATATGGGGAAAAATATTATTGAATCAGATATAAAAAAAGCCTTAAGAATGGTCGGCTTAAAAAATACGACTAAAAAAGTAAAAGATTTTTCGTTAGGAATGAGGCAAAGGCTTGGTTTAGCTCGTGCCTTTCTAACAAAACCTAAATTGTTAATTTTAGATGAGCCAATCAATGGTTTAGATCCAATAGGGATTCAAGAAATTCGAAATCTTTTGTTGTCGCTTTCTAAGGAGCATGGAATTACTATTCTAATATCGAGTCATATATTATCGGAAATTTCACAGATAGCAGATAAAATTGGCTTTATCAAAAATGGAGAAATTGTAGAACAGGTTTCTATGAAAGAGATTAGGAGAGAGAATATTGACTTAGAAGAATATTTTATGTCACATTTTCTAAATGAAATTAAGAATTATGAGGTAGATTAAGGATGAAACAATTGATAAAGAACCATCAGAAGGCTTTTTATGCTTTCATGATATTTAATATACTGGTCCCTTTAACTAATATTGCTTTTGCTTATTCTATTAAAGGTATTATTGATAGTGGCATGTCCCAAAATAAAGAAGCCTTAACTCAAGCGGTACTAGTAGGAGCTACTGTTATTTTCATCTATGCAGCACTCAACTTTATATCTCTTCGATTGAGAAATAAACTTGTTAGGCAAATCATGTCAAGATACAAAAACAAGGTGTTCCAATCTATTTTAGATAGGGATTATAGAGACTTTTCTAAAGAAAAATCAGGGAAATTTATTTCCGTATTAACCGAAAATATGAAGAAAATTGAGCAAGATTATCTATACCAGTATTTTAATATTTCAAAAAACCTTTCCTTAATGATTTTTTCACTTCTAACTATGTTTATAGGTAATTGGTTTTTGACCTTATTAGTTATCATTGCTAGCATCATTCCGATGATGATTTCAGGATTTATTGGACAAAAATCAGCCTCTTTACAAAATAGAGCTATGGTTGCCGATCAGAAGTATTTAGCTAAGGTTAAAGATATTTTAGCAGGATTTCTTGTTATTAAAAGTTTTAATGTGAAAGATGCTATCTGTGAGGATTATAGTCATGAAAGTGAAAAATTTGATGAAATAAATTTTATAAAAGGGAAATTTGACGTTTTAGCTAATGTTATTTCACAGCTTTCAGGGATGATTGTTTTTTTGGTAGCCTTTGGTGGAGGGATGTATCTCGTATTTAATAGCTCTACCACAATTGGGAGTGTAACAGCTATTGTTCAACTGGTCAATTTTGTAGTAATGCCACTGAATGAAGTTGGAATGGGAATAAGTAAATTTCGTGAAGGTCAGGCAACACTAGATGCATTTGAGGTAAAAGATGTAACTGAGCTTCAGACTGGTGAAACAAAAGAATATTTCGATGATGTTATTTCTTTTTCAAATATAGACTTTTCTTACCCTAATACTAAAGAAAAAATTTTTAACCATTTATCTTTGAAGATTCAAAAAGGAGAAAAAATTGCAATTGTTGGAATGTCAGGGAGTGGGAAATCAACTTTGCTCAATCTATTACTGCGTTTTTACGATGTAACAAGTGGGCACATCTCCATTGATAATATAGATTTGCAAGCTATTTCAGCAGAGAGCCTTTATAACTTAATGACAATTGTTCAACAAGACGTTTATATCTTTGATGATACTTTAAGAGCAAATATTACTCTTAATCAATCCTTCACTGATGAGGAAATAAAGCAAGCTGTACAGCAGTCGGGTTTAGAAAGTTATGTTTTAGAAAATGAATCTGGTCTACAAACTTTATGTGGAGAGAATGGCTCAAATCTATCTGGCGGACAAAAACAAAGAGTTAGTATTGCGCGTGCCTTGATTCGAAAAACACCAATCTTATTATTGGATGAGGCTACTTCATCTTTGGATAATCAAGTAACTACTGAAATTGAAAGTTCAATCTTGGATATTCAAAATTTGACTGCACTTGTAGTAACCCACAAGTTGAATGAGAACATTTTGAAAAAATACGATAGAATTCTCTTTATGAAAGATGGCGTTATTGTTGAAGATGGTTCTTTCAGTGATTTGATGGATAGGAGAGGTGAGTTTTATAAGTTGTTTGAGTTGAGTGTGTAATTCTCTTTCATTTTATAGTATAATTTTATAAAACACTCTATCCTTTTCGTTCTATAATATATAAGCTTGCTAGCACCACATGTTGAGGCGGTAAGTTTGCTAGTCAAGGAGTAAAACGACGAAGATTAGCATTTACTTCCGCCCATGCGATAGCTGTCCGTGATTGACAAGTGCTAGCACGCAGACAGAACGGAGATAGCGAACCGCTGAGTGTGTCGCTCTGCTCGTAAAAGCTTAGAAACCTTTGAACGAAAGGGATAATGAAAGCCTTGATTGCAAGGCTTTTTGCTTTATGGTGGGTAAGTATCAGAGTGAGAAAATTTTTGGAATGAGTAGAAGTGATAGCTAGAAATTATCAGTTTCTATTTCCATTTACCCTGTGGGTACGTGTTTGTTTCCATTGACAAGGAGTTTGTGGGAATAGAAATGTACCCACCTTGTTTGAATCAAGTGAAGTGTAGTTGAAGGAAATCTGTTGAAAGCAATACTTCATTTTACCGAATAAGTAATAATTTAGGCAACTTCAAATCGATTAAAAAAAACTATTTTAAAGGTTAAGAGTAGACAAAAATTGTCCACTCTTTTTTGCAAACTCAATTTATCAATAAATGAAATGAGGGAATGTAAAATGAAATATTTTGAGGTTGAGTTAGAAAATCCTGATGAATTTTTAAAACTACAAACAGAAGATTTTGTGAAAGCTAATCGCTTGCTACTAAGGAAGATAATCCAGAGCGTTACAGTCTATGAAGAAAACTTCGTCATATCCTTTAAATCTGGCATCGAATTGGAAGTATGAGTCTCATTCCATAACTTTTATATTGAACATATCATCTTGTTGTGTTATACTATAAATTGATATAAACAAAGATGTAGGAGGAACCGAAACTATGACAGCCTCAATGCGTTTAAGATAAGCTGGCAATAAAAAAAGCAGAATCTATACCCGATGATAGGCTTTTTTGTTGTGCTTATTTATACGATATTGAGCATTCATTAGTTACGGTGAGGATATTGGTTATTTAACTATACCTTTATTTAACTATGTCTTTAATATGAATGTTTCCAAATTGTATGTATGCAGACCAAAAGCCACATTGTGGGGTTTGGCCTGCATTTTTTATTGCCTAGAATGCTATTCAAAATAGAAATTCAAGCAAAATAATATGCAGGAGATAATATAAATGGAAAAATACAACAATTGGAAACGAAAATTTTATGCAATATGGGCAGGGCAAGCAGTATCATTAATCACTAGTGCCATCCTGCAAATGGCGATTATTTTTTACCTTACAGAAAAAACAGGATCTGCGATGGTCTTGTCTATGGCTTCATTAGTAGGTTTTTTACCCTATGCGATTTTGGGACCTGCCATTGGTGTGCTAGTGGATCGTCATGATAGGAAGAAGATAATGATTGGTGCCGATTTAATTATCGCAGCAGCTGGTGCAGTGCTTGCTATTGTTGCATTCTGTATGGAGCTACCTGTCTGGATGATTATGATAGTATTGTTTATCCGTAGCATTGGAACAGCTTTTCATACCCCAGCACTCAATGCGGTTACACCACTTTTAGTACCAGAAGAACAGCTAACGAAATGCGCAGGCTATAGTCAGTCTTTGCAGTCTATAAGCTATATTGTTAGTCCGGCAGTTGCAGCACTCTTATACTCCGTTTGGGATTTAAATGCTATTATTGCCATCGACGTATTGGGTGCTGTGATTGCATCTATTACGGTAGCAATTGTACGTATACCTAAGCTGGGTAATCAAGTGCAAAGTTTAGAACCAAATTTCATAAGGGAGATGAAAGAAGGAGTTGTGGTTCTGAGACAAAACAAAGGATTGTTTGCCTTATTACTCTTAGGAACACTATATACTTTTGTTTATATGCCAATCAATGCACTATTTCCTTTAATAAGCATGGAACACTTTAATGGAACGCCTGTGCATATTTCTATTACGGAAATTTCCTTTGCATTTGGGATGCTAGCAGGAGGCTTATTATTAGGAAGATTAGGGGGCTTCGAAAAGCATGTATTACTAATAACAAGTTCATTTTTTATAATGGGGACCAGTTTAGCCGTTTCGGGAATACTTCCTCCAAATGGATTTGTAATATTCGTAGTTTGCTGTGCAATAATGGGGCTTTCGGTGCCATTTTATAGCGGTGTGCAAACAGCTCTTTTTCAGGAGAAAATTAAGCCTGAATATTTAGGACGTGTATTTTCTTTGATCGGAAGTATCATGTCACTTGCTATGCCAATTGGGTTAATTCTTTCTGGATTCTTTGCTGATAAAATCGGTGTAAATCATTGGTTTTTACTATCAGGTATTTTAATTATTGGCATTGCTATAGTTTGCCAAATGATAACTGAGGTTAGAAAATTAGATTTAAAATAAACAATATTGGAGGAATATTTATGTATCTTATTTTCATGTAACTCTTCCTGCTAAAATCGCAGGGTTTTCCCTGCATACAAGCAAATGAAAGCATGCGATTATAGACAGGAGGAAATGTTATGGAATTAATATTAAAAGCAAAAGACATTCGTGTGGAATTCAAAGGACGCGATGTTTTAGATATAAATGAATTAGAAGTATATGATTATGACCGTATTGGTTTAGTAGGAGCAAATGGTGCTGGAAAAAGCACTTTACTCAGGGTACTTTTAGGAGAATTAACTCCCCCAGGATGTAAAATGAATCGTCTGGGTGAACTTGCCTATATTCCCCAGTTGGACGAAGTAACTCTGCAGGAGGAAAAAGATTTTGCACTTGTAGGCAAGCTAGGTGTTGAGCAATTAAATATACAGACTATGAGCGGTGGTGAAGAAACAAGGCTTAAAATAGCACAGGCCTTATCGGCACAGGTTCATGGTATTTTAGCGGATGAACCTACGAGCCATTTAGACCGTGAAGGAATTGATTTTCTAATAGGACAGCTAAAATATTTTACAGGTGCACTGTTAGTTATTAGCCATGACCGCTATTTTCTTGATGAAATAGTAGATAAAATATGGGAACTGAAAGATGGCAAAATCACTGAGTATTGGGGAAACTATTCTGATTATCTTCGTCAGAAAGAGGAAGAACGTAAGAGCCAAGCTGCAGAATACGAACAATTTATTGCGGAACGTGCCCGATTGGAAAGGGCTGCGGAGGAAAAGCGAAAACAGGCTCGTAAAATAGAACAGAAGGCAAAAGGTTCTTCAAAGAAAAAAAGTACTGAAGACGGAGGGCGTTTAGCTCATCAAAAATCAATAGGAAGTAAGGAAAAAAAGATGTATAATGCTGCTAAAACCCTAGAGCACAGGATTGCGGCCTTAGGAAAAGTAGAAGCTCCGGAAGGCATTCGCAGAATTCGTTTCAGGCAAAGTAAAGCATTGGAGCTCCATAATCCATACCCTATAGTCGGTGCAGAAATTAATAAAGTATTTGGGGATAAGGCTCTGTTTGAAAATGCATCTTTTCAAATTCCGTTAGGAGCAAAAGTGGCGTTAACTGGTGGTAATGGAATCGGAAAAACAACTTTAATCCAAATGATCTTAAACCATGAAGAAGGAATTTCTATTTCGCCTAAGGCAAAAATAGGTTACTTTGCACAGAATGGTTACAAGTACAACAGTAATCAGAATGTTATGGAGTTTATGCAGAAGGATTGTGACTACAATATATCAGAAATTCGTTCAGTGCTAGCATCTATGGGGTTCAAACAGAACGATATTGGAAAAAGTTTATCTGTTTTAAGCGGTGGAGAAATTATAAAATTGTTGCTTGCTAAAATGCTCATGGGTAGATATAACATCCTAATAATGGATGAACCCAGTAACTTCCTTGACATACCAAGTTTAGAGGCTTTGGAAATACTAATGAAGGAGTACACCGGAACTATCGTGTTTATCACCCACGATAAACGATTACTCGAAAATGTAGCAGATGTAGTTTATGAAATTAGAGATAAGAAAATAAATCTGAAACATTAAATTTAAGGTAGTCGCTGGTCAGTATAGTCTGTTCTGGTTGGCGACTCCATTGTTAAAGAGTATAAAGACTTTAGATTTTATGAATATTAAAAATAGGAACAGTCAATTGAACTGCTCCTATTTTTCTGCTAAATATATTGTAGTTTTCTTATATGTATAATGATAGATTAGCGGATTCTCATCTACGGTACTTACTTCAAATATGAAGAAGTGATCGCGGTTATCTCTGGACTTTTCCTTATTGAGGACAAAGTAATTCTTACGTGAAGTCGCCATTGTTTTTAGGATATCATCAGTTAGGAAGGTCAATGGAATATTCATGTTAGAGTAGCGGTAGAAGTCACGTTCAAAATCTTGGTAGCTCTCGCTATAATAGTCCATTTGTAGGTGATTACGCTGAAACTCAAGCTGATTCATAGAGCACCTCCTCGACAAGTTCAATACTAATAATGTCTTTTAATTTCAAATTGATGTGACCTGTTGTAGTTTTTATCAAAATGAAATCTTTGGTCAGACTTGGTATTGTTCCAGTGTAGGAAACACGCTTGTTTTTTTCAATCACTTGAATGCGTGTGCGTAGCTGCCCGGCGTATACTTGACTGAGGAGTAATAATTTCTTCTCTAGTGATAAGTCAGACATGTACGTTACTTTGTTTGTATCATCAGAGAGTGCTGATGCATGTTCAGATAGGAAAAAGCCCATCCATTTTTGCATCTTTGTATCCTGGTACTCTCTTGCTGATTGAAATGGTAAATATGAACGGTCAATCATATCAAATCCTTTCTATGCAGAGGCAAGGGTATTTTTATCAAATTGAATCGTAAAACCTTGAATTCCCCCACCTGTGTAACATTCTTTAAAGCGATTGATTACCTCAGTATAGATTATCACAGATGAGCTTGTTGGCTTAATGCTAAATGTAAATTCCAATGGTAATCGGTTTTCAGATTTAGCATGTACTAGTCGTATCGATATTTCAGTTGTTTTGAGTTTTCTCTGACGAAGTTTTGAAGTTGCTGTTTCAACGATTCCATGTAAAAATCTTTCAAGCATTTCAATATCATTACATCCTTTGCTACGGATTTCTGAAAATTGTACTGTATTTTTTTCTTGTTTCATTTTAATCCCTCCAATCCACCCGCGGAATGACCACCGATAAGTTTACTGCGTTCAATATTTCTGGAACCTTCAGTTAGGACGGTTCCTTTTTGTATGGCTAAAAAACCAAACTGTTCTCTGACAACATCAATAGCTGTCTGAAGTCTATTATCTTTTTCAATTTGTTCTACATCATCAAAGAGTGATAGTAGAGTATAGCTTTCATCTACGAAGCCACTATAAGATACACCAATTTGTCTCACTGCACCAGAGGTGTATTTTTTCGGAATAATACAAGTACATGACTCACCATTGTTTTGGGGAGATTTGCGGGTTCAATTTTATTCTGAGCATTTATAGATTTTTTCATCTCAGTCCTAGAATAGCCAATATGAATAGAAACGACAGTAGTCAATACTAGGGCTACTGTTCCGTTCCACAGTATCATTTAAAAATCATTTTCACACCCTTTCGTCTATTAGTATAGAAGAAAGCTCTCAGCACATGAGGAGAAATCATGAGGGATATTCTCAGTTGAATAAGTAAGAGTATAATCTACATCTCCAAAGTAGGAGTGGCCAGTTCCAGCAGAAAGACCTTCATAGGTTTTATAACTGAATAGATCGACTACTTTGTTGTCGAATTTTTCCTGTTCTTCAAGTAATCCTGAGGAATAGACGACAACTTTAAAATCAAATAAGCTAAAAACGCTCTAAAATCATTAAATTGATATAAAAATGTTTTTTATTGTCAAAATATACAATTAAAAAAATTTCCAGTTTTTTTAAAATCACTATCTCAGATGACAATTTAATCAAAATATGATATAATACAGAAAAAGTAAAAATAACAAAAGTAACTTACAAAAGTAAAAGAAAAAAAGTAAATAGATAGCCACGGCGGATATTCCTTTCATTGTTTAGAAGGAGTTGCTGTGGTTATCGTTGTTGCTGAGCTAATTAATTGCTCTTATTACTTAGATGAAGTTACTTTTGTTATTGAATTAATTCAAATAATAATAACGATCAATGAAAGTACTCATCGATATTCCCTTTATGCAGTTTAGAGCACAAAGGAAAATGGTACTGATTTGATCGTTTTTTTGTGTATTGACATCCTAAAACCCAGTCAGAACCTTCAGTCATATTAAACAAGGAGATAACATGAGATTTGTTGTATATAAACATTCACTAGTTTTAGGTGATAACAACATCGTGACAAAGCAATTTATCGTTCTGAAGCACGATGACGGCAACTTACAATTTACTGATTTTCATCGTTATGTTAAATCTACTTCAAGAATCAAGTCTATTTCAGATGATGGGAATAAACGCTTTTCTTACGTTGTTAAGTTTCTAAATTTTATATTTGGTACTTCTGGACTTAAAAGTATAGATCAACTTACACTTGAAATGGTTAGAGAATTTTTTACGCTTTATGGATTATCTCAGTTACCAGGAGATAGAGAAAAAAGAAAGAAAAGCACCGTTGAAAAATGCGTAAATGCAGTTCTTGACTTCTTAACTCTTTATTTAAGTGAGCGAGAGGGAAAGGCTAAGTTAAAAGCAGAAGAATTGTATTCTACGACAACTTTTACGAATAGTAGAGGACGGGTTATAAAGCGTAAAGAACCAAATTTTGAAATATACGTAAATGATAGCAACACTGAGAAAGCTATTTTTCGTGATATGCCAAATAGTGCTTTTGAGATGTTATTTTCTCACATAGCACACTATCATAAAGATCTACTCATGGTTGTGGCCTTGGGAGCCTTTGTTGGCTTAAGACCATCAGAAGCATGCAATGTAAGACGTGAAGATAGTCCTCTAGGGCCAGGTATTTTGTTTCACCAAAGTGATGGGCAAGTATTTAAGATTGAGATCGATCTACGAAAAGAAATACCTCTCCGAAGCGATTTAAAGCCAACTGGACGGATTAAAAAGGAAAGACTTCAAGCAGTACCTTATATCTTTCTGGAGGTCTTTTTAGACACTTATAATGACTATATGACTTATCTGGAAGGTAAGAAGTATGAGAAGGATTATGGACCTTTAAATCTTAACAGACGAGGAAAAGCATTATCATACGATGTATACTATCAACGATTTCGTAAGATTATTCGCGACGAAATGATCCCAATCTTCTTAAAATCTGATGATGCAGAGGTTGTCTTTTTTGGGCAGCTTTTGCAGGAGCATAATATTTCCCCACATATTTTCAGACACTGGTACACGACACAGTTAGTATTATCTGGGGTTTCTGAAATAAGTGAGCTTATGTCAGCAAGAGGTGATAAATCGCCTGAGAGTGCTTGGGTTTATCTACAAAACAAAGGAGAAATCGCAAAACAATATGGTCAAGTTAATAATGGTGTTTTTGACTATATGAATTGGCGAGCAAATGAACTTTTTGGTGATAAGTTAGAAAGGTAATGTATGACTTATTCAATTAAATCTTTGATCGAAAATCTGTTAAGTGAACTCGGAAAAAACGATATACAGTATAAAGGCAAAATTAGTAAGTTTTTAGTTGATAACAATTGGTTTAATATTGAGATTGATTTGGATAACTATTCTATCTCAGATAAAGATGCTCAATTATTAATAGAAAAAATAACCAATTATCTTCTTGGACCAACTGGTTTAGCAGGAATTCAGCCTATATTTAAACAAAAATTCCCATTAACTTACAAATATTTTCAGCAATACTCAGAAGATAGCAACTTATCTAAGGAAAACATGTTTTATGTTCAAGATTTTCTTGCTTTTTATCTTAAAAGAGATTTATTTCTCTGTAATGATAATGAGATTGAATTGTTGGTTGAAGAAGCAGTATATGCACTTGAAAAGCAAAAAGGCGAAGTTTTTATTGATTTTTTAAAGTGGTTAATGAATAAAATGAGATGTAACTATCACAAAAGATATGAATTTACACCTCGATACACATTAGAACAGGAGACTAACGCTTATGAGTTAGACGAATATTTAGAATTACTGTATTTTCTTTTTAATGACAATTACATTAGAAAAGAAGATATGCTTTATAAAGCAGCAATCTCAAAAGACTACGCAGATACCTGGCTATTTCTAGCACTTCATTTTATATGTGCGCTACGTGGAACAGATTTAGAACAACTTGGACATCCACAACTTCCTAGAACACCGAAAGAAGTTCTAAAATCAGTTAGAAGTGGTAATTGGAGTAGCAGTGAGGCAAGAAGAACTCTTTTAAGTATTACAACTCGTTTAACTTATTTAAATATTACTCCAAACAAAACAAAGCGAACTAAAAATATTAGTCAGATTAAATTTCAGGTCCCTGAGAGTTGTCAGGTATTGATTGGAACGTTGTTGGCTATCTGTGAAGCTCATTATCAGTTGAATAAAGATAATAATGATGAACCTTTAATTCGACAAATAAAAGAATATAAACGAATTAATCGATATATGGGGAAAGAAATTGGAGACTTATTTCTTGAAAGGAATTTTAGTTCTAGATCTGCAAATAAATCCTATCTTCAAACTGTTGCCATGTTAGCAGATGATGTTTTGCAAGAAAAATCTGAGTTAAATATTAAAGGCTATTTTTTAGCCGCATTAGCCCGTAGCCATAAAGGTTCATTCGATGAATTTGCACAAACTACAACAACGTACCTAAAAGATGCCCAACTAAGCCAGCTTAAACCAGAAATGGTTGCGAGAGAACTATTTGAACGAGGTGTTTTATCTATGATTCCATCAATGATCCTGACGATTGTAACTAGAGGAAAGTATAAAGAATTAAGTCCTAGTCAACAGACTCAGATGATTAAACAGTTAGATTTGACACCAAATGAGATTGAAAAAACATTGGCTTTAAGCATTCAGGCAGAAGTGAAATCGCAAAAGGCATTAAAGATTTTGGTAGAAGAAGAAGCAGAGCCTAATCAACTTCTTACTATTTGTCATCGTATAGGAAACGGTGAAGCCTTCTCAAAACAAGGTGAAAGCATGTGTCTTTTATCTGCGCTTGGAAAGATTTGTCCATATGACGATAGGCAACATTGCATCGGTTGTCATTATGAATTACAAACGAAATCTACTTTATTGTTATTAGTAGGAGAATTCAATCGTTTGAACAAACAATACTCTAGAGTTCGAACTGATTTAGAAAAAGGTAAAATTCGGAGTATTTTAGAAGAACAAATAAAACCTTGTTTAACTGAAATGTTGCAAGCTTTATGCGAGCAATATGGAGATGACGTGTTACATGATTACGAAGAAATAATAAAGGAGTTAATAAATTGAACAATCAAGCTAAACTTTTTAAAATTGAAAATTATTTTGAAACTTTTGACCGTGATTGTGTTCTGCGAGCAAAAGAAGTTTTCGATGACTATTTTGATAAAGGAATTATTCTAAGTTACGATTTTGATCATAAGAAATGGGAAACTACAAATGAATATGCCAATATTAGCCTGTTTTTTAACATTTCTGAATTTCAATATAGGAGATTTTATCAATCATTTTTTCAGTTGTC
>NZ_RJMV01000018.1 GCF_003943735.1 Streptococcus sanguinis | reverse complement strand
CTTCGTATTGGCCTAGGTCGTTGATTAAATAGATGGTATGGTCTTCGATACCCATCTCGTCCTTATCCGGCTGGTAGTCTGCCCCTGACCAGGCTGACTGGAAGAGCTCATAGACTTCATTATTGCCGACCTGCAGATAGGCCCGGCCTGTCTGGGTGATCTCTGCCGCATCTGGCGTCTTAAGCATTTCCATCGAGTCCGTCCGGTCTGCCACCTTGAGCGCTAGCTTAAAGCGGGAGTTGGACCAGATTTGATCATCCACCACCCCAGAGGGCTTCTGAGTAGCCAGGATTAAGTGGACCCCGAGGGAACGTCCGACCCGAGCGATGGATACCAGCTCCTTGATAAAGTCAGGCTGGTTGACCTTGAGCTCTGCGAACTCATCCGAGATGAGGAAGAGATGGGGCAGAGGTTCGGTTGCTTCCCCGTTCTTAAATTTCTTTTGATATTGGTTGATATGATTGACTTCAAACTCTCTGAAGAGCCGCTCCCGGCGGTGAATCTCCGCATTGATGGAAGCTAGCGCCCGCATGGATTGGGCTCCGTCCAAGTTGGTAATGGTTCCCAAGAGATGGGGCAGGTTCTTGAAGAGGTTGGCCATTCCCCCACCCTTGTAGTCGATGAGGAGAAAAGCCACATCGTGCGGGTGGAAGTTGACGGCCAGACTCAGGATATAGGATTGGATGGTCTCTGACTTCCCAGATCCCGTTGTCCCGGCAATGAGCCCATGTGGTCCGTGAGCTTTTTCATGCAGGTTGAGGTAGACCAGGTCTTCCTTGCCCCGCAGGCCGATAGGTACTGCCAAACTCTTATACGGCGCATTCTGTTGCCACTTTTGCAAGACTTGCAGGTCTGAGAAGGTCTCTGCCCCATACATCTCCATAAAGGTCACAGTATCAGGGATTGAGCTCTTGAGATTCTGCAGGTGATTGAGCGGTGCCAAGGTCCGAGCGATTCGTTCCTTGTCATAGCCTTCTGGGAAATGATCCAAGCGGAAGTCAATCTCTCTGAGGATTCCCTCTTCCATGACTAGCTGACCAGTGTTGCGGTCTTTGATATTGATAACTGTCTTGATATTCTCAGACAGCGAGCTCATCACATCCTGCACGAAGATGAGTGAGCAGCCTAGATGTGTTGGATCCTCTGTGAAGAACTCCATGATGATATGGTCGAGAATCAGCTTTTCATCTGTGACCAATACCACATAGTGAGGACTGTAGAGTGTCGTCTCCTGCCGGGTCGCTTCTTCCTTCTGTGCCTTGCGCAGTTTCAGTATTTGGTTGAGACTGTTTAGGACCTGATCGTGCGTCCGTTGGTTATAGACAAAGCCACGGACGTTCAGCTCTTGCAGAGTCGCATGCGGCAGCCAGCGCAGCCAATCCCACTGGTCGCGCTCCTCCTCTGGCATGATGGTAATCACCTGCACATCGTGGTAGGAGTGAAAGACCGCCAGCTGCATGACCAAGAGCTGGAGCTGTTCCAGAACAAGATTGCGCGGACCGATATAGCCGACCGGTCCATGGCTAAGATTAGCCACGATAGGAAGGTCGGGGATTTTCTTATGCCGAGTGTAGAGAGTATAGCCCTCCTCTTCCAGCGCATCTTTCTTTCCGCTCCGCTCCTCTTGACCGTAGGTCAGCTTATAGGAGGTTGGCACCTGGCCAAGTCCCAAGCGATAGTAAAGAAAGTCAAAGTGAAGCGGTGTCTTCTCGTAGATGCGGTGGCTGTAGTCTGTCACCAGACCTGTCAGTTCGTTAATGTTTGGGAAATGGTAGAGCATGCCATCACGCTGCTCACGTTCCAGCTTGTTCAGCTCAATAGCCTTGTCTTTCAGATAGAGGTGATAAAGATCGATGCGTTCCTTCTTGTCTTCCTTGAACTTCTTGCGGTTTTTGAAGAAACCGCGCACCGAAAAGATAGCACTGGCGATTGACATAGTAACTGTAACGAGGATATAAATCCCCCGCGGCTGAACCAGTGTAATCAGCACCGTCACCCCAACCATAAGGAGCGGCGGCACAATCAGTCTCAAGAGCTCATCATTGGGCTTTTGAGGCTCCTTGCTTGGCGGAGCAATCTGAATCTTGTCCTCTGAACTCCGATAGATAATCCGCGGTGAACGGTGATAGTCTGGATAGTCTGGATAGAAACCATGGCGAGAAGCCCCTCGCAAGGTCAGGTTAGAGCTGACCGTAGCTGGACCCGTCACCCAGATTTCTTCTGGATAGACCTTGAGGCAGATACCCTCCAAGCTTAGCTCGTCGCCGGCTTCCAGCTGGATTTGGTCTCCCGTCCACTCAACATGATTGAGAAAAACTTGACCTCGCATCTTGGTCAAAAGCCAAGAATCATTTGTTCGCTTCAAGAGCAATTCCAAAGGCACTTCCAGACTGATGGCTGCCCCCTTCTGGTCGCTGATGAGTAACTCTTTTCTGTCCAGCAGATCATAAACAGCCGGTTCCGAATCAGATTGATACAAGGTTAGATTACCCAGGGTCATACCGTCAGTTACGACACCCGTTTCTTCCCCCATCTGATAAAAGACTTGCCCTTCAGCTAGCTGAAGCTGGATAGGAGTCTCCTGATGAGGCAGGTAAAGCTGGGCCTTCTCACTAGCTGCTAAGAGAACTTTCTTGTCC
Organism: Streptococcus sanguinis; assembly: GCF_003943735.1. GTDB lineage: Bacteria > Bacillota > Bacilli > Lactobacillales > Streptococcaceae > Streptococcus > Streptococcus sanguinis_E. Next base: position 19,770 of record NZ_RJMV01000018.1, on the reverse strand, counting down.
TCTGTCAGCTGCAGCTCATAGCGCAGATGGTCTGTATAGATGATGATTGTCTTGCTCATACTTACTCCTTCGCGCTACTGCTAGACGACGCTTCACTGCTGGAGGAAGAGCTTGCTCCTGAAGAACCTTCCTCGCCAGAAGCGCTTGAGCTAGAATCACCAGTCAAAAGCTCCTTGCGGCTATCCCAGTATTTCTTATACTCGCCTTCCAAGGACTCAAGCTTAGTCTCCCGATCCTTACCAGACAAACTATCGTCCTCACGTACCTTTTTCATCTCCTGCGTCAAGGCATAGATGATCAGGTCTGAGTCATTAATCCGTTTGGCTGTATCCAAAGCATCTTCAAAATCATTACGTCCAACTTGAATCCAGTAATTGAGATACAAATCATCTGATTTTAGTGTGACATTGTTCAGGATGACCTTACGCTGATCATCAGAAAATTCCAAGCCCTGGATATAAGAGTAGGCTAGTTCATATTTCTGTGTATTCGGCAGGCTCTTAGGAGAAATTCCCTCCAGTTCATCGATGACCTTGCTATAGTCCACTTTGATAAAGGCAGTATCCGCCTGTAACAGCTTTTCCTTGAAAGGATTCTGTATGAAAATCAGATAAATCAAAGGAATGGTCAAAATCACAACAGCTGCTGTCAGCCAGATGGTCGCCAGTTTGAAAATCTTATGCTGGCGCTTGGAGACTAGTGTCTGCTTCTCTGCTTCTTCTGCAGCCTTTTCCTGATAAGATTTCTCCAAAACAGCAACCGCATCTTCCAGACTGTCAGCCTCACGCAGTTCCACTAGGAAATCTGGCAGAGTTTCTAGCTCCAACGAGCCCTTGTAAAGCTCCATAAAGTCCAGATCTGCAAAGAGCGTCACCGCAAAGCACTTGGCCTGGCGCAAAAAGTCCTCCCGAGAAATAGCCTGAGGTGTCATGATGCTGGGAACTCCGCGATAAGCAATCTTAGCCTGCGCATCCTTGGTAATAAAGAGATTGCTAGGATGCAGCAAAAAAGTAACCGGCAATTCCAGTGCCGCTTCTAGGGCAAACACATTGAGAGCCAGACGAATCCGCTCAGAAATCGTGCGCTTTTCAATCTCTTCTTTAGAAAGCCCTAAAGGCTCAATCTGATAGGTGAAGTAGACACTATCGTGGTCGGCCTTAGTCTCCTGTTCCAAGAAAAGCGGATGGTGCAGGTCCAAAAGCAAGAGCTCCCGCAAATCCTGCGTTGCTACATCCGAACGCTTCAGTGTTAGGCTCCAATTCTTGTCATTTTTTTCATAGATAAACTCTTGTTCAGCAAATACAAATTTTTCCTCAGTCACCTTAAATCTCCTCAATCTCTACTAAATCTCCCGTTGTGACTGGATAATCAGCCAAAACCTTGCCCTCATCCAGTATCAACCCCTTGTTAATAATCCGCAGCTGATACTTATGGCGCTTTCCTTCGATATTGAAAATCTGATCAATCTCCCGAATGAAGCGACGGACCTCAATCCGCTTAGGAATGCGAATATCCACGTCCTTATCACGCAAACGGAGAGTGATATTGATATGTCCTTCCATGTTATACTTCTCCCTTACTGATACGATAGCTGACAAAGACAGTCATACTGACCAAGAGTATGGCTGCTACAAAGTAGACTACTCCTGGCAGAAAATCATCCCAGCTGCTTTCATCATCACTTTTCAAACTCGTCTGCAACTTGGACAATTTTTCCGTTCCCGGCTGAAAAAGCTCCTTGGAATGGTAAATATCCGTCGGCCCCTGTATAGCAGAAAACAGTTGTCCCGCTTCTGTGGCCAACTGTTTATTTTGATACTGCTTCATTTCCTGAATTTTTTCCTGATTCTCAGCAACGAAAAGAGACTTGGTGCCTTCCGATTGTGCACCAAAGTTCAGTTCTTGCTCTTTTTCAATCCGCGAATTATCTATCTGCAGACGATTATCCTTTAGCTCATCTGCGGCGACAGCCGTCACCGCAAACGAACTTAGGAGTAGGAATAAAAACAGAATTCTTTTCATACTCTTTTAAACTTCCTCAGTTTTTAATGTTCTAGTCTTGATAAAGATATTAGCTGCAACTAGCAGAGCCAGTAGGACAATCAGACCAAAGATGGCAAAGAAGCCAGCGGTCTTGCCGTCAAAGTAACCTGACAGCATGCCTTCTAGCACAGACAAGGCATTCAAGCTCTTGATAAAGGCTGGGAAGCCAGTCAAGCTTGCTGTCGTACCAATAGCATTAGATAGGTAGACAAAGCTGATAATCATGAAGAAAGCCAAGCCCATGCCCATCACGCGCAGATGCTTGAGGAACAAATACTGTCCCTGAATCAAGACAAAGCTAGCAACCACAATCAACAAGACCCAAGATGGAACATATTCCTTGCCGATATGAAGCTGCATGCTGGAGACAATCCCAATAACCAGACCAATCGTCAGAGACAGGAAGCCTAGAATGCCCACAGTCATAATATCTGTATCTTGTAGTTTATTAAGCTTAAAGCGGTCTTTAACCTTGCGCACAATATTTTGCGTTGCAAAGAGATAGGCCGTAAAGAGACTAACAACCTCCAACAAGAGAATCCAAGTAAATGGACGGTAAACATTGACAGTCGCTTTGACAGATGAAGAAGACTGAGCAACTGGATTAGACAGGAAGTCCAGTAACACTTCATTAGGAACACCGTTCTCATAGGCATTATTAAGAACCTTGACAAAGGACTCCACAAAGTTGCCATTATCTTCCAATTCCTTATTGAATTGCCCCATCAAGCTTTCAGCATTCGCAGACAGTTTCTCTGTCGTTCCTTGCGCATTTTCCAGCTCACGATTGAAACTGCTGAAGATCTGGTTGACACTATCAGCTGCCTGCACATTGGTCTGTGAAGAGGACTTAACACCAGAAGTCGAAGACAACAAGGATGAGAATTCTGAATTCAGAGATGACAAATCGGTGTCTGTTTTAGCCAATGCATCTGTAGAAGAAGCCTGAGCTTTTGAAATATCTGACATTCTAGTTTGTAGATTTTCATAAAGTTTGAGCTGTTCTCCAATCTCTTCTGCGAGTTTAGCGTTCGTCCCTTTGACGTCTTCAATCTTGTTTTTCAAGTTACTAATCGTTTCATCTAAGGTTTCTTTAACCCCTTGACTCTTACCATCGTTACTTTTAGACAAGCTATTTTGATAACTATCTAGATTCGAATTAATAGCATTTATCAAAAGGGTAGATAAAGATTCAGACATATCTTTATTTTTTAACTCATCAAAAGAATTATAAGCTTGGATTAAAGACATAACGTGTTGGTAGGCAGAAGAAATCTCTTGTACTTTAGCTCCATATGCCGCTGCCGCTTTTTGTGCATCCTCTACATTCACTGGCGCACTTGCAACCTTAATACCATTCAGAGAAATATCAATTGAGCTGTCAACTGAAGTGGCTGCAGCCTCATTAGCCACATTGAACTGCACATTAAAATTAGCGCCTTCAGCCAAATTAATTTCTTGCCCATTTGTTACTGTTTCGCCATTGTATGTAATAGTTCTAATTGTTACACCTGTTGGTGGAGTGACTGACAAAGTAGCCTTTCCAACCTGGCTATTAACTGGGCTGGCTGTAGAGCTAGCCGCTTTCTCTGCAGCTGCTGCCAGATTGTCTAACTCAGCACTTCCATTTCCTTGTGGTGTTCCAAATTGCGAAATGGTTGAATAATCAAGAGCAGGAACAGGCAATCCGAATTTCACCTCTGTTGGTTGAGAAGCTGGCAAAGCTTTTACTGCTTCAGCTATTTGTGCCTTCAAAGAAGCATCGTAGCTTGTTATGGCATCTCCTAACACTGCGCTAAGAGTAATAGGCTTGCCTTCTTCAACACCATAGTAAGTTCTTAATTTATTATCAACAAAGTCCTTAATCTGCTGTTTATGGACATCTAATTGACCACGTTCAGTTTCCAAAGCAGTTTCCAAATCCTGTAATTGCTGACTGACATTATCAACATCCACATCTTTCACATCATCTGTTGAGCCAAGCTGTTTAGTGAAATCTTTTTGTGTTTCTTCTAACTTAGCGTAGAGTTTTTGAGTATCATCATGGACAACTTTTTCGTCCATTTCCATCAGTTGCTTCATAAATGCGGCATAGTTAACTTGGTCATCCGCTCGCTGTTTGAGAAGACTATCAAAATTCTTGCCATAAGTGGCCTGAGAGTTATCCAAGTCATCAAAAGCCTTAGCATAAGTTTCCAGAGTCGTCTTCAGAGAGTTATTAGCTTCAACAGATGAAGCAGACATACTGACTAATGTTGGGAAGATATTCTTAGAGCCAATGGCAGACTCCAACAAGTTGGTTCGATAATTGCCAATATTGGTAACTTGCACCTCTGAACTAGCCTGCACATTTTGCTGAGCTGTATATAGATTGCTCAAGATGCTTGCCATATACATATCAACCAACTGGCTATTCAGATCTGCGATAATATCCTTAGCCAGACTGTTGGCCTCATTTTCAATCTGCTGATTTCCTGCAGCGTTAACTTTATAAGTAACGATTGTCCGATCTGCACTGATAGCATTGACATCTAGCACTTTCTCTGAAAAGTCACTTGGAATCGTCACGACCAGTTGGTATTTCCCATTTTCCAGGCCAGCATCTGCAGCTCCACGCGTCACGATGTACCAGTTTTGAGAGTCATCCCGTTCTAGATTTTTGACATAGCTAGCTCCAAGATTATACTCTTTCTTGTCAACCTTAACAGCCCGGTCTTCATTGACGACCGCAACATTCAGTTTAGTCTTTTGATCTGTTTTGATTTTGCTGTCTCTAGCGCTGCTTGTATTCTTCTGCACTGCGACATTCAGCGTCACTACTGCAGCCAGCAAGGCGATGACTAAAACAACGTTTCCTATATACTTAAGTAATTTTTTATTTCCCATGGATGCAAATTTCTTTTTCTTTTTAAATTTTTTAGTTTACTGTTACATAAAAAAGCGCACAGAAAGACACAAACAGCTCTAACAGTCTAATTCAGATGTTGATTCAGATTGTCAGAGCTTGCCTTTACATTGCAGTGATTTTCTTATCAAATATGAAAGAAACTGCTTTTTTTCATTTTAAATCTTTACAAAAATAGGAAGGCTCTTGCCTTCCTAAAGCCGTTATAACAAAATTAGTGAATTTGTGCAGCGATATCTTGGTCAGTTTGCTCAACGATGTCAGCAACTTTAACCAACTGTGCATTGATATCTTGGAGCAATTGTGCAAATTCTTTGATTTTTGGAGACAATTCGTTGAATTGTGCTTCAAAGCTATCAAATGCAGAACCATCCCAGTTATCAGCAATAATTGCTTGTTCATTAGTCAATGTAGTCAAAACTTGAGTTACATTTTCAGAACCTTCAGTGTATCTGTTTGCAGATGTACGAAGTTCTTCTGGAGTCAATTTAATTTGTGCCATAGTTGTTTCTCCTTTAGCAAATTTATATAACGGATACATTATATCAATAATCACTTTATGTTTCAAGTTTTTAAATATATTTTTTAGAAAATATATTGACGCGTTGTCAACCAAGTTCGTTTAAACGTCTGATACTATAGCGTTTTTGACTGTTAGATTCAAACCTTTAAAACCCCAATTTCTCAAAAATAAGCTGATAGTTTTCTTGGATTTGGTCTAGGCTAACAGTAATCTCCTCACGATTATAATTGTTCTTAACAGTCACCTGACCGCTTTCCACTTCGCTTTCACCCAAGGTGATAAGAGTTTTGGCTTTAAAGTTATCAGCGGATTTAAACTGAGCTTTGAGCTTGCGGTCTAGATAATCCCTTTCTGCCGCAAATCCTTGTGCGCGGAGAGCCTGCACTAACTCCAAAGCTCTGCCATTGGCACCAGCTCCTAGAACGGCTACATAAACATCCAGAGCAGTTTCAATCGGCAGCTCTACTCCCTGCTTGTCAAGTACTAGAAGTAGGCGTTCTAAGCCCATACCAAAGCCAACACCTGGCGTTTCAGGTCCGCCAAAGTAAGCAACCAGCCCATCATAACGGCCACCAGCACAAATGGTCAGCTGACTGCCAGCCACCTCTGTCGTAAACTCGAAAATTGTGTGATTATAGTAGTCCAAGCCACGGACCATGTTGGTATTGATGACATAAGGAATCTGTAAGGTCTCTAGCATGGAACGAACGGCCGCAAAGTAGGTACTGCTCTCCTCATCCAGATAGTCCAGAATAGACGGTGCACCTTCTACTGCCGCCTTGTCTTCGGGTTCCTTAGAATCCAGCACGCGCAGCGGATTCTCCTCCAAGCGACGTTGGCTATCTGCTGATAGGCTAGGCTTCAGTGGAGTCAGATAATCAATCAAGGCCTGACGGTAAGCAGCTCTGCTCTCAGGATTCCCCAGCGAGTTAAGCTCCAAGCTGACATTGGTAATGCCAATATCCTTGAAAAATTGAGCCGCCATGGCAATCATTTCTACGTCTGTAGCAGGATTACTGGATCCAAAACACTCTGCACCAATCTGGTGAAACTCCCGCAGACGTCCAGCCTGAGGCCGCTCATAGCGGAACATAGAGCCCATATAGTAGACTTTAACAGGCTTTTGCACTTCAGGAGCAAAAAGCTTGTTCTCTACATAAGAACGCACCACAGGCGCTGTCCCTTCTGGACGCAGCGTGATATGGCGGTCGCCCTTATCATAGAAGTCATACATTTCCTTGGTCACAATGTCTGTCGTATCCCCGACCGAGCGGCTGATGACTTCATAGTGCTCAAAAATCGGCGTGCGGATTTCGCCATAATTGTATTTTCTAAATGTCTTGCGGGCAAAGTCTTCTACATACTGCCACTTGGCTGATTCTTGAGGAAGAATGTCCTGAGTTCCTTTAGGTTTTTGTAATTTCATCTTCTGACCTCCGCCTTCTTTAGTACTTATATTCTATCATAAGTCCGCCATTTTGAGGAGCCTGAAAGGGATTTTTCATTTGGAAGAACTAAATCCGTTTTCATGTTCCAAAATAGCTTGAAAAAAAGTCAGAATTGTGAGAAAATAAAAACAATTCAAATCAGATAGAAGGGAATAGCCATGAGAGACGATATCAAAATCAATGATCGAGCAGCTGCCATTCAGGATAAATTGGTGGAGAAGCTCGAGCGTATTTACGATCCGGATGTAGAGCTGGATGTCTATAACTTAGGGTTGATTTATGAAATTAACTTAGACGAAAACGGCCACTGCAAGGTTGTTATGACCTTTACCGATACAGCCTGTGATTGTGCTGAGAGTCTACCCATCGCCATTATGGACTCTCTTAAAAAAATTGATGAGATTGAAAGTGCCTCTGTCGAAGTTACTTGGTCTCCTGCTTGGAAAATCACCCGTATCAGCCGTTTCGGCCGCATTGCTCTGGGAATCAGTCCTAGATAAGAAGATGACTAGTTCATCTACATTTAAAGTAAAAATATCAAACCCGCTAGAAAAACTAGCGGGTTCTTTTATCATATATAAGCTATTTTTTACCAGTTTCTTCTGGTTTCCAGAAGTCTGTAACAGCACCTTTAGCGGCAGAGGATACCATGTGAGCATATTTACCAAGTACCCCGCGACTATAAAGCGGTGGGATGGTCGTTTCTGCCTTGCGTTTCGCCAACTCTTCGTCAGATACTGCCATGGAAATTTCCTTGGTATCTTGGTCAACCGTGACCATATCGCCTGTACGAAGATAGGCAATCGGGCCACCATCCTGAGCTTCCGGAGCAATGTGTCCGACAACCAGGCCGTAAGTACCACCTGAGAAGCGACCATCTGTTAGAAGAGCCACCTTGTCTCCTTGCCCCTTCCCTACGATAATAGACGAAAGTGACAGCATCTCTGGCATACCAGGGCCACCCTTTGGTCCAACGTAGCGAACTACAACCACATCGCCATCGACCACTTCATCGGCCAGTACCGCATCAATAGCGGCTTCTTCTGAGTCAAAGACCTTGGCCGGTCCGACGTGACGGCGTACTTTAACACCAGAAACCTTAGCAACAGCGCCGTCTGGAGCTAGATTACCATGCAAGATGATAAGCGGACCGTCTGCACGTTTTGGATTTTCAAGCGGCATAATGACCTTTTGACCTGGTGTCAGATCAGCAAATTCTGCTAGATTCTCTGCCACCGTCTTACCTGTACAAGTGATGCGATCACCATGCAGGAAGCCGTTCGCCAAGAGATATTTCATCACAGCCGGTACTCCACCAACCTCGTAAAGGTCTTGGAAGACATACTGACCGGATGGTTTCAAGTCAGCCAAATGTGGCACCTTCTCTTGAATGACATTAAAGTCATCTAGCGTCAGCTCAACATTGGCCGCATGAGCCATGGCTAGCAAGTGCAGAGTAGCATTTGTAGAACCACCCAGAGCCATAGTCACTGTGATTGCATCTTCAAAGGCTTCACGTGTCAAAATATCAGACGGCTTCAGCCCCATCTTCAGCATTTTCACGACGGCACGGCCAGCTGCTTCGATATCCTCTTGCTTATCTTTGGACTCAGCAGGGTGAGAAGAGGAGCCTGGCAGACTCATGCCCAGAACTTCAATAGCCGTCGCCATAGTATTGGCTGTGTACATACCGCCACAGCCACCAGGGCCAGGGCAGGCATTACACTCAATGCGCCGTACTTCCTCAGCCGTCAAGTCACCATGGTTCCATTTCCCGATTCCTTCAAAGACAGAAACCAAGTCAATGTCCTTGCCGTCCAGCTTCCCTGGCGCAATCGTTCCACCGTAGGCGAAGACAGCAGGAATATCCATATTGGCAATGGCAATCATGGAGCCAGGCATATTCTTATCACAGCCCCCGATAGCTACAAAAGCATCCACATTGTGCCCGCCCATGGCAGCCTCGATGGAGTCCGCGATGATGTCGCGTGAAGTCAGAGAGAAGCGCATCCCCGGCGTTCCCATGGCAATCCCGTCCGCAACCGTAATAGTCCCGTACTGAACAGGCCAAGCGCCCTCCGCTTTGATACCTTCCTTGGCCAGCTTGCCCAAGTCATGCAAGTGGATATTACAGGGTGTATTTTCCGCCCAAGTGGAAATCACCCCAACAATAGGCGTTTCAAAATCTTTATCAGTCATCCCCGTCGCGCGAAGCATGGCACGGTTAGGAGATTTAACCATACTGTCATAAATCTTACTTCTGTGACGAATATCCTTATCTGTCATAGCTTTCCCTTTCATTGCTGTAATCTTTGTGCTTTATTATACCACACTTAGGCTGTATTTTACAGAGGAAAATTTTTAAATTTTCAGAAGATTCAAAAATGAATTTTCCTCAAAAATCCTAAGCAATTAAAACATATCAGCTTAATTCCTGAAATAAACCAATTCTTCTCAAAAATAGTCAAGCTCTAAAAAGCACTAAAAGTACGAACTAATTTACCTCCTCGAATATCCAACACAATCACCTCAGAATTCCCGTCTATACCGCTACCAGAACGCTCTCTCAAATCATAGCCTACTATGTAATAACCATCCCAAAATTGACTGTAGTCTAACTTTTTGAGCTTTTGAAAAAAGACTCCGGGGTACTTGTCTCTAGCTTTCTCATCATCATACAAATCATCAACTAATAGCTCATAGTTCACTCGAAGCTGCAGAGTATGTTTTTGCAGATAAGACTCGACATCAACATTATAATAACCATTGAGAGGCAGACCTTTCTGCCTGTTCTTTTGGAAATCCTGAACTAGCTCTGCTTGCCCAGCATCCAGCATTTCTGAGGTTATTTGATTGTCATCCTGACGAAGCACTTCCATTGTTTCACCTGAAATTTCTTTTAAAGTAAGCTCCTCATCTTCTAGCTTCTTGAAGACCGACTTCATTTTCTTAAACTGCTTCTGAACATAAGGCTGCTGCCACATGGCTCCCAACTGAATGCTATCATCTAAGCCTGTCTCAGTTTCCTCAGGTACGGGACTTAATCTTGAAGCTTCGTATTGCTTGGTTGTCGGATCATAATCCAAGCTATCTGAGAAGGTCAAAAGTCTTCCATCAATCTTTTCTTCATAGCTAAAGTCCATGGTCTCCCCATAGCCGGCAGGCCTATCGTAGTTTTTTACCGTCACTTTCCCCTTGTATCCCATGCTTTTGAAATCCGCAGTCAAATGATTTTCTACATCTTTCATAATTTGATAATCACGAAAACTTTTCACTCCCCAAAAGATTAAAACAATACACATGATTCCCAGCCAGAATAGACTAAGTAATTTTAATGCTGCTTTCATAGTCTGCCTCCTTTGTTCTTATTATAGCATACGGAAAAACCGGTTTCTTTGAAAAACCTAAGCAGAAAAGATTTTAAAAAAATCTGTCAAGTAACTTTACTTTACAAAAAAGTTTTGTTATACTGTTAAAGTTGATGAAAATCATCAAATTGAATCGAATTCACAAACTAAAAGGAGAAACAAACAATGGCAGTACCTGCACGTCGCACTTCCAAAGCGAAGAAAAACAAACGCCGCACTCACTACAAAGTGACAGCTCCAACTGTAACTTTTGACGAAACTACTGGTGACTACTCACGCTCTCACCGTGTATCCCTTAAAGGATACTACAAGGGCCGTAAGATCGCCAAAGCTGCTGCAGCAGAATAATAGAAGGGAGCTACCATGCGCGTAAATATTACACTTGAACACAAAGAATCTGGTGAACGCTTGTACCTTACTTCTAAAAACAAACGCAACACACCAGACCGTCTTCAATTGAAGAAATACTCACCAAAACTTCGCAAGCACGTTGTGTTTACAGAAGTTAAATAGTGGGTCATTACGTTTCAGTAGAAACGAAAAAACATTGATTTAACGCGATTCTTGAATTTCCAAATTTCAATGTATTGCAATAAAAATCAACCGAATGACTACATTTTTGACTACATTTTTTGTGAAATAAATTTAGAAATTCGGATATAAAACAAAAAGAGGAGCTTCACCCTGAGGCTCTCTTTTTGTTTTATTATTACTTCGTGAAGGTATTGAAACAGCATAGTTTTTTCAATGCTTTGCACGGATTCAAAAGGAGCTACTTCGATATCTATAACTGCTAATTTATTATATTTTAATTTACTATCCCACTTGTCATAAAACATTTCTGCAACTGGATGACAAATTCCTTTGGTGTCAACTATAAGCTTACCATCTGTATAGTATGCCAATTTTACATCATCCATTTGAAATAGACCTTCACAATTTTCTTTTTTTCGAGCCGGTGAAATAAATTCAATGATTTCAGGTGCTTTTTCATTTTTATCAATAGAATCTAAGATGCTATAAAAGTCCATTCTTGAAATATTTTCATATTCGTCTCGTTGATATACAAAAACTTCACTACTAAACAAAAAATCCTCGAACTCCTCTGACAACGAACACTTTCTAGCACGATAATCTGAAAGATAGATTATATTACCTTTAACTTCTGAGTCACCTGCCAGTAACTGAGCATATAAGTTTCCTAACTCTGCTAAAAAACTTTCTACTGGCTTTCCAGTTTCTAATTCTATATCGCAATCGCTTCTCATTTTATTTCTCCTCTATAATTTGACTATATACATTTCTTAAAAAACTACCTAACCGCAGCGATTAGATAGTTAAGAAGAGTTTCCATTCATTCTTAATTATCACTTTTTTTGTACCAACTGCTCCTAGCAAATCTAATTAATAGCTTGCTCAGAGAGAAATTTTACAAAAAAATTTTATATTTTATTATGTGTCTTAATTTCTGTGTACACAGAAATTAAGCTAGGGGTATTACCCCTAGCCCCTTTTAATCTATGAAACGTTTTTACTTTTCAGCACCTTCTAGCTTTTCGCTAGTCTCTCAATCCCTTACAATTAGAAATTAACACAAATGACATTCTTTGTCAAGAACAAGGGCAAGTCTTTTTTGTTATTTTTCCATTACAGAAGTGCTTGCTGAAAATATGTGCACACAAAAATGTTCAATTATTTGCTATTAGTTGGTCAAAACAACTAAAACTCCAATCCAAAGGAGAACTTTTGGATGCAACAAATTTAAAAAAAGAGGTAAAAATATGGCCTTCAAAATTAAAAACCAAAATGGTTATTCAGAACAATTCGCAACAGAAGCTCTTGGAAGCGAAACTCTTCATATTGTAGGATTAGAACTCGAAACACAATACGAGTATGAAAACAATGCTCGTACAAATACTATTTCAGGTTATCAAGCATGGATTGCGACCGCAAGCCACAATCCTTTCCGTGTGAAATTTCTTCCTGAAAATAAACCTGACTTGACTTTCTTCTCTATTGGAGATGAAGTGAGCTTTGAAAAATTAGAAGCTATTCAAATCAAAAATAATGTTTACTTCCGTGCCAAAAGCATTCAGAAAGCATAGAGGAGTTCTTATGCTCAAAAAAGTTCATATTGACGATGCTTCCCTCATCAAATTTATCACCACAAACTTAAACAACACGCTTGACATCAATAGGGAGTCAAGTTTCACCAACTCTTTCTCCATCCACCTTGCTAAGGAAGATAAGGGGATGTTTTTCATTCCCAATCTTCCTGTTTCTTACGTCCTTGACCGCGACTTGTATTTCAAGATCGCGGACATTTGCTCAGGTATTCTCTATCCATACAAGACCTTACTCCTACAAAACAACGCTATCTTCTTTCCCTACAAAATAGAAGAACAAAATTTGGCACGTGCTTTCTTTTTCCCTTGGATGGACGGAATTCCAACTCGCTTAACTATTCCAGATATTCATCAGTTTATCAAAAGCGAGGTTTCTGAGAGCTATATTCCTCTGATGGCGAATCAAGTTAACTTTAACCTCAATGATGTTGTCCATATGGCTATCAGCGGTTCATCAGGTTCGGGAAAGAGTTATTTTCTAGAATACTTAATACGATGTATTCATAAAATAACAGATGACATTATCGCTGTTGACCCCAAAAAAGCAGACATCTATTGCTTAGGAAAAGAGTTGAATTTGACGGTCCTATCGCCTAATAGAGGGGCTAACCTGAATAGCTTCATCACTGAGGTAAATGATGTTCTTGGGGGTGCGATAAACAAAATCTACGAGCGCCAAGAACTCCTCCTCAAATATCCTAACGCTCCTCTAAAGCGAACCTACATCATCATTGATGAATTGCTCGCCCTGGTTCAGGGCTCTTCTAAACAAGCAAGAGATACCTTTGCCCAACTTCTCGGAACGGTCGCTCTTTTAGGTCGAGCGACCAAGGTTTCCTTGATTCTTGTTTCCCAGCGCTTTGATGCAACTGCCTTTGGGGGGAATCTCGCCGTTCGGGAACAAATCAACTGTTCCATTATATTGGGGGAAATTAACACCAACACGACCCAGTTCTTACTCCCTAACGCCCATATCGAAAATATCGTTGTCCCTAGTGGTATCGGGACAGGGATTGTTAAGTTTAGCGACGGAAAGCATGACAGTAATATCATGCCCCTCCTGACACCTCACTATAGAAAGAAAAGCTAATGGTCAATCGTTACAACATATTCAAATACATTCTAATCGGCGCTGGAGTTAGCTTTAGTGCTTTTTGCTTCTTTTCATTTGCGATTCCTTATTTGGAGAAGATTCAGCTAGCTGAGTTTGGGAGAGTCCTTTCCCAGCTCAGTCTCTACTTAGCTATGTCATTCGGAGCTCTCTGTCTTGCTTTTCTGCTCTTTGCTCACTGGAAAGGTGCCCTCCGAACTTTGGGGCGTTCTTGTCTAGTCACCTATCGCTTACGGCGTTTTGGACGTATCCTGACCTCTAAACCAGATAACCAGCTGGATATGAGAATCATTACTGACCAAAAGGCGGTTAAAAAGAAATTCAATCACTCCTTACAGACTCTGACAGCTGTCTATACCGCCGATAAGATTATCGTTAAGTGGCGTTTACCCCATGACCACGAAAACAAGAAAAGAGCCAAGCAGTTGCTTCCTGAAATGAAAGTAGAACTACAAGAAATTGATGGCGATTTTGTTTTCTCAGACTTTGAACAAATTCAAAAGGGGTGGTATCAAACTATCGGTACTTGCTTCAAATGAGTGTTGAAAGGTCTTTGTCGCAGACAAGAAGACCTTTCAACACTTTTTTATTTACAAAAGTGTGTCATTGCTTTCTATCCCCTCTTATTCCTTTATCTATTGCGAGACTGGTCTTGGCATTGTCTCGCATTTCTATCTGTGCCAGTGTGCCAAAACAAGAAAGGATTACGCACATGACCAAGAAGCTAAAGAAACAACGTTCCTTTATGTACACCCAACAAATGCGCCTCGCTCGTCTACCTGACTGGAAAGACGAAATTGCACGCATTGTTCAAGCTACTCAGCCGTTTCAGTGGGCTGGTATTTTACATGACAAAGACATTGATGAAAACGGGGACTTAGTCGAACCCCATATCCACCTCATGCTGTACTTTAAACACGCCCGTAGCCCTTACAGCCTTGCTTGGGAAATCAACGATAAAGAAGGGACGCGAGAAGATGCCCAGGTAGAGCGTCTGGAATTTTTCAAGCATCTCAACAACGGTTACAGCTATCTGGTGCACCGCACCACTGACGCCCAAAACAAATACCAATATCCTGTAACAGATGTCATCAGTAACTTTGACTTTGAGCGAAAACTTGAAAGTATCACCAAACAAATTGAACGAGCTCACAACAAAAATGAAAGCGAACTAATCAAAGAATACCTTGACCTACTCTACGAGGGAGTATTGACTCTGGAAGAGATTGAAAACGAACTAACGGGAAGTCAATACGCCAAAGCCAGTAATCGCCTGAAATCCGTTGCCGAAAAAAGGCAAGAAAAGCTCGGAAAAGACTTCCTTCAAAAGATGAAACTGCAAGGCAAGATGAAGCAAGTCATTTATATCTACGGCGCTTCTGGACTCGGAAAGACCCGACTAGCCAAAACCTACGCTAGCAACAAGGGAACACCCTACTATGTAACAGGGTCTAGCCGTGACCCTTTTCAAGCCTATCACAACCAAGAAACGGTTATCATTGATGAACTGAGACCCGATACTTTCCGATACGAAGACTTGTTAAAAATCATTGACCCTTATAATTTTGATGTTTTCTTGCCTTCACGCTACGTTGACAAAGCCTTGACAGCTGAAACCTTATTCATCACGAGTCCTTACTCGCCAAAAGAACTCTACGACAATATCTTACACCTCAAAAGCATTGATAGCTTTGAACAGCTCAATAGGCGACTGAGCACTGTAATCTTAGTGGAAGCCGATAAATTCTACCACATGACCTATCAGCCTGACCAAGCAACCTACACAAAACTAGACGGAAAAGACTTCCCTAATCCTTTTCACACCATTGAAAGAGAAGCATCAGCCGACTTTTTCAACGAATTTATCAATATTATCAATAGCAACGGAGAAACCAAATGACACCAGAATATACACTCAAAAAACAACAAATGGAACGCCAATTAGCAGAGCTTGAAAGGGAGATAAACGATTCTCCTGAGCTCTACCCATACAAGCAACAACTCCTCCAAGAATGGGACTGTTTATACCAAGACTATTTAGCACAGTTTACAAACACACCAGAGAAAGACAACTAATATGAACTCAAGAATTCAAGAAATTAAAAACCAACTCCACGCCCTAAAACATCTCGTACAGAAACTGAACGTTGTACCATTAAACGAAGCAAGAACCACAGAAGGATTGACTATCCTTGAACAAGGCATTCAAGAAGTTCTTGAAAAAATTGATGCGATGGATGAATGAAGGGAGAAAGAATGACTATAAACGAACAAACTAGGCTCAGTCAAATTGAAAATTTACTAAGTTACCTAATGACTCTTATTCAGCAACAGCAGGCTATCCAAAAGAAGGCGGGGATTGTGACTCAAAAAGAACTGTTATCAATCCTAAAAATTTCCCCCAATACTCTAAGATCATGGGAAAAAACAGGTTTAAAACGATTAGAGCCACCTATCGAAGGTACTCGAACCGTTTATTACAAAATGGATGATGTGATAAACTATTTAACTCTTTAACATCAAAATATGCTAAAATAATACCATCACATTAAATCCATGTGAGGTTGTTATTTTAGCCTTTTATATGTCCGAAAAAGAAAGGCTGATATGCAAAAAGAAACTATCGTTTACAAAAATAGAAAGGTCATTAAAACAACTAAAAACAATGGTAAAATAAGCTACACACAACGTGGAGTTTATATTGGTGTAGACTCCAAAACTGGTAAGAAGATAACATCTTCCATTACTGCTAAAACCCTAAGAAGTCTTGACCGAAAAATTATTGAAGCTAGACTTGATTTTGAAGCTAAAGGTTCGACGGTAAAAGAGACTTTAGTCATCAATAGTCTTGAGGAATTGGCAGAAGCATGGTTTACAAGCTTTGTAACGTGGGTATCATCTCAAAACACTATCAACCGTGTTAGAGGATACTTAAATACCTATATTATTCCTAAATTTGGTGATTACAAACCAGAAGAAATTAAGTCTGCTGATATTCAATTATGGATCAATCAGCTTGCTCAACAATCAAAAAAATCTGTTGAATCAGGTGCTAAAAAGTCTAAAAAGGGACACGCAAAAGATTTCGGAGCTGTTGTTTACAAACTGAGTGATATCTTTGATTTTGGTATTACCAATTTTGAATTGACACACAATCCTGCTAGCTCAGTTAAAATTCCACCAAAACCCAAATCCTCTAAAGAACGTATTATGGTTTTACATGAAGAAGAATTGGCTACTTGGTTGAAACATATTAGTAGTTTACCAAATACAAGAGCAAGTCGTCGATTCAAAGTTATCTGTGATACTCTTCTAGCATCAGCTCTACGAATCAATGAACTTCTTGCTTTGACCATTCATGACTTGGATTTTGACACTAATGAGATTGTTGTGAATAAGACTCTAATGTGGAAAGCAGGAAATAAAAAGCTAGGTATAAAAGGCGAAATGATTTGTAAAAATAGTGCAAAAACTGACTCAGGTAATCGCCGAGTAGCTGTTCCAAGACAAATTCTAGATGATTTAAAAGCCTTTCATTCTGAGATGAGTAGTTACTTTGAACAGCATGAACTCCCTATCTCCGACTTGATTTTTCCAACTATCTATGGAAACTATATGTGCGATAGAAACGAGCGTGCAACACTTAAAAAGCGCTTGACTGAGTTAGGATTGCCAAACTACGGTTTCCACCTCTTTCGCCACACTCATGCTTCTTTAATGCTGAATGCTGGGGCAAACTGGAAAGAACTTCAAATAAGGATGGGACATAAATCCATAAAAACAACTATGGATACTTATGCTGAATTAGCTCCTAAAAAGAAAGCTGAGGCGGTTGAGATTTATCTCAGAGAAATAGCTAAACTTACAGTTTAGCACTTTAACTACATTTCTGACTACATTTTTTAATCAAAATTTTTCAAACGTTGATTTAACAACATTTGAAAGACGCTAAAATAACATTTCAAACCTTTACAGAAGTGAAGTAAGCATTCAATACGAATCAATACATAAGAAAAACGCTGATTTCAAGCGTTTTTTCTTTTTTCAATTTCAATACATTTCACTATATTTCAGTCCAATCTCTACCTTTTTTAGATAAATATATCATCTGGATATTGAAGTTAAGCCCTGCTATAATTTCGATGGCAGGACTTTTTAATATTTGGTACACTAACTTCTTATCTATATTTTGGTGGATTTTAAGTTGACATCTACAAAGTTTAATGTTAGAATACATTCAAAAATATATTTGAATGAAGTGTTTTATGATTCAAAATGTTGTTACTTCAATAATCCTGTATTCTGGGACAGCCGTAGACTTACTTATTATCCTAATGTTATTTTTTGCCAAAAGAAAAAGCAGAAAAGACATCATTAACATCTATTTAGGACAGTTTCTAGGCTCTGTTAGTCTAATATTGCTAAGTTTGCTTTTTGCATTTGTCTTAAATTATATTCCTAGTAAAGAGATTTTAGGTTTGCTCGGTTTGATTCCAATTTTCCTAGGCCTCAAAGTTTTGCTTTTAGGAGATTCTGATGGAGAAGCTATTGTAAAAGATGGTTTGCGCAAAGATAATAAAAACCTGATTTTTCTAGTTGCTATGATTACTTTTGCAAGTTGTGGTGCTGACAATATTGGTGTTTTTGTCCCATATTTTATTACCTTAAATTTAGCGAATTTGATAGTAGCTTTACTTACCTTTCTAGTCATGATTTATCTCTTGGTTTTTTCTGCCCAAAAATTGGCACAAGTCCCTTCTGTTGGAGAAACTTTGGAAAAATATAGCAGATGGTTTATTGCCGTTGTTTATTTAGGATTGGGGATATATATTCTGATTGAAAACAACAGTTTTAACATGCTGTGGACTGTGTTAGGCTATGAGAAAATATTATGATAAAAGATAGTATCTGCCAAGTGAATATTATAAATCAACAAAATGTTACAACCGCAATGAACTACCTTGAAAAGGAAAAAATCCAAAAATCACTTCGCATTTTAACAAAGTTTACCGATAATAAACAGATAAATATCATCTTTTATCTCCTTGCTGTTGAAGAACTCTGTGTCTGTGATATAGCCTTTTTACTAGATCTCAGTATGGCATCTGCATCCCACCATCTTCGTAAACTAGCCAATCAAAACATTTTGGACACTAGAAGAGAGGGGAAAATTATATATTATTTTATAAAAGATGAGGAAATCAGAGATTTTTTTAATCAACTAGGATAACAACTATTTTTACTACTTTACCATGATTATATATATAGGACTTATCTAAGAAATTTTTTGATGAAAATTACTCACAAGAAATACCTACTCGTATCAAATGTTTAAGAAAAAAGTATAATTTAAAGCAAAGCGACCTAGGTAATGCAGGTCAAGTTAGCCAAGTTGAAAAGGGAAAGCGACAAGTTACTGCTTCAATATTGCTTTATTTGAATACTCAAACCGACTTAGACTATAAAGAAATTATTTTTTGAGATATTGCTAAGCTTGTTGAAAATATGTTTTACCACTGCTTCGGCTCTATTTTATTTAGAGATTTGGAAACTGTAAATAAAAGAATGAATTCTTTGTCGGATGATGACTTAATTTTAATACAATCTAGCTGTCTTAGACTTTCCAAGACATTCGCAAATTTCAATATTCAAAGAAAAAAATTTTTGATTTCTGATGAAACTGAAACAATTATCCATAATGGCAAAAAGGTCATTAAAAAATCAAAAAAGATAAATCAATTTCAACAACAATGGACACATACACCGAGTTAGCACCGCAAAGAAAGTTAGAATCTGTTAATCTTTATATCGATAAGATTGCTGAACTAACGCAATAACTACTCTACCATTCACTCTACCTTTTATTATGTAGCATTCTAAAAACATTGATGTACCAATGTTTCTAACAGCTAAAATAGAAATTATTTAATCTTTTATAGAAGTGAAATAATTGAGATAAAGAAAAGCCTTTGAAATCAAAGTTTCAAAGGCTTTTTTCTTTTGATTTTAGCAACATAACTGAATTTTAACTGATTAAAGTTTATTTGTATTGTACAATAGTGGTTTTTTGATATAATTATTTTAATATAGTTAATTTTAAAGAGGTTTAGTTTTAATGGTAAAGAAAGTGATGACAAAGAAACAACACTACTATCCAAGATGTCTATTAAAGCATTTTTCTGATGACCATGGCAAGGTAATTGTCTATGTCCGACAAGCTAATAGAGTCTCTAAAATGAACTACGA
>NZ_RJMV01000017.1 GCF_003943735.1 Streptococcus sanguinis | reverse complement strand
CTATTGATATTTATGATGTTTTCATAAAAAAAGAAATTATCCATACAAGTTTTTCTGGTTTGAATAATTTCTATTCCCTTTATTTATCTTATTTAGTTACAGCAAACGGTGAATGTTTTAATCCTTATCAAAATCTTTCTTCAAATTCACTTTATACTATAAATACAAAAAATTCTAAAGACTTTAGGTTTTTACTTCACAAAAACTCTCCTTATTTAGGAATCGGTATAAATTTCAATCAGTCCATGATAGAGCAATGCCTGTCCTCTTATAAGAATAAAGTCTGTAACTATGAAGATTTATTTTTTAATACCAGCATTATAATAAACAAGCCTTTAGAAAGAATCGCAAAAGATATCCTTAATTGCAAGATGGCATCTCCTGCTGCTGAAATCTTTTTTGAGTCAAAGGCAAAGGAATGGTTAAGTATTACAATAGACTCTTTTTTAAATAAGTACAGCAATCCACTATCTATTGCCGATGATGAGGCTTTGAAAAATGTCACCAATTATATAGACGATCATTATGCAACATCTATCTCACAGGATACTTTAGAAAAAATATCCACTATGAGCGGCACAAAACTAAAAAAGTTATTTAAGCAAAAATATCAATGCACAATTACAGAATATACTCAAAGACGGAGAATGAATATGGCGGAATTACTCCTACTGAACTCTACCCTTAAAATTCAAGATATAGCAGAGGCTGTAGGATATTCCTCTCACAGTAAATTTAGTACATGCTTCAAAAAATATAAGGGATTTTATCCCAAAGACATAAAAAAATATGCGAAAAATAATCTTTCTGATTAAATACATAAGGATTTAACTTTGGGGACGGTTGAGTTAGACCTTATTGGAAAATGTTAAAGTCATAATTGGTAAACCTAAATAAATTATACGTTTAGGTCTTGTTATTATCTTGTAAAATCAGTAAAGTAGCTAATTCTACTATTTTTAGGGAGTTAGTCACAAAGAAAATCAAACAGTTAGACTGACTGTTTAAGTATGAAAAAAGCAGATAAAAAATCCCTTGAGTAAATAACTTAGGGGATTTTAAAGGTTGGGATAGGGTATTGAAAAGCTCGTACAAAGTATAATAAAAATCCCCACCAAATTTTGAAAATCTATTGAAATGTATTGAAGTTTATTAGCAGAATACATGAGTGGAAAGCTTGATTTTAATACATTTAGAAGATTAATGAAAAAGAAATATCACACTTTCATTCTTATTAAAATCCTTATAACTGTATTTTGAATGATTTTCCCCAATCAAGCATCCCTCTCTCTTATAAAATATATACATTCAGTTGTATGAAATGTAATATTGTTCTTATCAGACTTGAAACTTTTACTAATCCAACTATTTATCTTACACATTTATTTTAAACCTACAGTATCCTATTTTCTTAATATTCTACAGTGTAACACTGCATTTATATTATAACGCTAATATGTTCAGAAAAGAAATACTTTGTAAGTCAATGTCTGTTATAACGGAAATTGTTAGAGATGTCTATCATGACAGAAATTGAGATAATGTCCATAACTTCCCTGAAGATAAATTATGTAATCACAAACTATTTCATATCCAATCTAGTGTAGGTTGTTTGGAGCATATCATCAACAAAAAAAGAACGAGCCAAAACTGCGTTCTCCTTATAATGATGAAAATATGTTTTATACCACAAAAGATATGTAAACTAATCTTTTAAATAATAAAAAAGTTCCGACGTTTGTAAATGTTTTGAGTAAATTGAAATTACTTTTTGACCTTCTGGAAATACTGTCTTTCTCTTCAAATCTAATAAAGATTGAGGAACAATTTTCTTTGATGTCTCTTTCAATGTTAATGCTAGTATCTGTTTTCTTGTACGTAGAGCATAATCAAACTCCAAATACAAATAACGTCCTGAACCAGTTAGATGAACATGCTTTCCCAATAACTCCTCAATAGATCCTAAAACTTGTAACTTTTGCATCGTGGTTCCATCATTTTTTATTTTCAACTCATCAATTATGACATGACTATTTAAACAATCGTCAAAGAAACTGCCTGCACCTTTTCGGTAATCAACACCACATAGGTGCATGAAATTAGTAGGTGAAAAATGAAGTTCAACACTTTCTATTTCCGTTTCATAATACATGATTTTGCCAACAAAGTGTTCTTTAAAAAAAGAAGCCGCAATTTGTAACTGAGTAAAAAAACGCTGAAGTTTTATTTTTTCGGTGTAATTTGGATTACGATAATCTCTAGAATTTTCCATATTTTCCTCACAAAAAAGGTGGTTTACAGAGTCTGTAAGCCACCTAGTCAGTCGGTTTATTCTGGTGTCTGCCACCGCTTGGCCCTTACGTCCAAGATTGCTATCGGATTTCGTTCTGGTGTCCGCCACCGCTTGGCCCTTATGTCCAAGATTACTATCAGATTGACCATGAGCCGACCACTCATCTACACTATTTATTCTACCTGAAAATTGTTAAAATTTCAAGTATCAACTTCTTTATTTCACCGTATAGGCAAAACTGATGGCACTATCTGCTTGAGAGATTTTTCTAAAGGTATAGTTAGGGTTGCCACCATAGTTTGTTTCAGACACGAGGAAAGAACCATCATCATAGATCTTCTCGACAAAAGCCACATGACCATACTCTGCTGGTGTACCATGTGTACCTCCCACAAAAGAAACAATAGCACCTGCTCTTGGTGTAGAACCCGTTTCCCCTCCAAGACTTGACGCTGTCGCAACCCAGTCCTGACCATTTCCCATGGTATTAATGATCGAAATCTTTTCTCCATTTCTACCTTTTAATTTTAAGCCTAACTGATTCATACGAGCCGCAACACCCCATGTACATTGTCCATAGGCATAGGCCATACCATCCCCACCACCAGGAACAGAATGCTCATACAAGTCTCCACGAACACCTTCAAGGGATTGCGGGTCACTTTTTGCCTGTCCTCCATTTGTTTGACTAAAGCCTTTTTCAATTTGGTAATACCATTCCGTGGCTCTAGTTTGTCTTTCCAGTAGTTTGTCTCCAGAATTTCCCTCCCAATAGGTGAGGAAGAGTTGGGCGAGATTGGCTGCACTGCCCGTATTTTTAAAGAAATCCTTTAACCAACTTTGATAGTAAGGACTATCCCCATGAAGCATAAAATCAAGTTGGAGGTCTAAATCATACCATTTCTTATTTTGGGTGCGTGCATAATTCAACAAGGCTGTATGCCGTGTTGACCCATCTGCGGTATCTGTCCATTGCCCTAACCCCAAACCTCTATGAAGAATATTAGGATAAGCACCTCCATAAATGGCTGGACCTCCAATTGCTAACCATGCTTCATCATCCCATGAGGAATCGGTAGCGCCAACTGGAGGAGATAAATAATCTCCTTCAGCTCGTTTTGGATTAATAGAAGACTCTACCGACCAATTTCCTAAAATAGCCGCAATGGCTTGGGGACTTGCCCCTTGAGATTTCAAAAACTCATAAATATGTTTTGCACGTTCAAACTCATCCCCACCAAACTGACCAATGGCAGGTAAGATAGTTGTCTGAAGTTGAATGACCTTTGGAAAATAAAATTGCGGATTGACATACACCAATTTTTCTTTCTTGTTCTTATACTTTTGATAGGAAACTTTCAAACCTGTATCATCTGGTGTCTCACCAATAATATCACCAGTTAAGACCCTTGTCCCCTCAATCGCACGGCCATTATGGATGGAATATAATGTTAAACGACTCTCATTCTCTCCTTTTCCGTTAGTGAGAATAACATTGTCACCGTCTAGAGATACAACACCATCCATTGGTGCGACAATCCTTTGGTGAGCCTTCGCTTCTAGTAGTATGTACTCCTGAAGGGTAGGTTTGCCGTCTAAATCATAGTATCCATAACGATAAGTCATGGTTAGACTATCTTCGTTGCTTTGTCCCTCAAACGGATTGTCTAATTCCTGCATGGAAGCATAGACACCTTCTTCTTTTAGTTCCTTCATTTCCTCTTGATCGTCTTTAGATAGTTTATACTTAGGA
This sequence comes from Streptococcus sanguinis, assembly GCF_003943735.1. Classification (GTDB taxonomy): domain Bacteria; phylum Bacillota; class Bacilli; order Lactobacillales; family Streptococcaceae; genus Streptococcus; species Streptococcus sanguinis_E. The sequence goes on along the minus strand of NZ_RJMV01000017.1, from coordinate 19,002 downwards.
GTTTCATAAAGGTCTTGCATGGATTTCAAATCTTCCCCATCGTTTAAATCATGCCACAAAGTAGACAGATAATCCTTGTAAGTTTCTGAACTAAATAAGTGAACTGGTTTGTGTAACTCATAGTCATGGAATTTAAAGTTCATATACCCCATCACATCATCAACTTTTGTGTAATAGGTAATGCCTTTGTCATTTGTACGAGTATGTTCTGCGTCTTCCCAAGTTAGGTGGGTATAAGCTTTTGTTAATTCAAATTCATCTTGTTGAATCAAACTAGCAGATGAAAAACCTAAAAAGAAGCTCATCATAAGTAAAAGAAGAAAGACTATTCCTCCAACTATCCAGGTTGCAGGATTCCCAGCCGCAAATGTAAAGAAGGAAAAGGCTGCTTTTAGTTTTTGATAGATATTTCGGACACTTGTAAGACCTTGTTTCTTTAATTTTCGATACCGATTTTTAAAGGAACTTGGATTATCTTTCGCTAGTTTCCATCCTTTTCCATCCTTAAAATGATGGTATCGCTCTTTTGTGTTGGTCAGCCTTTTCTTGGTAAAACGACCTGTTGCTTGTCCTGTTTTGACACTAGCTTTTCCAAGATTATAAGAAAGCCGACTGTAGCGTTTCCCTTTTCTAATGGTCTCTTGAAGTGTGCGATAGCCTTCTAAATCTTCATTTTCTGAAGCTAACTCTCCACCTTCTCGTCCAAGGACATAAAGAAAAGTTTTGACTTTCCTGCTGACTTTTTGGGACTTATAGGCTTGTTTAGTAGATTTTAAATTCTCTTTTGCGTCCTTGACTTCTTTCTTAGCTTTTAATTCTTCTAAACTCTTCCCTTGAAAGAAAAAATTAGATTTTGCTTTCGATTCCTGACCGTAGAGAAATTTTTGATTGGTTTTTCTTTCTTTATGACTCTCTTTTCTTTCTTCTTTTGCTTCTACCTTGGCTTCTCTAAATTGCTTCTTGGCTATTTTCAATCGTTTCCTAGCATGAGGTAATCGTCTATCTCTTAATTCTTTGCGATTCAAAAGAGATGGAGGACTATTTTGAAGAATATGATTGTAGTCCTCATTTGCTTGTTTTACTCTAGCCTTTGAAACTTCTCTCATCTCCTCTAGCTTTTCTTTTATCTCTTTTTTCCATGCTTTTTCATCCAGTACAGCGGAATCTTTTTTCTGTTTCTTCACCTCCTTCTTTCCTTTTTTCAAGAATTTTTTCTCATCTTTTAGGCTTCTTCTAAATGCCTTTCGGGCACGTATGATTTCTCTTTTATCCTTCATTTACCTTCCCCTTAATTAGAAGCCATTTTATCAGGATCCGTACTCATGATATCAAACAATTGAGTACCTTGAGGAATCTTATTTTTAAAGGGAACAACAACTGAACCAGCTTTTATTAGTCCTGCCCCTTTTTCTGGATTGACTAGGTATTTTTCGAGTTCTTTTGACAAGCCTAAGAGTTGAACCAGTTCTTCTCGGTCATTTTTTGCCTGCTTGAGGAGAATCATAAATTCACTATTTGCAATAATCCGTCTACCATTTGGATCTAACAATAAGGTTTCGACGTTTTGAGTTATCCCAGTCGGACTGGCTCCATATTTTCTGACACGACTCCATAATTTAAAGAAGAAATCACTGGCATATTTATCTAATAAGAGAAGCTGCATTTCATCAAAATAAATCCAGGTTTTCTTCCCTAATTTTTGGTTCCGAACAACACGATTCCATATCTGATCAAACACTACCATAAGAGCGATTTGTTTCAGCTCATCTCCTAACTTCTTAACGTTATAAATCAAGAAATTAGATCCTGTCTGAATATTGGTCTTATGAGAAAAAATATCAAGAGAACCTTCGACATATAGTTCCATATCAAGTGCCAAATTCTGCGCTTCTTCTTCTGGCTGTTGACTCAAGACAAAAACCCATTCTTCCAAAGAAGGCTCTTTAAATGACTGATAGGTCAGTCTGGTGACTCGGTCGATAATCGATTTTTCTCTTCCATCCATTTTTCTATCCAATAACTTGCCGATAAAGGATAAAAGAAATTCTGATTTTACCTTTACAGGGTCTTCATCCATATTTTCCTCAGACAAGTCAAGGACATTGAGATAAGTTTGGGAATCAGGCGCAATATCAATCATTTCTCCCCCAAAAGCTCGTCCAATGACACTGTACTCTTCTTCTGGATCCACAATGATAATTTCAGTATTTTCACCAGATTCCTTGATTTTGGTCGTGATAATTTCATGCTTGGTTGCCATCCCTTTCCCAGCTCCAGATGTTCCTAAAATCAGACCAGACGGTGTATTTAATAGGCTTCGATCAATGGTAATAATATTGCTTGAGATTTGATTGATACCGTAATATTTCCCACTTCGGTCTTGTATGTCTACTGAAGTCCATGGAGAATTCACTGCTACATTGGACGTTAATAAACTCCGTGATACGCCCTCTAAAAAATCACAACCAAATGGCAGCAAACTATTAAAGGCTGCTTCTTGCATATATGGTAGTTTATCAATCATTAGGTCATTTGAGCCGGCCACTTGTTGGAGCGTGTCTAGGGCTTGTTTAAGTTCTTCTTCATCCTGACCAAAGACCCCAATCAAGAAGACTGTTTGAAACAGTTTATCTCCTGTCTCTGTCATGGTTTTTAAGAGTTCCTCAGCTTCATCGATATTGCTTTCTAATACATGACCTACTTTTTCCAAATAGATACCTGTACGAGCTAGTTTTTGTTGTTCCCCAATCTTTTGGGATTCCATCAAGGTCTTCTTTGTTCGTAGTTTCTTCATGGCATCTGCCTTGGTCGAACTTTGAGCATGGAGGCTCACAATCAATTCCAAATCTCCTTGCATGAGGTCTCGAATAAACTGATCTCCTAATTCCATACCGTAGTCTCTCACATAGACAATCTGCAATAAGCGGTCATTGATTTGTAGGTAATTCTTGTTTTTAAAATCCAAGAGATTAGGTGCTATGAAGTGACGAGTTGTCTGACCAGATTTCGTTAAATCACGGTAAGAAAAAGGAAGATGGTGTTCTCCTCTAAGCATATCGGCCAACAAGTTGACACGCTCTTCTCCAGCCAAGGATTCAAATCGTGCATCAATTTCTGAGAAACCACTCTTGAAATATTCTCCTATTTGGGACAAGGAACGATAGGCTTGTTTGGGATTAGAATCCTTTCTACCAAAGCTAATCAGTTTCACAGCTGAAAAGTTATTTTCACCACTGTCTAAATTCTGATTCATCATTCGATTCAATTCTTTACGATAGGTATCATACCCATCTTCTTTTTCCTCATACAAAACACTTTGTCTGAATTTTTCTAAATTCAATCTTTTATTAAAGATAGTCAATTGGAAGTTGGTTTGGTCATCTAGGGAGTTAATCAAATCAGAATACTTCTCAATGATTGCGCCCTTATCTTCTAAACCAACGGTCTGGTAATTGACATCACCAAGTAAATAGCTTTGTGAGAAATAATCTTCTTTTACCTGCATCAGACCATTTTGATACAGAGCTTGATAGGAAAGAGTATTAGCCGTAGAGGGTAACACTTCCTCTTTTTTTCCTTTAACTACTTCTTTCTGATTAGTCATTGAGGTTTTTTGTTTCTTTAATGTATTTGATTTTCTTTTCATGTTCAGGTCCTTTCTTTCCTGTAATTGTGCGTAGGGGAACCGTTAGTTCAAAATGAAGACGGTATTTCAAATAATGTTCAAAATATAAATCATTGGGTTTATAGACTCCAAAAAGCATGAGGGGGATGGTAAAGGCAAACACAAAACCGTAGACAAACCAATCTCCAAATTGCCAGAAAAAGAGATTCAAGCCCAAAACAATAATTGTGACAATAAAGGCTGGTAAAACAAAGATGATTTGTCTTGTGGTGAAACCTAACCAAGCCCTGTGTTGGTATTTTGAGATGTCTTTAAAGACACGTGTATTCATGACTTTCCTTTCTAAAAAGGCTAAGAAGCATTCACTTCCTAGCCTTTATCTAATTACATACCTAAGATTGAGCGAGCCGTACGTTGAGAACCAACGAGGGCAATAATCAGTAAGATAGCTTGTACCAAACTACCAAACATAATCGCAAGTGATTGCAAGACTCCTGCACCATTTGAAACAGCTATTTTCCCAGCAGATTCAAACAAAGGAACAAGAGAAACAATCAGAAAAATAAGAACCCCTTGTACCGCATAGACCATAATATTTTTTAAATAACCAATACCAATAGACTTCCACTCATCACTTAAAAATGTTGGAATCGTAAGAGGGGCAAATGGGATCATAAGGTAGAGTTGAATAAATCGAATAGATACCAAAAGATTAACCATGGCTGCACTTACTATCCGAACTAGCCAAATGAGGAGGGCGAAAAATCCCACAATCATACGGCCAATAAATCCTGAACCTTTTAGTCCAGAGATTGTATCATACTTTGCCCCACCGTGAGCCACAATCGAGGCCACTTGTTCAATGGCGTGACTCGCAATCCCGATGATGGCTTCTACAATCACGGTAGTGTTGGTAATTACAACTGCGACCATAATATAACTAATCAACATCGGCGCTAATGCTTCAAAGGTCATCGCTCCTCCTGAGTTAGCAATTTTCTTTGCCATCTTCGAAAATTCTAAGATGAGAACAACTGATAAAATCGCAACTCCAAGAGGCTGCATAACACTTTTAGTAATACTAGACATATAAGTCCAAACTGTTGGATTGTAGCTAGATAGAGATTTAATCAAATCTACCGTAGATTGTAAATCTACATTAAATCCTTCAAATAAATTTTCAGCTGATATTTTTTCAGATGCAAGGTAAACAAAGGGTGAGACTAAACTAAGATTCATGTCATTGTTTATCCTCCTAAATTGAAATCTGGGTTACAAAGGCTCCAGCAGCCCCAACCATAACACCACCGACAATTTCCAGAATGGCATTCCGAACACCTGGTCCACCATCTTTAATGTTGGTTGCAAGGTTGACAATCCCCACAACAACGAGAAAGGCACCAACCGCAATCAATCCCTTCTGTAACAAAGACATAGCTTGTGCAAACATAGCACTTGCGTCTACTCCATAAACAAAACCTTTAAAATGCGTAATCATCTATTTCCTCTTTTCTATTTTTATTTTAAACTAGATTCAAAAGTTAAATCACGAATTCTAAGGCCTTCAAGATGATTTTCTTGTCTTTGATTTAAAGGATTGATTTGATAGTTCCACCACCGTTCATCGGTTTCTTGATTGGCTAGGTATTTCCAGTTTGGATGCTTAGTGGAATTGTACTTTTTGCTTTTAAAGACAGGCATATTTGCAATTCGAACCAAGCATTCATGCCGTTTCATATTTCCGACCTCATCAGGTGTCATTAAATCACGAGCAATCTTTTGATGAGAAAGGGATCCTGAACCTGTCTGGCCAAAGGAACGACTCGTATTTCGAACATCAATGGTTTGTTTTCCGAGTAAGCCACTCATAAATTTAAAGGTATCTTCATCATTCCCACCTAAGTAGACTAAGCTATCACAGTTCCCCAAAATGGTTTTCCAAGCTTCTTTTTCTTTATAGAGCCCTTGAAGTTGGGCAATATTTTGTAGAATAGGAACGAGACTCATGTTGCGAGAACGGACTGTCGAGGTTTGTTCAGCAAAATCTGGGATTTCTCCGATATTTGCGAACTCATCTAAATAGACTCTCACATGAAGAGGCAATTGACCCTTAAAATCAATATCTGCTTGTCTTGTTAGGGTTTGAAATACGGTTGAAAAAAAGAGGGCTGAAAGAAAGCGAAAGGTACTATCGTTATCTGGGATAACTAAGTAAACCATTGATTTTTCCTGGCCCCATGTCTTCATATCAAGGGTATCTCTTTTGGTCAAATCCATGACACTTTGAATATTGAAGAGGGCAAATTTAGCAGTGGTTACAGCTATAACAGAATCCAGAGTCTTATCCTTATAATTTTGAAAATCTGCCCAATTTCGCATGGTAAAATTTTCAGTTCCATACTTTTTAGCATAATTTTCAAATAGAATTTCTAAGACACTTTTTTCTTGATTTTCACCCTTGGATAAGTGTTTAATGAGTTTTGAGATTTCAGCAAAACTTGGATAACGCCCTCGTTTTTTTCGCTCTTCCACTTCTTTTTTTTGACGTTTCAACAAGTTTTGGTATTCTGTTTGACTCAAACGACTCTCTTCAATGAGCTGTTCTCTTGTTTTGGGTGGATTATAGAAATCGACCAAGTAAGAGGCTAAAGCTCGTACCAAAGTCATAGAAGCTTCATCCCAAAATGGATCACTACGAGAGCCAGAGCCTTTGGTGTTATTAAAATAAACCGTCAGCATGCGATTCAAATCATTTTCTGTCTCTATATAGCGAAAAGGATTGAAGCCATCTGAGTTCTTCATATTGACTAAATCTAACACCTTTACTTGGTAGCCATGTTCTAAAAAGAGTTTGCCTGTTTTCTCAGCTAAGTGATCTTTAGGATCCACGACAATATTAGAACTGTTCATCTGAATCAGATTAGGTTTTACAAAGCGAAAGGTCTTCCCACTTCCTGAACCTCCGATCACCGCAATATTCTTATTTCTATCATATTGGGGTGGTCTTTTATCTAATAATGTCAAACGAACATCTTGTGCTAAAATCGTATCATGAGAAAATTCCTTACCGTAAAAGAGCTTCTTTTCTTTTAGAGTTCCAAAACGGGCGCTCCCGTATTCTACCCCTTCTCGGTATTGTTTTTTACCAGTCTCTAGATAGAGATAAACCAGCAACATCATCACAAAGCCTAGTAGAAAAAAAGCACTTGATTTTCCAGTAAAAGAAACATTCCATGGCGACTGAAGAACTTCATCTTGACCCTCCATCAGAAGATGAGTCCATTTATCTAAGCTATTTCCAGTATAGGAATCATACAAAAGCGTCAAACGATGAAAAAGATAGCCTAGTAAGATGCCTAACAGTGAGAATAGTAGGAATTTCTTTCCACTGTACATCATCTCACCATCTCTTTCTGTTTGACGGCCCCTTCTTGTCTAAAGGTAATTTGGGATTTAGCCTCATCAATTGCATCGTCTAATGACTTATCCATGGTAAAATCAGCTAATTTCTCCGGATCATTAACCATTTTTTCTAACAGATGGTCTAAATGATTGTCCAGAATCGAACGGTCTTTCGTGTAGAAATGTAGAGAATCCCCTTGCCAAGCGATGGCTAAAGGAATCTCTTCTTTTTCTAAAAAAGCTTTAAATTTCTCTATATCAATTGGTTTGTCTAAAAAATCTTTTTTCAGATTAATCGTATCAATCGAATAAGGAGATTGTAGCAATTCTTCTAATTTCTGTACCCCTATCTTATAGGCGGAATCTTGTGCTAAAACTTGGCGTCTAGACCATTCTAGAATCTTTAAAAGACTTTTTACAGTAAATAAAAGACTACGCTCAGCATATTGAACTGCCATTCGTTCCTGTTGTTCAGAGGACATCTGAGGCCTCCTTCTTAACAAATAGCAGCTTTCCTTCTTTATAACGATAAGCTATCAATTTCTGACGTTGCTTAATCGACTTGACAACCTGCAGTAGATCTCTCGAATAAGGTTCTCGAAGAGTAACTTCTACTGCTTTCCCATCAAAGATACCAACACGTTTAAATTCAATGTAGTCTTTTTTGAGATGTCCTAAGCCCATACCAAAAGGAAAGTGATGAATCAATTGGATGGTACAACCACCTTTATTTCCCATTTGTTTCAAATCATACAAGTTTACTACCTTCATGATTAACTCCTTTATCTAGTTTGTCGCATCGTTTAAGTCTGGTAACGATAAACTCCGTGTCTGTTAGAAAATTCTCACACACGTCTTGTGCCAGTTGCCCTTCACAGGGAAATACTCTCAGTCCCTACTTACACAGGCACGCTAATCAAGACGGAGTGGATTCAATTTTCAAAGAACAGGTAGCTTTATTATAGATAAGAGTAGTTGAAATTTTTATCACATTTCTTATTTTTCTGTCGAGCTAAATTCATATTCATCAAAGAGTTTGAAATAAAAGACTAACATTGTTACATAACGTTAGCATTTCATTTCCCTTTGAAAATCTAACGTTGTCTAAACAAGCAGCAAACTATAAACTAGTAGGTTCCACACCAAATGTAGACCCATACTGCCCCATAAGTCCGATTTATAGCGCACCATCCCTATAAACATTCCCAATGAAACATATAAACACCAAGCTAGAATGGTTCCAGGATGATGTGCTAAGGCAAATAAAACACTTGTCAACGCAATTCTGATATCTAATTTTCTCACCAAATTCCATATAATTTCTCTATACAGAAATTCTTCAACCATACTCGCATTGATTAAGAACAATAAAAATGAAAACCAAGGAACTTGATGTTGAAGTCCAATTAAGTTTGCTTGATTCGTGGTTCCTTGAGCATGGATTAGGCTAAAACATAGACTTATAATCAGTAGGCTAATGAATCCAATACCAAGCCATTTCATCCTAGATTTCATATTGACCTTATGAGCTTGTTTGCGTTGGCCATACATCCATAAAAAAGAAATGAGTGACGCACCATAGAGAATCTCTAGTATAGTTAACTCACCGATACAAAGAAATTTCAGTAAGTATAGAGATACCAATAGGACATTTACTTGTTGGAATATATAAACTGGAATTATTCTTTTCATAGTTACCTCCGAAATAAATCTTCATAATCTAAATCTAATACCTGCACAATCCTTTCTACCCATGGACTTTGAGGCATCCGTTGTTCCATCTTGTAGTGACGAATCTTTTGATACAAACGATTCAATTCACTTGGATAGTGAAACTCTCCCGCAAACATTTTTCTGGTTAACTCAATCCAGCTGATATTTCTTTCAGCCAAAATAATGGACAAGTTCTCCCAAAATCGTTCAGCCATATTGCTTCTCCTTTAACTTGATAAATAATGTGTTTGTGCCATGTAAATCAATTGTTTCGTATCTCTTGGCAATAAAGCTCTAGCCTCCTCCAGATTCAGATTTGGATAAACTCGCTTATTTGAAACCGCAAGAGGAAGTCTGATGGTTAGTTCAGGATTTTTTAATATCATCTCGATGAAATCCGTTAATCTTAGATTGTCACGGTTCTTAAATCGCAATAAATTGGGAGATAAAAACTCAAAACAATCTGAAGAATAGCTCATCATTTCAATTAATTTGTCCTTTGTCATTTCAGAAATAGAATGAGGAATGACCTCTATGCCATACTTTTGAAAGAAATCCAAAAGAAGTTGATTTCTATGGCTATTTTTACTTAGATAGAGATCAATCATGGGATACCTCCCAAAGATTCGGTTCCATTTGATATTCTGATACGATTAAGGAATCTAATAAATTTGCGAAGTTAATCGGTTGCTTGTCTTCATCATAAGCTTTTACAGTTACTTGGGTTGTAAGTATTCCCTCTTTTCCCTCGGCTCGATAGCCTTGTCCATATAAAACAAAAACAAGATTTTGATGATCATCTACAAAGGCATCGGCTCCGTTCTTTATATCCTGACTTTCAAGGAATTCCATAATGTTTTGAAGATAGGATTCATAAAATAGGGGGTAGTTGTGTTTTTTATGGTAATCATCTAAAAATGTCACCTCAAACTCACATGGATAATTGGGCATCAAAATTATTTGTTCATCCAGCTGTCTGATTTCTGCATCATGTAATTCTGTTTCTAATTCATCACAATCTAGTATTGATTCTTTATTTAATGCTTTCATCTTTTTCCTCTATTTCTTTAAATTTCTTTGCGATTGCGGCAATCACAGGAACGGTTACACTATTACCAGCTTGTTTATAAAGCTGACTATTACTAGAGACTTTTCTAGCAGCTTCAAAAGCCCAATCAGGAAAACCCTGCAATCGAAAACACTCTTTAGGAGTGATTCGTCGTATCCTCAGACGGTAAAATTGTCCATTTATTAAAATACCAGCAACATGGTAAACTTGCTTATCTTCTCCTTCATAGCTAGCCACTACTACTCCCATTTGACCACTAGTTGTTAACGTATTCGCTATACCTTTTCCAACTCTACCACGACGATACTGAGAACCTGGTCTTTCCAAATTGATTGAATCTCCTATTTCTGCTTGAGCATATCCTTTTTTCGTTGCCTCTCGGACTTTTAGAAATTGGATTGGTTCTGGAATCAGTATTTTGGGGATTTTATCTCCACCTTGCATCGTAGTCAGTGTTGGAGATAGCCCCTCACTTCCATAGACGCGACCAGTTTCCTTAAAGCTAGTTGGTAAATCTCCAACAACGACAATACCATGGCGATCCTGAGTATTTAAAGTAAACATTGGCTCTTGATTATCCTTGAAACGTCTACCATTTTGTCTCTTTTCTAATCTGTCTGGTGTCATACAAGGAATCGCAACTTTAAATCCTTCTCCTTTTCCACGAACTAAGGTTGGCGCAAGACCTTCTGAATAATAGACTTTACCACTCATTCCACTTTTTGATGGATTCAAATTTCCTAGTGCTTTCAAAGTCTCAGAGTTAGTTGCTTGACCTTCTCGTCTGAAAGGAAATAGGAGTCGGGTACCTTTCTTTCTAGAATGTCCGATAATAAACACCCTCTCTCTGTTTTGGGGAACGCCAAAATCCTTACTGTTAAGCACCTGCCACTCAACATCAAACCCCAACTCATCAAGTGTGGTAAGGATTGTGGTGAACGTCCGTCCCTTATCGTGATTGAGTAGGCCTTTAACATTTTCAAGAAAAAGAAAACGTGGTTGGATTTGTTTGGCCGCCCGAGCAATTTCAAAGAACAAAGTTCCTCTAGTATCTTCAAATCCCAATCGTCTTCCTGCGATTGAAAATGCTTGACAAGGGAATCCCCCACAGATGACATCGACTTTCCCTCTAAGTTTTTTAAATTCGTCATCTGAAACATCTCGTATGTCATGAAATTCTATTTCTCCTTCCGTTTGAAAAATGGACTTATAAGATTCTCTAGCAAATTTATCAATCTCACAAAATCCAATACACTCGTGTCCGACACTTTCCATTCCAAGTCGAAAGCCACCGATACCTGAAAATAAATCAATAAATCTCATTTCTTGATCACCCCTTTCTTATCGACTATCATTGTCAGAACTGTCACTCCACTTGAAATGACAATGAGCATAACTAATATCCACTCGATTGGCGACATTTTAACCACCTCCTTTTCTAACACGATTATTCCAAACGGAATACAAGCCGTTAAACACAAATTCAGCAAGTACTTCCGCTCGTCTAACAAAGCGAACATTGTCAAGAGCATACTGATAGATTCTCTCAAAATCAGTCATAGCAATTTCACTGGCTGTTTCAGAAAAACCCTCTCGTCTAAATTGATCTTGCACCAATCCCCAAATATAATCTCGATCATATTTTGTGACCTTTTCTACTTTTCTTTTCAAAATAGGTTGAGTATTCCTATCCTCCTCATCCTCAATAAATAAAGAATCAGTCTCACTATATTTAGTCTCACTAACTTCAGTCTCACTAGGGGCTGAATGTGAGACGGGGGCTGTTTCATTTTCAACCTGCCCTAGTCTTTTTTTAACACTAGGCCTGTTTGAATTACCTACTGGGGTAGTAGACAACTCCCCTAAATAAATCTTATTAGCTAGTCTCCCTTTCTCACTTGAAGACTGTTGAACTTCATCAATTAAGTCATATTCTTTAAGAGTTTTTTTGATTGATAGTAGTTTTGACTTCGAACAACCTAACAGCCTCATCAGTTTAGAATTAGAAAATACTAAATAGACTGCTCCTTCTTCATCTATCCAACCACGACTGAGAGATAATTCTAAACGATCTTTTAAAATAGAATAAGCCACCTTTACTTCTAGTTTCATATCCATATATTTCTCATCCTCAAAAAGAATTTTAGGTAATTTATAATACCGTTCTGAAGTTTGGTATTGATTTGCGGTAATTCGTTTCATAGCGCTCCTCCTAGTTCTTTGAGTATTAAATCTCCACTTGATTCCAATCGAACCAAGCCACTTTTTTCTAATTCAGCCATAAGAGAGATGGCTTCAACAATATCAATTCCCATTTCACGTACTAAAAATGAAATGACAATATAGCGTGATGATTGTAATTCTTTTGTCATTTTCCCTCCTGAAAATAAAAAAAGGAGAACAATATTCAATTGTTCTCCACGATAAATTTGTTAAAAAGAAAAACCCTGCCAAATTAATTTTTGGTAGGGTTTTTGGTAGGAAACTAAATTAATTTATCAGTTTCTAAAATGTGTTCACGATTCTAAAAGGCTGATACTATAGTATTCCGATTTCTAATTGGTATATGCCTCTTATTTAAGAGTAACTGAAGCTCCAGCTTCTTCCAATTTAGCTTTAAGTTCTTCAGCTTCTGCTGCAGCAACGCCTTCTTTGATAACGTTTGGTGCACCATCAACAAGTTCTTTAGCTTCTTTAAGGCCAAGACCAGTGATTTCGCGTACAACTTTGATAACGCCGACTTTCTTGTCACCAGCTGCAGTCAATTCAACGTCAAATGAATCTTTAGCAGCGGCAGCTTCACCAGCACCAGCAGCAGCTACAGCTACAGGAGCAGCCGCAGTTACACCAAATTCTTCTTCGATAGCTTTTACAAGGTCGTTCAATTCAAGGATTGAAGCTTCTTTAATTTCAGCAATAATGTTTTCAATGTTCAATGCCATTGTTATTTCCTCCAAATAATTTTTAAATTTATAATATTTTTCGTAGCTAGGCTACGCTGCGTAGCTTAAGATTAAGCTGCGTCTTCTTTGTTGTCTGCAACTGCTTTGACAGCAAGTGCAACGTTGCGAACTGGCGCTTGAAGTACAGAAAGGAGCATAGAAAGGAGTCCTTCGCGGTTTGGAAGAGTTGCAAGTGCAAGAATCTCTTCTTTTGATGCGACAGCGCCTTCAATTGCACCACCTTTGATTTCAAGTGCATCAGCGTTCTTAGCAAAGTCGTTCAAGATTTTCGCTGGAGCAACAACATCTTCATTAGAAAATGCTACTGCAGACGGTCCAACAAAAACAGATGCCAAGTCTTCAAGTCCAGCTTTTTCAGCTGCACGACGCAAGATTGAGTTTTTGATAACTTTATACTCAACTTCGCTTCCACGAAGCTCACGACGAAGAACGGTATCTTGCTCAACAGTCAAACCACGAGCGTCGACAACGACGATAGATGCAGCAGCTTTCATTTTTTCAGCAACTGCGTCAACCAGTTCCGCTTTTTTAGCAATAATAGCTTCACTCATTTAGTGTTTCACCTCCGTAATTATTTTGCTTGGGGAATTTTCCAAAAGAAAAACGCGCCCAAACCTAGACACGAAAGTACAATACGCTTCTTTTTACATGATACGTTTTGTCCTCGGTAGGATCTTTATGAGTCGAGCTCCCCTACTGTCTTAGGCAGTTTTTTCAAACCATTGATAATTATAGCAAAAGAAAAAAAAGATTGCAAGTCTTTTAAGCAATCTTTTTGAATTTAATATTTCTATCCCGCAAATCTCTTACTTGACTAATATCTACTTCTTTCCCTTAGTCGAAAGTTTCGAGTTCAATATAATCAAAGTTCTCTCTTAAATAATCAAATAAGGCATCTTTACGAGCTTTCTGATTAATTCCGGCAAAACTTCGCAACTCATTTGTTCGGAGTTCAGATTCACTGCCATCAAGATACCATGCAGAAAAATGAACTCGTCTCACCCTATGACGACTACCTAAACGATACATCTTCATAAATGCATCTATCTTAGAACATTCTGGTAGGTAGACAATATCAAATGTCCTGTAACAAATGAGATGATTGCCATAAACCAAAACTTGCAAACCTTTATCAAGGTAATCAGCATCATTGAGATAGTCCCAGCTATCTTCAAGCTCAGAGTAACAATCTCTCAATTCCTGGATATTACTGTTTAACAAAAGATTATTTTTTATAATTCTATAGATAGACTTGAATAATTCAATATGAAACCAAATATAGCAACCAATCAACATAAAATTTTCATGAATCAAATCTAGCCAAAATGATAATCCTACTTTGAATGTATGATAAATAACACTACACGAAAAAAAACCAAAGAAGATAGCGCCAAACATTGGACCGACCATCATCAAAATTCTAGCTTTTAGCGGAGAAAACTTAATCCTTTTTCCCATTTCCCTCAGCTCCACCTAAACTCAATTCTTTATCTCCTTTTATATCGCATTTCCCCTCAGGTGTATTTAACTTTGTTTATCGTAGAAAAAATTTATTTCAGTAGTTTTATGGCATATTAGGAAAAGTCTTCTTCAGCAGATTTCTGCTTTCTTCATCGGCAGGTAGCCATCCGTCATTGAAAACACGATCTTTTATCCAAAAACGATTATAGAAAAAAGTCCAAAAGAAATTAAAGGCTGTTCCAGTTGGCTTTAACAAATCTTCTGGAATGAAAAGCACAGCAATAACAAGCAAAGCGCAGAAAGAACCTAAAATAATACCAAAGTATTTCCAGTCTTTTCGAAAAAGTGGGACAAAAAACTAAATAGTAACATTGTAATAGAGTAGGATGGTGACAAGGTTTTAACTTTGCTTCCATCTGGCGACTGAATAGTGATCTTATTCATAACATCTCCTTTTGATGACATAATATACCAAATTAATTTAACAAACTTTGATATATCTGTCAACTTTTTTGCTTAGATATTAGAGATTGATAGCCAATGAACATAAAAAAAGAAACTAGAAAGTTAGTCAAAGATTGTACTAGAGAACTGAAAGGAATTGACTTCTTTGTTTGAATTAGACCTTTAAAGTGTGAAATTTAAATGTTTTTTCAAAAAAAATACAGCCCTAAGGCTGCATTACTAAAATTGATCAAATGGTTTCTGAAACTATTTTTCTTTCAGACTACCATTTAAACCATCCCGAATAGGGTCTAGAAAATAATCTAATACGCTCCTGCTACTAGTTTTAATTTCAATAGTACCAGATAAGCCTGAAATCAATTTCACCCCTTTATGTAGTTTCTCTTTATCAACAGAGATTCTGACAATGTATACCATTCCTTTTCCTTTTACTTGAAAAGCTGTCGAACTTATATAAGTCACTTTGCCAGGTATCGTCCCATAATCAGAATAAGGATAGGCTTGTAGTTTTACAACTGCTTCCATATCTTTTTGAATATCTGCACGATCCTTATCAGATACTTGTGCTTCAAATATCAACTCTGATTTACTAGGTAGAATTTTTACTATTGGATTTTCTGAACTAATATTCTGTCCAATATAACTAACAGAAAGACTAGCAATTTGACCTGTTGAAGGAGCTTTAATTGCTAAATGTTCTAAAATATAATGTTGCTGAGCTAGATCCGTCTCGGTTTTTCGTTTATTTTCCGTCAAAGTTGCCATTTTTTGAGCAAGACTAGTATCATACTGTGCAGTTACTAAGTTGGCATCAGCTTGTGATAATTGCTGACGATAAAGATTGTTTTCAGATATCAAGCTCTGAACAGCATTCTGAGCCGAAGAATCATAATCTGATAATTGAATAGAGACATTTTTATCAGCCTGATATTTTTGAATTACTGCGATGGAAGAGTTGATTTCGGTGAGGCTGTTTTCTAATTGTCCGACATTTTGTTTGGTTACTGCATCATCTAGTTCTAATATGGTTGTTCCCTTTTCAACTTGGTCACCCTCCTTGACGTTCATAGACTTAACTATGCCATTAGTTAAACTAGAAACCGACTGCACCCGTTCCTCAGGCACTATTTCTCCCGTTCCAACAACAACCACATCAATTCTTGATAAAGAAGCCCAAAGCAAGACTATGAGCAATAGAAGACTAATTAAAATTATAATCCATTTCCCCGCAATATGCGCAGGTCGCTCAACAATCTCTAACAACGATGGCATAAAGTCATATTTTAGTGTCCTATCTTTTTGCTGCCTATATTTTCGTAAATAGTTGGTTAAGGGAGCATTTTTATTCATATCCATCTTATCCCACCCTTTCCTGTTGACGATAGAGATGTGCGTATAGCCCATCTTCTTCAAGAAGTCGTTCATGGCTATCATAAGACACCACATTTCCTTCATCAACTACTAATATTTTTTCAGCTTCAGCCAATGTAGAAAGCCTATGAGCAATAATAAGCACCGTACGTCCTTGACAAATAGTCTTTAGATTATCTTGGATAATTCGTTCTGACTCATAATCCAGAGCTGAGGTCGCTTCATCAAAAATCAAAATCTTAGGATTACCTAAAATAGCGCGAGCAATGGCAACACGTTGTTTCTGCCCCCCAGACAAACCCAGGCCTTTCTCGCCAATAACGGTATCATATCCTTGAGGAAGAGCTAGAATAAAGTCATGCGCTCCTGCTGTCTTAGCGGCAGCTACAACCTCATCCATAGTTGCTAGAGGCAAATGAATAGATATATTTTCCCGCACAGTACCGTTAAACATAAAGTTTTCCTGTAAAACAATGCCAATCTGCCGTCTCAACTGCTCTGGATTAACCAAAGACAGGTCTAAACCGTCAATAGAGATTTTCCCAGCCTCTGGGACATAGAGACGCTGAATGAGCTTGGATAAGGTACTTTTACCTGAACCACTCCGACCAACTACTCCGACAATGCTACCAGCCGGAATAGTAAAGCTCATATCTTTAATAACATCCGAAGCATCTGAACGGTATCGAAAACGAACATGATCAAAAACGATCTTCCCTTCTAAAGTTGGCAATTCAGCCAAGCCATTTGGACGTAGTTCAGTTGGAGAGTTAAAAATATCACCAATACGAGTTACTGATAAGGATGCTTGTTGATACTCTTGCCAAAGCTGAACTAAACGAAGTACAGGACCACTGATATGGCTAGATAACATTCTAAAAGCAACTAATTGCCCAATCGTAAATTTACCATCAATTACAGCTAATGCACCAAAAACAAGAATCAAAAGATCAAACGCTTTCTGAATAAATTGTCCAACCGCTCCTGAATTGGAGGCAATCATGGCTGTTCGATAGTTGGCCTTGACATAATCAGCCTGAAGGTCTCCCCACTTCTGCTCAAATTTCGATTCCAAAGCAAAGGACTTGACTGTCTGTACCCCCTGAATAGACTCCACCAAAAAGGAACTGGTCTCTGCACCTGCTTGGAATTGCTCATCCAAACTTTTTTTAAAGAGGGGGGTCACAATGGCTGAAAGAAGTGCGAAACAGGGAATAGATGCCAACACCAGCCATGTCAGAGGAACGCTATAGAAAAATAGAACCGCTACATAGACTAGGATGAAAAACGCATCAATCAGAGATGATAGAGGTGTTCCTGTCAAAAACTGCCGAATATGGTGTAGCTCCTGAACTCTTGCAACCGTCTCTCCTGCTCTTCTGGCCTCAAAATAGCGCAGTGGCAGAGCGAATAAATGCTTAAACAAGCGTGCATTTAGTAGTACATCAATACGGTTGGTCGTATGGGTAAATAAATAGTTCTTAGCCAAAGACAGAATCAGCTCAAAAATATACACTAGACCGATCCCAATGGCGATGACGGTCAAAGTGGACAAACTATAATGAGACAGAACCTTGTCAATAATGACCTGAACCATAATGGGGGTTGAAATCCCCAAAATCTGAATAACAAAAATCCCCAGCAATACTTGGATAAAGGCTGTCTTAAAACGCAATACCGTCGGAATAAACCACTTAAAGCTAAAAAGTGAATCACTTCCTCTTAAGGATCCTTTTTTAGTCAGGAGAATAGCAGAGCCATCCCATTTTTCCTTCAACTTTTCTAGCGATAGTAAATGAGGACTGGACTCTCCTGGATAGAGAAGCAAAACTTCCTCTTCCTGTAATCTTGCAATAATAAAGTAACTCCCCTCCCTGTCTTGAGCTATAAAGGGAACCATACTTCCTGCTTTTTTGACCAAATCTTTCATCGGTAAGACAACATATTTCCCTTTAAGTTGGTAGTATTTTGCTGCTTCCAACATAAAAGGAATTGACTCATTAAAGGAACTATTGGCAGCGATTTGTTTTAAATCTTCCTCGCTTGCCTGCACTCCTAAAAATTGTGACATAATCAAAAAACATTCCACTGCCGAATAAGTAGACAGGTGTTCATAATTCATTTCTTTTTCTTAACCCTCTCTCATTTTCTATCTTCTAAAAAAACAAGAAACTAGGGAACAAAATCGTCCCTAATTTCTATTATTGTACTATTGTACTGTTAGTTGCTCTGTAAAGAGATTCGTATTTGTATTAGCAGCTGAATTAACAGCCGATACAGTATTTTCACTTGGAAGAGCGGATGCTTCCTGCACCAATAGTTGAGCTTGAGTTGTAGCTTGTACTTCTGCAGCAGTCGCTTGAACCAAGAGGTTCGCACTGCTTGTTGTATCAGTCAAAGCATCTGAGTTACTTATCAAAGCGGATAAAGTCTGAGCCTGAACAGCTGTCGTGACTGACTCTTCAACAGCAGGCGCTTCCTTAACATCCAATGTCAAGGTCTGCTCATTGATAGTGGCTATCCGTTTATCGGAAAATTCTAATTGAATGTTTCGGTAAGACTGATTATAACGATAATTACTCAAAGTCAACTGATCCTCACCATGACTTAGAGACAAATCCCAATTGCCACTCTTAGCTACATTCAGACTTTCCGGAGTAATGCCTTCCAAGAAACGGACCACATTCCGACCATAACCATCAGAAATCGTATCCTGACCATAGCCTAATCCGAAGATGTAGGTATCATCACCATAACCGCCAGTCAACTCATCATTACCTACACCGCCGTCTAGATAATCATTACCAGAGCCACCTTCAAGTTTATCATTACCGTTTCCGCCATCCAGAAAGTCATTGCCATCAGAACCAGACAGCGTATCATTGCCAGCACCGCCATAGAGCTTATCCACTCCCGAAGAGCCATAGAGCCAG
>NZ_RJMV01000016.1 GCF_003943735.1 Streptococcus sanguinis | reverse complement strand
TGAAGCGGAGCTCTTCAAACTTTTGGTGCGAATCTCTCGTGAAGGTCTCAGCATCGGTGTTCACCTCCTGGTGACAGCGGGCCGTCAGTCCAACCTTCGGGCGCAGTTCTACGCCAACTTCAAGCACCAGCTGAGTCTGCCACAGAATGATGTAGGAGAAGTACGCTCTATCGTGGGCTCTACCCCGCTTGCGAAAACCATGGAAGACATCAAGGGTCGGGCACTCATGAAGCGTGACGAGGTTGATGTCATCCAGCTGGCTTTGCCAGTAGCGGGTGCCAATGATGCGCAAGTTCTTAACAACCTGCGTCAAGAAGTCGCTTCTCTCCAAGAAGCCTGGACTGGACAGCGCCCAAGTGCTATTCCGATGGTACCAGAGGAGTTGACGGAGGCGGACTTCTATAGCCGGGCTAGTGTCCAAGCAGCTTATAAGCAGGGCTTGGTACCACTAGGATTGGACATGGAGACGGTTGAACCAATTACTTGGAACCTCTCTAAGGGCAATCTTCTCTACTTAACAGATAAGGAAGAGCAGATGAGTGCTTTGACTGAGCAGATTGCGCGAGGCAAGCAGAAGGTGATTGTATTGGCGCCGAAGTATCATAATTTGCCTGAGATGGAAGGTGTGACGATTCTTGCTAGTCCAGAAGAATATCAGACTGGAATTGTTGCAATGGAAGAAAATGTCAAGGCGCGCTTGGAAAAGCGCAACAATCAGCATGAAGCAACTGTCATTCTATTTAATCAACTGGAATTAATGGGTGAGTTGAGTCTTGATGACCAGACCTCTCTCAATTACATTCTGGAAAAAGGACTGCGAGCTGGCTATGCTTCTGTTTCGATGAGTGGCAGCCAGCTGTATAAGCAAATAGATGTTGTTTCTAAGACAATTAGAAACTATAAACAAGCTATTGTCTCAATGAGATTGACGGATCAGAATATTCTAACTGTCACAAACAAACCTATCCGCGAACCACAGTTAGAAGAGCAAGAGCACTACTATGTAGCAGACGGATTAGCAAGTAAAATGAAAGCATTAATGATATAGAAAGGGAATAAAATGGGGAAAGCGTTACTACTGGCTCAGTTAAATAAATTATCAGGAGATTTCGAAACAATAACTGGGAAAATTATTGAATTACAAAGTGCCTTAGAAGGACTTTCAGCTACTTCTACAAAAATTACTTATCTATTAAATGATGAAGAGTCAATTAAAGCAACCTATAATTTGGCAGGGAAACCGTATGGTGAAGAAGCAACTAATGAGCAAAAACTGTTAACTGATACATCAACGAAATATGAAACACAAAAAACAGATATGATGACAAAATTGCAAACGAAAATTGATAGTTTAAAATTAGATGCAGCAGGATTACGTTCAGGCATGAATGCCTTGAGTAGAGAGATTGCTAATACAAAGGAGGATTAACTAATGAGTGATGATGTTATTAAGGTACATGACCTACCAGGAATAGAACAATATAGTGAATCTATTAGTCAGTTTTCAAAAGCTTTAGATACCGCAACAAATGATACTGCTCGAACGTTCAATAATAAAATTGAAGGTTCAGAAGGTATAGCAATTAGTTCTTTTTTACAAAGCTTGAATGATTTGCAAACTCAGATATTTGACAAAATTCCGGAAGCTTTAGGGAATTATGCGAAAATTGTTGAAGGTTTTTCATCATCTGTTAGTGGTATAGGTTTTGGTAAAGAAGCTTGGACTAGTGAGTCAGGCAATAGTGATGTTCGGACAAAATTAACAGGTGATCAAAAGGATAGCGTTCTAACTGTGGATAAGAATTTACAAACAGCATTGGATACTGCTGCTAAAGTTTTAGGTGAAGGAGCTATAGATATTTCTAATATCACAAATGATGCTACAAATGGATTACAAGATGCGGCTACTGCTCGTCTCAACACCCATACACCTTTTCAAGCAGCACATGATACCTTTAACACAAATTTACAGCAAGTAATTGGGACCATTTCAGCTTTAAAGGGGACTGTTGGTCAGGCACAAATCACACTGAATTTTTCACCAAAGGCTGTGTTTAATATGATAGCTCAAGGTGTTTATGTAAATCCAGTCACCGGTCTTCAAAATTCAGACGAAGCTATCGCCTTAGACTCTGTCTATGGTGATAATCAAAAACAGATTACAAAAGCAAATGCTGAAAATGTACGTATGGAAATCAAGTATATTATGGCAACAGGTATAGCTCTTTGGATTTCAAATGAGGACACAAAAAAACTAGACGACTTTTTCGGTCCTTTTGGGGAGATGTCATACGCTGATAGTCAGAGATGGCTTGATGATATAAATACAGCTGCAATTGCTGTGGGTGTATCTCATCAAAATGAAATGTTGGATGCATATTATGCAAATGATAGTGATTATAAAAAAATGGATTTTGCATTATTCAAGAAAGAAGACAGTATTAACATATTAATAAGACTGACAGATGATTTATATAAAACAAAATTCAGTAGGAAATTTTATACTCCGCCTGGTACAAATGAAAAGATAGATGATCCTCAGATAATTAAGTTTGGTTTTCAAGATAAAGATTTAGTATATTATACAAGAGGATCAGTTTCGGGTATAGAAGCCGTGGATTATCCAGGTTGGGATACAATTGGAAAAAAACCTGAGGATGGAGTTGGTTTTAGAAAACGAGTAATTTCAATTGCTCCAGGTAACAATAGCGCTAGAGCACAAGAAGCTGTATCTAGAATACAAACAATTGACCAAGAGAAACAACAAGCGGTAGCTGAACTTTTGAGAGATTTGGCTATAGGTACTATGATGGTTTACAGTCCTAGCGCTTCAACGGGGCTAGGATTTGCGAGAGCGTTGACAACAAGTGATGCAAGTAGTATTATAACAGCGTATCCAGAAGGTAACAAAGGATACAAATTAGGAGCTGCTTCGATAGCGAAAATCGCCACTACATTTGATAAGCTTAACGAAAAAGAAGCAAAAGAGATTAAAGTACTCAAAGACGCTCTGATTGGTAAAGGAGGCACAGTTCTTGACGATCGGAAGAAAGGTACGCTATCAGGTTCTGGATTCTATCGCCTCGAAGGAACCTTGAGATTGGCAGAATTGAATGATAAGGGTGTCTCAGGAATGCTAAACGAAGAACAGATGAACGAATATAAAAAAGTGATTAAATCTCGCTTCAGCAATGAGATTGTACAATATGTAACCGGTGATGAAAATTCTAAGCTCAAATTAGAGGATATGAGTAAAGAGCAAGTCATAGAATTATGGGAAGCTATAAAAGCTATGGATAATCCTCTAAAAAGGGGAAGTAATGGAGAAGAGTTTGTAAAATACCTTGAGCAAAAGTATCCTTTCCCTGTTTTTAATTAAGTTGGAATGTCTGTTTATAAGGAGTAAGCATGAAACAAATTATTCAAAACAAGCGCTTGAGGAATTTAGTAATTTCTATTTTATTACTTATCGGACTTTTTGTTGCCTATAGAGCGTATAAGGTTCATGAGGTGAGCCAATATAAATATTGGCAAGTTAAAGGAGAAATAAAGTCTTATCAGTTTATAAAAGACAAGCAAGGAATTGTTGTTCAATGGGATTACGAGAAGTCCGAAAAAGAAATTAAAGAAGCTAAAGATCTTGCAAATGATGTAATAGTTGATCGTGACTTTCATTCTATAGTAGGAGAGCGATTCATTATCACTCAAGACTATAGGTTGAAGTCTTTCCCTAGGAGGATGAATGCAAGTTCTGGCCAGTCTAAATTTCTCTCGACCAATATCCCAGAAAATGGAGAGTATTGGAATATAGATGTCTATGACACAAAAAGTAAAAATTTAGAAAAGAAAACCTACGATATATTTAAATTAACTCGAGAATACAATAAAGATTACATACCTTTTGATATGGCTGAAATAAGTACTGTGACAGGAATTTATACCGATCAAGGCCACGACTATCTGCCAGTAGTCTTTGTAAAAAAAGGAGACAAGAAGAAAAAGAAACCTATCTTTGCGTTATTGGATTTAGAAAAAGGTAAATTTGTTGAAAAAACAGTTTCGGGAAAAACAGATATCGACATTGAATACCCTTATCAAGAATTTAAATTACAACTGTATAATTTACCTGCTTTAGATGATAAATTAGAAGCTAACAATATAAGTTACATGGGGGAATATATATTCTTTACTAAAGGATTTGATAAAACGGCTTCTTCTCTTTTAGCAAAAAAAGAGCCAAAAGCTTATGAACTTATAAAAAGTGGCGAGCATAATATCTTTTATCTTCTTGGTGATAAACGGGACATAAGCTATAAGATACAGATGATTAAACTCGGATTTCCAGAAGGAAGCAATATATTTAAAGATGTTACAATTCCTGCTGAAAATTCTCAAGATGGAAAAGAGCATGTGATTCAGAATGAAGAAGAGTTTTTACGCTACTATAAAGCTAAAATAAGTGAAGATTTTTTGAAGTTTGTACAAGAAAGGAAAACAAAATAATGGGACGAAAACGGATATTACCAGAACATATTAAAGGGATTGAGCATAGCTTTGAAGATATGAGTGGTCGACTTGAGGACAAAAGTTCTAGCTTAATTGAATCTTCTGCAACTGCTAATTTTGCTTCAGCTACAAATGAGGTGAAAGCACTAACGAAAGATTTAGTTCCGGTCGTTGAATCATTCGATGAATATTTGAATGCGGTGGCTGATGAATTTACTAGAATAGATACTGAGATGGGGCGTGTGATAGATGGAGGAGCACTGCAGGAATACTCCAATGGTCTAACCGATGCAGATATGAACACAAAGAAACATTATACTCAAAAACAAATAGACCTATATAATGACTTTCCTTCTTAATCATTCTGCATTTATTACTCCTTAGGATAGTTTCTCCTCTCCCTTATGCTATAATAGTCTATAGAAAGTCGAGGGAATGATGAAGAAAATATTATTAGTGGTTCTGGTGCAGGGCTTGGCTATCTTTGTGATTACAGGTCTGCTTTGTTATTTTATGCGGGAGGATTTTTTCTTCCGTGCTTTAGCGCCGATTTTTGGTCTGGCAGCGGGAGGTTTTCGCTTCGTGACGGCCATGGTGACAAAAGCGTTTGCGCCCAGTCTCTATGAGGATAGCAAGAAAAAGGAATAATCTATAGAGCCGACAGTAGGTCTGGGGTCTTTGACTCAGGCCTTTTGTCATAACTGTCAGCCTTAGTCATGCGGAGCTTTAATATTTTTCAGAAAAAGAACGGACAGAAGGGCTTTCTTAGGCGCTTTGTGGTAAAATAGTAACAGAATTAAAAATTTGGAGAGTAAAGATGAAACGTTCTATGTATGCTGGGCGTGTTCGCAAGGAGCATGTTGGTCAGGAAGTCACTTTGAAGGGCTGGGTAGCCCGCCGTCGGGATTTGGGCGGTCTGATTTTCATTGATTTGCGCGACCGCGAAGGCATTATGCAGCTGGTCATCAATCCTGAGACTGTGGCTGCTGAGGTCATGGCGACCGCAGAAAGTTTGCGCAGTGAGTATGTTCTGGAGGTGACAGGTAAGGTAGCTGCGCGTGAGCAGGCCAATGACAAGCTGGCGACAGGAAGCGTGGAGCTGCATGTGGAAAGCCTGACTGTCTTAAATACAGCCAAGACGACGCCTTTTGAAATCAAAGACGGCATCGAGGTGAATGACGATACGCGTTTGCGCTACCGTTATCTGGACTTGCGCCGGCCAGAGATGCTGGAGAACTTCAAGCTCCGTGCCAAAGTGACTCACTCTATCCGCAACTATCTAGATGAGCTGGAGTTCCTTGATGTAGAGACACCATTTTTGTCCAAGTCAACGCCAGAAGGAGCACGTGATTACTTGGTGCCTAGTCGGGTTCATCAGGGGCATTTTTACGCTCTGCCACAAAGTCCGCAGATTACCAAGCAGCTCTTGATGAATGCTGGTTTCGACCGTTATTACCAGATTGTTAAATGCTTCCGGGACGAGGACTTGCGCGGTGACCGTCAGCCAGAGTTTACTCAGGTGGACTTGGAGACTTCTTTCTTGTCTGATCAGGAGATTCAGGACATTACAGAAGGCTTGATTGCTCGTGTCATGAAAGAGACCAAAGGTATTGATGTTTCTCTGCCTTTCCCTCGTATGAAGTATGATGATGCCATAGCTCTTTATGGGGTTGATAAGCCTGATACTCGTTTTGAGATGTTGTTGCAGGACTTGACAGAGCTTGTCAAGGGAGTTGACTTCAAGGTCTTTTCAGAAGCTCCAGCTGTCAAGGCAATCGTGGTGAAAAATGCTGCAGATAAATACTCTCGTAAGGATATCGACAAGCTGACAGAGCAAGCAAAACAGCATGGTGCTAAGGGCCTTGCTTGGGTGAAGGTGACTGATGGTGAGCTAGCTGGTCCAGTTGCTAAGTTCTTGACAGACTTGACAAGTCAGTTGACAGATGCTTTACAGCTTGAAAATAATGACCTGGTTCTCTTTGTGGCTGATACTTTGGAAGTGGCAAACGCTGCTTTGGGAGCTCTTCGTGTACGCTTGGCCAAAGAGCTGGACCTGATTGACCCTGATACATTTAACTACCTTTGGGTAGTGGACTGGCCCATGTTTGAATGGTCAGAAGAAGAGGGCCGCTACATGAGTGCCCATCATCCTTTCACCCTGCCTCAGAAAGATTCTGAGCAAGAGCTGGAAGGCGACCTGAGCAAGGTACGGGCTGTGGCCTATGATATCGTCCTCAATGGTTATGAGTTAGGTGGCGGCAGTCTTCGGATCAACCAGAAAGACTTGCAGGAGCGGATGTTCAAGGCGCTTGGCTTCTCGGCTCAAGAAGCTGCCGAGCAGTTTGGCTTCCTTCTGGAGGCTATGGACTATGGTTTTCCACCGCATGGTGGTTTGGCTTTGGGCTTGGACCGCTTTGTGATGCTCTTGGCTGGTGAAGAAAATATCCGCGAAGTCATCGCCTTTCCGAAAAATAATAAGGCTTCTGATCCAATGACACAGGCACCTAGTCCAGTGTCGGTAGCTCAACTAGAGGAATTAAGTTTACAAGTGGAAGCACATGAAGAAGACTAATTTTTACAAACTCTTTCGCTATTATGTCCGCAGATTTGCTTATAATTTTAAGATTTTGCGGTCTTTAAAGAGTATCTCGCGTGAGAAGTACGATGAGAAGATTTCTGCCTCGCTTGTCTATGGCTTTTTGTCAGCTGTCGCAGTCAATTTCTTCTTTCAGCCGGGGCATGTTTATTCCAGCGGGGCGACTGGTTTGGCGCAGGTCATTACTGCCCTCAGTACTCGTTTCTTTGGTTTTACCATTCCGGTTTCTGTGACTTTTTACGCCATAAATATTCCACTGATGATCCTGGCCTGGTACCAGATTGGGCATAAGTTTACCATTTTCACCTTTATCACGGTTACTATGAGCTCGCTTTTTATCCAGTTTGTGCCAGAAGTGACTTTGACTGATAATCCTATTATCAACGCCCTTTTCGGTGGTGTGGTCATGGGCACGGGGATTGGTTTTGCCCTTAAGTCCAGCATTTCCAGCGGTGGGACTGATATTGTCAGTCTGACTGTTCGGAAAAAAACGGGCCGGAATGTCGGGAATATTTCCTTGATTGTTAATGGGATTATTATGCTGATTGCGGGTTTGACCTTTGGCTGGGAGTATGCGCTGTACTCCATGATTACTATTTTTGTATCAAGCCGGGTGACGGATGCTGTCTTCACCAAGCAGAAGCGTATGCAGGCTATGATTATCACCAGCCATCCGGACAAGGTGATTGATAAGATTCACAACAAGCTGCATCGTGGGGCGACAGTAATCCATGGCGCTGAGGGAACTTATAATCATGAGAAAAAAGCTGTTCTGGTGACTGTTATCACCCGAGCTGAGTTTAATGAATTTAAGCAAATCATGAAGCAGACCGACCCAGCTGCCTTCGTTTCCGTCGCAGATAATGTCCATATCTTAGGACTCTTTGTTGAGGAGTGAAGATATTCATTGAGTTTGGGAATGCGAAGCAGTATAGTGTGGGAGTTTGTGCTTAAAACAAGTTTTTATAGATAGGAGATTAATATGCGGTAGGACAATAGTCCCACCGCTTTCTATTCTCTATTGTGGAGGGTGGAAATCTCAAGTGAGAAAGGATATACAAATGCAGGAGATTTTCAGATTATGACGACTTATAAAAAAATCATGAATATCGCCTTGCCGGCTATGGCGGAGAACTTTTTGCAGATGCTCATGGGAATGGTCGACAGCTATCTGGTGGCCAGTCTTGGGCTGATTGCTATTTCTGGTGTCTCGGTGGCCGGCAACATCATTACGATTTATCAGGCAATCTTTATCGCGCTGGGGGCTGCTATTTCCAGTCTCATCTCCAAGACTCTGGCTCAGGGGGACAAGAAGCGTCTGGCCTATCATACAGCTGAGGCTATCAAGCTAACCTTGCTTCTGAGTCTTCTGTTGGGGCTGATTTCCCTGCTCTTTGGCAGGCAGATGCTGGATCTTCTAGGGACGGAAAAAGCGGTGGCTGAAGCAGGTGGTCTTTATCTGGCTCTGGTTGGTGGGACAATTGTTCTGCTAGGCTTGATGACTTCTTTTGGTGCTTTAGTGCGGGTCACGCGCAATCCTAGATTTCCCATGTATGTCAGTCTTCTGACCAATGTCCTCAATGCCCTCTTTTCCGGTCTGGGGATTTACGTCTTTCGGCTTGGTATTGTCGGTGTAGCGTTGGGAACGGTGCTGGCTCGTTTGGTCGGTGTGCTGATTCTCTGGCGGGAGCTGGATTTGTCCACAATCCGCTGGCGCTGGGGCTTAGATGGAGAGCTCTTACGCCTGTCTCTGCCAGCTGCTGGAGAGCGGCTCATGATGCGGGCGGGTGATGTAGTTATCATTGCCATTGTGGTCGTCTTTGGGACGGACGCAGTAGCGGGGAATGCCATTGGTGAAGTCCTGACTCAGTTTAACTATATGCCTGCCTTTGGGGTTGCGACAGCAACAGTCATGCTGGTCGCCCATGCGGTGGGGGAGGGAGATATGCAAGAGGTCGGTCTGATTCGTCAGAGGGCCTTCTGGCTGTCTTTTGCTTGTATGCTACCTGTGGCTCTAGGAATCTTTGCTTTTGGTCGGCCGCTGACCTTGCTCTATACGGATAATAGCGGAGCTATCACAGCCAGTCTTTCGGTCATGCTTTTCTCCCTGCTGGGAACTCCCATGGCAGTCGGAACCGTGATTTACACAGCTATCTGGCAGGGTCTGGGCAATTCCAGACTGCCCTTTTATGCCACGGCTATTGGTATGTGGCTGATTCGCATTATTGTCGGTTACTTGCTGGGAGTGACTTTTGGCTTGGGTCTGCCGGGAGTCTGGACTGGGATGCTCTTGGACAATGGCTTCCGCTGGCTATTTTTAAAGGTTTTATTTGACAGAAAAATGAGGGAAATCACATGACAAAAGCGTTTATTTGGGATTTGGACGGCACCTTGCTGGACTCCTACGATGCTATTTTGGCAGGGATTGAGGAAACCTATGCTCACTATGGTCTGGACTTCGACAGGGCGAGTATTCACAGCTATATCCTAAAGCACTCTGTCCAGAAGCTCTTGGAGGAAGTGGCATCTGAGAAAGGGCTGGATGCTGCTGATATGAATGCCTTCCGTGGAGCAAGTCTAAAGGAAAAGAATGTTCAGGTCCATCTGATGGAAGGAGCTGCGGAGATACTAGCCTGGGCTGAAGAGCAGGGCATTGCCCAGTTCGTCTATACCCACAAGGGACTCAATGCCCATCAAATTTTACGAGACTTGGGTATTTATGACTATTTTACAGAAATCATCACAACAGCCAACGGCTTTGAGCGCAAGCCCCACCCAGAAGGTGTCGACTATCTGCTCGATAAATATGGCCTGGATAAGCAGGAAACTTACTATATCGGCGATCGGACGCTGGACGTGGATGTTGCAGTCAATAGTGGCATCCAGAGCATTAACTTCTGTGACTACCGACCAGAAATCAATCAGAAAATAGAGAAGTTGGTGGATATCAAGCAATTATTTACAAAATAAAAAGCAGACCAGAACTGATCTACTGTCAGTCTAGCCTGCTTTTTCTTTTACATATGCTCAATGTGAAGTTCCAGCAAGAACTCAAGAGCCTCGGGAGTGCAGTTCTTTTTTTCAATAGGGAAACCAGTGCTCTCCCCTATCAAGATATAAAAATCTTGCTTTGTCATAATGACCTTGACAATATCATCATAGGTATAGCGAAATTCACCACGTATGTTTCTTGCTATAAAAGACTCTCTGTCAAATATCAGAGTGACCTCCATGTTCTGAAATAAAGGATTTTTTTGATAGGCTCTCTTTATCTGATAATTCATGCCAAAATAGTACATAGAGGCGCAAATAGGGGGAGCCAATATGATAGATATTATCTTTTCCTCTAATGGGCCGAGCATTACGTAGGTGAACAGCCCGATTATCAGTATGATTATGTATAATACAAATCCTTTTCGTCGCACGAGAATAGCCCATGAAAATCTTTTATAAACTTCTTCAGTCATAAGAGTTGTAATACGGATTGGAAACATCTTTTACCTCCAGTTTCTATATTATAACATATATGAGCGATAAGATTTAGTCGAATCTTGCTAGGCGATACCATCTTTTATGGGAGGTGAGTGATTCTTTCGTCTTTATCTAAAACTAGCACATCTGGCATGGAAAGATTATGCCAAAAGTTATAATCAATGCTGGAATCGAATGCGCTTAGTAAAATGCAGATAAGGTTACCATGAGAGCTAATGATAATCTCTTCGTTTTGATGCTTGCTTTCCAGTTCATGAAGAAGGGCTAAGGCTCGCTGTTGAGCTTGTTGATTAGACTCGCCACCAACGAGTGAAAATGCCGGCTGAGACCAAAGTTGCATGAGGGATTTTTCAAAATCTTGGTCGGCAATCGCTTGACTACTTAGCTTTCGCTCTATTAGCCGTTTGTCGGTTTGAATAGCGAGTTTCAGGCTCTGAGCCAAAGGTTCAACCGTCTGGGTGGCTCTTCGGTAAGGACTGGAATAAATGGCGGTAATGGGTTTGTCTGCTAAAAAGTCAAGCTGCGCCAAGGATTCTTGCCCTTTGTCTGATAATGGTCGGTTGATTTCATCAGGTGTATAGTTAGAATGCGCATGACGGATAAAATAGTAAGTGTTTTTCATAGGATGATTATAGCAAAATTTAAATCTCAATTCACTTTCTACCTATTTTCCACGCCGCTGTTCCTGTCTTTGTCCGCCTTTCGTGTTATAATAAACCTATGGAAAATAAGAATAAGTTATTATTAATCGACGGTTCGTCCGTTGCTTTTCGCGCTTTTTTTGCGCTTTATAATCAAATTGACCGTTTCAAGAGTCCATCGGGCCTGCATACCAATGCCATTTATGGCTTTCACCTCATGCTCAATCATCTCTTGGAGCGCGTGCAGCCGACTCATGTTCTGGTAGCTTTTGATGCTGGCAAGACGACCTTCCGGACCGAGATGTATGCTGACTATAAGGCTGGTCGGGCCAAGACACCGGATGAATTTCGTGAGCAGTTGCCTTTTATACGAGAAATGCTGAAGCACCTAGGCATTCACTTCTATGACTTGGCTCAGTACGAGGCGGATGACATTATCGGGACCTTGGACAAGATGGCTGAAAAGACAGCTGTGCCTTACGATGTGACCATTGTCAGCGGCGATAAAGACTTGATTCAGCTGACGGATGATAATACCGTGGTAGAGATATCCAAGAAAGGCGTAGCTGAGTTTGAGGAATTTACCCCAGCCTACCTCATGGAAAAGATGGGCATCACACCAGAGCAGTTCATTGACCTCAAGGCGCTGATGGGCGATCAGTCGGACAATATCCCCGGCGTGACCAAGATTGGCGAGAAGACTGGCCTCAAGCTCCTCTTGGAGTATGGCTCTTTGGAAAATCTCTATGAAAACATTGACCAGCTCAAGGCTTCCAAGATGAAGGAAAATCTGATCAATGACAAGGACAAGGCCTTCTTATCTAAAACCCTAGCCACCATCAATACTCAGGCTCCGATTGAAATCGGGCTGGATGATTTGGTTTATAAGGGTCCTCAGATAGAGGCCCTGAGTAAGTTCTATGACGAGATGGGCTTCAAGCAGCTCAAGGCTCAGCTAGGTACTGGTCAAGAGCCGGTAGAAGTCAAACCAATTGAATTGACAAAAGTGACTGAGGTGACAGCAGATATGTTGGCACCAGAGCAATTCTTCTATTTTGAAATCTTGGGTGACAACTACCACAAGGAAGAGATTGTCGGTCTTGCCTGGGGCGATAGCCGTCAGATTTATGTTGGCTCTAGCGACTTACTGCAGCAACCTCTCTTTCAGGAGTTTTTGACAAAAACAGCTCTGAAAACCTACGATCTCAAGCGGACTAAGGTACTGCTCAGTCATTACGGCATTGAACTGCCGGCAGCAGCCTTTGATGCGCGCCTAGCCAAGTATCTGCTTTCTACAGTTGAGGATAATGAGCTGGCGACTATTGCTCGGCTTTACGGCCAAACAATCCTGCCGACTGATGATGAGGTTTATGGCAAGGGAGCCAAGCGCGCTCTGCCGGAGCAAGAGCAGCTCTTTGAGCATCTAGCTCGTAAAATCCAAGTGTTGCTGGAAACAGAAGAGCAAATGAAAGACCAGCTCCGTTCCCACGATCAGCTGGATTTGTTGCTTGAAATGGAGCAGCCTCTGGCCTTTGTCCTAGCCAAGATGGAGATTGCGGGGATCAAGGTTGAGCGGGAAACCCTGCAGGGCATGCAGGCAGAAAATGAAAAGACGCTGGAAAGTCTGACGCAGGAGATTTATGATCTGGCTGGTCAGGAGTTCAATATTAACTCACCAAAACAGCTGGGAACCATTCTCTTTGAGGATATGGGCTTGCCGCTGGAGTATACCAAAAAGACCAAGACAGGCTACTCGACAGCGGTTGACGTGCTGGAGCGTTTAGCACCGATAGCACCGATTGTGTCTAAGATTCTGGAATACCGTCAAATCAGCAAGCTGCAGTCCACTTATATCATCGGACTGCAGGAGGCGATTGCGGCTGACGGCAAGATTCACACTCGCTATGTTCAGGATTTGACCCAGACGGGTCGCCTGTCCTCGGTTGACCCGAACCTGCAGAACATCCCCGTTCGTTTGGAGCAGGGGCGCCTCATTCGCAAGGCCTTTGTGCCGGAGTGGGCAGACAGCGTACTACTCAGCTCGGATTATTCCCAGATTGAGCTGCGGGTGCTGGCTCATATTTCGCAGGACGAGCATCTGATTGCTGCCTTTCAACATGGAGAAGATATTCACACGGCTACAGCCATGCGGGTCTTTGGTATTGAAAAGGCAGAGGATGTGACACCTAATGACCGTCGCAATGCCAAGGCTGTCAACTTCGGAGTAGTTTATGGAATTTCCGACTTTGGCCTAGCCAATAATCTGGGCATTTCCCGCAAGGCTGCTAAGGACTATATCCAGACCTATTTTGAGCGTTTCCCTGGTATCAAGAATTATATGGAAACCATCGTTCGCGAAGCGCGTGATAAAGGCTATGTAGAGACCATTTATCATCGCCGTCGTTCTTTGCCAGATATCAATTCCCGCAACTTTAACATCCGAAATTTTGCGGAGCGCACAGCCATTAACAGCCCGATCCAAGGCTCTGCTGCAGACATTCTCAAAGTCGCTATGATTAATCTGGACCGAGCTCTGACAGAGAAGAATTTTAAATCTCGCATGCTCTTGCAGGTTCACGATGAAATCGTGCTAGAAGTGCCAGCTGACGAGCTAACAGCCGTCCGCCAGCTAGTCAAAGAAACCATGGAAGCCGCGATTGAATTGGCCGTTCCATTAGTAGCTGATGAAAATGCCGGCCAAACTTGGTACGAGGCGAAGTAAAACAAGATACAAAGAGCGTCAAAACCGACTGAAAATTAGCAATTCGGACGGAGAAGCGATGCTCCTAGAACGGATTATCTATTTTCCGAGGTTTTAGCTCAGACTCAGTTAAGACGCAAACACTGCAAAATTATCCAGCTTTATTATGAATGAGGAGGAAATCTATGACTTATCATTTTCAAAATCCCAGCGATGCAATCGTCAAGCATTATTTGAAAAACAGCAAAGTGATTGCTGTTGTCGGACTGTCTGACCGCGAAGAAACAACCAGCAACCGTGTGTCCAAGGAGATGCAGGAGCGAGGCTATCGCATTATTCCAGTCAATCCGCGGGCAGCGGGCAGTCAAATTTTTGGTGAGACAGTTTATGCTAGTCTCAAAGATATTCCTTTTCCGGTGGATATTGTCGATGTATACCGCCGCAGTGAGTTTTTGCCAGATGTGGCACTGGATTTTCTGCAGACGGATGCCAAGGTTTTCTGGGCTCAGTTGGGCTTGGAAAGTGAAGAAGCTGAGCAGATTTTGCGGACAGCCGGTCGGGATGACATTGTCATGGACCGCTGCATTAAACGCGAGCATACCCGCTTGATTCTGGGCGAATAAGATGGCCAAGTTAGTCATCATTCGTGGCAATTCCGGCTCTGGCAAGTCTAGCCTAGCCAGGAAACTGCAGGCTCACTATGGCCGAGGGACTCTCCTGATATCGCAAGATACGGTTAGACGGGATATGCTCAAGGAAAAAGTTGAGCCGGGAAATTTATCTATTGACCTGACGGAAACATTGGCACGCTTCGGTTACGAACATGATTTGCTGGTTCTGGTAGAAGGGTTTTATGAGACGGACATTTACGGACAGATGCTCGAGCGGTTGAAAAAACTCTTCGCTCCGCAGGTCTTTGCCTACTACTATGACCTATCCTTTGAAGAAACAGTCCGCCGCCATCAGACTAGAGCTAAACAAGATGAATTCACTCCTGCCGACATGAAGCGCTGGTGGAAAGACCGAGACTTTTTAGGCTGGGAAGAGGAATCCTTTTTCACAGATGAGGATTCGCTGGAGGCAGCCTTTGATATAATCCGCTCTGCCCTTGACAGGCCAGACTAAAATACTAAATAAAAAAACAACTCACAAGCTTAAGACAAGGAGTTCCGTGCCTGTGGGTTGTTTTCTTTTGAGCTCGCTTTTTCTTTTTTCAACTCTTCGTAGAAGAGAATGTAAGCAGTCGCTGTATAAGGAAGAACCATAATATTCAGTACACTGTACGTCATTCTGGCCAGTAAATTCCAGCCGATGAAGCTCAGATCCAGCAAAAATAGCTTTCCCTTATAGCCCTTCATTAGCTTCCGGCTTTGACGAATAGTAGAGAAAGCTCCCTGGTAGGTGTCAGTCTCAAGCTGGTCATATAGGATCAGTTCTGCTTGAGAATATGCGTAGTACTGAGGGATGGTGATGCCTAGGCCAACCAATATCAAGAGGCTTCCCAGTAACATACCAGGTGTGTATTGAAGAATCTGTTGTCCTGCCTCGCTTTGAGCAGTCAGCACAGTATGGGCAGGAAGTTTTTCCGAAATATTGAGAATCTTATAAGCATTGAAGACGGACAGAAGACTCCCGCAAAATATAGGAAGATTCCAAAGGAAAAGCAATAGCTGCTTGAGCAAAACGGTTTTGAAAACAGGTGTGAAGTTCTTGCTCGTAAAAAGATGCCCAATATCTGAAAAGCGGACCTCATCCTTTTTCTTGCGGATGACACTTATCATGGTGTAGCTGGCAGAAAGCAGCAGGAGAGACGTGATAAACTGAATGGTCGTCGGAAAAAGAGTTCGGCTAATCAGAAAATATATGAACTGGCTGAAGGTCAGGTCGGAAACGGAGCCTCTTAGATTCCCAATAAGGGAAAGCAAGATGTTTAGGATACCGGCAAGAGTCGGAGCTGCAAACAAAAGAAAAATCCCATTCGTTTGGCTCCGGATGGTTCGAGCCTGAGCTCTGATGTTACTTAGATTCATAATTCCTCCATTTGGATTTGTCTGTTACATTATATCATACCCCGTGACAGATAGAAGTTTTTTTGGTAAAATCATACGGTATCTTGTGAGCCCTTGCTGCTCCTTATATAGAAGAAAAATCGCTGGGACTGTTTTTCCCAGCAGGAGGAAACATGTCAACATCACCGATTCAGTATCGTTTGATTAAAAAAGAAAAACACACAGGTGCTCGTTTGGGAGAGATTATCACGCCTCACGGGACTTTCCCGACGCCTATGTTTATGCCGGTTGGAACCCAGGCGACAGTTAAGACCCAGTCCCCTGAAGAGCTCAAGCAAATGGGCTCTGGTATTATCTTGGCCAATACCTATCATCTCTGGCTACGTCCAGGCGATGAGCTGATTGCCCGTGCAGGTGGCCTGCACAAGTTCATGAACTGGGACCAGCCTATTCTGACTGATAGTGGCGGTTTCCAGGTCTATTCTTTAGCTGACAGCCGCAACATCACAGAAGAAGGAGTAACTTTCAAGAACCACCTCAATGGTTCCAAGATGTTCCTGTCGCCAGAAAAGGCCATCTCTATCCAGAACAATCTGGGTAGCGACATCATGATGTCCTTTGATGAGTGTCCGCAGTTCTACCAACCTTATGACTATGTCAAGAAGTCTATTGAGCGGACCAGCCGTTGGGCAGAGCGTGGCCTCAAGGCCCACAGCCGTCCACACGACCAAAGTCTCTTTGGTATTGTTCAGGGTGCTGGGTTTGAAGATTTGCGTCGTCAGTCTGCTCAAGACTTGGTCAGCATGGATTTTCCAGGCTACTCTATTGGAGGACTGGCTGTTGGAGAGTCTCACGAAGAGATGAATGCGGTGCTAGACTTCACGACGCCTATGCTGCCTGAAAACAAGCCTCGCTATCTCATGGGAGTTGGGGCGCCAGATAGCTTGATTGATGGGGTTATCCGTGGCGTTGATATGTTTGACTGCGTCCTGCCGACTCGGATTGCCCGAAACGGTACCTGTATGACCAGCGAAGGACGTCTGGTGGTTAAAAATGCTCAGTTTGAGGAAGATTTCACGCCACTGGACCATGACTGTGACTGCTACACTTGCAGCAACTATACGAGGGCCTATATCCGCCACTTGCTTAAAGCGGATGAAACCTTTGGCATCCGCCTGACCAGTTATCATAATCTCTACTTCTTGGTAAACCTTATGAAGAAGGTCCGCCAAGCCATCATGGATGACAACTTGCTGGAATTCCGTGAAGACTTTATTGAGCGCTACGGCTACAATAAATCCAGCCGAAATTTCTAAGAACCTCCATTTGAAAGGAGAAGCCATGTCTGATGAAGAGAAATTGCTGAAAAGATTGACAGCGTATCTGTCAGGCGACCAAAACCATACCCTGCGTATTTACGGTCACGGTGCTTCGGGGAAGTCAACTTTTGCTCGAAAACTCCAGCTAGCCTTGGGTGAGGAACGAGTCAATCTGCTGGAAACAGATCCTTATGTAATTACTGGGGAGTATCGAGATTTGCTTAGTTCCAAAGATTTTCCTCATCAAAAAGTAACAGCCTGTCTCCCTGCGGTTCATGAACTAAGCAGTCTGGAGCGAGATATTTGCGCCTTGCAGTCTGGTCTAGATATTCTGACCATTTGCACA
This sequence comes from Streptococcus sanguinis, assembly GCF_003943735.1. Taxonomy (GTDB): domain Bacteria; phylum Bacillota; class Bacilli; order Lactobacillales; family Streptococcaceae; genus Streptococcus; species Streptococcus sanguinis_E. Next base: position 17,279 of record NZ_RJMV01000016.1, on the reverse strand, counting down.
GCTTGGTCGCCTAGCTTGCGTTTATCAGCCCGAAAGCCTATTCTGATAGTAGAAGGTATGTCGGCTGCCTTTTTGCCTGAAAGTTTGTTTGATTTGTCGCTTTGCTTTTACACGGACGATCAGACTGAGTTAGAACGCCGCTTGGCAAGAGATGTGGCTGTGCGAGAGCGCAGGTCAGAGTGGATAGAGCAGACGCATCTGGCTCGACGAGAGCAATATAGGCACTTTTATCAACCCTATCTAGCAGCTGCAGACCTTGTCATCTGCCAGTCGGGCAATAGCTTTCGTATCGAAAAGGACAGCCCATTTCTATAAAGACAAAGAAGCCAAGGGTAAATTTTCATTTTTTTATCTCACTGATGTGCGTCAGTGAGATTTTGTATTTTCTGAATACAAAATCGAATAAATAGGTTAAAAGTCTAAATTTTCTTCTCTGTAATGATTTACAAGACTTATAAATTGTTTAGAAAACACTTTCATAAAAAATTATCCTAAAAATCTTTAAAAAATTACTCAAATCCCTTGCAATGACTGGTTCTTTGTGTTAAGATACTATGGTGCTGTAAAAATACAGTGTGTAGCTTTGATGCAAGAGGTTGCGACACGCTCGGTTGCATTGCCACGCAATCGTCTGTCGGTTTTCTTGTGGAGCTAGCCTATTATCTTAAATAGACGAAAAGGAGAAAAAGATGGCAAACAAAAAAATCCGCATCCGTTTGAAAGCTTACGAACACCGTACACTTGATACAGCGGCTGCAAAAATCGTAGAAACTGCTACTCGTACTGGTGCTGAAGTTGCGGGTCCAATCCCACTTCCAACTGAGCGCAGCCTCTACACAATCATTCGTGCGACTCACAAATACAAAGACTCTCGCGAACAATTTGAAATGCGTACTCACAAACGCTTGATCGATATCATCAACCCAACTCAAAAAACAGTTGACGCTTTGATGAAATTGGATCTTCCAAGTGGTGTGAACGTAGAGATTAAACTTTAATCTAAAGTTTGATCTAAACCAGAGCATGAAAAACGCTCGTTAAAAACTTTTTGAAAAAAATTATAGAAAAGGAAACATTTTCTCATGACAAAAGGAATCTTAGGGAAAAAAGTGGGAATGACTCAAATCTTCACTGAAGCTGGCGAATTAATCCCTGTAACTGTTATTGAAGCAGCTCCAAACGTTGTTCTTCAAGTTAAAACAGTTGAAACAGATGGTTACAACGCAGTTCAAGTTGGTTTTGATGATCTTCGTGACGTATTGAGCAACAAACCTGCCAAAGGCCATGTAGCGAAAGCTAACACAGCTCCTAAGCGCTTCATTCGTGAATTCAAAAACATTGAAGGCTTGGAAGTAGGAGCAGAAATCACTGTCGATACATTCGAAGCTGGTGATGTTGTTGATGTAACAGGAACTTCAAAAGGTAAAGGTTTCCAAGGTGTTATCAAACGCCACGGCCAATCTCGTGGTCCAATGGCTCACGGTTCACGTTACCACCGTCGTCCTGGTTCAATGGGACCAGTTGCACCAAACCGCGTGTTCAAAAACAAACGCTTGGCTGGACGTATGGGTGGCAACCGTGTAACGATTCAAAACCTTGAAATCGTACAGGTTGTTCCAGAGAAGAACGTTATCCTGATTAAAGGTAACGTACCAGGTGCTAAGAAATCTCTTATCACTATCAAGTCAGCAGTTAAAGCTGGTAAATAATAAAGAAAGGGGAAATCAGTCACAATGGCAAACGTAAAATTATTTGACCAAACTGGTAAAGAAGCTGGTGAAGTAGTTCTGAACGATGCGATCTTTGGTATTGAACCAAATGAATCAGTTGTCTTTGATGTTATCATCAGCCAACGCGCTAGCCTTCGTCAAGGAACTCATGCTGTTAAAAACCGTTCTGCAGTATCAGGCGGCGGACGCAAACCATGGCGTCAAAAAGGAACTGGACGTGCTCGTCAAGGTTCTATCCGCTCTCCACAATGGCGTGGTGGTGGTATCGTATTCGGTCCAACTCCTCGTTCATATGCTTACAAACTTCCGCGTAAAGTTCGTAGATTAGCATTGAAATCAGTTTACTCTGAAAAAGTTGCTGAAAACAAATTCGTAGCTGTAGACAGCCTTTCATTTACAGCTCCAAAAACTGCTGAGTTTGCAAAAGTGCTTGCTGCACTGAGCATCGATACGAAAGTCCTTGTTATCCTTGAAGAAGGAAACGAATTCGCTGCACTTTCAGCTCGCAACCTTCCAAACGTGAAAGTTGCAACTGCAACAACTGCAAGCGTTCTGGACATCGTAAACAGCGATAAACTTCTGGTTACTCAGGCAGCTATCTCTAAAATTGAGGAGGTTCTTGCATAATGAATTTGTACGACGTAATCAAAAAACCTGTTATCACTGAAGGTTCAATGGCTCAGTACGAAGCAGGCAAATACGTATTTGAAGTGGACACTCGCGCTCACAAACTCTTGATTAAGCAAGCTGTTGAAGCTGCTTTTGAAGGAGTTAAGGTTGCTAACGTTAACACTATCAATGTAAAACCAAAAGCAAAACGCGTTGGACGCTACACTGGTTTTACAAACAAAACTAAAAAAGCTATCGTAACACTGACAGCTGATTCTAAAGCAATCGAGTTGTTCGGTGCAGAAGAAGAATAATCTAAGGAGGAAATATCGTGGGAATTCGTGTTTATAAACCAACAACAAACGGTCGCCGTAATATGACTTCTTTGGATTTCGCTGAAATCACTACCAGCACTCCAGAAAAATCTTTGCTTGTTTCTTTGAAGAGCAAGGCTGGTCGTAATAACAACGGTCGCATCACTGTTCGTCACCAAGGTGGCGGCCACAAGCGTCACTACCGTTTGATTGACTTCAAGCGTAACAAAGACGCTGTTGAAGCAGTTGTAAAAACAATCGAGTATGATCCAAATCGTTCAGCAAACATCGCTTTGGTTCACTACACTGACGGTGTGAAGGCTTATATCATCGCTCCTAAAGGTCTTGAAGTTGGTCAACGTATCGTTTCAGGTCCTGAAGCAGATATCAAAGTCGGAAACGCTCTTCCGCTAGCTAACATCCCAGTTGGTACTTTGGTTCACAACATTGAGTTGAAACCAGGCCGTGGTGGAGAATTGGTTCGTGCTGCTGGAGCTTCTGCTCAAGTATTGGGTCAAGAAGGTAAGTACACTCTTGTTCGTCTTCAATCAGGCGAAGTTCGTATGATTCTTGGTACTTGCCGCGCTACAGTTGGTGTTGTCGGAAACGAACAACATGGACTTGTAAACCTTGGTAAAGCAGGACGTAGCCGTTGGAAAGGTATCCGCCCAACAGTTCGCGGTTCTGTAATGAACCCTAACGATCACCCACACGGTGGTGGTGAAGGTAAAGCACCAGTTGGTCGTAAAGCGCCATCTACTCCATGGGGCAAACCTGCTCTTGGACTTAAAACTCGTAACAAAAAAGCGAAATCTGACAAACTTATCGTTCGTCGTCGCAACGAGAAATAATTTAAAACAATCTATCCGCCAGCTCGGTAGCGCTGCTTAGTCAGCGCAGGCCGCTGTGGTACTTATTTAAAGGAGAAAATATAAAATGGGACGCAGTCTTAAAAAAGGACCTTTCGTCGATGAGCATCTGATGAAGAAAGTTGAAGCTCAAGCTAACGACGAAAAGAAAAAAGTCATCAAAACTTGGTCACGTCGTTCAACGATCTTCCCAAGTTTCATTGGTTACACAATCGCAGTTTATGACGGACGTAAACACGTACCTGTTTACATCCAGGAAGACATGGTAGGTCACAAGCTTGGTGAATTTGCGCCAACTCGTACTTACAAAGGTCACGCTGCAGACGACAAGAAAACACGTAGAAAATAAGGAGAACATAAATGGCAGAAATTACTTCAGCTAAAGCAATGGCTCGTACAGTGCGTGTTTCACCTCGTAAATCTCGTCTGGTTCTTGACAATATTCGTGGTAAAAACGTCGCTGACGCAATCGCAATCTTGAAATTCACTCCAAACAAAGCTGCTGGCATTATCGAAAAAGTTTTGAACTCTGCAATCGCTAATGCTGAAAACAACTTTGGTTTGGAAAAAGCAAACTTGGTAGTATCTGAAGCTTTCGCAAACGAAGGACCAACTATGAAACGTTTCCGTCCGCGCGCTAAAGGTTCAGCTTCACCAATCAACAAACGCACAAGCCACATCACTGTGGTCGTTGCAGAAAAATAAGGAGGTAACATCGTGGGTCAAAAAGTACATCCAATTGGTATGCGTGTCGGCATCATCCGTGATTGGGATGCCAAATGGTATGCTGAAAAAGAATACGCGGATTACCTTCATGAAGATCTTGCAATCCGTAAATTCGTTCAAAAAGAATTGGCTGACGCAGCGATTTCAACTATTGAAATTGAGCGCGCAGTAAACAAAGTAAACGTTTCTCTTCACACTGCTAAACCAGGTATGGTTATCGGTAAAGGTGGAGCAAACGTTGATGCACTCCGTGCAAAACTCAACAAATTGACTGGAAAACAAGTCCACATCAACATCATCGAAATCAAGCGTCCTGACTTGGATGCGCACCTGGTTGGTGAAGGAATTGCTCGCCAGCTTGAGCAGCGTGTTGCTTTCCGTCGTGCTCAAAAACAAGCTATCCAACGTACAATGCGTGCAGGAGCTAAGGGAATCAAAACTCAAGTATCAGGTCGTTTGAACGGTGCAGATATTGCCCGCAGCGAAGGTTACTCTGAGGGAACTGTTCCGCTTCACACTCTTCGTGCGGATATCGATTACGCTTGGGAAGAAGCTGATACTACTTACGGTAAACTGGGTGTTAAAGTCTGGATCTACCGTGGAGAAGTCCTTCCAGCTCGTAAAAACACTAAAGGAGGTAAATAACCAATGTTAGTACCTAAACGTGTTAAACACCGTCGCGAATTCCGTGGAAAAATGCGCGGTGAAGCTAAAGGCGGAAAAGAAGTAGCATTTGGAGAATACGGTCTTCAAGCAACTACTAGCCACTGGATTACTAACCGCCAAATCGAAGCTGCCCGTATCGCTATGACTCGTTACATGAAGCGTGGTGGTAAAGTTTGGATTAAAATCTTCCCACACAAATCATACACTGCAAAAGCTATCGGTGTACGGATGGGATCTGGTAAAGGTGCTCCAGAAGGTTGGGTTGCGCCAGTTAAGCGTGGCAAAGTAATGTTTGAAGTTGCTGGCGTTTCAGAAGAAATCGCTCGCGAAGCGCTTCGCCTTGCAAGCCACAAACTTCCAGTTAAATGTAAATTCGTAAAACGTGAAGCAGAATAAGGAGAAGGCATGAAACTTAATGAAGTAAAAGAATTTGTTAAAGAACTTCGTGGTCTTTCTCAAGAAGAACTCGCGAAGCGTGAAAATGAATTGAAGAAAGAATTGTTTGATCTTCGTTTCCAAGCAGCTGCTGGCCAATTGGAGCAGACAGCTCGTTTGAAAGAAGTGAAAAAACAAATCGCTCGTATTAAAACTGTTCAATCAGAAGTTAAATAATAGACTAGGGAAGGAGAATTTCAATGGAACGCAATAATCGTAAAGTTCTTGTCGGACGCGTTGTTTCTGACAAAATGGACAAAACAATCACAGTTGTAGTTGAAACTAAACGTAACCACCCAGTCTATGGTAAACGTATTAACTACTCTAAGAAGTACAAAGCACATGACGAAAACAATGTTGCCAAAGAAGGCGATATCGTTCGTATCATGGAAACTCGTCCGCTTTCAGCTACAAAACGCTTCCGTCTTGTAGAAGTCGTTGAAGAAGCGGTTATCATCTAATCAAACCAGAAAGGAGAAAACTTAAATGATTCAAACAGAAACTCGTTTGAAAGTTGCCGACAACAGCGGCGCTCGCGAAATCTTGACAATCAAAGTTCTTGGTGGCTCAGGACGTAAGTTCGCTAACATCGGTGATGTAATCGTTGCGTCTGTAAAACAAGCTACTCCTGGTGGTGCGGTTAAGAAAGGTGACGTTGTAAAAGCTGTTATCGTTCGTACTAAATCAGGTGCTCGTCGTAAAGATGGTTCATACATCAAATTTGACGAAAACGCTGCAGTCATCATCCGTGAAGACAAAACTCCTCGCGGAACTCGTATCTTCGGCCCAGTTGCTCGTGAATTGCGTGACGGTGGCTTCATGAAGATCGTATCATTGGCTCCAGAAGTACTTTAATCAAAAAATTAACAAACACAGTCCCCTGACAAAAGTCAGGGTGCCCTATGGGCGTAAGAATTAAGAGGAGAAATAAATGTTTGTAAAAAAAGGCGACAAAGTTCGCGTAATTGCTGGTAAAGACAAGGGTGTTGAAGCGCTTGTTGTTACAGCTCTTCCAAAAGTAAACAAAGTTGTTGTTGAAGGTGTAAACATCGTTAAGAAACACCAAAAGCCAAATAACGAAAACCCTCAAGGTGCTATCGTGGAAAAAGAAGCACCAATCCATGTGTCAAACGTTCAAGTTCTTGACAAAAATGGTGTTGCAGGACGTGTTGGCTACAAGTTTGTAGACGGCAAAAAAGTTCGTTACAATAAAAAATCGGGCGAAGTGCTTGACTAATCACGAAGGAAAGGAGAAGTATAATGGCAAATCGTTTAAAAGAAAAATATCTTAAAGAAGTAGTTCCTGCTTTGACTGAAAAGTTCAACTACTCATCTGTTATGGCTGTGCCAAAAGTGGATAAAATCGTTTTGAACATGGGTGTCGGTGACGCTGTATCAAACGCTAAAAACCTTGAAAAAGCTGCTGAAGAATTGGCTCTTATCTCAGGTCAAAAACCACTTATCACTAAAGCTAAAAAATCAATCGCCGGCTTCCGTCTTCGTGAAGGTGTAGCGATCGGTGCTAAAGTAACCCTTCGTGGCGAACGTATGTATGAATTCTTGGATAAATTGGTTTCAGTTTCTCTTCCACGTGTTCGTGACTTCCACGGTGTACCAACAAAATCTTTTGATGGACGCGGAAACTATACACTTGGTGTGAAAGAGCAATTGATCTTCCCAGAAATCAACTTTGATGACGTTGATAAGACTCGCGGTCTTGACATCGTTATCGTAACAACTGCTAACACTGACGAAGAGTCACGCGAATTGCTTACAGGCCTTGGAATGCCTTTTGCAAAATAATATAGGAGGTAAAACAAATGGCTAAAAAATCAATGATTGCTAAGAACAAACGCCCAGCTAAGTTCTCTACGCAAGCTTATACTCGTTGTGAAAAATGTGGCCGTCCACATTCCGTTTACCGCAAGTTTAAACTTTGCCGTGTTTGCTTCCGTGAATTAGCATACAAAGGACAAATCCCTGGCGTTACCAAAGCATCTTGGTAATATCATGATAAAAAGAGCGTAACAACCACAGCAAAAATAGGAAATTTGGTGAAGGAGCGATGCTCCAAAACAAATTTATCTTTTTTGCCCAGGTTGTAGCTCGTGTTCAAATAAGAGTTATCTTGTTCGAATGTGTCAATACAATCTGAGCCTAGCTCAATCATTAACTAGCAAGTGCAGCTTGCAAACTACTAGTAAGAGGAGAAATATAAAATGGTTATGACTGACCCAATTGCAGACTTTCTGACACGTATCCGTAATGCTAACCAAGCAAACCACGAAGTGCTTGAAGTGCCTGCATCAAACATCAAAAAAGGGATTGCTGAAATCCTGAAGCGTGAAGGTTTTGTAAAAAACGTTGAAATCATCGAAGATGACAAACAAGGCATCATCCGTGTATTTCTTAAATACGGACAAAATGGTGAAAAAGTTATCACTGGTTTGAAACGCGTTTCAAAACCAGGTCTGCGTGTTTACAAGAAACGCGAAGATCTTCCAAAAGTTCTGAACGGACTTGGAATTGCTATCCTTTCAACATCTGAAGGCTTGCTGACTGATAAAGAAGCACGCCAAAAGAATGTTGGTGGTGAGGTTATCGCTTACGTTTGGTAATATTTAGTTCCCAATTTCTTTGTGACTCTTCGTTATCGTCTCTTGCCTAACCCAAAGTTATGCCTGCGAGACGATTCCTAGATTCACTTTGAAATTGAAACCTAAATGTTCCTTTAAATCGAGAAATCGATTTAAGCCCCGTGAAAACTGGTCGCTTGCGGCCTGACAATCTAACAGGAGAATATATACATGTCACGTATTGGTAATAAAGTTATCGTGTTGCCTGCTGGTGTTGAGATCAGCAACAAAGACAACGTTGTAACTGTAAAAGGACCTAAAGGAGAACTGACTCGTGAGTTCTCAAAAGATATTGAAATCCGTGTGGAAGGAACTGAAGTAACTCTTCACCGTCCAAACGATTCAAAAGAAATGAAAACAATCCACGGAACAACTCGTGCCCTTTTGAACAACATGGTTGTTGGTGTATCAGAAGGATTCAAGAAAGAACTTGAAATGCGCGGGGTTGGTTACCGTGCACAACTTCAAGGCAAAAAGCTTGTACTTTCAGTTGGTAAATCTCATCCAGACGAAGTAGAAGCACCAGAAGGCATCACTTTTGAACTTCCAAACCCAACAACTATCGTTGTCAGTGGAATTTCAAAAGAAGTAGTCGGACAAACTGCAGCTTACGTACGTAGTCTGCGTGCTCCAGAGCCATACAAAGGTAAAGGTATCCGCTACGTTGGTGAATTCGTTCGCCGCAAAGAAGGTAAAACTGGTAAATAATCTTGTCTGGCTGATTTTTTCAGCCAAACAAGCTGTTTCCCAAGGTTGTGCATGAGCACAAGATTAAAATTAAGAGGTGAAAATTGTGATTACGAAACCAGATAAAAATAAAATCCGCCAAAAACGCCACCGTCGCGTTCGCGGAAAACTCTCTGGAACTGCTGATCGCCCACGTTTGAACGTATTCCGTTCTAATACAGGCATCTACGCTCAAGTGATTGATGACGTAGCGGGTGTAACGCTCGCAAGCGCTTCAACTCTTGACAAAGAAGTTTCAAAAGGAACTAAAACAGAACAAGCCGTTGTTGTTGGTAAGCTCGTTGCTGAACGTGCAGTTGCTAAAGGTATTTCTGAAGTCGTCTTCGACCGCGGTGGATATCTCTATCACGGACGTGTAAAAGCTTTGGCTGATGCAGCTCGTGAAAACGGATTGAAATTCTAAGAGGAGGACACTAGAAAATGGCATTTAAAGACAACGCAGTTGAACTTGAAGAACGTTTAGTTGCCATCAACCGTGTTACAAAAGTTGTTAAAGGTGGACGTCGTCTTCGCTTTGCAGCTCTTGTAGTTGTTGGTGATCGCAATGGTCGTGTTGGCTTCGGTACTGGTAAAGCTCAAGAAGTACCAGAAGCAATCCGCAAGGCAGTTGAAGATGCGAAGAAGAATTTGATTGAAGTACCAATGGTTGGCACAACAATTCCTCACGAAGTTCTTTCAGAATTTGGCGGAGCGAAAGTATTGCTTAAGCCAGCTGTTGAGGGTTCTGGAGTTGCTGCTGGTGGTGCGGTTCGTGCCGTCATCGAATTGGCAGGTGTAGCAGATGTTACATCTAAATCTCTTGGCTCTAACACTCCAATCAACATCGTTCGCGCAACTGTTGAAGGTTTGAAACAATTAAAACGCGCTGAAGAAGTTGCTGCCCTTCGTGGTATTTCAGTTTCTGACTTGGCATAAGAAAGGGGATAACATGGCTCAAATTAAAATTACTTTGACTAAGTCTCCAATCGGACGCATCCCGTCACAACGTAAAACTGTTGTAGCACTTGGACTTGGCAAATTGAACAGCTCAGTTATCAAAGAAGATAATCCAGCAGTACGCGGTATGATTACTGCAGTATCACACTTGGTAACTGTTGAAGACGTTAAATAAGCTTTGCTGGTTTAACAACTTTAAATTAAAATACGTTAGGGGATGGGATTTTCTCAGCCCCTAAAACTAAATATATGTATAGGCGAGTTTATATAGGAGACACCTTTTCTCCTATATGAGCGCTAGCATTTTACAAAAGAGGAGAAATAATATAATGAAACTTCATGAATTACAACCTGCTGCAGGTTCTCGTAAAGTCCGCAACCGTGTTGGTCGTGGTACATCATCTGGTAACGGTAAAACATCTGGCCGTGGTCAAAAAGGACAAAAAGCTCGTAGCGGTGGCGGCGTTCGCCTTGGTTTTGAAGGTGGACAAACTCCATTGTTCCGTCGTCTTCCAAAACGTGGTTTCCTGAACATCAACCGCAAAGAATATGCGATTGTTAACCTTGACCAACTGAACGCCTTTGAAGATGGCGCTGAAGTAACACCAGTTGTTCTCATCGAAGCAGGTATTGTAAAAGCTGAAAAATCAGGTATCAAGATTCTTGGTAACGGAGAATTGACAAAGAAATTGACTGTTAAGGCAGCTAAATTCTCTAAATCAGCTGAAGAAGCTATCACTGCTAAAGGTGGTTCAGTGGAAGTCATCTAAGCGAGGTGACCTATGTTTTTCAAACTATTAAAAGACGCATTTAAAATCAAACAGGTACGGTCTAAGATTCTGTTCACGATTTTCATCATCTTAGTTTTCCGTATCGGTACAACCATAACGGTTCCAGGGATTAATGCCAAAGCCTTAAGCAATTTGAATGATTTGCCATTCCTGAATATGCTGAGCTTGGTCTCTGGTAACGCCATGCGCAACTTCTCTGTCTTTGCACTTGGAGTCAGTCCTTACATCACAGCTTCGATCGTTGTTCAGCTGCTGCAAATGGACTTGCTTCCGAAGTTTGTAGAGTGGGGCAAGCAAGGGGAAGTGGGACGGAGGAAGCTGAATCAAGCGACTCGTTATATCGCCCTAGTTTTGGCCTTTGTGCAGGCAATTGGGATTACTGCTGGTTTTGATACTCTCTCAAGAGCTAATCTGGTTGCCAATCCTAATGTTCAGACCTACGCTTTGATTTGCGTTCTTCTAGCAACTGGTTCAATGATTGTAACTTGGCTAGGTGAGCAGATTACAGACAAGGGTTACGGAAATGGCGTTTCCATGATTATCTTTGCTGGTATCGTTTCAGCTATCCCTGATATGATTAAAGGTATCTATGAAGATTACTTTGTCAATATCCCTAGTAATCGTTTGACTTCATCCTTCATTTTTGTAGGGATTCTGATTGTGGCAGTCCTGCTTATCATTTACTTTACAACCTTTGTACAGCAGGCTGAATATAAAATTCCAGTTCAGTATACGAAAGTAGCGAAGGGTGCACCTTCTAGCTCCTATCTGCCACTGAAAGTCAATCCAGCTGGGGTCATTCCAGTAATCTTTGCCAGCTCGATTACAGCTGCACCGGCAGCGATTTTCCAAGTTGTCAGTGCCTTGGGCTATGACGCAGATTGGGTTAAGACAGCTCAGTCACTTTTGGCAACAACGACCATTAGTGGTATGTTCATGTACGCCTTCCTGATTGTCCTCTTTACATTCTTCTATACTTTTGTACAGATTAATCCAGAGAAGACAGCAGAAAATCTGCAAAAGAGCGGAGCCTACATTCCAGGTGTTCGTCCGGGTAAAGGAACAGAAGACTATATGTCTAAGCTGCTGCGTCGTTTGGCAACAGTTGGATCTCTCTTCTTAGGTTTCATTTCTATCCTGCCTATTTTGGCTAAAGATGTATTTGGATTGACAGATGCCGTTGCTCTTGGAGGAACCAGTCTCTTAATCATCATCTCAACCGGTATTGAGGGAATGAAACAGTTAGAAGGCTACCTGCTGAAGAGAAAGTATGTCGGCTTTATGGATACTTCAGAGTAAGGGACTTTTTGAATAGCTTTTCTAATGAGAAGCCCGTTCAGATAACCTTTCTTGAACCGAAAATAAACAAAATAAAAGGGGACAGAGTAGACTCACCCCCTTCTATTTTGTTTTTAAACGAGTTTATTAATCGGTTTAATAGATTGCTTTAAAAACAAAAAAGGAGACCAATCATGAATCTTTTGATTATGGGCTTACCAGGTGCTGGTAAAGGAACTCAAGCTGCTAAAATCGTTGAGCGCTTCAATGTTGCACATATTTCAACTGGAGATATGTTCCGTGCAGCGATTGCTAACCAAACAGAGATGGGCGTTTTAGCCAAGTCATATATTGACAAGGGCGAGTTGGTTCCAGACCAAGTGACAAACGGCATTGTCAAAGAGCGCTTGAGCCAGGATGATATTAAGCAAACAGGCTTCCTCTTGGATGGCTATCCGCGCACGATTGAGCAAGCAAATGCCTTGGATCAAACGCTAGCAGAGCTTGATTTAGCTTTGGACGGAGTTATCAATATCGAAGTGGATCCTAACAGCTTGCTGGAGCGTTTGAGCGGTCGGATTATCCATCGTGAAACAGGTGAAACCTTCCACAAGGTCTTCAATCCGCCAGCAGACTACAAGGAAGAGGATTATTACCAGCGCGAAGATGACAAGCCTGAGACAGTTAAACGTCGTTTGGATGTCAATATCGCACAAGGTCAGCCGATCATTGATCACTATCGCAGCAAAGGTCTAGTCCATGATATTCAAGGAAATCAAGATATTAATGATGTCTTCTCAGCTATCGAAAAAGTCTTGACAAATTTGAAATAAAAGCGTTTTTCCTGCTTGCAATATTTGACAAGTAGTGATACAATGAATTAGTCTGACTTATAATTGTTACCTCTGTGCTCAGAGGGATCAAATCGAAATTTATGGAGGTACTTTTGCGTGGCAAAAGACGATGTGATTGAGGTTGAAGGTAAGGTAGTTGATACAATGCCTAATGCAATGTTTACGGTTGAACTTGAAAATGGACATCAGATTTTAGCAACAGTTTCTGGTAAAATTCGTAAAAACTATATTCGTATTTTAGCGGGAGACCGTGTGACTGTAGAAATGAGTCCTTATGATTTGACACGTGGACGGATCACATACCGCTTTAAATAATCGAAAAACTTGGAGGGAAAAAATGAAAGTAAGACCATCGGTCAAACCAATTTGCGAATACTGTAAAGTTATTCGTCGTAATGGTCGTGTTATGGTAATTTGCCCAGCAAATCCAAAACACAAACAACGTCAAGGATAAGATAGAAAGGAGAAAAAATGGCTCGTATTGCTGGAGTTGACATTCCAAATGACAAACGTGTAGTCGTTTCACTGACTTATGTGTACGGTATCGGACTTCCAACTTCTAAGAAAATCTTGGCAGCTGCTGGAGTTTCAGAAGACATCCGTGTAAAAGATCTTACAATCGAACAAGAAGATGCTATCCGTCGTGAAGTAGATGCGATTAAAGTTGAAGGTGACCTTCGTCGTGAAGTAAACTTGAACATCAAACGTTTGATGGAAATCGGTTCATACCGTGGAATCCGTCACCGTCGTGGACTTCCTGTCCGTGGACAAAACACTAAAAATAACGCCCGCACTCGTAAAGGTAAAGCTGTTGCGATTGCAGGTAAGAAAAAATAATATAAGGAGGTAAAAAGTCTTGGCTAAACCAACACGTAAACGTCGTGTGAAGAAAAATATCGAATCCGGTATTGCTCATATTCACGCTACATTTAATAACACTATTGTTATGATTACTGATGTGCATGGTAACGCGATTGCTTGGTCATCTGCTGGAGCTCTTGGATTTAAAGGTTCTCGTAAATCTACACCATTTGCTGCCCAAATGGCATCTGAAGCAGCTGCTAAATCTGCACAGGAACACGGTCTGAAATCAGTTGAAGTTACTGTAAAAGGTCCAGGTTCTGGTCGTGAGTCTGCTATTCGTGCTCTTGCTGCCGCTGGTCTTGAAGTAACAGCTATTCGTGATGTGACTCCTGTACCACACAATGGTGCTCGTCCTCCAAAACGTCGCCGTGTATAATCACCAACCGTTACACTGCTTTTCGTTTAAGAGGGAGTATAGCAAATGATTGAGTTTGAAAAACCAAATATAACAAAAATTGATGAAAATAAAGATTATGGCAAGTTTGTAGTAGAGCCGCTTGAGCGTGGTTATGGTACAACATTGGGAAATTCTCTTCGCCGTGTGCTTTTGGCTTCACTTCCAGGTGCTGCCGTTACTTCAATTAATATTGAAGGTGTTTTGCACGAGTTTGATACGATTTCCGGTGTCCGTGAAGACGTGATGCAAATTATTCTGAACGTCAAAGGGATTGCTGTAAAATCTTACGTCCAAGACGAAAAGATTATTGAACTGGATGTTGAAGGACCAGCAGAAGTAACTGCTGGAGACATTTTGACAGACAGTGATATTGAAATTATAAACCCTGATCATTATCTCTTTACAATCGGAGAAGGCGCAAGCTTTAAGGCAACGATGACTGTCAACAGCGGTCGTGGTTATGTGCCTGCAGATGAAAATAAGAAAGATGATGCACCAGTGGGAACACTTGCGGTGGATTCCATCTATACGCCAGTGACAAAAGTTAATTACCAGGTTGAGCCAGCTCGTGTTGGTAGCAACGATGGTTTTGACAAACTAACCCTTGAAATTTTAACGAATGGAACAATTATTCCAGAAGATGCTTTGGGACTTTCAGCCCGCATCCTTACGGAACACTTGAATCTCTTCACTAACCTGACAGAAGTAGCTATCGCTGCAGATGTTATGAAGGAAGCAGAAAAGACTTCTGATGACCGCATTTTGGAACGGACAATCGAAGAATTAGATTTGTCAGTTCGCTCATACAACTGTTTGAAACGTGCAGGTATCAATACTGTATTTGATTTAACAGAAAAATCTGAGCCTGAAATGATGAAAGTTCGTAACTTAGGACGTAAGAGTCTAGAAGAAGTAAAAGTTAAACTTGCTGATCTCGGTCTGGGGTTAAAAAACGATAAATAAAGGAGGAATACATGGCTTACCGTAAACTAGGACGCACTAGCTCACAACGTAAAGCAATGCTTCGCGATTTGACTACTGATTTGCTGATCAACGAATCAATCGTGACAACTGAAGCTCGTGCTAAAGAAATCCGTAAAACAGTTGAAAAAATGATTACATTGGGCAAACGTGGAGACTTGCACGCTCGTCGTCAAGCTGCAGCTTTTGTACGCAATGAAATCGCATCAGAAAACTATGATGAAGCAACAGAAAAGTATACTACAACTACTGCTCTTCAAAAATTGTTCTCTGAGATTGCACCACGCTATGCAGAGCGCAACGGTGGATATACTCGTATCCTGAAAACTGAACCGCGCCGCGGAGATGCTGCGCCAATGGCAATCATCGAATTAGTATAAGATCATCAATCTTTGTTGAGTGTTATGATGATGGAATAGAAGCTCTATTCTTAGTCTAGCTCTGGTCTACCGCTAGGATTTTTTCCTAGCGGGAACACTCATCATATAGGTGATAATAGGTAGACGCTTGTTTACGAAATTGCTTTTAAGGCAAAAACAATTTCGTAAGCAGGCGTTTTTGCATGAGGCTAGGAAAATACCTTAAATTTTGTTATAATACTCTAACACTATCAAAAATTTATAGGAAATGAAAATGACTGATTCAATCCAAATTTTAAAAGAACGCTATTTAAAGAATATCAAAGAAAATCCAACTGTCTACATTGGCATTGAGTTAGAATTTCCTATTGTCAATAGCCAGGGCGGAGCAACGGATCCAAATGTTGCCAAGAATCTCTTGAAGCGTCTGTTGGAAGAGTATGATTTTGAGGCAGAACGATTTGATAGAGACGGGAACCCCATCCAACTGAAATCGACTAAAAATGAAGACAGAATTCTTTTTGAGGTCTCTTACAATACTTTAGAATTTGCTTTTGCCAAGGCTAGCAGAATTCAAGAAGTTGAAGAACGTTTTAAGGACTATCTGAACATTATTCAGCCAATTCTTCGCACAGAAAACCATGAAATTCAAGGTAAAGGTATTCATCCTTTCTGGTCAGAAAATGATAATAGTCCAGTTAAGTATCCAAGATATGAAATGCTGATGCAGTATTTAGCTATGGGAAAGAACATGGAAGGTTTGCACAATTATCCAGAATATGGTGCTTTTATCTGTGGGAGTCAAGTTCAGCTGGATGTTTCAAGAGAAAATTATTTAACTGTTATCAATGTCTTCAATCAAATTGAAGCTGCTAAGGCATACCTTTTTGCCAATTCAGAGTTTTCAGATTCTTCTTGGAATACAAAAATCGCTCGAGATATTTTCTGGGAGCAATCGATGCATGGCATTTTACAGGAAAATGCGGGTGTTAATTCGAAAGATTTTCAAACTGAAGATGAATTTTTTGCATATCTTGATAGATCAGCACTTTTTACTGCCGAACGAAATGGTCAATCCTACTATTTCTATCCGATAGCTGCTAATGAATACTTGAGCCAGAAAACTATTGAGGCTTATGACCTTTCAGGCGAAAAAACAAACTTGACTCCAAGGGAAGCAGACTTCAAGAATCACAGAAGTTACCAGTATCAAGATTTGACGACACGGGGGACAGTAGAGTTTCGGAGTGTCTGTACCCAACCTTTTGATAAAACCTTTTCTTCTGCTGCTTTTCATCTTGGTATTTTAGAAAATCTGGAAAATGTAAAAACCTATTTACAAGATGCTACCTTCTTTCAACAGGAAGGTCGGGATTACAAAGCTTTAAGAAGAAGGTTCTCTAAAAAAGAGTTGACCGCAAGTGAAACAAAGCATATTTATGAGCTCACAAAGACTTTGCTTCAGCTGGCGAGAGCTGGTTTAATAGCACGTCAACTAGGTGAGGAAGCTTATCTTCCCTCTCTTTAGTAGAGGCTGGCCTATGATGAATAAAAAATTCTAGAAAACTTTTAATTTTTTTCAAAAAAGGTATTGACAGTTGGTGGGTATAGGTGATATACTAATATAGTTGTCGCGAAAGACAAAGCCCTTTGAAAACTGAACAAGACGAACCAAGTGCAGGGTGACATAGAGATATGTAACCTGTCAAAAAACGAGAATAAATCTGTCAGTGGACAGTAATGAGTGCGAACTCAAACTTTTTAATGAGAGTTTGATCCTGGCTCAGGACGAACGCTGGCGGCGTGCCTAATACATGCAAGTAGAACGCTGAAGAGANGAGCTTGCTCTTCTTGGATGAGTTGCGAACGGGTGAGTAACGCGTAGGTAACCTGCCTGGTAGCGGGGGATAACTATTGGAAACGATAGCTAATACCGCATAAAATTGATTATTGCATGATAATTAATTGAAAGATGCAATTGCATCACTACCAGATGGACCTGCGTTGTATTAGCTAGTTGGTGAGGTAACGGCTCACCAAGGCGACGATACATAGCCGACCTGAGAGGGTGATCGGCCACACTGGGA
>NZ_RJMV01000015.1 GCF_003943735.1 Streptococcus sanguinis | reverse complement strand
CTTTAATAAATAAAAAATTCCATAAAAAAACAAAGTAAATAAGATAACGAGTGCTGAAAGTCTAACAATCGGATGAATAGTCCAAGTAAGCCAATCAATATCCTTAATAAAATCAGTCCATAAATTCAAATACAAAAACAGTAGCAAAATAGAAAATAAAAAAACTGTATTTTTCTTAGGATCAATTTGTGACTCTGCATCCAGTGTTTTAAAAATTGACTTTCTAATTGAGTTGGGCTCAATCTGATGAAGTAATTGATTGATAATCTTTCCCTCAATTGTATTAATTTCACGGTTATTAAGTTCGTTTTTTTTAGCTTCATCATACTGAGCGAGAGAAATATGGATAAACTTTTTGTCTCTTTTCTCTAACTCAAACGTCTCAATGACACTGCTTTTACCAGCTCCATAGTTCCCTGTAATAGCCACATTCGTTGGCTCTGATACATCACTGATAACAAACTCTAGAGCATGTGATATGACTGGTTTTATTTTTACATCTTTATTCGATGTAAGCGAACGAAACTTATACTTTTTTTCCTTTTCCGTACTTTCGTCAATCATTAACAAAATACCTCCCTAACAAGTTACTAAATACTTAAACATTACATCCTTTATCAATATACCCATACTATTATATCAATTTTTCCTCATTCTATAAAGTATTTATATAAAAATCTAATGTATATTATCCTCCCATCCTCACATTCCCTACCCACTATCTATTAAACACCAAAAATCCCCTAGAATATACAATTCTAAGGGATTATTCTTTATCCTGTTACTTCCGGAGTCTGTTCCGGTTTGTTTTTCTTATTTGGACTGGCCAGGCGGCGCTTGCTGTCTCGGATAGTGTTGAGATCCTTGAGGAGTTTGGCAAAGTGAGCTTTCTCTGGGTAGGCTTCTGCGGAGGCTGCAGTATAGCGCATAAAAAGGTCATAAGTGCGGGAGATTTCCGTACGCAGCTGCTTGGTCTTACCGACTTCCTTGCCAGACTTGGCTGCACGCGCTAGGGCTTCGGCCTTATCATAGTCTTCCTGAGCAGTCGTCACTGCGCTAATCACTGGTGAGAGTCCCAGCGTAGTCACTGCCGCATTGTAGGGCTCTTCCTTGAGAGTTTTGAGGAGACTCTTAATCTCAGCAGTTGCAACATCATTATTATGCTTGGTGATATCCTTGTACTTAGTCAGGACTGGAGCCAGTGTCTCGTGGGCTTCCTTAAACTTTGCTTCCTTTATCTTGGCAAATCCCCTATGCAGGGTAAAGAGTCCGACCAGAGCGCTGTCCCGCTCCTTATCTACCTCAGCCAGACTTGTAGTCTGTTTCTTTTCCACGCTGGCTAGCTGTTTTTGGAACTCTTCTAGCTTGCTTGTAAAGGGCTCCAAGTGCGTACTATACATATCTTCGTTCTTATTTGCCTTAACAAAGTCGGTGATGATTTGACGAGAATCCGTCATCAAACTTTCAAACTCACGGTGAGTAAAGTTGCTATAGGTCAAGGGACGAATGGTGTAGTTAGTAGTCATAATAAAACCTCTCCAATAATTTGATGAACTAAGTATAGCACGTGGCGATAAATCTTTTGCAAGGCTGCCCTGAAATGTCATTTTTTATCCCTAAAATAGCACCTTTTCAAAATCAAAGACATAAAATATCCCCACCTGATGATTTCTTCAACTTCAGATGGGGATTATTTCTCTTTAAAAATGGATTATCAGAGCATTTCACGCTTAGAATGCTTTAAAATTTTAACAAACACTAATATTCGAACTTTAGAAAACTTGAAAATTATAGCAAACCACATCATCTGACAAATAGAAAGCATGTATTTTTTCACAAACAGGACTTTTCGAAGCCTAGTTTATCTAAATATTTTAGTAAATACTCGTATTCAGCCTTTAGATTGAATAGACCTTTAGCTAGAGACTCTTTTTCGAGGTTTTGAAAATTACATTTCACTTTTACCTCCCCACTCTCAAGGGCTTGATGATAGCCTCAATCAGTTGGGTGTAATTTCCAATTCTTGGGTCTTCTTCATCTAATTTCCCTATCTTAGTATTTCGTTGGATATTGGGCTCGTTTTACACCTTTCATTATTGCACTGAAACATCTTCTTTTATAGTTTCTTCTAGTGGTAGAGATAAAAATCCCCAGCTCTTTTCAAACTGGGGATACTTTTATATTTTTAATTCATATACTTCCTGCCAGCCGGCTGGTCCTAATATGCGTTGGGGCTGTTTGCTAAAACCAGTCTCTCGGTAGAGGTAGGAAGCGACTTGATTTCTCTCATTGACACCTAGTATGATGCTTTTATACATGGGCAAATGCTCTCTTATGAAATCAGGCAAGAGCTTCAGCGTCTGACTACCGTATCCTCGCATCCGAAAGGCTTCATCCGTTGAAAAGCTACGAAGGAGCAGGCTATCTGGCTGACCGCCATAAGTAAACTTCTTTTCTCCAGCATCCAAGATCAGAAAGGTTACGATTTGATCTTCTTCAAGGCCCAAGATAGCATAGCGATTTTCTAAATCAGCGACAACCTGGCTAGGATGGCTAGTAAATCTCGAGTCGGTTAAATGGTAGGAATGCAAGACTTCTCTATCTGAACTTCGATAGAATCGGATTTTCATCTAAAAATCCATCCCATCCGGATTTGGTGCGCCACCGGCCAAACCGCTGACATTTTTGAGCACTTCCAAGTCAGCAGCATCTAGCTCGATGCCAAAGCAGTCCAGATTGCTGGCAATTCGGTTCGGAGTGACCGACTTAGGCAGGGGCAGGAAGCCTTCCTGCAAGCTCCAAGCTAGCGCGACTTGGGCAATAGTCTTGCCATACTTGTCTGCCACAGCCTTTACGGCTGGATTTTGGAAGAGCTCACCTTGGCCAAATGGTCCCCAAGCTTCCAGTAAAATCTCATGCTCACGGCAGAAGTTCACCGCCTCTGTCTGATAGACACCTGGAGCCAGGCGGATTTGATTGACAGCAGGAGTCATGCGCGCTGTTTCAAGCAAGGCTTCTAAGTGATGAGGCAGGAAATTGCTGACGCCAATCGCTCGAATCTTGCCGAGATTATAAAGATCTTCCATAGCCCGCCAGACTTCGGCATTGCGCTTTTTCCAAGCATCGTTTTCCCTCAGGGGTTTGGGATTCGGCCAGTGGATGAGGTAGAGGTCCAGATAGTCCAGTCCCAACCGCTCCATTGAGGCCGCAAAGGCCTCTTGAGCCTCCTCATAAGTATGAATGTCATTCCAAAGCTTAGTCGTGATGAAGAGCTCCTCCCGCGGAATGCCGCTGTCCTTGATTGCCCGTCCGACGCTCTCTTCGTTCTTATAGATAGCTGCCGTATCAATGTGCCGATAGCCTGCCTTGAGAGCGGCTAATGTTGCTTGATAGGCTTCTTCGCCATCCTGAGCCTTCCAAGTACCAAAGCCCAGCACCGGAATGCCAACACCATTGTTCAAAAGATATTCTCTCATCTCATGTCTCCTTTACAAGTTCCATCTACTGCCTTCAGCAAGGCAGCTGCTACAGTAATCACAAGAGCAGAACTGCTCACTTCTTTTCCTTTTTCTTCAGTATTGGCTTAGGCTTGAAGATATTTTCCTTGGTCGGCTCCATGCCTTTACTGAAAAAGCTATAGATAATGAAAGCAACTCCTGCAACAAGGATCAAGATTCGTCCAAAGATCAGTCCCGCCAGCAGTAAAACAAGTCCCATTATCAGAAATTTCGCATCAATTCGTTTCATAGCCTACTCCTGTTCACATTATAGTCTCATTATATCACGCCTAGGAACGCAATTCAAATCTAGGAGAAGGCTATCAAGTCGTCTGCCAACCAAAAAGAACAGGTTGCCCTGCTCTTTCTGAAAAATATAAGGAGACTAATTTCAATACCTGCGGTTCTCATACATGGAATCGTTCTTGACCATCAAGATAAGTAGCTACCAGCTCTAAATCTTTATCTAAAACGATAAAGTCAGCATCGTAGCCTTCCTTGATCTGTCCGCAGACATCATCAATATGGACGGATTTTGCTGGAATCAGGCTAGCCATCATGACTGCCTGATGAGGATTGGCAATGCCCCATTTGACCACATTTTTCAATCCGTCCTTGAGCTTGAGGATAGAGCCAGCTAGATTGCCCGTTGACTTGAGCCGAGCTGTTCCTTCCGCCACTACCACTGGAAATTCTCCCAACATGTAGTCACCATCTTCAAGACCTCCTGCAGTCATACAGTCAGTAATGAGAGCAATATTTTCATGTCCCTTCTGCTTGAGCAAGATGTCACAGGCCTTAGGGTCCACATGGTGGCCGTCACAAATCAGTTCCGCATAGGTGTGGGGCAGCTCATACATGGCACCAACCATTCCCAGCTCCCGGTGGGTCAAGCCCCGCATACCATTGTAAGCATGCACCCAGACACTAGCACCTGCTTCGACCGCAGTTTTGGCTTCATCAAAGGTCGCGTTAGAATGCCCCAAAGCAACGGTCACGCCTTCATCAGTCAGCGTGCGGACAAACTCCTCCACGCCATCACGCTCTGGTGCGAGAGCAATCTTATTAAGCAAGCCATTTGCAGCCTTCTGCCAAGCACGAAACTCATCCATGCTAGGATCTTTCATATAGGCTGGATTTTGAGCGCCCTTATACTTCTCGGTGAAGTAAGGCCCTTCAAAATAGAGACCGCGAATCTTGGCCCCGCTGGCTTCTTGATAGCGAGCACCGATATTTTCAGTTACTGCTAAGAGGCGCTCATAGGATGAGGTCAGGGTTGTTGGTAAAAAGCTGGTCACACCGGTAGTCAAGAGGCCCTCGCTCATGGTATGAAGAGTTCCTTCGATGTTATTGTCCATCACATCAACACCACCGAAGCCATGAATGTGAGTATCCACCAGACCTGGTGCAATCGAGTAGCCACTGTAGTCTATGACTTCTGCATCCTGCAGAACAGACTGCACCAGCTTGCCAAACTTGCCGTCAATCAGCTCTAAATAACCGCCCTGACGGATTCCCTGAGGATAGAAAAATTGATCTGCTTTGATATATGTAGGCATAAGACTGCCTCCCTTTTTCTTGACTTCTGTATTCTCTGCCATTCAAAGCGGAATTCTGTGATAGAGCTAGCATCTTTCTATAACTGCTTTCTAACTCCCGCTTTTGAATCTCTGAGTTTTCTTGACTATATTATAACTCTTTCTTTTTTATTTGTAAATGGTATATACCTATTTTTACGAAAAATTGTTATATTAAATTTAAAAAACAGAAAACCCAGCCATAACAGCTGAGTTTCTGCTTTATTTTTTATCTAAATCGCGCAGCATCTGGTCGATTTTATTCCCATACTCGATAGATTCATCCTTGACAAAGGTCAAATCTGGAATCTTGTACATCTTCAGATTGTGACCCAGTTCCCGCTTGATGGTACCGGTCGCTTTTTCCAGACCGGTCTGAGCTTTTTGATTATCAGAGGCCAGATTGCTCATAATCGTGTAGTAGACCTTGGCCATGGATAGGTCGCCCAGCATTTGGACATCGGTAATGGTCACACCTTGAACACGCGGGTCACGAACTTTCTTCTGCAAGATTTCATTGACTTCGCGCTTGATTTCCATGCCTACACGGTCTGTACGAAAATTATTTGCCATGAGATTTCCTTTCTAATTTTTCTCTTCTGCAATATAAGCTAGGCCTAGCCTAGCTTATATTTTAGTTTTAATGAATGAAATTCGATCTAAACTCTTTGTGAAAAAGATGCGGAACTAGAAGTATAGACTTCCGCCAAATATGATTTCACTGCGAGTTTTTAACGGACTTCTTATCTTATTTCTTAATTTCTTCCATGATGTAGGCTTCAATCGTGTCATCTACTTGAATGTCATTGTAGCCATCAATCATGAGTCCACCTTCGTGGCCGTTAGTAACTTCCTTAACATCATCCTTGAAGTGCTTGAGGCTGGCAAGCTCACCATCGTAAATCACGACGCCATCACGGATAACGCGAACCTTGGAATCACGGGTCACTTTACCGTTGATAACCATAAATCCACCGATAGTACCAACCTTGGAAACCTTGAAGGTCTCGCGGATAAGAGCTTCCCCAATGATTTTTTCTTCGTATTCTGGATCTAGCATTCCCTTCATGGCATCTTCCATTTCTTCGATAACCTTGTAGATAATGCTGTGGAGACGAATTTCGACATCGTCAGCTTCTGCCTGTTGGCGAGCTTGAGATGTAGGACGCACATTAAATCCGATGATGAAAGCATTTGAAGCTTCTGCTAGTGTCACATCAGATTCATTGATAGCACCAACCGCTGAGTGGACGATGGTAATCTTGACGCCTTCCACTTCAATCTTTTGCAGGGAAGCAGACAGGGCTTCTACAGAACCTTGTACATCAGCCTTGATGATAACATTAACAGACTTAACTTCACCAGCTTTGAGGGTATCAAAGAGATTTTCCAGACTGACGCGGTGAGTAGCTTGACGCTGTTTGAGAAGGGCACGTTTGGCACGTTCTTCACCGGCTGCACGTGCAGCTTTTTCATCTTCATAAACCGCAAAGTGGTCACCAGCCATCGGAGTTTCATTGAGACCAGTGATAGAAACCGGTGTAGATGGTCCTGCCACCTTCACGCGACGGCCTAGATCATTGGTCATAGCCCGAACCCGACCGAAGGTATTACCAACAACGATTGGATCCTGCACATTCAGTGTACCTTGTTGAACCAGAAGGGTTGCGACAGCACCTTTTCCTTTATCCAGACGGGCTTCAATGACTGTACCAATCGCTCGAACAGTCGGATCTGCCTTGAGCTCTTGAATTTCAGCCACTAAGAGGACTGTTTCCAGCAAGCTGTCGATATTTTGATTGAATTTCGCTGAGATTTCTACAAATTCAGAATCTCCGCCCCAAGCTGTTGACATGACACCATGCTCAGCCAACTCACCAATCACGCGCTCAGGATTCGCTCCTGGCTTATCAATCTTGTTGATAGCTACGATGATTGGGACATCAGCGGCTTTGGAGTGGTTGATAGCTTCGATCGTTTGCGGCATAACACCGTCATCAGCCGCTACGACCAGGATAGTGATATCCGTCACAGAGGCACCGCGAGCCCGCATAGAAGTAAAGGCCGCATGTCCAGGCGTATCCAAGAAAGTAATCTTCTTGCCGCTTTCCTCGATCTGGTAAGCACCGATGTGCTGAGTAATACCACCTGCTTCGCCTGTAGCTACGCGAGAGTTACGCAGGGTATCCAAGAGGGTTGTTTTACCATGGTCAACGTGTCCCATGATGGTTACAACCGGCGGACGCTCTACCAAGGCATCTTGGTTGATATAGCCTTCTTCTACGAAGAATCGCTCAATGTCAGCTGTGTCAACTTCCACCTTCTTCTTAGCTTCGATACCGTAGTCCACCATGAGGAGCTCAATAGTATCGCCGTCAAGAGATTGGTTTTGCGTTGCCATCACACCCATCATGAAGAGTTTCTTGACAATTTCAGCTGGCTCGCGCTTGATCCGTTTTGCGATTTCTGCAACGGTCATTCCGTCTGTATATTCAAATTCAGTTGGCAACTCATGGAACTTACGTTCTGTAACAGGTTTTGGTGCCTGATTATTGTTGCCCTTTCCTTTTTTATTTTTCTTGTTTTTATTCCAATTACTATTTCTTTGATTTCTCACTTGATTTTGACTGCTTCGATTCTTTTGTTGTTTTCTTGGACCTTCTTCTTCGCGATCAAAATCATCGCGCTTCTTATCTGGTCGAGCTTGCTTCTTACGACGCGTATCCACAGCGGCTGGCGCTGGGCTTGGATTCGCTGCTGGCGCAGATGGAGCTGGTGCAGGCTGAACTGGTACACTTGCTTCTGCCTTAGGCTGCTCCTTACGGCGATTTTGCCGTTCCATAACTTCTTTTGCTTCCTGAGCTTGCTTAAAGCGTTCCTCACTGGAGCGAGCGTATTCAGCATTCTGCTCTGCTTTCAAAGCTGCTGCCCGAGCCTTAAAGTCAATCTTCGGTCCTTGAGGCTGTTGGCGGTTTTGACCGTTAAATCCTTGATGATTCTGACCATTGCGGCGGCCATCTTGACCACGATTATCGCGACGGTCATTTGGACGATTGCCCCTATCTCGGTCATTGCGGTTTCCACGATTCTTATTTCGATTATCGCGGTCCTCACGCTTGCCTTGCTCTTTGTTTTGTGGTTTGCGGTTGCCTTGCTGCTTCCGACGCTCTGCCTCTTCCTTGGCTCTCGCTTCACGTTCTGCCTTAAAGTTCCGGCTTTGTGGGCGCTTGACAGGCGCAGCTGTTTCTACTTTCGCTTCTGGCTTAGCAGTTACTTTTGCCTCTGGCTGTTCTGCCTTGACTGGCGCTGCCTCTTTGGCAGGAGTTTTTTGCGGTGACGGCTGAGCTGCTACAGGCTTTTCTGCAGTGGCTTGAGGTGTGGCTGCTTTTGTAAAGCTGGATTTGATTCGCTCACCAGCGTCAGCTTCTACGCTGGATGAATGACTTTTGACATCCAGTCCCAGCTCCTTCGCACGAGCCACTACCTCCTTGCTTTCTTTTCCCAGTTCTTTGGCGATTTCATACAATCTTACTTTAGACAAATCTTGTCCTCCTCTTCTATTACATAAGAGACCTCATTTTCTTTGTAAAACCAGCATCTGTCACGGCGAGCACTTTTCTGGCCTTGCCAATGGCAGAGCTTAATTCCAGTGTTGAAAACACGGTTGATACTTCTACTTGGTAGTAACGACTTTTATCAGTGATTTTCTTGCTGAGATTAGGAGCTGCATCCTGGGCCAAAAAGACCAGATGTGCTTTTCCCTCCTGGATGGCCTTGACGGTTAGCTCCTCACCAGAAATGATGCGGCCAGCCCGCTGAGCCAGTCCCAGCAAATTTGCAAGTTTCTCTTTATTCAAGACCTAACTCTCTTCTTTTGACCTTATGATCGACATAAGCGATTAACTCATCATAGAAAGCCTCATCCACTTCCATACTGAAGCTGCGGTTAAAGACCCGCTTCTTCTTGGCTTGAAGAGCTTCCTGATTATCCAGCTTGATATAGGCTCCACGTCCGTTGGCCTTGCCTGTCGGATCGATAAAGACTTGACCTTCCTTGTTCTTGACAATCCGCAATAAATCGCGCTTGTCAATCACTTCATTGGACACCACTGATTTTCTTAAAGGGATTTTTCTTGTTTTTGCCATTCCAGCCCCCTTAATCTAGTTCTTCAGCTTCGCTTTCTAACCCAGCTGTTTCCAGTACAGTTTCCTCTGCAGCTGCGTCAAAGTCTGTTGCTGAAAAATCTGTCTCTAGAACATCTACATCTGCAAGAATTTCTTCTGCTTCCTGAGCAAATCCGCCCAGTTCATTGGCTGCTTCCATTTCTTCAAACTCAGTGGCAGACTTGATATCAATTCTAAAGCCTGTCAAATGAGCTGCCAAGCGAACGTTCTGTCCGCGACGGCCGATAGCCAGAGAAAGCTTGCTGTCCGGTACGACAACCAAGGCCCGCTTGTTATCTTCTTGATTAAAGATAACCTGGTCAACCTCTGCAGGAGCAATAGCGTTGTAGATAAACTCAGCTGGATCTGCTACCCACTCGATGACGTCGATATTTTCTTCAGTCGGTACCATACGGCCGCTCTTGGGATCATATTTGGCAGGATGGAACTTGCTCGTGATCTTCTTGATGTTAGCTCCACCGCGTCCGACGATAGTTCCGATAGCATCCACGTTAGGATTATGGCTGCGAACCGCTACCTTGGTCCGATCACCCGCTTCACGTGACACGCTCATGATTTCCACAGTTCCATCATACACTTCTGGAATTTCCTGCTCCATCAAACGCTTGATCATCTCTGGATGGCTGCGGCTAACAAAGACATTGACACCGCGAGGATTGTCTTCTACCTTGTATACAAAAACTTCGATACGATCGTGAGAGGCAAAGACCTCACCAGGAATCTGGTCTTGTTTCGATAGCTGCGCTTCAATGCTACCTAGATTGACGTAGATAAAGCGATTGTCAAAGCGCTCCACCGTTCCTGACATGATTTCATTTTCATGTTCTTTATAGGTATTGTAAGTGATTGCTCGGGTCTGCTTGCGCATCTTTTCCATGATGGTTTGCTTGGCAGATTGAGCAGCGACTCGGCCAAATTCAGCTGGCGCTTCTTCAAACTTGATCTTATCTCCCAATTCATAGGCTGAACTGATAGCCAAGGCATCTTTGAGACTGATTTCCAAACGGCTGTCAAAGACCTCGTCCACGACTTCGCGAACAGTATAGACACGGAAATCTCCTGACTTTTCGTCAAACTCAATGGCCGCGCTGTCTGCCTGACCATAGCGACGACGATAGGCTGAGCGGAGTGACTCGGTCACTGCGTCAATGATATCTTCTTTCTTGATTCCTTTGTCTTCTTCCAAAATGCGGAAGGCCTCTAGCATTTCTTTACTCATTTTTATATGACTTTTGCCGAAACAAAAGTGTTCCTTTCTTTTCTATATTGCTTCTGCGGCTAAAACTTAACGGCTAATCTGGCTTTGGAAACCAGACTGTAGGGAATTTCGACTTCTTTTCTGCGAGTCTTGTCCAGATATTCCATGTGCAGAACATCCTCTTCAAAGCTCAGCAAGGTGCCTTCAAAGACTTTCTGCTTGTCAACAGCCTTATAGAGACTGACATGGATATAACTGCCGACTGCATCGGCTAGCTGTTCCTTGGTCTTGAGCGGACGCTCCAAGCCTGGACTGGTCACTTCCAGAAAATACTGTTCCGGGAAAGGATCTGGCTTGATTTGATCCAAGAGCGGACTGATAATATCCGTCAAATCCGCTGTATCATTGACCGTAATACCTTCAGGCTTATCTACAAAGACACTGAGAACGTAGTCCCCGCCCATCTTTCCGTACTCAATATCGACTAATTCATAAGGGGCCAAAATGGCTGGCTCAATAACCTCCCTCACCAATTCAACAATTGTTGCGATATGACGACACCTCCTCACAGATAAGAGGCGAAGATACTTCCTCGCCTCTCTTTCCTTATTCATTACTAGTATTATAGCACGACAAGTCCCAGAATGCAAGGGAAATATGCTGTGCAAGCTTTTAAAGACAAAATGCCACTTAAAACACTCTTATTTTAAAGTAAAATTCTTTCTTAATAATAAAGTCTTCAAGGAGGATTTCCTCGAAGACTCTTTCTTATTCAAATGCTGCTTCCACCCGGTAGATAACTTGTCCTTTGTTAGCAAATTTCTGCTCATACTCGGTCAGGACATTATCCTCGAAGTCGCTGGCATGCAAATCCAACCACACGCCCTTTAACTTCATACCATACTGTGAAAAGCTTACTAGGCTATACTCAAAAAAACCGCGGTTGTCCGTTTTGAAGTGGATTTCTCCATTTTCTGGAAGAATCTGCTGATAGGTCGCCAGAAAGGACTGATAGGTCAGACGGCGCTTTTCATGACGTTTTTTGGGCCAAGGATCCGAGAAGTTCAGATAGAGGCGGTCAATCTCGCCCTCTTCAAAATAATCAGTCAAATCCGAACCATCCACCCAGAGTAGCTTGATATTGGGCACATCCGTTGCCAGCACCTTATCTAAAGCATAGCTGAGGACCGATTTCTGGATATCAATCCCGATGTAGTTGATCTCAGGATTGGCCTTAGCCATACCGGACACAAAAGCTCCTTTGCCGCTGCCAACCTCTATATGAATGGGATGATCATTACCAAAAATCTCCTGCCATCTACCCTTGGCGTCTGCTGGATTTAAAATCACATACTGGGGATGCGCTTCTAGCAGTTCCGTCGCTCCCTTACGATTCCTTACTCTCATTGTCCTCTTCCGTATTTGGAACGGAAGTTTCGTAATGCGTAAATCTCCCGGTTCACATTTTCTAAATCATTGTTTTCATAGTATTTAGCAATCTGCATCAGATAAGAATACTGTCCAAACCAGTATAGCTTATTGAAAACTGTCTGATTATACTTATAACCATAGGCGCTCAGCCACTCTTGCCAACCTGAATCAGGCACATAATGGCTCAAAATATGAGCTACATCCATCATCCTGTCTGTCAGGCGCACAGAATCCCAATCCACCAAGTAAATGAGCCCGCTGTCGGTCTCTACCCAGTTGCTGTGGCGCACATCTCCGTGAACGATGGTCGCATAATCCTCACGAAAGGCTGGTACTGTCTGGCGTAGGTCGCGGATAACTGATTGCAGATATTGATTATTCCTCAAAGCAAGCGGCACTTGATTGAGCCAAGCATTCAGCAAATCAGTCGGCGTTTCCAAAGTATAGCCCAGCTTGGTCAGCTGCGTCATCAATGGGCGCGAGCGATGCAGCCGTGTCAAAATATTGATTACTTGCTTTTTGGACATATCATTTGGGGTCAGAATAGTGCCTGAAAGCCACTCCTGCCCGCTCATAACATTGCCGTCCGGCATCCGGCGGCTCCACAAAAGCTGCGGTGCGATTTGTTCTCGAGCTAAGCCTGCTAAGATAGGGGTTGTATTCATCTTGACGAAAACGCGCCCCCCGTCCGGATAAGTCCCCATATAGGCCTTTCCGCTCTTACCAGCTATCGGTGTCAGGGTCAGCTCGTTATCAACCAAGTCCATGTTTCCCCTCCGTAAAAAGTTTCTTTATCATTTTACTAGTTTTACCTCTTTTAGTCAACCAATCTCCGTAACTTAAACGGCAGATAGAACAGATAGAGTAGGGCAGTCGCTCCCAGCATGGCCAGCACTGCTGTCTTGTCTTGGAAAAATAGCAGAGCAGTCAGCACTTCAGCCAAGAGAACACTGCCGCCAATCGAAGTGATAATTTGTCTTGCTCCCTTCAGCTTTTCCCCTCTTTCTATTGGAAAAAGTTGGGTTAAAAACTGATAATCAAAAGCTTCGTATAAGGCCGTCAGCTGGAAGAGCAAGAGGTAATTGAATAATACCGCAAAAGCTGCAGCAATCCAAGCTTGAGTGACAAAAATCAAGGCCAAAAGAGCTAGAAAGAGCAGTCTTAAGGTCAGAGCAAAGAAGTCTCCATTTCGCAAATAAGAGCGCAAAAAGAGATTCTGCCAGGTTTTGCTATGCTGCTTGCCCACAAGTCTCGTCAAACCATCCAGATAGGCTCGGCGCTTGACACTGTTTGAAATGCCTTTAACATTGGTAAAGAGAGCAAAGAAGCGCAGAATCGTCTGCTTTCGGGCTGCTTCATAAGCCACCAGCGCTTGCCAATCTATGCCATTTTCAGTAAAGAACTTCTTGGCCTTAGCCTGAAACAAAAACCATTTCAAGACCAGCATGAAGAGGCAGTAGAGCCCAAAGCCCCATATAGGCAATCCCAGAGCCAGAAAAAGCGGAGCTAACAGTAGCAATAACCCAGTCTGTAAGACTGCATACAAGAGATAGGAACGTAGAATCTGAGCCTTGATAAAAGCTCTGACTTCTGCTTCTCTGACCAAGAGAAAGAGAGCATCCGGCTTTTCCAGATAGGTCGCAATCCGTCCAAAAGGCAGGATAAAGACCGATAGAATAACTAGACTGGCAATAATGGGTAGGTGATTGGTCGGAAAGTGCCGCAAAAGCTGACTGTACTGAACACCTAAAAATCCCATAAAAATCAGCAGAAAGAGCACAAAATGGTCATTAAAAACATAGCGCAGGTATTTCAGACATTGCTGACGAAAATCCTGCTTTCGTTTGGCAAATAATTCTTTCATAGCGCTGCCTCTTCTGTCAGGGCTAGATAGATGTCATTCAGACTAGCATCCGGCATTTGAAATTGAGCACGCAACTCAGTCAAGCTGCCCTTGGCCCTCACTTGACCCTTGTGCAGAATTACAAAACTATCGCACATCTTCTCGGCAGAGTCCAGAACATGGGTGCTCATCAGAATGGACTTGCCCTTCTTCTTTTCCTCATCCAAGAGCTGGATAAGGTCTGCAATAGCTACCGGATCCAGACCCAAAAAAGGCTCATCCACAATAAAAAGGCTGGGATCAACTACAAAAGCACAGATAATCATCACTTTTTGTTTCATCCCTTTTGAAAAGTGAACAGGGAACCAATCCAGTTTTTCCTTAAGTCGGAACATTTCCAGTAGCTTATCCACGCGCTTAAAAGCTGTCTCCTGCTCAATGTCGTAAGCCATAGCTACCGTCTCAATGTGCTCGCGCAGGGTCAATTCTTCGTAGAGACTAGGCGTTTCCGGAATAAAACCGATCTTCTTGCGGTAATCACTGGGATTGGTCCGCAGCTCCAACCCATCAATTTGAATCTGTCCCTTATAAGGCGTCAAAAGACCAATAATCTCATTGATAGTCGTAGACTTGCCCGCACCGTTGAGACCAATCAGACCAACCAGCTGGCCATTGCCCACTTCAAAGCTGACATCCTTTAAAACCGGGATATTAACATAGCCGCCCGTAAGCTCTTTGATTTCTAACATATTTTCTCCGAATTCTGGTATAATGGTTCTTATATTATAACAAAATCTAGCGAATAGAGGTACCATTTATGGCTGATTGTATTTTTTGTAAAATTATTGCTGGAGAAATCCCTTCTTCTAAAGTCTATGAAGACGAGAAGGTCCTTGCTTTTCTGGATATTTCCCAGGTAACACCAGGTCATACCTTGGTTGTCCCTAAAGAGCATTTCCGAAATGTGCTGGATATGGATACTGACAGCACCTGTCAGCTCTTCGCTCGCGTACCTGACATTGCCCGTAAGGTGATGAAAGCCACAGGCGCAGCTGGTATGAATATCATCAACAACAACGAAGAAATTGCTGGACAGACTGTCTTTCATACCCATGTGCATTTGGCACCACGCTACAGTGATGCAGATGATCTCAAAATTACTTTCGCAGCCCACGAACCAGACTTCCCAGCTCTGGCCGAATTAGCTGAGAAGATTGCGCAAGCTTAAGGAGGGAATATGAAACTGTCAAATATTTTCCTATTTATTGGTGCTGCAGTAGCCAGCTACAAGCTAGTTGAAAACCGTCAAAAAATCCAAGAAGAAATCATTGAAACAACAGATAGCCTAGACAAAGTAAAGGACAGTCTAGCCAGTATTCAACGAAATATTGCCATCATTCAAGAGCAAAAAGAGCAAGTCAAAGACATGGCTCAAGATCTTACTTATAAATATAAAGTCCTTGAAAACCAAGCTCAGGTGCAGATCCAGCAAATCAAAGACATCTGGGAAAAGTACGAGTCTTGATAGAGAAAAGGTGTATGATAGGGGAACAATAATTCCAATCAGCCACTGCGTCAAGAGCTTTCCGTCATAACCAAAAGAGACCAAGACATTTTGTCCCGGCCTCTTTTTATATTTAACTTTTTACTCTGTAGTCGCATTGACTACTGGCTGACTTTGTGGGGCGCTGACACTGACATCTGCCGCTGGGGCGGAGGAAGCTGCTGGAGCAACTGGAGTCGTATTCGTAGTTCCAACTGTTGTATCTGTCGACGGATAAGAGTAATTCTCATAACTATTATTATAAGTAGGCTGACTATAAGAATTCTGGTAATTGCTATAGCTTTCTGTGCTACTAGCTGTACTACTGCTATTGCTGCTTCTTAGACTGTTGCCACCCATAATATCTTCATAGAGAACAGCATTGGTCTTCAGACTCTTAACTGTGTCCAAGCCCAGAGACTTGCGGATTAGATTCTGCATGCTCAGCAGATGCTCT
The DNA here is from genome assembly GCF_003943735.1 of Streptococcus sanguinis. GTDB lineage: Bacteria > Bacillota > Bacilli > Lactobacillales > Streptococcaceae > Streptococcus > Streptococcus sanguinis_E. The sequence continues at coordinate 29,420 of NZ_RJMV01000015.1, read as the reverse complement.
GACGTCACCAGCTGATAGCTTCCACCATCAGGCAAGGTCGCATCTTCTCCACGCAGCTGTTCAGACTTGATGTTCTTAAAGGCATCCTGATAGCCTAGCAATTGTGGAATGCTTTTTGAATCAAGTGCGATATTGGTCTGCATGTTGCTGCTGACAGCTTTTAAAATAGCCTGATAATGACTGACACTGTTGAGGCTGAGAACTTTTTCAACCACTTTCTTAATTACTTCACGTTGACGATTTTGGCGGCCATAGTCACCCTCTGGATCCTGATAGCGCATGCGAGCATAGACCAGCGCCTGATCACCATTGATAGTTTGCTTGCCTGGCTCAACCTTAGCAGTATACTCAGGCTCATTATCCTCAATAGAAATTGGGAAGTCAAAGGTATTATTAACCTCAATACCACCTACTGCGTCTACTAGCTGAACCAAGCCCTGCATATTGATCATCACATAGCGGTCGATGTGGATGTTCATCAAGCCCTCAATAGTCGAAATGGCTAACTCTGCTCCGCCTGTCGCATAGGCTGCATTCAGCTTGGCTTCAACTGTCTGACCGTTCTCATCAATCTGAGTCAGAATATCACGTTCCAAACTCATCATGACCGTTTTCTTGGTCTTGGGATTGACACTCAGGAGAATCATGGTATCGCTGTTCCCGACCCAAGTATCCTCGCGGGAGCCGCTCCCTGTATCTACACCCATCAGCAAGATAGTCATAGGCTTAGTCGCAGAAATGACATCTGTCTCATTTCCCAAGCCCTTATAAGTCTTGGACAGTTCATCTGTCGACTGACCATAAATCGTCCATGCATAAGTACCGATACCAGCTGTCGTTACAACAAGGAGGCTGAGAAACATCATTATAATCTTTTTAAACATATCTTTTTTAGTCTATCAGTTTACCCATCAGGTAAACATCAAGAAATATCCCTTCTTTTAAATAGGCTCCTCTTTTTTGTAAGCCTTCAATTTCAAATCCTAAATCTTTATAAAGGTGAACTGCTCGTTCATTTCTAACCTGAACGCTCAATTCCAAACGTCTAATAACTTGAGAATCTTCTGCCCAAGTCAGTGCCTCTTCCAGCAATATGCGTCCCAGTCCTTGATTCCAGAAAGCTTTCCTCACTACAACAAAGACTTGACCAATATGGCGAATTCGCTCATGGAAATCAGCTGTGATGCTGACAAGGCCAGCAATCTCACCATTTAAAAGCGCCAACAGATAAAGCTGATTACTAGAAGCAGCCTGATGCTCAATGAATGAAGCCATCTCCTCTTGATTCATCAAAATTCCAGCTTCATCCAGTGTCATATAATCTGACTCAGACCCAACCTGATTGAGGAAGGCAATCAGCTCAGCAGCATCTGTTTTTTCTGCTTCACGCAAGCATAATTCATATTCAGTCATTCTGCAGTCCCTCAAGCAGCTCTTGGGCTCGTGTTCCTTTGGCTTCAAAAACCAATTCACGCCCGTCTTCCTTTTTCAAGAGGCTTAATTTGAGATAGTCTTCAGGCAGATTTTCTCCCAGCAGCTCCCCCCATTCAATGACCGTCACACCCTCCCCGAAGAGAAAGTCATCCAAATCAATGGAATCTGGATCGTCTCCGATGCGGTAGACATCCAGATGATAGAGCGGCAAGCGCCCCTCGTATTCCCGAACAATGGTATAGGTTGGACTTTTAATCATCTGACTGATGCCTAAACCTAGAGCCAGACCCTTAGTAAAGGTTGTCTTCCCTGCTCCTAAATCTCCCGTTAAAACCAGTACATCCCCTGCCCGAAGCAATTTGCCCAGACGCTGACCCCACTGGATTAATTCTTCCTCATTATGACTAAACATTCTCTTATTATACCAGAAAAAATTTTTTTCTGCTTAATTTTGCAAAAGAAAAATCAGCTACTAAAAGCCGATTTTTTATACTGAAAATATAGCCTATTTCTATATAAAGGGTACTAAACTCAAGGAAATCCAGCAATGTTTAGACCTAATTTAAAGCCAGATTAACGAAATTCAAAATAAAGAGAAGATCCAAAATCCAAATCATAGAATGTACATCCTTGGCTTGACCTTTGAAGATTTTGACCAAAGTGTAGGTGATAAACCCAGCTGCTATCCCGTGAGTGATAGAATAGGCAAATCCCATAAAAATAGAAGTAAAGAAAGCTGGAATAGCCTCCGCCATATCATCCCAATGGATATTTTTCAGACTAGCCAGCATCATAATCCCCACGATAATGAGAATCGGTGCAGTTGCAGCATTAGGAACAATAGCCAAGAGTGGGCTAAAGAAGCTTGACACCGCAAAGCAGATGGCTACGACCAAGGCGGTCAGACCTGTTCGGCCTCCAGCTCCGATACCAGCTGCAGACTCCACATAAGTCGTCACGTTAGAGGTTCCAGCAATGGCGCCAATAGAAGTTCCGATGAGATCCGAGTAAAGCGCCTTATCCAAACCTTCTGATTCATGGTTTTCCCCAGAAGTCGCCACAATCCCGACCTTTTCGCCTGTACCGATTAAGGTACCAATGGTATCAAAAATATCTGTCAAGGAGAAAGCCAGAATGGCCATACATGTCTGAGGCCAGCGAGCCGAATCTGCTAAGAGGGCACCCAGACCTTTCGGACCTACTGCCACCCCAAAAATCTGCCCCAGTTCACTAACAGCAGTGCCAATGTTATTCTGCCCAAAGTCAATGGCTGACAAATCAACCAAGCCAACCAGAATAGCTACCACTGTCGTTACTAGGATGGATAGGATAACACCACCCTTGATATTTTTCACGATAAAGAAGATTGTGATGGCCAAACCGACCAGGGCTACTAGGACCGCTGGATTGTTAAAGTCTACCAGACCTGGAGTTGCTGCTGAATTAGCCGTAATAGCCGCTGCAGCCTTATCTGCTCCCTTGCCAGCTACTGTATAATTGCCCGGATCGATTGAAAACTTGAGCAAGCCGGCATTTTTAATACCTACATAAGCCAGAAATACTCCGATCCCAGCTGAAATAGCTGCGCGCAAGGAGCCAGGAATTGACTCGATGATCATCTTACGCACCTTGGTCAGAGTGATAATGAGCGAAATAATTCCGCAGATAAAGACCATAGCCAAGGCTTCCTGCCAAGTGTAGCCCAAGGCAAAGACGACCGTAAAAGTGAAAAAGGCATTCAACCCCATACCCGGCGCCTGCGCATAAGGCAGGTTGGCAAAGAAGGCCATCATCAAGGTGCCGGCAACAGCCCCGATAATCGTAGCTAGAAAAACACCCTGCTTAGGCATACCTGTCTGAGCCAACATAGCCGGATTGACAAATAAAATGTAGGACATGGCAAAGAAAGTCGTCAGACCAGCCAAAACTTCTGTCCGGACATCTGTCCCTTTTTCGGTCAGTTTGAAAAATTTATCCATTTTTCAATAAATCTCCTTTTGAGTAAAATTTCTAACATCTAGTTCAATAACAAATAAAAACATATTGAATTTCGTTTATTTGCGAACGATATTTTAAATTATAATAAAAAACATTCACTTTTTCAAGGTGAATGTCTCACTGTTCTTATTTTTTATTATCTTTCATCAGAAACACCAAACTCATAAACTGCAAAAAAGTAAAACCAAGAATGAAAGGCAGACGATCAGGCTGCAAAGTTTGCAAAAGCTTCTGTATAACCAGCTGTGGATGAAGTAATAAATCCCAGCTATTGAGGCGATCATAACGTCCTATGTAGATAGCCAGACTGGACACAGCCGACAAAGCTGCTGTCAGCAACAAGTCCAAATACCAGTTAAGCTTCCAGCCTTCCTTGATGACATACCAGCTCTCCATACCACAGAAAATACCGAACAAAATACTAGAGACAAAAGCTAAAAAGAGCAGGAAAACACTTGGCTTACTCAGAACATCTGCCACCCAAGTCATATGAATCAAATCGGTAATCATATAGAAAGTGTTGGGGAAGAAAAGCAACCACAGCAAGAAAAGAAGAGGATAAGCCCATTTCTGTTTCTTGAATAAAAGTGTCGAGACTGCTACATCATAGCTGATTAAGGCCAAGGTCATATTCCAGATGAGATAGGTCGGACCGCCATTTAGAGATTGGATATAGATAAAAAAGGCAATCATCAGAAAAAGAGCATGAATCATGATCGGTTTACGCATACGAAAAGCTCCTCCTTGGTGTGTCATAATTGTGACTGATTAGAGCACCATTATAACATAAGTCGTGTTATTTACACTGAATTCTGTTATAATAGTCTGTATTATCACTGAAAAGAGACTCACATGACAAAAAAAGTAATCGCTGTGGACTTGGACGGAACCTTGCTGGACTCTAATAGCAATCTGTCTGATTTCACCAAAGAAACCATCAAAAAAATTTCCCAAAAGGGCCACAAGGTTATTATCACAACAGGCCGGCCTTACCGCATGGCTTTGAAATATTATAAAGAATTAGAGCTCAATACGCCCATGATCAACTTCAATGGCTCTCTGACTCACATTCCAGAAAAGAAATGGGATTTTGAAAAATCGCTGACGCTGGACAAGTCCTTTCTGCTGGATATGGTTAAGCGTAGGGATGAGATTGAAGCGGATTTCATTGCCGGCGAATACCGCAATAAATTCTATATCACCAATCCCAATGAAGAAATCGCTGATCCCAAGCTCTTTGGCATCGATGCTTTCAAACCTGAAAACCAGTTTCAAGCCAATCTTGTAACGGAGAATCCTAACGCCATTCTCCTGCAGACGCGAGCAGCTGACAAATATGCTTTGGCAGAAGAAATGAATGCTTTTTACCAGCATGAACTTTCTATCAACTCTTGGGGCGGCCCACTCAACATCCTCGAGTGTGCTCCCAAAGGTGTCAATAAGGCCTTTGCCCTTCAGTACCTGCTTAATGTTCTCAATGTAGACCGTAAAAATCTGATTGCCTTTGGAGATGAGCAAAATGATACTGAGATGCTGTCCTTTGCTGGCACTGGCTATGCCATGAAAAATGCCAATACTGACCTTCTTCCATACGCCGACCAGCAATTGTCTTTGACCAATGACCAAGATGGCGTCGCCCACGAGCTCAACAAACTCTTTTTATAAAAGTAGACAATTAGGCAAACTCTGTTCGAGAGTTCGTCTTTTTCTTTTTTGTCTTCTCACGACCTCTATCAGGTTCAAAAAGCTTTAAACATAGGAGCTTATCAGCTATGTCAGAATATTAGAGTGAATTCACTCTTAGATTTGTAAGCGTTTGCCATTTGTTTGAGTTTGTAATGTAATTAACATAATCAAAAACTAAATAACAGGAGGAAACTACTTATGAAAGCAGTTGTTGTAAATCCAGAGGGAACTAATGTCCAACTCGTTGAAAATAAAGAAATGCGTCCGCTTGAAACAGGGGAAGCTCTCGTTGATATCGAATACTGTGGTGTCTGCCATACTGATTTGCATGTCGCACATGGTGACTTTGGTAAGGTACCGGGTCGCGTTCTTGGCATGAAGGTATCGGTATTGTCAAAGAAATCGCTCCAGATGTAAAAAGTCTCAAGGTCGGAGACCGCATCAGTGTTGCCTGGTTCTTTGAAGGCTGCGGCGCTTGTGAATACTGTACAACTGGCCGCGAAACCCTTTGCCGTACAGTAAAAAATGCTGGTTATTCCGTTGATGGTGGGATGGCAGAGCAATGTATCGTAACAGCTGATTATGCAGTCAAAGTTCCAGAAGGACTAGATCCTGTCCAAGCTTCTTCTATCACCTGTGCCGGCGTAACTACCTATAAGGCAATCAAAGAAGCCCAGCTGCAGCCAGGCCAATGGACAGTTATTTTTGGAGCAGGTGGTTTGGGTAACCTAGCGGTTCAATATGCCAAGAAAGTCTTTAATGCCCATGTAGTCGCTGTTGATATAAACAATGACAAGCTCGCTCTGGCCAAAGAAGTTGGTGCTGATATCGTCATCAACGGTCATGAAGTTGATGATGTCGCTGCTCTTATCCAAGAAAAAACTGGCGGTGCGCATTCTGCAGTAGTAACAGCCGTTTCTAAAGTTGCCTTCAACCAAGCTGTTGACTCTGTTCGTGCTGGCGGTCGGGTAGTTGCCGTTGGATTACCATCTGAAATGATGGATATCAGCATTGTCAAAACCGTTTTAGATGGTATCCAAGTCATCGGTTCCCTCGTTGGTACTCGCAAGGACTTGGAAGAAGCCTTCCAGTTTGGCGCTGAAGGATTAGTGGTTCCTGTCGTTCAAAAACGCCCTGTTTCAGATGCTGTGGATGTCTTTGACGAAATGGAAGCGGGTACCATTCAGGGACGTATGGTACTTGACTTCACACACTAATGCTTTAAAGCATGTCAGTCCCAACATTTACCAAACTCTTGGAAACTTATGATGGACAGACTTGATATTATTTAGAAACTTTTGCCATTACAGAGGGAGACTAAAGACATAAGATGCGATTTTTTGTCTTTGGTCCTCCTCTTTCTTTTTTGATAAATAAACACTTTCTCAAACAAAAGTCTCTTCCGTCATTTCAAAAGTCTCTTTCATATTATTTCAACGTTTTTCATATATTAATCTATTGTATTTTCTGTTTTCCTAATTTATTAAAACATTTCTATAGCTAAGGTTTGCTTATACCTATATTTATCAGGGGTTCAGCAAATACTGACTTTTTTGAAAGAAAAAGTCGTTTTTAGGAACAAACGCTTGCATTTTTCATGAAAACGTTTTATAATAAACTTGCCTTAAAGTTTTCTTAAAACTTAAGTCAAACATTTTATAAGGAGGAATGTCAATAATGAGTATCGGAATCATTATTGCTAGCCACGGTGAATTTGCTGCTGGTATTCATCAATCAGGTTCTATGATTTTCGGTGAGCAGGAAAAAGTACAAGTTGTTACTTTTATGCCCAACGAAGGACCAGATGATCTCTATGCAAAGTTCAATGACGCTGTGGCTTCGTTTGATGCGGACGATGAAGTGTTGGTCTTGGCTGACCTTTGGAGTGGCTCTCCATTCAACCAAGCTAGCCGTGTCATGGGTGAAAATCCAGACCGCAAGTTCGCTATCATTACAGGCTTGAACCTGCCTATGCTGATTCAAGCTTATACAGAAAGGATGATGGATGCCACCGCCGGCGTTGAAGCTGTAGTGGCCAATATCATCAAAGAAGCCAAGGAAGGAGTCAAAGCTCTGCCTGAAGAGCTGAACCCTGCTGCTGAAGAAGCAAATGCTCCTGCTACAGCTGCTCCAGTTGCCCAAGCAGCAATCCCTGAAGGGACTGTAATCGGTGACGGCAAGCTTAAAATCAACCTTGCCCGGATCGACACACGCTTGCTGCACGGTCAGGTAGCAACAGCTTGGACACCAGATTCAAAAGCAGATCGTATTATCGTTGCTTCTGACTCAGTTGCTCAAGACGAACTTCGTAAAGAATTGATTAAGCAAGCTGCACCAGGTAATGTCAAAGCAAATGTTGTTCCAATCGACAAATTGATTGCTGTTTCAAAAGACCCTCGCTTTGGCAACACACATGCCTTGATTCTATTTGAAACTCCTCAAGATGCCCTCCGCGCTATTGAAGGCGGTGTGCCAATCAAGACACTTAATGTCGGTTCTATGGCTCACTCAACTGGTAAAACAATGGTCAACAACGTACTGTCAATGGACAAGGAAGACGTTGCTACTTATGAAAAGCTGCGTGACCTTGGCGTTGAATTCGACGTACGTAAAGTACCAAATGACTCTAAAAAAGATTTGTTTGATTTGATTAAGAAAGCCAACGTGCAGTAGAATCAAACGTTTTGCTTTTATTAATTTACGAAAGGATTTAGAACATGTCTATTATTTCTATGGTTTTAGTAGTCTTTGTTGCCTTCTTAGCTGGGCTAGAAGGTATCTTGGACCAATTCCAATTCCACCAACCGCTGGTTGCTTGTACCTTGATTGGACTGGTAACTGGTAATTTGGCTGCTGGTGTTATGCTGGGTGGCTCTCTCCAGCTGATCGCTCTTGGCTGGGCTAATATCGGAGCTGCTGTAGCACCTGATGCCGCCCTCGCTTCTGTTGCCGCTGCCATCATCATGGTACTGGGTGGAGACTTCTCAAGCAAAGGAATCGCTGTAGCACAAGGTGTTGCTATTCCACTTGCTGTTGCTGGTCTCTTCTTGACTATGATTGTCCGCACTTTGTCAGTCGGTTTGGTTCACGGTGCAGATGCTGCTGCGAAAAAAGGAGACATTAAAGGAGTTGAACGCGCTCACTTTATCGCTCTCTTCATGCAAGGAGCACGTATTGCTATCCCGGCAGCACTTCTTTTGATGATTCCTGCTGAGTCTGTTAAATCTGCTCTTGAAGCTATGCCAGCTTGGCTATCAGAAGGGATGCAAATCGGTGGTGGTATGGTCGTAGCCGTTGGTTATGCCATGGTTATCAACATGATGGCAACTCGTGAAGTATGGCCATTCTTCGCTATTGGTTTTGCTTTGGCTGCTGTCAGCGAACTCACTCTGATTGCCCTCGGTGCAATTGGTGTCGCTATTGCCCTCATCTACCTTGCCTTGTCTAAAAAAGGCGGAAATGGTGGCGGTGGAGCAACAGCTTCATCTAACGATCCAATCGGCGACATCCTAGAAGACTACTAAGAAAGGAGATACACTATCATGACAGAATTAAATACTGTAAAACCTGATGAGTCAGGAAAATTGACTCTTTCAAAGGCTGACCGTCAAAAAGTTTGGTGGCGTTCTACTTTCTTGCAAGGTTCTTGGAACTACGAACGTATGCAAAACTTGGGCTGGGCTTATTCACTAATTCCAGCTATTAAGAAACTTTATACTAAAAAAGAAGATCAAGCTGCTGCTCTTGAGCGTCACTTGGAATTCTTCAACACTCACCCATATGTTGCAGCTCCAATCATCGGAGTTACACTTGCGCTTGAAGAAGAAAAAGCAAATGGTGCAGCAATTGACGATGCGGCTATCCAAGGGGTTAAAATCGGTATGATGGGACCTCTGGCTGGTATCGGAGACCCTGTCTTCTGGTTCACAGTTCGTCCTATCCTTGGTGCACTTGGGGCATCTCTTGCTTTGACTGGAAATATCATTGGTCCACTTATCTTCTTCTTAGCTTGGAATGCTATCCGGATGGCTTTCCTCTGGTACACACAAGAATTGGGCTACAAGGCTGGTTCTGAAATCACTAAGGACATGTCTGGTGGTATCCTTCAAGACATTACCAAAGGTGCTTCAATCCTAGGTATGTTTATCTTGGCTGTTCTGGTTGAGCGCTGGGTATCTATTAAGTTTGTCTTTAACGTTTCATCTGTTAAGCTAGATGATAAAGCATATATCCATTGGGACAAATTGTCTAGTGGCTATAAAGGTATCCAAGAAGCCTTTGCTCAAGTAGGTCAAGGACTATCTCAAACCCCTGAAAAAGTTACAACTTTCCAACAAAACTTGGATTCCTTGATTCCTGGTTTGATGGGACTGCTTCTAACTTTCGCTTGTATGTGGTTGCTTAAGAAGAAAGTATCCCCTATCACTATCATCATCGCCCTCTTTGTAGTTGGTGTACTAGCTCACGTTGCTGGTTTGATGTAATCAAAAAGAAGGTTTCGGCCTTCTTTTTATTGTGGTATAATAGCTATATTATCTAAAAGGGAGTTACTCTATGGCACAGTCACAAAACAAAACAGTTGAGTTTAATACTACTGGCGTATCCTATCTTGGATTAGGCGGAAAGGTTGGGAAATTTTTAATCGGCGAGACTGCTCTGGAGTTTTACGCTGATGCCAATGTAGAAGATTATATCCAGCTGCCTTGGACTAGCATCACTGCTATCGGTGCTAATGTTTCTGGCAAGAAAGTCAGCCGCCACTTTGAAATCTGGACTGATAAAGGAAAGTTCCTCTTTGCCTCCAAAGACTCTGGTAAGATTCTCAAAATTGCGCGGGAGCATATTGGTAATGACAAGGTCGTTAGATTGCCGACTCTGTTACAAAAAATTGCTGGAATCTTTAAGAAGAAAAAATAAGGTTGAAAAAGTTTCAACCTTATTTTTTATATTTTCGACTAAGATAAAAGCTGCTTGTATCAGCAAGATGGAGCTAGCACAAAAAATTGGAAAGTGAAACAATCTAAGAATGCACTATTTCAGCCCCTTGAAATGATAGGGTGGGGTAAGCTAACATTATCAACGCAAGACCGCATCATTAGATTTTTAAAAAGTATAAACATCAGCTAAATTTTTCTCGAAAGTCCATGTCTTAACACCTTCAACATCACGGGCATCTAGTTGTTTAAATCCGTTCTTTTTGTAAAAACGACAGTTGCTTTCTGTATGAGTAATCAAAGTAAGCCTCTGGCATTTCTCTTCTTTGGCAAGCAGCTCAAGTCCCTTTGAGATAAAAAGACCGCCAACTCCCTGTCCTTGATAATCAGGCAGCACACCCAGCAGTTCAAGATATAGAGTTGAAACACCCCTTTTCTTAGCTTCTTTGCTCCCCTCCCCAAAGACTTTTTGAAAGGCTAAAAGCTGGGGAATATATTGCCACATCCTCCATGCTCCTGCCTGCAAAAAGGAAAGTATACCGACAGGATGGCTACCGAGCTTATGAATAGTAGCGACCGCCATAAGACGCCCGTCCACTTCAGCAAGCAGGCAAATATGATGACGCATCGCCGCCTTAACCATAACTGCATGCAATCTATTTAGAAAATCAATATAAGACCAGCTGCTGCCAAAGAGAGGACGGAATTTTTCTCTGTAGACCTCATGCTCCGCAAAAGCAGCAGTTAAAACCGAGACCGCAGCAGCAAGATCCCTTTCATCTGCTCTTCTAAAACGAATCATGATAGCTACCTCCTCAAATCTTTTCTGCTAATTTTTCTAAAAAAGCTTGACGTTTTTCAGCTGTAGACTGAGAAATATTCCCGAAATTCAACCAACGGCGCTGTCTAGCACCGATAGACTTAAAGGCATGGCCCAACATGGCTTTCTTGACGACATCACCACAGAAATATTTAAGATAGAAGGTCGGTGCTGCAGAGGTAGTAATAGCCAATACCTCTTTAATATTGGTCAAACGACCAACTAACTGGCGAGTCTTCGTCTCCTCGTAAATCTTATTTTTCAAAAAGACCTTATCTTCAAAGCCCTTGACAATAGCTGGCATATCCGCCCACCAGATAGGAAAAATCATGATAAGGCGGTCACAGGACGCAAGAGCTTCCTGATATTTTAAAACCAGCGGGTCTAGTGCCTGACCTTTATTAAAAAGCGCTAGCTCTTCCTTGGTATAGACAGGATTAAAACCATCCTCATAGAGATCGATCAGTTCATAGGTCTGACCTTTCTTCTCCAACAAGTCCTGAACCTGCTCTAAAATAGCATGGTTAAAGCTTTTATCATAGGGATGTGCATAAACAATGAGATTTTTACTCATATTTGTAACCTCCTAGTAAATCATTGAACATTGAGCGATAGACTTCCTCATCAAAAGGCTCCAAGCCTTTGGCAATAAAATGCCCATAGCCTGTGATGAAGGTGTCCAGCTTGAGCAAGAGAATCTTTTTCTCTTTCTGACTCTCAATAGGCAGCCTATCCAGATAAGCCACTGTCTTATTCCCGATTTCCAGAAGCTCACCTTTCCGGTAAGCCTCTATCGCCACAGGACTGAAAAAGAGAAAATCCATCATCCGGCTGTTGGACTCATATTCCGAAAAAAGAAAGAGTCCTATTTGCCAAATGCAATCCAAAGGATCAGATACTCCGTCAAGATACTGCTCCTCTAAACGTCTAAGCTGGCTCTGGTTTTCCAAAAGACAGACCTGATAGTAAAGATCCTCCTTGTTTTCAAAAGCCTTGTAAAAAGCACCAGTCGTAACCCCCAGCAAAGATGCCAGTTTCCTCAGAGGGATATTCTGATAGCCATATTCTCTGATAAGCTGGCTTGCCTTCTCAATCATACGGTCGCGCGTTGTTTGTTTTACCATAAGAACTCCTTTAGATAACGACGTTACCTTTATCTAAAGATAACACAGTTATCTTTTTCTGTCAAGATTTTTCCTATCCTAGGATTTACATTTTCCGGAAAATCCTGTATAATAGTCGAAACGGATAAGTACTATTGGACACTTTTCAGAAAGTCTGCGGCGGCTGTGAGCAGATAAGGAGAAAATAGGAAATTCTACCGTTAGTTTAAAAATGAATAATTAAGCAAGTGCACTTTTGTGAAGTTGGATGGAACCGCGGCTATGCCGCTCCAACAGTTTCATAAAGTGCTTTTTATTTTTGGAGGTACCTATGTTAGATTTAAAACGCATCCGTACGGACTTTGATTCTGTCGCTGAAAAATTGGCCACGCGAGGTGTTGACGCTGCTACACTCAACCAAATGAAAACCATTGACAAAGAACGCCGGGATTTGTTAGTCAAGGTCGAAGAACTCAAGGCAGAGCGCAATACCGTTTCTGCTGAAATTGCTCAAGCTAAACGCAACAAAGAAAATGCAGATGACAAGATTGCTGCTATGCAAAAACTTTCTGCTGAAGTCAAGAACTTAGACGCAACCTTGGCTGAGCTGGATGCTAAGTTGACTGAGTTCACTACCACTCTGCCTAACATCCCGCACGAAAGTGTTCCTGTCGGAGCAGATGAGGACGAAAACGTCGAAGTCCGTCGCTGGGGGACACCGCGCCAATTTGACTTTGAAGCTAAAGCTCACTGGGATTTGGGTGAAAATCTGGACATCTTGGACTGGGAGCGTGGAGCAAAAGTTACTGGTGCTCGCTTCCTCTTCTATAAGGGCTTAGGAGCTCGATTAGAGCGTGCTATCTACAACTTCATGCTGGACGAGCATGGCAAAGAAGGCTACACAGAAGTCATCACTCCCTACATGGTCAACCATGATTCTATGTTTGGGACAGGGCAATATCCTAAGTTCAAAGAAGATACATTTGAGCTAAGCGATACCAACTTCGTTCTGATTCCGACTGCTGAAGTTCCGCTGACCAACTATTATCGAGACGAAATTTTAGACGGCAAAGAATTGCCAATCTACTTCACAGCTATGAGTCCGTCATTTCGCTCTGAAGCTGGCTCTGCTGGTCGTGACACGCGCGGTCTCATCCGTCTGCACCAATTCCATAAGGTTGAAATGGTTAAGTTTGCCAAGCCAGAAGAATCTTATCAAGAGCTGGAAAAGATGACTGCCAACGCTGAAAACATCCTGCAAAAGCTGAATCTGCCTTACCGAGTTGTAGCACTCTGTACTGGGGATATGGGCTTCTCAGCTGCTAAGACCTACGACTTGGAAGTTTGGATTCCTGCTCAGAATACCTACCGTGAAATCTCTAGTTGCTCTAACACAGAAGACTTCCAAGCTCGTCGAGCTCAAATCCGCTACCGTGACGAAGCAGATGGCAAGGTCAAACTCCTTCATACTCTCAACGGTTCTGGGCTGGCTGTCGGACGTACAGTAGCAGCTATCTTAGAAAATTACCAAAACGAAGATGGCTCTGTGACTATCCCAGAGGTTCTGCGTCCGTACATGGGTGGCTTAGAAGTTATAGCGCCAAAATAAAAAGCAGATTATCCTGATACTTTGCCTGTATCACTAGGTCTGAATGCAGACTTATTTTGCTAAAATTAAAAAAATCCGAGTTCAACTCAGAGAAAATCAAAAACAGATTTTCAAAGAGTATCATCTCGGATTTTTTGTTATCTTTCTGGCTCGCAATGAGACTGCATAGTAAAAACAACCATAGAGGACAATTACGAAAGCCAGCAGAGCTTCTGCATGACTTAGCCAAACAAGCCAGGTCCAACCTAGATAATCAAGTCCCAGTCTCAGAGCAAAAGCTGTATTGACAAGAGGAAAGGTCAAGGCTGACCAGCTAAGCTGAGGACCCAGTCGGAAAATGCGAGGTAAAAGACATAAAACCAACAGATAAAAGGCTTGCGATAAGAGGAGCAGCAAGGCAACAAACCAACCTTCAGCATCAGCACCAGCCAGACGGATATAGCTTCCCAGCAGGAGCGAGAAAGGCGCACAGTAAATGGCCCACTGCGGCTTTAAAGCATCAGGCAGCCTTTGTGACCGCCTAACCTTGTAAAACAAGGGATAGAGAATCAAACTCAGTAGCAGAGCAAAAAACCAAGCCAAATAGCCCAAAAGCAGCTGATGAACTACTCCCTGGGTCAAGCTTGCCATGGCCAATCCAACATAGAGAACCGTCCAGCTCGGGGTCAAAGATAATCCCTCAGCCTTAAGCACATACTTCCATGTAAAGATAGCTATTAGAACAATATGCAGCAACAAGGCCATGTACCAAATTAATTGGCTTATCCAAAGTAAACCAAGCTTGTTCAGGTAAGCAGCTAAGAGCATACTAGCCATTGGATAAGTCGCAAAGCTCGATAAGAAAGGGGCCTTTTGCAAATCTTGCCGATAGTCCGAAAATGACAGTACTAAAGCCAGTGTCAGATAAATCCAAAGTATCAATGCCAGACCATTTAACAAGTGGAAAAAGATAGAATGGTAGTTCAGTAAAAGATTAGCTAAGCCAAATAGGCCAAGAATCAACCCAGATAAGAGAATGGGAGGTCGTTTGCTGTTCACGAAGCAACTCCTTTATAGTAATGTTTTGAAGTCCCTTTTCAATGCCAATCAGACGTTTGTTTGCTATCATTTCTATGAAACTTCTAAAATATGCCGCAGCTGGACTGCACTCGGTGAGACAATGGGAAGAAAAGCTCCTTCGTTCCAACGGCGGATAAAGCCAGAAGTCGAATTACTCAAATATCCTCTGCCTCCACTAGCCTGCAACTCCAAGAGCAGACTTTGGGCTACCACATCAACTATATCAATTCGCAGCTGGAAGAGCTCCTTAGGATGCTCAATAAAATAGCCAGGCTGGAGAAGACCTCTATAGAGCTGATCCTGGATTTCAGTCAGAGCAGCCACTTGCTCCTCCCACTCCTCTCTCAAAATGGAGCGGACTGACAGATTAGCTTCGACCTCCTCTAGCGATTTCTCTGCTAGGCCAAGAGCCAAACCAAACTGATACCCTAGAAAAGCTGGGCGATTTTCTGCCAAAAAGGCCTGGGCATCTTGAGCAAGAATCCATTCCTCTTGTAAAGGCACATGATTAAAGGTCAGGGCAGCTGTATTTCCCCCTTGCAAGGATACAAACTCTAAATCCGCTGAACGAGAGAAATTCTCTGCGTCAGATGGCACAGCCAGAACCAGCGGCTGGCGGCTCCCATCTTCGAAACCAGCAACAAATATGCTGAGAAAGCGATCCGCGCGAGCATTGGTTACCCAAGGCAGACGTCCCTTGAGATAAAACTTCCCGTCTTCTTCTACAATAGAGACATTTAACTCTTCTAAGTCCGACAGGAATTTAACAGCATTGGACAGGGCTGTCGCACCTGCATATTCCCCTGACAAGAGCCCTTCCAAATAGTGGTCTCTAAAGTAGGGATTAGAAGACTTTAAAACGTTATCAATAAAGGTCCTTTGTCCCCAAGAGATAAAGGAAGCGGTCAAGGAATGGTGAGCCAGCTCCTTGAGCACTTCAATCACATCCGTATCATTGCCACCTCGGCCTCCCAGCTCTTCTGGAACGCCAACCCTAAAGGCTCCTTCAGCGGCGATACGCTCAATCAGTTGGTTACCCGCTGCACAGGATTCTTTGTCAATTTGGTCAGCGTGGTCATCCAACCAGTTGATAAACTCTTCTGAAAAAAATGTCATTTGCTACCTCCTCAAAGACTAGGCATAAGGTTGCAATTCCGGATTAATTGGCGTGTTGGCCAGATTATTGGCATAATTGCAAAGGGTCGCAAGGCTGACACCCAGAACTACATCCAGAGCATTCTCATGCGTATAGCCTGCTTCTAGGAAGTCTGCCAAAGCCTCGTCTCCGACCCGTCCCTTAGTATTAATGACAGCAATGGTAAATTTAGCAAGCGTATCTAGCTTCGAATCTGTATCAATCGAAGTACGATTGCGCAGAGCCTCCAAAAGATCATCATTCATTTGAATCTGCTTGATTGAAAAGGCTGTATGACCCGCTACACAGAAAGCACAACCGTTGGTAACTGCAGCCGTTATCTGCACTACTTCACGCTCAGTCGGTGTCAGGCTGTTACGGCGATTGATGGCTCCAACCGTCCGATAAGTTTCCAAAGCCGTTGGTGCATTGGCCAAAAGACCGATAAGATTGGGAATGTAGCCACCGTTATCTTTTTGAACAGTTTCCAGGACTTCTTTTACCTCGGCTGGTGCGGACTCAATCGTGTGGATAGTAAATTCTGACATATGAAACCTCATTTCTTTTAATTAGAAACTATCTTAACATAGGACCAATGGCTTGTATAATATATATTTTATATAAGTCCTATAAAGAGAATATAATGCGATTTTTCAAACTAAAATATATTTCCCTCGTGAGGTAGCTCCACATCAATTCCAAACAAGAATCCGAAACGAGAAAAAGAAGCCTTTGGGCTTCGATTTTTTAATATTTCCTGAATCGCTGGTAGCGATTTTCCAATAATTGCTCCAAGGGTAGCTGAGACAGACTATCCAACTCCGTTGCGATTTCTTCTTTCACTGCAGCCAGTAATTCATGGTTGTTAAAGCCTCTTTCAGGAATGACCTTATCTACCACTTCCATCTGCAAGAGCTCATGTGAAGTAATTTTCATCAACTCTGCAGCTTCCATAGCGCGGCTGCCGTCTTTCCAGAGGATGGAAGCAAAGCCTTCTGGACTGAGAACTGCATACATAGAGTTTTCCAGCATCCAGACCTTGTCTGCTACAGCCAAAGCCAAGGCACCACCTGAGCCACCTTCACCAATGATGATGGCAATAATCGGTACTTTGAGATTGCTCATCTCCATTAAGTTACGGGCAATGGCTTCCCCTTGGCCACGCTCCTCAGCACCGACACCAGGATAAGCACCTGCCGTATTGATAAAGGTTACCACAGGACGACCAAATTTTTCCGCCTGCTTCATGAGACGCAGAGCCTTGCGGTAGCCTTCTGGATGCGGCTGTCCAAAGTTTCGTCGCAAATTATCCTGCAAATTGCGTCCCTTTTGAATACCGACCACTGTTACAGGCTGACCGTTTAGCGTCCCGATACCTCCAATCACCGCACCGTCATCTCGAAAAGAGCGATCCCCATGCAGCTCGACGAAGTTATCAAAAATTCCTTGTGCAAAATCCAGCGCAGTCAAACGAGCCTGATCACGCGCTTCTTTAATAATCCGAGTGATTTTTGTCATGCTTGACCTCCATGGAATGCTAATAAGGTAGCAAGTGTATCTCTCATGTCACCACGCTTGACGATGGCATCCACAAAACCATGCTCCATGAGAAATTCAGCCTTTTGAAAATCATCTGGCAGCTTCTCACGAACTGTGGACTCAATAACTCGACGCCCGGCAAACCCAACCAGAGCCTGAGTTTCAGCCAGAATAATATCGCCCTCCATAGCAAAAGAGGCTGTGACACCACCAGTTGTCGGATCTGTCAAGACGGTCAGATAGAAGAGGCCTGCTGCAGAGTGCCGCTGAACAGCCGCAGAAACCTTAGCCATCTGCATCAAGCTCATAATACCCTCCTGCATGCGAGCACCGCCAGAAGCCGTAAACAGAACGACTGGCAATTTATGCTCTGTTGCATACTCAAAGAGACGGGTAATCTTTTCACCCACAACTGTCCCCATAGAAGCCATGATAAAGTTTGAATCCATGATTCCAAGAGCCGTTTTATGCCCCTTGATACTAGCTGTTCCAGTCAGAACCGCCTCATCAAGTCCCGTCTTCTCACGGGTAAGAGCCAATTTTTCTTGATAATTAGGGAAGTTCAGAGGATCCTTGGTTTCAATTCCAGTGAACATCTCCTCAAAACTATTCTCATCTACGGTTAGGTTTAAGCGCTCATGAGCAGAAATACGGAAATTATAGCCACAGTTAGGACACACACTATCATTTCCAAGATCTTTTTGGTAAATGGTATGCTTACAACCTGGGCATTTCGAAAAGAGTTCGTCTGGAACCTCAGGCTTTGCTTGAGGCTTTTCCCGACTCGCTCGATTAGGATTGATACGGATATATTTATCCTTCTTTGAAAACAAAGCCATCGTTTACGTCTTCTCCTTTTCAAGATTTTATACTCAGGCACATCAAACAGCAAGAGCCACTGTCTTTCGAGTTTACAGAGCAGTTCTTACATGTCTTATCTATTGTTTCTCTTGATAAGCCGGAAGGAACTTCTCCATGAGAAAGGCTGTGTCATAATCACCAGCAATTACATTAGGATCTGAGATTAAGTCCAGTTGGAAGCCGCTGTTGGTCACAACACCGTCAATTTCTAGTTCATAGAGTGCACGTTGCATCTTCATCAGAGCATCAAATCGGTTTTCCCCGTGAACAATTATCTTCGCAATCATGCTATCGTAGTAAGGCGGGATGGTATAGCCAGGATAGACGGCTGAATCCACGCGCAGACCCACTCCACCGCTTGGCAGATAAACATTTGAAATCTTACCTGGACTCGGTGCAAAGTTAAAGGCTGGGTTTTCAGCATTGATCCGACACTCAATCGCATGCCCTCGGATTTCAACATCATCCTGACTGAAGGACAGCTCTTGACCGTTTGCAATCTTAATCTGCTCTTTTACAATATCCACACCGGTAACAAACTCGGTGACTGGATGCTCAACCTGCACCCGAGTGTTCATCTCCATAAAGTAGAATTCACCCTTGGCTTCATCAAGCAGAAACTCAATCGTTCCGGCATTTTCATAGCCGACAGACTGAGCAGCCCGAACAGCTGCTTCACCAATCTGCTGACGCAGGGTTTTCCCAATCGCCACAGATGGACTTTCTTCAAGCACTTTCTGATTATTACGCTGCAAAGAGCAATCTCGCTCGCCCAAGTGGACCACATGTCCCTGCTGATCAGCTAAAATCTGCACTTCAATATGGCGCGCTGGATAGATGACTCGCTCCATATACATGGCACCATTACCAAAGGCTGCTTTGGCTTCGCTAGATGCAGACTCAAAAGCCGCTACTAAATCCTCAGCCTTTTCAACCTTACGAATGCCCTTGCCGCCGCCGCCAGCAGAAGCTTTGAGCATGACTGGATAACCAATCTTTTCTGCGACTTCCAAAGCTTCTTCAGAGGTATGAACTTCTCCATCAGAACCTGGGATAACTGGCACTTTCGCCTTAATCATCTGAGCTCGAGCATTAATCTTGTCCCCCATCAAGTCCATAACAGCACCTGAAGGTCCAATAAACTTAATGCCGACTTCTTCGCACATGGTCGCAAATTTAGAGTTTTCGCTCAAAAAACCAAAACCAGGATGAATGGCTTCTGCACCTGTTAGGACAGCAGCAGACAGGACTGCGTTCATATTTAGATAAGAATCAGTGGACTTGGCTGGGCCGATGCAGACAGCCTCATCAGCCAGTAGGGTATGGAGTGCTTCCTTGTCAGCCGTTGAATAAACAGCTACCGTATCAATTCCCAACTCGCGAGCTGCACGAATAATTCTGACCGCAATTTCCCCACGGTTAGCAATTAAAATTTTACGAAACATGGTGAAAGCTCCTTTTATCTACTGGCCAATCGCAAAGGTCAAGGTACCGCTGGCCGCCAGTTTTCCATCAACTTCTGCTTTCGCCTCTACAACCGCAATGGTTCCGCGGCGCTTAACAAACTTAGCTGTCATAATCAGCTGATCACCTGGTACAACTTGCTTCTTGAACTTAACCTTGTCCATGCCAGCATAGAAGACCAGTTTGCCCTTATTTTCTTCTTTGGACAATTCCAGCACGCCGGCTGTTTGAGCTAGAGCTTCCATGATCAAGACACCTGGCATAACAGGATATTGAGGAAAATGCCCGTTAAAGAAAGGCTCATTGACTGTCACATTTTTCAGAGCAACAATCTCATCTTCGCTAACTTCCAAAACACGATCCACCAAAAGCATTGGGTAACGGTGCGGAAGTGCTTCTTTTATTGCATTGATATCAATCATTTGATGCGTACCAGCCCTTTCCCAAATTCAACCATTTCTTCATTCTGAACTAGAATTTCTGTAACCAGACCATCTTTTGGTGCTGGAACTTCATTCATGACCTTCATTGCTTCAATAATCATTAGGGTTTGACCTTTTTTAACTTGGTCTCCAACTGATACAAACGGCGGCTTGTCTGGACCAGCTGCTAAGTAAGCCACACCAACCAAAGGACTTTCCACAACATCACCTTCAGCAGCAGGTGCCGGAGCTTCTGAAGCTGTTTCTGGCTCTGCAGACGGAGCTGTTTGAGGAGTTGCCTCAATCACAGACGCACTCGCAGCCTGCAAAGGTGCAGCAATTGGAGCAGAGCTGGCTGTTGGTACTGCAGCCTGACCTTCATTCTTACTAAAAGTCAGCTCATCACTCTGATTTTTGTAAGAAAACTCACGCAGACTAGACTGGTCAAACTGCGCCATTAAATCTTTAATTTCGTTGATATTCATAGGTTTTTAAGCCTCCCAGCGTTTAAAGGCAAGAACTGCATTGTGGCCGCCAAAGCCAAATGTATTGGAAATCGCATAAGGGATTTCCTGTTCCTTACCTTGACCGTAAATAACGTTGGCTTCAATATAGTCTGGCAGCTCTGTTGTACCAGCTGTTTTTGGCACATAGCTATGACGCATCGCTTCAATCGTTGCAATAGCCTCAACCGCGCCTGCTGCACCGAGCAAGTGTCCTGTAAAGGATTTAGTAGAAGACACCGCTACATCTTTACCAAAGACAGAAACAATGGCTCCGCTTTCGCCTTTTTCGTTAGCAGGGGTTGATGTACCGTGAGCATTGACATAAGCCACATCTTTTGGCTCAATTTCAGCTTCTTCAACCGCCTGTTTGATCGCCTTGATAGCGCCCAAACCTTCTGGATGCGGAGAAGTCATATGGTAAGCATCACAAGTATGACCATATCCTACCACCTCAGCCAAGATAGTCGCTCCACGCTTCTCAGCATGTTCCAAGCTTTCCAGAACCAGCATACCAGAACCTTCACCCATGACAAAACCATTGCGGTCCTTGTCAAAAGGAATAGAAGCACGCTTAGGATCTTCTGTCGTAGAAAGAGCAGTCAGAGCCTGGAAACCAGCAATCGCAAATGGTGTAATAGAAGCTTCTGAGCCACCAACCAGCATCACATCTTGATAACCGAACTTAATTGAGCGGAAAGCTTCACCAATCGCATCGTTAGCTGAGGCACAAGCTGTATTGACAGACTTACAGATACCATTGGCTCCAAAGCGCATAGCCACATTTCCTGCCCCCATATTTGGCAGGGCTTTTGGCAAGGTCAAAGGTTTGATACGTTTAGGACCTTTTTCATGCAAGCGAACAACCTGCTCTTCAATTTCCTGAATCCCGCCGATACCTGAAGCCACAATGACACCAAAGCGATCCTTATCCAACGCATCTACATCTAAGTGAGCATTGTTGACCGCTTCTTGAGAAGCATAAATGGCATAAAGTGTGTAATTATCATAACGGTTGGTATCCTTTTTGACAAAGTATTTATCAAAAGGGAAATCCTGAATTTCCGCCGCATTGTGAACACTGTATTCACTATGATCAAATTTAGTAATTGGACCGATTCCAATATTGCCTTCTTTTAAATTATTCCAGAATTCTTCTGGAGTATTCCCGATAGGTGAAGTTAAACCGTATCCTGTTACAACAACTCGATTAAGTTTCATATTGAGCTCCTTTATTTAGATGAATCAACTGATTTTCTACTCGTTAATATTCAAAAACTGTGACTTACTGCATAGTAAAGCCGCCATCAATCGTGATGACTTGACCCGTCAGATATTCTTGACCTGCCAAGAAGAGAGCAACATCTGCTACTTCTTCCGGAGTACCAAAACGCTTCATCGGAATGAGCGCCAGAGACGCTTCCTTGATTTTTTCTGGGAGCACATCTGTCATATCAGATGCGATAAAGCCAGGGGCAATGCAGTTAACACGGATATTTCGCGCTGCCACTTCACGGGCTACTGACTTAGAAAAACCAATCAGACCGGCCTTGGAAGCTGCATAGTTTGCCTGACCGATATTTCCAGCCAAACCAACGACACTCGATAGGTTGATAATAGCACCCTGACGAGCTTTTGTCATCGGTTTCAGGACTGATTGTGTCATATTGAATGTTCCAGTCAAGTTCACTTTCAGCACCTGCTCAAAATCTTCTTCCGTCATTTTCAGCATGAGCTTATCACGGGTAATACCAGCATTATTGACCAATACATCCACAGACCCCAGAGCTGCAACAGCTTCTTCTACTATCCGCTGAGCATCCGCAGATTTAGACACATCCCCAATAACAGCTACGACTTTACCAGAATAACCGGCAAATTCAGCCAAAATATCATCAGAAATCCCGCTTAGTCCGTTTAAGATAACATTGGCTCCGACACTGGCAAATTTATGCGCAATTGCCAGACCAATCCCACGAGCAGACCCTGTAATTAACACATTCTTGTTTTGTAATTCCATGATGATTCCTCATTATTTTTCTAGAAGAGCATTCAAACTTTCTACATCTTCAACTTGGCGTACATCCGCAGACCTATCAATTTTCTTAATAAAACCAGACAGAACTTTGCCAGGACCGATTTCGATAAATTCAGTCACACCAGCTTTCTGCATTGTAGCAATGCTGTCATAAAAGCGCACTGGCTCCATTACCTGACGAGTCAAAAGCTCTTTGACTCTTTCTTTTTCCATCACAGTTGCTTCAGTATTTCCGACTAATGGCCGTACAAAATCTGAAAACTCAACTGTTTCCAAGACTTCTGCCAATCGTTCACTGGCTGGCTTTAAAAGCGCTGTATGGAAAGGTCCGGATACATTGAGCGGGATTAAGCGCTTGACACCAGCATCTTTCAAAAGTTCCACAGCCTTATCCACTGCCGCCACTTCTCCGCCGATAACAATCTGACTTGGCGTATTATAGTTGGCTGGTGAGACTACACCAATAGCGCTTGCTTCTTGACAGACCTCTTCAATGAGAGAAACCTCAGCATTTAAAACTGCGACCATTTTCCCAGAGCCAGCTGGAGCTGCCTCTTCCATGAAGCTACCTCGCTTAGCGACCAAGCCCACTGCAGTCTTAAAATCAAGAGCGCCCGCAGCCACCAAAGCAGAATATTCTCCAAGTGAGAGACCTGCTACCATATCAGGCTCGATTCCCTTATCAGCCAAGAGCCGATAAATAGCTACTGAAGTCGTTAAAATAGCCGGTTGCGTGTAGCGAGTTTGATTGAGCTTTTCTTCATCCTGATCGATCAAAGCTCGGACATCATAGCCTAGAACTTGGCTAGCCTCATCAAAAGTTGACCTCACAAGCTCATACTGATCATAAAGCTCGCGCCCCATTCCAAGGTACTGCGCTCCCTGACCGGCAAAGAGAAAGGCTCTTTTAGTCATTTCTAGTTACTCCTGCCCAACGTTTTGCTTCCTGCTGAATCTTCTCAGCAGCACCATAGTAGATATCTTTGAGGATTTCTTCGACTGTTTCTTCCTTACTGATTAAACCAGCAATTTGACCAGACATGACGGAACCATTTTCCACATCTCCGCGAACAACCGCATTGGCCAAAGCACCAGCTCCAAGATTTTCAAAAACAGTCAAATCTGGATTTTCTTGCTTGAAGGCTTCTTTTTCTGCCTTTTCGAAATCACGCGTCAGCTTATTCTTGATAGCACGAACCGCATGACCAAAATGCTGGGCAGAGATAGTCGTATCAATATCGCGAGCCTTCAAAATCATGTCTTTATAGTTTTGATGGGCGTTTGATTCCTTAGCAACGACAAAGCGTGTACCGACCTGAACAGCTTCAGCTCCCAGCATAAAGCCAGCCGCAGCTCCATGGCCATCCGCAATACCACCAGCAGCAATAACTGGAATGCTAACAGCTTCAGCAACCTGACGAACCAAGGACATGGTAGTCAATTTACCGATGTGGCCACCAGCTTCCATACCTTCTGCGATGACTGCATCCGCACCGATCTTTTCCATCCGCTTAGCCAAGGCCACACTTGGCACAACAGGGATAACTGTAATCCCCGCTTCATGGAAACGAGCCATGTGCTTGCTTGGATTACCCGCACCAGTTGTTACTACTTTTACTCCCTCTTCAATGACGAGATCCACAATGTCGTCTGCAAAAGGAGAAAGAAGCATGATGTTAACTCCGAAAGGACGGTCCGTCAAAGACTTAATCTTGTCAATATTAGCCTTTACCACTTCTTTGGGGGCATTTCCGCCACCTATGATACCAAGACCGCCAGCTTTTGAAACCGCGCCAGCCAAGTCACCGTCAGCAACCCAGGCCATCCCGCCTTGGAAAATAGGATAATCAATATTCAATAATTCTGTAATACGTGTTTGCATAATACCTTCCTTTTATCATTGCTTAAGTAATAGCTTGATCTCAAACTATCACATACTCGTTGTATTTTCTTTACTTTGACAGTCAAACTATTACCTAAACAAGAGAGAATATCTTTCGATACTCTCAGTTACTTGCTTATTTAGTTTTTTCTTCTACATAAGCAACCAAATCACCAACTGTGTTCAAACCTTCTTCAGTTTCGATTTGGATGTCAAATGCATCTTCAATTTCTGAAATCACTTGGAATAAGTCCAATGAATCTGCTTCAAGATCATCGAAAGTTGACTCAAGAGTAACTTCTGATGGCTCTTTGCCAAGTTCTTCAACGATAATTTCTTGTACTTTTTCAAATACTGCCATGGATAGACTCCTTTAAAAATAAAATATTTTTTATCATGTGTTTCCACTTGATTAACTAAATTGTAACAATAAGCGTGCCCCATGTCAAACCTCCACCGAAACCTGACATCAAAATTGTCTGATTTCCGTTCAGTTTGATTAGTCCTTGCTCGACACACTCAGATAATAAAATCGGGATGCTAGCTGCACTAGTATTGCCATATTCCATCATGTTGCCCGGAAGTTTCTCCCGAGCAACACCAAGCTTCTTAGCCATTTTATCCAAAATACGGATATTGGCCTGATGGAGCAACAAAAAATCCAAATCTTCCGCTGAAAGCTGACTGTTTTCAATGGTTTCTTTGATAGAACGAGCAACATCACGAATAGCAAAATCGAAAATAGCTCTACCGTCCATTGTCAGATAAGGCTGATTCTCACCTTTTTCAGAAAAAGGTGAAGCCAAACCGATTTTTCCGCAGGTCAGACTATCTCCGCGTGATCCGTCCGTAAACTGACTTTCTGCCAAAAAATGCTGTTCTGAAGCACTTTCCAACAGAACACCGCCAGAACCATCTCCGAAAAGAACAGCCGTTGAACGATCCGACCAATCTACCGTCTTAGAAAGGGTCTCACTACCTATGATTAGACCTTTTTGATAACGGCCAGAAGAAATTAATTTTTCTCCAGTCGATAAGGCGAAGATAAAGCCACTGCAGGCCGCCGTCAGATCAAAGGCAAATGCATTCTTGGCCCCAATATTGGCCTGTACTCTCGCAGCCGTTGAAGGCATTAAAGAATCCGGCGTAATGGTGGCAACAATGATAAAGTCCAGGTCTTGAGCAGAAGTCCCTGACTTTTGCAGCAAATTCTCTGCTACTTTTGTAGCTAAATCACTGGTCGTCTCATCTGACGATAAATGGCGTTTTTTAATCCCAGTTCGACTTGAAATCCACTCATCACTGGTATCCATAATCTCTGCTAGATCATCATTGCTGACAACCTGACGGGGAGCATAATGAGCCACTTGGCTAATCTTAGCATAGTTCATTATTTCAAATCCTCTAGGAAACTATATAAATTTTGCAGGCCCTTTTGCATCACTTGTCTCTCTTCTGGACTCATCCCATCCACTACCTGCATGACCATGCGGTTGTGGAATCTCTTGTGAAGACGATACAAAAGCCGCCCATTCTTTGTCAAATTCAGATGCACCACACGACGGTCAACTTCCGACCGACGCCGCTCAATATAACCCTTACGCTCCAGATTATTCAAACTAGTCGTAACAGTCCCCAAGGTAACCATCAATTCTCGTGATATATCACTTGGAGTAGCATTTGGGGTTGTGCCGATAACATCTATTGTATGCATTTCCTTAATGGAGACATCGTTGAAGCGACTGCTTCTTAGGCTCGATTCTTCAATAACCAAGACATTATTGAAAATAGACGTTAAGTAATCATTTACTAACTGAAAGTTCAAAACCATACCTCCTTAAGAAAATACTTTGACAATCAAATTTTATCAGATAGAAAAGTAATTTGCAAGCTTTTTTGAAAATTAATTTGATTTTCAAATATTTTTGTAAACAACTTGCAAAATAAGCAACCTTGAACCAATACATTATTTACCAGTGAAGTTTGGACGACGTTTCTCAGAATAAGCTCGAACCCCTTCTTTGAAATCCTCTGTGAAAGCCAGCGATTTCTGCAATTCTAACTCTAGTTCTGCATACTCAGACCAGCCGCTAAACAGACTCTTCCAGACCATTTCTTTCATGGCTCTGTAAGAATTCAGAGAGCCACGTTTCAGCTTCTTGAGCAACTGTTCCGTTGTTTTTTCCAATTTCTCTGCTTCACAGACTTTATAAAGCAAGCCATAATCCAGAGCTTTCTCTGCAGTCAGAGCTTCCCCAGTCATAACCAGATGGGTCGCCCGAGTCACCCCGATAGCACGAGCCAGTAAGAAAAGACCGCCAGCATCTGGCGCCAGACCAACTCCGACAAAGGCTTGAATGAAACGGGATTTTTCAGTCGCAATACAGAAATCCGCTGCAACGACCATATTGGCAGCCGCACCAGCAACAGGACCATCAACACTCATGATAACAGGCTTAGGAAGGCGTTTCATAGCAAAAGAAATATCATTGACCAATTCAGCGATTTTCACCAAGGATTGGACATCATCATCACTGACTGCTCTCTGCATCTCAGCCAAGTCTCCACCCACTGAAAAAACCTTTCCATTCGCATTGATAACTAAAAATTTGACGGACTCATCCTTAGCAGCAAGTTCAATAGCCTCTAAAATTTCCTCACACATAGGAATATTAAAGCCATTTGAAACTTCAGGACGATTGAAAGTAATCGTTGCTATTTCATCTGCTACATGATAGAGAATTCCATTAAATGTCATTTCAGCTCCATTCCCGACCCGATCTCAAATCAGCCGTTTTATTTTATTATTAAATAATTTGATATTCAAATTATACACAACTTATATTTTATCATAAAATATAAAAGAAAGGAAATAAAAAAATGGGTAAAAATAAATTAGCGTTCTGATTTAAACGATATTAGTAATAATTTGGGTAAAAATAGTATAAAAACAACGTTTGAATAATTTTCAGAATTTTGTTATAATTTTTAAAATAAGATAGGAGAGCCTATGAAAGTTGTAAAATTTGGTGGAAGTTCACTGGCTTCTGCGACTCAATTAGAAAAAGTTTTGAACATTGTCAAATCTGATCCTGAACGTCGATTTGTTGTAGTATCAGCGCCAGGAAAACGCCACGACGACGATATCAAAGTAACCGATGCCCTGATTAAATATTACCGAGAGTATATTGCAGGAAATGATGTCACACCAAACCAACAGTGGATTATCAATCGCTATGCAGATATGGTTGCAGAATTAGGTTTGAAACCAAAAGTTCTGGAGAAAATTTCCAAAAGCATCACAAGCCTTGCAACTGTACCAATTGAAGATAATGCATTTCTTTATGATACTTTTCTTGCAGCAGGAGAAAACAACAACGCCAAATTAATTGCAGCATATTTCAGTCAAAATGGCGTTCCAGCTAGCTACGTGCATCCGAGAGAAGCAGGACTCGTCGTTTCCAGTGAGCCTGGCAATGCAAGAATTCTTCCTTCCAGCTATGATAAGATTGAAGAACTCAATAATTCTGATGAAGTTCTAGTTATCCCTGGTTTCTTTGGTGTTACTCAAGATGGCCAAATCTGTACTTTCTCCCGTGGTGGTTCTGACATTACAGGCTCTATCATTGCTGCGGGGGTCAAAGCAGATATTTATGAAAACTTTACTGATGTTGATGGAATCTTTGCTGCCCATCCCGGCATTGTCCACAAACCGCATTCCATTCCCGAGCTAACCTACCGTGAAATGCGAGAATTGGCCTACGCTGGCTTTACCGTTCTCCACGATGAAGCTCTGCTTCCAGCATACCGCGGCAAAATTCCGCTGGTTATTAAAAATACCAACAATCCAGAACATCCAGGTACTCAAATTGTCCATAAACACAGTAAGGACCATCTCCCTGTCGTTGGGATTGCTGGAGATGCAGGATTTGTCAGCATTAACATGTCCAAGTACCTGATGAACAGAGAAATTGGCTTTGGTAGACGCGTCCTTCAAATTCTCGAAGACCTGAATATTGGTTGGGAGCATATGCCTACAGGAATTGACGACCTCTCTATTATCTTGCGCGAGCGCGAATTAACTCCTATCAAAGAGGAAGAAATCCTTCGCCAGCTTGTCCAAAAAGCAGAGGTTGATCATGCAGAAATCGAACACAACCTTTCCATTATCATGATTGTCGGCGAAAAAATGAAGAGTCATATCGGGGTTACAGCTACTGCAACCAAAGCTCTTTCAGAAAACAACATCAATATTCAAATGATGTCCCAAGGTTCAAGCGAAGTATCCATCATGTTTGTTGTGGAAAAAAATCAAGAAAAAGCAGCCATACGTGCTTTATATAGAGCCTTCTTTGAAGTCAATACAGAATCATAAATGCAAACCTCAGAAGCATTTTTATCATACAATCACTCGATAATCGAAAAAGGCAGAAGTTAGTTACGCACTAACTTCTGCCTTTTTGATTTAACTGCTAAATACTGTTATTTAATTCACAGACTATCTGAAAAACAATAGCTTTTAACACTACCACTCACAATCATAGAATTATCTCCCATTGTAAATAATACCAAAAAGTACAAAAAAAGAGGTAAAACCTCTTTGAAACTCCGCCAGTAGGACTCGAACCTACGACATCATGATTAACAGTCATGCGCTACTACCAACTGAGCTATGGCGGATAAACGCTAAGCGACTTCCATATCTCACAGGGGGCAACCCCCAACTACTTCCGGCGTTCTAGGGCTTAACTGCTGTGTTCGGCATGGGTACAGGTGTATCTCCTAGGCTATCGTCACTTAACTATTGAATTAACGTTCCTGTCCTCTCAGACAAGCCTTGTCAACTCAAAATTGAATACAATATCAAATCTCACATTTCTCTAAACCATTCGCTGCACTCTGATGAAGCTCTTATTCTAGGATAAGTCCTCGA
>NZ_RJMV01000014.1 GCF_003943735.1 Streptococcus sanguinis | reverse complement strand
TCATCCAAGAAGAGCAAGCTCCTCTCTTCAGCGTTCTACTTGCATGTATTAGGCACGCCGCCAGCGTTCGTCCTGAGCCAGGATCAAACTCTCATTAAAAAGTTTGAGTTCGCACTCATTACTGTCCACTGACAGATTTATTTTCGTTTTTTGACAGGTTACATATCTCTATGTCACCCTGCACTTGGTTCGTCTTGTTCAGTTTTCAAAGGGCTTTGTCTTTCGCGACAACTATATTAGTATATCACCCAACCACACCTCCTGTCAATACCTTTTTTAATATTTTTTCGTTTTTTTAAAAGTTTATTTTTTCAACTATAAGTATAAAGTTAGTTTCTTTGTGAGCCGAAAGCTGGTTTATGCCACCTGAGTGCATGACTTTCTATAATCTAAAAAGGTTGAGAAATTTGCTCTCAACCCTCTTTTCTTATTTATTTGACTTCTAACAGGCCAATATCTCCATCTTCCCGACGGTATATCACATTTGTGCTGCTGTCCTCTGCATCGGAATAGATAAAGAAATCATGCCCCAATAAATCCATCTGCAGAATCGCTTCTTCCAAGTCCATCGGCTTCAAATCAATATGTTTTGAACGGACAACTTTTGACGGAACTTTTTCTGCTTCTTCAGCAAAGGAATCTGTGAAAAGCTGGCTTGTAGCAACCTTATTGCGATTCTTTCTTTCAATTTTGGTCTTGTTTTTGCGGATTTGGCGCTCAATCTTATCTGTGACCAAATCAATTGATCCATACATGTCCTGAGAGATATCTTCTGCACGAAGAGTGATGGAGCCTAGCGGAATTGTCACTTCCACTTTCGCAGTCTTTTCACGGTAAACCTTGAGGTTCACACGTGCATCAAGTTCTTGCTCTGCTTGGAAATACTTCTCAATCTTCTCAAGTTTAGAAACTACGTAGTCACGGAGAGCATCTGTTACTTCTAGGTTTTCACCACGGATACTATATTTAAGCATATAAGTACCTTCTTTCTAAACATAAATGTTTTATTTATAATATCATTATAACGCTTTCATTCCTTTTTTGCAAATTTTTTCTTATCTTGCGATTGAAAACGACAATACTTCTTTCACACCGGCTTCCAATAAGATTTGCTTAGCTAATTGCAAGGTTTTTCCAGTCGTATAGATATCATCAACCAGCAAAATTTTATCTGGCAAATCAACTCCTTTCTTAATTTTAAAAGCCTGCTGCGTCTGCAAACGCTCCTCACGTGTCTTGCTCGACTGTGCTAGAGTGTCTTTTTTCTCTAATATATTTCTATATGACAAGTTTCCAGCATCTAAAATTCCCTGCACTTGATTAAATCCTCGAACTTGAAATTTTTCGTTACTCACTGGAATCGGAACAATGGTATGCTCTCTAAACATTTTGACTGCTTTTTTAGCTACTTTTGCAAATACAAAGCGCAATACATAGTCTCCCTGAAACTTGTATTGACTGAAATAATCCTTCATTGCTTCATTATAGGTAAATAGTGACTGATGCTGAACTTGATTCCCCTCTCCCTCCCACTTTTTACAATCTCTACATAAATCTGATTTCCCATTGCGAAAACAGCGTGGGCAACGCTCTTCAGATATGCATTCAAAATTTTGATAACAAGTGGAGCAGCAGCTTGGTCCTTCTCCTTTTAATAGAAAAAGCTGTAAAAAACTGCCTTTCTCCTTAATTTGCTCCTTACATAAAAGACACTCTGTCATAATCCCGCCTCCTTATTCATATCTCTCATTTCCCGAATTGCCTTTTCCATAGCAAGGGTAGTCCCATCATGAAAAAATAGCAACTGTCCAGTCGGTCTATCCATACTACGACCAACTCGGCCTGAAATCTGAACCAGAGCACTACGACTGAACAGGCGATGATTGGCTTCCAAGACAAAAACATCTACACCAGGAAAGGTTACCCCACGCTCTAAAATAGTCGTTGTCACCAAAATAGTGATCTCCTTGTGACGAAACTGCTCGACAATCTCTAGACGATTTTCTGTTGTGGAGGCGACAAAAGCCAGCTTTTCATCAGGCAGAGCTATCTGCAAAGCCTGAGCAACATCCTCTCCTCTTTGAATTTCTGCAGCAAATATCAAGAGAGGAAATTGAGTCTTTCTCTGTTTTTGTATATAGTTCAAAAGTTTAGGTGCTATTTTCTTCTTCTGAAGATACTTTTGAAAATCAGATAACCAAACTTTCTGAGGGATGGTCAAGGGATTACCATGAAATCTTCTGGGAAGACTCAGGCGTTTCAGCTCACCTTTTTGAACTCTTTTATCCAGTTCATCCGTGGAAGTGGCTGTCAGAAAAATAGTTGTAGCATCCTCTTTAACTGAACGCTCTACTGCGTGATACAACATGGGATTATCTACATAAGGAAAGGCGTCTACCTCGTCCACAATCAGCAAATCAAAAGCCCGATAAAATTTTAAGAGCTGGTGGGTGGTGGCAATCACCAAGGGACTGCGGAAATAAGCTTCTGACTCCCCATGCAGAAGGGCTATTTCACAAGAAAAATCTTCTTTAAGGCGCCGATAAAGCTCTAAACAAACATCAATCCGCGGACTGGCCAAGCAAACAGCTCCTCCTCTATCAATAACTCTTGCAATCACTTGGTAAATCATTTCTGTTTTTCCAGCGCCAGTAACAGCATGCACTAACGTATTCTGTCTTTTCTCTAGCGCATCCAGTAAGCCTTTGGAGACCTTCCCCTGAAACTCTGTCAGTTGCCCCTGCCATTTAAGCACCTGATTCTTAGGAAAATCCTCTTGGGGAAAATAGTAGAGTTTTTGGTCACTACGTACCCGACCCAAGATTAAGCATTCTCTACAATAATAAGCTCCAACAGGTAGCTGATTTTCTCGTTCAATCAAGCTGTTGCAGCGTCCACAGTGGAGCTTGCCTTTTTCTTCTCGGATACTGGGAATTTCTTTTGCTTGTGCTCGCAAGCTAGACTCTAACTGACTCTCTGTAAATATACGTCCTAAACAATCTTGCAACTCTAACATACTTATTTATTCGTAATTTTTTGGCAAAATTCGTCTTTTTTTGTAAAATATAGTTATGGAATTTAAGACAATTAAAGAAGATGGTATGGTTCAAGAGGAAATTAAAAAATCCCGCTTTATCTGCCATGTAAAAAGAATTTACTCTGAGGAAGAGGCTCGCGCTTTTATAGCTGCTATAAAAAAAGAACATTACAAGGCCACTCATAACTGCTCTGCTTTTATCATTGGGGAAAAGAGTGATATAAAGCGAACTAGCGATGATGGTGAGCCCAGCGGAACAGCCGGAGTTCCTATGCTGGGAGTCCTAGAAAAGCACAATTTGACCAATCTTTGCGTTGTGGTTACTCGCTATTTTGGCGGTATTAAACTAGGAGCCGGCGGCCTGATTCGAGCTTATGCCGGCAGTGTTGCTCTGGCTATTAAGGAGATTGGACTGGTTGAGATAAAAGAACAAGCTGGCCTACGCCTAAAACTGTCTTACAGCCAGTATCAGGATTTTGCGAATTTTCTGAAGGTCCAAAACTTAGAAGAAACCGATACAATCTTTACAGAATTAGTTGATACAACCATTTATATTGACAAAAATATCAAAGAAACCACTAAGAGAAATTTAACAGAATTTTTCAACGGAAAAATAGAACTAACTGACTTAGGCTTGCGAGAAGTTGAAGTGCATGCTATACTAGATAAAGAAAATTAAAGGAGAAAATTATGGCATTTGGAAAATTAATGCAAGGATTAGCTGGAAATTTCAGCGAACAAAATGTTGATCAACTTTCAAAAGAATACGGACAATATTTACTTGAAGGTGAAGTTATCCAGAGTGGCTACACTCTGATTCGTGACTCTATCTTATTTACAAATATTCGTATTATTTTTACTGACAAGCAAGGAGCAACTGGCCGGAAGATGTCTGTGAAATCAATTTTTCTGATGAATATTGTGGACGTTGATATGGAAACTGCTGGAGCTGGTATTGATGATAGTGAAATTACAATCACTTATTTAGACAATGCCTTTTTAAAAGCCCACAACGAGTTCCCTAAGAAACATAAGTTCGAATTTCCTAAAAAGGCAGATATTGCACCCTTATATAAATATCTATTTGAATTAGCCTATAATAATCGTTTGAAAATTAATGGTTTAATCTAATATAAAAAAATCCTATCACTTTGATAGGATTTTTATATTTTACAAAGCGCTTATTTCATTTTATACTAATTCTATTAAATTATATTGAGGTATGTATTCTATGTCACGTATTTATCAAAACATTACAGAACTAATTGGGCAAACTCCCATCGTCAAATTGAACAACTTGGTTCCAGAAGGAGCTGCTGAGGTTTATGTGAAGTTAGAGGCTTTCAATCCCGGCTCTTCTGTCAAAGACCGGATTGCTCTCAGCATGATTGAGGCGGCTGAACGCGATGGCCTTATCAAGCCCGGCGATACCATCGTTGAAGCAACCAGCGGAAATACCGGTATTGGCCTTTCATGGGTTGGAGCAGCTAAAGGTTACAAGGTCGTCATTGTTATGCCAGAAACCATGAGT
This sequence comes from Streptococcus sanguinis, assembly GCF_003943735.1. Classification (GTDB taxonomy): domain Bacteria; phylum Bacillota; class Bacilli; order Lactobacillales; family Streptococcaceae; genus Streptococcus; species Streptococcus sanguinis_E. Next base: position 49,546 of record NZ_RJMV01000014.1, on the reverse strand, counting down.
GTGGAACGCCGCAAGATTATACAAGCTTATGGTGCTGAGTTAGTTTTGACTCCGGGTAGCGAAGGAATGAAAGGTGCCATTGCAAAAGCACAGGAAATCGCGCAAGAACGAAATGGCTGGCTGCCACTGCAGTTTAACAATCCGGCCAATCCAGAGGTTCACGAACGAACAACAGGAGCAGAAATTATCGCTGCTTTCAGTGAAACTGGACTGGATGCCTTTGTAGGCGGTGTCGGAACTGGCGGAACTATTTCCGGTGTATCTCACGCTCTCAAAAAAGTTAATCCGGACATCCAAATCTACGCAGTCGAAGCAGACGAATCTGCTATCCTTTCTGGTGAGAAGCCAGGCCCTCACAAAATCCAAGGACTTTCAGCTGGATTCATTCCAGAGACCTTAGATACAGAAGCCTACAACGGTATTGTCCGCGTAACTTCTGATCAAGCACTGGAATTCGGACGCTATATTGGCGGTCAGGAAGGCTTCTTAGTGGGGATTTCATCTGCTGCTGCTATTTTCGCAGCTATTGAAGTAGCGAAAAAACTAGGAGCTGGCAAGAAAGTCCTTGCTCTGGCACCTGATAACGGCGAACGCTACCTGTCTACCGCTCTCTATGAATTTGATGCTTAGTATTTTTTGAAAAACTTGTCCATTTCAACTTAGTACTCGGCTATGAATTGAATCGCAATTCTATCCAAGCAAAATATCCTGTTCTCTTATCGAACAGGATATTTTTTAAACTTTTTCTTCTTTTAAGAATTTTTTTGCCTCTTTGATCCAGATAGGCAACTGTCTTCCTAAAGGCTCAAAACCAATTTTACAGCGGTCGTTTGAAAAGCGGTGACGTCTAGGGAGGCGGTGCTTTTCTTCTTCTAAGGTTCGCATAGACAGACTGGACTTCCCAGAAAATTCATCATAGTCCACAACCTGTACCAAGACTTGCTGGCCGATCTTTACACTATCATGGATATTTTCAATATAGCCTGGACGAATTTCTGAGATATGAATCAAGCCAATCGTTCCGTTTTCCAGTTCAACAAAAGCTCCATAAGGCTGAATCCCAGTGATTTTGCCTTTTAATTTATCACCGATTTTCATCAGTCTTCAACCTCAATCGTTTCAATCACAACATCTTCCACCGGCTTATCCATAGCCCCCGTCTCAACAGCTGCAATCTTGTCCAAAACTTGGTAGGACGCTTCATCAGCCAGCTGACCAAAGACAGTGTGGCGCCGATCCAAATGCGGTGTTCCTCCCTGACTGGCATAGACTTCAGCGATAGCTTCAGGCCAGCCGCCGCGGCTTAATTCCTTAGCTGAATAAGGTAGATTTTTATTTTGAACAATGAAAAATTGACTGCCATTAGTATTTGGACCAGCATTTGCCATGGAAAGAGCCCCACGAATATTGTACAATTCTGGTGAAAACTCATCTTCAAATTTCTCGCCATAAATAGACTGACCACCCATACCAGTACCAGTAGGATCGCCACCCTGAATCATAAAATCCTGAATAATGCGGTGGAAAATCACACCGTCATAATAACCATCTTTAGCAAGGGCAATAAAGTTGGCTACTGTTTTTGGTGCCTGTTCTGGAAACAGCTGAACTTTCATGTCCCCATGATTAGTCTTGATAGTCGCTTTTGGACCTTCTGCTGCTGCAAGTTCTACTTGTGGAAAATGTAATTCTTTTTCTACCATACCTAACTCCTCTAAGGCGGCAAAGATACCGTCTTCTTCTACTGTTTTTGTAATATAATCTGCTCTTTTTCGCAGTTCTTCATGGGAAACGCCCATGGCAATGCCAATTCCTGCATAGTCAAACAATTCCAGATCATTGAGTCCGTCGCCAAAAACCATGACATTTTCAGGTTTCAAGCCCAGATGCTCGACAACCTTGGAAACTCCGGCTGCCTTGGAACCTTCTGTCGGCACGACATCTGACGAATGAGGATGCCAGCGAACCAAACGCAGATGCTCCGCTAACGCCTCTGGCAACTGCAGGCCATCTCCTCTATCCTCAAAAGTCCAAAGCTGATAAATATCCTTGTCTAAATGAAAGTCTGGATTTACAGGCAAATCTGGATAAACCACATCAATGGCCTCTGAAATCAGAGAATTTCGATTGGACAAGGCCGCTCCATGGCTGCCGACCAAACCATAGTCAATCCCTACTTCCTGAGCCCAAGCAATATAGGACATCACTCGTTCAGACGGGATAACCGTCTGAGAAATCACCTTCCCTTTGCTGTCTTCGACATAGGCTCCGTTCAGAGTAACGAAAAAGTCTGGCTGCAAAGCTCTCAGTTCCGGCACGACACCAAACATTCCTCGTCCAGACGCAATACCCGTTAAAATTCCTTTGTCTTTCAATTGCTTGAAAACTGTCTGTATAGAATCTGGAATAAAACCTGTATCCTTGACCCGCAGGGTATCATCTATATCGAAAAAGACAATTTTTATCTTTTTTGCCTTATACTTTAATTTCGCGTCCATATCTCCCCTTGTCCAATCTTAATCTTTTCTATTATACCATTAAAAGTCTTCTTGTGGGACAAGATGGTGCTGAAAAGCATAAACAACTGCCTGAGTGCGGTCGCTCACCTCCAATTTGGACAGGATATTGGAAACATGAGTCTTGACTGTTTTGAGGGAAATGAAGAGCTCATCCGCAATCCGTTGATTTTCATACCCCTTGGCTAAAAGCCCTAAAATATCACGCTCACGAGCGGTCAAATCCTCATGGAGCTCGATATGGTTACGATGATACTCCACTTTCTTACTGACCTCTGTTTCAATGGCAAATTCTCCCTTGGCCACTTTTTTGACAGCACGGAGAATTTCTTCAGCGCTGGAAGTCTTAAGCATATATCCATGAGCGCCTGCATCCAGAACAGGATAAATTTTTTCATTATCCAAATAAGAAGTCAAAATCAGAATCTTTGCTTCCGGCCATTCTTTTAAAATGGCCAGCGTCGCTTCGATACCATTCATCTCAGGCATGACAATATCCATGATAATCACATCCGGATGTTCTGCCAAAGCCTGCTCAACTCCTTCTTTGCCATTGACTGCTTCAGATACTTCAGCTATATCATCTTGCAGTTCCAGATAACTTTTCAATCCCAATCTGACCATCTGGTGGTCATCCACTAACAATATCTTCATGATCTTCTCCTTCTAGTAAAGGTATCGTGATTTCAATAGAAAGACCTTTTCTGGGGGCTGTCAAAAGCTTAAAGGTGCCCGCCATATCCCGTACACGGTCTTCCATATTTTTCAAGCCGTAGCTGAGTTCATCCTGAGCCAACGGATCAAAACCGACGCCATTATCAGATACCTTGATTTTAAGCTCATTAGGTGCCTGATAGAGGTAAATATCCAGCCGACTGGCTTGGGCATGCCGCAGTGTGTTATTGATAATTTCCTGCATGATTCTGAAGACATGCTCCTCCATCTGTTTGGGTAGATGCCCAACCTGATGATTGAAGTGAACACCAATATCACTTTTATCAGTCAGCTCCTTGATAATCACATCCATCCCTTCGACCAGAGTCTTGTTTTCCAACTCTGTAGGCCGCAGGTGGAGCAGGAGAATCCGCAAATCCTTCTGGGCTGTGTCCAGAATATCTGCAATCCCCTTGAGCTGCTTTTGCAGTTTTTCTCCATCAAGCCGTTCTACATTTCCAGCTACTCCTGACAGAATCATATTGGCTGCAAATAATTCCTGACTGACAGTATCGTGCAAATCACGCGCAATCCGTCGCCGTTCTTTTTCGATAATTTTCTCTTCTGTCTGCAGGGTTTGGTTTTCAGACTTCTGGAGATTCTCTGTTAAACGGTGCAGCCTTCTCTCGAGCTGATGCAGAGAACGATCCAACTCGGGTTGGTCTGTCGGCTCCATTCTCCGTCCATCCAGCAAATTCCGAAGATTTTTTTGTACATGGGCTACTGATAGATATTGTATCAAGCGAGCTGCTATCACAATCAGAATGGTCAGTGATAAACCGATAATCACAACAAAGAACACAAAAGACTGCAACAGCTCCAAATCATTAAAGAGCTCCTGCCAAGTAAAATCAAAAATATTGAAAATATAATGAAAGATGATAAATAAGACAAAGAAAGTATAGAGGAGAATGAGAAAATAATTTGATTTCTTCACTTTCTGACAACCTCCACATTTCCTAAGAAGCTGACGAGGACTATCTTCACTGTCTTATTGGCCCGTTTATAGTCTGGTGTCGTCAGCGAAATGGTTTCATTGCGCAGCTTGCGGGATGGATGATGCAGAAAGTTTAGCTCCCCGTAAAGAGTATTGATTTGCAGCTGAATTTCCACATCCAGCGGCACAATAATCTTGGTATCGCCAAAGCCCTTTCGAATCACAATCACATTATCATGATTGACCAAAATCACGTCTTCCAAATGAATGGTGTCTTTCCCAACAATGCGCAAGAGATTGATGTCGTGGAATTGGCAGCTATCTTTCGAAAAATGCTGCAAATCTCCCAGCCAACGGTTCTTTTCGCTCTCAATCTCCACATCTTCTTCGTAAACAAGATGGGTTTCTTGATTTTCCTTATAAATATAAGGATAGGCGACAATCATACCATAAACTAGCGCAAATAAGAGCGCAGCAATAACGTAAGGATTCAGCATGATAATAAAAAACAGCATAATCATGGAAGCGACTAGCAAAAAATTCCCTTTTTGCTTGCCGAAGTAATAATAGAGCAGCAGCAAAAAAAGGACCAAGATAATGACAACTCGTGAAAAATCAGCTGCCAACATGGTCACCAATGCCATGGATAATAAGACTGTTTCAACAAAGACAAATAATTGAACCTTCCACATAGCCGTTTCCTTTCTCTACCTTCCTATTTTAACAAAATTAGACCAAAAATCCTCCGTCCAAGGCATGAAATGGGGAAATTTGTCCAGTAAATAAGAAAAAACCATCCGTTTTAAGATAAAAAACTTGAAATGGATGGTTTATTAATCAACTATCAGATGAGCTGGAATTAGTTCCATGTCCACTATCTTCAGACGATGAGCTGCTCTTTGAGCTGCTACTAGACGATGATGATGACGAGCTAGATGACGATGGTGTCGTTGCTTCTGTCACGTAAAGAGTGATTTTTTCATTTGACTTGAGGTCAATTGTCTGACCTGCCGCCGGAGACTGAGAGGTCACCAAGTCCGCCTGAGTCGAAGTGACCGAACGGTCAACAACTCGCTCAATTCGAGAAGAAGAAATTCCCATTTGAATCAAGTAAGAACGAGCATTAGCGTAGGTGTACTGCATGCTGCCAAAGTCAGGCATGGACACACTAGTTACTTCTTTCGCCACTGTCAGCTTGATCTTATGATTAGAAGTCAAATCATAGGTCGAACCAGCTGCCGGAGACTGGCGAATGACCTGGCCTGGCTCGTACTCGTCCGATTCCTCCTCAACAATCTCAATCAATTTCTCAGAAACATTATAGTTTGTTTTCAGATTTTCAACTGCGGCTGATTTTGCTTGTCCAACATAATCTTCCATTACAAAGGTCTTGGATCCCTTGGAGATAATCAGGTCAATCTTGCTGCCTTCGCGGCGCTGACTATTGGCCTGTGGATCAGTTTTAATGACTTTGCCGGATTCGACTTTGTCGCTGTATTCTTCCTTTTCGTCTCCGACAACCAGCTTCTTAGCTTCGATAGCGGAGCGAGCCTCTGCCACAGTCTGACCAGAAACATCTGGCACGCTGGTATTGGATGGGCTATTATAAAGAAGGACAACAAAAGCCGCCAAAACCAATAGGACTGCAAAGAAAAGTACTTTATAACGCGTTCTCAAGCGACGTTTCTTTGGAACTTTCTTAACCGCATCTGGTGTCTCTTCCTTAACTTCATCCGCTTCTGTTTTAACCGGAGTTGGCTTAACAGGTGGAACTGCTGGCTGAGGTACAGGTGAGATTTTTGGTAAGGTCTTGGTGTCTGCTTTCGCAACATCATCAAAGACTAATTTCTTTTCATTACGGCGCTCATAAGATAAGCTGCTGGACAAGTCGACATACATCTCTGCAACTGACTGATAACGATCCGTCAGTTTTTTGGCTGTTGCCTTAATGACCACATTTTCCAAGGCCTGAGGCACATTAGGATTTTCAGAAATGATGGATGGCAGAGGCTTTTGGAAATGCTGAAGGGCAATCGTAACGGCACTGTCTCCATCATAAGGGATATGACCAGTCAGCATCTCATAAAAAATAATCCCCATCGCATAAATATCACTCTGAACAGTTGCTTTAGAGCCACGTGCCTGCTCAGGTGATAGATAATGAACCGAGCCTAGCATTGAGTTAGTCTGAGTCAGACTTGTCTCCGCAAAGGCCACCGCAATCCCAAAGTCTGTTACCTTGGCATTGCCATCCGGGGTTAAGAGGACATTTTGTGGTTTCAGATCACGATGGACAATACCGCGTGTATGCGCCAAGCGCATCGCCAGCAAGATTTGTCCCATGATTCTGACTGCTTCTTCATTTGAAATCGGAGAATTCTCTTTGATATAGCGCTTGAGGTCAAGACCTGCCACGTATTCCATAGCCAGATACTGCTGGCCATCTTCTTCCCCAATATCAGTAATCCGAACGATGTGCGGATGGTCCAAGTCAGCCATCGCCTTGGCTTCCCGCTGGAAACGCGCGACAGCGATAGGATCTGTCTGGTAATTGGTTCTAAGAACCTTTACCGCAACTTCCTCACCATCCAAAATCAAGTCCTTGGCCAAATAGACATCTGCCATGCCTCCACGGCCAATCTGCTTGATGATTTTATATCGCCCGGCAAAGATTTTGCCGATTTGAATCATGCCTTATCCTCCTTGTCAAAGCGAACCAGAGCAACTGTGATGTTATCCAGCCCTCCAGCATTGTTGGCAAAGCGAATTAAGGTTTCTGTTTTTTCAGACAGACTGATGTCGCTGGTGACAATGTCACAAATTTCACTGTCTGAAATCATATTGGTCAGACCGTCACTGTTGAGGAGAAGATAGTCACCATCTTCCAAGGTAATCATGCCATAGTCAGGCTGTACTTCGTCTTTTTGACCAATAGACTGGGTAATGATATTCTTCTGCGGATGACGCTCTGCTTCTTCTGGAGTAATCTGTCCAGCTTTCAACAAAGCATTAACAAGCGAGTGATCATTAGTCAGCTGACGGTATTCATCACCACGGATCAAACCGATGCGAGAATCGCCGATATGGGCATAGATGGCTTGATTATCAATGATAGCCAAGGCTTCCAAAGTCGTCCCCATACCCTTGTATTCTTCATCTTGACCAAATTGATGAATGCGCTGATTTTCCTCTTCCAAGTGCTCCGCAAACCATTCACGCACCTGATTCACCGAATCAATCTGTGTATCAACCCATGCAGCTCCTAAGTCTGTCACAGCCATTTCGCTAGCAATGTTTCCAGCTCTGTGACCGCCCATACCATCTGCCAAGATGATAAGGGTCTTGCCCGCCCGATTCACAAAAAGATTAGCATAATCTTGGTTATTTGTACGCTTTTGACCAACATCTGTTAATAATGAAATTTCCATACTATCAGTTTCCTCCTCTTATTCCGATATCTTCCTAAATTGACTGATAAAAAATCCGTCACTTTCATATAATTCCGGCGTAATTAAGATACAGCCGTCTTTGACGATATCTTTTCTTTCATGGTCTAATAAGACTTGCTCAAAGTTCGGATGACTGGCCAGAAATTTTTCGACAACCTCAAAATTCTCTTTGGCCATAATCGTGCAAGTACTATAAGCTATTATACCACCTTTACGTAGACTTTGACAAACGCTGTCTAGTATATCCAGCTGAATTTTTTGTAAATTCTCAAAATCTGCATTTTCTTTATTATATTTTATATCTGGTTTGCGGCGAATTAAGCCAATACCTGAGCAAGGAGCGTCCACCAAGATTTTATCGAAAGCATCTGGGCCAAATGTCTCAAACACTTTGGTCGCGTCCAGCTTTTTAGTGGTGATTTTATCTGCCAAGCCCAGTCTTTTTGCATTTTCTTCTACGAGTTCTAACTTATGATCATAGAGGTCCAAGGCTGTAATGTGGCCGCTCGTCAGATAGGAAGCCATGTGGACAGTCTTGCCCCCCGGTGCACTGCAAGCATCCAAAATCTGCTCCTCTCCTTCTATGGCCAGAGTAGGAGCCACAAGCTGGCTAGACTCATCCTGAATCGTAATCGCTCCTCTTTCAAAGAGCTGATGCCCAGCAAAATGTCCTTGTCTCTTAACCAAGGCTGACGGAGATAAAAGAGAGTCCTCAGCCCCTAAAAGCTGGCGAAGCTCTGCCTTGCGCGACATATCCGTCACGCGAATGCTGGCCTTACTTCGAACAAAGAGACTGGCAAAGATAGCTAGAGCCCTTTCTTCGCCAAACTCTTCTATCAGATCTTTGACCAGCCAGACCGGCAGAGAATACTGGATCGAGTAGCGCTTGTTTTTGCGCTTGATTGTTTCAAAATCAGACACACCCTCACGCTCAATCCTACGTAACAAGGCATTGACAAATTTCTCACTGCCACGCTTACGGATTTTCGCAATCTCAACAGCCTCATGAACAGCTGCATGTTGAGGGATTTTATCCAGATAGAGCATCTGGTACAGACTGAGCATAAGCAGAATGTAGAGCCAGTTATCCAATTTATCCCTATCCTCAATCAAATGGGATAGATACCACTCCAGTGTGATTTTCCGAGCAACTGTGCCGTAAACCAGCTCTGTTACCAGACCTTTATCTGCTTGACTCAGCAAGCTTTGATTCAGAGCCCGGTTTAAGGCGATATTGGAATAGGCTCCTTCTTCAAAAACTTCTTCCAAAATTTCCAAGACCTGCCAACGGGCCGTTTTTTGCTTACTTTCCAAAAGTATCTCCTAGGGACAGGCTGCGGCCCAGTCCATTCAAAAAATCAACGATAGCCATCTTGGGCTTACCAGCAGGCTGAACCGTCTTCAGCGAGAGGGCTCCCTTACCAGCTGCAACCACCAGTTCTTTTTTACTAATAGACAATATCTGTCCCGGCTGACCGCTGCCAGCTACCATATCTGCTTCATAAATCTTAAAGCGTTGTCCCTGCAGCAAGGTATGAGCTACTGGCCAAGGATACATGCCACGAATTTGATTGAAAATTTGTCGGTTTGTTTTGCTCCAGTCTATCCTCTCTTCTTCTGGGCTGATATTCGGAGAGAAAGTGACCTGACTAGGATCTTGCGGCTGAGGGATAATCTGCCCTGCCCTATAGGCTGGCAGCACATCCAATAACAGATCTCGACCAATAATCGCCAATTTTTCAAAGAGAGTTCCGACATTGTCAGTCTCTTCAATCTGCACCGCTCTGCTGGCTATCATGTCTCCAGCATCCATTTCCTTGACCATTTCCATAATCGTAACACCCGCTTGCTCATCACCATTGATCAGAGCATAGTGAATGGGCGCACCACCTCGGTATTTAGGCAGCAAAGAAGCATGAACATTCACCGCAAAGTCAACACTGTCCAGTAAGCAGCTAGGTAAAAACTGCCCAAAAGCAGCTGTGACAATACCATCTGCTTCTAAGTTCATCAACTCCTCTAAATCCGAGCTTTGAGCCAGCTTTTCCGGTTGATAAACTTGCAGCCCGTATTCCAAGGCCAATTCTTTTACTGGAGTCATGCGAATCTCTCTTTTACGGCCGACGGCACGGTCCGGCTGCGTTACCACTGCTAACACTTCATATTGACCGCTGTCCAGCAGCCCTTTTAGGACAGTCGCTGAGAAGTCTGGTGTTCCCATAAATATTATTTTCATCATTTTCAACTATTGATTCCTTCTTTGTTCCTTCCCTTATTATATCAGAAGTCGCCTGCAACAACCTTAATCTCGGCTAAAAAGCTTTACATAAAATTTTGTGGTTCATTATCAATTGTCAGACGTAAATCTTTATTGTCCCGATTCTGTGTCCAGTCCAAGACTTGATTTAGTGTCGCCTGCAGCTTGTCTTCAAAGCGATATTTGAGCAAAATCTGATAATGATAGAGATTGTGGGTACGAGCTATGGGCTTCGGCGTTGGACCCAAGATTTGCACTTTTTCTGACAGACCGCTCCGCAGAACATCCATAACCTCATAGGCTTTTCGCACTGCTGTCTCTTCATCCTTATGCGACAGAGTCAGGCCGACCGTAAAGTAATATGGCGGATAGCCTAGCTGCCGGCGGATTCCCATTTCATAAGCATAAAAGCCCTCGTAATCCTGCTGCTTGGCAAACTCAATGGCATAATGATGGGGATTATAGGACTGGATGAAGACTTGACCAGCCTTTTCTGCTCTACCAGCCCGGCCCGCCACCTGAGTCAGCAGCTGGAAGGTTCGCTCTGAAGAGCGAAAGTCCGGTAGATTAAGAGCTGTGTCTGCATTGAGTACACCAACCAGCGTCACGTTTGGAAAATCTAGCCCCTTGGCAATCATCTGAGTGCCTAAGAGAATATCTGCTTGCCCTTGACCAAAGCTTTCTAAAATAGCTTCATGACTACCTTTCTTACGGGTTGTATCTACATCCATCCGTAAAATGAGAGCCTGGGGAAAGAACTGAACCAACTCATCATAAGCTTTCTGCGTCCCTGTCCCATAATAGCGAATACTGCGGCTGGCACAGTTAGGACAAGACTGAGGAATATTCTTAGTAAAACCACAGTAGTGGCAGTTCATGGTCTTGGTGTCCATATGCAGGGTCAGAGAAATATCACAGTTAGGGCAGCTATCAACGGTCCCACATTCCCGACACATGACAAAACTGGAATAACCCCGCCTATTAAGCATGAGAACCGTCTGCTCTCCCTTATCCAGACGATCTTGAATAGCATCTAGCAGGACTGGCGTGAAATTACTGGCTTCATGCTGGCCGATATAATCCCGAAAATCCACCACTTCCACTTGAGGAATCTGCGCCAGCGGATTTGCGCGCTTGCTGAGCAGCTGAAAATCATAGACACCACGACTTGCTCGAGCACGGCTCTCCAGGCTCGGAGTCGCCGACCCCAGCACTAAGACAGCTTGATTGTACTGAGCTCGCAGGAGAGCCACCTCTCTAGCATGATAGCGAGGATTAGAATCCTGCTTGTAGGAGGATTCATGCTCTTCATCAATGATGATGGCTCCAATATTTGTCAGCGGAGCAAAAATAGCTGAGCGCGCGCCGACAACGACCTGAGCAGCTCCTCGCTCCACCTTGCGCCATTCATCATATTTCTCACCGTCAGACAGACCTGAATGCAAAATTGCAACTTGGTCGCCAAATCTAGAAATAAAACGGTCAGTAACCTGCGGAGTCAGAGAAATCTCCGGAACCAGCATGATAGCAGTCTTTCCCTGAGCCAGTGCCTCTGCGATGACCTGCAGGTAAACTTCGGTCTTCCCGCTGCCAGTAACCCCTTCTAAGAGGACTGGCTGAGAATGACTCTGACCAATTTTCTGAGTGATTGCCGCAACTGCTGCGGCTTGTTCATCATTTAAGGTCAGACTTTGCTGCTGACGCTCCTTTTGGAAATAAGCAGCAGAACGGCTGATTTCTCTATCCTCAATGCTAATTAGATTTTCTTTGATAAAATAATTAATAATATCCCGCGAAAAGTTTTCTCGCAAATCAGCCAAGAGCCGGCTGTCCTGCTGCTCCAGCAAGACTTCTTTTAATGCTTGTTTTTTCTTGGCTTGTCGGGGAAGGTCATGATTTTGCAGAGCGGTATGATTGACCTGATACCATTTCTCAGTCTTAATATGCTTCTTGTCCGTCGCCTGATACTCCAGCCGAATGCGGCCAGTTTGGGTCAGTCGCATCAGCTTGGCCTGGCTTTTCTTGTCCAAATCAGAGAAGCGAAGACTGTCCTCCTGACCAAAGATAGCTGAGCGTTCCTCATCATTCAGCAGCTCTGTCGGATAGAGCAGTTTATCATAGCTGGAGTTGAGAAGACTAGGCAGCATGGCCTTTAAAAGGGTAATCTTATAGGAAAAGACTGACTTACGCAGTTCATCCGCCAGCCAGAGCTGTTCCTGATTCAAGACGGGGCTGAAATCAAGGACTTCTGCAATTTCCTTCAGCTCTTCTTGGCCTCCCGTCTCATCAAAGCCGACTACAATCCCTTGAATCAGGCGATTTCCCTGCCCAAAAGGGACATGGACCCGCATGCCAGCTGCCAGCATCCCTTCAAACTCTTCTGGAATAGCATAACTATAGGGCTTGTCCGTCTGCATCAGAGGAACATCCACAATAATCTTTGCTAGCTTCACATTCTCACCCCACTTTCCTAAACGTCATTACAGAAAAAATAAGATTGAGCATCCCCAACCTTAAATCTTCTCACCTTCTTCTTTTTCTTTAGCGATTTGCTCTTTAATCTTGCGTTCTTCTTCTTCTTTACGCAGGCGCTCTTCTTCTGCCCGACGGCGAACTGCCTCGCGCTTGCCTTCTGGATCTGGATGGATAACGACATTGCCGGATTCAATTTCTTCCAAAGCACGAAGAGTGGATTTAACAGACTTGAATTCCTGCGTAGCGGGAGCTCCAGCTTCAAGCTCATGAGCGCGCTTAGCTTCTAAAATAACCAAGGAATATTTTGACGGAACCTTGTCCAGCAATGTGTCAATAGACGGTTTTAACATCATAATTTTCTACCTAATTTCTAACTTTCTATCGAATAATCGTTTCATTTTTTGGAAGCATGTCCTGATAACGGCCGATAACACGGTCTACTCGGAAATGCTCTGCTTCAATCACGCGCTTGACACGGTCGGCAGCCAGCGACACCTGATCATTGACAATGGCATAATCATACTCGCGCATGAGGGCAATTTCCTCTTTGGCCTTTTCAATGCGCTGGGCGATAATCTCAGCACTGTCTGTCCCGCGGCCGACCAAGCGGTCTTTGAGTTCTTCTAAGTCTGGAGGAGTCAAAAAAATAAAGACGGCATCTGGAACTTTTTTCTTGACTTGCAAAGCTCCCTGAACTTCAATCTCCAGGAAGACATCAATACCTTTATCCAGCGTTTCATTGACATAAGTCAGAGGCGTCCCGTAGTAGTTTCCTACATACTCTGCATACTCCAGCATCTGTCCCTGACGAATCAGCTCTTCAAACTCCTCGCGAGTGCGGAAGAAATAGTCAACTCCATCCACTTCACCTGGACGCTGAGTACGAGTCGTCATGGATACCGAGTACTGAAATTGATTATCAGTGCTTTCAAAAATTTCTCGTCTAACAGTCCCTTTTCCTACACCAGAGGGGCCAGAAAAGACGATTAGTAAGCCTCGTTCCGTCATCATGTCTCCTTCACAGTCTTTCTATCTAGTGTAACAAAATTAGGCTGATATTTCAAGAGTATAGGAAGAAATGTATGTGTCTAGAGTTTTGAGAAACTAGAAAAAATAAGCAAGCAATCATACGGAAAACCAAATAGACCGGCAGATAATTCAAGAAAAAAGCAATCTGTTACCAGACTGCATTTCTTCTTTATTTTGCGTAGTCAACGGCACGCATCTCACGGATAACCGTTACCTTGATATTGCCTGGATATTCCAAGTTGTTTTCGATCTTTTCACGCACATCGTGCGCCAAAATCGTAATCTTGTCATCCTTAATCTTGTCCGGCTGAACCATAATCCGGATTTCACGGCCGGCTTGTAAAGCAAAGCTGTTCTTGACACCCTTGAAGCTATTAGCGATTTCTTCCAAATCTTGGAGACGCTTGATATAGCTTTCCAGAGATTCACTGCGGGCACCTGGACGAGCAGCACTGAGTGCGTCTGCTGCAGCTACGATAACAGCAATGACACTTTCTGCTTCCACATCTCCGTGGTGGCTGGCAATCGTATTAACAACGATTGGATGCTCCTTGTACTTACGAGCCAGTTCAGTCCCGATTTCCACGTGGCTGCCTTCAACCTCACGGTCAATAGACTTGCCAATATCATGGAGAAATCCAGCACGGCGAGCTAAATTGGCATTTTCACCCAACTCAGCAGCGATGATACCGGAAAGCTTGGCCACTTCAATAGAGTGCCGCAGGACATTCTGGCCATAAGAAGTACGGAACTGCAAACGACCCATGATTTTCATCAGATCAGGATGCAGGTTAGGAGCTCCGATTTCATAAGCTGCGGCTTCCCCATACTCACGGATGCGATTGTCAATTTCCAGACGATTCTTCTCAACCAACTCCTCGATGCGAGCTGGGTGAATACGGCCATCTTTCAAGAGTGCTTCCATGGTCATACGAGCAATCTCACGTCGAATCGGATCAAAACCTGAGAGAGTAACCACTTCAGGCGTATCATCAATGATGACATCAATACCAGTCAGACTTTCAAAAGTTCGGATATTGCGACCTTCACGGCCAATAATCCGGCCCTTCATACTGTCATCTGGCAGATGCACCGTTGAATTGGTTTGCTCAGCGACATAATCACCGGCAATACGCTGCATGGCTTGGACCAAGATATTCTTCGCAACCTTATCAGACCGCTCTTTGATATCTTGCTCCGCATCCCGAATCCTAGTCGCAATCTCTTTAGAAAGCTTGTCCTCGGTCTGCGTCAAAATAATATCACGCGCTTCTGTCTGCGATAGCGAAGCAACTCGCTCCAGCTCTGCCGCCTTCTGCTTTTCAAGTTCCGCTACTTGTTCTTCACGCGCATCAATGTGTTTAGATTTATCTGAGAGACTTTGTTCTTTTTGCTCCAAAGCCTTTTCTTTGTTGCTTAAATTATCGTCTTTGCGGTCAAGGGTAGAAGCACGCTCTGTCAAGCGGCTTTCGATTTGTTTTAACTCTTGACGTTCAGACTTAAATTCTGCATCAACTTGTTCACGATATTTTCTGGCTTCTTCTTTTGCCTCCAAAAGTGCTTCTTTTTTAAGCGAACTTGTTTCCCGCTTGGCTTCTTTGACAATCAAATCAGCTTCGCGTTCAGCCTGTCCGCGTAAATTGGTTGCTTCTTGTTCAGCATTTAAAAGAGTAAGCTCTGCAGCTTCTTTAGATGATTTCATCTTAGCTGAGACACTTACATATCCAATCACTAAACCAATGATGGCAGCAAAAACAGACATAATTATAGGAAATAGGTCCATGTTTTTACTCCAAATCTATTTAATTGTTGAATTCAAAATTCCATACTATTCTATCACAAATCTAAAAAATTCACAAACCTATTTTTTGAAAAACAAGAAAGCTTTTGTCCAATTTTTACCGACTAAATCTTCAAAGTTTGTAGAAGCCTGAGCACCAAAACTTTTTTCAAGAGATAAGCAAGATTGTTCAAATTTTTCATTCCTTTAAGATGCAAACTTTATTCCCAAATAAAAATTTTTTATGCTATAATCAGAGAAGAAAATGTGTCTATGAGACAGGCTTTTTCTTCGCTAACAAGACAAACTTATGGCTTGATATCAATAGAAAAACCTTCTCGCACTTGCTATATTGTAAAGGAGAAACCATGTCTAAAGAAGTTATCGTCGAAAGCTTTGAGCTGGATCACACCATTGTCAAAGCGCCTTATGTCCGCCTTATCGGAGAAGAAACTGGCCCTAGAGGCGACATCATTTCCAATTTTGATATCCGTCTGGTTCAGCCTAATGAAGATTCAATCCCAACTGCTGGCCTGCATACCATTGAGCATTTGCTGGCCATGTTGATTCGCAAGCGCATTGATGGTATGATTGACTGCTCACCTTTTGGCTGCCGCACTGGTTTTCATATGATTATGTGGGGCCAACACAGCTCCAGCCAGATTGCTCAGGTCATCAAATCCTGTCTGGAAGAAATCGCTGAGTCAACTAGCTGGGAAGATGTCCCTGGAACAACCATTGAATCCTGCGGAAACTACAAGGATCACAGCCTCTTTTCAGCCAAAGAATGGGCTAAGCTCATTCTCAGCCAAGGAATCTCTGACGATGCCTTTGAACGCCATGTGATTTAAAACAGTAAAAAGTTCTCGAAATCGAGAACTTTTTTTGTGCATGTATAATGAAATCCATCAACAAACTAGAAATCAAGTGAGTCAGCATGACCCGGTCCATTTCCGACGAAGTATCCAGTCTTACAGTTGATACTGAAGAGGTAGGTACCGTCTGGTTTGAAGAGGTTGTAGTAGCCGTTTCCTTTGATAATATTAACGCGTTCCAGAATATAGCTGTCTCCAGAAATGTAGCCGCGCTCACGAGAAGTTTGCAAAATCTTCTCCAGAACGCCAGGATTAAACGTCCAAGCCGGATTGTTGATGTCATCAATAGCTGCTTGATTATAAGGAACACGACTGAGGTCTCTCTGCAGATTTACTCCGTTGCTTGGGAGACCATAGCCAGAGTAAGAGCTGGAAGCTCCTGAACCAGAAGCAGACGAGCTTGAACCGCCACTTGTACCTGCACCTGTACCTCCTTGATCAGTAGCGGGAGCTGGTGTTGGTACTTGTTGACTACGTCCTTGGGCAATCGCTGCCTTTAGAACTTCATCTAACTTAGCATTGCCACTTGATACATCTGAGAAGGTCGCATTTGTATTCGCCTTGGCATCCTTGTTCAAGACACCGTCAGTAATCGCTCCGCCATCAAACTGCGAATTGACACTTTGGATAGCCGAAATCTGCTTGACCAAGGAATCATACTTGCTCTTAGCGGCATCATAGTCTTTGCTGCCTTTTAGCTTTTCAAGTAAGGTTTTTAATTTTTCCAAGTCACCAAATTTACTGTTTTTAACAGCTGTCTGATTGCTATCTGTGAAGAATGCAGCATACTCATCATTAAAGGACTTCAAATCCTTGGCAATATTATCAGAGCTAGAGGAAGACGAGCTCTTTTTACTGGACTGCGATGTTGAAGAGCTGGAGCTTGTAACGGTCTTATGACCCCAATTATGCCCCAGAGCAAAGTAAAGCCCTGTGCCCGCTACAGCAATCCCTAAAAGTCCTAAGACTGGATAAAGGAAAGCTTTTTTCTTGTAGAAAGGCGTCTTAGAAACCTGTAATTCCTTCTCATCAAGCGGTTCTGGAATAGGACCGTAAGATGTCTTTTGAACGGGAGCGGCAGGAACCGCATCAGCTTGCTCTGAGCGTTGACTGCGAGAACCTAAGGGGTTTGGAGCTGCTTCTGGCTCACTTGCTCTCTCAGTGCCTGTCGACTGAGCTGTTGGAATCTCCTGTTCACTTTCAACCTCTTGCCGTCTTTCTTTGATGAAGTCGGTCAAATCAGAAGAGGCTTGCTCAGTTTGAGCTGCTTCCTGCTCCTGCAGCTTTCTGATTTTCTGGGTTTCAAATTTTCCAGCTTCGATTTCCTGACGGTGCTGCTTGATATACTTATCTAGCACATTGTCACTTTCATTCACACCGGCTTCCAGCTCCTCTTTTTTACGAGTGGCTTGTCCGACTGTCATTTCCTTGGCCTCTTCAAAATCAAGGACCGACTCTTTCTTTTCTTCTTCCGGTGAGTAGTTTTCTTCTTTCGTCACGGCAAATCCTTTCTAATCTAACTGACGTTTGACCCGCTGGCCAAAATACTGATATAAATCAACTTTTAAAGTACCATTATAAAGTTTGCGTTTTTTATCGGCCTGACTGCCGTATTTGCTTTCAAACGCTTCATCGCTAGTCAGGATAAACTTGCTCCAGGTTTTGAGCGGAGCAAAGGTTTCTCCCATTTCCTGATAAAGACGAGTCACAGTCTCATCATCTAGGAGGCGCTCCCCATACGGCGGATTAGAGATAATCACACCATTAATCTTATCTGTATGCAAATCCTGCAGACGCATCTGCTTGAAGTGAATCTGCTCTGCAACTCCTGCTTGCTCAGCGTTTTTTCGAGCTAGTTCTACCATACGGCCATCGATATCCGATCCAGAAATATTCAGCTGGATGGTCTGATCAATCTGACTGAGTGCAGTCGAGCGAGCCTGAGCTACCAGGTCTTTATCCACCCAATTCCAGTCTTCAAAGGCAAAGGGACGATGGAGTCCCGGCGCTATCTTCATCCCAATCATGGCTGCCTCGATACAAAAAGTACCAGAGCCGCAAGTCGGGTCTATCAAAGGCTTATCTGGATACCAATTTGATAGAAGTAAAATAGCTGCTGCCATATTCTCCTTGATCGGTGCACCACCTTTATCGGCCCGATAACCACGTTTGAAGAGGCTGGATCCTGTCGTATCAATCATGACCGTCGCTACATCTTTTAGAATAGAAACCTCTATCCTAAACTCAGCTCCATTTTCCTGCAGGGGCACCCCTTCCGGACGTGCATAATGCTTCTGCAGCTTCTTGACAACTGCCTTTTTAGAAATAGCCTGAACGCTAGGCTCATTGTGAAGTTTTGACTTGACACATTTGGCCTTGGCAATAGGAAATTTAGCTCCCAGCGGTAGATAATTCTCCCAATCCAGAGCAAAAACTCCCTGAAAGAGCTCTTCAAAAGTCTTGGCTGGAAAACTGCCAACTACAATCTTAATCCGATCGGCCGCGCGCAGCCAGAGATTGGTTTGAATAATAGTACTGACATCACCCTCGAAGCGAACCCGGCCATTTTCGACCTGACAATCAAGTCCCAACTCTCTGATTTGACGGCCGACGACAGCTTCTAGCCCTGCCGCTGCGGTCGCAATTAAATTAAATTTTTCTTTCATCTTGGCTTTTTAAATGGATTCTAATCTATACAAACAAAGGGAGTGAGACAAAAATCGTGATTTCGTCACATCGATTTTCCTCACTCTCCCTTTTTAAATTTTGGGCTGAGAAGGTTTCGCTGCCATTTATCAGCTAGCTCATTCCTTGAAATATCCATCAGACAAATGAAGCAACAGTTAGTTGAACTTGGCAGAGAATAGAGCGCTCAGCCACTCTCTTGCTATTCTATTATAAAATTTAAAGAGGACAGGACTTGACGTCCCAGCCTCAGCCTATATGCAATTTTCTGTAAGCCATGTTTTGTTCCGGAAATGACTAGGTACCATTTCCTTCGATAATCATCTGTCTACTGTTTCCAGTCAGAGTGCTATGTTCGATTCCACGCACTCCATGCCCCGACCAAAGTTTGGGTTGCTAGCTTGAGGGGTTTACCGCGTTCCACTTCTTCTGTTTCCAGAAGAACTACGTCACTGTGGCACTTTCAGACCTAATCAGACATATCCAAAGACTTAGCCCTTTCAGTCGCCGTAACGGAAAAATCCGTCCCTAGGCTTATTTCTTCGCCTAGCACAAACACTACCGGCATCACAGCCAGTGCTAGCATGGACTTTCCTCATGAAAATCTAAAATTTCCACGCGATTATCCAAAAATTGCACTGTTCTAAAAAGAACCATTATTCACGATCCAGAATTTGTTTCCCGAATACTTCCTTTTCGAGGCGGTTCAAGCGTTTCAAGATATCAAAGTTAGTCGCAGAAGTCATCTGAGGGAAGCTTTCCACAGTCGACTGAGTCGCTTGTGTTGATTGGACAGGCTGAGTCGGCTGAACCGGTGCTTTTTCAACCGGCTTCGCAGCCAACTCTTCCTTGAGACGGCGATTTTCCTCACGCAGCTCCTTTACCAAGGCTGCATAAGTCTCATAATCCTTGATAATATCATCCAAAAACTCATCCACTTCGGACTTACTATAACCGCGTACTTCGCGTTTAAAATCCTGATCAAAAATATCTTTTGCTGTAAAAATAATACTTGCCATCTTCTCTCTCCAATCTAGTTTGTCATATTCAATTATAAACAAAATGCCTAATAAAAATCAAGATTTATCATCTAATTTCCCGAAAAATTTTCGGCCACTTCATTCAGGTCATCAAATGTTAATTTTTTGATAAAATATTGTTCTTGTTTTTTCATTTCTTGGTAAAGATATTTCAGTTTTGTCTCCTGTTCTTCATCGTAAAACAAGTAGGCTCCATCTGTATTTTGAATGACGAATTGATTGTAATCACGAAACTGACTAGGATTTTGATAGGTCGGATAAGCATACTTGACGAAATCGGCTTGCTTAAAAGCAGCTAATTTTGCTTGATTAGCTTCGTTCCAATTTTCACCTTGATTCTCAAAGAGAAAGATGGTTGCCGTCTGAAATTCATAGTCCTTTTTCAGGTCGTTGGCCAGCTCCAAAACCCAAGATTCAAAGCCCAGATTTCCCATAAAAACCAGCCAATCCACTCCGTCTTCCAAAAAACGGATTAAGTCCCTCTTAGCGGCTTCTTTTATAATTTTTATTCTCATATCTTTTTCCGTCGAAATGCCGATTTCAAAGGCTTTGTAGCCTGTTATTAATAGACTGGTCATTTATTCTCCCTTAAAAAAGTTTTTTGTGGTATAATAGAGTGATGCTATTGTACCAATAAGGAGTTTTATGGTCAACTATCCGCATAAGCTAAAGGCAAAAAGCAGTATCAACAGGCCTGTTCCCGGCATTGTTAACTTTGCCAATCGTGGGATGTCTTTTGAAAAGATGATCAACGAATCCAACAACTACTATCTAAGCAGAGGACTCGCTGTCATCCATAAAAAGCCTACCCCCATTCAGATTGTCAAGGTTGATTATCCGCACCGTAGCCGAGCCAAGATTGTAGAGGCTTACTTTCGGCAAGCTTCCACAACAGACTATTCTGGTGTCTACAAGGGCCATTATATTGACTTTGAAGCCAAGGAAACCCGACAGAAAAAATCGATGCCCATGAAAAATTTTCATTCGCATCAGATTGAACATATGGAGGCAGTCCTTGAGCAAAAGGGCATCTGTTTTGTCTTACTGCATTTTTCCAGCTTAAGGGAGACTTACCTACTTCCCGCTTCTTATTTAATTGAGTTTTACAAGATCGACAAGGGAGGGAAGTCCATGCCCTTAACCTACATTCAAGAGCATGGTTATCCGATTGAAATGCAGCAACTTCCCAGCATCCCTTATCTTGAAATTATCGAACAAAAACTACTAGGTGGTATTATAAATGAATAAACAAACTCTTATGCAGGCTTTGAAATATCTTGCAAGTGCACTTATAACCCTGCTTATGATTGGATTCGTGATTGGCTGTTTGGTATTTACCTACTATGCGGTCAAGGCTCCTAAGCTTTCTGAAAAAGACCTCATCGCGACCACATCCAGTAAGATTTTTGACAGCAATAACAATTTGATTGCGGACCTAGGCGCTGAAAAGCGGGTCAATGCTGAAACTAGTGAAATACCTACGGATTTGGTTAACGCCATTGTCGCCATCGAAGACCATCGCTTCTTCAACCACCGCGGGGTGGACTTTATTCGGATTGCAGGTGCCCTTATCAGTAACATCCGTGGCGGAGGCCGTCAAGGTGGTTCAACTCTGACCCAGCAGTTGATTAAGCTGTCTTATTTCTCAACTTCTTCTTCGGACGCGACCCTTTCACGTAAAATCCAAGAAGCTTGGCTGGCCGCTCAGCTTGAGCGCAAAGCAACCAAGCAGCAAATCTTGACCTATTATGTCAACAAAGTCTACATGTCTAACAGTAACTACGGTATGCAGACAGCAGCCCGAAGCTACTATGGCAAGGACCTAAAAGACTTGAGCTTACACCAAACAGCTCTACTGGCAGGTATGCCTCAGGCACCTAACCAATACGACCCTTACACTCACCCAGAGGCTGCAACCAACCGCCGTAATCTGGTACTTCGTGAGATGCATGATCTCAAGTACATCACAGATGAGCAGTATGAGCAAGCTAAGAATACCCCTGTAACCGACGGACTTCAAAGTTTGAAAGCTTCCACTAGTTATCCCGCTTACATGGATAATTATCTTAAGGAAGTAATTGAACAAGTAGAAGAAGAGACTGGCTACAATGTCCTGACAACTGGTATGGAAGTCTATACAAACGTCAACACTGATGCCCAAAAGAAACTCTGGGATATTTACAACACAGGAGATTATGTAGCTTATCCAGATGACGAAATGCAGGTTGCCTCCACTGTTATGGATGTGCAAACTGGTAAAGTCATTGCCCAGCTCGGTTCTCGTAACCAATCTACCAACGTATCCTTTGGTACCAACCAAGCTGTTGAAACCAACCGTGACTTCGGTTCAACAATGAAGCCAATCACCGATTATGCTCCAGCTCTTGAAAATGAAGTCTATACTTCAACTGCTGCTCCTATCACGGATGCTCCATATAACTTCCCGTATTCCAGCACACCAGTCTATAACTGGGATAAGAAATACTACGGCGGGATGACGATTCAATACGCTATTCAGGAATCCCGGAACGTTCCTGCCGTGAAAACGCTGGAAGCCGTTGGTCTGGATGAGTCCCTCAAGTTCCTAAATCGTATTGGGATTAACTATCCTGAAATGTTCTATGTTAATGCCTTTTCAAGTAATACCAGCAAATCCGGCAACGAATACGGAGCCAGCAGTGAAAAAATGGCTGCTGCCTATGCAGCCTTTGCCAATGGTGGTACTTACTACAAACCTCAGTATGTCAATCGCGTTGTCTTCAGCGACGGAACAGAGAAGACCTTCTCCAACAATGGTTCCAAGGCTATGAAGGAAACGACAGCCTACATGATGACCGATATGATGAAAACAGTCTTGCAGTCTGGTACAGGTACAAACGCTGCTATTTCTGGGGTTTATCAGGCTGGTAAGACTGGAACCTCCAACTATGCTGACGATGAATTAGCCAAGCTGACCAAGCCTTACTACTACTCTAGCATTGTCACACCAGACGAGCTCTTCGTTGGTTACACGCCTAAGTATTCAATGGCTGTTTGGACCGGCTACTCTAACCGCCTGACACCAATTCTTGATGATGGGGTTAAGGTAGCAACAGATGTCTACCGCGAAATGATGCTTTACCTAGCTCAAGACGGCTCTGCTTCAGAAGATTGGGAAATGCCAGATGGTCTCTACCGCAGTGGATCTTATGTCTACCTCAACAGTGGTACTGGCTATAACCGTTACTACAATAACCAGCAGTACTATAACTATTCTAGCTATAGCAGTTACAGTACAGAAGCTAGCTCTGACACATCAGCTTCCAGTGAGCATTCTGGTGATTCAAACAATAGCTCTTCTAGCCACAATGACTCATCTTCCGGTGACGGTGGAAATGACTAGGGTTACGAAGATTAGAATACAAACTAAAAGAGTAAGAATGAAAAATTCTTACTCTTTTCTTATTCTCTCATCAAAGCTTACTTTGCCAAAGCACCCATGGGATCCCAGGGAGATAGGACAAGAGGCTCTGCTTCATATGCAGCTAATTCTGCGGCTGTCAGAAACTCTTTACGGACGACGATTTGATAGGTATACTCGTCCATCCAAGCGTCAGAGGCTACGAAATAGCCCTTGTTACCAACCTTTTCGCCCCAGGAGTTTTCGACCTTCCATTTCTTAGCCTTGCCATTTTCATCCAAGTCCACACCTGTCAAGACCATAGCGTGGGTCATGAGGCTTTCGCTATAGTCCAAGCGGCCAGCCTTGTCCTGAGTTAGTCGAATATCCATGCTAGCAGTGAAATCATGCATCCCTTCTGCCATAACACCTGCCTTGCGATTGCTAGACTGACCTACATCCGAGCCAAACCAAACGGTCTCGCCAGCCTGCATTTGCGCAATAGCCAGCTCTTTTAGTCGGCCCATTTCAACATTCAAATAACGGACTGGCTTGCTGCCAACGACATTTCCCAACATCTCGACTGTATAGGACCGACCATAAGGCTTGTCTGCAGTCGGCGCATTGATGATAGAAACATAGTCATCTAGCTTGAGGTCAACATATTTTTGATAAAAGGTCTGTGGTGTCAATCCGCTCTCGCTATGGAAATGATTGTCCCTATCGCGATAAGAAAAGTCAAACTGGCGAGGCGGCAAGCCTAAATTCATAGCTAGGAAGTTAAAGACTTCTTGGAGGAGCTCTTCTTTCTTAGCCTGAAGTTCTGCCAAGTCTGCTCCTTCTACCACTAATTCTCGCAAAATCTGCGCATCCTGGCGCAAGAGCTTATTGAGAATTTGATTGAGCACACGGCTGTTACTGGAAGAGATTGACTCTGGATAGACGGACTTAGGCACGACGCCGTATTTCTCAAAAAGCGCCACGACCATATCCCATTGACCACCATCCTGCTGAGGCGTATCTAAGAGAAACTTGACCTTACGGCTAGTCAATTCTTGGTCAGCCGTCGCAATCACCTGCTCTAAGAACCAGTTGGATTTTTCATATTTATCCCAAAAGAAGGTATGGGCTTGAGATAGCTCAAAATCCTCCAGTTGGAAACCAGCAATCATCTTGTGGCGGAAGGTATTAAGAGCTGCAAACATCCAACAGCGTCCAGAAGCTTTCTGGTCGCTAACCTTGTCCTTAGTGAGGTCCAGTGAAAAGACAGGTGTGTTTTCCACAGCAGCGCTTCGCTTCTCTAAGGAAGCCAAAAGGCCATTGTGGCTGATGGCATTTTCAATTGCTGCAAACTTGGGATTGGCCTCATAAGCAGCATACAACTTATCTGTAAAATCTTGTTCTAACGACTTCATAGAATCCTCCTTGTCATTATACATCTATTATAGAACTTTAAAAAAAGAGCGCAAGTAAAAAGGCTGGGCAAAAGAGTCCTAGCCTTTTTCTAAATCGGATGTTAGGATTCCATAGACGGAAAAATCTTTGACTTGTCCTTTATGAAATACAGCCTGACGGAAAGTACCTTCGTAGCTCATTCCAGCTTTAGCCATAACACGCCCCGAAGCTGGATTGGCTGTTACAAATCTTGCTGTGACACGATTGAATCCTGCGTCTTGCAAGAGATAGTTCAAAACAGCTTTCAAAGCTTCTGTCATCAGCCCCTGCCCCCAATAGTCTTTACTTAAAATATAACCGATTTCGCAAGCATTAACTGCTTCATCTCTATCCACCACACTAATATCGCCAATCACTTGTTCAGGATTTTCTTTCAGGCAGATGGCCCACTTGTAAAAATCCTTGTTTTGATAATTCTCAACCCAGCGAGCAATGGATCGTTTGGTGACTTCAGGACTCTCGTGAGCACACCAGGTCACATGCAACAAATTATCCGGACGACAAGCCCAGTTGTCGTACATAGCTTGAGCATCTGATTCCAGAAAAGGTCTTAGCAAAAGATGTTTGGTTTCAATGGACTGTGTACCAATCTTTTTCATAGCTTCCTCGTTTCTTAGCTCAAACTAAAAAGTTTCAATAGAGATTTCACTTCCAAAATTCATCAAAAATCGTAATCGGCAAATGGCGTTTATGCTGTCCTTTATGCCACCAAGATTCGATAGTTTCTTGGGCTTGAGCTGAAACAGACTTACCTTCGAGATAATCGTCAATTTCATTGTAGGTCACTCCCAGAGCGACTTCATCCGCAATCCCAGGTTTTTCCTCTTCCAAATCAGCCGTCGGTACCTTTTCATAGAGGGCAGGATCAGCTCCTAAAGTGGCCAAAAGCTGCTTGCCTTGCCGTTTATTGAGACGGTAAAGCGGTAAGATATCTGCTCCGCCATCCCCAAACTTGGTGAAAAAGGCCGTGACATTTTCTGCTGCGTGATCGGTCCCAATGACAGCCCCGCTGTACGAACCAGCCAAAGCATACTGGGCAATCATACGGCTGCGGGCCTTGATATTGCCCTTGTTAAAATCAGAGACTGTGGCACCCGTTGCCTCCACAGCCCTTGTCATGGCATCAGCAGATTCCTTGATATTGACTGTCAAACTGACATCGGGCTGGATAAAAGCCAGAGCCTTTTGCGCATCATCTTCATCTGCCTGAACACCGTAAGGCAGACGAACAGCGATAAAGCGGTAGCTATTATCACCAGTCTCAGCCCGCATTTCCTCTACAGCTAGCTGGGCCAAACGGCCAGCCAAGGTCGAGTCCTGACCACCAGAAATTCCCAGAACATAACTTTTCAAGAAAGGATGCTTTCTTAGATAGGCCTTGAGAAAGTCCACCGACTTGCGGATTTCTTCCTCCGGGTCAATGATTGGTTTGACGCCCAGTTGAGCGATAATTTCTTCTTGTAGACTCATTTTTCTGCTCCTGTCTGGTAGGCTTTCTTGCGCATCTGGTCAATCAAATCCATCTTATCCTGCCAGATATCTCGAGCCAGGTCAACTGGATAATCCTGTGGATTGAGAACCCGCTTGTACTCGTCCCAAAGTTTATCAAATTCCTTACGGGCATAGGCTTGGATCTCAGTTAAGGTCGGCTGATTATAAACCAAATTCCCTTCTTGGAAAATTTCCACCAAAAGCGGTACGGCATCAAAATTTTTTACCGTTTTATTGATGTAGGTATAGGTCGGATGAAACATTTCCAGCTCTTCCAAGCCATTAACATCAAGGCCATCATAGGTAATGTAGTCTCCCTCGGACTTCCCTTTTTCGCGGCTGGTAATACGCCAAACCTGCTTCTTGCCTGGAGTCGAAACTTTTTCGGCATTATTGGACAGCTTGATGGTATTGCGCAAAACGCCATTCTCATCTTCAATAGCAACAATCTTATAAACCGCTCCTAAAGCCGGCTGGTCGTAGGCTGTAATGAGCTTGGTTCCCACACCCCAGACATCTATCTTGGCTTTTTGCATTTTCAAGTTGAGAATGGTATTTTCATCCAGATCATTGGACGCATAAATCTTAGCGTCAGGGAAGCCAGCTTCATCTAATTGCTGACGAACTTTCTTAGAAATATAGGCAAGGTCTCCCGAATCAATGCGGACACCCAGAAACTTAATCTTGTCTCCTAGCTCACGCGCCACCCGAATGGCTGCCGGAACACCTAAGCGCAATGTATCGTAGGTATCTACTAGGAAAACACAGTTATGATGAGTCTCAGCGTAAGCTTTAAAGGCATCATAATCATTTCCATAGACTTGAACGAGAGCATGGGCATGCGTTCCCAAGACTGGAATATCAAAGAGCTTGCCAGCTCGGACATTACTGGTACCGTTAGCTCCGCCAATCACCGCTGCCCTAGTCCCCCAAATAGCAGCATCCATTTCCTGGGCCCGGCGCGTACCGAACTCCATCAGTGGCTCATCTTCGATAACAGAGCGGATACGGGCTGCCTTGGTAGCAATCAGGGTCTGAAAATTAACGATATTGAGCAGAGCAGTCTCAACCAGCTGACACTGAGCCAGTGGACCTTCCACCTGCACGATTGGTTCATTGGCAAAAACCAAATCACCTTCCTGAACAGATCTTACTGTCAGACTCATCTTGAGATTCCGCAAATAATCCAGAAACTCTCCGTGATAGCCCAAGGATTGCAAATAATCTAAATCGCTCTGGCTGAACGTCAGATTATTGAGATAGGAAATAATTCTTTCCAAGCCCGCAAAAACTGCGTAGCCGTTATTAAAAGGATTCTTACGGAAAAAAACTTCAAAAACTGCACGCTTGTTATGAATATTTTGCTTGAAATAAACCTGCATCATGTTGATTTGGTACAAATCAGTGTGCAGAGTTAAACTATCATCTGGGTACATCTTCTTGCTCCTTTACGCTAGATACCTCTTATTATATCATAATTCCAGAAAAGCTAAGCAAATCCTGTCAACTCACTTGAATAGACACACTTGCTTAGCTCTTATTTTTATGCTTGCTCTGTAAGATATTTGTATGCTTCCTGACTGGCAATGGCACCATCGCCAACAGCCGTTGTAATCTGGCGCAGGTCTTTCTGGCGAACATCACCAATAGCGTAAATACCGGCTACTGACGTTTTCATCTGATGGTCCGTCAGAATCCAGCCAGCCTCATCAGTGATACTCAAGTCCGCAGCAAATTCACTAACCGGATCTAGACCGACATAGATAAAGATGCCGCCAAAATCTGCTTGGCTAATCTCACCTGTCTTGACATTCTTGAAGGTTACGCCAGTCACTTTACGCTCATCACCATGGATACTTTCCACTACAGAATCCCAGACAAAGCGAATCTTTTCATTGGCAAAGGCGCGATCCTGCAGCACCTTTTGTGCTCGCAGCTCATCACGACGGTGAACAATGGTCACACTTTTTGCAAAGCGCGTCAAGAAAATAGCTTCCTCTACCGCCGAGTCGCCACCACCGACAACCAGCAGGTCTTCATCGCGGAAAAATGCGCCATCACAGACCGCACAGTAGGAAACGCCGCGGCTGTTGTAGTCTTCCTCGCCAGGAACCCCCAGATGACGATGATTGGCACCAGAAGCAATGATGACTGTTTTAGCTTCAAAACGCTCATCCTCTGTGATGACTTCCTTAAAATCGCCTCGGTCTTCAATTTTTTCTACTAGGCCAAATAGATGTTCAACACCTAGATTCTCAAGAGGCTCAAACATTTTCTCTGCTAGCTCAGGACCACTAATATTGGCATAGCCTGGATAGTTTTCAATGTCAGCAGTATTGTTCATCTGACCACCAGGAATACCACGCTCCAGCAGGGCAACTTTTAGGTTGCTGCGGGCTGCATAGAGGGCAGCTGTCATGCCGGCAGGCCCGGCTCCAATAATAATTGTATCGTACATAACTCTTCTTTCTCCTTGTTGTAACTAGAATTATTCTAACAACTTTTCTACAGTTTTACAAGCATTTAAGCTTTTAGGACAATGAGCAGGCCCAGCGTCGCAAAAGACAGGACTGGAATCGTCATAATGACAATCAAAAGGACATCGTACAGATGACTCTGACGCTCCTTGGCTGTCTTGTCCTTGCGGCGAATCATCCGCAGTCCAATCCATAAACCCGCAATAATCCCTACACCGACTGCTGTATAAAGCAGGCTCTCGATATAAAGTGCAAATATTTGATCTAACATGTCAACTCCTCAAAGGTCAATCAGCCTCATAGTACAAAGAAAGGGAACAACTCCAAATCTAGCTGTCAGCATAAAACACCCACTAGACAAGAAAGCCTGCTCCGCAGTATGCTGAGACTGAAAACAAACTCAGCTGGTCTAGCCAACTGAGCCTTCACTGTCTCTATTATATCAAATATAGGTGCGTTTGTAACTAGCAAAAAATTCCTTGGTTCTTTCTTCCTTTGGATGATGAATAATTTCATCTGGTGTCCCAGACTCTATGATTTTCCCCTTATCCAAAAAGAGTACTCTATCCGCAACCTGAGCGACAAAGGACATATCATGACTGACCAGAATCATGGTTTGGCCAGACTTGGCTGCATCAGCGATTGATTTCTCTACTTCTCCTACCAACTCGGGGTCCAAGGCTGAGGTCGGCTCGTCTAGTAAAAGAACATCTGGCTTCATAGCTAAAGCCCTTGCCAAGGCTACCCTCTGCTTCTGTCCGCCTGACAAATGTCTAGGATAGTGATTTTCTCGGTCTGACAAGCCAACCTTTGCTAACTCTTCCTTGGCTATCTTGGTCGCTTCTTGGTCTGACAATTTCTTAACTACCAGTAGACCTTCCTTGACATTTTCCAGAGCTGTCCGACGGGAAAAGAGGTTGAACTGCTGAAAGACCATGGCTAGCTTGCGGCGCAGCAGCAAGATCTCATCTTTGGAAATCCTTGAAAAATCCACTTTGAAACCGTCGATAGTGATTTTTCCGCTGTCTGGCTGTTCCAGATAGTTAAGGCTACGGAGAAAGGTTGATTTCCCAGCACCTGAAGAGCCAATCAAAGCCACTACTTCGCCTTTTTGAATGTCCAAACTGAGATCATCCAGAACCTTTTGACCTGAAAAAGTCTTACTTAAATGTGAAATATTAATCATCAGATTCCTTCTCCTTCTGCTTGCTGAAGCGATTCAAATTTATCCGGCTGCTTGATATCCATCATCTTTTCGATCCAGCGGCCAAGTTGCTCAATGAGAATATTGACTGCCCAATAAATCAGCGACACCGAGATAAAACGCTCAAAGTAACGGTAGTCTGCCCCCGCGATAGCCTGTGCCTTGGCAAAAATTTCCACTACACCAGCGCTAAAGGCCAGAGAAGTTCCCTTAGTCAAGCCGATCAGGGAATTAATCAGACTAGGTGTCGCGACTACTGCTGCATTGGGGATAATGACACGCATATAAACCTGCTTGTTGGTCATCCCTAAACTGCGAGCAGCTTCAATTTCTCCCGAATCCACGGACAAGATTGCTGCCCGAATGGTCTCACTGGCATAAGCTGCTTCGTTGAAAGCGAAGGCAACAATCGCAAAGACAGACGCTGGAATCTCGTTGATATTAAAGCTTGTGCCATACTTCTGATTGATAGCCTTCAGCAATAAAGGAATCCCAAAATAGGTCAGCATGAGCTGGACCAGCAGCGGTGTTCCTCTCAGAAAGCTGACAAAGAAAGCCTGAATCGGATACAGGACTTTAACCCGATTAATCTTGACGATAGCAAAAACCATGGCAAGCAGAATACCAAAGACTGCACCACCCGCTGTCAAAAGAAGGGTGATTGGCAAATTTTGCAAAATGCCGGGAATAGCCTCAAAAACAGCCCTTAAACTAAATAATTTACCATCTGGAATGAACTTGAGGAACTCCTCATACCAACCAGTTGTCAGAAGATAAGTTGTAACCACCATTATTACTTCCTTTTCTTGATAATGAAATATTTTAACATAATTCTGGAACAAAACAAAGAATTTGCTTCGCTTTTACTGTCTTTTAGCAGTCAAAACGTGAGTAGCTAGTGCAAATCTCGTGTTCCTAAATATCAAATAAGCCACACTAAGCCCAATATAAAAATAGACTAGTTTCACTAGTCTATCATATCTATCTCATAAAGACTAATATATTTTTCTTATCACAGCGATAAGAAAAGTATATCACTAAAAGGTTTGGCGCTTAGCCTTACGCTCTGCCCGGCCACGTGCACGATTCTCTGCTCGCTTGGTCTTGCGGCGCTTTTCGTTAACAGCCCACTGAATTTTTTTCTTGTAGCCTGGCTTGATTTTTTTCTTTTTCTTCTTGACCAGCCCCAGCATTTCCGTGTCCAGCTTCTCCCGGCTCTTTTCCCGATTGGCACGACGGTCTCGGTCATAGGTATCCTGAAACTCGTCATCCTTTATCATCTTGGGAGCGAATTTGATCCCCATCTTTTCCAGTTCACGAATATCTGAGTCGTCACTCGGCTGGTAGAGGGTAATGGCTGTGCCAGGAAGACCATTACGGCCGGTTCGGCCTACCCTATGGACAAAGAAAGACAAGTCCTGAGGAATGGCATCGTTGATAACATGGCTGACACCTTCGATATCAATCCCCCGCGCTGCCAAGTCAGTAGCGACAATGTACTCAAAATCCAGATTCTTGACCTGATTCATGATACGCTTGCGCTCCCGCGGAGCAATATCTCCATGAATTTTAGCAACTTTGAGCCCTTGAGCTGTCAGATAGCTGTGCAGTTCATCTGCCCTCGTCTTGGTATTGACGAAAATCATGGCCAGATAAGGCTGCAGAAGCTGACTGATTTGATAAATCTGAGCATTCTTGTCTCGTCCCTTGGTTGATAGGAGCCAGTTTTCAATGGTGTCCGCAATGACCGTCTTGGTCTTAATCTGCTCAATCACTGGATTAGATAGGTATTTTTTCAAAAAAGGCTGGAGCTTCTGCGGAATGGTCGCTGAAAAAACGAGAAACTGCAGGTCTTTTGGCAGCCGGCCTGCAATCTTATCAACCGTCGCCAAAAAGCCCATGTCCAGTGTCATATCTGCCTCGTCAACGACAAAGGTCTTGGCCTTGTGAATAGCCAAATCGCCAGACTCTACCAGGTCATAAATCCGCCCAGGGGTTCCGATGACGATATGAGGCTGACTAGACTCTAACTTCCCAATCTGACGAGCTTTGTCAGTCCCGCCGACATAATTGGCCACCCGAATCTCTTTTTCAGAAAAGCTAGCCAACTGACGAGCCGCCTGATAAATCTGTGCTGCCAGCTCCCGACTTGGGGCTGTAATAAGAGCCTGCACGCTGTCTGCTTCCTCATCCAGCATTTGAAAGATCGGCAGCAAAAATGTGTGGGTCTTCCCAGAGCCTGTCTTGGACTCACCGACCAAATCCCGACCTGACAATACCACTGGAATCAGCTTCTCTTGGACTGGAGTCGCTTCAACGAAGTTCAAATCCCTGAGCGCTTCCTGAATATAATCTTTAAACTTAAATTCTGTAAATTTCATCTTGTCCTCTATTCTATTATCCTAACTATTATACCAAAAAATTGACCATCCTGCTTATCCTCAAATCTAAGAAGCAAAAAAGCGAGCCAGAGACTCGCTTCTTGCTATAGATATAAGATAGCTAGGGTCAAAAGACTGCCCACGATACCGATTCCCCAGAAGAAGAAATCGACCTTCCACTCGCTCCACTCCTTGCCGTGGCCAGTTAGGCCTCCCAGCTCAAAGTGGTGATG
Source organism: Streptococcus sanguinis (assembly GCF_003943735.1). Classification (GTDB taxonomy): domain Bacteria; phylum Bacillota; class Bacilli; order Lactobacillales; family Streptococcaceae; genus Streptococcus; species Streptococcus sanguinis_E. Next base: position 17,169 of record NZ_RJMV01000014.1, on the reverse strand, counting down.
AACCGGGGTCATCCGGAAAATCCGCTTGCCGCCGGTCAGCTTGAAGTAAGTCACCTGCATCATGACTGAGGTCGTTTCAAATACATAGACGATACCAATCAAGAGCAAAGTCCACTCTTGATGAAGGGAAATGGAGATAGCAGCCAGCATACCGCCCAAAGCCAAGCTTCCTACATCTCCCATGAAGATTTTAGCGGGCTTATGGTTGAAGACAAAGAAGCCTAGCAAGCCGCCAATCATGCTAATGATGACAATCAGAATATCAAAACGCTTCTGCTCAACAGCAATCACAGCATAGGCTACCAAGCTAATGACCACCGAAATGCTGGCCAAACCATCAATTCCATCCGTCAGATTGACAGCATTGGAAAAGCCAATCAGCCAAAAAAGGACGAAAAAGACATAGAGGAAGCCTATCTGGACAGGAACGGTAAAGACATTCAGCTGGTCGCCTGCACCGTGCTGATTATAAAAGAAGTAAAAGACAACTCCGCCAACCAGCTGCAAAAACAGTTTCTGCTTGGGATTTAGACCCTCGTTGATCTTACGAAACACCTTAAGGAAATCATCCAAAAAGCCGACAACGCCATACAGAACCAAGATAAAAAGAATCATGATGAGGCCGTTGGACAGCTGATGCGAAAACAGACCGATAACAAAGCTGGCCAGAACAGATGTCAAAAGAAAGACAGTACCACCCATGGTTGGTGTTCCGGCCTTGGCCTGATGCTGCTTAACATCTTCGTGCATCTGTTGGCCTGTGATACGAGCCTTATGGTAAAAACGAATAAAGGCAGGAATGCCGATGATAGTTAGGATAAAAGTTACGATTCCTGCAATAAGAGCAATAAGCATATTAGTCTCCCATTGTAATTGTTATTTTCTTGAGATTTTTCAGCGAAGTATTGGTCTTCTCGCTCTGCTTGACGACCTTGGATCCCTCTCCTTTGAAAGTGACTTCGATGTCCTGCCACTTGGCAAAACGTTCGACATTGGCCTTGGTCCAGCCGTACATATCAGGCAGACTGTCTAAATCATCTGACAAGATCAAAACCTGCTGGTTGGCCTTGAGATTTTTGCCCTCTTTGACAGATACTTTTTTAATCTTGCCACCTGTTCCCAGCACAATTGGCTGGACGAGGTTGCGGCGCAATTCATCTGCCAGACCGCCAGGACTGACTTGATGTTTCAGACCTAGTTGCTTGGTCAGTTCTTCCAGTGATGGCATTTTATAGCTGGTTTCTTCAGTGACTGTTTCAAGAGCTGGAGTTGTCTCTGTCGTCAGATTAAGACTGTCTTTGAGAGCGACAGCTTCTTCCAAGACCGGATTGACCACTTCCTGCCAGAATATAGGCTGGAATTTTTCCTCAGGCTGCTGAACTGTCACATACATGATAAATTCCGGATTTTCTGCCGGGGTCATGGCAACAACTGAATAGATATAGTCGTTCTCGCCCTCTAGATAACCATTTTCAGAAGCGATCTGAGCGGTCCCTGACTTGACAGCGACATTCTGACCGGCCACTTGAATGACGGGTTCTCCACCGACATTCAGGGTTCCTTTGTAGGGGTCTGTTCCGACCTGAACCATATAATCCCGAGTGGTTTGAGCTGCTTTTTCTGAGACAGGATTTCCAATAATTTCCGTCGCAGTCTTACGAGCTGTATTGGTTTTAGGATCATGGATGGCATTGATAAACTTAGGCTCTACCATGACGCCATCATTGGCAACAGATGAGAAGGCACGTAGCATCTGCACCTGGGTCACACCAATCCCTTGGCCGAAAGAGCTCATGGCAATCGTAACATAGTTATCACCTGGCAGGGAGCCATAAGTTTCATTGCCCATCCCAAAGCGGGTCGGCAGACCAAACTTAAACTTACTCAAGTAGTCCAGCCACTTGTCATTGCCCATCTTCTGTTCCAAAATAGTCATACCAACGTTACTGGAATAGGTAAATCCTTGGGCAAAGGTCAGGGTTTCCCCTTCTGAAATCCCCATGTTGACATTCCAGTCCCGAATGGTCGCATCCATAACTTTGTATTCTCTACTGTCATAGGTATCGTTAGGATTAAAGCTGCCATTATCAATAGCTGAAGCTAGAGTCATAACCTTCATAGTAGATCCAGGCTCATACTGACCTTGATAGAGCATGGTGTTCCAGTTGCCTAGATTTTTCTCATTCAAGCCTTCCTTGGTATCTGCATTATAGGTAGGCCGTTGAGATGTGGCTAGGATTTCGCCTGTCTTAGCACTGACCAAGGTCGCATTGACAAACTTGCCTTTAACCTTTTCCTGGAAGGCATTCATCCGCGTTTCCAGGTAGGTTTGCAAATCAGCCGACAGCGTTGTATAGACGTCCTTGCCGTCCTCTGCCTGTACAGAGACCTTTTCTGACCCAGGCACAACATTGCCATTCCGGTCTTTTTCGTAGGTCACAACCCCATTCTGACCAGCAAGAATCCTATCCAGAGCCTGCTCCATGCCAGAAGTCCCTTTCAGCGTCTTATTGCCTTCCTTATCCTCCTGCAGCTGGGCCAGACCGATAAACTGGGAGGCAAACACACCGTTATTATAACTGCGGTTAGGACTGGTAGTAAAGTCAATCCCTTCAATACCAGCAGCTTCAAAGGCTTCCCGCATGGCATTCATATTACTGTAGGTGATGCCATTGCCCTGAGCCCCGAAGGAAACCTGCTTGAGATTTTTCTGCGACAGCTGGGTTTTGACGTAGTCCTTGTCCAGCTCTAAGTATTGATTGAAAATCTCTGCCACCTTATCATACTGGGATTCTTCTACGTAGAGAATCTTGCCGGTAGCTGACTTGTAACTCTTGTCAATAATGGCATAGACATTATAAGTCGTGGCATCCTCCGCAATGGGAACTCCATTTCGGTCATAGATTGTTCCCCTCCGAGCAGCGACTGTGACCGTCTTTTGATGGACAACTTCTGCTCCCTTTGACAGATTAACACCGAACTTCTGGTCTGTCCCGATAATAATGGCAAAATTAATCAAGAAAACGAAAAAGAGAAAGATAGCTAAGATGCTCATGCTCTTTCCCACTTGCCGCCGATTGTATTCAGGGGTTTGCCTATTTTTCAGGGCGTATTTTTTAATTTTTTCAAAAATTCTATTCTTCATCCGTTGAACTCACTGTTTTACGATTTCCCTTCTGGAGTTTCATATCCTGAGAGCTGGCTAACTGGGACAACCTTTCATAGCGGGTCAGTTCATTGACTTCCTGCTTGATATCAGCCAGCTCTGTCTGCTCCGCTTCAATCTGTGTATTGACTTCCGTCAAATCCCGATCCACCTGCAATAGCTTGGTCTGCATAAAGACGATGCTGACCGCTAAAATAATGGCAGTCAAAACGATAGATCCGTAAAAGGCCTTCTCAACTCGGGAAAATTTTCTCATCTGATCTTGAAGCGGATTTGGTCTTTTTTCTGACATTTCTTCCTCACTTGTGTATTTTACGGGCCACGCGCAGCTTGGCGGAATGAGCCCGATTATTGCTTTCTAATTCTTCTTTGCTTGGTAAAATTGGTTTGCGGCTGACCAGCTCCAGCTTAGGCTGCAGTTCATCTGGGATGAAAGGTAAGCCTTTGGGAACATCCACTGTCGACGCCTCCTTGAAAAGCTGCTTGTTCAGACGGTCTTCCAGCGAATGAAAAGTAATGACCGCAATCCGGCCGTCCACCGCTAGCAGATCAATGGCCTGCTGAATAGACTCATCCGCTGCGCCCAGTTCATCATTGACCTCAATCCGAATGGCCTGAAAAATCTGCTTGGCTGGGTGGCCTTTCTTCTTTAGCTCCTTAGCTGGCTTGGCTGACTTGATAATTTCAGCCAGTTCTGTCGTTGTTTCAATGGGCTTGACACTTCTAGCCTGCTCAATCTTACGGGCAATCTGCTTAGAAAACTTGTCTTCGCCGTATTTAAAAAAGATTCGTACCAAATCCTGATAGCTATAATGATTGACAACCTCAAAAGCTGTCAAGGCTGCCTCGCGGTTCATACGCATATCCAAAGGCGCATCCTGTTTATAGGAAAAACCACGCTCACGCTGATCCAGCTGAGGGCTGGAAACGCCTAAGTCATAACAAATCCCATCAATTTCTTCCACACCAGCTTCTTGCAAACGGCTCTTGAGGTGGCGGAAATTGTCCTTGATAAAGGTCACCATCCCCCGCTCTACATAAGGAGCCAAGCGCTTTTTAGCATTGTCAATAGCCGTCTGGTCCTGATCAAAGGCATAGAGATGCCCTTCGTCTCCGAGCTGGCTCAAAAGATATTCGCTGTGACCAGCACCCCCAAGGGTCGCATCGACATAGATGCCGTCAGGCTTAACCGCCAGCTGGTCAACCGTTTCATGAAGAAGAACAGTAATGTGATGAAATTCGTTTGTCATATCTTACTTATTATATCACATTCAAAAGCAAAAAAAAATTTAAAAGAAAAAGTAAGCGGATGAAATCCTTTTTTAAATTTTTTGTCAGATATACTTGACACTTTTTCTGAAAAGTATTATACTAGCATAAAATAAAAGTCAAATATAACTGACAAACTACCTGAAAGTTATCAGTTATAGAATTAGAAAGGAAGGGTGTAATGAATCGTGTCAAAGAATTTCGAAAAGAAAAAAAGATGTCTCAGCTAGAGTTGGCAAAGTCTATCGGGGTATCGCGGCAAACTATCAATATGATTGAAAACAACAAATACAACCCCACCCTCGAGCTCTGTATCAATCTGGCTAGAGCGCTGGATACTGACCTCAACGCCCTCTTTTGGGAACCCCAGCTGACAGATGAAGAATCAGATGACTAAGAGTTTTTCCTTGTAACAACATTCATACCTAAAGAAAGGACTAAAAAATGAAAAAAGAAACATTCTCAGACAAGATGATTAAAAGATTTTACGGCATTACTGGACCTTTGGACGAGCAAAAGCGTCAACAGGCTGAGCATCTAGGAAATATAAGCTTTATTTGGCTTTTCTTGATTCTGCAAGTTGGTAATTTCCTAGCTTTCATGCTAGCCGATATCTATCCAGGCTTAGATGCTCGGATTTATCCTATTATTATAGAACTTCTTACCTTTATAATAGCTGGTATCATTTACTTCAGGTCTGAGAAAGAGCACCTGGCAGATTTGGATTTGGAACTCATGAGTGAAAAAGAAAGGCGCAAGCTTCAATATCCTGGTCTTAAGATTGCTCTCTTCGTTGGCTTGACTTTCCATCCTATCTTTAGCCTTGTAGAAGCAGTCACTCTCAAGCAAGACTTTTTCACTCTCTTTTTACAAGCTGATCGAATCCTGAAAACAGCCTTGGTCGCTAGCATTTTAGGTATTTTTATCAGCTTTTACTTCAAATCGCGCAAACACCATACTGAACAGAGCGAATAATCCCTTGACTTAAGCTAGAAAGGAAACAAACATGAAAAAAGAAACATTCTCAGACAAGATGATCAAACGATTTTACGGCATTACCGGACCTTTGGACGAGCAAAAACGCCAACAGGCTGAGCATCTAGGAAATATAGGCTTCATTTGGCTTTTCTTTATTCTGATTTTTGGCAATGCCATCGCCTTTCCCCTAGCCTTTCGCTGGCCCCAAATTATCGCTGTTGCTTATCCTATCCTGCTGGAAATCCTTATCCTCGGCTTCTGTGTCTATATAGTCATTCAAGCACGGCGCAAAGGAATTGATGACCTAGAGCTAGGACTTCAGGATGAAAGAGAAGAAAAAGCTATGAAACATGCTGGCCTCAAAGCAGGCTTCTCCTATTGGCTTCTCTTTTATCCTATCTTCGGCATCATGATAGCTGTCATGGAAAAGAAAGATATCCTACAAGTTTTGCTTCAACCTAAACTTATTGTAACTGGATTAGCCGCAGGCCTTGGATTTGGACTGATTATGCATTTCATTGCCAAAGGAAAGATTCGTCAAGCACAAAAAAAGGAGGAAGAAGACCTATGAGACTCAATCTCAAAGAAAAAATGGATCTAGGCATTCTGTTCCTCATTACTGCCATCGCTGCTTATTTCTTTTTCCGTATTACAGAGCCTTGGATTTTCTGGCTGGATGTAGCAATCATCGCTAGCTGCATCTATGTAGCTCTCCGTATTTTGAAAAAACGTAAACAAGAATAAAAGAATCCCTCGACAGGAGCTTTCTAGATTCCTAGCGAGGGATTTTTTTATATTTTTACTTAAGACTCTGGGTCATCCAGACTACGGCCATGAAGACCTTTCTCACGCTGAACTTGACGCAATTTTTCAGGCGTCACATCATTGCCATCCTCATCAACAATCTTGATGCCTTCGATGTGATGACGAACAGAGCGACGGTAGCCTTCGATATACTCTTCACGAAGCTTGGCTTGTTCCACTTTTTCCTCAGCAGTTAAGCCTTCCGTTTTTTTCTTTTTAGCTAATTCATTGATACGTTCAATTTTTTTAGGATCCATGATTCTACCTCTCTCTTACCTTTTATTTGGTATTAATCTGATTAAACTGCGCCAACTGGCCAGCCTTGGCTGTCAAAGAAGCTAGGAGAGCTAGGCGGTTGTTACGCACAGCCTCATCTTCTGCCATGACCATGGTATGGTCAAAGAAAGCATCGATAACTGGACTGAGCGCAAAGAGTTGGTCCAGATTGGCAGCTAAGTAAGATGTCAGCTCTACTGCTTCAATGGCCGCAGCCAAGTCTTTTTCCTCTTGATTTTCAAAGAGTGCTGGATTGACAGCTGTCTGCCCTTGGGTTTTCTCAGCTAGATTGAAGACCCGAGATAGGCTTTCCACTGCTGACTTGAAGTTATCTTCCTGAGCTTTTTCTGCTAGAAGCGCAGCTGTTTCTACCAAATCGCGTACGACAAAGTGAGTGCTTTGAAGAACAGCCGTCACGATGTCTTTTGGAATGCCGTGATCCATCATCTTCTCAACGCGGGCACGGAAGAAGTCTAGCACGGCCTCTTGATTGTCATAGCTTAGACTATCAAACTTGAGTTCGTAAAGTCGACCAAGAAGCTGAGCCAAGTCAATGTTCCAGCCAAACTTATCCAAGATACGCACAACACCCTGAGTCGCACGGCGTAGTGCATACGGGTCATTGGAACCGCTCGGAATCAGTCCAACTGAGAAGAAGGACAGAATGGTATCCAGCTTATCAGCCAGAGCCAAGACTGCTCCGACCTTGGTGTCAGGTAATTCGCCATCGGCTGATGTCGGCATATAGTGCTCCCGAATAGCAGCTGCCACCGCAGCATTCTCACCAGCCAGAAGAGCATACTTCTCGCCCATGATACCTTGCAGCTCATCAAATTCCCCAACCATACCAGTCAGCAGGTCAAACTTATAAATAGCCGCTGCACGAGCCAAATCGACTGTCTCATCAGCATCCAATCCTGCTTCTTGCGCCAAGAGAGCAGCAATCTTGCCAGTCCGCTCCATGTGCTCTGCCAGAGAGCCAATCTTTTCATGGAAGGTCACATTGCTCAGCTTTTCAACCAAGTCGGCAATAGCCAGTTTTTGGTCTTCTCTCCAGAAGAATTCCCCATCTTCCAGACGAGCCACCAAGACTTTTTCATTTCCCTTGATGACATTTTCCAAATGCTCTGCATTTCCGTTGCGGACAGAGATAAAGTGCGGTAAAAGCTTGCCTTCACTATCGCGCACAACAAAGTAACGCTGGTGCTCTTTCATGGAAGTCACCAAGACTTCTTCTGGCACCTCTAAATATTTAGCATCAAAATTACCTAGGAAAGCAGTTGGATATTCTACCAGATTCAACACTTCATTGAGCAAGTCTTCGTCAATCTCGATAGAAACCCCGTGCTCCTCTTCTAGTGCTCGAATCTGCTCGACAATCATATCTCCCCGCTCAAGAGGACTGGCAATGACAAACTGAGCCCGTAGGTCATCTTCATAGGAATCCGCTGAGGCAATCTCCGTTTCTTGCCCCAAGAAACGGTGTCCACGGCTGGTACGGCCGCTCTTGATATCCAAGAAGTCCAAGTCAAAGGCCTGCTCATCTAAGAGTACTGTCAAGGTGTGGACCGGGCGGATGTATTCAAAGGTGTTGTTGGCCCAGTGCATGCTGACAGGGAAGGTCAGGGCTTGCAGAACTTCTGTCACTGCAGGGATGATCTCCTCAACAGGGCGACCGATTTCTTCCTTGGTCACATAGACATATTCTTCGCCCTTGATCTCACGGAAAGTAATGTCCTCAACCGTCAAGCCCTTGCCACGAACAAAGCCTTCTGCAGCCTTGGTAAAGTTGCCATCAGCATCCAGAGCAATTTTCTTAGAAGGGCCTTTGAAATCTTCGGTCAAATCAGACTGCTTGTCCGCCAAGCCAACCACGCGCACCGCCAAGCGACGAGGTGTGGAGAACATTTCAATTTTCTCAAAGCTCAGACGATGGTCTGTCAGGAAGGCTCCCATCTTGTCGCGCAGCTGCTTCATGCTCGGTGTCACGACATAGGCTGGCATTTCCTCCAAGCCTAATTCAACTAATAAATTTTTTACCATGATTATTCTCCCTCCTCTGCCAAGAGTTTCTCGCGAGTCTCTGCATCCAAAAGCGGGTAGCCCAGACGCTTGCGCTCAGCTACAAAGGTCTTGGCCACAACACGCGCCAGATTACGAATACGAGCAATATAACCAGCCCGCTCTGTCACAGATACGGCTCCACGCGCATCCAAGAGATTAAAGGTATGCGAGCATTTGAGAACGTAATCATAGGCCGGGTGCACCAGATGCTCGTCCAGACAGCGCTTGGCTTCCGCTTCAAACTTCTCAAAATTCCCCAAGAGCAAGTCTTGGTCACTGACTTCAAAGCTGTATTTAGAATGCTCATACTCAGGATGCGTGAAAATTTCGCCATACTTAACGCCATCAGCCCACTCAATGTCATAGACTGAGTCCACTTCTTGGATATAAGAAGCCAGACGCTCCAGACCATAAGTCACCTCAGCAGTCACCGGCTGAGTTGGCAGACCTCCGACCTGCTGGAAGTAAGTGAACTGAGTGATTTCCATACCATCCAGCCAAACTTCCCAGCCCAGACCAGCCGAGCCAGTTGACGGATTTTCCCAGTTATCCTCGACAAAGCGGATGTCGTGCTCCAGCGAATTGATACCCAAGAGTTCCAAAGACTGCAAATAAAGTTCTTGGATATTGCTTGGAGACGGCTTCATAACCACTTGAAATTGGTGATGCTGATAAAGACGGTTCGGGTTTTCCCCATAACGACCATCTGCCGGCCGGCGAGAAGGCTCGACATAAGCCGCATTCCAAGGCTCTGGCCCAATAGCCCGCAGGAAGGTATAGGGACTCATCGTTCCCGCCCCCTTCTCATTATCATAAGCCTGCATAAGCATACACCCCTGGTCATTCCAGAACTGCTGTAAAGTCAAAATTATTTCTTGAAATGTTAATTTCTTAGACATTAGTTACTCCTTTAGTTTCTTGAGATTCTTGCGAAGCGTTCAAAAGGGAACGATTATTTCCCTTTTGAAAAGCTAGTACATCGCCTAGACAAACCGCCCCATAGCGGTTGTCGTTAGTCAATCGAACCTTTAGGTTCACAATTGACTTTGGCGAGGTGAAAAGTAAGTTTCTTGGACATTTGTTACTCCTTTTGTTTATATCTCTTTGTCTATTATTTTCTGTTCTATGAACCAATCCAACAAGGTAAGTGTTTTATCTGTATTTGCCCAACGATGATAAGAATTAAAGACCGCTTGCACACTGCCTAGATTTTCTACTAACTTGTCAACTGTCAAAAAACTGCGCCAGTATTCGTAAAAAATACTAGCATAATTCCCTTGATAAGTCGAAGTGCCGAAATCATTTAATGAATGCCAACCGTGCTTTTTCTGAAAATGCTCAACGAGAGACTGATTATAAGCCTTTTCCGTTTGAAATTCCTCATCTGTAAAGAAATACTTGCGGCTAATATACTCAACCATCCCTTCTTCAAACCAGATATAGGCACCGTATCCATCAAAGTCATCTAAAAAATGCTCCGACCAATGAGCCAACTCATGACCCACAATCTGCAAGAGGGATTTTTCAGACAAAGACTGATAGTGGTTTGCTATTGCTTGAGTTTGGTGAGAGGACTCGTAATTCTCCAGCTGAAGAAGATATAAATCTTTCCAAACCGGCAACTCGGGAGTCATAACCATCCGCCTATCATTTGTATAGGCTGGTACAGGAATTTCCCGAATGATTTGCGTAGCAGAATCAAAATCGGACCAAATGATGGCTTGCGGCAAGTCATAAACCGCAAACTCGTCTTTTAAAAAAGCTAGATAACCCTGCAACTTTGCGGCATTCTTTGCGACGAAATCTCGAAAAGCTGCTAATTGGTTCTCGTCTTTTACAAGATAAAGGTTCTCCACGAATCTCCTTTCTTTCGAACAATAGACTCAGTACGCAAAAGAACCACATCCGACACTCCTAGGTTATTCACCTAGGGGCGTCAAGACGCGGTTCCACCCTAATTTATTACTTCATTACTTTTGAAATTATATCCGAAAGCGCCATCTGCACTGCTTCCTTATCCGGCTCACACTATCCCGAACTCGCTAAAAAGTAGACAATGAGAATTCTTTCTAAAAAAGATTATAGCAGAAAATAGGACCAATGTAAAATACTTATCGAAAAATCCCTCAAGTTTCAACTTAAGGGATTTTAACTGACTTGAAAACCAATTAGACTTGTTTAGGTTTTTTTGGTCTTACGACTCTTGGCTTTCTGCCATCGAGTTTTCTTTTTGCCTCTCTGAGGTTGGCAATAGCTGCTTTGACATCTTCCTGGCTGGCACCTGAATCCGCCAAGACTGCCTTAGCCTGTGCATAAGCTTCTAGATAAGCCGACTTCAATGCGTCAGTCGCATAGATAAACTTATTGCTGATGGCTTGGTAATGCACCTCATCATCGACTATCTTCTTGAGATTGGTAAAGTTAGTCGCCTTGCCATCCAGCTTCTTCTCTGCTGTAGTCAGCTGAGCTAGAGCTGTATCGATTTGCTCCTGGGTCACCTTGTCCTGCACCAAGAGCAGAGCCACTGCTTGGAAGGCCTTGTCATAAGCGCGGCGAGTCCTATCCTTAGCATTGGCATAAGCACCTGTCTTAGTGGTTGCTGCATAAGCTTCCACAGCCGCCTTAACCGCAGCAATATCAGAGTCCTTGCCGTCTAGATCAGCCAAAGCTGTTTCTAGTTTTGCTCTTACGGCATCAACTTGCGCTTGGGTCAGTTTGCTTGTCAAAGCTTCCTTAGCTGCTTGATATGCTTGGTCGAAGGCTGTGCGCTTCGCTGCAGAAGCATTGTAATACTGAGCAGTGCCGACTAGACTAGACTGCTGATTGACAGCTGCCAGCAAGCCTGACTTGACGATAACTCCCAGCTTCAGCAGGTTATTCTTGCCCTCTTTGACCTCAACAGTCGGCTCACTTTCCCAGAGCTCGTAGCCAGTCGGCAGGTTGACAAAGACAGAGTAGAATCCAGCTGCTACGGATCTTCCGAAGGCATGCTTGCCAAACAGTTCTGCTGGAAGCGTATAGGCATCGCCATTGTTATTCTTGAGAACCACTTGAGTATTCTTCGGAACAGCTTGATCAAAGGCAACGCTGACCGGTGCAAAGACCAGCTTCTTGACTAGAAACTCAATCGTCTTAAAGCTATCTTGGGCTGTCAGCTCAAACTCCTGAGTCAGAGCGCTGTAGAAACGAAGCTCATCCTTATCATAAGTAAAGATCTCAGCTGTGTAGCGTCCAAACGGCAGGGCATTGATTTGCTTGCCTTTGTCCAGTTCGACATACTTGCCCTTGCTATCCTTGATTCGATAGACAAAGGTCGAATGCACATCTTGACGCGTATTGGCATCCACCAGAGCGACACGGATACGACCATCATTTTCAGCACTGACTAGCTCTGACAAAGCTATGGCATCACGGTTACCCGCATAGTCCTCTACCACATAGAAGATCTTAGACTTGTCCACTCCTTTTGGCAAGGTGTAGCTGCCATCCGCATTGGCTGAGATGTAAACTCGACGCTCGTAATCACGCTCAATGCCAAAATCATCCACGTCTTTATAGGTCTCTTTCCCTTTTTCATCTGCTTGCAGATAGAAGACCTGTTCTCTCAAAATACCGCCGTTGCCAACATCTTTTGGCTTACGAGCCGTAAAGGTTTCCGCACCATCCTTGGTACTGATATAGCCTGAGCTAATCAAAGGCTTCTGATTATCAATCTTCAGGTTAAAGCTAATCTGCTGCTCTTTAGCACCTGGCACATCTGGCGTATAGCGAACCACATAGGTATAGAGGCCATCTTCCAGCTTCTCACCCTTGCTATCACGACCGTCCCAGTATGTATCTTCTAGTAGGTAGGACTTAGGATTGTCTGACTGACCACTATAATAGTTCTTGCGACCTTCTCTAATCGTGCTGCTCTGCCAGATTGGGAAGCGATAGTCCTTATCATCTGCCGTATAGACACTAGCTGTCAGATTATTGATATTGCGATAAAAAACTGTCCGATACTGGATACTGTCTTGATTGCCATCTCCATTAGGTGAGAAGGCCAGACGAATCTTACCATCTGCTCCCAGCTGCAGCACATGCTTACCATCAGCATTTTCTGCAGTTCCCAGTACAATTGAGCTGCGAGCAGCTGTTCGACCGGTAGAGTAGAGTGTATCATTTGACTCTGTCACAAGGGAAGAGACATTGTCATCAGACAGGATACTCTTGTCCTCTGGAACTGGGTAATAGAAGCCTGACTTGCCTTCTTGGACCAGATCATAGATTGGTCTTTCTACAGCTGGCAGATCTTGGAATTGCCCACGGAAGCCCATAAATGGCAGGCTCACCACATCGCCGTCATCCGCTGGATCCACAAAGCGGACAAAGCCTTCTAAGAAATAGCCGTTCGGCATCTGCTTGATCAACTCTTCCGCAAACTTAGCAGTATTTACCTTGACCGTCACTTTCTGGCTGCTATGAGCCTTGACGGTAACTTCTGGCCAGACCGTTTCGGTTAGTTTGCGAGGTGTCAGGGTAAAGTAGCCATCCTTGACCGCATCCGTGTTGGTATTGACAATCATCTTCAGTGTCCGATCCTTATCCGTGATATTATGAACCGTAACATCAAAGGTGAAGCTGTCTTGGACATTACCCAAGGAAACGCTAGGATATTGGTTATCCCCTGTCACATAGAGGCCCGTAGAAATAGCCGCTGCCGTATCTACGATACCAGCTCCCTGCTGACGCGGAGAGGTATGGACACCTGTTTCCTTATTGACGTGCAGCTTGGCTGTGGACATGATGAGCGCTTTGACCAAATCGGCATTCTGGGCAGGTGTCAGGTCTGGATAGTGCTGAAGGAGATATTCCTTGACCAGAGCCGCTACACCAGCCACATGAGGGGTAGCCATACTGGTTCCCTGCATATTGCCATAGGTATTGTCGTTAAGTGAAGAGTAAATATCGCCACCTGGTGCTGTCACATCTGGCTTGAGCAAGCCATCTGTCGTCACACCCCAGCTAGAGAAGTCAGACAGACTACCTGCTCCTGGATGCGGCCGATTGACCTTAAGTCCATTAAAGGCCACCTTGTAGTTACCAGCTGCTAAAGCCTCTCCATATTTCTTACTGATAAAGGCTGACGGAACCTTTTTAGATTCACTGTCTAGGCTCATCGTTAGGTTAGCTCCGTCGACATTATTGTAGATCAGAGCACCAACAGCACCATGGCTAATGGCATTTCTAACTTTTTCAGCAAAGGTAAAGGAACCACGCTGGATAAGAGCCAGCTTACCTGTCAGATCCTTACCAGCAAAGTCCTCTTCACGGCCAAGACCAACATGGACATACTCATATTCCTTGCCCTTTTCAAAGGTTGCATTTGTCTCACCCATGGAGTAGCTGAAATGACCGTTCAAAAGCTTATCATTCTTTTCCAGACCACGCACTTCCATGACTTCCTCTGTCAGAACAGTGTTATTGACAGAGGCGACTGAGATAGAGCTTTCTACTGTTGAAGGACTGCCAACTAGACCATAGTCTGGATTTTCAACCAGCGGTTTAGAGTATTCACTTCCGAAGGTGTTGTCATTACCCGCCGCAATGATCACGCTCACCCCCTTGGCCCGAGCGCGCTCAATAGCCGCTTGCAGACTAGGGCTGACATCAACCGTTGAACCTGTTGCTGAGCCCAGACTCATATTGATGGTATCAGCTCCCAAAGCTACTGCATCATCAATGGCCTTAATATAGATAGCGTCGCTTGTTGTACGTTGACGGTCTGAGAAGACCCGCATAAACATAACTTGTGCTTCTGGCGCAACACCATAGACATACTCATCATTAGGAGCTTTCTTGTTGGGATTTCCCGCTGTAATCCCTGTTACGTGCATACCATGTGAGTAACTGTTCTTTTCCTTGATATTGTCATCACCATCGATATAGTTATAGGCATAGACAACCTTGCTGTTGTACCACTTCCCGTAGTCAATACCGGCCTTTTTCTTAGCCTCTTCCAGAGCTGCCTCTGTCTGATACTTGGCCTTTGACGGGTCAGAGATCTTCAGAACCTCATGGTGGACATCCAGACCTGAGTCGATAATGGCTACCACACGGCCTTGACCTTTATAACCCTGTGACCAGGTCTGAGGAACCTTGATAATCTCATTGGTACTGATGCTGCTTGGTTTAGCATCCCGAGAAGTTGGTGACTCTGCTACTGCATCAGGTTTAGATGCAGACTTGTCTGAGTTTACGGCTGCTGGAGACTCTACAGTCGGACTAGCTGGAGCTGTCAGCTTGGTCTCTGTGGCAGTTGGCTGAGTTACCTTCTCAGCACTTGAAGAAGCCTGTTCTGATGAAGAAGTCGCTCCTTTCTCTACAGGAGCTGCAGCTGCTTCCTTATCCTCTGCCGTAGAAGGCTGGCTCGCCTGCTCTGTACTTGAAGCTACCGATTCAGAAGAAGCTGGTGCTGCTTTCTCCACAGCAGCTGAACTTGCCGGCTGACTCTCAGGTGTAGCTGCTTGAGAAGCGGACTCAGTCGCTGATACCACAGCGGTAGACGGCTGACTTTGTCCTGATGAATTAACTGTCGCCTGCTCATCCGCCTGAGCCTGTCCAGCACCAAAAACCAGAGCAGTTCCCAGCAGAACAGAAGCCAGACCGAACTTGTATTTACGGAGTGAAAAACGTTGTCTTTGCATAGAAGTCTCCTTATCTTTATTTATAAACCATATTATAATAAAAATTTTCTGACAATTCATACACTCCTAACAAATTTAACCAAAACGTAATAATGGCGAATGTTCTAACCAAAAGCTGCTATATGATAAAGTTTCAAGCCTCTATTTATTTGAAATACAGAACAAATACAGTTTAAAATCCGGAAATAAGAAAAACCAATCAAGACCCATTCTGAAAGAAGGGCTTGATTGGTTGACAACAGTAGAGTAACTCACAATAATGTAGACACTCATAATTAAATTTACAGCGTTTCTATTCAAATAGACTATTGATATTCAATTTGGCCACTTCTAAATCCATATAAAACAATACCTTTTAAATCAGGACGAGATTTTTTGGATATCAAATCTCTTTTCTTTAGATAGTCTAATAACTTGATATTGAATTCACAACGAGATACCGTTGCTGACTGATTCCCATTGTGGCCAACATCTTCATTTTCATTCAATTTATTAAACGCTTCAATCCACTCTGCATGCATATCAGAATCACTCAATAAGTTCATTATCTCCCATAGCTCAAATAAATCTAAGTTATCCCCTAATAAATATAACTTATATTTTGACATTTCAGGATTCGATAATAAGTTATTTTTAAGCAAATTTTTACGTTCTGAATCCTCAATATCGCCTAGGCCTAATAACCATTCGCATAGGTTGATACTAATTTCACTATTATCTAGATTAATAAGTTTATCCCTATTCTCTTTAGTTAGTTCTCTTATCTTGTTTTTGATGGATTCATCAGCATTGTCATAATAATCAGGACTAATTATATAGCTAAAATCATTTATATCAAATTTAGAATCTAAGATGTGAGTAATAAGTTCAATTGAGAATTTTTGATTTTTCAAACTTACATAATCCAGAATATCTATTATTTGTAGCTTATAGGAATCATCTAGTCCTTCGTATTGCAACAAATCATTGAGCTCCATTTCATCATGAACATCTCCTTCAATCTTAAGATACTTTTCTATGTTTTTAAAAATGAAATAAGTTCGCATAGATGGATACTCTGTTCTAATAAAGTCAAGATTAGTAGTGTTAAAATCTATAATCTTCAAATCTATCAAAACACTCATTCTTTCATCCGAAAGCCCCTTTTCATCAAACTCTTCATAATGTGGTTTTATTCCTGCAAGCATTGATTTATAGATAGCTAATTCCAAATCATTTGCAGATACAATTTGAGTAACGAAATCATCTTGTAGGTCCTTACTGAGCTCCAAAAATATATTTTTTTTCAATTTAAAACTAGGGTCCTGATTAATGAAGTCAATTAAATATTTATTAATAACTTCGGTAATGTTAAAGTAATTAAAAACAACTTCAGAATTAACCTTTGCTTTTTGTTTTAGTACAAGGTAATTTATCAATTTCAGCTTATTCTCACCAGATAATTCATTAAATTTCTCTCCAGTATAATAAATAGAAAGCTTTGGAATACTATTAATTATAGCTTCAGCTATCGTCTTCTTTTCACCTTTAACAACCTCATTTTGGAATATGATATCATGGTTGAGCAATTGTTCAATATAGGACGGATGGTCATCCATTTTACCATTTGATAATTCAATGTAAACCTTGGCATATTGCAATAAATTTTCTTCCGAAGACAAACAATAATCTAATAAAGGTTTCAATGCAATATTTGTATTAAGAAGTTCAAAATTCTGATGATTGAATTCATAGTCAGTATATCCTTTTTTCAAGTTCCAATGTATGAAAAATCGCAAATTTTTCTCTGAAATTAAATATAAATTATTCTGATAAATATAGTCAAGTATTATCTTCTCATAGGAATCATCTCGATTAATAAATTCATTAAACTTTATATCAATATTTGATAAATTTCGATTAAATTGGGAAACATTATAGTTC
>NZ_RJMV01000013.1 GCF_003943735.1 Streptococcus sanguinis | reverse complement strand
TATATATGGATTACGTTACTGGTAAGTTTAAAAATAATGATTCTGATAGTGATAACGAACCAATGTCCAAATATAACGAACAAGTCTCTGGAGCAGAAAAAGTATTTTTACTGAAAGATATAAAGAAATTAATTGCTGAGACTAAAAAAATACCAGTTAAATATGTTCGTTACAGTAAGAATTATAGAGATATTGATTTTTTATGGTCGACGTGGTATTCTTTGGATGAAAAAATGATTGAAGATTTACATGACAATGAATTTTTAATATTTTTTACTAAAGTTGATGATGTATATAAAGGAGTTCAATTAGAAGCGCCTCAGCTTAAATTATTGACTAGCAAGATGAAACCAAGCAATAGTAAAACTGGGAACAAGACCTATGACTTCTATATTCGCCAAAAAGATGATGGTACTTATTATGAAAGTCGAAATGGTATAGATTTGTCAGAATATAATGTAAAAAAAGTCAACTTTGATTTCTTAAAATAGCAACAATTATTTATATATTAAACATTTTTAATGAATATCTTTTATCAAGAAAACAAAAGAAAAAAATAATTTATCAATTATATGGTTTGTAATATATATAACTGGTATGCAAGTAAATACTGGTTTTGTCTTATTTTACTTAAACTAAATATTATAAAAACCACTCTTGTTTTAACGTTGATTACANTTTTTTGTTAATAGATAAAAATGAACCCACTTAAATTGTAGTTTCATTTCACAACACTAAATAGAAAGGAACAAGGAGTGTTCGCAACTGAACACGGGTTCCAAAAATTCTGACTCAATATAAAAGAAAGGAACTGAACCCGACCTAAATTCTCGGAAAAAAGAGAAATCTGTCTAGGAGCATCGCTCCGTCGCCTGATTTCCTATTTTTCAGTCGAATTTTACGGTCTTGGTATCTTATATGAACAATACAGAATATTATGACCGTCTAGGTGTCTCTAAGAATGCTTCTCAGGATGAGATCAAGAGAGCCTATCGGAAATTATCTAAAAAGTACCACCCCGATATTAATAAGGAAGCTGGGGCGGAGGACAAATATAAAGAAGTCCAAGAGGCTTATGAGACTCTGAGCGACGAGCAAAAGCGGGCGGCCTATGATCAATACGGCGCGGCGGGAACTAATGGTGGCTTTGGCGGCGGTGCAGGCGGCTTCGGTGGCTTTGATGGCTCCGGCTTTGGCGGCTTTGAAGACATTTTCTCTAGCTTCTTTGGTGGCGGTGCTTCGCGTAATCCTAATGCTCCGCGCCAAGGGGACGATCTGCAGTATCGTGTGAATCTCCGCTTTGAAGAAGCGATTTTCGGAGCTGAGAAGGAAATCAAGTATAACCGCGAAGCGACTTGTCGTACCTGTGACGGGTCTGGTGCTAAGCCAGGAACTAGCCCTGTTACCTGTGGTCGCTGCCATGGCTCAGGTGTCATCAATGTTGATACCCAGACACCGCTTGGCATGATGCGTCGGCAAGTGACCTGTGATGTCTGTCATGGCCGAGGAAAAGAAATCAAAAGTCCTTGTGAAACCTGTCACGGAACGGGTCATGAAAAACAGGCTCACAGCGTTAAGGTGAAAATCCCTGCTGGTGTGGAAACTGG
This sequence comes from Streptococcus sanguinis, assembly GCF_003943735.1. Classification (GTDB taxonomy): domain Bacteria; phylum Bacillota; class Bacilli; order Lactobacillales; family Streptococcaceae; genus Streptococcus; species Streptococcus sanguinis_E. Next base: position 59,986 of record NZ_RJMV01000013.1, on the reverse strand, counting down.
TCAGCAGGTTCGTCTGTCTGGTCAAGGCGAGGCAGGATTTAATGGCGGTCCTTATGGTGACCTTTATGTCGTGGTCCAAGTTGAGCCGAGTGACAAGTTTGAGCGAGATGGCTCTACCATTTACTACAAGCTCAATCTCAACTTTGTCCAAGCGGCTCTTGGTGACAGTGTGGATATCCCAACTGTTCACGGGGATGTGGAGCTGAATATCCCAGAAGGAACACAGACTGGCAAGCGTTTCCGCCTGCGTGGCAAGGGAGCACCGAGTCTGCGTGGTGGAAGCATGGGTGACCAGTATGTTACTGTCAATGTTGTGACACCGACTGGCCTCAACGACCGTCAAAAAGCGGCCCTCAAAGAATTTGCGGAAGCTGGCAATATCTCGGTCAATCCTAAGAAAAAAGGCTTCTTCGACAAAATGAAAGATGCCTTGGAAGATTTGTAATCATATAAAAAGGAGCAGCCTAATGCTGTTCTTTTTATGTTTTCTAGAAGGACATTTGGCAAATGTAGTCAAGTAAGAGAGCAGCTCTGATCAGCCATTTAATTAAAAGAAACTCACAATAAAAAGCGTAAAGAGATTTTCTCTATTTACTTTTACAAAAATTAATTGTTTTTTTAAGTAAAATCCATTGTAAAAATTTCCTAAAAGATATATGATAATACTATATGTATAAAACGCATCTTTTTAGTCTACAGGGGAGTTGGTTAGGAAGATAATGGGAGATTAGCTTTATACATTTTAGGAAAAAGGGGATTTATAAAGTGAAACGTTTTGAAAAAGTGCAGGAGCGAATTCAGAAATATTCGATTCGCAAATTGTCTGTTGGTGTGGGCTCAGTTGCCATTGCAGCTCTGATTTTTGGGAGCTCTTTGTCCAGTTTGACAGTTGCTGCAGATGAAGTAGGAGGCGGTGCGACTGCTCACTATACTTATGTTGAAGAGCAAGAGCTAACAGAGCAGGAAAAAGGTCTGATTAAGAAAGGTCTGCCTGAAAATCTGCAAACGGGGGAAAATTATTACCTGATTTATCGGAAGCAAGATGGGCAAACTGTCTTGCCGAGTACAGGAAATAACGGTCAGCCGCTTCTCGGCTTATTTGCGGGAACGGCTATTTTGGCTGTCCTGGTTTTCTCACGAAAGAAATCTGGTAAGTTACTAGGAGTGCTTTTGCTAGGTAGCTTGGGACAAACTGTGTTACAGTCTCCTCAAGCGTTTGCGCTAGAAAATCGGGAATTACTTTCCTATAACCGTCAAGTTGCGGTTTCGTCAGCAGTTTCTGAAGCGGATGTGACTATTGCAGGCTATAACTATATCGGTTACTTTACAGCTTCTGATTTGCGTACTTTGACAGAGACCAAGCCAACCTCTTTGTCAGCTGGTCAAGAAGCTCAAGTGCAAGCAGAAGTGTCAGAAGCTGCAAAAGAGGATTCTGATTCTATTGATCGAGCTGCTCAAGCAGGGTTGCTGTATCAGCTGAATCCTGATGAAAGTGATTCTGGCCAGATAGGGAATCTTCCAACCCCAACTCCAGTTCCAAAACCTAGTCTAGCTTCTCAACCGTCAAATCCACCTATAGAAACGGCAAAAGGGGAAAGTTTACAAGAGCCCGCCTTGCCAGAGTACAGCGGTGCTGTGAACGGTGAGTCGCTAGTTCAAGCGGAAACTCCAGTCTATACTGCCCCAGTTGGTACAGTTGGAGACACAGCCCCGGTTGAGCCAGCATTGCCAGAATATACAGGCGGCGTTAACGGCGAATCGCTAGTTCAAGCAGACAATCCAGTCTATGATGCTCCAGTAGCTACAGTTGATGATACAGCCCCAGTTGAGCCAGCCCTCCCAGAATACACAGGCGGCGTTAACGGTGAATCGACAGTTCAAGCAGACAATCCAGTCTATGATGCTCCAGTAGCTACAGTTAGTGACGTGGCTCCAGTTGAGCCAGCTTTGCCAGAATACACAGGTGGCGTTAATGGTGAGTCAACAGTTCAGCCAGAACAGCCTAGTCTACATACAGATATCAAGCTAGAAACGATTGAACCTCAAGTTGTCAACAAGACAGATGATAGCAAGTATCTTGATGAAGAGACAACTGTCGATGGAACACCAGGACAAAAAGAAATTGTAACCAGCTATGAAGTCTTGGAGGGTAATCGCATATCAGAGCCACAAACAACTGAAAGAATCTTGCATGAAGCAGTTGATACAGTGGTCACTCGAGGTAGCAAGGCTCGCATCAATAAAGAAGAATTGAGCAAGCAGCTAGCTTTGGCAGCGGCTGTAGATCCTGCAGTTTACACTAATCAATCCTACCAGCAGCTGCAAACAATTAAGAATATGGCTGCGACGGTTTATCAAACTTCGTCGAGTCAAGATGAAGTAGATGCAGGTGTCAACCAACTCAAGCAGGCTTTAGCTGACTTATTAGCCCTTAAAGCAGCGCCGAGTCTGACTGTTTCAGCAGTTAAGAAGGATGAATTGCAGAAATCAGTTCAGGTCCAATACCAGCTGACGGATAGGGACCAAGCCTATACTAGTGCTCATGTTCGTCTGAAGAAAGATGGCCAGCTGATAGCAGAGCAGAACTTGACGGCAGGCCAGCTGACTGCTAGCTTTAGTGGATTGGATTACTATACACCGTATAAGATTGAGACGACCCTGTCCTATGATTTAGGAAATGGCTCTGAAAGTCAGGAATTAGCTCAAGAGACAGTCCAGCTTGATCTGAAGAAGGTGGAACTCAAGTCCATCACTAATGTCTCCTTGATGAAGGTTGAAAATGGCCAGACAAAATTGATGCCTACTTTGGCTGAAAAACCAGCAAATCTGGACCAATATTATCTGCACTTTACATCCGACCAGTTCAAGGACACTGTCCTGCCGGTTACTTCTATCGAGGAAGTGGTCGTTGATAACCAGCCTGTCTTTAAGATCCAGGCTCAGCTGCCAGACTTGCTGCAAAGAAGTGCAACTGGTCTTCAAAACAGCTTTGATTTCTATCTGGAAAAGGCCAAGAAGCGTGAAGGAAATGTCTATTATGACTTCCAAGACCTCTTGGACGGAATCAAGGAAGATCCTTCTGGAACCTTTATTTTGGGCCGCAGTATCAGTGCCAAATTGATTGACAAACCTGCCAACAGCAAATCTTACTTACCAGGTGAGTTCAAAGGCCAGCTGATTGGTGGTCAAAATGGTGAGCGCCATGCGATTTTAGACTTAGCGCATCCTTTATTTGATACGATTACTGGCGGAACGGTCAAAGATATTGACTTTAAGCGAGTCAATATGGTTTATCCAGATTCGCAAGCGGGCGATACTATTGCGACAATTGCTGCCCGCTTGAAGAATAAAGGAGTAATCGAAAATGTCAATGTCCAAGGATACTTGGAAGGAAGAGACCATATAGCCGGTCTGGTTAACAATATAGAAGGCCAATCTCGAGTTGAAAATGTCTCCTTTAAGGGTCAGATTAAGTCTAAAGGCGGAAATTCTGTAACAGCTGGTATCGCTGGAACCAACGCCATGTCCTTGGTGAAACGTGCCTACGTTGAAGCGGATATTTGGGTTAAGAGTGGCCAAAACGCAGGTATGCTGGTCGCTCAAAACTTCACTGACTATTCAGGTTCAGGCTGGGGTAATTGGGGCAGATTGATGCAATCAGTTGCCAAAGGTAAGTTGGAGGATGCAGGCTCAAGAAATGCGGCTGGTATCGCTGCTTCCATTTGGCCGTATGGAACTATCAATGACACAGTCAGCTATGCCACAGTAGTAAACGGTAAAGAGCTCTTTAGCTCAGATAATGAGATTACCGACGCTTGGATGGGGCAAAAACTCCAAAACCTTTTTGGTGTTCAGGGACACAGCTCTGGAACCAAGACAGGAAAAGATGCCAAGTTCCGCCGCTTGACAGAAGCTGAAGCGGAGCAAAAAGTCAAGAGCTATCGGATTACGGCTCTTGAACAAACCAGCGCAAATGAAGTAACAACTGAGAAGCTAAATGCTGCTATCCTGAGAACAAGTACTTATCAAGATAAACCAGGATACAAGGCAGAAAATGAACAGCTTTATCAGAACCTAGAGCGCTTTATGCCTTTCTACAATCAAGAGTTCTTGATTCATGAAGCCAATAAGCTGGTGGATGCTGGTAAGGCGGGTGACCTGTTGACCAAGAAAGTTCTATCAGTTCAAGCTCTGAAAGGCAATCAGTTTGTTGCTGGAGGAACGGATGCAGATAAGATCTTAGTCCATTTTGAAGACGGAAGCAAGACTATCTACAATCTTCAAAATCAAGCACGATTTGAACAGACGGTTCTGCCGGAATATCAGATTGCAGAGCTTGGTACGGTCTATACTCCAAATCACTCAACCGCAGTCAAAGAAGACTTGCTGACTCAGCTGACTGAGAGCTTAAAGAGTTTTGAACTGTACAGTGATGAAATCTATCGTTCTGTTGGTCTGCCTAATGATAATGATAGAGTCAACAAAGTGAAGCGCCTCTTCTTGGATGAATCTCTGGCTGAAGTGAAAGCCAACTTGCAGGATATGCTTGGTAAGCTCTTGGCTAATGAATGGACAAGATTCCATGCTGACAATCCAGCAGCCAACGAAGCTCTGAAAGCTAAAATTGAAGAGAACAAGACCGCTATCATGCTCGGTCTGACCTATCTCAACCGTTATTACGATCTCAAGTTTGGCGACTACAACCTCAAGGAGCTAGTGCTCTTCAAACCAGACTTCTATGGTGAAAAAGTGCCATTGCTGGACCGCTTGATTAAGATTGGACGTTCGACAGAAAATCAACTGAAAGGGGCAGACAATGTCAATATGTTTGCGCGTCAGTTGAAGGCTGAGTCCAAGTCTAGTGATTTGGTGGCTTACTTGGATTACAACCGTCGCCTGCTGACTGACTTTGCGGACATGGATTCTTGGTTCAAGGATGCAACCCGAGGCTTTATTCAGTTTGAAGAACGCCAGTCAGAAGTCGAGGAGATCAAGTCTGCTAAGTATCGCGTCTTTGACAACCTCAACTCTGAATATTTCAGCAACTATATCCTTCCACTTCTAACCTTGAAGAATACGCGCTTAGCCATTCTGTCAAACTATAGCACGATGGCCTTTGTCAACAGAGACAAGCGCCGGTCATGGACTGATGAACGATTTAACGCGCGCATCAAGGAAGTAGCGACCCAGCATCGAAATCACGTAGACACTTGGTACAAACTGCTCTCAGATGATATCAAGTCCAGAATGGTCAAGCAAAATGTAACGGCTGTATGGGATGGTTTTGATGTAGAAGGACGTGGCTGGATTGATGTCAACGGAAATGATAATAAGGGCAATCCTTATGCACCATCCCGCGAGTTCTTTAACCTAGTTGGTGGCAGAGCTGGTGGCTGGTACAAGTCAAATGGCTATGGTGCCCATGCTGCTGGTTCGATCCGTGTGAACTTCGAGGCCTTTGATCTCTTGACAGAATACGGTGTGTCCGTCTTCACGCACGAACTCACCCACGTCAATGACAGAGATATTTACCTGGGCGGACATGGCAGACGACAAGGTATCGGACCAGAAGGCTATGCCCAAGGGTTGCTCCAATCACCTGTTCCTGGTCAGCCAGGTTGGGGTGCTCTGGGTCTCAATATGGCCTTTGAACGTCCAAATGATGGAAGTCTCATTTTCAATAGCTCGCCAAGTCTCTTCAAGAACCGAGCAGACATCGACCATTACATGAAGGGATATAATGATACCCTCATGCTGCTGGATTACCTTGAAGGTCAAGCGGTTGTGGATAAAGGAAATGAAGCCGCAGCTAAATGGTTCAAGAAGGTTGAGCCGAAGGTTGTAGATGCTCGGACTCAATACGATGTTGTGAGAGAGTTAACGGCAGAGGAGAAAGCAACCATGTCAGTCTCATCTGTAGAGGATTTGGTTGACCAAGGCTTGCTGTCTAACCGTGCGGTTGACAATCGAACTTATAACCCTGCTGACTATGACTCTAGTTACATTGCGATCGACTTCATGACAGGTATCTATGGTGGGGGTCAAAACAATACTGGAGCGCCAGGTGCCTTGATGTTCAAGCATAATACCTTCAGAATCTGGGGTTACTATGGCTATGAAAAAGGCTTTGTAAGCTATGCTTCTAATAAACACCGTAAGACAGCCAATGAGCAAGGTGTGACTGGTTTGAGCGACAACTTTATCATCAAGCAAATTTCTGAAGGCGAATTCGAAACCATGGAAGCCTTCAAGAAAGCTTACTTCAGAAAAGTTGTGGACAAAGCACAAACCTCAGGTATTAAGCCAGTGACGATCAACGGAAAAGTCTATACTACTTATGAAGAGCTGAAAGCTGGCTTTGCAGAAGCTGTTGACAAGGATCTGAAGAAGTCTCGTGTCGATGAACGCGCAACCAAGGACTTCAAGTATGCTGTCTTTACGCAGTTGCTCAAGAACACCAATAGCTTTATGGATGAAAACTCCATTTGGGGTTCCTAAGAAATAGTGTCAGATTTGCTGCATGTGTAACTGCAAATAATGACCTTTAGCAATATGTGATCAATAACCCATTTGGATTGGATCTGTTTGTTAATAACTGACAGTCTGATTCCGATGGGTTGTTTTGTTGCATAATGGCAAGTCAAAGTGCAGATTATCCCTAATTCTTATACGGTATTTTTACAAAAAACTGTCCCCAGACAGTTCCTGCTTTTAGGGCTTGCTGAGGGCTTTTTTTCCTGCTAAAATAAACACATGACACGATATAAAGCGATTATTTCCTATGATGGTTATGGCTTTGCTGGCTTTCAGCGACAGCCCCATGCCAGAAGCGTTCAGGAAGAGATTGAAAAGACCCTGACTCGTATCAATAAAGGCCAGCCTGTGGTGATTCATGGAGCGGGCCGGACCGACAGCGGTGTCCATGCTCTGGGCCAGGTGCTGCATTTTGATTTACCAGAAGAGCGGGATGAAGAGAAATTGCGTTTTGCCTTGGATACCCAGACGCCGGAAGATATTGATTTTATCAGTGTGGAGCAAGTATCGGATGATTTTCATTCTCGCTACAATAAGCACAGCAAGACCTATGAATTCTTGGTGGACATCGGCCGGCCTAAAAATCCTATGATGCGCCATTATGCCACGCATTATCCTTATCCTTTGGAATTGAGTCTGATAGAAGAAGCGATTGCTCAGTTAGAGGGAACGCATGATTTTACTGGATTTACGGCTTCGGGGACAAGTGTGGAAGACAAGGTTCGGACCATTACCGAGGCCAAGGTCCGCTATGATGCAGAGCGTAATTTTCTGGTCTTTACTTTTTCGGGCAATGGCTTTCTCTATAAGCAGATCCGTAATATGGTAGGGACGCTGCTCAAGATTGGCAATAAGCGCATGCCAGTAGAGCAGATTCAGAGGATTTTAGCGGAGAAAGACCGCCATCTGGCAGGACCAACAGCCGGTCCAAATGGTCTTTATCTAAAGGAGATTCGTTATGAAGAATAAGTTGATTTTAGCCCTTTCGGGCAATGATATTTTCAGCGGCGGCGGACTGCATGCCGATTTGGCTACCTACACAGTCAATGGTCTGCATGGGTTTGTAGCTGTGACTTGCCTGACGGCGATGACTGACAAGGGATTTGAGGTCATTCCAGTTGAGGAAGAGGTTTTTGCCCAGCAGTTAGCCAGTCTCAAAGATATTTCTTTTTCTGCTATTAAGATAGGACTTTTACCCAATCTGGAAATAGCAGAGCAGGCTTTGGCTTTTGTCAAGCAGCATGCAGATATACCCGTAGTGCTGGATCCTGTTCTGGTCTGCAAGGAAAATCATGACTTGGAAGTCAGTGCGCTGAGAGAAGAAATCATCAAGTTTTTCCCTTATGTCAGCATCATCACACCAAATCTGGCAGAAGCTCAGCTATTAACCCAAAAAGAAATCAAAAGTCTGGAAGATATGCAGGCTGCAGCCAAGGAGCTCTATGATTTGGGGGCCAAGCATGTGGTGATTAAGGGCGGCAATCGCTTAAGCAAGGAGCGGGCAGTGGATGTTTACTATGACGGACGCGATTTTAAGGTCATGGAATCGCCAGTGCTGGCTAGCAACAATACCGGAGCAGGCTGCACATTTGCTTCCAGCATTGCCAGTCAGTTGCTTCTAGGCAAGTCTCCGCTTGCAGCAGTTCAAATTTCTAAAGATTTTGTTTATCGAGCGATTCAGCGCTCAGATCAATATGGGGTAGTTCAGTATGAGAAATCATCAAGTTAAAAAATTAGTTATCTTAGCTTTCATCACAGCACTGTCTGTGGTTTTGGGGAATTTTGTGAAAATTCCAACGGCGACAGGATTTTTGACACTGCTGGATGCAGGGATTTATTTTACAGCCTTCTACTTTGGCCGCAAGGAAGCGGCTATTGTCGGAGGCCTTTCAGGCTTTTTGATTGATATGATTGCAGGCTATCCTCAATGGATGATTTTCAGCCTGATTTGCCACGGACTTCAAGGTTTCTTTGCTGGCTTTGAGGGCAAGAAACGCTATCTTGGTCTGGTCTTGGCTGCAGTAGCTATGGTCGGTGGCTATGCCCTCTTTGATAGCATCATGAATGGTGTCGGAGCAGGTCTGGCTGGAATCTTGGGCAATTTTATGCAGAATGCTTTTGGTTTAGCAGTCGGTTTTGCCCTCTACAAAGCCTTCCCAGAGAGTTTGAAAAAGACAGTCACAGTGAAATAAACGAGGTGAGACATGGACTTAGCTAAGATTGGAGCAGAAACTCGTCAGATTCTTCTGGACGTTTTGGACAAAGCTGCCTTGGTCGAGGGAGATATTTTTGTTCTGGGTCTATCCTCTAGTGAGGTTGTCGGAGGCCATATCGGTCAGAATTCCAGTCTGGAAGTTGGACAGGTCATTGTCAAAACCATACTGGATATCTTAGAAGAGAAGGATATCTTTCTGGCAGTTCAGGGATGTGAGCATCTCAATCGGGCCCTCGTAGTCGAAAGAGCCTTGGCGAACAAGAAGGATTTGGAGATAGTCAATGTTCTGCCTACTCTTCATGCTGGAGGCAGCGGTCAGCTAGCTGCTTTTCAATACATGAAGGATCCTGTCGAGGTGGAGTTTATCGTTGCTCAGGCGGGGCTGGACATTGGCGATACTGCTATCGGCATGCATGTCAAGCACGTGCAGATTCCTATCCGACCGATTCTCAAGGAATTGGGAGCTGCCCATGTCACGGCTTTAGCCAGCCGTCCCAAGCTAATCGGCGGCGCCAGAGCGGCCTATATAGAGGATAAAATCAGGAAGGGATAAAAGGAAAAATAATTTTGAAAAAAACTCTAATTATGCTATAATGGGTTGTATTCAATAAATTTTAAGGAGAAATGACAGAATGTCTGTATCATTTGAAAACAAAGAAACAAATCGCGGTCTTTTGACTTTTAGCATCAGTCAAGAGAAAATCAAGCCTGCCTTGGATCGTGTATTTAACTCAGTAAAAAAAGATATTGCTGTACCAGGTTTCCGTAAAGGTCGCCTTCCACGTGCTATCTTCAACCAACGCTTTGGTGAAGAAGCCCTCTACCAAGATGCTTTGAACGCTCTTCTTCCAGAAGCATACGAAGCGGCTGTCAAAGAAGCGGGTATCGAAGTAGTTGCTCAGCCTCAGTTTGATGTCGAGTCTATGGAAAAAGGTCAAGACTGGGTCATCAAAGCTGAAGTAGTCACTAAGCCAGAAGTTAAGCTGGGTGCTTACAAAGACTTGGAAGTAACTGTTGAAGCTACTAAAGAAGTGACTGACGCTGAAGTAGATGGACGCATTGAGCGTGAGCGCAACAACTTGGCTGAGTTGGTTCTGAAAGAAGGTCCAGCAGCTGATGGTGATACAGTTGTGATTGACTTTGTTGGATCTGTTGACGGCGTTGAATTTGACGGCGGCAAGGGTGACAACTTCTCACTTGGACTTGGCAGCGGTCAATTCATCCCAGGATTTGAAGAGCAGTTGGTTGGCCACAGCGCAGGTGAAACAGTGGACGTTGTCGTAACTTTCCCAGAAGACTACCAAGCAGAAGACTTGGCAGGTAAGGAAGCTAAGTTTGTGACAACTATTCACGAAGTTAAAGAAAAAGAAGTTCCAGCATTGGACGACGAACTTGCAAAAGATATCGACGAAGAAGTGGAAACGCTTGATGAGCTGAAAGAAAAGTACCGCAAAGAATTGTCAGAAGCTAAGGAAACAGCTTATAAGGATGCGGTAGAAGCAGCAGCTATTGATCAAGCAGTAGCAAATGCTGAAATCGTTGACTTGCCAGCAGAAATGGTCCACGAAGAAGTACACCGCGCTGTTAATGAATTCTTGGGCAATATGCAACGCCAAGGTATCTCACCTGACATGTACTTCCAAATCACAGGTACTAGTCAGGAAGACCTGCACAAGCAATACGAAGCAGATGCTGAGTCACGCACTAAGACAAACCTTGTCGTAGAAGCTGTTGCTAAGGCAGAAGGTTTTGAAGCTAGCGCAGAAGAAATCGAAGCAGAAGTAACTTCATTGGCTACAGACTACAACATGGAAGTAGAACGTGTTCGTCAATTGCTGTCAGAAGATATGCTGAAACACGACATCGCTATCAAGAAAGCTGTCGAAGTGATTACTAGCACTGCGAAAGTGAAATAAGCTTCATCATTCAAAATGAGATCATTTGAAACTAGTGTATAAATGCACTAGTTTCTTTTTGTACTTGTTCCGTGATTTTTCCCGGATTTTCTTTTGACGAAAATAGAAATTTATCGTACAATAGAAAGTAGCGAAAAATTGCAAGAGGGCGACAAGCCTTTACTTAATCTTAAAGGAGATCAACTTTGGAATTAGAAGTATTTGCTGGACAGGAAAAAAGTGAGCTTTCTATGATTGAAGTGGCGCGTGCCATTTTGGAAGCCCGCGGCCGCGACCATGAGATGTATTTTAATGATCTGGTCAATGAAATTCAAAACTATCTGGAAAAATCAAACAGTGAGATTCGTGATGCACTGCCTTTATTCTACACAGAACTCAATGTAGACGGCAGCTTTATTCCGCTGGGAGATAATAAATGGGGCCTGCGTTCATGGTATGCCATCGACGAAGTGGATGAAGAAATCATCGCCTTGGAAGAAACTGATGAGGACGATGCACCTAAGAAACGTAAGAAAAAACGCGTCAATGCCTTTATGGATGGCGACGAGGATGCCATTGACTACAGTGATGACGATCCAGAAGATGAGGACGGCTACGAAGCAGATCCAGCTCTCTCATATGATGAGGAAAATCCAGACGATGAGAAGAACGAAGTGGAAGCTTACGATGCTGAAATCAACGAAATCGCTCCAGATGATCTAGGTGAAGAAGTCGAACTCAACGAAGAAGATGACGACTACTCTGACGAAGACACGGAGACCGAAGAGGAAGAATAAATCAACCAAAAGAAGCAAGGGACGAAATCCTTTGTTTCTTTTAATGTTCCTTGAAATATAAGTTCGGAAGGTGTAGAATACTAATAAAATTTAATAAAGAAAAGGCGGAGGTAAGCTGCTATGAAATTTGTCATTGATAAGAGTCTGAGTGATTTAGGCATTAAGAGTGTTGTTATCGGGATTGCTAAGAATGTCAATCCTCATGCAGAACTGTCACCCTCATTTCTAAAAAAGAAAAAGGAAATGGAAGACTGGGCTCTGGCTTGTGACTTAGATGAGGTGCTTGGGTCGTCAGTGGTTCAAGGTTATGTAGAAATACTGCAGCGCGTGGGTCGCAGTGTCAAGAAAAATCCTCCGACGGTTCCCGCTCTGATTCGCAATATCCAGCACCGCGGATCGCTCCCTCATATTAATAGCATTATTGATATTTATAATGTCGAAGCCCTGCATTCTCTACTGGCTATTGGTGGGCATGATTTTGACAAGATTGATGGCCAGATAGAATTTACCGTAAGCCAAAAGGAAGATGTCTTTCTGCCTATTTTGTCCAAGGAGAAGCATGTTGCTAAGACGGACTATGTCTATCGGGATGCCAAAGGCATTTTGGCTTGGCTGGATGTTCGTGACAGCGAGTATTATAAGTTTGATGAGGAGACCAAGGATGCTATTTTCATCATTCAGGGGAATGCCAATACCTCTGTCGAAATGCGTCTGGAAGCCTTGGAGCGAATCCGACACGATTTAGCAGAGTGCATGCCTGATGTAGAATTTGAAACACATGTCATTAGTATTAGTGAAAATGGATGCAAACCGACTGAAAATATTTGACAATTTTTTAGGTTTGCGATATCATACTGTTCGGGCACCTCTTTTAGAGGTCAGAGCTTCCTGTTTCCAGGGAGCTATTTTTCTTTTTCAGACAGATTATGGAAAATCCTCCTCTAGCTAAGTTTCCAGCAACTGTGATGCTTGCTGGAACGAATTGTTTTATGAAAAGGAGCACGTATGTCAACTAAATATATTTTTGTCACCGGTGGTGTAGTTTCTTCTATCGGGAAAGGGATTGTGGCAGCTAGCTTGGGGCGGCTTTTAAAGAATCGCGGTCTCAAGGTTACGATTCAGAAGTTTGACCCTTATATCAACATTGATCCCGGTACCATGAGCCCTTACCAGCATGGGGAAGTGTTTGTGACAGATGATGGAGCTGAGACGGATCTGGATCTGGGGCATTATGAGCGTTTTATTGACATCAATCTCAATAAATACTCCAATGTCACCACTGGTAAAATCTATAGCGAAGTCCTGCGCAAGGAGCGTAAAGGCGAGTATCTGGGGGCGACGGTCCAAGTCATTCCACATATTACAGATGCTCTCAAGGACAAGATCAAGCGGGCAGCACGGACGACGGACTCGGATGTGATTATCACAGAGGTCGGTGGCACAGTGGGCGACATCGAGTCTCTTCCTTTCTTAGAGGCTTTGCGCCAGATGAAGGCGGATGTCGGTGCAGATAATGTCATGTATATCCATACGACCCTCCTGCCCTATCTCAAGGCAGCCGGTGAAATGAAGACCAAGCCGACTCAGCATTCTGTCAAAGAGTTGCGCGGTTTGGGGATTCAGCCTAATATGCTGGTCATCCGCACAGAGAAGCCAGCTGGACAAAACATCAAAAACAAACTGGCTCAATTCTGTGATGTGGCGCCGGAGGCGGTCATTGAGTCGCTAGATGTGGAGCATCTTTACCAAATTCCTCTCAATTTGCAGGCGCAAAAGATGGACCAAATCGTCTGTGACCATCTGAAGCTGGATGCGCCGGCGGCAGATATGACAGAGTGGTCAGCTATGGTAGAAAAAGTGATGAGTCTGGAAAAGCAGGTTCGTATTGCTCTGGTCGGCAAGTATGTCGAGTTGCCAGATGCTTATATTTCAGTTGTTGAAGCGCTTAAGCATGCCGGCTATGCCAATGATGCGGATGTTAAGATTGACTGGATTGATGCGAATCAGGTAACTACCGGAAACGCCGCAGAGCTTCTTGGAAATGCGGATGGGATTATCGTTCCGGGTGGCTTTGGTCAGAGAGGAACTGAGGGTAAGATTCAGGCAATCCGCTATGCGCGTGAGCAGGATGTTCCTATGTTGGGGATTTGCTTGGGTATGCAGCTAACCTGTGTTGAATTCGCCCGTCACGTCCTTGGACTGGCAGATGCCAACTCAGCGGAGCTCAATCCAGATACACCGTATCCGATTATTGACCTCATGCGTGATCAGATTGATGTAGAAGACTTGGGTGGAACGCTGAGATTGGGGCTCTATCCTTCTAAGCTTAAGAGTGGCTCTAAGGCAGCAGCGGCTTACGACTATCAAGAAGTCGTGCAGCGCCGTCACCGTCATCGCTATGAGTTTAACAATGACTTTCGCGAGCAGTTTGAGGCAGCTGGATTTGTATTTTCAGGAGTTTCACCAGACAATCGCTTGGTCGAAATAGTGGAAATCCCAGAAAATAAATTCTTCGCGGCCTGTCAGTACCACCCAGAGCTTTCCAGCCGACCGAACCGACCTGAAGGTCTTTATACGGCCTTTGTCACGGCAGCGGTAGAAAAGATTCAGGAGAGATAGACTAGTTTTGTATGACCTAAGCGACTTTTCTAGAGAAATGTTATAATGAAAGCAAAAGGAGGAAAGAAGATGTTTCTAAACATTTTAGCTAGTATTCGTACTAATAATTTCCAAGATGAGCATTGTGTAGAAAAAATCCAAGCTCTCTGGCAGGAACAAGAGGGAGCTGTGAAAGAAGCTTTTGCCCAAGGGGAGCCGGTCTATGCTGTCTATCATGACTATGCCAGTGATTACAAAGGAGACTACAGTCTCTCCATCTGCCGCTTGACAGATGGAGAAGTCTATGATTTTGATACCTCTGAGCAGACCTATCAAGTGTTTGAAGCGGATAAGGAGGATCCTCAAGCCATTCTTCATGCTTGGCAGAGGGTTTGGCAGGCAGAAGAAGCAGGTGAGCTTCATCGGGACTACACTATTGACTTTGAAAAATATGATCCCGACCAAACGGTGGCTGTCTTTGTTGCGACACAACAGCACTGAGTTTTCTGTGTTCCTGCATTAGCTTCATTTTCGTTTAGTTTTCCCAATTTTGCTGATTGAGTAGAAAGTTGATTTTTTGAAATAAACTAAAAAATATTCTTGACAAGCCTTAGCTGTCCTGTTATACTAGTAAGGTACTCAATCGCGGGGATGGCGGAATTGGCAGACGCGCAGGACTAAGGATCCTGTGACCGCTTTAGGTCGTGAGGGTTCAAGTCCCTCTCTCCGCATCAAGTAAGCTGGCTTCGGCCAGCTTTTTCTTTTTGCAATAGAGACGCTTAAAAAGGCTAAGTGTCTACCTGCAATTCTTTAAAATTTCAGGAAAAACTAGCAATTTTAGTGAAAAAGTGATAAAATAAACAATGTAAGTGGTTTAACCACAAAAAATAAGAGGAGGCCTGATAAGAATGGCAATCGTTTCAGCAGAAAAATTTGTCCAAGCAGCTCGTGACAATGGTTACGCAGTTGGTGGATTCAACACAAACAACCTTGAGTGGACTCAAGCTATCCTGCGTGCGGCAGAAGCAAAGAAAGCACCAGTGCTTATCCAAACTTCAATGGGTGCTGCTAAATACATGGGTGGCTACAAAGTTGCTCGTAACTTGATCGCTAACCTTGTAGAATCAATGGGCATCACTGTACCAGTTGCGATTCACTTGGACCATGGTCACTACGAAGATGCACTTGAGTGTATCGAAGTTGGTTACACTTCTATCATGTTTGATGGTTCACACCTTCCAGTAGAAGAAAACCTTAAATTGGCTAAAGACGTTGTTGAAAAAGCACACGCTAAAGGTATCTCAGTAGAAGCTGAAGTTGGTACTATCGGTGGTGAAGAAGACGGTATCATCGGTAAAGGTGAATTGGCTCCAATCGAAGACGCTAAAGCAATGGTTGAAACTGGAATCGACTTCTTGGCAGCAGGTATCGGTAACATCCACGGCCCATACCCAGCAAACTGGGAAGGTCTTGACCTTGACCACTTGAAGAAATTGACAGAAGCTCTTCCGGGCTTCCCAATCGTATTGCACGGTGGTTCAGGTATTCCTGATGACCAAATCCAAGCAGCTATCAAACTTGGTGTTGCGAAAGTTAACGTTAACACTGAATGCCAAATCGCATTCGCTAACGCAACTCGTAAATTTGCTCGCGACTACGAAGCAAACGAAGCAGAATACGACAAGAAGAAACTCTTCGACCCACGTAAATTCTTGGCTGACGGTGTAAAAGCTATCCAAGCATCAGTTGAAGAACGTATCGACGTATTCGGTTCAGAAGGTAAAGCATAATCTAGCTGAAGACTACAAAATAGAAACCTGCCCATAAGGGTAGGTTTTTTGGTGTGTGATAAAATATGATAATTATTTTTGAATTACCTATGTTCGTTTGGAAGTAAAAGTGGTAGTATAGTGAGGAGATGAGATTCTATTTTCCTGAGTTAGGTAGGGAAATGGTCTGTAACATGAATGAATGATAGGATATTGAGAAACGTATGGCAATGATAGAAGTAGAGCATCTTCAGAAAAATTTTGTGAAGACAGTCAAGGAACCGGGATTGAAGGGGGCCTTACGCTCCTTTATTCATCCTGAAAAGCAGACCTTTGAAGCAGTCAAGGATTTAACCTTTGAGGTTCCCAAGGGGCAGATTTTAGGTTTCATCGGGGCCAATGGTGCTGGGAAGTCGACAACCATAAAAATGCTGACAGGGATTTTGAAGCCCACTTCTGGTTTTTGTCGGATTAATGGCAAGATTCCGCAGGATAATCGCCAAGACTATGTCAAGGATATTGGAGTGGTCTTCGGGCAAAGAACCCAGCTGTGGTGGGATTTGGCTCTGCAAGAGACCTACACGGTCTTAAAGGAGATTTATGATGTGCCAGACTCGCTTTTCCATAAGCGCATGGACTTCTTAAATGAAGTCTTGGATTTGAAGGAATTTATCAAGGACCCCGTGCGAACTCTTTCACTTGGGCAACGGATGCGTGCGGACATTGCGGCTTCCTTGCTCCACAATCCTAAAGTTCTCTTTTTAGATGAGCCGACCATTGGTTTGGATGTTTCGGTCAAGGATAACATTCGCCGGGCCATCACCCAGATTAATCAGGAAGAAGAAACAACCATTCTCTTGACCACTCATGACTTGAGTGATATTGAGCAACTCTGTGATCGGATTTTTATGATTGACAAGGGGCAGGAGATTTTTGATGGAACGGTTAGCCGGCTCAAAGAAACCTTTGGCAAGGTGAAGACTCTTTCCTTTGAACTAGTGCCAGGGCAAAGTCATCTTGTCTCTCACTATGCAGGATTACCTGATATGACTATTGATAGACAAGGGAATAGCCTCAACATTCAATACGATAGTTCCCGCTACCAAACGGCTGATATTATCAAGCAAACCTTGTCTGATTTTGAGATTCGCGATTTGAAGATGGTGGATACGGATATTGAGGATATTATCCGTCGCTTCTACCGAAAGGAGCTCTAAGATGGTCAAATTGTGGAGACGTTATAAACCCTTTATCAATGCAGGGATTCAGGAGTTGATTACCTATCGAGTCAACTTTATTCTCTATCGGATTGGCGACGTCATGGGGGCCTTTGTTGCTTTTTATCTTTGGAAGGCAGTCTTTGATTCCTCGCAAGAGTCCTTGATTCAAGGCTTTAGTATGGCAGATATCACCCTCTACATCATCATGAGTTTTGTGACTAATCTTCTGACCAGGTCGGATTCTTCCTTTATGATTGGTGATGAGGTCAAGGATGGTTCCATTATCATGCGTTTGCTGAGACCAGTGCATTTTGCGGCCTCTTATCTCTTCACCGAGCTTGGTTCCAAGTGGTTAATTTTTGTCAGCGTTGGACTTCCATTTTTAAGTATCATTTTTCTGATGAAAATCTTATCTGGGCAAGCTGTTTTAGAAGTTTTAGGACTAACCTTGATTTATCTCTTTAGCTTAACGCTGGCCTACCTGATTAACTTTTTCTTTAATATCTGCTTTGGATTTTCAGCCTTTGTATTTAAAAATCTATGGGGTTCTAATCTACTCAAGACTTCTATAGTGGCCTTTATGTCGGGGAGTTTGATTCCCTTGGCTTTCTTTCCTAAAATTGTTTCAAATATTCTTTCCTTTTTGCCTTTTTCATCCTTGATTTACACTCCGGTTATGATTATCGTTGGGAAATACGATGCCAGTCAGATTCATCAAGCGCTTTTGCTACAGTTTTTCTGGCTCTTAGTGATGGTGGGCTTGTCTCAGTTGATTTGGAAAAGAGTCCAGTCATTTATCACCATTCAAGGAGGTTAGTATGAAAAAATATCAGCGCATGCATCTGATTTTTATCAGACAGTACATCAAGCAAATCATGGAATACAAGGTTGATTTTGTGGTTGGTGTTTTAGGTGTCTTCCTGACCCAAGGCTTGAACCTCTTGTTTCTCAATGTCATCTTTCAACACATCCCCTCGCTAGAAGGCTGGACCTTTCAAGAGATTGCCTTTATCTATGGTTTTTCCTTGATTCCCAAGGGACTGGACCATCTCTTTTTTGACAATCTCTGGGCACTGGGGCAACGATTGGTGAGAAAGGGAGAGTTTGACAAGTATCTGACTCGTCCTATCAATCCTCTCTTTCACATCCTAGTCGAGACTTTTCAGATTGATGCCTTGGGTGAGCTCTTGGTCGGTGGAATTTTACTAGCGACAACGTTCTCTAGCATTACTTGGACTATTCCCAAGTTCTTGCTTTTCCTAGTCTGCATTCCTTTTGCGACCCTGATTTATACTTCTTTGAAAATCGCGACAGCCAGTATCGCTTTTTGGACCAAGCAGTCAGGTGCTATGATTTACATTTTCTATATGTTTAATGATTTTGCCAAGTACCCGATTTCCATTTACAATTCGCTCCTTCGTTGGTTGATTAGTTTTATCGTTCCTTTTGCTTTTACAGCCTACTATCCTGCTAGCTATTTCTTGCAGGACAAAAATGGGCTCTTTAACATTGGTGGTTTGATTCTGATTTCCCTTGTTTTCTTTTTCATTTCGCTCAAACTCTGGGATAGGGGATTGGATGCCTACGAAAGTGCGGGTTCGTAAGATGGAAAATATGTTTAGTCCTAAAGCTTAAAACATGAAAGGATTTAAAGATGGTAGCGATTGAAGAAGTGAAGGAAGAAAAACAAAAGATGATAGCAGTCAGTGAAGTTTTAAAGGATCTACCAGAATGGTTTGGAATACCTGAAAGTACACAAGCTTACATTGAAGGAGCTAGGGATTTACAAGTTTGGGTTGCTTATCAGGAGAGTAAATTGGCTGGCTTTGTAAGCTTATCTTATTCTAGTGAAGATTGTGCAGAGATTGACTGCTTAGCTGTTAAGAAATTCTATCATAGAGCGGGAATTGGTAGTCAACTTCTAGAAGTTTTAGAAAAATCTGCTCGTCAAAAAGCATCCTATCTGCAAGTAAAAACGGTAGCACCAGGTTATTATCCTACCTATGACAGAACTAACGCTTTTTATCAGGCTCAGGGCTTTAAAAAGTTAGAAATTTTTCCTGAACTTTGGGATAAAAGCAACCCTTGTTTGATTTGGGTTAAGAAATTGTGAAATTCTAACTTGACAAAAAAACTCAAGATGCTAAAATAAAGGGGAAAAGACGCCGATTTAGCTCAGTTGGTAGAGCAACGCACTCGTAACGCGTAGGTCACAGGTTCGATCCCTGCAATCGGCAGAAAGAAAACCAGCAACTTTTTCATGGGTTGCTGGTTTTGTTTATCTAATTCTTATAAAGAAGTAAGAAAAGTTAGACCGCCTAATATCACTCCTGCCGCATTGGGAATGATAAGGATCCAGTCTTTTTTAGGTTCTTTGGTCCAACCATAGATTACCCAAATTAAACAAGAAACTGCTGCGAATAGTGGTTGGAATGGTTGAGCTTTTTCTCCTTGCAAGTTAGCGATAATTTGTGGAATATATGCAATAAAGACAAGAATCCCAATAAAAGCTCCAATAGATCCGACAAAGCGATTAATTTTTTGTTTAGACATATAGTACCTCCTGAGGTACTATTATATCAGAAGGAAAAAAGTTTTCAAATTTGTTTGATCATAAAATAAGACAGATATTCAATATGTGTAAGTCGTGCTTTTATACTAAACGAATCTATTGGAGAGTCTAGGATGAGAAATCAAATTTGCTTAACATTTTTTGAGAAGGGTAAGCTACCACTTAGTTATCAAAAATAACCACTTACTGAAAATGCCTTGTTTCTTTTTTGAAAATTGTTATAATGAAGTCAGAAGCAAGGAAAGGAGTGGCTATGAAGATTAGGATTGAGCTTGATACAGATATGGCAGAAACTGAAGTCGTTATCCGAACGGCTCAATATGGTGAAGAGGTGGCTCGGATTCAAGCAGCTCTTGAACAAGCCAACCGTCAACCGATAGCTTTCTATAAGGATACAAGTGAATATTTTGTCGATTTGAAGAATATTTTATTTTTTGAAACGGATGCTACCAAAATTTATGCTCATAGCAGGGATGATGCTTATGAAGTCAAATTGAAGCTATACGAATTAGAAGAGAGACTTCCGGCATATTTCTGTCGCATTTCAAAGTCTACTATTGCCAATGCCAAGGCTATTTACGCTTTGGATAAATCATTTTCGGGAACCAGTACTATCCAATTTTATGACACACATAAACAAGTGCACGTTTCCCGACACTACTATCAAATTTTAAAAGAAAAGTTAAACGAAACGAGGTAATTTTCATGAAAAAAACAATTTTTGGAATCGGCTTTTTAGTCTTGGCAGCTTGGGTTCTGCTGCAGGGGAATTTTGGGATTCCTGCCTTCAATTTTAATATTTGGCCCATGCTAGTAGTTGCAATGTTTGCCTATTTCGCCTTGGAAAATTTCTTAGAAAGAGACTTTGGCACTGGGCTGATCATGGCAGTTATTGCGCTGATTATTGCCAATGCCGTTTACCACTTTTTAGCTATTTCAACAGGAACCTTGGTTTTGGGTGGTATTCTGGCTTGCATCGGTCTCAATATGATTTTCAAGCCCCGGCGCATTTTTAAGGGGCGTATCTTCTCAACTGCCTCTTCTTCCTCAAAAGATGATATTGCTTTTGGCAGCGGCACGCGCTATATCAACTCAGATAACTTCACCTATGAAAAGTTAGACTGTGCTTTTGGCAGTGCATCGGTTTATTTTGATAATGCGACTATCGAAGGGGACTCAGCAACTTTTGAAGTGGATCTGTCTTTTGGCAGTGTGATGCTTTATGTGCCCAGCGACTGGCGTGTAGAGCTGGATGTAGATAATGCCTTTGGCTCTGTCTACAATCCCCGCAATGTCAATGAAAAGAGAAAAACTCTCTATGTCAAAGGCAACGTAGCTTTCGGTTCTTTGAAGATTAGCTATGTTTAGGAAAACGGATTAATTTCGAAACTTTGGACAAATGTACTTGTCAAACGTCAAGTTTTTTGGTAATATAGGAAGGTATGTGGTGCTAGCACATCCGTAATATTAGATCTAATAGGAGGAAACACGATAATGGCTAAAGTATGTTACTTTACTGGTCGTAAGACTGTATCAGGAAACAACCGCTCTCACGCGATGAACCAAACAAAACGCGCTGTTAAACCAAATCTTCAAAAAGTTACTGTTTTGATTGACGGTAAACCTAAAAAAGTTTGGGCTTCAGCTCGTGCCCTTAAATCAGGTAAAGTTGAACGCGTTTAATTTTTATTTAAAAGGATGGAAATTTTCCGTCCTTTTTTGCTTGTAAATTTCCGCCTAGACAGTTGATTTAGACCCTTCCTCTTTTACACCCTGTATAAAATATGGTAGAATAAACTATAAAATACTTTTGAGGTACAAATTATGACTGTGAAAATTAATACAAAAGATGGTCAAATTGAGCTGACTGATGATGTGATTGCGACAATCGTCGGCGGTGCAGCGACTGAAATTTTTGGTGTAGTTGGCATGGCCAGCAAAAATGCAATCAAGGATAATTTTCAAGCCCTTTTAGGAAAAGAAAACTATGCTAAGGGCGTGGTTGTGAAAGCGACTGATGAAGGTGATATCGCAGTTGATGTCTACACTGTGTTAAGCTATGGAGTCAAAATCAGCGAAGTTTCCAAAAACATCCAAGAGCGTGTTAAATTCAGTTTGGAAAACAAGCTCGGAATTACTGCCCATGCAGTGAATGTTTATATCCAAAATATTAAAGTCGTAGGAGAATAATCGTGGCAAATATTACTACTAGTTTATTTCAAGAAATGGTGCAGGCGGCATCTACTCGCTTAAATAAACAGGCTGAATATGTAAACTCTTTGAATGTCTTCCCGGTTCCAGATGGCGATACAGGGACCAACATGGGCATGACCATTGAAAATGGTGCCAAGGAAGTGTCAGATAAGTCTGCTTCAACAGTTGGCGAAGCGGCGGGTATCTTTGCGAAAGGCCTTTTGATGGGCGCGCGTGGTAACTCAGGAGTTATCACTTCCCAGCTTTTCCGCGGTTTTTCTCAAAGTGTGAAAGAGCATGAAGAGCTGACTGGTGAAGATCTAGCTCTGGCCTTTCAGTCTGGTGTAGAAGTGGCTTACAAGGCAGTTATGAAGCCGGTTGAGGGAACGATTTTGACTGTTTCCCGCGGTGCGGCTATCGGAGCCAAGAAGAAAGCTGAAGTCACTAATGATGCTGTAGAAGTTATGAAAGCAGCTCTTGAAGGAGCAAAGGCTGCTTTGGCTAAGACACCGGATATGCTGCCGGTTCTGAAAGAAGTCGGCGTTGTGGACTCTGGCGGTCAAGGGTTGGTCTTTATCTACGAAGGCTTCTTGTCTGCACTTACAGGCGAATATATCGCATCTGAGGACTTTGTGGCGACACCTGCGACCATGTCTGAGATGATCAATGCTGAGCATCATAAGTCTGTAGCTGGCCATGTGGCAACAGAGGACATCACTTACGGCTACTGTACAGAAATCATGGTGGCTCTCAAGACAGGTCCAACCTATGTAAAAGACTTTGATTATGATGAATTTCGCAACTACCTCAATGATTTGGGAGATTCCCTGTTGGTAGTCAACGATGATGAAATCGTCAAAGTCCATGTCCATACCGAAGATCCAGGACTGGTTATGCAGGAAGGTCTCAAGTATGGTAGTTTGGTCAAGGTCAAGGTTGACAATATGCGCAACCAGCACGAAGCACAGGTTGAAAAGGAAGAGCGCTCAGCTAAGCCGGCTCAAGAAAAAGAATTTGCGATTATTGCTGTAGTGGCTGGTGATGGTCTGGCTGAAATCTTTAAGGCTCAGGGAGTTGACTATATCATCTCTGGCGGTCAAACTATGAACCCATCAACAGAAGACTTCATCAAAGCTGTGGAGCAAGTCAATGCTCGTAATATTATTATCTTGCCAAACAATAAAAACATCTTCATGGCAGCCCAATCAGCAGCAGAAGTGATTGAACAGCCTGCAGCTGTTATTGAGACTCGCACGATCCCTCAAGGTTTGACCAGTCTCCTAGCTTTTGATGGCAGCAAGACTATTGAGGAAAACCAAGAGCGTATGACTGCAGCCTTGGCAGAAGTAGTCAGCGGCAGCGTGACGACTGCGGTTCGTGATACGACGATTGATGGCTTGGAAATTCATGAAAATGACAACCTCGGTATGGTGGATGGTAAGATTGTTGTTTCTAATCCAGATATGCTGGCAACTTTGAAAGAAACGTTCAGCAAGATGCTCAATGAAGACAGCGAGATTGTCTCTATCTATATCGGTGAAGACGGCAGCGAAGAATTGGCTAGCAGTCTTGCTCAAGATTTGATGGAACAATTCGAGGATGTCGAAGTAGAAATTCATCAGGGCAGTCAGCCGGTTTATCCATATATTTTTAGTGTTGAATAGTATAAAAAGGCAATCGAAAGGTTGCCTTTTGTCATTTTGTAGAAAATACTTAGACAAGAAACTGGTATTATGTTATACTGTAACAAATAAAAAGTAAAAAAAGGTGAACTATGAAAAAATTTTTCATTCTTGTTATTTCTGCTTCGGTACTCTTGACGGGCTGTGTGTTTCCTAACTTCAGCAAGCATCGTCCTAGACATTCTTCTGAATCAGCAGCTTCTTCTAGGCGGACTAAATCCAGCTCTAGCTCCAGCTCTAGCAAGTCATCCAGTTCTTCTTCTGAAAGTACAGAGATTGTCTCTAAAACTTTAGTCGGAGACATTGAAGAAATCCATCATCGTGATACAATTACCTATCAGGGCAAGAAAATCTTGAATCTTCGTATGGAATTGCTCACTTCCTTGCCAGAAGAAGCCAGTGCGGCATCAGCTACTTTGACTCCAGAGGAGATGACGACTATCATTCGTGAAGGAATGCAGTCTGATTCAAACTATGTAGCAGCTAAGAGCTTGGAAGGTGTCAATATTGACTATTCAGTTACAGCGGATAAAAAACTGCAGACCTTGATTGAAATTGATTTGCAAAAGGTCAATGTCGAAGAGGTGGAAAAGAACAGTTTCTTCCAAGGTTTTGGACTGAAGGATATTAAGGATATTACACCTGAGATGTTCATTCTGAGTCTGAAGCTCAATGGTCTCAAAGAAGAGGTGCAGAGCTAAAGTTTAAAAAGCGTTTGTCTCTCATCTTACAAATTGAGTAGCTAGTCTATTGAAAAATTTTTTAGATTAGGCTGCTTTAATTCCAGCTTCTATCTAAATTGCAACAGACATACAACTAGTCGGCTCCTCTCAACGAGGGGGACCGGCTTTTTTTGTGTCTTCATTCAGAAGGGAGATAAACAGATTATTCCAATATTTGCTGGCTTTGTGCTCTAAAAGCGGAATAGTGACATTTGTCATGTCAGCTGGTGACAAAATCAACTAGTAGGAAAAATTTCTTTGCCTTATAATATAGTTAACAAAATGATAAAAGGTTGCTGTAGGCATTGAAAAAGCGATAGTGCTTAGTATTCTTCCGGCTTTGGAAAAATAAAGGAAAGATGCACATACGGTTTATCAAATCAAAGGAGGAGCAAAATGGAACTGATTGAAGTAAAGAAGCTTTCAAAAAGCATTCACGGTAAGGAGATTTTAAAGGATATTTCGTTTGAAATCTCTCAAGGTGACTGTGTGGCCTTGATTGGTCCCAACGGAGCAGGGAAAACAACTCTCATGGATTGTTTGCTGGGTGATAAGTTTCTGACAGCAGGTGAAGCAAGGATTCAGGGACTAAAGCCGACTGACAATCATCTCAAGCAGTCGGTAGCGATTTTACCACAGGAAAATACAGTGGTGGAGGATTTGAAGGTCAAGGAACTCTTGACGTTCTTCCAAGCTATTTATCCAAATAGTTTGTCCAATCAAGAAATTGATGACTTGCTGCAATTTACAGACAAGCAAAAGAATCAGATGGCCAGTAAGCTATCTGGTGGACAAAAGCGTCTCTTCTCTTTTGTTCTAAGTCTGATTGGCCGTCCTAAGATTCTGTTCTTGGACGAACCGACTTCAGCTATGGACACCTCCACTCGTCAGCATTTCTGGGAAATTGTTAATCAGCTCAAGCAGCAGGGAGTGACCATTGTTTATTCCTCTCACTATATCGAAGAAGTCGAGCATACGGCAGATCGGATTTTGGTGCTGCACAAGGGCGAGTTGATTCGGGACACGACGCCTTATGCTATGCGCAGTGAAGAGCAGGAAAAACACTTTACCTTGCCACTGACTTATCAGTCTGTGCTGGAAAAGCTGGATAATGTGACTGATTTAGAAATCAAGCAAAAGGCTTTATCTTTTGCTACTAGGGATGCTGGACAGGTCTGGCAGGTTCTTCAGGAAAACGGCTGTACAATCGAAGAGATTGAAGTACGTAACCGTACCCTCTTGGATAGTATTTTTGAAACGACACAAGAATAGGAGAGTAATCATGAAAAATATGGCAAGTCTTATGAAGATTGAGTTGATTTTAATGAAGCGGCAGGCTGCTTATTATCTCTTGTCTATTGGTCTGCCCAGCGTCTTTTACCTGATTTTCTCAGGAATGATGTCTGGAAGTGATACGCCTGAACATGTGCTTCGAGGCTACCTCTTCTCTATGACTCTTTTTAGTATCATGTCTAGTGCCTTCTTTAGCATTCCAAGCACTTTGCAGTCTGATAAAAATAATAATTGGCAAAAAATGATTCAGCACTCGCCGATTTCTATGGTAAAATATTATATATCAAAACTTTGCAGTACGCTGTTGACTTTTATGCTTTCTATCATCGTAGTCTTCTCGATTGGGCATTTTGTTCGCGGGGTTAATCTGCCAATGGTAGACTGGCTTCTTATTGCCGTGATCCTTCTGGTAGGAAGTGTGGTCTTTATTGCTATGGGTGTATTGGTCAGTCTCTTGCCAAGTGCTCAGCTCATGTCTGTTGTGGGAAATATCGTCTATATGGCACTGGCTGTTCTGGGCGGTCTATGGTTCCCTCTGACTATGTTTCCAAAATGGCTCCAGCCAATCGGTAAGTTGACGCCAAGTTATCAACTGATGCAAGTCGTGTCTTCTTATCTAGAACACCATCAGTTTAATGGCAAGGCTGCTTTGATTGTTCTGATTTATACGGTTTTGGTCAGCATTCTTGTGCTGCAACTCAAAAAGCGAATTGAGGTAAAATAAAAGCATGTGGGAAAAACTTAAACAAGTCCACTATATGTTTCATATTGCGTTGGTCTTTATCATCTTTCCAGTGGCGGGAGTAATCAGCGGGGAATACCCGCTTTTCCTCTTGCTTGGGACAGCTATTTTTGTTGCGGCTTACTATGCGGTTTTGCTAAGTAACCATCGCCTTATTCAATTTTTTTCTTGGTGTTTTTTGGTTGCTTACATATACTATGGTTCGGTCTGGTTAAATACAGGATTTACCTGGTATATTTTTTATCTATCTAATCTGCTGATTTATGAGCTGGATGATGTCTCGTTTAAATCCTGGCGTTTTTGGACCTTTATTGATTTGCAGCCTGCTATTGTGCTGACTAATTATTTGTTGGGTCATGTTGGTCCAGCAGAACTACTCTTCTTTATTGTCACTTTTCTCTTTTCGGATGGTGTGACCTTTGGTCTCCATCGGATTCAGACGGCAGAGCAGATCAAGGAAGAAAAGGTCAAGCAAAATGCCCAGCTGAATCTTTTCCTGGCAGAAGATGAGCGGAATCGGATTGGCCGTGACTTACACGATAGTCTAGGGCATACCTTTGCTATGCTCAGTGTTAAGGCGGAGCTGGCTCAGCAGTTTTTGCAGATGGAAGCCTATGAAAAGGCAGCAAAAGAACTGCAGGAAGTGCAAGAGATTAGTAAGAAGTCCATGGCTGATGTTCGGCGGATTATTAATGATCTAAAGAATCGGACGCTGGACGAGGAACTAGTGACCATTCGTGCCATGCTGGAGATGAGCGGTGTTCAGGTAGAAATGGATAACCAGCTCAATGTTGCCAGTGTCCCACCGAGTCAGCAGTCAACAATCAGTATGATTTTGCTGGAGGCTGCTACCAATATTATCAAGCATGCCAAGGCTAAAAAGAGTAATTTTTCTTTGGTAAAGAAAAACGAAAAGCTTATTTTAGACATTCAGGATGATGGTTGTGGTTTTCAAAAGCTGACTGGTCGGGAGTTGCATAGTATTCGAGAGCGACTGTCTGCCTTGTCAGGAAGGCTTGAGATTCTTAGCAGCCAAGATCCAACATGGATTCGGATTGAATTGCCATACGGAGGGAAGGAAGCATGAAACTTTTGTTAGCAGAAGATCAAAGTATGCTGAGAGATGCCTTAGCTCAGCTCTTGCAGCTGCAGCCAGATGTTGAAGAAGTCTATCAGGCCGCAGATGGGCAGAAGGCTATTGACTGTCTTAGCTCAGAAACTGTTGATGTAGCTATTTTGGACGTGGAAATGCCCCACCAAACCGGCCTAGACGTTCTCGAATGGGTCAAGGCCAATCGACCCAACATCAAGGTCATCATCGTCACAACCTTCAAGCGACCGGGCTACTTTGAGCGAGCTGTTAAGGCGGATGTAGATGCTTATGTGCTCAAAGAGCGCAGTATTGCGGATTTAATGAAGACCATTCACACTGTTCTAGATGGGCAGAAGGAATATTCGCCGGAATTGATGGAGGTACTGATGACCAGTAGAAACCCTCTCTCTCAGCAGGAGAGGCTAGTCCTGCAAGCTGCGGCGACTGGCCTATCCAATAAAGAAATTGCTGAAAAACTCTACCTGTCAAATGGAACGGTTCGTAACTATATGTCTGCTATTTTGACCAAGCTAGATGCTGAAAATCGAACAGAAGCCGTCCGAATCGGGCAAGAGAAAGGCTGGTTATAGCTAGAAGATTCAGCTTTGGAGAAAAGGTGGAATAAGAGAGTTTTTAGCTAAAGAAAATATTTGTGTGAGGAATATTCCAATGAAGTGTCGGGACTATAAATATAGTTCTGACTTTTTATCTTTTATTAGAAAAAACATTCGGATTTAGAGAAAAATTGTAGAAAAACATTCTGCATGGCTTGCAATTTTTTTCAAAAATGTTATCATAGTAGAAAGCTTTTTGAATTTTTAGAAAATTGTAAATAAATGAAAGGGGAAGAATGGAGAAAATCAAATTGGAAACTTCTAAGACAGGCTCAGAGCTTGTTTTAGAAACCTTGAAAAGTCTTGGTGTTGATACGATTTTTGGCTATCCCGGCGGCGCTGTACTGCCGCTTTATGATGCTATTTATAGTTTTGAAGGCATCCGTCACATCCTAGGCCGCCATGAGCAAGGCTGTGTTCACGAGGCAGAAGGCTATGCTAAGTCTACTGGGAAAATCGGAGTTGCAGTTGTGACCAGTGGTCCGGGAGCGACTAATGCCATTACCGGCATTGCCGATGCCATGAGTGATAGCGTCCCCCTTTTAGTTTTTACTGGTCAGGTAGCCAAGGCTGGGATCGGTAAAGATGCCTTTCAGGAAGCGGATATTGTTGGGATTACGACTCCTATTACCAAGTACAATTATCAGGTTCGGGAGACGGCAGACATTCCGCGTATTATTACAGAAGCTATTCACATTGCGACGACAGGTCGTCCTGGGCCAGTCGTTATTGATTTGCCTAAGGATGTCTCCGCTCTGGAAACGGACTTTATCTATGACAGTAAGTTGCATCTGCCGAGCTATCAGCCGACTATTGAGCCTAATGAATTGCAGATTAAGAAGATTATCAAGCAGATTTCTAAGGCTAAAAAGCCGGTCCTTCTTTCGGGAGGCGGTGTCAGTTATGCCGAGGCAGCAGCAGAGCTGGTTGCTTTGGCAGAGCGGTATCAGATTCCAGTAGTCACTACATTGTTGGGGCAAGGGACCATTGCGACAGACCATCCTTTGTTCTTAGGTATGGGTGGAATGCACGGTTCTTTTGCGGCCAATATTGCCATGACTGAGGCCGACTTTATGATTAGTATCGGTTGCCGTTTTGATGACCGTCTGACCGGTAATCCGAAAACCTTTGCCAAGAACGCTAAAGTAGCACATATTGATATCGATCCAGCGGAAATTGGAAAGATTATCAGTGTGGACATCCCTATCGTAGGGGATGCTAAAAAAGCCCTACAGATGCTGCTGAATGAAGAGCAGGTGCATAATAATACCAGCAAGTGGATTGAAAAAGTAACCCGCGATAAGGAACGGGTTCGCTCATATGATAAGAAAGAACGTGTCGTACAGCCTCAGGCTGTCATTGAGCGCGTAGGTGAGCTGACCAAGGGTGATGCCATCGTCGTAACAGACGTCGGTCAGCACCAGATGTGGGCCGCCCAATATTATCCGTATAAAAACGAGCGTCAACTGGTAACGTCTGGTGGTCTAGGAACCATGGGCTTCGGTGTACCTGCAGCGATTGGAGCTAAGATTGCCAATCCAGATAAGGAAGTGGTGCTCTTTGTCGGAGATGGTGGCTATCAGATGACAAACCAAGAGATGGCTATTCTCAATATCTATAAGATTCCGATTAAGGTCATCATGCTTAACAATCATTCGCTAGGCATGGTGCGCCAGTGGCAGGAAGCTTTCTATGACGGTCGTACCTCTGAGTCTGTCTTTGAAACTTTGCCAGATTTCCAGCTCATGGCTCAGGCTTATGGTGTTAAATCCTATAAATTTGACGATCCGGAGACCATTGTCCAGGATTTAGAAGTACTGAAGGAAGATATACCGATGTTTATCGAGGTGGATATCTCTCGCAAGGAACACGTTCTTCCAATGGTGCCGGCTGGCAAGAGCAATCATGAGATGTTGGGGGTGAAGTTCCATGCGTAGAATGTTGACAGCTAAACTCCAAAACCGTTCGGGTGTTCTAAACCGCTTCACGGGTGTCCTTTCCAGACGTCAGGTTAATATTGAGAGTATCTCAGTCGGAACGACGGAAAATCCGGAGGTCTCCCGTATCACCATCATCATTGATGTGGCTTCATTGGCAGAAGTCGAGCAGATTATCAAGCAGCTCAATCGTCAGATTGATGTGATCCGGGTTCGAGATATCACGGACCGCCCTCATTTGGAGCGTGAAGTGATTCTGGTTAAGGTCTCGGCTCCAGCTGATAAGCGGGCAGAGATTCTGTCTATTATCCAGCCATTCCGGGCGACAGTTGTGGATGTAGCACCTAGCTCCATTACCGTTCAGATGACTGGTGATGCGGAGAAGAGCGAGGCTCTGCTTCGAGTTATTCGCCCATATGGTATCAAAAATATTGCTCGGACTGGAGCGACAGGCTTTACCCGAGATTAAACCAAACCTTTAATTTGTTAAAACCGCCTAACAGGCAATAAAAATAGAAAAGAGAGTAAAACTTATGGCAGTAACAATGGAATACGAAAAAGATGTAAAAGTAGCAGCACTTGACGGTAAGAAAATTGCCGTAATCGGCTATGGATCACAAGGTCATGCTCATGCGCAAAACTTGCGCGATACAGGCCACGATGTGATTATCGGTGTTCGTCCTGGTAAGTCATTTGACAAGGCTAAAGAAGACGGCTTTGATACTTATACAGTAGCAGAAGCAGCTAAATTGGCTGATGTTATCATGATTTTGGCTCCAGATGAAATCCAACAAGACCTCTATGAAGCAGAAATCGCTCCAAACTTGGAAGCTGGAAACGCAGTTGGATTCGCTCATGGTTTCAACATCCATTTTGAATTTATCAAAGTTCCTGCCGATGTAGACGTCTTTATGTGTGCACCGAAAGGTCCTGGTCACTTGGTTCGCCGTACTTTCGAAGAAGGTTTTGGTGTACCAGCACTGTATGCAGTTTACCAAGACGCTACTGGAAATGCCAAGGATATCGCAATGGACTGGTGTAAAGGTGTTGGTGCGGCTCGTGTTGGTTTGCTTGAAACAACTTACAAAGAAGAAACTGAAGAAGATCTCTTTGGTGAACAAGCTGTCCTTTGTGGTGGTTTGACTGCCCTTATCGAAGCAGGTTTTGAAGTCTTGACAGAAGCAGGCTATGCCCCAGAATTGGCTTACTTTGAAGTTCTTCATGAAATGAAATTGATCGTTGACTTGATCTATGAAGGTGGCTTCAAGAAGATGCGTCAATCTATCTCAAATACAGCCGAATATGGTGACTATGTATCTGGTCCGCGCGTGATTACTGAGCAAGTCAAAGAAAACATGAAGGCGGTCTTGGCTGATATCCAAAACGGTAAATTTGCGAACGACTTCGTTGATGACTATAAAGCTGGTCGTCCAAAACTGACTGCTTACCGCGAGCAAGCTGCTAATCTGGAGATTGAAAAGGTCGGTGCAGAATTGCGTAAAGCAATGCCATTCGTTGGTAAAAACGACGACGATGCTTTCAAGATTTATAATTAAGATAAAGAGCAGATAAGACATTAGGGGTTGGAATGCGAATTCCCAGCCCCTTGTTTTGCTTGATAGAGAATAAACTGGAAAGACAGGGAAGGAAAAAATATGCTCAGAGCAAAAGATATCACTCATGCTCATAAAGTGTTAAAAGATGTGGTTGTCAATACTCCGCTTGACTACGACCACTATTTGTCGGAGAAGTACCAGGCCAAGATTTACCTGAAGAAAGAAAATATGCAGCGGGTTCGCTCTTTTAAACTCCGCGGGGCTTATTATGCCATTTCTCAACTTAATGAAGAGGAACGCCAGCGTGGGGTTGTCTGTGCTTCTGCGGGAAATCACGCCCAAGGAGTGGCCTATACTTGTAAGGAAATGAAAATTCCAGCAACTATTTTTATGCCCATCACGACTCCTCAGCAGAAGATTGGCCAAGTCCGTTTCTTTGGCGGTGAATTTGTGGATATCAAGCTGGTTGGAGACACCTTCGATGCTTCGGCTAAGGCAGCGCTTGACTATACTAAGGCTGAAAATCGCACCTTTATCGATCCTTTTGACAATGAAGATGTCCAAGCGGGTCAAGGGACTGTAGCCTATGAAATCTTAGACGAGGCCAAGAGAGAAGCTATTACTTTTGATGCAGTTTTGGTACCAGTTGGCGGCGGCGGCCTGATATCAGGAGTCTCAACCTATATCAAAGAAAGTCAGCCAACTATCGAAGTTATTGGTGTGGAAGCCAACGGTGCCCGCAGTATGAAAGCAGCCTTTGAAGCTGGAGGTCCGGTCAAGCTTAAAGAAATCGATAAATTTGCTGACGGTATAGCAGTCCAGAAAGTCGGTGCATCAACTTATGAGGTTACACAAAAGAATGTTCAAAACCTTATCGGTGTAGATGAAGGGCTTATTTCAGAGACCATCATTGACCTATACTCCAAGCAAGGGATTGTCGCAGAGCCAGCTGGTGCGGCAAGTGTTGCTGCTTTGGAAGTTCTGAGCGAGTATATCAAGGGGAAGACTATCTGCTGCATTATCTCAGGTGGTAATAATGACATCAACCGGATGCCAGAGATGGAAGAACGGGCACTTATTTATGATGGTATCAAGCACTATTTCGTGGTTAACTTCCCGCAGCGTCCGGGTGCCTTGCGTGAATTCGTAAATGATATTTTAGGACCCAATGACGACATCACTCGTTTTGAATATATCAAGCGGGCAAGCAAGGGAACGGGTCCAGTTTTGATTGGTATTTCTCTGGCTGATAAGCATGATTATGCTTCTTTGATTAACCGTATTGAGCAGTTTGATCCCTCCTTTATCAATCTGAACGGGAATGAAACACTCTACAATATGCTTGTCTAATTGTAAATATATTTTAGCCTAATTTGTATGCTTTTATTTGAAACTGCAAATTAAATATGTTAGAATATACTATAGTGAATCAAGGAGGCTTGAACATGTTTTTTATTCCATTTTTCTTTATCATATTGATCATAATCTTTATATTCTTGCTGCTTAGTGCAGTTTATGTGGTTCGTCAGCAATCTGTGGCAATCATTGAGCGTTTTGGACGTTATCACAAAACCAGCAGCAGTGGTATCAATTTCCGTCTTCCTTTAGGGATTGACAAGATAGCGGCTCGCGTTCAGCTGCGTTTGTTGCAGAGCGAGATTATCGTTGAGACTAAGACACAGGATAATGTTTTCGTAACTATGAATGTTGCGACCCAGTATCGTGTAAATGAAAACAACGTAATTGATGCTTATTACAAACTTATGCGGCCAGAAGCACAGATTAAGTCCTATATTGAAGATGCCCTTCGTTCCTCCGTTCCAAAACTGACCTTGGATGAGCTCTTTGAAAAGAAGGACGAAATTGCCCTAGAAGTCCAAAAGCAAGTGGCAGAAGAAATGTCGACCTATGGTTACATTATTGTCAAAACTCTGATTACCAAGGTTGAGCCGGATGCTGAAGTTAAACAGTCTATGAACGAAATCAATGCGGCGCAGCGTAAGCGCGTGGCTGCTCAGGAATTGGCTGAAGCAGATAAGATTAAGATTGTGACAGCTGCTTCTGCGGAAGCTGAGAAAGACCGTCTTCATGGGGTTGGTATTGCCGAGCAGCGGAAAGCCATTGTGGATGGTTTGGCAGACTCGATCAAGGAATTGAAGGGAGCCAATATTGAGTTGACAGAAGAGCAGATTATGTCTATTCTTTTGACCAACCAGTACCTGGATACGCTGAATAATTTTGCAGATAGTTCGGGTAATAATACCATCTTCCTTCCGGCAAACCCAGAAGGAGTCGAAAGTATTCGGACTCAGATACTTTCAGCCCTCAAAGCTAAGTAAAGAAAATTCAGAATTATTTAATTTGTTCGAATTTGGTTTGTTTAAGTTGACAAACTGTATAAAAACAATTATAGTAGTTGATGTAGCTAGAATAGAGAGGAGTAAGAAATGGCTAAATCTAATTTCGAGAAAGTAGAATCTGTTGTTAGTTGGGTACGTGATAAGAAGATCACCGGTTACCGTATTAGTAAAGAAACAAATGCACGTGAAATGTCTATCATTGCTCTTGCTCAAGGACGTGCAAAAGTGAAAAATATCTCTTTTGAAACAGCTCTTGGCTTGATTGATTTCTACGACAAAAACCATGAAAAATTTGAAGACTAAACTTCAAAATCATGCAACTGATATTGCTCATTAAATAAAAAAGGAATCTGGATTTAGTTCCAGATTCTTTTTTATTTTTGAAAATAGAAGTAATTTAGCTGAGGAAGCGTTGCAAGAATTCTTTGGTTCTTTCTTCTTTTGGATTGGTAAAGATATCCTGCGGACTGCCAGATTCAGCAATGACGCCTTTATCCATAAAGATGACACGGCTGGAGACATCACGGGCAAATTCCATCTCGTGGGTTACGACTATCATAGTCAGCCCTTCCTGAGCCAGTTCTTTCATGATTTTCAGAACTTCACCAACCATTTCAGGGTCGAGGGCTGAAGTCGGCTCGTCAAAGAGGATAGCATCAGGATTCATGGAGAGGGCGCGGGCAATAGCGACTCGCTGCTTCTGACCGCCTGAGAGTTGCTTAGGCTTGGCCTGCCAGTATTGCTCGCCCATTCCAACCTTGTTGAGGTTTTCTTTGGCAATTTTTTCGGCTTCTGACCGTTCTTTTTTCAGAACTGTTGTCTGAGCGACGATGGTATTTTCCAGAACATTAAGATTTTCAAAGAGATTGAAAGACTGAAAGACCATGCCCAGCTTTTCACGGTAATGGGTCAGGTCGTAATTCTCGTCCAGGACATTCTTGCCGCGATAGAAAATCTGTCCGCCAGTTGGTGTTTCCAGAAGGTTAATGGAGCGCAGGAAAGTTGACTTTCCGCTGCCAGAACTGCCGATGATGGAAATTACTTCTCCTTTATGAACGGTGAGGGAGATGTCCTTGAGGACTTGGTTTTCACCGTATGACTTTTTGAGGTTTTTAATTTCTAAAATGGTTTCTGTCATGATTTTACTTCTCCTGTCTGCATTTGATTGGCACCTGTCGTGTAGTTGTCTGTGTCGAAGCGTTTTTCAACATAGCGCAGGATGCGTGTCACGCTGAATGTCAGTACAAAGTAGATTACAGCGATGATGGTAAAGGTTTGGAAGTATTGGTAAGTCTGGGTAGCAATGGTATTTCCAGAGAAATAAAGCTCAACCACCGAGATAACGTTCAACACGGATGTATCCTTGATGTTGATGACAAATTCGTTACCAGTTGCGGGCAGAATATTGCGGACGACCTGAGGAAGTACAATCTTGCGCATGGTCTGGCCATGGGTCATACCCAGTGCTGTTGCAGCCTCGAATTGCCCTTTATCAACGGCAAAGATACCACCGCGGACAATCTCGCTCATATAAGCTCCGGTGTTGATAGAGACGATGAAAATAGCAGCGATAGTCCGGTCGATAGAAATTCCGAATGCCTGGGCTGTTCCGTAATAGATAACCATAGACTGAACAATCATTGGAGTTCCGCGGAAAATCTCAATATAGACATTTAAGAACCAGCCGAAGATTTTTTGCAGTGATGCTAAGAGTTTATTCTTAGAAGCTGGTGCCGTCCGAAAAACGCCAATCAGCAGTCCGATGATGAGACCTGCGATGGTCCCTGTAATCGAAATGAGTAGAGTCAAACCAGCTCCGCGTAGGAATTGCGGCCAGTTTTCAGCTAGAATCTTAGCTACTTGACTGAAGAATGATTCCTTAGCTGCTTCACTATCCGTATCAACAGGCTGTTTCTGAATCATCTCATCCATCAGCTTGACTTGGTCATTGGTAGTAATCTTAGCAATAGCTGTATTGGCTTGCTCGATACGATCGTCATCCTTGCGCATCCCGATAGCAATGGAAGCGTCTTCTTCGCCGACTTCAAAGCCTTTCTCAAACTGAATCATTTTGAAGTTGGAGTTGGCAGTCTCGGCAGTCAAGGCTTCTGGCCGCTCAGAGATATAGCCATCAATAACTCCAGATTCCAAGGCTTGACGCATCTGGGCAAAATCGCCCATAGCTGTTTCTTTTTTGGCGCCAGGCAGCTGGTCAATGAGATTGTAGAGGTAAACTCCTTGCTGGGAAGTGATTTTAGCATCTTTGAAGTCTTCTAGAGTCTTAGCGGATGCATATTTTCCATCTTTACGAACTAGGAGAACTGGTTCGCTGGTGTAGTAACTGTTGGAAAAGGCGATTGCCTTTTTCCGCTCGGCAGTTGGGCTCATACCAGCAATAATCATGTCAATCTTGCCAGAGGTCAGAGCAGGAATTAAGCCGTTCCAAGAAGTCTTGACAACCAGAGGTTCCTTGCCCATCTCTTGTGCAATTTTTTTGGCAATCTGCACATCGTATCCGTTGGCATATTGGTTGGTGCCTTCGATTTTTACAGCACCGTTGGAATCATCATCCTGAGTCCAGTTGAAGGGAGCGTAGGCTGCCTCCATACCGATTCTCAGATAGTCATCGGCTTGAATAACATGGACCGTTCCTAAGGTGACCAGGAGGGCTGTAAATAAAGTGAGTAATAATTTCTTCATGGGTTTCTCCTGCTTATCTAATAATAGTTCTTCCTATTCTATCGAAAATTGCTACTCTTTTCAATCCTAGTAAGCCCTTACTTGATAAAAATGATATAATAGAGCCAAGTATCTGTAAAGAGAGGTTGAATATGAAGCGATATTTTTATCTTCTGTTGGTTTTATTTTCCTGCCTTTGTTTTGGTCAGGTTGTCTCGGCTGTTGACTATGATATTGAATCCTATCAAGGCGATCTGGCCCTGCGTGAGGACAATACAGCTACCTACACAGAGAAAGTGACCTACAAGTTTAATGACGACTATAATGGTCAGATTGTTTCGCTGGGCTCGGCTGGAAAGATGCCCAATGGTTTTGCCATTGATGGGAATCCGACGATCTCGATTCAGACCAATGGTGAGACTGATGTGGACTTTAGACCAGAAATCAAAGATTTGGGCGATGGTTATGAGGTCAAAATCTATAATTCAGGCTACGATGGTGACCGAGTCATAGTCACTGTGACCTGGCAGTTGAGAAATCTCCTTTTTCTTCACAGGGATATTGCTGAGCTCAACTGGACTCCTATCAGCGACTGGGACCAGGGGATAGGAGAGGTCGTTTTGACGGTTTCTGGCTTGAGTAATCCAGATAAGAGCGAGCTCTTTGCTCATAGCGGCTACTTTGGTACCCAGCCTTTCGTCGATAAGGATGGCACTGACTATCTGGTCAAAATCAATGGAATTGGCTCGGGCGATAATGTCGAGCTCCACGGCTATTGGGATCGACAAGCGGTCTCTCTCGTGTCCCAGAATGAAGACGAGAGCGACTACTTGCCAACCTTTAAAGCTCAAGAAGAAAAGATTGCCCGCAAGACGGTCTTTTACCGGCAACTAGGAGAAATTTATATGCCCTTGCTGCTCTTATGTGCCATCCTTGCAGCGGCTATCCTTTATTTTGTCTTTGCCCAGAAGATCAAGCCTAAGCAGTCTTATCCCAAGAATGCCCGTCTATATGAGGCTCCTCAGGACTTGGCTCCGCTTGTCTTGGCGGAAAATATTTACGCAGTAGACATGGAGGATGTCGATCCGACTAGGGGCGGCAAGGCAGTGCTGAACTTTGAAAACATGGTCCAGGCGACTTTGTTAGACCTGCTGGATAGGGGCAATCTCCTCCTGCAGGGAGATGCTGAAAATCCTGTTCTGCAAATAGCAACTTATGATGGGCTGGCAGACTTTGAGAGACGTTTTCTGGGCATGGCTTTTAACAAGCAATCCCAAGCCAGTGTGAAAGCTCTCTTTTCAGCCTATCAAATTTCAGAAGATATTTATAAGCACAAGTCTTCTGCGGATGAGTCCTATATCCGTAACATTGGTAGCAATATCAAGTCCTTATTTACTAACAGTTTGCGCTCCTTATCTAAAGAAGTGCGCTCTGAAGGCAAGCGTTTGGGTCTCTTTAGTCACTACCGGCCTCTCAAAGTTCAGGAAAAGAGATTGCTGATTACTGCCATTATTCTAGCTAGTGCTGTTTTGTTGTTCTCTCTTGGAGTTTTGTTTGTCTATATGGCAGCTTTTGAAAGCCTTATCTGGATATATATTCCCTTAGCACTGGTGGGACTTGTTATGATTTGCATTTTTGCTAGTAAGGCACAGCTTTATTGGCGAGATGGTGTCCTGAATGACGAAGGCGCGTATGATTACTATCTGTGGAGAAGTTTTTCCAATATGCTGCGAGATATTGCTCATCTGGACAATACAGAAATTGAAGGTATTATCCTCTGGAACCGTCTCTTGGTCTATGCGACCCTCTTTGGCTATGCAGATCGTGTCAGCCGTGTCATGGCTCTACGTCAGATTCGCTTGCAAAATCCATCTATGGACAGCTATGTTCAGGCTAACTTGCACTATGCCTTCTATAGCAGTATGCACAGTTTCTCAAACTACGGCCATGTAGCCACCACAGCCAGCAATTTCTCCGTCTCATCTGGCGGAAGTTCAGGTGGTGGGTTCTCTGGCGGCGGAGGCGGTGGAGGCGGTGGAGCTTTCTGATAGACAAGCCCCCGCCTATCCGGAAAAGTCTTAGTACTGGCTTTTCCTGGCCTTGAAATTGTGATATAATAAGACCTAATACTCTTTGGGAATTTAAATGTGACTTTCCTTGAGTAAACCCTTGTTTCAGGAGTATTCTATGTTTATCATTGAAATTTTTATCTCTATTATTTACGGTATCATCGAAGGAATCACAGAATGGCTGCCGATTTCCAGTACAGGGCACCTGATTTTAATTCAAGACTTTATCCAGTTTAAGAATCAAAGTCCAGCCTTTATGGAAATGTTTAATGTTGTTATCCAGCTGGGAGCCATTTTGGCGGTTGTCGTCATCTATTTTGACAAGCTCAACCCTTTTAAATCAGGCAAGTCAGCACGTCAGGTTCAAAAGACCTGGCAGCTTTGGGCCAAGGTCGTCGTGGCAGCCTTGCCGGCTGCTGTTATCGGCTTATTCTTGGATGATTGGTTTGAAGCGCATTTTTATAATCTGGTCTCTGTGTCAGTGATGCTGATTGTCTATGGGGCGGCTTTTATCTATCTGGAAAGGCGTGAGCATGAGGAGCCTGCTGTGACAGATTTAGCTTCTCTTCCTTACAAGACTGCCTTGCAAATTGGTCTCTTTCAGATTCTAGCTCTCTTTCCTGGGACTAGCCGTTCTGGTGCCACCATTGTCGGCGGTCTCCTAAATGGTGTCAGCCGTTCTGTCGTGACAGAGTTCACTTTCTATCTAGGGATTCCCATTATGTTTGGCGCTAGCGGCTGGAAAATTCTCAAGTTCATCAAGAATGGGAATGGTCTGGGATTTGGGCAAATCTTCTTGCTTTTGGTTGCCATGGGAGTGGCCTTCGGTGTCAGTCTAGTCGTGATTCGTTTCCTGACAGACTACGTCAAAAAGCATGACTTTACAATTTTTGGGAAATATCGGATTGGCCTAGGTGGTGTGCTTCTGGTTTATGCAGCAATCAAGGCCTTGATGGGATAAAAGGGGAAATTTTAATGTTTCCTTGACTATCTCATGTAGTGAAATAATAAGCTCTCGGAATTTTCTGAGAGCTTTTTTCTTGCAACTTCCATTTTCAGAGCAATACTAGCTATTTTTTGAAATACGGGGGATTTTTTAGTATAATAGTAGGACTAGAAGTGTATGAGGTAGAGATATGGAAATGAAACAGATTAGTGATTCGACAATAAAAATCACGATTCAGCTGGAAGATTTGGAAGAGCGCGGCATGGAAATGGCCGATTTCTTGGTTCCCCAAGAAAAGACGGAAGAATTTTTCTATACCATCTTAGATGAGTTGGAAATGCCGGATAATTTTTTGGACAGCGGTATGCTGAGCTTCCGTGTGACGCCTAAGCCAGATAAGGTGGATGTTTTTGTTACCAAGTCTAAGTTGGATAAGAATCTGAGTTTTGAGGATTTGGCAGATTTGCCAGACATGGATGAGCTGTCTCATATGTCTCCAGATGAATTCCTCAAGACATTGGAAAAGAGCATTTTTGAAAAGAGTAAGGAAGACATAGAAGCAGTCCAATCTTTGGAAACGGCAGAAGCTGAGGAAGGGGAACAGCTCTCTCAGGAGGCGGCTGATGAGCAGTCGGCGGAAAATGCAGAGCGCTATATTTACTATATCCTGCGTTTTGAAGATATTAAGGCTGCTGCGGCCTTTGCTCAGACGGTGGACTATAAGATCGACCTATCAGAGCTTTATAAGTATGATTCAGCTTATTATTTGACGATTTTGGTAGACGTTGAAGGATTCCCAGAACGCTATCCAGCTTGGCTTTTGGCTAAGATGCGTGAATTCGCAGATGATTCAGATATCACTCGGGCAGTGCTGCAGGAGCACGGTCATCTTCTTTTGGTGACAGATGCCGTCTCCGGCCTGCAGAAGGTTGAATGCCTATGATTACTTTTCCGTTAAAGTTTATCTTGGTATTGCTGGGAACTTTTTTTATCGGGGTGATTCTGACGCCCTTAGTTCGGCTCTTAGCCTTTAAGATTGGTGCGGTAGATTATCCCAATGCTCGCCGCATCAATAAAAAGCCCATGCCTAGCAGTGGCGGGTTGGCGATTGTAGCGGCCTTTTCTATCTCTACTCTGCTCTTGATGCCGCAAATTGTTGCTGTAGATTTTTTTGGACAGACCTATTTTGATTATGTTTGGCCGGTCGTTCTAGGTGGTTTGATTATTGCCTTTACAGGGCTGGTTGATGATATCAAAGAACTATCGCCTCTGCTGAAAATGGGGGGAATTGTTCTAGCAGCCAGTCTAATCTGGTGGCTGACAGATTTCCGATTGGATGATTTTAAGATTCCTTTTGGCGGACCTTTCCTGCATTTTGAGCCTTGGCTATCCTATATTTTGACAGTGGTGTGGATTATTTCCATCACCAATGCGGTTAATTTGATTGACGGTTTGGATGGTCTGGTGAGTGGGGTGTCCATCATCTCCTTGGTGACGATGGGGATTGTTTCTTACTTCTTTTTGCCCCAACACAATCTCTTTCTGACCCTGACTATTTTCGTCTTGGTCTTGTCAATTGCGGGTTTTTTCCCTTACAATTACCACCCAGCTATCATCTATCTTGGTGATACGGGGGCTCTCTTCATCGGCTTTATGATTGCTGTTCTGTCCTTGCAAGGATTGAAAAATGCGACGGCTGTTGCGGTGGTGACGCCTATGATTATCTTAGGAGTGCCGATTACGGATACTTTTCTGGCGATTATCCGCCGTACTCTATCTGGTCAGAAATTCTACACGCCTGACAAGCATCATCTTCATCACAGACTCTTATCCTTGGGATTGACTCATCGAGGAACAGTGTTGGTTATCTATGGGATTTCACTGGTCTTTGCCATGATTTCTCTCTTGTTGAATGTTTCCAGTCGAATTGGTGGCGTGCTCTTGATGATAGGCTTACTTCTGGGTGTTGAGCTCTTTGCTGAGCTGGTCGGAGTTTTGGGGCCTAATCGTACTCCTTTGCTCAATATTCTCCGCTTTATTGGGAACTCCTCCTACCGTGAGGAAGTTCGGCGGAAATGGCGTCAAAAGAGGAATAAATAAGAATAGCTCTAAACAAAATAAAAGCCTTTTGGGCTTTTTTTTGGTATACTAAAGTATGTAAATCAGCTAAGCAAAGAAAGGAAAAAGAAATGTCTGTCTTAGAAATCAAAGATCTTCATGTCGAAATCGAAGGAAAAAAAATTCTCAAAGGGGTGAATCTCACTCTGAAAACGGGAGAGGTTGCAGCCATTATGGGCCCAAATGGAACAGGGAAGTCCACCTTGTCTGCAGCCATCATGGGCAATCCTAACTACGAAGTGACTCAAGGAGAGGTGCTTTTTGATGGAGTCAATATCTTGGAGTTGGAAGTGGATGAGCGTGCTCGCATGGGACTCTTCCTGGCTATGCAATACCCTAGTGAAATTCCTGGCATTACTAATGCAGAGTTTCTCCGTGCTGCCATGAATGCTGGCAAAGAAGACGAGGAAAAAATCTCCGTCCGCGACTTTATCATGAAGTTGGATGAAAAGATGGAACTGCTCAACATGAAAGAAGAAATGGCTGAGCGCTACCTTAATGAAGGTTTCTCCGGTGGTGAAAAGAAACGCAATGAAATCCTGCAGTTGCTCATGCTTGAGCCGACTTTTGCACTCTTGGATGAGATTGACTCAGGTCTGGATATCGATGCTCTTAAGGTTGTGTCCAAAGGGGTTAATGCTATGCGTGGTGAAGGCTTTGGTGCTATGATTATCACTCACTACCAACGTTTGCTTAACTACATCACTCCAGATGTGGTTCATGTCATGATGGATGGTAAAGTCGTTCTTTCTGGCGGCCCAGAATTGGCAGTCCGCTTGGAGAAAGAAGGCTATGCTAAATTGGCTGAAGAGTTGGGCTTCACCTATACCGAAGAAGCCTAGTCAAACATTCTTTTGACTTTGATAAAAGATAGGAGAATGACATGACTAAAGAATTGATTCAAGAATTTTCACAGCTACATGCAGAGCCAGATTGGCTCTTTCAACTGCGCCAGCAGGCCTTTGATAAGATTGACCAGTTAGAATTGCCGCGTATTGAGCGGGTTAAATTTCACCGTTGGAATCTGGGTGACGGCCGTATTTCAGAGAGTGAGCCGCTGACAAGTGTTCCAGACTTTACAGCCCTAGATGACAATCTCAAGCTTGTTCAGTTGGGAACTCATACTGTTCTGGAGCAATTGCCAGCTGACTTGGCAGCACAAGGTGTGGTTTTCACTGATTTCCACACTGCCTTAGAAGAGATTCCAGAGCTGGTAGAGAAGCATTTTATGTCTGCGGTCAAGTACGACGAGGACAAATTGGCAGCTTACCACACTGCCTATTTCAACAGCGGTGCCGTTCTTTATGTGCCGGACAATGTTGAGATTGACCAGCCAATTGAAGGAATTTTTTATCAGGACGGTGAAAGCGATGTTCCATTTAACAAGCATATTTTGATTATCGCAGGCAAGCATTCCAAGGTTAACTACTTGGAACGCTTAGAAACTTACGGCGAGGGCTCTGTCCCAGT
This sequence comes from Streptococcus sanguinis, assembly GCF_003943735.1. GTDB lineage: Bacteria > Bacillota > Bacilli > Lactobacillales > Streptococcaceae > Streptococcus > Streptococcus sanguinis_E. Next base: position 16,912 of record NZ_RJMV01000013.1, on the reverse strand, counting down.
AACAGCCAATATCACTGTCGAAGTTATTGCTCAGGCTGGAGCTCAGATTAAGTTTTCAGCTATTGACCGCTTGGGCGAAAATGTAACGGCTTATATCAGTCGCCGTGGCAAGCTGGACAACGATGCTATGATTGACTGGGCTATCGGCGTTATGAACGAAGGCAATGTCGTGGCTGACTTTGATAGCGACCTCTATGGCAAGGGGAGCCATGCGGATATGAAAGTGGTGGCTCTTTCAAGCGGTAAGCAGGTTCAGGGGATTGATACCCGCGTAACTAACTATGGCCGCAACTCTATCGGAAACATCCTGCAGCACGGGGTTATCCTGGAAAAAGGAACCTTGACCTTCAATGGTATCGGTCATATTATCAAAGGGGCTAAGGGAGCAGATGCTCAGCAGGAAAGCCGAGTTCTCATGCTGTCTGATCAAGCGCGCTCAGATGCTAACCCCATCCTCTTGATTGATGAAAACGATGTGACAGCTGGTCACGCAGCTTCTATCGGTCAGGTGGATCCAGAAGATATGTACTACCTCATGAGTCGGGGTCTTGATAAGGCGACGGCTGAACGCTTGGTCGTGCGCGGCTTCTTAGGGTCAGTGATAGTAGAAATCCCTGTTAAGGAAGTCCGTGATGAAATGATTGAAAATATCGATATTATTCTCGCAAAAAGATAAAAAGCTGGGCCTTGTCCCGTGTAAGTAGATAGGAGTCTTCATGTCTGGATTTAATGCAGAAGCAATCAAGCAAGATTTTCCCATTTTGGACCAAATTGTCAATGATGAGCCTTTGGTTTATTTGGACAATGCGGCGACAACCCAGAAACCCAAGAAGGTGCTGGCAGCTATTGAAAACTACTATCTTAGAGACAATGCCAATGTCCACCGGGGTGTGCATACGCTAGCCGAGCGGGCGACGGCAGCTTATGAAGCGGCCAGGGAAAGAGTTCGTGCTTTTATCAATGCGGCTTCTAGCAGAGAGGTTCTCTTTACACGAGGAACCACGACGAGTCTCAATTGGGTGGCTCAGTTTGCGACTGAAAGGTTGCAGCTTGGTGATGAAGTGCTGATTTCTATCATGGAGCACCATTCCAATGTCATTCCCTGGCAGGAAGCTTGTAGGAAGACTGGAGCCAAGCTGGTATATGTCTATCTCAAAGACGGTGCTCTGGATATGGAGGATTTCCGTGCCAAGCTCAATGAGCGGACAAAGTTTGTCTCTCTGGCTCATGCCTCTAATGTCCTCGGTGTCATCAATCCCATCAAGGAAATTGCCCAGCTGGCTCATCGGCAAGGAGCGCTTTTGGTGGTGGATGGGGCTCAATCCATTCCGCACATGGAAATTGATGTGCAGGATTTGGATGTGGACTTCTTCGCCTTTTCTGGGCATAAGATGGCTGGACCTACTGGAATCGGGGTACTCTATGGCAAGGAAGAGCTGCTAGAGCAGATGTTGCCAGTTGAGTTTGGCGGCGAAATGATTGATTTTGTCTATGAGCAGGAAGCGACATGGAAGGAATTGCCTTGGAAATTTGAAGCTGGAACTCCAAATATGGCAGGAGCAATCGGTATTGCAGCAGCCATTGATTATTTGGAAGACTTGGGTATGGATGCCATTGCTCAGCATGAGCAGGACCTGATTGCCTACGTATTTCCTAAGCTGCAGGCAGTGGAAGGTTTGACCATTTATGGCTCTCAGGATTTGGCTCAGCGCTCAGGCGTGATTGCCTTTAACCTGGATGGTCTCCATCCGCATGATGTCGCGACGGCTCTGGACTACGAAGGAGTGGCTGTTCGGGCAGGGCACCATTGTGCCCAGCCTCTGCTCGCCTATCTGCAGGTGCCAGCGACTGTGCGAGCCAGCTTTTATATCTACAATACCTATGCGGATTGCGACAAGCTGGTAGATGCTTTAGAAAAGACAAAGGAGTTTTTCAATGGCACTTTCTAAGTTAGACAGTCTTTACAAGGCGGTTGTGACTGACCACTCGGCTCACCCCCATCATCATGGGAAACTGGAAGATGTGGAGCAGGTAGTTCTCAATAACCCGACCTGTGGTGATGTCATCAGCCTGTCTGTGAAGTTTAATGCGGAAGATATGATTGAGGATATTGCCTTTGTGAATTCCGGCTGCACCATCTCAACGGCTTCGGCCAGCATGATGACGGATGCGGTTCTGGGCAAGACAAAAGAGCAGGCGCTGGAATTAGCAGAAGTTTTCTCGCAGATGGTTCAGGGCCAAGAAGACAGTCGCCAGAAAGAATTGGGAGATGGATCCTTTTTAGCAGGCGTTGCCAAATTCCCGCAGCGAATTAAGTGTGCGACCTTGGGTTGGAATGCCCTCAAGCGAGCAATTGAAGAAGATAAAAAGTAAGAATGTGAAAGGAAATTATGTCAGAAGAAAGAGTAGAACCAAAACCGATTGATCTCGGTGAATACAAGTTTGGTTTCCACGACGATGTTGAACCTGTTCTCTCGACAGGGAAAGGGCTGAATGAAGCGGTCATTCGTGAGCTTTCTGCAGCCAAGGATGAACCAGAGTGGATGCTGGATTTCCGCCTCAAATCCTACGAGGCTTTCAAGAAGATGCCGATGCAGACTTGGGGGCCGGATTTGTCAGAAATTAATTTTGATGACTTGATTTATTACCAAAAGGCCTCTGATAAGCCAGCTAGAAGCTGGGATGAAGTGCCTGAGAAGATTAAGGAAACCTTTGAGAAGATTGGGATCCCAGAAGCAGAGCGAGCTTACCTGGCTGGTGCGGCGGCCCAGTATGAATCAGAAGTTGTGTATCACAATATGAAAGAAGAGTTTCAAAAGCTTGGCATTGTCTTTACGGATACCGACTCAGCTCTTAAGGAATACCCAGAGCTCTTCAAACAGTATTTTGCTAAGCTGGTCCCTCCGACAGATAACAAGCTAGCAGCTCTCAACTCCGCGGTCTGGTCTGGTGGTACCTTTATCTATGTACCAAAAGGCGTCAAGGTAGATGTTCCCTTGCAGACTTATTTCCGGATTAACAATGAAAATTCTGGTCAATTTGAGCGGACTTTGATTATTGTCGATGAGGGCGCTAGCGTCCATTATGTAGAAGGATGTACTGCTCCGACTTATTCTAGCAATAGCTTGCATGCGGCGATTGTTGAAATTTTTGCCCTCGATGGTGCCTATATGCGCTACACCACTATTCAAAACTGGTCCGATAATGTCTACAACCTCGTGACCAAGCGGGCGCGGGCTATGAAAGATGCGACAGTTGAGTGGATTGACGGGAACCTTGGTGCGAAAACGACTATGAAATATCCGTCTGTCTATCTGGACGGACCTGGAGCGCGTGGAACAATGTTGTCTATTGCCTTTGCTAATACCAATCAGCACCAAGATACAGGTGCTAAGATGATTCATAATGCTCCGCATACCAGCTCATCTATCGTGTCTAAGTCTATTGCTAAGGGCGGAGGTAAAGTGGACTACCGCGGTCAAGTGACCTTTGGAAAGAATTCACAGAAATCTGTCAGCCATATTGAGTGTGATACGATTATCATGGATGATATTTCGGCGTCAGATACCATTCCTTTTAATGAAATTCATAACTCTCAAGTGGCTCTGGAGCATGAGGCCAAGGTTTCTAAGATTTCCGAAGAGCAGCTCTACTATCTTATGAGCCGTGGCTTGTCTGAATCCGAAGCAACCGAAATGATTGTCATGGGCTTTGTCGAGCCATTCACCAAAGAACTGCCTATGGAGTATGCTGTTGAGCTTAACCGCTTGATTAGCTATGAAATGGAAGGATCAGTTGGATAAAGCTTTGTCTAGGCGAAACTTTAAATCACTGCTTAAAGAACCGCATTGCGAGTTAATATTCAAAGAAGTTTACTAGTTCTAGTCCAACATTTACAAAACATACAAAACAACCGCGAATCATTTGATTCGCGGCTTTTTTTATAATTTCTCGTTGACATAGCGGACGAAGTCATTCCACCAGACCTTGAAGAAGATACTTTTTTCCACCTCTTGGCCGGCTACCATTGTGACAGAAGGTGCTTTGTTTTCCAGATAGCCTTGGCCGATTGGCTCAGGGTCATTATAGGTCAAGGTTCCGAGCTCAGTATTTTTTTTCAGTGGAGCTTGGAAGCCTTTTTCGTTGGTGGAGAATTCTACTTTGTGTTCCGCCTGATTGGCGATGCGTTCAATGATGGTAAAATCCTTGCTGGCAACGGCTGGCACGGTCTTTTGTTTGCCGTCAATAACGGTTGAATGGCTTTTATTGTAGGCTTCACCCTCGGCCACAATGGTCGTCTGGGTGAAGTTTTGCGAAACATAGTTCATCAAAGACGCTGTGGCTACAAAGCGTGCGTAAGGGTCTCCGTCAGTTTGCTCAACGTCTAGCACAACTGTAATCATGCGGATGCCATTCTCAGTAGTCGTTGCAACAAAGGAAGAGCCTCCCTTCTCCGAACTGCCGGCTTTGAGTCCGTCCACACCTGAGCGGAAGTTGGACTGGTTTTCCAGCATGAAGTTATAATTTTCCAGACTCGTCCCCGCAATTTTGGCTGTGGACTTGGAAGTGATCTCTGTCACTTGAGGGAAGTCCATAATCAGATGCCGGCTGATAACAGCCAAGTCGTAGGCGCTGAATTTGTTTTCAGTGTCCTTGCTTTTTTTAGCTGTGCTAGCTGAGGCAGTATAGTCTGTTTCTTCAGTTGCGTATTCCAGAAGAAGAGTATTCAGCCCTGTGGAGTTCACAATAGTAGCATCTTTGATACCCCATTCTTTAAGCTTAGCCTTCATCATTTGGACGAAATTTTCTTCGCTGCCCCCAACCTTCTCAGCCAAAGCAATCGTGGCACTGTTGGAGCTGGACATCAAGGAAGCGGCAATCAAGTCTTTGACTTTGTAACGTTTGGCTTCCAAAGGGACATTGCTGATATTTGGATTAGATGTCAGACTGTAAGCGTAGTCTGAAATATCAACATAAGTATCGGCAGTCAAGTCTCCTCTGTCAATGGCTTCATAGACCAGATAGACGGTCAAAAGATTGGTGATGGAGCCGACTTCGATTGGAGTATTAGCATCTTTTTCGTAGAGAATCTTTCCAGAAGTAGCATCCACAGCCATTGCACTTTTAGCGGCAATGTTGAAATCATCTGCTGCCACCTTGTTGGCGGTCATTCCGACCAAAACTAGTAAACATAGGAATAATCGTTTCATTTCTTTCCCCTAAAACAAGATATAACCATTGTATCATAAAATTCTCTTTTCTTTTATAAATCAAGGATAATAAAAGGTTACAAAATAAATGTAGAGAAAAGTAGGGTAATCCCCTTAAAGAGATTTTTTATAAAAGCATCTTTCGGAAAAACTCACAAAATAGAAAAATATTTGAAATAATACAGATATACAAGCTGAAAAATAGAAAATTATTATTTTCCTACATAAAACATTTGTTTTTATAAAAAAATATTGTATAATAATACAATATAAATTGAGAAGGAGAATGCTCATGAAAAAATCTAAATGGTTGGCCATTACTGGACTGACAGTCGTGTCAACACTAATCTTAGCTGCTTGTGGAAGCTCTAGTGCCAGTAATACCTATTCTTATGTCTATTTGAGTGATCCTGATACTTTGGACTATGTCAATTCAAATCGAGCTACTACGTCCGATGTTATTACAAACTTGGTGGACGGCCTTTTAGAAAATGATAAATACGGCAATTTGGTTCCATCTATTGCGGAAGACTGGACTGTTTCAAAGGATGGTTTGACCTATACCTATAAGCTTCGTAAAGATGCTAAGTGGTACACATCAGATGGTGAAGAATATGCAGAGGTTAAAGCACAAGACTTTGTAGCAGGTTTGAAGCACGCGGCAGATGAAAATTCTGAAGCTCTTCCTATCGTCCAAAGCTCTATCAAAGGCTTGGATGCCTATGTCAAAGGAGAGTCTAAAGACTTCTCAACAGTTGGAGTAAAAGCAGTTGATGACCACACGGTCGAATACACGCTCAACCAGCCAGAAAGCTACTGGAACTCTAAGACGACCATGGGGATTCTGTTCCCCATCAATGAGGATTTCTTGAAGTCACAAGGCAAAGATTTTGGTACCGTAAAACCTTCTTCCATTCTTTATAACGGACCTTATGTTCTGAAAGCATTCACTTCTAAGTCTGTCATTGAATATGCTAAAAACCAGAACTATTGGGATAAGGACAATGTCAAGGTTGAAAATATAAAACTGACTTATTTTGATGGTTCGGATCAGGAATCCTTGATCCGCAACTTCTCAGACGGGGCTTATTCTCAAGCACGGCTTTACCCTACGAGCTCTAACTATGCTTCTGTAGAAAAGCAGTACAAAGACAATATTATTTACACACCACAGAATTCAACTAGTTTCTATTTTGCTTTCAATCTGAATCGTAAGACTTATAATCATTCGTCTAAGACATCAGATGCTCAAAAGGCATCAACTACAGCTGCTATTCAAAATAAAGACTTCCGTCAGGCGATTAACTTTGCCTTTGACCGGACATCTTTTGGAGCTCAGATGAATGGTAAAGATGGAGCGACTAAACTCATCCGTAGCTTGCTTGTTCCTCCTAGCTTTGTGCAGGTGGACGGTAAGGACTTCTCTGATGTAGTAGAGAGCCAACTTTCATCTTATGGAGATGAGTGGAATGGCATTAAGCTGGCGGATGCTCAGGATAGTATCTACAATGCTGATAAAGCCAAGGCGGAATTTGCCAAGGCAAAAGAAACCTTGCAAGCTGAAGGTGTAGAATTCCCAATCCATATTGACGTCCCTGTCGATCAGTCTGACAAGGTTTTGGTACAACGGACGAACTCCTTCAAACAGTCTGTCGAATCAGCGCTTGGCCAAGAAAATGTCGTTATTGATGTTCAGCAAATGTCAACAGATGACTTTGATAATTCTGCCTACTTTGCAGAAACAGCAGCTCAGAAAGACTACGATCTCAACATGTCTGGCTGGTCAGCAGACTACCAAGATCCATCAACTTATCTGAATATCTTTAACCCTGAAACAGGTGATGCTGCAGATAATATTGGTATAGAAAAAGGGAAAAATGCTGATGTGGCAAATAAGGTTGGCTTGAATGAATACAAGGCTTTGCTGGATGAAGCTGATCAAGAAAAACAAGATACAGATGCTCGTTACACCAAGTACGCAGCAGCTCAGGCTTGGTTGACGGATAGCTCCATTGTTATTCCTAGTGTTTCTGGTGGTGGTTCACCAGTCGTTCAGAAGGTTGTGCCATTTACCAAGTCTTACTCTTATGTCGGAATTAAAGGAGATGCCTATGTCTTTAAGAACATGGAGCTCCAAAATGATATTGTTACAGCTAAAGACTATGAAGCGGCTCTTAAGAAATGGGAAAAAGAAAAGGAAGCATCCAATAAAAAAGCCCAAGAAGACTTAGAAAAACACATTAAATAAGGTTCTGAACCGCGAATTTTTGATTCTTTATAAACAGTTTGGAATCAAAAGTTTGTGAATACGATAAAGCGAGACTGAGACATTTTGTCCCAGTCTCTTTTTTTATATGACTCTCTATTGCATTGAAGCGTTTACATCCTGTCGCAGAAGTGCTATAATGAAAGTAATCTTAATGAAAACTGGAGGAAGTTTATGAAAACATCTAAGTTAGCTGCAGCTGCTGGGCTTGTCATTCTCTCTACAGGAATTTTGGCTGCCTGTTCGTTTGGCGGCTCTAATTCATCTGGGAAAAACTATAGCTATGTTTATACCGCAGATCCAGATACGTTGGATTACACTGTGTCCAATAAGCGAGCAACCAACGAGATTATGGCTAATGTAGTGGATGGTTTGCTGGAAAGCGATAAGTATGGTAACTTAGTGCCTTCTCTAGCGGAAGATTGGACCGTTTCAAAAGATGGTCTGACCTATACTTATAAGCTTCGTGAGGGAGTGAAATGGTATACTTCTGATGGTGAAGAGTATGCAGATGTGACTGCTAAGGACTTTGTAACCAGCCTGAAGCATGCCGCAGACAGCAAGTCTGATGGTCTCTATATCGTTCAAAAATCCATTAAAGGCTTGGACGACTATGTCAATGGTAAAATAACTGACTTCTCCCAAGTTGGTGTTAAGGCGGTGGATGATTCTACTGTTCAATACACTTTGAATCAGCCAGAAAGTTTCTGGAATTCTAAGACAACCATGGGGATTCTTTTCCCAATTAACGAAGAATTTCTGAAATCAAAAGGTGACAAATTTGCTCAGGGGACAGATCCAACCAGCGTCCTCTATAACGGTCCGTTTATCTTGAAATCTATCACTTCCAAATCTCAAATTAGCTTAGAGAAAAATCCAAACTATTGGGATAAGGAAAAGGTAAAAATTGATACTGTCAAATTCTCTTACTACGATGGGCAAGATACAGAATCGCTGGTGCGTGGCTTCTCTGACGGCAACTACACCATTGCCCGTCTTTTCCCAAATAGCTCCAACTTTGCCAGTGTGAAGAAACAGTATGGAGACAATATCGTCTACACTCCTCAAGGTTCAGGAACCTTCTTTGTTACAACTAATATCGACCGTCAGTCTTACGAGCATACTTCTAAGACAACGGATGCACAGAAAGCTTCCACTAAGAAAGCACTGCTCAATAAAGATTTCCGTCAGGCTCTGCTTTTTGCCTTTGACCGTACTGCCTATTCTGCCCAAACCAATGGCGAAGAAGCAGCAGACAAGCAACTTCGTAATACCTTTGTTCCGCCAACCTTTGTTCAGGCTAATGGTAAAGAGTTCGGCAGCATTGTAGAAGAAAATCTGGCTAGCTATGGCGATGAGTGGAAGGGAGTCAAATTAGACGACGCTCAGGATGGCTTTTATAATCCAGAAAAAGCTAAGGCAGAATTTGCCAAAGCTAAGGAAGCGCTGCAGGCAGAAGGAGTGGAATTCCCTATTCATCTGGATATTCCGGTCAGCTCAGCAGACACCAATGGCGTTAAGAGTGTTCAGTCACTGAAGCAGTCTATTGAAGCCAACCTTGGCTCTGAGAATGTGGTGATTGACATTCAGCAGATGACAGATGATGACTTGAATAACATCACCTACTTTGCGACCTCAGCATCTCAAGAAGACTGGGACTTGAATAATAATCTCGGTTGGAGTCCAGATTATAACGATCCATCTTCTTATTTGGAAATCACTGGTTCTAAGACAGGTGAAAATGTTGACAGCTACTTTGGATTTGATCCTGGTACGGATAATGCAGCAGCTAAAGAGGCTGGCTTTGAAGAGTATGATAAACTCTTGGAAGACGCTGCTTCAGAAAACGAGGACATTAACAAACGTTACGAAAAATATGCAGCAGCTCAGGCTTGGCTGACAGACAGTGCCCTGTTGATGCCGGCATGGTCATCTGGTGCAACACCAAGTGTCCGTAAGCTTGTTCCATTCTCAGGACCATTTGCTTGGACTGGAAACAAGGGTGAATACAGCTTTAAATATGTTGAAATCCAAGATAAACCAATAACGACTAAAGAATATGAAAAAGCGCGTGAAAAATGGGCAAAAGAAAAGGAAGAATCCAACAAAAAAGCTCAAAAAGAACTCGCAGAACATATCAAATAGAGCAAGAAAATCCCATTGTAGCAACAGTGGGATTTTTGATGATTTTGAAGACGAAATGGACGAGGTTGAGCTTGTCTGGTCCTAGATAATCAACATCCAAGAAAACCAATTGCATAAACATCTTAGGGTGTTAGTGAGCTAACTTAATATTCTGAAAATTTATTTTACTTTTAGTACTATCTATGCTATAATCTTAATTAAATCTAAAAATCTAAAAGATGGAGAAACCCATATGAAACAAAGCAAAGTCCTTGCATTAGCAGGAGTCACTCTTCTTGCAGCTGGCTTTCTTGCAGCTTGCTCAGGCTCTAAGCCAAACACAAAGTCAGGCAGCTCAGACTCTTCAAACACCTTTAATTATATCTACGAGACAGATCCTGAAAACTTGAACTATCTCACTTCAAGTAAAGCTGCTACAACAGACTTGACTGCCAATGTCATTGACGGTCTTTTAGAAAACGATCAATATGGAAACTTGGTTCCTTCAATGGCAGAGGAATGGACTGTATCACCAGATGGAAAAACTTATACTTATAAGCTTCGCAAAGATGCTAAGTGGTATACTTCTGAAGGTGAAGAGTATGCAGATGTGACAGCAGAAGACTTTGTTACAGGTCTTAAGTATGCAGCAGACAATAAATCTGAAACAATCTACTTGGTTCAGGATTCTGTCAAAGGGCTTAAGGACTATATTTCTGGGAAGATTGATTTCTCAGAAGTAGGGATTAAAGCAGTTGATGATCATACCGTTGAGTATACTCTTAATGAGCCAGAAAGCTTCTGGAACTCTAAGACTACAATGGGAATTCTCTACCCAGTAAACAAAGACTTTTTGGAAAACCAAGGCGATAAGTTCGCTCAAGCAACTGATCCAACAAGTTTGCTTTACAACGGACCTTTCTTGCTCAAATCATTGACTTCAAAATCTGAAATCCAATTTGAGAAGAATCCTAATTATTGGGACAAAGAAAATGTTCACGTAGATGCAGTTAAACTCTCTTTCTATGATGGACAAGATCAAGGAAAACCTGCTGAGCAGTTCAGCCAAGGCGCATTGACAACAGCCAGACTTTTCCCAACTAGTGCGACTTATGAAAAGGTTGAAAAAGACTTTAAAGATAATATCGTCTATACACCTCAAGATGCCTCAACTTTCTTAGTAGGTACTAACATTGATCGCCAGTCTTATAATCATACGGCTAAGACATCAGAAGCTCAAAAGACTTCAACTAAGAAAGCCTTGCTTAACAAGGACTTCCGTCAGGCTTTGACCTTTGCCTTCAATCGTGAGTCCTATGCATCTCAGATTAATGGTAAGGACGGAGCAGACAAACTTCTTCGTAACCTTTACATCCCACCTACATTTGTGCAGGCTGGTGACAAGTCCTTCGGTGACTTAGTTAAGGAAAAAGTAGTAACTTATGGCGACGAATGGAAAGACGTTGACTTCTCAGATGGTCAAGATGGTCTCTATAACGAGAACAAAGCAAAGGCTGAATTCGCTAAAGCAAAAGAAGCTTTGAAAGCTGATGGAGTGGAATTCCCAATTCATCTGGACATTCCGGTTGATCAAACAGCTACTTCTAAAGTACAGCGCGTTCAATCCCTCAAGCAATCCATTGAGAAGACTTTGGGAACAGATAATGTTGTGATTGATGTTCACCAATTGTCTAAGGATGAAGTGACTAACATTACCTTGTTTGCTCCTTCTGCTGCTGAAGAGGACTGGGATATTTCAGATAATGTCGGCTGGTCTCCGGACTATCAAGATCCATCTACCTATCTTGATGTTATCAAACCTGGTGGTGAAAACACCAAGACCTTCTTAGGATTTGATGGCACAGATAATGCCGCAGCGAAACAAGTTGGTTTGGATGAATATACCAAGCTGGTTGACGAAGCTGGTGCAGAAAAGCAAGATTTGAACAAGCGTTATGAAAAATATGCGGCTGCTCAGGCTTGGCTGACTGATAGTGCTTTGTTGATTCCGGTAACTTCTAGAACAGGTCGTCCAACCTTGACTAAGGTAGTGCCTTTCTCAGCACCGTTTGCTTGGTCTGGTGCTAAGGCGCGTGAAGCAGCAAGTTATAAGTACATGAAATTGCAGGATGAGCCTGTAACGACAAAAGATTATAATAGCGCTCAGGAAAAATGGAATAAAGAACGTGCGGAATCTAATAAAAAAGCTCAAGAAGAATTAGCAGACCACGTGAAATAAGCTTGCTAAGAGAACTTTCTCTAATAGAGGAGAAAGTTCTTTTGGAATTTAAAGGAAACGATAAATGAAAAAATATATTTTTATGCGTATCTTACGCTCAATTGTGTCGATTTTCTTGGTGACGACCCTGACTTATGCCATTATCTATACTATGGTGCCAAGAAGGTTGATTTTCAAGCAGGATCCTAACTATAATAAGATAGCGACCAATAAAGATAAAAAGACTAACTATGAAAACACTATCTTTGAGCGGATGGGCTACATTGACTATTATGATACAAAGGAACTGCAGGAGAAAGCCAGCAAGGAAGATTCTTCTGTTACCACAGAAGCTACAGAAGCAAACGAGAAGATTTATCAGAAGTATATTGATAAACTTGGCAATGGCTGGAAATTGCAGAAATTCCCACTGAGCGGAGAATTCTATGCTGTACGTGAAGTACCTGTTTATGAACGTGTCTTTGAGTTCTATGCTAATTTGATTCAAATTGACCATCCAAATGTTATCCAAGATGAGGAAAATCCAAACCTAGAGCGTTATATCCGGTTTGAAAATGATCCTTCTGTTGGCTGGTCTCTTGTGGGTTCTGGTACCAAGCATAAGTATCTGCTGTACTTTAATGGTCAGTTCCCATTTGTCCACCAGAACTTTATTACCTTTAATTTAGGGAATTCTTATCCAACCTATGCCAATATCCCTGTTCTGCAGGTTATTACACAGGGACAAGGACAAACTAAGTCTTCTGAAGTTCAATTCCCAACAGGTAAAAAGACATCGTCTGTTAACATTTACTCTCGTACCTATAAGACGCCAAGCAAAGCAGACTCACAGGATATTGCTAAGTTTGGTAAGGGAGATGCTTATACGGCGACTCAAAGCAACTATCAAAATCCATCCATGATTACCAGCTCAGCCATTATCGGTTTGATTGGTGTGGCTCTGTCTTATCTGATTGCTATTCCACTCGGATCCTACATGGCTCGACTCAAGAATACATGGTTTGATAGCATTTCTACAGCGGGCTTGACCTTTATGATGTCACTGCCAACCATCGCCTTGGTTTACATCGTTCGTTTGGCGGGGTCTGCTGTTGGTCTTCCAGACTCCTTCCCAATCTTGGGAGCAGGAGATTGGCGTTCTTATGTCCTTCCAGCTGTTATTTTAGGGCTTTTGAGTGCTCCTTGGACAGCTGTTTGGATTCGTCGTTATATGATTGACCTGCAGTCTCAGGACTTTGTCCGCTTTGCACGTGCTAAGGGTCTCTCTGAAAAAGAAATTTCTAACAAGCACATCTTTAAAAACGCTATGGTGCCGCTGGTATCTAGTATCCCAGCTTCTATCGTTGGTGTTATTGCAGGTGCGACTCTGACAGAAACTGTCTTTGCCTTTCCTGGTATGGGTAAGATGCTGATTGATTCTGTTAAGGCATCCAATAACTCTATGGTTGTTGGTCTTGTATTCATCTTCACATGTCTGTCTATCTTTGCTCTCTTGCTGGGTGACATTCTGATGACTGTACTGGACCCACGTATCAAGTTAACATCAAAAGGAGGTAAATAATGGCTACAATTGATAAAAGCAAATTCCAATTTGTCAAACGTGACGATTTTGCCTCTGAAACGATTGATGCTCCAGCCTATTCTTACTGGAAATCAGTCATGCGTCAATTTCTGAAAAAGAAATCAACCATTACCATGCTAGGGATTCTGATTGCCATTATTCTCATGAGCTTCATTTATCCTATGTTTTCAAACTTCGACTTTAATGACGTGAGCAAGGTAAATGATTTTAGCATGCGTTATATCAAACCAAGTGCTCAATACTGGTTTGGAACGGATAGTAATGGTAAGTCTCTCTTTGACGGTGTTTGGTTTGGTGCCCGTAACTCTATTCTTATTTCGATTATTGCGACGGTTATTAATCTGGCTATCGGAGTTATCATTGGCGGTATCTGGGGAATTTCCAAAACAGTTGACCGTGTCATGATGGAAATCTACAATATCATTTCAAATATCCCAGCCCTCTTGATTGTCATTGTCTTGACCTACTCTATTGGTGCTGGTTTCTGGAATCTTATTTTTGCCATGACGATTACTGGTTGGGTCGGTATTGCCTACACCATCCGTGTGCAGATTATGCGCTATCGGGATTTGGAATATAACCTTGCCTCTCGTACCCTTGGTACACCGACTCTCAAGATTGTAACGAAGAACATTATGCCGCAGTTGGTATCTGTTATCGTGACCACCACTTCACAGATGCTGCCAAGTTTTATCTCTTACGAAGCCTTTCTGTCCTTCTTTGGATTAGGACTTCCTGTAACAGTGCCGAGTTTGGGACGCTTGATTTCAGATTATTCACAAAACGTGACGACAAATGCCTACCTCTTTTGGATTCCACTCACAACTCTGATTTTGGTATCCCTTACTTTCTTCGTAGTTGGTCAAAACTTAGCCGACGCCAGCGATCCACGTACACATAGATAGGAGTAAATATGACAAAGAATGAAAATGTAATATTGACTGCTCGCGATATTGTCGTGGAATTCGATGTTCGCGATCGTGTCTTAACCGCCATTCGTGGAGTCTCTCTGGACTTGATTGAAGGCGAAGTTCTGGCTATTGTTGGTGAATCAGGCTCAGGAAAGTCTGTCTTGACCAAGACCTTTACCGGTATGTTAGAAGAAAATGGCCGTGTAGCTAAAGGAACCATTGACTACCGCGGTAAAGATTTGACGACTCTTCGTAGTAACAAGGATTGGGAGCCTATTCGCGGTGCAAAAATTGCGACTATCTTCCAAGATCCGATGACGAGCTTGGATCCCATTAATACCATTGGAAGCCAGATTACAGAGGTCATTATCAAGCACCAAGGAAAATCAGCCAAAGAAGCTAAAAAAATGGCCATTGACTACATGAGTAAGGTCGGGATTCCAGATGCAGAAAAACGTTTCGAAGAATATCCTTTCCAATACTCAGGTGGTATGCGTCAGCGGATTGTAATTGCTATTGCCTTGGCTTGCCGCCCTGATATTCTTATCTGTGATGAGCCGACAACGGCCCTCGATGTAACGATTCAAGCGCAGATCATTGACTTGCTCAAATCATTGCAGCAAGAATATCATTTCACAACTATCTTTATTACGCACGACCTTGGTGTTGTGGCTAGTATTGCAGATAAGGTTGCGGTCATGTATGCCGGTGAAATTGTAGAATACGGTACAGTTGAAGAAATCTTTTACGAGCCAAAACATCCTTATACATGGAGTTTGCTATCCAGCTTGCCTCAGTTGGCAGATGCGAATGGTGCGCTTTACTCGATTCCTGGTACTCCGCCGTCACTTTATTCACCAATCAAAGGGGATGCCTTTGCTTTGCGTTCTGACTATGCCATGTCAATTGACTTTGAAGAAGAAGCACCGGCTTTCAAGGTCTCAGATACTCATTGGGCTAAGACTTGGTTGCTGCACGAAGATGCGCCTAAGGTTGATAAACCAGAGATTATCGAAAACCTACATGAAAAAATTCGTTCGAAAATGGGCTTCAATCAATTAGAAGCTTAGGAGGAAGGAAATGACTGAAAAATTAGTTGAAATTAAAGATTTAGAAATTTCCTTCGGCGAAGGAAGTAAGAAATTTGTAGCAGTAAAAAACGCAAATTTCTTCATCAACAAGGGGGAAACTTTCTCTCTTGTAGGAGAATCAGGCTCTGGTAAGACTACTATTGGTCGAGCTATTATCGGCCTTAATGATACCAGTGCAGGTGATATCTTCTACGAAGGCAAAAAGATTAATGGTAAAAAGTCAAAAGCAGAAGAAGCAGACTTGATTCGCAAGATTCAGATGATTTTTCAAGACCCAGCAGCTAGCCTGAATGAACGTGCAACGGTTGACTATATCATATCTGAGGGTCTCTATAATTACCATTTGTTTGATAGTGAAGAAGACCGGCAAAGAAAAGTTAAAAATATCATCAATGAAGTTGGCTTGTTGGCTGAGCATTTAACTCGCTATCCTCATGAATTCTCTGGTGGACAGCGTCAGCGGATTGGGATTGCTCGTGCTCTGGTCATGCAACCAGATTTCGTAATTGCTGATGAGCCAATCTCTGCTTTGGACGTATCTGTTCGGGCTCAGGTTTTGAATCTTTTGAAAAAATTCCAAAAAGAGTTGGGCTTGACATATCTGTTTATTGCCCATGACCTTTCGGTAGTTCGTTTTATTTCTGATCGTATCGCCGTGATTTACAAAGGTGTCATTGTAGAAGTGGCAGAGACAGAGGAATTGTTCAACCATCCTGTCCACCCTTATACACAATCCCTGCTCTCAGCTGTTCCAATTCCAGACCCAATCTTGGAGCGTAAAAAAGTGTTGAAGGTCTATGATCCTGAACAGCACGATTATTCTGTTGATAAACCAGAAATGGCAGAGATTCGTCCGGGACACTACGTCTGGGCTAATAAAGCAGAACTCGAAAAGTATAAACAAGAACAAGAATAGAAAAAATGTCCGAAAGGGCATTTTTTGCGCCTTTATAAAGAAAGAATGTAGGTCAATTTACCATCCTCAAAGGTATGTAAAACTATTCACCAATTTAAAAATAATAATTTTTTAATTTTTTTCAAAAAAGGTATTGACAGTTGGTAGGTATAGGTGATATACTAATATAGTTGTCGCGAAAGACAAAGCCCTTTGAAAACTGAACAAGACGAACCAAGTGCAGGGTGACATAGAGATATGTAACCTGTCAAAAAACGAAAATAAATCTGTCAGTGGACAGTAATGAGTGCGAACTCAAACTTTTTAATGAGAGTTTGATCCTGGCTCAGGACGAACGCTGGCGGCGTGCCTAATACATGCAAGTAGAACGCTGAAGAGAGGAGCTTGCTCTTCTTGGATGAATAGAGATATGTAACCTGTCAAAAAACGAAAATAAATCTGTCAGTGGACAGTAATGAGTGCGAACTCAAACTTTTTAATGAGAGTTTGATCCTGGCTCAGGACGAACGCTGGCGGCGTGCCTAATACATGCAAGTAGAACGCTGAAGAGAGGAGCTTGCTCTTCTTGGATGA
>NZ_RJMV01000012.1 GCF_003943735.1 Streptococcus sanguinis | reverse complement strand
GACTTTTACTTTGCGGACGCTTATTCATCTTGGCAAAGAGGAAGTAATGAAAATTCAAATGGTTTGCTTAGAGAATATTTTCCTAAGAGGACTAATCTAACCGACATTACTGATGAATCGTTAGTAAATGCTTTACTTGCTATAAATCACCGTCCAAGAAAATGCTTAGGTTACAAAACAGCATTTGAGGCACTTATGGATGAATTTTAGATTTGTTGCACTTTTTATTGCAATTTATCTTATAATAAAAATTAAATAGGATAATATACATTTATACAGAAAAGGAGAAATTCATGAAAAAACAAGTTTCTTACAAGCAGCTTTTTCCCACAGCGGTCTTGCTAGCTGCTTTTCTGTCCCTGCTTTTTTCTGTCCAACCGGTCGGAGCAGAAGAAGCAGTAAGTTCGTCGACTTCAGATGCGGCAGCTCTTACAGAGAATCCGGCTGTAAGCGATGCATCGGTTGCCAGTCAAGCGGAGAGTCCATCAGCAGAATCGGGAGAGTCAAGGCCGGCTTCTGCAGAGACAGTGGAAAAGGCAGACCAAGCCCCTGCTGCAGCACAAGCTGCGGCTAGCGGACCAGAAGCTGTGCCCAATGTGGGAACCATTCAGGGAGAATCACAAGCCTCTCCCTATGAGGACAAAGAAGTTCAAGTTTCCAATGTAGTTGTGACGAAAACAGACCGCTATGGTTTTTATGTTCAAGACGTGACTCCTGATGGAAATAGCAGGACTTCTGATGCCCTTTATGTTGTTTCTAAAGAAACAGTCGATGTTGGAGACAAACTTAGTCTTGAAGGACGCGTCAAAGAAGGTTATATGGAAGAGCTCAGCGTTCGTCAGGGGCAAACTTTCAACAAGCCCAGTGGTAGTTTGACAGTCACCATGCTTGTCGCTTCCAAGGTGATCAAGGAAGGGAAAGCTGATCTACCTGCTCCAGTTGACATCGTGGCTAATATGCCTCAGGATACGGTCGATAACGATATTAATAACTATCAGCCTCAAAGTGAAGCGTTGGACTACTGGGAAAGTTTGGAAGGAATGTTGACGACGGTGAAGAGGCCCCGCGTTTTAGGCCCGCAGTACCGTGGAGACATTTATCTCTTACCTGAAGGCTACCAAGCCTTGCCATTAAACAATATCGGAGGTCTCAATCTTCGTCCAAACGCCCAAAATACCGCAACCATTCCAGTCTATGTTGGCAATAAATTTATTGCCAAGGCCAAGGATTATTTCAATGGCGATGTGGTCGGAGTCGTGACTTATCGTGGGAAGATTTACAAGTTGGAGCCGACTCAGCTGCCTGATTTGGTGGACGGGGGCTTGCAGAGACAGGTCTCTCCTATCTATCCAAGCGAGGACAAGTTGACTATTGCTTCCTACAATATCGAGAATTTTTCTGCTAATGCTAAAAAAGGTGAAACACCTGAGGAAAAAGTGACTAGAATCGCTAATTCCTTCATCAATGAAATCCATAGTCCAGATATCATTACGCTCATCGAGGTTCAAGATGAGAATGGCAGTGTCAATGACGGGACGACCAGCGGTGTCAAAAGCGGTGAGAAACTAGCGGCCCGCATCAAAGAACTGGGCGGAAAAACTTACAAGTACACCGAAGTTGCCCCACTTGACGGTCAAGATGGTGGCAAGCCTGGCTCTAATATCCGCGTGGCCTTTCTCTACGATCCAAATCGGGTGAAGTTAGTCGAAAAAGAAGCTGGTACGAGTGACGAAGCAGCTAGCTTCTCTGGTGGCCATCTGGTTAAGAATCCTGCCCGGATTGCTCCAACAAATCCAGCCTTTACCAAGGTTCGTAAATCCTTGGCAGCTGAGTTTGAATTTAAGGGACAGCATATCGTCGTTATTGCCAATCATTTGAAGTCCAAGATTGGGGATGATGCCGTTTATGGCTCCGATCAGCCAGCAGTTCAGCATACGCAGGCAGCCCGAATTGAGCAGGCTAAAATTTTAAATAGCTTTGTTCAGGAAGGACTGAGACAAAATCCTAACCTTAAGTTTGTGCTGACTGGTGATTTTAATGATTTTGAATTTTCCGAAACAGCTAAAGCACTGGCGGGTAATGAATTGATTAATCTTATGCAGGAGCATGATGCGGCTGACCGTTATTCCTATTTCTACCGTGGCAGCAACCAAAGCTTGGACAATATTTTCATTTCGAAGAACCTAGCAGGCAAGGCAGTCTTTGCCCCTGTCCATATCAATGCCTCTTTCATGGAGGAACATGGCAGAGCTTCAGACCATGATCCAGTAGTGGTGCAGCTGGACTTTTCTAAGGATGTTGCAGCTTCAACATCAGACAGCTCCCAGCCGTCTCAATCAACTGGACAATCTTCTGTAGCAGCAGATCAAGGAGCCCCGTCTCAGACCAATTCTCCATCGTCCAATCAAACTGGACAAGGTCAGACTGCTGGCAGCAAGAAGAAGGGGCTCCCGCAGACCGGCCAAAGTAGCAGTAGCTGGGCAGTTTTGGGATTGGCCTTGCTAATGTTTGCTTTTACTCTCAAAAAGAGAAGTCGAAATTAACTAAAATCAATTTAAAAAGTGAAATCAGGGTGGAATAAAGATTCTGCCCTGATTTTTTGCTTGCCTACTGCTTTCGACCTAAAGTTTTATCTGTTGTAAAACACTGAAAATGAAACTGAAAAACAGTTTGTTTTCTAAAAAATAGGCAAATTAAGTCTATTTTTGCTTTAATCATGTTATAATGTAGTTAGTTATAAAACGTTTTCAGACTTAAGAGGTTGCGCGATGGTTGAAGAGAAAATTGAAGAAGCAGTTGATTATGGAAAGGTAACGGGCATGGTCCACTCCACCGAAAGTTTTGGAGCTGTTGATGGACCGGGTATCCGTTTTATTGTTTTTTTGCAGGGTTGCCACATGCGCTGCCAGTATTGCCATAATCCGGATACTTGGGAGATGGAGACCAACAAATCTCAGCTGCGGACAGTGGATGATGTTTTACAAGAAGCTCTCCGTTACAAGGGTTTCTGGGGCAATAAAGGCGGCATCACCGTCAGCGGAGGAGAAGCCTTGCTGCAGATTGATTTTCTGATTGCCCTCTTTACCAAGGCTAAGGAGCTGGGCATCCACTGTACCTTGGATACCTGTGCCCTGCCATTTAGAAATACGCCTCGCTATCTGAAAAAATTTGACAAACTCATGGCAGTTACCGACCTTGTCCTGCTAGACATCAAGGAAATTAACGAAGAACAGCACAAAATTGTGACCAGCCAGACTAACAAGAATATCTTGGCTTGTGCCAAGTACCTATCTGACATTGGAAAGCCAGTCTGGATCCGCCATGTCTTGGTTCCGGGATTGACCGACCGCGATGATGACCTGATTGAGCTAGGTAAATTTGTAAAGACGCTGAAGAATGTTGATAAGTTTGAAATTCTACCTTACCATACTATGGGTGAATTCAAATGGCGGGAGCTGGGTATCCCTTACAAGCTGGAAGGGGTTAAGCCTCCGACAGCTGATCGGGTCAAGAATGCCAAGGAACTCATGCAGACTGAATCCTATACGGAGTATATGAATCGGGTGCATAGTAACTAATCTACTTTGAGTATGAATTAATGGGCTGGTGGGCTGACCAGTCCATTTTTCCTAAAAAAATGCCCTTCTGCTTTTGTGAAATGCCTGTAATTGTGGTAAAATAAATGCAATAAACATTATATAAAAGAAGAGGTTTATCATGTCTAAAATTTTAGTTTTCGGTCACCAAAATCCTGATTCAGATGCCATTGGTTCATCTTACGCTTTTGCTTACTTGGCTCGCGAAGCTTATGGCTTGGATACAGAAGTTGTAGCTCTAGGTGAGCCTAATGAAGAAACAGCCTTTGTTTTGGATTACTTTGGCGTGGCTGCACCGCGCGTGATTACATCTGCAAAGGCAGAGGGAGCTGAGCAAGTTATCCTGACAGACCACAATGAATTCCAGCAGTCTGTGGCAGATATTGCAGAAGTTGAAGTTTATGGCGTGGTGGACCACCACCGTGTTGCTAACTTTGAAACAGCTAGTCCACTTTACATGCGCTTGGAGCCAGTGGGTTCTGCTTCCTCTATTGTTTACCGCATGTTCAAGGAGCACGGAGTAGAAGTTCCAAAAGAAATTGCAGGATTGATGCTGTCTGGTTTGATCTCTGATACTCTCTTGCTTAAGTCACCAACAACTCATCCGACTGACAAGGTCATTGCACCAGAATTGGCTGAGCTGGCTGGTGTCAACTTGGAAGAGTATGGTTTGGCTATGCTCAAGGCCGGAACTAATTTGGCTAGCAAGTCTGCTGAAGAATTGATTGACATTGATGCTAAAACCTTTGAATTGAACGGAAACAATGTCCGTGTAGCACAAGTTAACACAGTTGATATTGCTGAAGTTTTGGAGCGTCAGGCAGAAATCGAAGCAGCTATTGAGAAAACAAACGCTGAAAATGGTTACTCTGACTTCGTCTTGATGATTACAGACATTATCAACTCAGACTCAGAGATTCTGGCTATCGGAAGCAATATGGACAAGGTCGAAGCAGCCTTTAATTTTGCTCTTGAGAATAACCATGCTTTCCTAGCAGGCGCTGTTTCTCGTAAGAAGCAAGTAGTGCCTCAACTGACAGCAAGTTTTAATGCTTAAAGAGCTCAGTTGAATAGATTAGTTACTACATGAGAGGCTATTCCCCTCATACTAAAAAGGAGTTTCGGCTCCTTTTTTGATAGGCGAGAGAAATGAAGATTCAAGATTTACAAGACGGAGATTTGATTTTTACAGTCGGGTCTTCAGAAATTGCTGCAGCAATCAGAGCAGCAACGGGTTCATATAGCCACGTGGCTATCTTTTTTAATGGTGAGATTTTTCATGCAACCCATGAGAAGGGTGTTGTCAATCAAGACTTGTCTGATTTTTGGCAGGATGAGGATGTTTATGACGTGTATCGCTATCCAGCTATTGAAGCAGAAGCTGTCTTTAAAAGGGCCAAATTACATCTAGGAAAGCCATACAATTTCAGCTTTTATCCTCAGTCCGATGGTTTTTACTGTTCGGAGTATATTGCGGAAATTTTGCCGATTTTTGATACGATTCCTATGCAGTTTGGAGACGAGGAAAATCTAATTTCTGATTTTTGGCAGGAATATTATCGGGACTTGGGCTTAGATGTGCCCTTAAATCAGCCTGGGACGAATCCTAGCCAGTTGGCTCAGTCAAGAAAACTCATCTACAAAGGAGAACTTCATGATTAAAATTATCAATCCCAGCCGTTTGACGCGCCAGCCCTTTTTTCAGGAGCTGATTGATTATTTGGATCAGCATGAGACGGTGACTCTACGTGAGATTAAGAGAGAGTTTGAGGGCGTGTCTAATATTGACCGCTCGATAGAAGAGTATATCAAGGCAGGCTATATCCGGCGGGAAAACAAGCGATATTATCTGACGCTGCCTTTTGTGGAAAGTTTGGAGGACTTGCTTTTGGATCAGGAAGTCTTTATCCGTGATGACACTCCCCTCTATCAGGAACTCTTGGAGCTGCGCTTTGAGACTCAGCTTTCCAATCAGACCAATGCGGCGGTCTTGCTGGAAAAGACGGATTTTCAGAGGGATGAGCTGACCTTGGCTAATTATTTTTACAAGATGCAGCACCAATATCCGCTGTCTGAGGCACAAAAGCCCCTCTATGCTGCCTTGGGCGATGTCAATCCAGAGTATGCACTCAAGTATATGACGACCTTTCTCCTCAAGTATGTCCGCAAGGATGAGCTCATGCAGAAGCGGCGGGACATTTTTGTTGATAGCCTAGTAATTTTAGGTTATATTCGACAAAACAAAGTAGGCAAGTATGAGTTACAGGCCAGCTTTGATAAGGAGAGATTGACTTTTCAGTTGGACTGATTTTCTCATAGAATGAGCAGAATATTTGACCTTTGAAAAGAAAAAACTTATACTACTGTAAACGGTATCAGAAACCGTAAAAAAGAATGGAGGCAAAATTATGTCACTAGAAAATAAATTCGATGAAGCTAAAGGCGCTGTTAAAGAAGGCGTGGGCAAAGTTACAGGCGATAACAAGACTGAAGCAGAAGGCTTTGTAGAAAAAACTATTGCCAAAGCCAAAGAAGTTGCTGAAGATGCTAAAGGAGCTGTAGAAGGTGCCGTTGAAGGTATCAAAAACAGCTTGGATAAATAAAAAACAATCAGTCGATTATTCGGCTGATTATTTTTTTTTGCTGATACATAAGGTAGAGGAAGTAGGGGGATCCAATAATGGAAATCAAAATGCCTGTCGGGACGGAGCTTCCGATGAGGAAGGTTCTTGTGATCGTATCTGCCCCTGTCATGATAAAGGCGCCTAGCAGCATGGCGGCTGGAAAGAGTAAGCGATGATCGCTAGGCAGGAATCGTTTGCTGATATGGCTAGCCAACATACCGATGAAGACAATATTTCCAGCTAGAGATAGGCTAAAGGCGACGAGAGCACTGGCCAATAGTAGGGTTATCTGCCGCTCTCTTTTTAGATGAAGCCCCAGACCTAGAGCTGTTTCATCATTTAGGCTGAGGATATTGAGCTTTTGGGAACGCAGATAGGTCAGCAGCCAGAATAAAAGCAAGAAAGGGCCAGCAATAGCTAGACTTTCCCAGTTATTACCCGTAATCTTACCAGCTAGCCAGCTAACTACATAGGTCAGTTTGTTCTGATTGACACGGCCAGTGATGGCAATCATACTAGAAGACAGAATGGTTGACAAGGTCACACCAGCGATAATGAGTTTGACGGGGCTTATAGCTTGGCCTTTTTGATGTGAGATCAGGTAAATAAGGGCTACAGTCAGCATACCGCCAAAGGTTGCGATAAAGGGAAGATAGCGAATATAGAAAGGATCGGTCACTTCTAGCTTGCTGATAGCAAGAGTAATGATAACACCAGCTCCGGCATTGATTCCCAAGGTTCCTGAATCGGCAAGTGGATTTCGAGTAAAGGTCTGCAGCAGTACACCGCTCATCCCTAGCGAAGCTCCTGCTAGAAGGCAGACTAGAATTCGGGGCAAGCGGATCTGCTCCATGATAAAGGCGCTGCCATCATCTCCTTGCCCCAGCAGATATCGAAAAGCTTCTCCGACATTAAATTCCTGATCGCCTGATGATAGAGACAGTAGGAAAATTAGGAAAGTCAGGAGGCTGAGGCTTACTAGAACCAAAAGAATCCGTTTTTTATCTCTCATAGAAAGTCCCCTTTCTCATTATCCATAGGAAGACTGGCAGCGTAACGAGACTGATAATAGAGCTAAGAGGCAGACCGACCATATGACTTGCAGCAAAATCACAGATCAGTAGAAAGAGCGCTCCTGTTAGCATCGTCAGTGGCAAGATTTTCTGGTAGTTCTTTCCGCTGATGGTTTTGACAAAGTGTGGAATAATCAGTCCGACGAGGGCTAGGCTTCCTACTAGGGCAACGGCTGCCGCTGATAACAGTAGAACGAGGCTTAGAAAGAGAAGGGTCAACTGAGTCGTTCGCTGGCCTAAGCCCTTGGCTACTGTTTCATTGAGGCTGAGAATGGTTAGTTGGTGAGAAAATAGCTGAGCCAATAAGAGGCCTAATAAGATAAAGGGAGCAATGATTTGCAGCATTTTCCAATTGGTTCCTAGAAGTCCTCCAGCCTGCCAACCGATGACAGCATTGGTCAGGTTGAGGTAAATGGTCAAGCCTTGTCCGATAGCAGTCAGGAGTGTTGTTACCATGGCACCGGATAAGACGAGTCGTAGTTGCCCAAAACCTTTTCTAGGATGGTAGGAGAGGCTAAAAACCAGAATACTGGCTAGACAGGCTCCTACAAGTGAGAGCAGAAGGATGCTACTGTAGTGTATACTCTTAGAAAAGGCATAACCGCAGATGAGCGCTAGGCCAGCTCCAGAGTTGATACCCAGAAGTCCCGGATCAGCAATGGCATTGCGGGTAATCCCCTGCATGATGGCTCCTGAAACGGCCAAGCTAGCTCCGACTAGTAGAGCTGCAATTCCTCTAGGTAAGCGCAGATCTATGATGATGTTCTGGGCTGGACTTTCCTTGAAAGGATGGCTCAGCGTTTCTATCAGTTGCCGATGGGAGTAGCTAGGAATGCCAAAGCGCAGGTAGAGATAGAGTCCGCAAATCAGCAGGAGAATGAAGGCGAAAAAAACAAGCCAAAAGATGTTTGGCCTATTTTTTTGAGTGAAGAGTGAATGAAGCGTCATCTGGTATCCTTTATATAGTCGAAAATCAAATAGCTATCATGAGATATATCGCTTGCTAGCAATGTTTTTTACTAGTCTGAGTTTCTGCAAGGAATGGCCTAGTTCATTTTTTTAAGGCCATCTTGAATGGTTTTGAGTTCGTATTCAAGTGTCAATGGATCGTTGAAATAAAAGGCGTTGGCATCCACTTTTAAGATGTGGTTCTGTTGGACAGCGGGAATGGATTTCCAAACATCGCTTTCGTAAAGAGCGCTGCCCGTTTTATCATCTTCAGCTGCAACCAGGACATAATCGCCAATATACTCACTCACCGTTTCTTGGCTGACTTGCAAGTAGCCACTTGGGAATACTTCATCCTTCACCTTTTGTGGGGCATCAAATCCCAGAGATTTGTAGATAACTTCTCCGCCTCGTCCCCAGTTGTTACCGAAGAGGTAGATTTCCTTTTCATATAGCCCAACAACCGTGAAAGTGACATTTTGTCCCAGCTTTTCTTTTAACTGCTTGCCAATATCAGCTGTTTTACTCTTCCAATCAGCAATCCATTGGTCAGCTTCTTTTTCCTTACCAAAGATTTGGCCAAAGCGATTCAGGATTTCTAAATAATCATTTTTTCCATAATCAATGGCAATAGTTGGAGCGATTTTCTTTAGTTCATCGATATTTTTGTCACTGGCATCTACTACGATAAGGTCTGGCTTTTGCTTGGCGATAGGCTCCAAATCTTCCGGCATCAGGACCTTGGCATTTTTGACTTTTTCCTTGAGGACAGGATTTTTAGCATCATAGGATGTTACAGTGACAGGATCGAAACCTAGTTGCAGCAAATAGCCTGTGTAGGTAGAGGAGAGGCTGGCAATCCGTTTTGGATTTTTAGGAATATCGCCGTAGTAATGGAATCCGTCAATTTTGGGCTTACTGGATAGCTCGACCTTGTCTGAAGAGGCAGAGTTTTCGGATTTAGATGAGCTGCCGCAGGCAACTAAAAGGAAGATGGTAACAGTAAGGGTGGCAAATGATAAAAACTTTTTCATGTTTTCCTCCAATTCTACAAAAAAGTTTAGAAGCTGTATTCATAAAGTGATATGGAAAACATATCTATGAATACATGACTTATTTAACGAGCTGATAGCTGAGGCAGAGCGGCTTATCCTGAATAGGATCCCGAATAATCTGGGCTTCAATCTGAAAAATGTCTCTCAGAATATCTGAAGTCATGACCTGCTCAACACTTCCTTGATATCGGATATGCCCATTTTTCATAGCGATCAGCTGATGGGAGAAGCGGGCAGCCAAGTTGATGTCATGCAGAACCATGATAATGGTTTTTCCGCTGAGTCGGTTGAGGTCATTCAGCAACTCCAAGATTTCCAGCTGGTGATTCATATCCAGATAGGTGGTCGGCTCGTCCAGAAAAATAGTCTCTGTATCTTGAGCTAAAGCCATAGCAATCCAGACGCGCTGACGCTGACCTCCAGACAAATCATCCACCTGCCAGTCCGAAAATTCGCTGACCTGAGTTGCTTCCATAGCCCAGCAGATTTTTTCCCGGTCTTCTGTACTGAGCCGGCCCAAGCCAGTTTGATGCGGAAAGCGGCCATAAGAGACCAGGTCATAAACAGTGATGCTATCGGTCGCCTCCATGGTTTGGGGTAGCAAGGCAATCTTTTGCGCCACCTCCTTGGTCGGCAGTAGGGCGATGGACTGTCCATCCAGGGTTATGTTGCCGGCTTTTGTCGGTAAAATACGAGTAAAAGCCTTGAGAAGAGTGGACTTACCGCAGCCATTGCTACCGATAATAGTTGTAATCTTTCCCTCGGCGAGTTGGCAGTCCAGTCCGTCAATAATAACCTTTTGATCGTAGGCGACCTGGATACTTGCTGCAGAGATAGTGGACATAGACTTCCTTTCTGGCTGATTCTTCTATCAGAATTACGCCTTTTATTATACCATAAAAATTTTTCTAAAAAAAGAGTTTTCTGACAATTTAATAAAAATAAAATAAAAAAGTTTTATAAATTTGTAAATAATAAAAATTTAAGCTTTTCATGCTAAGATAGAAATATTAAAAAGGACCTGCAATGATGATATGAATTTACAGGTGGTGAAAGGAAAAATGATGAAATTATTGACAAACCTACGCCCCTCTAAGCCTTTGAAAGAGCTGAGGTGGTTTGATATTGCAGTGATTACCCTGCTCATGTTTGGGCAGTTTATTTATCGCTCAACGGAGCTTTATTTAGCTAGCTTTGCGCCAGCTTCCAGCACAGGAGCGACTGAAACGGTGACCAATACAGCCACTGAAGGAGCGGCTTTTTCTAGTAATTTCAATTTTCAGCTGCTGATGCTGGTCTTGACCATTCTTTACCTATTGTTTCGGCGCTTTGACTTTAAGCAGCTTCCTATTCGTATGAGCTGGTCGGTTCTCCTCTGGACTCCTCTTATTTTTGTAGCAGTAGGGTTCTTTGGTGACATTGTGACGACGCTGAGCGGCGAGTATAATTACTTTGATCCAACTCTCTGGTCTTATGTAGATGTTCTAGAAATCTTCCGGAAATTTGCTGAACTGACACCTATGGCCATTCTCTACGGACTTCTAAATGGCTTCTATGAGGAATTCTTCTTTCTGGGGCTTATGACCTCTGTTAAGGATAAGTATAAGTGGTGGGCTCTGGCCTACTCTACTATCATTCGGATTTCTTTCCACACCTATCAGGGCATGCTGTGGGCCTTGGTTATCGGAGTGGTGTACGGTCTCTTTTACTATTTCCTTTACAAGTACAAGGTCAAGAACCTCTTGCCTTTCTTTCTCATGCACGCCTTGGCGGATATGTTTGGCTCCAGCTTGATGTACGTTCTGATTAAATGGCGTTAATCTCTACTAAACAAGAATAAAAAGGCGATATGCTCGCCTTTTTTCTTATAAATACTTTTCTGCAAGGGCATAGTCTCCTGGATAGGCTACTTTTTCTCCTTCTACGATTTGGTAAGCATCCGCTCCTTTACCGGCTAGAATGACGGCATCTCCCTCTCGGTCTGTCAGACTGAGAGCTTTTTTGATGGCTTCTTCACGGTCGGCTATTTTTTCCACTGGATAGGAGATGTAGGATGCGATTTCCTCCGCAATGGCTAGAGGATCTTCATAGTTGGGGTCGTCCGCAGTTAAGATAAGGGTCAGCTCAGGATGCTGATTAAGTAGGCGACCGAAGTCTTTGCGGCGGCTTTCACCCTTGTTGCCTGTAGCACCTAAGAGGAGGATAATCTTGCCCTTTTGGTGTTCCTCTACCACAGACAGCAGGTTGCTTAGGCTAACACCATTGTGAGCGTAGTCAACGAAGACCTTGGCGCCGTTTTTCTGAGTCAGAACTTCCATACGGCCTGGGACTCGGGTTGCGGCAATTCCTTTTTTGATGTCTTTGAGGCTAGCACCCAGACGCAGACAGGCAAGACCAGCCGCTACTGCATTTTCTTGATTGAAGTGGCCAATGAGCTGGATATCGTAGTGGCCAGCTAACTTACCAGTCGCTTCAAAGCTGAAAGCCCGAGAATCCGTGATAGTGTTACTAGAGCCTGCTCCATAGAAATCGTGTTCCATAGAAGCGACTTGCTCTTTCACGATTTGGAAATGGTCCATGCCGCTATTCACAATAACTGCTCGGCTATTGTCCATCAAAAGCCGTTTATTGTAGAAGTAATCTTCAAAGGTTGGATGCTCAATAGGGCCGATATGGTCTGGGCTGATATTAAGAAAGACACCCACATCAAAGGTTAGGCCATAGACCCGTTTCTTGAGATAAGCCTGACTGGAAACTTCCATGATGAGATGAGTCCGATCATTAGCAAGGGCTTGGGCCATCATTTTAATAAGATCCAGACTCTCTGGTGTGGTCAGAGTTGACTTGAAGAAAGTCTCGCCATCCAAAGTAGTGTTCATAGTCGAGAGCAAAGCAGGCCGATGGCTTTGGGAAAGGATTTGATAGGCAAAATAAGCTGTAGTTGTCTTGCCCTTGGTGCCAGTAAAGGCTAGCAGTTTGAGCTTTTTCTCAGGATGGCCGTAAAATTCCATAGCTAAGAGACTCATGGCCTGCTTGACATCGTTGACCAAGAGGACCGGAATGCCCACTTGAAAGTCTGTCTCGCTGATATAAAAGCGCAGGCCAGCTGAGACGGCTTTTTCTAGAAATTCTTTCTTAAAAGCCTCACCCTTGACAAAAAAGAGGGTAGAGGCATCCGCTTGCCTGCTGTCATAGCTGATACTATCGAAAGTCAAGCCGCTGTAAGAGAAGAAGTATTCTCCGTCTTTGACAATATCACGAAAATTATGGTCTTCTTTTAAAATATCTAATACGGTTTCAATTTTAATCATAAATCTATTGTAAACCTTATGGCTGGGTTTTACAAGAGGCAAGGAAAAGTTTATAATAAAAGAAGAATAAATAGAAGAGGTTTTCTATGAGCCAAGAAACAACAAGCCAGCAGCAGCAGATGCTGCGGGGAACTGCCTGGCTAACTGCCAGCAATTTTATCAGTCGTCTTCTGGGTGCCATCTATATCATTCCTTGGTATATCTGGATGGGCAAGCACGGCGCTGAGGCCAACGGCCTTTTTACTATGGGCTACAATATCTATGCCTGGTTTTTACTGATTTCTACAGCCGGTGTGCCAGTGGCAGTGGCCAAGCAGGTAGCTAAGTACAATACCATTGACAAGGAAGAGCACAGTTTCACTCTCATTCGAGAGTTCCTCAAGTTTATGCTGCTTTTAGGAGCTGTCTTTGCAGTGATTATGTATCTGCTCTCACCAGTTTTCGCTTCTATGTCTGGCGGTGGTTCAGACTTGGTGCCAGTCATGCAGAGTCTGTCTTTGGCTGTTTTGATATTCCCATCAATGAGCGTTATCCGAGGTTTTTTCCAAGGGTTTAACAATCTCAAGCCCTATGCCATCAGTCAGATTGCGGAGCAGGTCATTCGGGTTATCTGGATGCTCCTGACAGCCTTTTTCATCATGAAAATCGGTTCTGGCAACTATGTAGAAGCGGTTACCCAGTCTACCTTCGCCGCTTTTATCGGTATGCTGGCTAGCATGGCTGTCTTAGCCTTCTATCTCTGGAAGACAGGGATGCTGACTTCTATCCTTCATAAGCCTGCTAATGCCGGCGAGATTAACGGCCGTGCCCTGCTCTGGGATACCATTCGGGAGGCCATTCCTTTCATTATCACAGGATCTGCCATTCAGCTTTTTCAGATTATTGACCAAGCTACCTTTATCCATGTCATGGGTTGGATTAGCAAGTACAGCAAATCCGAGCTGCTGGTTCAGTTTGCCTATTTCTCAGCCAATCCTAATAAAATTACCATGATTTTAATTGCAGTGGCTACTTCTATCGGTGGTGTTGGGATTCCGCTTTTGACCGAGAACTATGTCAAAGGTGATTTCCGATCGGCTGCCCGCTTGGTGCAGGATAATCTCAGCATGCTGATTTTCTTTATCTTGCCAGCAACCATTGGTGCTGTTTTGGTAGCGGAACCTCTGTATACTGTCTTCTATGGCAAGCCAGACGGCTTAGCTCTGGGACTTTTCATCTTTGCTATGCTGCAGACCATTATCCTTAGTCTATATACGGTGTTGGCTCCGATGATTCAGGCCCTCTTCCAAAATCGAAAAGCTATTATTTACTTCCTCTATGGAGTAGGAGTCAAGCTGGTGCTGCAAGTACCCTTGATTTATATTTTCAAAGCTTATGGTCCTCTTCTTGCGACGACAGTTGGCTTGATTATCCCAATCCTGCTCATGTATCAGGAAATTCGCAAGGTAACAGGTCTGAATCCTAAGAATCTCTTTAAGCGGAGCCTCCTGTCAGTGATTCTGACAGTTCTGATGATCATCTTTGTCTTGGTGGCAGAGCTGCTCATTGGACTCTTCCTACATCCAAGTGGTCGGATTTCCAGCTTTGTCTATATCGCTCTGATTGGCGGTATCGGTCTTGCTGTCTATGGCGGTCTGGCGCTCAAAGTTCGCCTTATGGATCGCTTTATCGGTTCAAAAGCGGCTAGTCTGCGACGACGCTTTCACATCTATTAAAAAGCCGCAGGGCTTTTTAATTTTTAGATTTGTTTTTCTAAAACTTTAACATTATAGTTTCAAACTATAGCTAGCTCTTGAAAAGAAAAAAGAAAAATGTTTTCAAAAGATGTTACAATAGAGGGTGAAATATTAGCGAAGGATTGGAAGGTTAATATGAGTAAGGACGTAAAATTAAATACACTACTGGCTCAGGCTGGGGTTAAAAAAGATGAAACAACCGGTGCTTTAACAACACCCCTGCATTTTTCAACGACCTACCAGCACCCTGAGTTTGGCCAGTCAACAGGTTATGACTATACTCGAACCAAGAATCCAACAAGGGTTAGCTTGGAAGAGACTCTGGCAGCTATCGAAAGTGCAAATTATGCCCTAGCGACTAGCTCTGGTATGTCGGCTATTGTGCTGGCCTTTAGTGCCTTTCCGGTCGGCAGCAAGGTTTTGGCTGTTCGGGATCTCTATGGCGGCTCTTTCCGCTGGTTTGCTCAGGCTGAAGCGGAAGGGCGCTTTGCTTTTACCTATGCCAATACAGAAGAAGAACTACTCAATAATCTGACAGAGGATATAGATATTGTCTATATCGAGACACCGACCAATCCTCTTATGGTAGAGTTTGACATTGCCCGCATTTCCCAAGCGGCTCATGAGCGAGGAGCAACTGTCATTGTGGACAATACCTTCTACAGTCCTATTTACCAAAGACCACTGGAGGACGGAGCAGATATTGTTCTGCACTCTGCAACCAAGTATCTGGGCGGGCACAATGATGTCTTGGCTGGAGCCATCATGACTAATGATGCTGCTATCTATGACAAACTTTTCTACAACCTCAACACAACTGGGCCGGTCCTGTCTCCTTTTGACAGCTATCTGCTTTTGCGTGGTCTCAAGACACTTGCTCTCCGCATGGAACGTTCTACTCAGAATGCACAAGAAGTAGTCGCTTTTCTGAAGAAATCTCCTGCGGTAAAAGAGGTTCTCTATCCAGGCAAGGGTGGTATGATTTCCTTTAAAGTTGTGGACGAAGGGAAGATTCCTCATCTCTTAAATAGCCTGAAAGTCTTTACCTTTGCGGAAAGTTTAGGAGGAGTGGAGAGCTTGATTACCTATCCGACGACCCAGACTCACGCAGACATTCCAGTGGAAGTGCGTCATTCTTATGGCTTAACTGATGATTTGCTGCGCCTGTCGATTGGAATTGAGGATAGTCGTGATTTGGTAGACGATTTATGTGCAGCCTTGGAGAATGAATAATATGGGAAGATATAATTTTGAAAAAGCCCCTTGTCGTGTAGGGCATCATACTTATAAATGGAAAGAAGCGGAGAAGGACAAAGAAGTCCTGCCAGCCTGGATTGCAGATATGGATTTTGAAGTCCTGCCTGAAATCCAGCAAGCTGTTCATGACTATGCTAATCAGTTGGTCTATGGCTATACCTATGCCAGTGAAGAGCTAATCAATGCTGTTCTTGATTGGGAGCGGGATGAGCACGACTATACCTTTGATCGGGATGCTTTGGTATTTATCGAGGGGGTTGTTCCTGCTATTTCGACGGCTATCCAAGCCTTTACCAAGGAAGGTGATGCTGTTCTAATCAACACTCCTGTTTACCCACCTTTTGCCCGCAGTGTCAAGCTCAATAATCGGCGGCTTATTACCAATTCTCTGATAGAGCAGGACGGTCTCTTTCAGATTGACTTTGAGCAGCTAGAGCGGGACATTGCAGACAATGAAGTCAAGATTTATGTTCTATGTAATCCTCATAATCCCGGAGGCCGAGTTTGGGAACGGGAAGTATTAGAGAAAATTGGCCGCCTCTGCCAAAAATACGGCGTCCTCTTGGTCTCAGACGAAATTCACCAAGATTTGACCCTGTTTGGACATGAGCACCAGTCTTTCAATACTGTCTCGCCTGACTTTAAGGACTTTAGCTTGATTTTAGCCAGTGCGACTAAGACATTTAATATTGCTGGAACTAAAAATTCCTATGCTGTGATTGAGAATCCTAGCTTGCGGCATCAGTTTAAAAAACGCCAGCTGGCCAACAACCAGCATGAAATTCCTGGTCTTGGATTTTTAGCGACAGAAGCAGCCTATCGTTACGGTTGGTCTTGGTTGATGGAGGTCAAGGAAGTTCTTGAGAAGAATGTAAATTTTGTGGTTGATTATTTTGCCAAGGAAGCACCGCGCCTGCGGGTCATGAAGCCTCAAGGGACTTATCTGATTTGGCTGGACTTTTCAGATTATGGCCTGACAGATGACCAGCTCTTCCAGCTGCTGCGAGAAGAGGCTAAGGTCGTCCTGAATCGAGGAAGTGATTTTGGCCCAGAAGGTAAAGGTCATGCCCGCTTGAATGTTGCTGCTCCAGAGACGATGGTTGAAGAAATCTGCTCCCGTATTGCAGAGGTATTGCCAAAATAAATCAAAATATTTTTGAAATTTATCTCAAGCGATAAAAAAAGATTGACAATCCTTCCAAAGAGGAGTATAGTAATAGTGGAAAATCGGTAGGTGAGGCTACCATAAGGATACGGATGACTACCGCAAAGCAGTGGAGACACTATTCGTTGGTCAACAGTCTTGATCGCCAAGGTCAAGACTAAGCTCATTTCATCGCCTTATGGAGTTAAAGCTTGAACGGTAAATGCTTGCTTTATCTGTGCATAAAACAATGAAGCGAATAACCTGACATGCAAACAACTCTGCCGAGAAATTGGCAGGGTATTCTTTTTTGCTGAAAATATTTCAAGAGTGCAAATAGTTGATTGCCTGCCTCTCAAGAAAAAAGAAGGAGGAATAGTGATGAAATTTTGGTATTCTAGTACCAGTCCTTTTGCGCGTAAAGTATATGTTACAATTTTACATCATCATTTAGAGGAGCAAGTGGATATTCAGAAAGTTCAGGTGGCTTTTGATAGAAATTCACCGCACAATCAAGATAATCCTTTAGGTAGAATTCCTGCTTTTCAAGCTTCCAGTGGAGAATGGTTATATGGTAGTGATTTAATTTCTCAATATTTAGACGAACTAGGTCAGGAAGTCTCACTTTTCCCCAATGGAATGGATAAATGGCATGTTTTAAATATACTGTCCATTGCTGAAGGAATTTTGGAAAATACAATGCCGATTGTTGCGGAGAAATTTTTCCATGAAAAAGAACATTGGTGGAAAGACAGACATCAGCAAATTGAAGAGAGAAATATACGGAGTTTGTCTTTGTTAGAGAAACTGGCTACTGAGCAAGGGCTCTCTTTAAATATTGCAACAATCCAAGTAGTTGCTCTTGTAGATTGGTGGAATTTACGTGAAGAAGTTATTGGATTTTCTTTAAAAGAAAATTTTCCAGAATTACAAGATTGGACACAGAAGATGAATGCCACCTTTGATGTCTTGCAGGCATCTTGGGACTTTTAATTGTTTTTATAAATTAAGAAAGGAGACACGCGATGCAAATTGACGATTATCCGGAACCGCACATACACAGCCAATCGCTGATTTGTGTCGTTCTGTCCTTATAAAGTGATTGGTTCCTGTGTATGAAATTTATCAATCATACATCAAGGAGAAACCAATGAAAACAGTAAAAGAAAGATTAGTTGCTGCTCTGCAGCTTCCTGTAAAAGAAACTCTGGCTTTTTACAAGAGTTCTTTTCGTGGCCTGACAGAAGAGCAGGTCGAAGAAAATCGTAACCTCTATGGTGAAAATATCATCACAAAGGGTCAGGAAGACTCTATTCTAAAGAAAATTTACGAGTCTATCATTAACCCCTTTACAGTCATCTTATTGGTGATTGCCCTAGTGTCTTTAGTGACCAATGTTTGGCTGGCTAAGCCTGGTGAGGAAGATCCGACGACTTCCATCATCATTGTTGTTCTGGTGCTGATTTCTGGAGGTATTCGTTTTGTTCAGGAATTGCGGAGCGACCGCGCTGCTAGTAATTTGTCTCGGCTGATTGTCAACACGGCTACGGTTATCCGTGAAGGAGTAGAGCAGGAACTGCCGATTGATGAGCTTGTTGTGGGAGACATCATCAAACTTAGTGCTGGAGACATGATTCCTGCAGATGTGCTGCTACTGGACTCACGTGATTTCTTTGTTCAGCAGTCCGGCCTGACAGGCGAAAGCGATGCGGTAGAAAAGGTCTGTCTGGCCAAGTCAGATGAACAAAAACTTGATAGCCTTTTAGAAACAGAGTCGCTGGCCTTTATGGGAACAAACGTTATTTCCGGAAGAGCTACAGCTCTGGTGCTGGTGGTTGGAGATGAGACCATGATGGGAGCCATTGAGCAGACGCTGAACACCTACGATGAGCCGACCTCTTTTGAGCGCGAGATGAATAGCATTTCCTGGCTCTTGATTCGTCTGATGCTCGTCATGGTTCCAGTCGTGTTCTTCATCAACGGTCTGACAGACGGCGACTGGCTGGAAGCAGGTGTCTTTGCCCTCAGTGTTGGGGTCGGCCTGACTCCAGAAATGCTGCCTATGATTATCACAGCGAGCCTGGCTAAAGGTTCTATTATCATGGCTCAGGAAAAGGTCGTGATTAAGAAGCTGAATGCCATCCAAGACCTAGGAGCTATTGATATCCTTTGTACGGATAAGACGGGCACACTGACCCAAGACGAGATTGTGTTAGAATACCCGCTGGATATTCATGGAGATTTGGACTTAGCAGTGCTCCGTCGTGCTTTTCTCAATTCCTACTATCAAACTGGTCTCAAAAATCTTATGGACCGGGCCATTATCAATCGGACGGAGAAAGAAGCAGAAAAGCATGAGATTGTCCGTAATCTAGACCAAACCTTTAAGAAAATTGATGAACTGCCCTTTGATTTCGAGCGTCGTCGTATGAGTGTCATCGTCAAGGATGATGAGGATGTTATCAGCATGGTGACCAAGGGGGCCTTGGAGGAAATGCTGGCTATCTCTAGCCATGTAGAATACAAGAAACGCATTACGGAATTGACTGAGGAGATTCGTCAGGAAATCCTTGCGGAAGTGGCTCAACTCAATGAGCAAGGGCTGCGCGTGCTTGGTGTTAGCTACAAGTCAGACTTAGAAGAAGATTACGACTATGAAGTCAAGGATGAATCTAACATGATTTTGACGGGCTATCTGGCCTTTCTAGATCCACCTAAGTCATCTGCGGCTCCAGCTATTGAAACCTTGGCTGAGTACGGAGTTGCCACTAAGATTTTGACCGGTGATAATGATAAGGTGACCCAGGCAGTTTGTGAAAAGGTTGGGTTAGATGTAGATAATATCTTACTAGGCTTAGAGGTAGATGCTTTATCAGATGAGGAATTGAGCCAAGCAGTAGAGCATACAACGGTTTTTGCCAAGCTCTCACCTGACCAAAAAGCTCGGATCATTCTCCAACTCAAGGCCAATGGCCACAAGGTTGGCTACATGGGTGATGGTATCAATGATGCACCTTCTATGAAGGTAGCAGATGTGGGTATTTCTGTTGATACAGCTGTCGATATTGCCAAGGAAACAGCAGATGTCATTCTGCTGGACAAGGACCTCATGGTTCTGGAGAAGGGGTTGGTAGAGGGACGCAAGGTCTATGCCAACATGACCAAGTACATTAAGATGACGGTCAGTTCCAATTTTGGGAATATCTTTTCTCTCCTCTTTGCCAGTATCTTTCTGCCTTTTCTGCCTATGGCACCAGTTCATCTGATTGTCCTCAATCTGGTTTATGACTTGTCTTGTATCGCTCTGCCCTTTGATAACGTAGACAGTGAATTTCTCAAGAGACCACGGATTTGGTCTGCTAACTCTATTACCCGCTTTATGGCTTGGATTGGGCCTATCTCATCCGTTTTTGATGTTTTGACCTATCTGGTGCTCTACTTTATTATCGTGCCTATGATAACAGGAGGTAGCTATCAAGCTGGTAGTGGGCAAGCAGAAATCTTTATCACTCTTTTTCAAACAGGCTGGTTCATTGAGTCCATGTGGACCCAGACCATGGTCATCTACATGCTGCGCTCACCTAAGCTGCCATTTGTGCAAAGTCGTCCTGCTTTGTCTGTCATTGTGACGACCATGGCAGCAGCTCTCTTTGTTACTTCCTTGCCATACAGCCTCTTTGCGTCAGTTCTGAAAACTGCCCCGCTGAATGGCACTTATTTCCTTTTTCTTTTCTTGATTATTGTGCTTTATATGGTTAGTGTAACTCTTGTTAAACACCTTTATATCAAGCGCTATAGAGAATGGCTGTAAGGTGTAGAAAATCTTTGAAAAGGCTTGCTTATGGCAAGCCTTTTCACACTTTTTTTGATATAATAAGAAGAATAAATTGAAAGAAGGAAATCCAATCATGGGAAAACTTGAAGTTATCGCTCATCCGCTTATTCAGCATAAATTGTCTATCTTGCGTCGTACAGATACCTCTACCAAGGCTTTTCGTGAATTAGTTGATGAAATCGCAATGCTCATGGGATATGAAGTTTTGCGCGATTTACCACTTGAAGATGTAGAAATTGAAACACCAATTACAAAAACAGTCCAAAAGCAGATTGCAGGGAAAAAATTAGCTATTGTTCCAATCTTGCGGGCTGGTATTGGCATGGTGGATGGACTTCTGAGCTTGGTTCCAGCAGCCAAAGTTGGGCATATTGGAATGTACCGTGATGAAGAAACTCTGAAGCCGGTTGAGTATCTGGTCAAGTTGCCAGAAGATATCGACCAACGTCAAATTTTCGTTGTAGATCCAATGCTAGCTACGGGTGGTTCTGCTATCTTGGCTGTGGATTCTCTGAAGAAACGTGGTGCTAGCCACATTACATTTGTCTGCTTGGTTTCTGCGCCTGAAGGAGTAAAAGCCTTGCAGGAAGCTCATCCAGATGTTGATATTTTCACAGCGGCTCTGGATGACCATCTCAATGATCATGGTTATATCGTACCAGGACTGGGAGATGCAGGAGATCGTCTTTTTGGAACTAAATAAAATGAAAGTAGGAATTTGATATGGCAATTGATTGGGAAGAAATTTTGGGCGAAGAGGAAAACATTGCTGACGCTTACGATAGCCACGTAAGCGAATATATGGATATTTATTTCGATAGCTCGGATTCAAGAAATTATGCTGTTAAAGGAGAGTATATAATTGGTATATGGAACGGTGAAGAGGTGCGCTTTAAGCGTATATGGGGGGGATATGAATTCTCTGAACAAGAAATAACTGATTTATTAAATGGGAAAGAGATTCGTTTTCGATATACTATTAATAAAAACGAACAGGATATTATTGGGAAATTAGCTTATTTAGAATATAAGAACAACTCATATATCGGTTTTTCTCCCTCAAACTGGAAAAAATAAATTTTTAATTTGTGTATAGGACAAATTAAAATGTTGACAATTTGTGAAGAGATTCTGGGAAAAGGAGTTTCTATTTGACCTTTTTTGACCAAAAGGATATAATAGTCTCGTAATTTGAAATTCTATTTTCTAGTTTGATAGAAAATTTTAAAAAGAGAAAGAGAGAAAACTATGATTCCTGTAGTTATTGAACAAACCAGCCGAGGAGAACGCTCCTATGATATTTACTCCCGGCTATTAAAAGACCGCATTATCATGCTGACTGGTCCAGTGGAGGACAATATGGCTAATTCTGTCATTGCCCAGCTTCTTTTCTTGGATGCACAGGACAATACTAAAGATATTTACCTCTATGTAAATACGCCGGGTGGATCTGTCTCAGCAGGTTTGGCAATTGTGGATACTATGAACTTCATCAAGTCTGATGTTCAGACCATTGTTATGGGTGTAGCTGCCAGCATGGGAACGGTCATTGCTTCCAGTGGTGCTAAGGGCAAACGCTTCATGCTTCCAAATGCGGAATATTTGATTCACCAGCCAATGGGAGGAGCTGGAAGTGGTACTCAGCAAACGGATATGGCTATTGTAGCTGAGCACTTGCTTAGAACTCGTAATACCTTGGAAAAAATCTTGGCCGAAAACTCTGGCAAGTCCGTTGAGCAAATCCATAAGGATGCGGAACGCGATTACTGGATGAGTGCTCAGGAAACCTTGGAATACGGCTTTATTGATGAAATCATGGAAAATAGCAATCTGAGCTAACAGAGGAGGAGCCAAAAGCGGCTCCTTTTTTGCTTTGAGTCTGACAAGTTACCAAGTTCAGGTGATTTAAGCAGGCCATAAAGCTTTTCAGGGCTAGTTTTTTTGCCCTATCTTTGCTATAATCATCTAAGAACTACATGGACCGGAAAGGAGTTTTATGATAGAAAGAGAAGAAAGAGTGGGCTTGATTGTCTATCTTTACTATAATCGAGATGCCAAAAAGCTGGCTAACTTCGGTGATATCATTTATCATTCTAAGAAGCATCGTTATCTGCATCTCTATGTCAATCAAGAGGACGCCCAGAACTTACAGGAGAATCTGCCCAAGGAACGCTATGTTAAGCAAGTTCGGATATCTCACATAAAAGAACTAGATCAAAACTTTGTTGGAAGCCTGTATAGAGAGCAAGAAAACGTTATCATTTGATAAAATTTCTATAAAGGGTTGACAATTGTCAGATAATTCGATATATTCTTACTATATCATCAAATAAATCACTTAAGGAGATTTCCGAATGAAGAAAAAATTTGCACTATCCCTAGTAGCTTTTGCTAGTGCAGCCCTTCTCGCAGCTTGTGGAGAAGTATCCAATAACAACTCAACAGCAACTGGTACAGAAATTGGCGATACGATTAAATTTGGTTTTAACTTTGAAGAATCAGGTGAAGTAGCAGCCTACGGTACAGCTGAACAACATGGTGCTCAGTTGGCCGTTGATGAAATCAACGCTGCTGGTGGCGTAGATGGCAAGAAGATTGAAGTTACTGATAAGGATAACAAATCAGAAACAGCTGAAGCATCTACCATCACTACTAGCTTGGTTACCCAAAGCAAGGTAAATGCAATCATTGGCCCTGCGACTTCTGGAGCTACAGCTTCAGCTACTGCAAATGCTGCTAAAGCAGGTGTACCAATCATTACACCAAGTGCGACACAGGATGATCTGACCAACAAGCAAGATTATCTTTACCGAGCAACTTTCATTGATAGCTACCAAGGTAAAATCATTTCTAAGTATGTTACTGATAACTTGAAAGCTAAGAAAGTCGTTCTTTACTACGACCAATCTAGTGACTACGCTAAAGGAATGGCGGATGCCTTCAAGAAGGAATTCAAGGGTGAGATTGTAGCAACAGAAACCTTCCAATCCAAGGATACAGACTTCCAAGCTGCTTTGACAAAGATTAAGGGTAAAGAATTTGACGCTCTGGTTGTTCCAGGTTACTATACTGAAGCTGGTAAAATTGTCAATCAAGCGCGTGGTTTAGGTATTGACCAAACAATCGTTGGTCCTGATGGCTTTGGTGATGCTAAGTTCGTTGAGCAAGCAACTCCTGCTGCAGCTACAAATGTTTACTATGTATCTGGCTTTACAACTTCTGGTGAAATGTCAGAAAAAGCTAAGAAGTTTATTGAAGCATACAAAGCTAAGTACAAAGAAGAGCCTTCTATGTTTGCAGCTCTGGCATATGACTCTGTTTATATGGCAGCAGAAGCAGCCAAAGGTGCTAAAACTTCTGTAGATATCAAAGACAACTTGGCTAAGCTTAAAGATTTCGATGGAGTAACTGGTTCAATCACTATTGATAAAGATCACAATCCAGTGAAAACAGCTCTGATGATTGGCTTGAAAGACGGTCAAGTAGATACTGTAGAAACAGTTAAAGCGGAATAATAGTTACGAGGCTGGGGCTATCCCAGTCTTTGACTTGTTTTCTATTTCTAGTTGCTTGAGCAAGTTAGTAGATGATTTCTTTCTTTATAAATCTACGGATTTGAAAGAGTATTGTTTTATAATCTATTCTTCTTCGTTTCTCAATCAACTATTATTCGTATTTTGGGAGTGGGATGATAAAATCACGACCTAGTCTGCTGATTTTTGTCCCATTCCTTATTTTATTATAGAAAGAGTGGTATCTAATGCTCCAACAATTAGTCAACGGTCTAATCCTGGGTAGTGTTTATGCGCTTCTGGCTTTGGGTTATACCATGGTTTATGGGATTATTAAGCTGATTAACTTTGCCCACGGCGATATCTATATGATTGGTGCCTTTATGGGTTATTACTTAATTAATATCCTGAAGTTTAATTTTTTCCTTTCTCTCATTTTAGCGATGATTGGGACAGCGATTCTTGGTGTGGTTATTGAGTTTTTAGCCTATCGTCCTCTGCGAAATTCGACTCGGATTGCGGCTTTGATTACAGCCATTGGGGTCTCTTTTCTCCTCGAGTATGGCATGATTTTCTTTGTCGGTGCCAATACCCGTTCCTTCCCACAGGTTATTAAAACAGTACGCTTTAACTTAGGACCGATTTCTATCTCAAATATTCAGTTGCTGATTTTGGGAATTTCTATTTTCCTCATGGTGGCTCTGCAGTTTATCGTGCAGAAGACAAAGATGGGTAAGGCTATGCGTGCTGTATCTGTAGACAGTGATGCTGCTCAGCTGATGGGAATCAATGTCAATCGCACGATCAGCTTCACCTTTGCTTTGGGTTCAGCTCTTGCAGGAGCTGCTGGTGTTCTAATTGCCCTTTATTATAATTCATTGGAGCCTTTAATGGGGATGACTCCAGGTATTAAGTCCTTTGTAGCGGCCGTTCTCGGTGGTATTGGAATCATTCCTGGTGCCGCGCTTGGTGGCTTTGTTATCGGTCTTTTGGAAACTTTTGCGACAGCGCTTGGACTATCTGATTTCCGCGATGCCATTGTCTATGCGATTTTGATTGTCATTCTTCTGATTCGTCCAGCTGGTATCCTTGGCAAAAATGTGAAAGAGAAGGTGTAAGGTATGAAAAAGAATTTAAAGATAAATATTTTCTGGCTTGGCCTTGTCTTAATCGGCTACTTGCTGATGACAGTATTGGTTAGTGCCGGTGTTCTCAATGCGTTTTACATTCAAATCTTAGAGCAGATTGGGATTAATATTATTCTGGCTGTGGGGCTTAATCTCATCGTCGGATTCTCAGGCCAATTCTCTCTTGGCCATGCTGGCTTTATGGCTATCGGTGCCTACGCTGTAGCGATTATTGGCTCTAAATCGCCAACATATGGAGCTTTCTTCATTGCTATGCTGGCTGGAGCTATCATTGCTGGTATTGTGGCTTTGGCAGTTGGTTTGCCAACCCTGCGTCTTAAAGGGGACTATCTTGCGATTGCGACTCTTGGTGTCTCAGAGATTATCCGGATTCTGATTATTAATGGCGGTACTTTGACGAATGGAGCAGCTGGTATCCTATCCATTCCGCCTTTTACGTCTTGGCAGATGGTCTATGTCTTTGTTGTTATCACAACTATTTTGACCTTGAATTTCCTGCGCAGTCCTATTGGTCGCAGCACTCTGTCTGTCCGTGAGGATGAGATTGCTGCTGAGTCTGTTGGGGTTAATACTACTAGAATCAAGGTGACAGCCTTTGTCTTGGGTGCTATCACGGCTTC
Organism: Streptococcus sanguinis; assembly: GCF_003943735.1. Lineage (GTDB taxonomy): Bacteria > Bacillota > Bacilli > Lactobacillales > Streptococcaceae > Streptococcus > Streptococcus sanguinis_E. The sequence continues at coordinate 40,031 of NZ_RJMV01000012.1, read as the reverse complement.
TATTGCTGGCTCTCTTCAAGCTGGCTTCGTTGGTTCAGTTGTTCCTAAGGACTATTCCTTTACCAACACTATCAATATCTTGATCATTGTCGTTTTTGGCGGTCTAGGATCTATGACTGGAACCATTGTAGCTGCAGTGGTCTTGGGAGTTCTCAATATGTTGCTGCAGGATGTATCCAGCATTCGGATGATTGTCTATTCTTTGGCTTTAATCTTGGTCATGATTTTCCGTCCAGGCGGACTTTTGGGAACATGGGAGCTGAGCCTGTCTAAGCTCTTCAAAAAGAATAAGGAGGTCAAAGAATAATGGCACTTCTTGATGTAAAAAATCTAACTAAAAACTTTGGCGGTCTGACTGCTGTCAGCGATGTGACCTTGGAACTCAACGAGGGCGAGCTGGTTGGTCTGATCGGCCCTAATGGTGCAGGAAAAACGACTCTTTTCAATCTCTTAACGGGCGTTTATGAGCCGAGTGAAGGGACAGTGACACTAGATGGCCACTTGCTCAATGGTAAAGTTCCGTACAAGATTGCTACTTTAGGGCTCGGGCGGACCTTCCAAAACATCCGGCTCTTTAAGGACCTTAGTGTTTTGGATAATGTTCTGATTGCCTTTGGTAATCATCATAAGGCTCATGTGTTGGCTTCCTTCTTCCGCCTGCCAGCCTACTACAAAAACGAAGAAGAACTCAAAGCCAAAGCTTTGGAGTTACTGAAAATTTTTGACTTGGACAAGGAAGCAGAAACCTTGGCTAAGAACCTAGCTTATGGTCAGCAACGTCGCTTGGAAATCGTTCGGGCCTTGGCAACAGAGCCTAAGATTCTTTTCTTGGATGAGCCGGCTGCAGGGATGAACCCTCAGGAGACAGCAGAGCTGACTGCATTGATTCGACGGATTAAAAACGAATTTAACATTACCATCATGCTGATTGAACATGACATGAGTCTGGTAATGGAAGTCACTGAGCGCATCTATGTGCTGGAGTACGGCCGCTTGATTGCGCACGGAACACCTGATGAAATCAAGAATGACAAACGTGTTATTGAAGCTTATCTAGGAGGTGAAGCCTAATGTCCATGCTTAAAGTTGAGAATCTCTCTGTCCATTATGGCATGATTCAGGCTGTCCGTGATGTCAGCTTTGAAGTAAACGAAGGAGAAGTCGTTTCCCTGATTGGTGCCAATGGCGCTGGGAAAACGACCATTCTCCGGACTATTTCAGGCTTGGTTCGTCCAAGTGCTGGTAAAATTGAATTTGTCGGCAATGAAATTCAAAAAGTTCCTGCTCAAAAAATCGTAGCAGCTGGACTTTCGCAAGTGCCAGAAGGACGTCATGTCTTTCCAGGTTTGACCGTTTTGGAAAATTTGGAAATGGGTGCCTTTCTCAAAACAAACCGTGAAGAAAATCAAGCCAATCTCAAAAAGGTCTTTTCTCGTTTCCCACGTTTGGAAGAGCGTAAAAACCAAGATGCTGCAACCCTTTCAGGTGGTGAGCAGCAGATGCTGGCTATGGGACGGGCTCTGATGTCTACGCCTAAGCTTTTGCTCTTGGATGAGCCTTCTATGGGCTTGGCGCCAATCTTTATCCAGGAAATCTTCGATATTATCCAAGATATTCAGCGACAAGGAACTACAGTTCTTTTGATTGAGCAAAATGCAAATAAGGCTCTCTCTATCGCTGACCGTGGTTATGTCCTTGAAACAGGCAAAATCGTTCTGTCCGGAACTGGCCAAGAGCTCCTCGCTTCTGACGAAGTCCGCAAAGCATATCTAGGTGGCTGAAACAATCCGGGGGATTGTTTCAGGTTGCAGATGGGAACTCGCAGTAGCGAGTTTTCTTCAAAAGGTCTGGGAGACATTTTTAGGTTGTGGATAGAAAGTTACGATAGTAACGTAACGTTTTGAAAAGGTCCATTGGACCTTTTTTCTTCTCTTGGATGTTAAGCTAGTATAGTTGACTATTTCCTATCTTCAATTTTTCCAATCGTAGGATTTTTCTAAATTTTGAAAACTTAGGCAAAGAACTTGGAAGCGTTTGAAATCAGCTGTAAAATAAAGTATAATAAGTATAAGAAATACGGATAGGAAGAAGAGGGAACTCTTATGGCAGTTAAAGATTTTATGACGCGTAAGGTGGTTTATATCAGCCCAGATACAACAATTGCTCATGCGGCAGATATGATGCGTGAGCAGAAGCTCCACCGTCTGCCGGTGATTGAGAATGACCAACTAGTGGGATTGGTAACAGAAGGAACGATTGCAGAAGCTAGTCCATCTAAGGCAACGAGTCTGTCCATTTATGAGATGAACTATCTTCTCAACAAAACAAAAGTTGGTGATGTTATGATTCGTGATGTGGTCACGATTTCTCAGTTTGCCAGTCTGGAAGATGCGACCTATCTGATGCTGAAAAATAAGATTGGCATCCTGCCTGTCGTGGACAATGAGCAACTTTACGGGGTTATTACTGACCGTGATATTTTCACAGCCTTCTTAGAAGTATCTGGCTATGGTGAAGAGGGAGTTCGTCTACGCTTTGTCACTGAGAATAAGGTGGGGGTTCTTGAGCAGATTATCCGTCTTCTGGTGGAAGAAAATCTCAACATCTCCAATACCGTCAATATCCCACGCAAGGATGGAAAAGTTGTCATTGAAGTACAATTAGCTGGTAATATAGATACGGCGCTTCTCAAGAAAAAATTTGAAGAGCATGCGATTGAGCTGGCTGAGATTACACATACTGCTGCAAAAGCTTTATAAATAACATAAAAAAGCCTCATCGTTAGATGAGGTTTTTAACGTACAATAGGTTGTTTGTTGGCATCTAAAGTGAAGCCTTCGCCCAAGATCTCATGGGCTTCGGTAATAGTAGTAAAGGCAAATGGATCGACTTGGTTAATGAGTTTCTTCATTTGCTGCATTTCGTTACGGGAAACAACACAGTAGACAATCTGGAGATCCTGCTTGCTATAGAAGCCTTGCCCCTTGAGGTAGGTCACTCCACGATCTAGCTTGTTATTGATAGCTTCAGCCAGTTCTGCCGGTTTGCTGGTAACGATAAGGAATCCCTTGCCGGCAAAGCCTCCTTCTGCAATCAGGTCAATGACTCGCGAGGTGATAAAGACAAACATTAGGGTATAAGACACCATGCGTAGGTCTTTGAAAACAAGGAGAACCAAGGTAATGACCACAAAATCAACAGTCAGCATGAGTTTGCCCATGGAAATGCTCGTATATTTATTAAAGATGCGGGCTACAATGTCAGTACCGCCCGTCGTTCCGCCAGCATTGAAGATGATGCCTAGTCCAATCCCCATAACAATCCCCGTTCCAAGACAGGCTAGTAAGACATCACCGTCCAGAGCTGAGATAAAATAGTTTTGCAGGTGTTTAGAAGCAGGTAAGATTTCAAAAATCTTGAGCCAAGCAGACACAGAGAAAGTCCCTAGAATGCTGAGGTAGAGGGTTCTCGAACCCAGTAGCTTCCATGCAATAATAAAGAGAGGAATGTTAATCACTAGGTTGGTCGTCGAGACAGGGATTTTAAATAGATAGTAGGCAATCAAGGTCAGACCTGTCGCGCCACCTTCATATAAATGAAAGGGAATGACCAAATAATGAATCCCAAAAGAAAAAATTCCAGCCCCCAAAATGATGGCCAGTACGTTTTTTAATTTAAACATAAGATCCTCCTAAATCTGTTTCCAGAAATTTCTTCTGAATATATTTTACCAAAAATTTAGCCTTTATGAAACACTTTGAAAAAATTTTTAAAGTCTTTTCTTATGATGGGCTTTTAGCTTTTTTTTTGGTAAAATAAACAATAGATAAAAAAGAGTGGGATGAAAATAATGAGTTGACGGAGTCAGCTCTTATCAGGCTGCTCAGCAATGTGGACGGACTCTGAAAAGTAGCTTATATCAAGCTTTAAAGCAAGTCTCATCTGCATTTTCTTATAAAGAACAAAAAAATAGAAGTTAGAGATTCAAGGTAAAGATGAAAAATGGTATTTTGATTTCGCTGGAAGGTCCAGAAGGGGCTGGAAAGTCGAGTGTGTTGGAAGCCTTGCTTCCTTTTTTGAAAAATTATGGTACTGGTCTGATTACGACGCGGGAGCCGGGTGGCGTCCAGATTGCAGAGGCTATTCGCGAAGTGATTTTGGATCCTAGTCATACAGCTATGGACGCTAAGACAGAGCTCTTGCTGTACATTGCCAGCCGCCGCCAGCACTTGGCTGAGCGGGTTTTACCAGCTTTAGCACAAGGGAAAATCGTCTTGATGGACCGTTTTATTGATAGTTCAGTGGCCTATCAGGGCTACGGACGGGGGCTGGATGTAGCAGACATTGAATGGCTCAATCAGTTCGCGACAGATGGACTCAAGCCTGATTTGACCCTCTATTTTGATATTGATGTGGAAGAAGGGCTGGCGCGGATTGCTAAGAGTGAAAGCCGAGAGGTGAATCGGCTTGATCTGGAGGGGTTAGACCTGCACCAGCGGGTTCGGCAGGGCTATTTGGCGATTCTTGACAAGGAGCCTGAGCGCTTTGTCAAGGTAGATGCCAGTCAACCTCTGGATAAAGTAGTGGCTGATAGTTTGGCCATCATTCAGGAACGATTTGGGAATCCGTCATGAAGATAAAAGATTTACAGCAAAGCCAGCCTAGCTTGTTTGAGCAGTTTCAGCATATTCTGGAACAGGGACGGCTTAGCCACGCCTACTTGTTTACCGGAGCTTTTGGCAGTTTTGAAATGGCCCAAATCCTGTCTCAGAGTCTCTTTTGCGAGAATAAGCAAGGCGTCTGGCCTTGTCAGTCCTGTCGTTCTTGTCGTTTGATTGCAGAAGAAGACTTTTCTGATGTAACGGTGGTGCGACCGGTTAATAACATTATCAAAACTGATCGAGTTCGGGAGCTGGTCCGAAACTTCTCTCAGAGTGGTCTGGAAGGCAGTCGGCAGGTTTTCATTATCTGCAATGCCGATCGGATGCACGTGAATGCAGCCAATTCCTTGCTCAAAGTCATTGAGGAGCCGCAGAGCGAGATTTATATCTTTCTCCTGACTGCTGATGAACAGCTGATTCTGCCGACGATTCGAAGTCGGACTCAGGTTTATCATTTTTTGAAAAATACAGCTGCTTTGCAGCACAGCTTGGAGCAGGATGGCTTGATTAAAAGTCGAGCGGAGCTACTAGCTGCTTATAGTCAGACTCAGTCAGAAGCGGAAAGCTTGGCTCATAATAATGCCTTTTTTGAATTAGTCGGTGAATGCGAGCGCTTTGTCAAGGATTTTCAGACTCGCTCCAGTCACGCTTTTCTGCAGGTTTCGCGTCTGGCAAAGATGGCTGATGATAAGGAGAAGCAGGAACAGGCCTTCAAGCTCTTGGAAGTGTTATTTTATAAAGAGATAGCAACAGAAAGCGGCCGACAGGCCTTGGAGCAGCTTCTGCTAGCTCGGAAGATGTGGCGGGCCAATGTATCTTTTCAAAATGCTTTAGAATATATGACTTTGAAGGGAAAGTAAAAAGAGGCAGCACAGGAGTATAAAATGGATAAAAAAGACTTATTTGACGCCTTAGATGATTTTTCACAGACGCTTTTAGTGACCCTTGCTGAGGTGGAGGCTGTCAAGAAAAATCTCAAGAGTGTGGTAGAGGAAAATATTGCTCTGCATCTGGAAAATGATAAGCTGAGGGAGCGCTTGGGAGAGGTGGAGAAGGAAGCTCCGACCAAGACCAAGAAAAACCGGGATAATCTGCGTAAGCTTTACTATGACGGCTTTCATGTCTGTACTGATTTCTATGGTCAGCGCCGGGAGAATGACGCAGAGTGCATGTTCTGTGATGAATTGTTATTTAGGGAGTAGCGATGCAGGTTCAAAAAAGTTTTAAGGGCGAAACTGCCTATGGCAAGCTTTATCTGGTCGCAACTCCTATCGGCAATCTGGATGATATGAGTATCCGTATGGTCAATACCTTGAAAGAGGTTGATAGGATTGCGGCTGAAGATACGAGAAATACAGGCCTGCTGCTTAAGCATTTTGGGATTGAGACTAAACAGATCAGTTTTCACGAGCACAATGCCAAGGAGAAAATCCCAGTTCTCTTGGACATGCTTCAAAGCGGAAATGATATAGCCCAGGTTTCAGATGCTGGTATGCCCAGCATTTCTGATCCTGGACATGATTTGGTTCAGGCAGCGCTAGAAGCTGGAATTACTGTAGTGCCAATTCCTGGTCCTAGTGCTGGAATAACAGCCTTGATTGCCAGCGGATTGGCTCCCCAACCGCATATTTTCTATGGTTTTCTACCTAGAAAGGCTGGCCAGCAGAAGGAATTTTTCACTAGCAAAAAATCCTATCCTGAGACCCAGATTTTCTACGAATCCCCTCATCGGGTTTGGGCTACGCTGGAAAATATGTTGGCAGTTTATGGTGACCGCCAAGTCGTCTTGGTGCGCGAGCTGACTAAGATTCATGAAGAGTATCAGCGAGGGCTGATTTCAGAGTTGCTGGCCTATACGGCTGAACATCCGCCTAAAGGAGAGTGTCTCTTGATTGTAGCTGGGGTGGCAGAAGATGCTCAACAAGAAATATCTCAAGAGCAGATCCTAGCTGAAATTGATCTTTTAGTTGAAGCCGGTAGCAAAAAAAATCAGGCCATCAAGGAAGTGGCCAAGAAATACGGCAGGAACAAGAGCGAGCTCTATGCGGTTTATCATGAAAATAAGGATTGATAGCAACTCAGAAATCTCTCAATACAACCAGTTGTCTCTTTTAGAATTGGAAAAAGCGTAACTCAGCTTTTTAGTAAGACTATTTAATCCTGACCTAAACTCAGGATTTTTTTTGTTATCTGGATTAGATAGTTGGTTTTGCTTATCTATATTTCAACAATGTTCGGGAATTGGCTAAAAAAGTGCTAGATTTCTGAAATAAAATAGATATTTTCTAAACTTTGTGATATGATATACAAAATAAATTTTGGAGGTAGGATATGACGATTTACAATTTTTCTGCTGGACCGGCAGTATTGCCCAAGGAAGTCTTGAAAAAAGCTCAGGCTGAGTTTTTAGACTATGCCCAAAGTGGCATGAGTGTGATGGAGCTGTCCCACCGATCCAAGGAATTTGACGATATTATCAAAGAAGCTGAGAGCTTGCTGCGTGAGCTCATGGATATTCCGGACAATTACCGCGTGCTCTTCCTGCAGGGTGGGGCTTCTACTCAGTTTAGCATGATTCCCCTTAATCTAGCACAAGGCGGTAAGGCCTACTACCTAGTAGCTGGCTCTTGGGGAAAGAAAGCTTACACCGAAGCAGTCAAGCTGTCTAAGTTCATTCCTTTTGAGCCCATTCTCTTGGCTTCATCAGAGGATTTAAATTACACGGAAATTCCTTCTTTTGATGAAAAGGAGATTGATCCGCAGGCGGCTTATGTGCATCTGACAACCAATAATACTATCGAAGGAACGTCTATTTATGATCTGCCTGCGACCAATGGCGTGCCGATTGTGGCGGACATGTCTTCTAATATCCTGGCTGCTCAGTACCGAGTAGAGGATTTTGGTTTGATTTATGCTGGGGCTCAGAAAAATATCGGTCCTGCCGGCGTGACAGTTGTCATCATCCGAGAAGACTTGCTGGGTGACGAACCAGTTCTATCTAGCATGTTAGATTACCGCATTCAGGCGGACAATGGCTCTCTTTACAATACACCACCGACTTTTGCCATCTATATGGCCAAACTGGTCTTTGAGTGGGTCAAGGAGCTGGGTGGCGTAGCAGAAATGGAAAAGCGCAATCGTGAAAAATCTGGCCTTTTGTACGACTTCATTGAGCAGTCTGACTTTTATCGCAGTCCAGTCCGTTACAAGGAGCAGCGCTCAGTAGCCAATATTCCCTTTGTGTCTCCTAGCCCAGAGCTGGACGCCAAATTTAACAAAGAGGCTGCAGCAGCGGGATTCAAGAATATCAAGGGGCACCGCAGCGTAGGCGGCATGAGAGCTAGTCTCTACAATGCCTTTCCGCTTCAAGGTGTCAAGGACTTGATTGCCTTTATGCAGAAATTTGAAGAAGAAAATTCTTAAGAGAGGGAAACTATGGTCTTTAGTGTCAAAACCTTTAACAACATCAATCAAATCGGGCTTAAGGAGCTGGGCAATGCTTTTCAGATTGACGGAGACAAGTCTGACAATCCAGATGCTTATATCCTCCGCAGTCAAAACCTGCATGGACAGGAATTTCCGAGCAAGCTCAAAGCCATTGCGCGGGCAGGTGCAGGAACCAATAATATTCCGGTCGACCAGGCAACAGCTCAGGGGATTGTAGTCTTCAATACGCCAGGAGCTAATGCCAATGCGGTGAAAGAAGCGGTCTTGGCTTCTATTCTTCTGTCTGCCCGTGACTATATCGCAGCTAACAGTTGGGCTAACGACCTTTCTGGAGATGATGTTCCTAAGCAAGTGGAAGCTGGTAAGAAGCAGTTTGCTGGGACAGAGATTGCAGAGAAGACTTTGGGAGTCATTGGGTTAGGAGCTATCGGCGGCCGTATTGCTAACGATGCCTATCGTCTGGGAATGAATGTCCTGGGCTATGACCCTTATGTATCCATTGAAACAGCTTGGAATATCTCTAGCCATGTCAAACGGGTAGCAGATATTAAGGAAATCTTTGAGAAGAGTGATTATATCACTATCCACGTCCCTCTGACTGAGGATACACGCGCTACTTTTGATCAGGCTGCTTTTGGTCTTATGCAAAAGGGAACAACCCTCATCAACTTTGCCCGTGGCGAGCTGGTGGACAATGCTGCCCTCTTTGAAGCCTTGGAAACAGGTGTTATCAAGCGCTATATCACAGACTTTGGTGTAGAAGAGCTGCTCCGTCATCCGCAGATTACAGTCTTTCCGCATCTGGGTGGCTCGACAGAGGAAGCTGAGCTCAACTGTGCCATTATGGCTGGGAAAACCATCCGACGTTTCATGGAAACAGGAGAGATTATCAACTCAGTGAATTTCCCTAATGTCCGTCAGGCTCTCTCAGCACCTTATCGGATTACCCTGATTAACAAAAATGTACCGAATATTGTGGCTCGGATTTCAACAGCTGTTAGTGATTTAAATATCAATATTGACAATATCATCAATCGTTCCAAAGGCGATTATGCCTATACTTTGCTGGATCTGGATGAGTCGGACGAAAGCAAGATTCAGGAGCTGGTTGATAAATTTGAGAATAGCGACAATATTGTGCGCGTGCGTTTAATTAAAAAATAATCGAAAAATAGAGGTGTTTCTCCATGGAATGCGTCAGTACCAGCCGATGAGCCTTTCGCTTGTCGGCTTTTTCTAATGAGTCTCGGCTTGACAAGAAGGAGCTAGCTGGGCTATCATAGGGACGGAGGAAAAACAATGTTACAATTTATCGAATACCCAAAATGCTCTACCTGCCGCAAGGCCAAGGCCGAGCTCAATCAATTAGGAGTGGACTTTGAAGCGGTGGATATTGTCCAAAATACACCTAGCCGGGAGCAGCTCCTAGACTGGATCCAGAACTCGGACTTTGAGCTCAAGGCCTTTTTCAATACTAGCGGTCTCAAATACCGTGAGCTAGGGCTCAAAGAAAAGGTGCCACATTTCACAGCCCAAGAAGCTGCAGATTTACTGGCTACGGATGGCATGCTGATTAAAAGACCGCTTCTGGTTCGAGATAACCAAATCTTGCAGATTGGCTACCGGAAGGCTTATGAAGAGTTGGGGTTGTAAAGTATTAAGAACAGCTGCTTTCTCAATCATGATTTTTGGATGCTTCTTCCTTTCATGATATAATAAATCTATCTCAATCTTAGAAAGAAGAATCATGGTTTTATCAAAAAAACGGGCTCGTCATGTGATTGAAGAAATTATTGCTCTTTTCCCTGACGCTAAGCCCAGTCTGGATTTTCGCAATCACTTTGAGCTTTTGGTAGCGGTCATGCTGTCGGCTCAGACGACAGATGCTGCGGTCAATAAGGCAACGCCGGCTCTGTTTGAAGCCTATCCAAGTCCTCAAGAAATGGCTGCGGCTGGTGAAGCAGACATTGCTAAATACATCTCCCGCCTAGGACTCTATCGCAACAAGGCCAAGTTTTTGAAGAAATGCGCCCAGCAACTTTTGTACGACTTTGACGGTCAAGTACCACAAACGCGGACAGAATTGGAAAGTCTAGCTGGTGTTGGTCGCAAGACGGCCAATGTAGTCATGAGTGTGGGCTTTGGTATTCCAGCCTTTGCTGTCGATACTCATGTGGAGCGCATTTGCAAACACCATGATATCGTTAAAAAGTCGGCAACGCCACTGGAAGTAGAAAAGCGAGTTATGGATGTCCTTCCACCGGAACGTTGGCTGCCGGCTCATCAGGCCATGATTTACTTTGGACGGGCTATCTGTCATCCTAAAAATCCCGAGTGCGAGCACTATCCGCAACTTTATAACTTTAAAGATAGTTAAAAAGCGAGGTCAGATGACTTCGCTTTATTATTCACTAAATCTTAAAAAATAACCATCTGGATCCAAAATCGCAAATTCATGGGGATAAATAAAACTATCTCCCACTCGAAATTCTCTTTTTGTCAGGGGACGATGGATAGGATAGTCAGCTTCCAGCAGTTTTTGGTGGAGCTGAGGAACATCCGCAATGCCAAAGGAAATATTGACACCGCGCCCGAAAGGATAGGTCAGCTGAGCTAATTCTTCTGCGCTGCCTTCTTCTAGCATAAGTTGGCAGTCTTCAAGCGAGAGGAAGAGAAATTTCTCCTCTGGACGCTCGTATTCGACAGAGAATCCTAGCAGGTCGCAGTAGAAGTGGCGTGATTTTTTGATGTCAGATACTACAAATTCAGGAATGACAGCTTGATAGTCCATTCGTTTTCTCCTTAGAGTTCAATCTCCATGACAATGGGTGTGTGGTCTTGGCGCGCACCGGAGTCAATCATATCAGACTTAGTCACCTTGTCAGCCACTCGGTTGCTGGTCAGCCAGTAGTCGATTCTCCAGCCTGTATTGTTGATTTTAGAAGTCTTGCTGCGCTGCGCCCACCAAGTGTATTGGTTAGGAATATCGCCGTGTAAGTGGCGGAAGGTGTCGGTGAAGCCTTTAGCCAGCAGGTTGGTGAAGCCAGCACGTTCTTCGTCGGTAAAGCCTGGTGAACGGCGGTTGCTTGCTGGATTGGCCAAGTCGATTTCCTTGTGGGCCACATTATAGTCGCCAGTAGCGAGGACTGGTTTTTGTCCATCTAGTGTTGCCAAATATTCAGCATATTTGGCATCCCAGACTTGACGGTCATCCAAGCGTTTGAGTCCATCGCCAGCATTGGGCGTATAAACTTGAGTGACAAAGAAACCGTCAAATTCAAGCGTAATGATGCGGCCTTCGACATCCATGGTTGACGGAGCGCCGATTTCAGGGAAGGTTACGGTTGGCGTCAGTTCTTTTTTGTAGAGGAACATGGTTCCTGCATAGCCCTTACGTGCTGGCTCTTGGGAGGAGCGCCAGGTGTTTTCATAGTCTGGGAAAAGATTTGTCAAAATCTCCAGGTGCTTTTTAGTCGGACCTGTTGCAGACAGTTTTGTTTCCTGAATGGCGATAATATCTGCGTTTTCAGCTTGCAAGGTCTGAAGAACAGCCTGAGAGAGCTGAGCGCGGGCAGAATCACTGGTCAATGCAGCGTTGAGAGAGTCAATGTTCCAAGAGATGAGTTTCATAAAATTTCCTTTTCTAGTAAAATTTACTGAGTTTATTATAACAAAATTTAGGGCTGATTTATAGCAAAGTGATTGTAAGAAAGCTTGAAAAATAATGAAAATTTTTCTATAATTATCCTAGAAAAATAGAGGGAAGAAACCATGAAATTCTATTCTTATGATTATGTTTTGAGTCAGATTAGCCAGCAAAACTGGGTGACAGTTGCACTTTCTGTCTTGCTTCTGCTTGTGACAGGATTTTTTGCTTTTAAGGCCTATCGCAATAAGCGTGATTCAAAATTTCGAGAACTAGCCATCATCTCTGTTTTGGCCTTGGTGGCCATGGTCTTGATTGGTATTAGTAATTTTCAGACTGACCAAGCCTCTAATAACCAGTTTCAAACCTCTCTGCATTTTATTGAGGTTATTTCAGAAGACTTGGGAGTCGATAAGTCGGAGGTCTATGTCAATACTTCAGCCGCAACTGATGGAGCGATTTTGAAGGTCGGAAAGAATTTTTATCGGGCTATGAGTGGCAGTGAGCCGGATAAATATCTCCTTGAAAAAATTGACTTGCATAAGACGACAGATATCGAAATAGTGGAGGTTGAAAAATGACATTGAATTTTCTTGAAATCCTAATTAAGCTAGCACTGGGACTTTTCTCACTGGTTTTTGTTATCAATGTGACCGGAAAAGGCAATCTGGCGCCAAATTCAGCGATCGACCAGATTCAAAACTATGTCCTTGGTGGTATTATCGGTGGGGTGATTTATAATAGCTCTATTAACATTCTTCAGTATGCAGTCATTCTCATCATGTGGACTATCTTGGTCTTGACCCTAAAGTGGCTCAATAACAATGTCCGTGCGGTTAAGCATTTGATTGATGGCAAGCCGACAACGTTGATTCAGCATGGGAAATTGAGTCCCGAAGCCTGCCGTTCTGTTGGTCTTTCAGCAGCAGATGTAGCTTTGAAGCTGCGCAGCCAAGGTATTTTCCAGCTCAAGCAGGTCAAACGGGCAGTTATAGAGCAAAACGGCCAGCTGATTATTGTACAGGCTGGTGAAGAGAATCCTAAATATCCCCTTATCACAGATGGTGTTGTCCAAATTGATATTCTGGAGTCTATTGATAAAACAGAAGAGTGGCTGGTGGAGAGATTAGCTAAAGACGGATACACCGATATTTCGAATATCTTCATCGCTGAGTATGAAAGCGGCAACTTGAATGTTGTGACCTATTGAGAAAATCTTGCAAAGAGAAAGCCATTCCAGAAGTGGAATGGCTTTTGCTTTATTCAAATGGACTTTGCTCGTTTTCAGGTGATGCAAAGTTTTGTTGAGGATTAGGCTGATTTTGATAGGGGTTCTGATTAAATTGCTGACCTTGATAATTTTGCTGGTTTTGATAAGAATTTTGGCCAAATTGTTGTTCTTGATAATTCTGATTATTATAGAAATTATTAACAGCAGGTTCATATTTAGTAGGCTGGCAATAAAATACCAACAGAATTAAACGACCCACTAATGGGACTAAGTACAATAAGATAAGTGCCCAATGATAGCCACCATCCCGCAAGCGACGGACTTGAATAGCGAGAGAGGGAAGTATAGTCGCAATAAAATAAACCACTATTAAACCTGCTAAGGTGTTAGATAAGGCTCCTCCAATCTCAGAGTTCAAAACTGTTTCAATCACAAGAGCAATGCAAAGTATTAGAATCATTACTAAAAAATGGCAGAGAATAGGCCACCAAAAATCTGGGCGATTTGAGCGACCGGTGAAGTCTACATAGCCCTTCCAAAACTTTTTATATGCATCAATCATATTAAAAATCCTTTTATTATTTAGTGTACTATATTTGGCTTATATTTGCAAGTTTTCAGAAAATACAGGGTGTTTTAGTGAAATAGTGTAACATAAAAACCAACCTGTTTGCACTACCCCCCAAAAGTTAGACACAAAAAATCTAACTTTTGGGGGCAGTACAGTTTGGGTTGGTCTGATTATCAGAAAGTGATTAATGTTAATTTTTTAGTATTCTGAAGGTTGACAGTGGAGGAAGAGTAGAATGAAATTACCAATAACTGGAATAAAAGATACGAAGATAAAAGCCCAATGGTAACCCGCATCTCTCAGACGGCGTATGGACAGAGATAGATTTGGAATGATAGTAAAGAAACCATAAATCTGAATTAGCGATAGAAGAGGGGCTGCTTCCTCTCCAACCATAAGTAAGAAAATTAAAGATAAGACAGCTATCAACATATTGGCAAATACAGCCCACCAATAATCTGGGCGATCTGACCGCCCAGCGAAGTCAAAAGCTCTCCGCCAAAAATCAAGATATGCATAAATCATAATAATCTCCTAAATAATTTTATTTATCTTATTATATTATAAATCACTAAATATTGCAATTTAATTTTTGTTTTTAGAAGTACATCCATTTTCACCGTTGCTTAACAGATACATCCAGGTTAGCAATCCATTGTTTTATTTTTCAAATGGTGATAAAATAAAGTGTTGAAGTTTGCGGTTTATCTGCTTGATAAATGGCAATTTCCGAATAAAAAGAGGTCTCATTTGCCTCCTAAGGAGAAATCATGTCTGAAAAGAACTTTTATATTACAACCCCTATCTACTATCCGAGCGGTAAGCTCCATATCGGTTCTGCCTACACAACTATCGCATGTGATGTCTTAGCACGTTACAAACGCCTTATGGGCTACGATGTCTTTTATCTGACTGGTCTTGATGAGCATGGCCAAAAGATTCAACAAAAAGCAGAAGAAGCTGGTATTACACCACAAGCCTATGTTGATGGCATGGTAGTTGGAGTTAAAGAACTCTGGCAATTACTGGATATCTCATATGATAAATTTATCCGTACCACAGACGATTACCATGAAAAAGTAGTGGCTCAAGTCTTTGAACGTTTGCTTGCTCAAGATGACATCTACTTGGGTGAATATTCAGGCTGGTATTCGGTTTCTGACGAGGAATTCTTTACTGAAAGCCAGCTGGCAGAAGTCTTCCGTGATGAAAATGGAAAGGTAACCGGCGGAATTGCGCCATCTGGACATGAAGTGGAGTGGGTATCAGAAGAGTCTTATTTCCTCCGTCTCAGCAAGTACCAAGACCGCTTGGTAGAATTTTTTAAATCTCATCCAGACTTTATCACACCAGACGGACGTCTCAATGAAATGCTGAAAAACTTCATTGAGCCTGGCCTGGAAGACTTGGCCGTATCTCGGACGACCTTTACTTGGGGCGTGCCGGTGCCATCCAATCCTAAACACGTTGTCTACGTTTGGATTGATGCTCTGCTCAACTATGCGACAGCTCTTGGCTACGGTCAGGAAGACCATGCTAACTACGATAAATTCTGGAACGGAACAGTCTTCCACATGGTGGGCAAGGACATTCTGCGCTTCCACTCTATCTACTGGCCAATCCTGCTCATGATGCTGGATATTAAGCTGCCCGACCGCTTGATTGCTCACGGTTGGTTTGTCATGAAGGATGGTAAGATGTCCAAGTCTAAGGGTAATGTGGTCTATCCGGAAATGCTGGTAGAGCGTTATGGTTTGGATGCTCTGCGTTATTACCTCATGCGCAGTCTTCCGGTGGGATCTGATGGAACATTCACACCTGAGGACTATGTGGGTCGTATCAACTATGAGTTAGCTAATGACCTAGGCAACTTGCTCAACCGTACGGTTTCTATGATTAACAAGTACTTTGACGGTCAGGTGCCAGCCTATGAAGAAAATGTGACAGACTTTGACGGAGCTCTGGCTCAGGTGGCATCTGAATCCATCGCTGACTACTACAAACACATGGATGCAGTTGACTACCCACGTGCTCTGGAAGCAGTCTGGACTCTCATCTCCCGCACCAATAAATACATCGATGAAACAGCTCCTTGGGTTCTGGCAAAAGATGAAGCTAAGGTAAAAGAGTTGGCAGCAGTTATGAGCCACTTGACAGCGAGCCTTCGTGTTGTGGCACACATGATTGAGCCTTTCACGATGGAAACGAGTAAGGCTGTCCTCAGTCAACTAGGCTTGCCTCAAGCTGCGTCTCTGGAAAATCTAGCAATTGATCAGCTCCCATCAGGTCTGAAAGTTGTAGAAAAAGGAACACCAATCTTCCCGCGTCTCGATATGGAAGAAGAAATTGCCTATATCAAAGAACAAATGGAAGGCAACAAACCTGAGGTTGAAAAAGAATGGAATCCAGAAGAAGTCGAGCTCAAACTTAACCGCAAAGAAATCAAGTTTGACGACTTCGATAAGGTGGAAATCCGTGTCGCAGAAGTCAAAGAGGTGTCTAAAGTTGAAGGCTCGGATAAGCTTCTTCAGTTCCGCTTGGATGCAGGAGACGGTGAGGACCGCCAAATCCTCTCTGGTATTGCTAAATACTATCCAAACGAGCAAGAACTGGTCGGTAAGAAAGTCCAAATCGTAGCTAATCTCAAACCACGTAAGATGATGAAAAAATATGTTAGCCAAGGGATGATTCTATCAGCCGAGCACGGCGACCAACTGACTCTCCTTACTGTGGACGAAAATGTCCCAAATGGAAGTTTGATTGGATAACAATTTTTGATCTAATGACGATCCCCCAGCAGGAGGCTGCTGGGGGATTTTTGTATTTGGAAATTAAAAAGGTATGGTGTGTGATTGAGAAAAGAATTATTAGTCAAAAACATTTAAATAACTGTCAGTACATTGACAAAGTTGACAAGTTGTAGGATAATTGGCTTGTAGATTTACTTTTATCTATTAAATTATTTTAGGAGAATTATTTATGGCTTTTTGGGATGATGTTGTTAAAGGAGCTGGTGACTTAGCCAATGGGACTGTTAAAGCAGTAGGAAATGGTTTTAATGCTACTACTAAAGCTGTCGGAGATGTTGCAGGGAGCGCTAGTAAAGAGATTGATAAGGTGGTTAATGGAGCTAAGGGTAAATTTGATGCGAAGCCAGAAGAAGTGGCCATGCAAGTCTTAGAGCAAGTATCCAAGCTTCCAGTAGTTAAAGTTGATAGAAATCAATTTTTAATGGATAAATTTGGCAAAGGTTTAAGTCAAGATGAAGTAGGGAAATTATTAGCTGATGGTCCTGTAAATATTGTTTCCAAGGATAAATTGGACAAAGCTGCAAAGGCTTGTATTATGGATAATGTCCTATTATCAAGTGGAGCTTCTGTTCTTGCTGGTTTACCAGGAGGAATTGCTATGGCTGTGACCATACCAGCAGATGTTGCTCAATATTATGCCATGGCTTTAAAATTAGCTCAAGAACTAGGTTATATCTACGGCTTCCAATATCTGTGGTCTGAAAAGGATAAATTAACAGAAGAAGCCCAAAATACGTTGCTATTGTATCTGGGTGTTATGTTAGGTGTCTCTGGAACAGGTGCGTTACTGAGAGCTGGAGGCGTGGCGATTGGAAAACAGGCACTCAAGTCAATTCCACAAAAAGCTTTAACAAAAACCTTGTATTATCCAATTTTGAAAAAAGTATTAAAGGTTTTCGGTATCAGTCTTACAAAGGGAACATTTGCTAAAGGAGTTTCCAAAGTTCTTCCAGTTGTTTCAGGGGTTATTTCAGGAGGTATCACTTTTGCTACTATGAAACCAATGGGGGAAAACTTGCAAAAAGAACTTTCTAAAATGATTGATTATAATGAAGAACAATATGAAAAAGATGTTAAATCAATCCGTAAAGAAGCTGAAGTAATTGAAGATGAGGAATAATTCAATTGTTAAAATTTATTATGAAAGTCTTTGGTTTCCAAGTATGGGCTAAAGGTATGAACAAAATATCTAAAGATTTGAATAAACCTAAGGAAATGTCTGTTGGAAAGGCTCTGTTCTATTCATTTACCTTTCCAAAAATGATTGGAATGTTTAATTGGATATTAAAGATGAATGACAAGGATAAGTAAAATTTAATCAAGTCTTCTCACTTGCTTTCAATTTTAATTGGCTGCTTAGGCAATATAAACTTTCTTTCCAAAATCAGCCTTAGTAATCTACATAGTGATTATTCAGAATAGAAATAAGCCTCAAGATAATCATCTTGAGGTTTTTCTAATGTCTTATATTATGTCGCAAACCCTCAATTTTGTTTAAAACAAACAAAAAATATGGAAAAAAACAGAAAAATGAGTTATAATAAACAAAACTAGAGTGTAGAGAGGGAATAGTATGGGTAAAAATCAGAGACAGGATGAAGTAGTAAAACTGGTTGATCGAGCTGGGACAGTGACGGTTGCTGAGATTGTAGAGAGTATGAAGGTCTCCGACATGACGGTTCGACGGGACTTGATTGAGTTGGAAAGTAAAGGGCTGCTGACTCGTGTTCACGGTGGGGCTAAAAGTAATCAGCACCTCAAGTATAGAGAAATCCCTCATGAAGAGAAGCTTTATCAGAATATCGAGGCAAAGCGGACTGTTGCCAAGAAGGCTGTGGAGCTGATTGAAGATGGCGATACTATTTTTCTTGGACCAGGGACTTCTGTGGAAGTGCTGGCTGAGGAAATCAGTAATCATCATCTGCGCGTGATTACCAACTGCCTTCCGATTTTTCATGATCTTCTGAAGAAGAAGTCGGATACCTTCAAAGTCTTTCTCTTGGGTGGGGAGATGCGGGAAGCGACTCAAGCCTTTGTCGGCGAGATGACCAATGCCATCATGGACAAGATGTATTTTACCAAGATGTTTTTCAGCGGCAATGGTATCAAAAATGGTCAGATTATGACTTCTTCTTTTGAAGAAGCCTACACCCAGAAGCTAGCTTTGGAGCGCTCGACAGAGACATATCTACTGATTGATTCTTCTAAGATTGGCAAGGAAGATTTTACCTCTATCTGTCCTTTGTCGGAGATTACAGCTGTTATCACGGACCAGATGTCTGAAAATGCTCAGGAAGAACTGGAAGTTTATACCAAGATTATTTCCTAGTTTATTTTAAATGGATGAAAAAATTATCAAAAAGCTCTTTTTAGGGCTTTTTTTGTTTATTTTAATCATCTTTAAAAATATTTTGATTAAAATAAACAAAAATCTGTTGACAAATAACTTTTAAAGGAGTATAGTATGCTTATAGGAAACAGAAAGTGTTTTTTATAAACAATATTCTGTGCAAAAAATCAAACAAAGGAGAATGCTCATGGCAATTATTATTGGAGCAGATACTGCTGGAAGTAAGCTGAAAGATGTGGTCAAGGATTTTCTCGTCGGAGAAAACTTTGAAGTGGTCGATGTGACGAAAGAAGGTCAAGATTTTGTTGATGTGACCCTTGCAGTTGCGGCTGAGGTGAATAAACAAGAGGAAAATCTTGGTATTGTCATTGACGCTTATGGGGCTGGTCCATTCATGGTAGCGACCAAAATCAAGGGCATGGTAGCGGCGGAAGTCTCAGATGAACGCTCTGCCTACATGACTCGCGGCCATAACAACTCTCGCATGATTACGATGGGAGCTGAAATCGTTGGTGAAGGTCTGGCTAAGAACATTGCCAAAGGCTTTGTCAATGGTAAATACGACGGCGGCCGTCACCAAATCCGGGTCGACATGCTCAACAAGATGTGCTAAGAAAAGGAGAAATCAAATGAAAATTGCAATTGGATGTGACCATATCGTTACCAATGAAAAAATGGCAGTCTCAGATTTTCTAAAATCAAAAGGCTATGAAGTTCTTGATTTTGGAACTTATGACCATACACGTACTCACTACCCAATCTTTGGTAAAAAAGTAGGGGAGGCAGTCGTTAGTGGACAAGCTGATCTTGGTGTTTGTATCTGTGGTACAGGTGTCGGTATCAACAACGCTGTAAATAAAGTTCCTGGTGTTCGTTCAGCTTTGGTACGTGACATGACTTCAGCTCTCTATGCTAAGGAAGAACTCAACGCAAATGTTATTGGTTTTGGTGGAAAAATTACTGGTGAGCTCCTCATGTGTGATATCATTGAAGCTTTCATCCATGCGGAGTACAAGCCGACTGAAGAAAATAAAAAATTGATCGCAAAAATTGAGCACGTTGAGACTCACAATGCTCATCAAACAGATGCCAACTTCTTTACAGAATTTCTTGAAAAATGGGATCGTGGAGAGTACCACGACTAGTGAGGTAGCCAGATGATTCTTACAGTGACCATGAATCCTTCTATCGATATTTCCTATCCCTTAGGAGAATTGAAAATAGATACTGTTAATCGTGTTGCAGAAGTCAGTAAAACAGCAGGCGGAAAGGGTCTCAACGTAACCAGGGTCTTGGCAGAAATTGGAGACAATGTTGCTGCGACGGGCCTGATTGGTGGGACTAATGGAGAGTTCTTATTACAAAACCTTCATCCTAATGTTAGACAATGCTTTTATAACATTTCGGGAGATACGAGAAACTGTATTGCTATCTTACACGAAGGTAAGCAAACAGAAATCCTGGAAGCCGGTCCGACTATTACAGCAGATGAGGCGAGGGATTTTCAAGAACACTTCCGGTCTTTGATGGCTGAGGCAGATGTTGTCAGTATCTCGGGCAGTCTGCCAGCGGGCCTACCGAAAGACTACTATATTCAGCTGATTGAAATGGCTAATCAAGCTGGCAATAAGGTGGTGCTGGATTGCTCCGGAGCAGCTCTGGAAGCTGTACTCAAATCAGATGTCAAACCAACTGCCATCAAACCAAATAACGAGGAACTTTCTCAGTTATTGGGTCGCGAAGTTTCCAAAGATTTGGATGAGTTAAAAGCTGTCCTTTCAGAACCGCTCTTTGATGGAATCGAGTGGATCATCGTATCACTCGGTGCAGATGGAGCTTTTGCTAAGCACTGGGATACTTTCTATAAAGTAGATATTCCTAAAATCCAAGTGGTCAATCCAGTTGGCTCTGGAGACTCAACTGTTGCAGGGATCTCCTCAGCCTTGAGTCATCAAGAAGATGATGTCTCTCTGCTCAAAAAAGCAAATGTTCTGGGCATGCTCAATGCCCAAGAAAAAATGACTGGACATGTCAATGTCTACAATTATGATAATTTATATAATCAAATTACAGTAAAAGAGGTATAAAGAATGGTATTAACAGAACAAAAACGCAAGTACATGGAAAAACTTTCTGATGAGAATGGCATCATTTCTGCCTTGGCATTTGACCAACGCGGTGCTTTGAAACGCCTTATGGCTCAACACCAGGAAGCAGAACCAACAGTAGCTCAAATGGAAGAACTGAAAGTTTTGGTTGCAGAAGAGCTGACTCCTTACGCTTCATCTATGCTGCTGGACCCTGAGTATGGACTGCCTGCTACTAAGGCTTTGGACAAGAACGCTGGCTTGCTATTGGCCTATGAAAAGACAGGCTATGATACTTCTAGTACCAAGCGCCTGCCAGACTGTCTGGATGTTTGGTCAGCAAAACGCATCAAAGAACAAGGTGCGGATGCGGTGAAATTCCTTCTTT
This sequence comes from Streptococcus sanguinis, assembly GCF_003943735.1. GTDB lineage: Bacteria > Bacillota > Bacilli > Lactobacillales > Streptococcaceae > Streptococcus > Streptococcus sanguinis_E. The sequence goes on along the minus strand of NZ_RJMV01000012.1, from coordinate 18,840 downwards.
ACTATGATGTAGACAGCTCTGAAGAACTCAACCAGCAAAAGCAGGCTTATATCGAGCGTGTGGGTTCAGAGTGTGTGGCAGAAGATATTCCTTTCTTCCTTGAAATCTTGGCTTACGATGAAAAGATTGCGGATGCTTCCAGCGCTGAGTACGCTAAAATTAAACCTCACAAGGTTATCGGTGCCATGAAGGTCTTCTCAGATCCACGTTTCAACATTGATGTCTTGAAAGTGGAAGTTCCAGTCAATGTTAAATACGTTGAAGGCTTTGGCGATGGTGAAGTGGTGCATACAAAAGCTGAAGCAGCTGCCTTCTTCAAGGAACAAGATGAGGCAACGAACTTGCCATACATCTACTTGAGTGCGGGTGTATCTGCGAAACTTTTCCAAGAAACACTTGTGTTTGCTCATGAGTCAGGTGCTAACTTCAACGGTGTTCTTTGCGGACGTGCGACTTGGGCTGGCAGTGTCAAAGACTACATTGAGCAAGGTGAAGAAGCAGCTCGCAAGTGGCTTCGTACAACAGGATTTGAAAATATTGATGAGCTCAACAAGGTTCTTCAAAAAACAGCTACCTCTTGGAAAGAAAGAGCCTAAAATTTGTTAAAAAATAAATAAAGTAAGGGTTTACATTCCGAGACTGATATGCTATAATGAAATCAGAAATTGAATAGGGTGAGCGTTACTAAGTTGGATTAGGCGTGACCGCAAATAAATTGAGGGAAGATATAGCCTCGGTTTGTTTGTGGTCTTTTTGTTTTGCCAGAACCCTAGAAAATGAAGAGGAGGAGATATGTATCGAATCATACATCCTATGAACAACAATGTTGCTCTAGCCAAACATGAAAATGGTGAAGAGGTTGTTCTGATTGGCAGTGGCATAGCTTTTAATAAAAAGAAGGGTGACATCGTTCTGGAAAGTAAGATTGAGAAAATCTTTCGCCTAAGAACGGAAGAGTCTAAAGAAAACTTTGTGGCCTTGCTCAAAGATGTTCCACTGGACTTTATCACAGTGACCTATGATGTGATTGACACCCTTTCTAAGAAGTATGATTACCCTGTCCAGGAGTATATCTATGTCACGCTGACGGATCACATCTACTGTTCTTATCAGGCTGTGCAGCAGGGGCGGTACAAGGAGAGTGGCCTGCCAGATGCTTCGGACAAATACCCTGTCCCTTATCAGATTGCCCAGGAAGCGGTAGCCATATACCGCGAGCGGTTGTTGGATAATTTCCCTGGCGACGAGGTCAATCGCATTGCCTATCACTTTATCAATGCCGAAGGGGAGACCAATCCTGAGGGACAAAGCCATTTGGGCAGGCGAAAAGATATTCTGGCTGCAGTTGAGGCAGAGCTGAAGAAAAATGGCATTAAAAGAAGTGCAGAAAACAGCAACTTTTATGACCGTTTTATGATTCACCTGAACTACTTTTTGGACTATCTGGACAGAAGCCGTGATGACAATGTTTCCCTGCTGGAAATGGAAAGTCAGATCCAGATGACCTACCCTCAAGCCTATCAGGTCGGAAGTGATATTTACCACATCATTGCCCAGAAGACGGGAATTGATCTTTACCGCAGCGAACGGGTCTACCTGGTGCTGCATATTCAACGCCTTTTATAGTAGAAAATAATAATAACATTTTACATAAGAATACAAGGAGGAACTCTCATGAATAGAGAAGAAATAACATTGCTCGGTTTTGAAATTGTGGCCTACGCTGGTGACGCTCGCTCCAAGCTCTTAGAAGCTTTGAAAGCCGCAGAAGCTGGGGATTTTGCTAAGGCAGATGCCTTGGTAGAAGAAGCCAATGGTTGCATCGCTGAAGCACACCACGCTCAGACCAGTCTCTTGACAAAAGAAGCTGCTGGTGAGGACTTGGCTTACAGTGTGACCATGATGCACGGCCAAGATCACCTAATGACTACCATCTTGCTAAAAGACATGATGCACCATTTGATTGAACTGTACAAAAGAGGAGTAAAATAATGAACAAACTCATCGGACTTATTGAGAAAGGGAAGCCTTTCTTTGAGAAGATTTCTCGGAATATCTATCTCCGTGCTATTCGGGACGGTTTTATTGCTGGTATGCCAGTCATCCTCTTCTCATCTATCTTTATCTTGATTGCCTATGTGCCAAATGCTTGGGGCTTCCACTGGTCTAAGGACATTGAAACTTTCCTAATGACTCCTTATAGCTATTCGATGGGGATTCTGGCTTTCTTTGTGGGTGGGACTACTGCCAAGGCTCTGACAGACTCTGTCAACCGCGACCTGCCTGCGACAAACCAGATTAACTTCTTGTCTACTATGCTGGCTTCTATGGTTGGCTTCCTCCTCATGGCAGCTGAGCCTGCCAAAGAAGGTGGCTTCCTAACTGCCTTCATGGGAACCAAAGGTCTTTTGACGGCTTTCATCGCAGCCTTTGTAACGGTTAATGTCTACAAGGTTTGTGTGAAAAATAATGTCACCATTCGTATGCCAGAAGAAGTTCCACCAAATATTTCTCAAGTGTTTAAAGACTTGATTCCATTTACTGTCTCAGTCGTTCTGCTCTACGGTTTGGAACTGCTTGTTAAAGCAAGTCTGGGAGTAACCGTTGCAGAATCCATCGGAACGCTTCTTGCTCCGCTCTTCTCAGCAGCAGATGGCTATCTGGGAATCACTCTTATTTTTGGTGCTTACGCTTTCTTCTGGTTCGTGGGAATTCATGGTCCGTCTATCGTTGAGCCTGCCATTGCTGCCATTACTTATGCCAATATCGATGCCAACTTGGCTCTGGTACAAGCTGGTCAGCATGCGGATAAGGTCATCACTTCTGGTACGCAAATGTTCATCGTTACCATGGGTGGTACTGGTGCGACCTTGATTGTTCCATTCCTCTTCATGTGGATCTGTAAGTCCGAGCGTAACCGTGCAATTGGACGGGCATCTGTTGTCCCAACTTTCTTTGGTGTCAATGAGCCTATTCTCTTTGGTGCTCCAATCGTACTGAATCCGATTTTCTTTATTCCATTTATCTTTGCACCTATCGCAAACGTATGGATTTTTAAATTCTTTGTTGATACTTTGAACATGAACTCCTTCTCAGCCAACCTTCCTTGGGTGACACCTGGACCTCTGGGAATTGTGCTGGGTACGAACTTCCAGCTTCTGTCCTTTGTTCTTGCAGCCCTTCTTGTCGTAGTGGATGTGATTATTTATTATCCATTTGTCAAGGTTTATGACGAACAAATCCTAGAAGAAGAACGTTCTGGCAAAGCTAATGATGCTCTTAAAGAAAAAGTAGCAGCTAACTTTAACACTGCTAAAGCAGACGCTATCCTTGAAAAAGCAGGAGTGGATGAAGAAGCTCCAGCGCAAAACAATATTAGCGAAGAAACCAATGTTCTGGTGCTCTGTGCAGGCGGTGGTACTAGCGGATTGCTGGCCAACGCTTTGAATAAAGCAGCAGCTGAATACAATGTTCCTGTCAAGGCAGCAGCGGGTGGCTACGGTGCTCACCGTGAAATGCTGCCTGAGTTTGACCTGGTTATCCTGGCTCCTCAAGTTGCCTCCAACTTTGAAGACATGAAGGCGGAAACAGATAAATTAGGCATCAAGCTAGCTAAGACTGAAGGCGGCCAATACATCAAACTCACCCGTGATGGCAAAGGAGCGCTAGCCTTCGTTCAGGAGCAATTCAACAACTAAATCTGTTTATGTGAGATGAAGCAACTTGATAGAGTTTGGGACAAAAGTCCTAGCCTCTCAATTGTCTTTGGATTGTCGAGCAAGACGCAGTGGTTGAGTGGGCTCTACTACGCTGATTTCATCAGCTTTTACAGCCCTACTCAACTGTGCGGAGGTGGGATGACGAAATCGAATTCTAACGAATTACCGATTTCTGTCCCACTCTCCAAATGTTATTGAAAGGAAAATAAGATGACAAAAAGCTTACCTAAAGATTTTATTTTCGGTGGTGCCACAGCAGCCTATCAAGCTGAGGGAGCAACCCACACAGATGGAAAAGGACCTGTTGCCTGGGATAAATACCTAGAGGATAACTACTGGTACACGGCAGAACCTGCCAGCGACTTTTACCACAAATACCCTGTGGATCTGAAATTGGCTGAAGAGTATGGCGTCAATGGTATTCGAATTTCCATTGCTTGGTCACGGATTTTCCCGACAGGCTATGGCGAGGTCAATCCAAAAGGTGTGGAATTTTACCATAATCTTTTCGCAGAATGTCACAAGCGTCATGTAGAACCTTTTGTGACCCTCCACCACTTTGATACACCAGAGGCTCTTCATTCAAATGGCGATTTCCTCAATCGGGAAAATATTGAGCACTTTGTGGACTATGCGGCTTTCTGTTTTGAAGAATTTCCAGAAGTTCGCTATTGGACAACTTTCAACGAAATTGGTCCTATTGGTGATGGCCAGTACTTAGTTGGAAAATTCCCGCCAGGTATCCAGTATGACTTGGCCAAGGTTTTCCAATCCCATCACAACATGATGGTCTCCCATGCCCGTGCCGTTAAGCTCTATAAGGACAAGGGCTACAAGGGTGAAATTGGTGTCGTTCATGCACTGCCGACAAAATATCCTTACAATCCAGAAAATCCAGCAGATGTCAGAGCAGCAGAGTTGGAAGATATTATTCATAATAAGTTTATCCTAGATGCGACTTATCTGGGGAACTATTCAGATGTAACTCTGGCAGGAGTAAATCACATCCTTAAGGTCAATGGTGGTCAGCTTGATCTACAAGATGAAGACTTTGAAGCTCTAGAAGCAGCTAAAGACCTCAATGACTTCCTCGGCATCAACTACTATATGAGTGATTGGATGCGCGACTTTGACGGTGAAACAGAAATTATCCATAACGGAAAAGGCGAAAAGGGAAGCTCCAAGTACCAGATTAAGGGTGTAGGGCGCAGAGAATCTCCAACCCATATACCAAAAACTGATTGGGATTGGATTATCTATCCGCAAGGTCTCTATGACCAAATCATGCGGATTAAGAAGGATTATCCCAACTACAAGAAGATTTATATCACAGAAAATGGTCTGGGTTATAAGGATGAATTTGTGGACAATACGGTTTACGACGATGCTAGGATTGATTACGTCAAGCAGCATCTGGAAGTTTTATCCGATGCGATTGCGGATGGGGCTAATGTCAAGGGCTACTTTATCTGGTCTCTGATGGATGTCTTTTCTTGGTCTAACGGTTATGAAAAACGTTACGGCTTATTCTACGTAGACTTCGAAACGCAAGAACGCTATCCAAAGAAATCCGCTCACTGGTATAAGAAATTAGCTGAAACACAAATGATTGAATAGGCAAAAAAACTCCCATCCTTAGCTGAATGAAATCGGCTAGAATAGGAGTTTTTTTTATTCTTCATCATCTGTAAATTCTAGGATGTCTCCGGGCTGGCAATCAAGGGCTTGACAGATAGCATTGAGGGTGCTAAAGCGGATAGCCTTGGCCTTGCCCGTTTTGAGAATGGAAAGGTTGGCGTTTGTGATACCGATGATATCGGCCAGTTCACCCAGTTTCATCTTTTTCTTGGCCAGCTGGACATCAAGATTAACGATAATCATGATAGCAGCCTCCTAGATGGTAAATTCATTTTCTTCAGCTATATCAATCCCCTTTTCTAGAATTTTCATCATCAGCCAAATAATCAGAGCGCCCAAGAGAGGTGTAAAGCTCACACTGGCGTTAAAAGAGAAGGGGAGGGTGATGGGATTGCCTGATGCAGCAACTTTAACGGAAAGAAAGGTCAGAGCCAGAAAGACTTTCCATGCCCGATTGGCTAGTTGGGTATTCGATGAATCAAAAATCTTTCCACCAATCAAATTTTTGATAAAATTACGAGCAAGATATATGAGATAAATAGTCAAAGAAGCTGTGAGAAGATTTATAACAAAGGCTAGAATACTCCACCAATTTGAAAAATCAACTGAGGGCAGAAATTGAACATTGAGCTTTATTCCCAACCTGTCGGAAAGACCGGTGTAAGAAATCACACTTAGGATAGTAAGAAACACCAGAATAGCAGCATAACCCACTATGATAAGGTTTAATAGAGTAACAATATCTTTGAGCAAAGAGTTATTTTTTAATTCAATCTTTTTCATGATGCTTACCTCTATCGAAAATCAGCCGGCAGTAGATTTTCTTTTCCTTTTATTCTTATTATAATCTATTTTTTATTGTATTTCAAGAAAAATATATCGAAAAACGATAAAAATATATACCCTTTTATCATAAAAGTAGTTGCTTGTTTTTAATACTATAAAGTTTTCAAATTAATTCAAGGAGGAAAAATAGGAATTTTTGATTTCTTTAAAAAACAGTTAGATTTTTGACAGCACTTTAGTTTTATTCTATAATGAAATTACTTTTTATTTAAGGAGACAAAAATGAAAAAAATTTTTTCAGCCAGCGTGGCTCTTTTAGCAGCAGTTACCTTAGCAGCATGTTCAAATAATCATTCATCCGTTACTTCTAAATCTTCAGAAAGCAAGGCTGCTTCTAGCTCAGTTAAAAAGTCTTCAAAATCAAGCAGTAAAGCAAGTAACTCAAGCAGTTCAAGTACTTCGTCAAGTGCCAATTTAGAAACGCCTGACTTTGTCTTGGTTACAGACGAAGAAATCGCTAACGCAACAACAATTGGTGACTTGAAAACCGTCTACAATAAGCTTGCGGATAATTACATCAAATATAGTGGAGAAATTAGAGAAAAACTCCCTGAGTCTGAAAGAGCAGATTTTGACAAAGAAGCGGAAGAAGGTTTGAAAGCTTTTGAGGAATCAAAACAGACTCTTAGTGATCAATTATCTCAGTATGGTTCAGATGATTTAGAAGTTCCAGCAGAGGTACGGGATCCGTTCCTGCAAAACTTAAAAGAGAAACGTGATAAACTGGTAAATGTTTTGAAAATGTCTTATATTTTTGTTTCAAACATGCCTAAAAAACAGTAAGATTGATGATTGAAATTAGTCCTTATTCTCTGGAGAAGATTTTTACGAATCAGGCAGACCTCCCAATCTGTATCTTGGTTCAGCTCCATACCTTACTAGACAATAAAACATCAGGGGCAACCTTATCGTTGCTCCTGATGTTTTATACTCTTTATTTAAATTTAAAGCCTTCATAGACCAGATCTGCTTTAGGATTGGTCTTTTTAAATTCGTTGGCTAGTTTATCCATCATCTTGACAGGTCCGCACATGAAGACCGTAGTTTTGTCGTCCAAAGGATAATTCTTGAAATCCAAATAGCCGGAGACCTTGCTATCGACCAAATGAAGATCAAACAACGGATTCCTGGCTGCATAGTCCTTGAGTAGGTCTAGGTAAACAGCATTTTCTGCTCCGGTATAAGCATAGTAGAAGCTGACTGGACGATTCAGATTAGGATTTTCTCGGATATAGGAGATGAAGGGCGTAATGCCAATCCCACCAGCAATCCAGATTTGTTTTTCTTGCCCCTGGTCAAGAATCATGTGGCCATAAGCTCGGTCAATGGTGACCTTAGTTCCCTCTTGGATCTTGTCATAAAGTTTCTTAGTGTGGTCACCAGAGTTCTTGATAGTAAAGTAGACGATATTGTCATGACCGCCAGAGATAGAGAAGGGATGTGGCGCTTTTTCAAATCCTTCTTGGAAAATCTTGACAAAGGCAAACTGCCCATACTGGTAGTCTAGCTTTTGACTAAGCTGGATCTTCAACTCCACGGTATCGTGGTTCAGTCGCTTGACCTGCAGAATTTTCCCCAGATGGCGAAAGGCCAAACTTTGATAGAGCAAGATGATGTAAAAGCCAGAAGCTAAACCGATGATAGCATAGAATCCGACTACGAAGCCTAGCAAGGTCGGTGTCAGGAGTCGCCCCCCCATCAGCATATAAGCGTGAAAGAGGCCAAAGATATAGGCCAGATACACAAAGCGGTGAATCCAGCGCCAAGCCTCATATTTGATGTGCTTGCCGAGATAGGCCACCAGAACAATGCTGACAAAGAGATAGATGCCGACATTCCCAAGCTGGGCTGCCAGAAGAGATCCCCATAGGCTGCCGCCCATGGCAACATTGTGGAGAGCGAGCAGGACGACGGAAAAGATAGCTGTAAACTTATGATAGGCGTACATCTTTTCGATGCCATGGAACCATTTTTCCAAAAGGGCGTTCCGAGTCGCAAGTAAAAAGGTCAGCGAAAGGGTAGTTAAGGCCAGACCGGGTACGATAAAGTTGGTCATCCCAGCTGAAGCCCAAGCATAGATGGTCAAGAGTATGCTGACAGCAATAAGGGCAATTCCTTTGATAGATTTCATGATGGTTTCCTTTCTGATTTTTATTACTACTTAGTTGTAAATAGGTTTGTTACATTCTAACAAAGAAAAAACAAGCTGTCAAGATAAGCGCTTGTTTTGTTTTTGGTATGGATAGGTCAAGTCTTCCGTTAGCCAAGCTATAGAAGAGATTTGTGATTTTACTCTTGAACCTCTGCGGCAGTGTCTTCCTTTTTGTCAGTCTCAGACTGGCCGAAAGGCAACTGCTTGCTCCAGCGTGATAGGTTTTCTCGGATATCCTTGCTAATTTCAGAAAGATTAGGTATGCTAATGTCATCCTTCCAGCTTTGAACACGCATATTCAGCAGGAGCTTGGACAAGCGCAGCAGCATGTCACGTTCTTGGTCTGTTAGGGATTGAGCATTTTTCAGGATATCGAGGACTTTGTTAAAGTTTTCAACATTGGACAGTTCGTCGACAGACTGGATACCAGCATCCAAAATCAGTCCGAAAAAGAGGTCGAAAAAGTCTTTAAGTTCTTCATCTGAAACGGTGCTCACCCAATTTTTAAACGTTTTGTCAATCTGCAGGCTCTCTGCATCTAGTGTATCCAGCAATAGGAAAGAGTCTCCCTTGATTTTCCACGAAAAGGTATCGTGCTGGGCAAAGCCGCCGATGGCACTGCTTTTGACAATCCTAGCTTCCTTAGGTGTTTCCAACATCATGCCGACGATGGAGTTCTGAGGCAGGTAGCGTTTCATCCTTTCAACCATGGCCTGATAGCCATCGCTTTCGATGACAGAGTGATTGAGACCAGGAGAGTCATAGCTGTAGATGGCTTCAATACGGTCTTGAAGCGATGTTTCCATCTGACTGGCTGCATAGGAAGCCAGGTTTCCTCCTTTGGAATGGCCGGTTAGGATAAAGTTACCAGGCAGATTTTCTAAGGCTTTCTGCAGGTAGCGGGCGGCCATTTTCTGAGCAGGGATTTGATCCATATAGGTCATGTGGAAGTCTTCCTTCCAGCCGACAATGGAGTCGTCCGTACCGCGAAAGACCAGGACATAGGTATCAGGCTTGATTTTGAAAATCAAGGCAGCGAATTGCTTCTGGATATCTTGGTCAACGTCATTGACATAGCCCATCAGTTTTAGATTTTTAAAGCGGGTAGAGGCTGCGGCCAAATCTAAGAGTTTCAGACGGTTTTTGGTGACCATCATGGAGAGGTCACGTGGCACTTGGTCGGCCAAGTCTAGAAGCCGGCAGTCGCAGTAGGAGGATATATCCTCATGCACCAGATTGTCAAAAGGCAAATAGGTTAGCTCTGTCAGGATTAGCAGATCCAGTTCATTGAAAGGTTTATCATAAATGCTGTCATGCTGGACTTCTTCAAGGTAAGTAAAAATATTGCTCATGTTTCATCTCCAATTTCTACTAGTTAGTATAGCATATTTTTCTGATAGAATTTCTCTTTTCCAGAAAAATCCTACCTTAGACTGAGGATGATAAACAAGCAATCGTATTTTTTGGTATAATGTTACTAGCAAGAAATCGGGAGGGAAAGATGCACAAGATTTTACTAGTAGAAGATGATCCAGTCATTCGTCAGATGATTAAGAAAATGCTGGAACAATGGGGCTTTCAGGTAGTGGCAGTCGAGGACTTTATGGATGTGCTGACTGTCTTTGTCCGAGAGGAGCCGCATCTGGTGCTGATGGATATCGGCTTGCCCTTGTTTAACGGCTATCATTGGTGTCAGGAAATCCGCAAGATTTCAACGGTGCCTATCATGTTTCTGTCTTCTCGCGATCAGTCCATGGACATTGTCATGGCTATCAATATGGGGGCAGACGACTATGTGACCAAGCCTTTTGACAATAATGTCTTTCTGGCTAAGGTTCAGGGCTTGCTGCGCCGTTCCTATGAGTTTGGAAACGACCAGAGTCTCCTGGAGCACCAAGGTGTCATTCTCAATCTCAAGTCGACAGATCTGGTCTTTGATGGGAAAGTGGTGACCTTGACCAAGAACGAATTTCAGATTTTGCGGGTTCTCTTCGAACATTCGGATGGTATCGTGGCGCGTGATGACCTGATGAAGGAACTCTGGAACAGCGATTTTTTCATCGATGACAATACCCTATCGGTCAATGTGGCTCGCCTGCGTAAGAAGCTTGAAGAGCACGGACTGAAAAACTTCATCGAAACCAAAAAAGGAATAGGATACGGTCTCATCAATGGACACACAGGATAAATTTTTCTTTCTTAAGTCTTATCTTTATTCACGGCGATTTTTTCTAGCTCTACTGATTCTGCTGCTAGGCTTTATTCTGATCTTTGCCTTTGTCTTTGATGCTTACCGCAGTCTGCTGGAATATGTCGCGCTCTTGCTGGCTTTTCTGTCTTTCTTGTTTATCGGAGCAGATGCTTGGACGGCCTATAAGGGTTATCGCAGCCAGAAGCTGCAAGCCTCTGCTCAGGCGCAGACTCCTCTAGAAAAGCTCTTGCAGGAAAGAGTGGAGGAGCTGGAGTACGAACAGAAGAATCAGCTCTTGGTTGAGCAGGAAAAATACAATGATTTGCTGGATTACTATACTCTGTGGGTTCATCAAGTCAAGACTCCTATTGCTGCCAGTTCACTCTTGATTGGAGACTTGAAGGATAAGGAAGCCAAGACTCAGTTGGAGCAGGAGCTCTTCAAGATCGAATCCTACGTTCATCTGGTGCTTCAGTACCTCCGTCTGGAAAGCTTCCACGACGATCTAGTGCTGAAGCAGGAAAATCTGGCTGATTTGGTCAGGGAAGTGGTCAAGAAATACGCCCTTTTCTTCATTCAGCAAGGACTCAGCCTCAATCTTCATGACCTAGACCACACGATTGTCACTGATAAAAAGTGGTTTCTAGTGATTTTAGAGCAGGTCCTGTCTAATAGTCTTAAATACACAAAAGAAGGTAGCATAGAGATTTATTTTCACGAGGACAGCCTCTACATCAAGGACACGGGTTTGGGGATTCAAAATGCTGATTTGCTGCGGGTTTTTGAGCGCGGTTTCTCAGGTTACAACGGTCGTTTGACCCAGCAGTCCTCAGGCTTAGGTCTTTATCTGTCCAAGAAAATTGCTGACCAACTGGGACACAAGATTGCTATAGACTCTCAAGTTGGTCAGGGAACGACGGTTTCCATCGCCTTTCCTGAGAAGAAATTGATCTTTGAGTAGGAGGAAGAAAGTTGCTAGTAGTGGTTTATGATAGTCTGACTGGTTTGGGCAAAAAGTTTGCTAAAAGTTTGGAAATGCCTAGCCAGTCAGTCTGGAAAAAGCTGGAGGAACCCTGTATTTTAGTCAGCAGAAATAGCGGAGCAGGGCAGATTCCGTGGACGACCAAGCGCTTCATCAGAAAGTACAGACATCTAATCAAAGGCTTTGTCATCAATGGCAATCAGAAGCGTTATCCGCGGACCTTTTGCGGGGCAACGGATAAGATAGTGGAGCAGTATGGTCTTCGCCATATTCGTAACATAGAGGGCTCTGGAACGGAAGCAGACAGAAAAGCAGTCAAAGGCTTTCTAGGACAGTTGCAGACAGCTGAAAGTGTGCATAAAAGCCACTAGGTTTTGTGCTATTTTTGACGGATGCTCCTGCATGATTTTTAAAAGTGACAAAATTGTAAGAATAAAACTAGCAAATGAAAGGTTAGGTTATGGTACCAGCCTTTCTTTTTTATTATCATAGAGGCAAGAAATAAGAAGGAGACAGAAAAATGAAATCAAAAGGTATAAATGCTTTTCAGTTGAAGCTCTTCATGGCATTTCTTATGGTTTTTGACCATATCAGTCAGATACCGGGGCTGGTGCCGGACGGCTGGGATGGTGCCTTGCATGCCCTAACCCGCTGTGTCGGAGTAGCATTTGCCTTCATGGCAGTGGAAGGTTTTCTCCACACTCGCAACCGTCTGGCTTACAATATGAGGCTCTTCTTTTGGGCAGCCCTGATGCAGACAGGAAACTGTATCCTGACGCTCCTCTTTCAGGAAAAGGGCATCTACCTCACTCACAATATCTTCCTGACCTTGGCCTGCGGGGTTCTCATGCTGAGTCTTTTCTTTGGCTTTTCTGACAATGGCGGAGCTGCTAAGGATAGGAAGCGTGGTTTGCGGCTGACGGCAGGAGTATTAGTCTTGCTGGCTGGGCTTCTCTTTAGCGAAGGCGGCATGGCTCTGCTTCCTTTCATGCTCTTGACCTACCTTTTTAGAAATCAAGTCTTTTTCAGAAACTTGACCTATGTAGTTTGGGCGGGAATTCTTTTTGCCATGGGTATTCAAATTTATCCAACCTTGCAGGACACGCTATCAATGCTGCTCTATAATTCAGACTGGCTCTTTATCAGTGTTCTTCCTCTCTTGCACTTCTATAATGGTGAGCGAGGATCCAGCAGCAAGTGGAGCAAATATTTCTTCTATATTTTCTATCCAGCCCACCTTTGGCTAATTGCCTTGATTGCCTTTTGGGTAAAATAAAGTCCATCTCATCTTACAAAAGTGTAAGATTGCACTTTAAAATGTAAGCTTAGGTTATGGCAGGGCGGTTGGTATTGAGATAAAATAGACTTATCAATTAGGAGACAGTTCATAAATACTGCTAAAAGCAGGGCTTTAATAGGAGCCTGCTAAACAGAAAGGAAGCAAGATGACATTATTAGACGTACAGCACGTGAAAAAGATTTATAAAACCCGCTTTCAGGGCAGCCAAGTGGAGGCACTGAAGGACATTCACTTTACGGTAGAAAAAGGCGAATATGTCGCCATCATGGGGGAGTCAGGCTCTGGGAAATCCACCCTGCTCAACATCCTAGCCATGCTGGACAAGCCAACAGAGGGCCGCGTCTTTCTCAACGGAACTGACACGGCAACCATCAAAAACAGCCAGGCTTCCAGCTTCCGTCGGGAGAAATTAGGCTTTGTCTTTCAGGACTTCAATCTGTTGGATACCCTGTCGGTCAAGGATAATATTCTCCTGCCGCTAGTCCTCTCTCGCCGTCCCATTACCGAGATGATGCAAAAGCTGGTTACGACCTGCAACGAGCTGGGGATTAACAAGCTGCAAGAGAAGTTTCCTTATGAGATTTCCGGTGGGCAGAAGCAGCGGGTAGCAGTGGCTCGGGCTATCATCACAGATCCTGAGATTCTGCTGGCGGATGAGCCGACTGGAGCCTTGGATTCCAAGTCTTCAGCAGCCCTGCTGGATGTCTTTGACGACATCAATGCCCGCGGTCAAACCATTCTCATGGTAACCCACTCGACGGCAGCGGCTAGCCGCGCCAAGCGGGTGCTCTTTATCAAGGATGGGATCCTTTATAATCAAATCTTCCGAGGTGAGAAGACCGAGCGGCAGATGTTCCAAGAGATTTCTGACACTCTGACAGTTATGGCAAGTGAGGTGGGCAATTATGTTCAAACTAACGAGTAAACTGGCTTTGTCCAATCTGGTTAAAAATCGCAGTTTGTATTATCCATTTGCTCTGGCGACGGTACTGGCAACAGCGATTTTGTATAGTTTTGTCTCACTAGCTCATAGCCCCAATATGGAGGCCTCTTATGGCGGTGCAGCTGCTCGCATGACCTTGCAGTTTGGTATCCATGTCATTCAGATTGCCGTCCTTATCCTCATTACCTATGCTAATAGCTTCGTCATGAAAAACCGATCCCGAGAGTTGGGAGTCTATAGTCTGCTAGGCATGGAGAAAAAGCATCTGCTAGTCATGACCTTCTTTGAACTCTGTGTCTTTTATCTGACTACAGTCGGTCTGGGAGTCTTGTCTGGCTTGGCTTTGGACAAGATGCTTTACGCAGTCCTTTTGAAATTGATGGGAATGCCGGCAGTTCTTGACTCGACCTTCCAATGGCAGAACGTCGGGATGACTCTAATCAGTCTAGGTGTCGCTTTTGCGGTGATTTTGTTGCTCAACTCTACGCGCCTTCTACGCTATAGCTCTCTTAATCTAATGAAAGAAAAGAAAGCAGGCGAGAAGAAAGGACGCTTCCTTTTTCTGCAAACCTTGCTGGGGCTCCTGCTCATGGGTGTGGCTTATTATATGGCTTTGACCGTTACCAAGCCTGTCGCTGCTATCGGCAATTTCTTTATAGCTGTGATCATGGTTATCCTAGCAACTTATCTGCTTTTTAATGCAGGTTCAATTACACTATTGCAATTTCTCAAAAAGCGCAAAGGCTACTACTACAAAACGCAGAATTTCATTTCTGTTTCCAATCTCATCTCGCGGATGCGTAAAAATGCAGCAGGATTGGCAACTATCTCCATTCTATCTACCATGCTCTTAGTGACTCTGGTTGGTACAATCAATATCTATGTTGGGGGTCAGGATTATATTACAACCTTGCATCCAAAGGATTACAATGTCAGCGTGGTCTTGCCGAAATCGACCGATCAGAAGGAGGCTCTGTTAGACAAGGTCCAGCAAGTCGCTCAGGACACAGATCTGAAGAAGCCAAGCTATACTACCTATCTCTACCAATCAGCCTTCATTACGAAACTGGCTGGTAATGATGTGACAGTTCCAATGCAAAGAGAGATGGAGTCGGATACAAGTATCTTGACTAAGTCTGCTGGCACGATTACGGTCATCAATCGTCAGGATTATGAAAAAATGACTGGGGAAAAGATAGACATGGCAGACGATGAAACTCTTGTCTATGGAAAAAATATTTCCTTAAATAAGGACAATCCTCTCCGAGTGAATGGTAAGGACTGGAAGATTAAGCAGTTTTTATCGTCGAATTTCACGCATGGGGAAATTCCTAATCCAAACGATGTGACCATGGAGCAGGGTCTCTATATGGTGGTCAATGATAGCAAAGAGGTTAATCTCGATGTGGATCATTACTACTACATTGGAGTTGCTTCAGAGACTAAGGGCAGTAAAAAGTTTGTCGAGCAAGTCCAGCTGGGGTTGAGGGACACTTTGGATCAGGAACAGGGTCAAGATGGTAGCTTCGCAATGGCTAGTGACCGTTACAGCGCAGAAAAGAGCTATCAAGAACTTACTGGAACCTTACTCTTCATCGGTGTCTTCCTCTCCGTTATCTTCCTTCTAGGAGCTGTTCTCGTGATTTACTACAAGCAAATCTCTGAAGGATATGAAGATCGCGATGGCTTTATCATCTTGCAAAAAGTTGGTTTAGATGAAAAGCAGACTAGAAGTACCATTCGAAAGCAAATCTTGACTGTCTTCTTCTTACCTCTCATCTTTGCTTTTCTACATGTAGCAGCGGTCTTTCACATGTTGCGCTTGATAGTTGCCCTATTGGGTGTGACCAATCTTCCTCTTTTGATTCAGACAACACTTGCAACTTGCGGAGTCTTCCTCCTGACCTATATTTTAGTTTTCTTACTGACTTCACGCAGTTACCGCAAGATTGTCGCACGCTAATAAACTTCCCTGACCGAATGGTCGGGGATTTTTTGATGTCTGGATTTTCACCTCTCATCTCCCTCATTTTACCGCTTGTCCAAAAAGATGAGATTTTTCAAAAAAGACTTGCTATCATAGTCTCAGAAGTAAAGAAAAGGAGAAAAGATCATGTTAGTAGAAACGAAAAATCTTAGCAAGGTTTATGGCGATAAGGTGGCAGTTAATGATCTGAATATTCAGATTGAGAGAGGCAGTTTTACAGCTATTCTAGGCCCTAATGGTGCAGGAAAATCGACAACTATTCAGATGCTGATAGGTCTCTTGCGGCCGACATCCGGGCAGATTTGCTATGCTGAAAAGCCTAGACTGGGTGCGGTTTTCCAAAACAGTGTGTTGGATGCCCGGCTGACAGTTTTGGAAAATCTGACCATCAGAGCCAAGCAGTACAAGGAGATGCCG
Source organism: Streptococcus sanguinis (assembly GCF_003943735.1). GTDB lineage: Bacteria > Bacillota > Bacilli > Lactobacillales > Streptococcaceae > Streptococcus > Streptococcus sanguinis_E. The sequence continues at coordinate 2,665 of NZ_RJMV01000012.1, read as the reverse complement.
GCAGGTAGAATTGAGCACTTGGTGTCTCAGCTAGGTTTATCAGCCTTTGTCAAGCAGCCTTATGGGACACTGTCTGGCGGACAAAAGCGTCGGGTGGACATTGCGCGAGCCCTGCTCAATAGTCCCGACCTGCTCTTCCTGGATGAGCCAACAACAGGCCTGGACATTCAGACTCGGGAGAGTATTTGGAGTTTGCTCAAGCAAATTCAGAAAGAAGAGCAGATGACCATTGTCTTGACAACCCACTATCTCAATGAAGCTGACGACGCAGATAAGATTTATATCGTAGATCATGGTCAGGTCATTGCCCAAGGCTCCGCAGACCAGATTAAGGGAAACTACGCCCGTAATGTCTTACGGATTTTGAGTCAAGACTCAGTAGGTTTAGAGAAAAGTTTGCCCAGAGGCTGCGCTTGGGAGCAAGTCAAGGAAGGGGAATTTATCCTTCACCCTAAAACGACTCAAGAAGCACTGACCTTATTGGCTCAGGCAGCTCCCTATATCGAACAATTTGAATTCCAACCCGGAACCATGGACGATGCCTTTATGGCACTGACAGGAAGAGAGGTACGCTAATATGCTCGCTTTGATAAAACGTAATTTTTTACTTTATTTCCGCAACCGCAGTGGGGTAATTTTATCCCTCTTCGGAGCGATTATTCCCTTTGTGCTTTATATCGTTTTTTTGAAAAATAATTACAAAGCTCATTCCAGCCAGCTGATGGACTTGTGGCTGATTGGCGGCGTGTTGGCAGTTACAGGATTAACGACCACATTGGCAGCTTTCTCTCGGCAGGTCGAAGACCGGGAGCGGAAGGTGACAGACGACCTCTTTATCACAGACTTGGGACCATGGGGCTTGCATCTTAGTTATCTTGTCAGCTCTGTTATTATCGGCTTTGTAATGCAGGTCATTATGTTTGCCTTTATGCTCAGCTATTTTACGCTGGCGGATAAAATTTCTTTTGAATGGGGGAGTCTTCTTTACCTGATGCTTCTGATGCTTTTGAACAGCCTCTTAGCTACACTGATAAACGCTCTGATTGTTCAATGTTTCAAATCAGTGGATAGTCTAGGTAAATTAGCGACAGTAGTCGGAGCGACTTCTGGTTTTCTAGTGGGAACCTATATACCCATTGGAACCTTGCCGAAAATGGCGCAAAATCTAATGAAGATTACGCCTTCTAACTACATGACATCTCTATTCAGACAGGTTCTCATGAAGGAAAGTCTAGCAGATACTTTTGCCAATAACAGCCAGCCTCAAGCAGCTTTTGAAAAAACAATGGGAATTCGCATTGAATGGCAGGAGCTCTTGACAAGGACAGAAACTTTCTATATAGTTGGAATAGTTTTAGTTGCAATAGCGCTTATTTGGATAGTGCAAAATATGATTGCCATCCGCCGGCTGAAACTACAATAGAATGTGAATAGGGAGCTTCCTCTTGCAAGCAAAATTTGAAACAGATCCAACCATTTCATCTCAGGAACCGCTGGTTGTGGTCAAGGCAGACCAGCTAGGGGCAGAAGCCAAGGCCATCTTAGATTATTTAGAGCAGTACAAGGCAGGGCCAAGTGGCGTCCTGCCTATCAAGTCGGACGATAAGCTTATCATGCTGAAGACTGAAGATATTATCCTAGCAGACATCAACCAGACAACGTTGATGATTTACAGCAGAGAAGGCATTTACCAGACGACAGAGACCTTGACTCGCTTTCAGCAGCGGATTAGTAGCTCGAACTTTATCCAGGTTTCTCGGCATGCTGTCATCAATATTGACCATCTGGAGTCTTTGTCTGACAGCTTTTCTGGCAATATGACGGCCAAGCTGACTAATCAAATCAAAACCGAAGTCAGCCGTCGTTATGTCAAGCTCTTGATGGAATATCTGGGAATCTAGGAGGTAAGTGATGAGTATTAAAAAATGTCTACATGCTATATTAATGGGCATCCAGACAGGGAGTGCAGTCTATCTGATTGTCCTTGCTCTCTCTATTCAAAAAAATCCGCCCACAACAAGTAATATCTTCAGTGTCATGGTGATGAGCGGCTTGATTGGGATTATCAGTTCAATGTTAAAAACTCTTGAAGACCGATTCTCTTTTTCAGTCTCGATTTTACTGCATTTCGCCGCTGTCGCAGTCTTAGTATGCTGTTTCATGGTCTATAATAACTGGGGATTTTTAATTGCTAACTGGCATTTTTGGCTGGATTTTATTCTGATTTACCTCTTTGTATGGCTCTTTCTTTACTTGGATACAAATCTTAAGACCAAGAAGATTAACAGCGCCTTGGCCAAGCGCAGAAAGGAAAAAGAAGGCAAGTAACTTGCTGAAAAACGTTCTGACAAGCATATCATAAAAATAAATGGAGCTGGATCGTATCCTGCTCCTGTCTTTTTGTATCTGATAAATTGTAAAATATAGTGCAACAAAAAACCCATAGGTTCTCAAATCGTGTAAACTGTAAGTAACCACACAAACAGACACAAGGAGATCCTATGGGCTACTTACATATTACCATAATTGATCGGCTAAAGATAGAAGCATATCTTGAAGCAGGTTTTAATCTGTCCTATATTGCAACTAAGTTAGGTTTTCACCGTTCATCAATTAGCCGAGAAATCAAACGGTGTCCAAATAAATATTCTAAATATTCTGCCGA
>NZ_RJMV01000011.1 GCF_003943735.1 Streptococcus sanguinis | reverse complement strand
GATAACTCCCCAACGAAATCTAATAATTCAAGTAATTCCCAATAAAACTTCAATACTATTGGTTGATATAATTGATTTAAATTCCGATAGAAAGAAGTATTTATAAATTTATATAGTTCAAACCCTTTTGAAAAACCTATTTCACCAACATATTTTTTACTGTAATTCAATTCTCTATTATTCATTTTATTTACGAAATAGGAATCTAAAATATCAATAAAATCATAGCTAAGATCCATTCCTTTGCTATTAATTCTGTAAATATAGTCCAAAACAGTCAAATCAGGAACAACAATAATATTCGATTCAGAAATATAATCCGACCCCTCCTCCAAGGATATCGCAGCAGACACATCTGTAATCAACAAGGTAGAAACATTACAGTCAAAGAATAACCTCTTATTTTTGACAATCATATCAATAACTGTTGATGTGCTACATTTATCTAATTCGTCTATAGAAAAAGTAATATTAAAATATGCTGACATATTTTTCAAAAGCCTCAATAATTGACGCTCTTTTAATTCCTCAGTAACAACATTTTTTAATTCCCGAGACAGCTCCCCACTCTCATTAAATCCCAGATTTCCTTTTAACTGTGTCCCCAATTTTACTATTCCCAAATCAGTACTCAAATCAATAGACGACTCAGCTGACACCTCTGAGGTCGTTGATTCCAAATATTTTTTTGTATCTGTTATTTCTACATCAAAAGAATTTAGTTGTTCTTCAGATATAGATAAGAATTCACATAATCTTTCTAACTCAATTGATGATCTTTCAAAGTTTTCAATCTTTTTATCTAATTCGTCTATATTTTCTCGGAACTTGGAAACATTTACTCTGTTGTTTTTAAAGAGAACCCATCTACTTTTTCGGGATTCATATTGCTTATTCAAAGATTCAAACTCTTCAGCTAATTCTTGAATTTCTTTTAATAACGGATCATATAAACTTTGAAGATTTAAATTCTTTTTACAATTAATTTTAACCTTGTCTATCGTTTTGTAGAAACTTGAAATTCTTTTTTCTATTTGATACCTTTCTGATAAACTGTAATCCTTTACTTCTTCCTGTTCATTCCATACTGGAGTTGGTAAATCGTACATTCTCTGCTTATTATTAACAATAGCATCCAACCTGTTTTCAATCTCTTTAATCCTTTTATCAATTGCACTAGGAGTTTGCATCAAAATTTCTCTGTAAAAATCTTTATTACCACTAAAAAAAGAGATATTAATTACAAGAATTTGCTTATCCTCATTTGCATAATATTTTGCTGGCTCTAAAGAAATATTTTTCAGACTAGATTTCCCAGCTCCTCTATTGCCACAGAGAATAAAAATTCCCTTTTCATTCCTATAAATATTTTTTAATTTCTCTATTACCTCTTGCTCAGTGGGTAATAAAGAAAAATAATCTCTAGCCTCTCGGCTATAAGCACCAACATATTTTTTATCTAAGGTCAAGAGCTACCTCCTTTTGAATCTACTTTAAACAGCCTCTATTCCTAATACCTCGGATATGAATAGAAATCCGTCTCAATCAAATCCGCTCTGCCATTTTCAAAAGCCTCAGTATTCCAAGCCATCTCAAACTCTGCTGCCTCTGGATCTGCTAAGAAGTCCATGAGCGCATCAAGGCCAGACTCAGCCGTTTGGGTTAGGAAATCTACGAAATAAGCCAGAAAATCCCGTGACAGCCCCTTCTTAGGCTCATAGGGCAGGGTAGCCAGATAGTCCTCGGCCTCAAAACGAGACTTGACCGGATTGTAGAAAAGCACGGCTTCCTCAAAGTAAATATCCTCAGCCGAGGCATTGCCCTCAGCATCAACTGTCTCAATCCCGCCTGGATTTTGCACCTCAAGGAGAAAGGCCACTTCCATTGCGTGATTCTTCTTGTCCCAGTTTATCTCATAGTCAAAAGGAAAGCTCTTCTCCATTTCCTCGTCCAATATCTCCAAAAAACCGTACTTAGTCATGATTTCCTCTTTTCATTGTGATAAAATATTACTATCTACAATAGTAACACAAAAAGCCAAGAAAAACACTTGCAGAAAGGAAATCTTATGCCAGAAAACCTCGCCCTGCGCATGCGGCCTACTGACATTGATCAGATTATCGGCCAGCAGCATCTGGTCGGACCTGGAAAAATCATACGTCGCATGGTTGAAGCTAACCGCCTGTCCTCGATGATCCTCTACGGGCCACCCGGCATCGGCAAGACCTCTATCGCCTCGGCTATTGCCGGCACAACCAAGTTTGCCTTTCGGACCTTTAACGCCACCGTAGATAGCAAGAAGCGCCTGCAAGAAATCGCTGAGGAGGCTAAATTCTCCGGCGGACTGGTGCTCCTGCTGGACGAGATTCACCGCTTGGACAAGACCAAGCAAGACTTTCTACTGCCGCTATTAGAAAGCGGTCTGGTCATCATGATTGGAGCGACGACAGAAAATCCTTTCTTTTCTGTCACTCCGGCTATTCGCAGCCGGGTTCAGATATTTGAGCTTGATCCCCTCAGCAACGACGACATCCGGATAGCCATTCAGCTAGCCTTGACGGATAAGGAACGAGGATTTGATTTCCCAGTGGAGCTAGATGATGAAGCTCTGGATTTCATTGCCATCTCTACCAACGGAGACCTGCGCTCCGCCTATAATTCGTTGGATTTAGCCGTACTCTCTACCCCAGAAGATGACAAGGGTATTCGCCACATCACGCTCGATGTGATGGAAAACAGCCTGCAAAAGAGCTATATCACCATGGATAAGGACGGGGACGGCCATTACGATGTCCTCTCTGCCCTGCAGAAGTCCATCCGCGGCTCTGATGTCAATGCCAGCCTTCACTATGCAGCCCGCCTCATTGAAGCTGGAGACTTGCCTAGCCTGGCTCGCCGCTTGACCGTTATCGCTTATGAAGATATCGGCCTGGCAAATCCCGACGCCCAAGTCCACACTGTCACAGCTCTGGAGGCTGCCCAGCGGATTGGTTTTCCTGAAGCCCGGATCCTCATTGCCAATATTGTCATTGATCTGGCTCTATCGCCCAAGTCCAACTCAGCCTATCTAGCCATGGACAAGGCCCTAGCTGACTTACGAAAGAATGGAAACCTGCCTATCCCTCGCCACTTACGAGATGGCCACTATGCCGGCAGTAAAGAACTGGGCAACGCACAGGACTATCTCTACCCTCACTCCTATCCTGGCAATTGGGTCAAGCAGGACTATCTACCCGACAAGATAAAAGACGCCAATTATTTCACTCCTAATGAGAATGGCAAATACGAGCGAGCTCTTGGAATGACTAAGGATAAGATTGACGACTTAAAAAAATGATGACATCGTTTGCAAAAAATCACATTTTTCTCTTGAATTTTTCAAAATTTATGGTATCATAATTATAGAAACGCTGTGGTGTACGACTTCACACTTAAGTGTTGACCGACTATTTTTTGTATTATTAGGGAAACAAAAGACTTCTAACAGCATGCAAGCCGTGTCACGCGGAAGCAGCTTCAGTTAGAGCGAGTTGCCCACCTGCTTAATTGCGCGGGTTCAATACAAATCGTGAAGGTCCGGCACCAATACAGCTTTTTCTATTGCCTCCTTAGCTCAGCTGGCAGAGCAGCGGACTCTTAATCCGTGGGTCGCAGGTTCGATCCCTGCAGGGGGCATAGAAATAGAGAAGAAAAAGCCTTAATTTATAAGGCTTTTTTGCTTGTCTTGATAATATTTGCCGTGTAATTTGCCGTGAATTTACAACAAACTTTTTACAGCCATAAATTCCTCGCTTATCTTTTCCTCCAATGTATGACCATATACTTCTACCAGCATTGAAATATCTTTGTGACCTAAAATCTTAGCAATCACTCCTAAATCAATACCTTATGCCATAAGTGGCTCCCATAAGTATGATGTGCGCCTTTTGTTGTTAAAATTGGCTCAATCGCTAAATTCTTAAGCAAGCCTTTAAGATACTTATTAACTGGAGCAATATCAAGTTTTCAAGCCAATAAATCTTGATGAATTTTTGGAGCACCATATCGTTTATTAGAAGCAAGATAAGAAGCCATAATTTCTTTCTTAAGGATTTCATTTTCTCGGTCTCGTTGGCTTGGTTGATGATTCTTAAAGGCATAATAACTGGATTTAGAAACACCAAATAACCGACACATAGTTTGAACTGAAAATTGGAAGTTAGACTTCAATTGTTCGATCATTTGGAAGATGCTAGAATATCCTATTTCTTCGCAAAGATCGCTAAGGCCTTTTTTAGGATGTCATTTTCCTCCTTCATTTTAGCCATTTCTTTACACATCTCTTGCAGTTCGTGAAGCGAAAGGTTTTCAAAATTAGGTGGATTATACTTACCATACAGCTTAATCCATTTATAAATCGTTTGATTCGCAACACCATACTCTTTAACAAGCTCTGAGACTGGTTTGCCGGATTCATGCAATTGAACAATCGTTTCTTTGAATTCCTTGGTATATTTTTGTGACATTTGGACAGCTCCTTTGATTAGAGAATATTCTACCAAAAGGTGTCCATAAAATCATACTAACATCAATCATCAGTAAATCACAAGAATAGATTTTTAAAGAAAAAAGAAGGTTATCGTAGATTCTGCGATAACCTTCTTTATAATATCCAATTATTTTATCACTATACAATCATCTATACTCCTCTCTGTATTTCTTCCTAGCTCAAAAATTTCTTTTTGCCTTACAATAAAATAAAAAGGTAACTTGTAAATATACAAATCACCTTTTCCTATTTATTATGAAGTAAACTCTGACAGGTCTTTGGCTATTTTTCTTAAAATATAACGGATTTCCTCTGTTTCTCCATACTCTCCGTATTCCTCCACTAAGGCTAATTTCCTTTCAAACCCGTTAATAGCACTAAGCAACTTCTTAGAATCGGTGGCCTCTTTTCGTGCCTGAGATAACTCTTGATTCTTAACCTTTAACTCAGACACCTCAGCATTCAATTGAGCATTCTGAAGAATGACCTCTTTCATCATATCCATGGTTTCTAAGATTTCCTTAGCACGAGAGCTGTTCTTATATAAACTTTCACGTGCCATTTTTTCATATTTCATTTCATCAGAAATATACTTTGTATCTTCTTTAATAGATTGATGTTCTTTTGATAATTCCTTTGACAACGAATCATGACTTTTTAATAATCTCTTTGACAATGAATCATGAATTTTTGATATTTTATTTGACAATACTTCCTGACCTTTTGATAATGATTCATGATCTTTTGATAATGCTTTATTATCTCTAATAATATTCCACAGCGCTGCAGCGCCACCCAATACCCCAGCTACAGCTGTTAGTATCCCGCCCAAAGTGATCCAATCCATAATTGAAAATTCTCCTATCATTATTTCCTCCTTTCATTTTAACATATTTCCAATAAATATTTCATCATCATCCAATCATTCATATTCTTTCTCTCATCTTCTTTTTACCCTCTCACAGCTAACCAACAGCGTAGCTAATATCAAAAACAAGGTGGCCATCGTCATCTCGGCTGCCAATATTGATGCGATTTCAAAAGGGGACGGCATGGATTCAAATGGTGATTTGATTATCACTAAAGGCAGTCTGAAAACGCAGTCCATCACAGACTATAATTCTGCACTGGATTATGACGGTGCTTGTTCAACTTCTGGTGGCACGACTTGGGCTATTGGACACATGGGATTTGCCCAAGGATTCTCCACAGGCACCAAGCAGTCTTATGTCAGTGCCATCGTCTCCGGCTTATCTGGTGATACGATTACTATCACTGACTCAAAAGGTCGCATCATTGCACAAACAAGAGCAGATGTTGACTTTGACAATATCGTCTTTTCAGATAAGGTACTCAAGGAAGGAAAGAACTACACCGTCACAAGCTCTGACGGTCATAAAGAAACCGTCACTGCAACGAGGCAGACAACTCCCCATCCTTCAGGTAGAATTGTAGACAAAAATACTGTTCCGCTCCTTCCAAACGGACATCATCCAGCCTTCCCAGGGAATGGCACCCCTCCCAAGGAGGACAAGAACTGATCGCAATACCCAATGAAAGTCAAAGAGCAGCCTGCACTAATTAGCTGTAGACTGCTCAAAGCACTGTTTTGAAGTTAAGAATCAGACAATAAAGTATATTAAGGCGACGCTGACGTAGTTTAAAGAGATTTTCAAAAAGTATTAAAAATCCCCTTCCTTTAGGCACAAAAAGAAGGGGGCATCGCATAGAAAAAACTACGAGAGAAGACTGAAGCAAAATATGTTTGACGAAAACCTGATAAAGATGGTCACACACCGAGCATATTCCTAAGGATGTCTTATAATTTTTTTGGTTTAGGAATTAAGAAAGATTATATATATATCAAGTTTTGATGTACTTCACGCTTGCACATCAAAGCGGCCTTCCCCGTAGTTCTGAGCAACTAATTTGTTCTAGGAAACATCTTAGTTGCTTTTTATTTTAAAACAACTATATTACGGAACATCACAGTCTTGATTAACAAAAGGATACAAGATAGTGACTGATTGTAAAAACACATTCTTATTTCTGCTTCATAAAAAGCGACTACTGCTATTTCGGGTTTGGAGCAAAAAATCTCTGTCCCTAAAAGGAACAGAGATAAAATTTATTTCTTCTTCGCACGGAAGACAATGAAGCCTACCAAGCCTACTAGAGCTACTCCAGCAGCAATCATGATCCAGCTAGCATTCTCACCCGCTTTAGGGAGAACTTTCTTGGTTCCAACATTAGAGGCATTTCCTCCGCCAGTACCATTGTCTGATTCGATGATCACAACAGTGCTTCCTGTAGTGCTGCTTGAGCTAGAAGTCGTGCTACTGCTACTTGAGCTAGAGCTAGAACTACTACTGCTGCTCTTAGAGCTATTGTCCGAGCTAGGTTTCGGCGGTTGCGGAACTCCTGGAACTGGTGTATTGGTAATGTTCATACCATCAACAGTAGCTGTATAACCATAAACACGGTCTTCAGTAACTGAGTAGACAATATCTTTTCCATCTTCACCAGTCGCTGGCAAGTCAGTGAACTCATACTTCCACTCACCCTTATCATTCGGACCAACTTCTTTATGAGCGACTTCAGTGCCATTTGCATAGAGACGAACGGTAATCTTGTCTGGGCGTTTGCCATCTTTATCGTTATCATCATTCCAAGTCTTGGTACCTGAAGCGGTAACCAATGCCTTACGGTTGGTAAAGTCTTTGTAAATAATACCAGAACCATAATTCTTGAGCTGAGCGGCATTAACCTGAATCTCTTCATCTGACAATTGGTAAGCTTCTGGTGCCTTGGTTTCCTTAATCAGATAATGCTCCTTAATCAAGTTGCTGAAAGAAGCAATCCCGTTAGCATCACTAGTTGCTTTTTGAACAATTGTCACACCATCTTCATCGTACAATGTGAATTCAGCACCTGCTAGGGCTTTACCAGCTTCGTCTTTTTTAGTCACCTGCACACCATAGACATCTCCATGTGCATAGCCGTTTGCACGTTGGTAGCGGACAGCAACCGAAGATTTTTGTTCTTCGATATTATCTGCTCGCATGATTGCTTCGTTCGGGAAGAGTGTTCCATCAGTCGGAACTGTAGGGAAGTTAACACGATAGCGAACATAGAAGCCTTCGTTGGCACCGATATGCCCCATGTTAATGGTAAAGGAACGCTTGTCAGCAGCAAGATTAATCGTGTAGTTTCCTGTCACATCCTCGCGTTGCTGACTTAGTCGATAAGAGTTATCAGCTGGGTCAACAACCCATGAACCTTTAAGAATTTGGAAGCTGTTGAGATCAATTTCTCCGGTATTAAAGCCCAGAGTATCTGAAATAACAACATTATCCAGTTCTTGATTTTGTTGGTTGATATTTAGACTGTAAGTAATACTCTTAATATTATCTGCATTATTCCAGCCGTATTTTATGAAAGTATAAGGAGTTGCTTGGCCAGGAAGACCTTTGTAGTCAATTTTCCCATACTCAACAATCTTCTTGCCAACGATAAGTTTCAGAGGAATAGAGCCTTTATCTCTGGCTACTGTATGATCAACGCGAGCCAAGAGATGAACTTTCCCTTCAATATGAGAGCGAGTCAGGACATAGTCTGTATAAGTCAGCGTAAGCTGTTTAGAGCTTGCATCAACCACAGCTGTCGCTACGAGATTGCCGTCATCATCTTTGACTTCAAAATCAGCTCCCTCCAAGGCAAATTCAGCAGGAAGTCCAATGGTCGTAGTATCTCCTGGCTGAACCTTACCGTAATTGAAGGCAAAGTTTGCGTCAATCTGGAATTTTTCCCAAGGGGAGAGGCCGTCAGTCAGTTCTTCACCCTTTTGATTGTAAACATTTACTGACGTGATAACATCGTCTACCGTGTTGGCTCTGGCAGATTGACTGCTAGAAAACAGGCTAAAGAGGAGCACAAAGGCTACTGAGAAAAAGCGCGCAATAGTCTGAGATATTCTTTTCATAAATAATCCCTCCGTTTTTTTCCTTTTTTCCTTTTTATCGAACATGTAAAAATATTAAAATTCCTTTACATTTCCAATATACTACATATATTAGACTAGCATACGATTGACTATAAGTCAACTATTTACCTTTACCAGTTCAGCTTTTGTCGACAATGTGTAAACCAGTTTATTTCTCCAAAAACCTTGTTATATAAGAATTGAAAACCGTTTCCTCCGTCATCTTCTTGTATTTCTTTGAAACAAAAATGTAATATTTGGATGCATAATAAATGAACAAATATGAATTATATGACCACAAATATTCATATAAATAAATTTGTTTTTAAAAACAAGCATAATTATTAAGGCTTGCTACATAACTAGTCACAATAAAAAAACTGAACAAATCTGCTCAGTTTTCTAATTGATAAATGTAAGATAAAGATTATATCTAATTTATAGAAATATATAATCCCGTTATTTTCTACATCATACCGCCCATCATGCCTGGATCCATAGCTGGAGCTGGGCTAGCTGGTTCTGGTTGATTAGCTACTACTGCTTCGGTTGTCAAGATAAGGCTGGCAACAGAAGCGGCATTTTGCAAGGCTGAACGAGTCACCTTAACTGGGTCAATGATGCCAGCCTCAATCATGTTAACCCACTCGCCAGTCGCTGCATTGAAGCCTGTACCAACTTCAGAGTTTTTCAGACGGTCAATGACGATTGAACCTTCAAAGCCTGCATTCAGAGCGATTTGACGGACAGGCTCTTCCAAGGCGCGGAGAACGATGTTACGACCAGTCGCTTCATCCCCTGCCAACTCAAGACCTGCGACAGCGTCCAGTACGTTGATATAGGCAGTACCACCACCTGAGACGATTCCTTCTTCTACCGCTGCACGAGTTGCATTAAGGGCATCTTCGATGCGGAGTTTCATTTCTTTGAGTTCTGTTTCGGTTGCAGCTCCAACCTTAATCACAGCTACACCACCGGACAATTTAGCCAGACGTTCTTGCAGTTTTTCACGGTCAAATTCAGAAGTGCTGCTTTCAATCTGTGACTTAATAACTGCCACACGGTTAGCAATGGCTTCAGGATTGCCTGAACCTTCTACAATCACAGTGCTGTCCTTATCAACAGTGACTTTAGAAGCTTGTCCAAGCGCTTCAATCGTAGCATCCTTGAGCTCTAAGCCAAGATCATCTGTAATCACTGTACCGCCTGTCAAGATAGCGATATCTTCCAACATAGCCTTACGACGATCACCAAAGCCTGGTGCCTTAACAGCTACGACATTAAAGGTCCCGCGAATCTTGTTAAGAACAAGTGTTGGCAGAGCTTCACCGTCCACATCATCCGCAACAATCAAAAGCGGACGATTGGTTTTCAAGATGTTTTCCAATAATGGCAGAATCTCTTGAATATTAGAAATTTTCTTGTCAGTAATCAAGATGTAAGGATTGTCCAGTTCGGCTACCATTTTTTCATTGTCGGTTACCATGTATTGAGATAAGTAGCCGCGGTCAAACTGCATTCCTTCAACTACATCTAGCTCAGTTTCCATCCCTTTGGACTCTTCGATGGTAATAACACCGTCATTGCCAACTTTTTCCATAGCTTCAGAGATGTATTCACCGACTTTCTCGCTGCGAGAAGAAACGGCAGCAACCTGAGCAATAGCTTCCTTGTTGGAAACTGGTACTGAGTTAGATTTCAGGGCTTCAACAGCTGTCGCAACGGCTGCTTCAATTCCACGGCGGATACCGATTGGATTAGCACCAGCTGTAACATTTTTAATCCCTTCGCGGACGATAGCCTGTGTCAAAACAGTTGCTGTTGTTGTTCCGTCACCAGCTATATCGTTGGTCTTTGAAGCTACTTCTGACACCAGCTTAGCGCCCATGTTTTCAAAATGGTCTTCCAGTTCGATTTCCTTGGCAATGGTTACACCGTCATTGGTGATAAGGGGTGAGCCAAAGGATTTTTCCAAAACGACATTGCGGCCTTTAGGACCCAAAGTCACCTTGACAGTATTTGCTAAGATGTCAACTCCACGAACCATACTGCTTCTTGCATCTGCTGAAAATTTAATATCTTTTGCCATTTTATTATTCCTCTCTTCTAATCTTACTCAACAACTGCTAGAATATTGGCTTCACTGACTAAGAGATAAGCTTCATCTCCGTCCTTGACTTCCACGCCTGCGTGATTTTCTACGAGAACCTTCTCTCCTTCCTTGACACTCAGGGCTACCAGCTCACCGTTCAAAGTACGAATACCTTGACCGACTGCGACAACTTCAGCTGTCTTAGTCGCTGCTTGGCCGTTGCCTGCAATGACAAATCCGCCAACTTTCTGCTCTTTTTCTTCTACTTTTAAGACCACACGGTCTCCTAATGGTTTTAACATAGTTTTCCTCCAAAGATTGATTTTTTAGCACTCTAAACTATCGAGTGCTAATCTATAGTTATTATTTTATCACTTGGTCAGAAATAGTCAAGAAAAAAACCGGCTAGATGAAAGAAAAATTTTATTTTTTCTTCGCTGCCTCCTAAAGTCAAAGAAAAAACAAGTCCGAGCTAAAATCCTCTCAGACTTGTCTTTAGGGGAATATCTATCTTGCAAGTTTTAGTTTTGCTTCAAAATCATCAATCACTTTTTGCAGATTTAGGCGTCCTCTATAGATACCATAGCCAAACAAAAGCATGGCTAAGATACCAAGTAGAGCTAGGACGATTCCTGCAATAAGTGCTAGGAGATTGGTCTCATGAAAGAGATAAATCAGAACAAGACCGATGCTGGCAATGGCAAAAAAGAGACTGAACCAGCGTCCTAGATTTTCAATCATATGCTTCTGGTAGTGAATTTCTGTTTCATAGCCTTGAATCAATTCTTGTTCTGTCATGATCTTCTCCGTTCTTTCTTTTACTCTGCTAAAATAAATTTGTATTAGGCTAGCAGAAAATCGGACTTACTGCCAGCCTAAAATTGAGCGAGAATTAGTATTTAAGTTGAGGGTCAAAGATGCCAAGCGCTACACCAATCAAAGCAATGACAACCAAGAGGAGCATAACGAGGTTTGGTGATACTTTTTTCTTGGCCATCAGCCACCAACAAAGGGTGATAAAGCCAGCTGTTAAGAGACCTGGATAAACACCATCAATCTTTTCTTGCAACTTCAGGAAAGCTTCGCCATCAGCATTTTTCAGCTCTAATGAAGTCGTTACAGATACCCAAGTTGCAGCAACTGCCCCGATAACCATACCACCAATGACACTGATTGCCTTACGAAGCGCCTGTCCTTTAGGTCCTACAAGGAATTCTACCGCCTTGTCCCCTAATTCATAGCCTTTGAAGTAGGCAAAGCGCATACCGCCATAGATGAGAACATTCCAGACAAGGATGTAGAAGAGAGCGCCGATAGGATTTCCACCTTTAGAGAGTCCAAGGGCAATCCCCAGCAGAACTGGAATCAAAGTTCCAACAACCAAAGAGTCACCGATACCTGCGATAGGTCCCATGAGACCGGCACGCATACCATTGATAGTTTCGCCGTCAACAGCGTCACCATTGGCACGCGCTTCTTCCAAACCAGCTGTAATCCCCACTACCAAAGCCCCGAGCTGAGGTTCTGTATTGAAGAAAGCTGTATAGGTCTGCATAGCTTCTTTCTGCTCTGCTTTGTCTTTGTAGAGTTCTTCCACGATTGGCAGCATAGAGGTCAAGTAGCCGAAAGTCTGCATGTGCTCTTGAGAGAAGCAAGTCAAATGACCATAGTACCAATGGTGGAATGATTTCGCTAAAGTCTTTTTAGTTATTTTCTTTCTTTCAGCCATCTTAGATATCCTCCTCATCGTCATCAAAGTCAGCCCCACCAGCTGGCGCAGTTACTCGAGCTGATTTGATTACTTCCAATTCATAGTAAATTACTGCAAAAATCAATGAAACAACTGCACTTGCAACCAAATTAAGACCAAGTGACTTAGCCAAGGTGAAGCCCACAAAGAATGGGATAAAGTCAGCAGCCTTGGTAACGATTTGTTTCAAAAGAATGGCAATACCGACACATGGGAGAAGAGCTCCGACTGTAAAGAGGGATTTCATGATGAAGCCATCCATTGGCAGGTGAGTCTTCATCAGTTCAACCATATTCGGACCAAACTTCGTGATGATCATGGTTGGAAGGAAAGAAAAGACAAAGTGGGAAATCCAAGGATAGACCCAGTCAACAGCGTAAAGCTTTTTGAATTCGCCTTTTTCAACAGCTTTCCAGCCAATGTGCTGCCAAAGCAAGTTTGTAGTGGCTGTTCCATAGAAGAGGACTGTACCGATAGTACCAACTGCTGCTCCGATTGGTGCAGCTGCTGCAGCGATAGCAGATTCAGAGGTGATTCCTTTAGAATGAACAAACAAGATTGCGAGAGGAATCCCAATGTAAGAGATTGCCCGCACGTCAGCGGAAACTGTACCACCTGGTGTTACCAGAGCGATATAGAGGACCTGAAGGGCTACCCCAACCATAATCCCTGTTTTTAAATCTCCAAGAATCAACCCGCTAATCAAACCTCCGACCAGAGGACGTCCCAGAGTGTAGTTACCAATACTAGAACCACCCATACCAGGCATAGAAGCTAAACTAGCAAAAAGACCCAGTAAAGCGGCTTGCAGCCAAGAAATTGTCATAATAGACTCTCCTTTTCATTATTGTAATTAAAAACCAAATTTAGACTTGAAATCGCTCCAGTAACCAATGGAAACATCTGGTAAGAGCTGGAATTTGACTTTGTAGCCTGCTTTTTCAATCGCCTCAATCGCTTCTGCCTCTTCCTGAGTGATGGACTGGTTGTTGCCCAGCTTAACAGCTCCCGGACGGTCATTAGCAGGACCGACGATGATTTCCTTAACATCCCCAGGTACAAAACCTTGGTCCACTAGGATTTCCTTCATGTCTACAGGATTTTTCGTAATGAGGAAATAACGGCTGTCTGACTCTGTGACCTTGCCTGATTTTTCCTTGAAGGCTTCCTTGGTCCAAACAAAAGTCTTCTTGTCAGAAGCTCCCTTGTAGGCCTGAATCAAAACCTTGTTTCCTGCGGCTGCATTATTAACTGCAATCAAGCCATCACAAGGGTATTCCTTAGCCCAGCGAGTGACTGTTTGACCGTGGATCATGCGGTCGTCAATCCGTACAAATGATACTGTCATCTTTAAAATCTCCTTTTATCTTTTATAATGTATGCGGAAGCACTAAATGTCGTCTTCATCTTCGTCAGCTGCATCGCTTACGACTTCAAATTCCTGCAAAGCAGCTGTGGCCTCAGAAAGGATAGCCTTAGCCAGCTCTTTTCCGTCCAAGATGTCTTTCATAACCAAGCCAGTCAGTCCCATGGTCAGGTTCAAACCGCCCAAGATAACTGCTGAGTCGAGCTTGCCCATGTCAGATAAGACGCTAGCTGCTGTCGTCAGAGGACTTCCTCCTACAATATCAGCCAGAACTAAGACACTGTCATCAGCGCTTAAGCCAGACAAGGCCTGAGTAAAATCAACTGCAAAATCATCAACTGACTTGCCTTCCTGAAGACCGACCGCAATCACCTGATCCGTCTTGTCTCCGGCGAACATCTTCAAGGAACTCTGCACGCCTGCAGCCAGTCCCCCATGGCTGACCAGTACAAGGTATTTCATCTTTCCTGCCTCCTTTATTCTTCGATTTCTTAGCCAAGTCAGGCTTTAGATGACGAAGGATTTATTGATGATTTCATTGTACAAGGTTTGTAACCGATTTCATATTGTCAAATGTCACTTTGCCCAGATGACATTTGTTAGGAAAAATATGACAATTGTCATATTGGTCTAGGCAGCTGTACTTTTTTCTGACTTAATTAGCAACAAAAAAAGAAAGCAGATTATTTTCCGCTTTCTATTTCTCTTTGAATGCTTGGCAAGGCACTGTCAATCTCTTGATTCTGCATAGCATTTTGAATCAGATAGTCCATCCGGTCCATGGTATGACGGTCTACTTCCAGACTGATGTCAATGATAGAGCGATTCATCATGTGGTCTAGCCTCTCAGAAGTCAAGGAATCCAAACCAAAATCATCGGCTTGTAAGATTTCTCTAGCCTGTTGACTTTTCACCACAGATGGTAAAACTGAGGTCCCCTGCGATTTTTCAAACAAGGCCTGCTGGCTTTCTTTGTCCTGTGACAGCAAGAGCATAAATTCCCAAGCTAACTTCTCTTGCTTGGTATTGGAAGACATGGCAAAAAGCGAGGTCTTAACCTGTGTTCCCATCACCTGGCTATTGGCTGTCGGCATCGGGATACAGGTCCAAGAAAAGCTAGAATACTTGGCGACATGGTATGGGTAGGGCTTGTAGGTCCGATACTGGGCCAGACTCATAGGATAGAAGGCCACCCGCCCCTCATCAAAATCATTAGAAGTCACCTTATAGTGCTGGCTGAGCATGTCTAACTTGCTCATAAAGGCCAAGGCTTGGTGCATCTCTGAACTGTCTACATTGATACCGGATTTATCGATAAGATGACCGCCGTAAGCTACCAGGGCCTGCTGCCAAGTGTAATCCGTAATACCGTACTGATCCACCACACCATCGCCATTGGTATCCTTGGTTACTTTCTTGCAAATCTCATAGAAATCCGCCAGGGTCCAACCTGACTCAGGGATGCTAATTCCTTCTTTTTCAAGCAGGTCTTTATTGACACACATCATGATAGGATTGCTCTCAACTGGAAGAGCATAGCTGACTCCCTGATATTGCCCAGCTTCATAAGCCACTGGATAAAAGGCTGTCCGTTCATCATCCGTTAGGAGGGTATCCAAGGATTTAAGCGCGCCAGTCGAAGCCAACATGCTAAAGTCGTTTTCCGGTACCATAAAGAGATCCGGCTGCTCGCCTTTCAAGACTTGCTCTGCCAGCCAGTCAGCGTAATCATCCTTGGGAATACCGCTTTCATAGACGACCTTGACATGAGGATGCGTCTTTTCAAATTTTTTAATCAGGCTGTCCAAGACCTTGTTTTCGCGGCTGTTAGGCACATCCCAGCTAGAACCAGCATAGACACCAATACGCAGGACTTTTTCCTGAGCTGAAGCCCAAAAGACAAAAGCCAAAGCAACAGATATGATCAGGACAACCAGCAGGGCCAAATGTCTCAGTCTCCACTTCATTTGTCGCTTTCCTTACTAAAATCTCTCTGGGTGACTCCAGTCTGCACAGCCCAGATAGCCAGCTGGGTTCGGTCGCGCAAGTTGAGCTTGGCTAAGATACCTGACAGGTAATTTCGGACTGTCCCTTCTGATAGAAAGAGCTTGGCAGCAATTTCTTTATTCGAAATCCCAAAGCCAATCTGCTGGATAATCTTCCACTCCGTCCGGCTCATGTCCTCTATATTTTCCTCCGTCACTGTGATAGCAAAATTGGACTGGGCCATCTGTGAAAAGATTTTGAAGACCTTGGTGGCAATATTGGGATTGATCATAGCTCCGCCTCGATAGACTGTCTGAATGGCTTCGTGAAGCTCTTCTGTCGAAACCCCTTTGAGAATATAACCAGACGCACCGTATTTGAGAGCGGAGAAGATAAATTCATCGTCATCAAAGGTTGTCAGAATGATAATCTTAACATCCGGATATTGCTCCTTGACAGCCTTGGTACAGAGAACACCGTCCATGACTGGCATGCGAATATCCATCAAAATCACATCTGGGCGCACCCGATGAAGCTTTTCCAGCACTTCCTTGCCGTCTCCGACTGTCCCGACAACCTCAATATCAGCGTGGGCTGACAGGATGATTTGCAGAGACTCGCGAATCAAGGCCTGATCGTCTGCTATTAAAACCTTAATCATGTCTTCCTCCTATTTTTGGGATTTCGATATGCGTGTAGAAACCGTCCCGATTTTCAAATCGGACGCTTCCGCCAATAATCATTAGACGCTCCTGCATCTGCTTGAGGCCATAACCATAGTGGAGCTCATCAAAGCCAATACCATCATCCTGAATGGTCATTACATAGGTTTCTTTCTCCAGCAGCTCAATCCAGATAGTTTTGGCATGACCATGGCGGACAGAGTTGGTAATAGACTCCTGAATCACCCGGAAGACAATGTCTTCCTTAGCAATATCCAAGTCAATATTATCCCATTCGTAGCGGAGATGAATCTCCAAATTGGAGATGGCTTCATACTCACGGATAATCTTAATCAGAGCTTCCTTCAAAGTGTTATTTTCCAGAGCTCCCGGCCGCATCTTATTGAGCGAGCCTCGGACATCACGGATACCATCTCGAACGACGACAGAGACATTATTGAGCTGCTCCTTAGCCCGATTGGTATCAATATCAACCAAGACCTTGACCGCATCAATACCCGCTGAAATTCCCGTCAGGGCATGCCCCAATGTATCGTGAATCTCTCTGGCAATCCGCTTCCGCTCTCGGTCTTCTGCTATTTTCTCAGACAAAGCCAGATAAGAGTTCAACTCGCGATTAGCCTGAGAAGCCATGCGCAGCTCTTCCTCAATCCGATGACGCTCTGTAATAGCCGACAAGATATAGAAGAGCAAGGAAATCATAAAGACAACGATATTGAGGGAGTAGAGAAAGTTCTTGCCAAAAAGCAGCAACAACCGGACGGACTCTGGGTAAAACCGAATATAGGTATCTAGAGAAGGCAACTTGATAAAGAGCGACATGAGGTCATAGTTGGACAAGAGCAGCATGCCAAAGCTCAAAATAATGAAAGAAAACCAATACTTCTTGTCCTTGGAAGAATTGAACTCCTTAGATCCATAGAAAATATCCGCAAACACCAAGAGAATCAAGCCATTGTAGGACGAATGCAGGACGGAAAAGATGACCAGCATGAGCAGGATTTCAATAATGGTTGCCTTGTCATAGACGGACAGCTGATTGGGGTGGCGCTCGCGATAGTACATGACCAAAAGCAAACTACCATAGAGGCTAATTGATACCCAGAAAATCAAGCTGGGAGAGCCCGGAATAGCATCCAAACGCTCCAAAAGCGAATGACTGAAGCCCTTAGCTGCTACATAGTTGGTCGCAAAGAGATAGATGGACGCATTATAGACAATGGCAACCAGATTGATGACCATCAAGGCTATTTTGCTGTAAAATATACTTTTTTGAGGTCTCATTATTGCCACCCTGTAACTGTGTATTGACTGATATTATCTCTATTAACCAGATGAACTGGAATCAGGTATTGGCTGTCGTAGGATTTCCCCTCTTGCATCAGCTCAATTACCTGCGCCACCTTGCGTCCCATCTGAATGGGCGATTGGGCCACGGTTCCCTCTATATCGCTAGTCGTAGCCAGAAAGTTTTTGATATCTGGTGAACCATCCACGCCATAGATTGAGATTTTCTTATCAAGACCTTGATTTTTAATAGCAGCCAAGGCCCCGATGGCTGCCCGATCATTGAGAGCCATAACTACATTAAAGTCCAACCCCTCGTCTAGAGCCCCTTTAACCTGCGGCATGGTTTCCTCGGTCTGGCCCAGTGTTTCTTTCTGAGAAATAATCTTGTAGCTGGGCTGTTTTTCAATCGTATCAATAAATCCCTGAATCCGATCCATGGCAGAGACGGCATTGCGGTGCTCTAAAAGGAGAATGTTGGCAGAAGGCAGACGCTTCATCATGTCCTGGGCAATCAGGACGCCTGCTTGGTAGTTATCAGACACAATGGTCGTATCCACTTTTACATCCTGACTGATAGGCGCATCCACTACGATGATTTTAATACCAGCTTTCTTGGCCTTTTGAAGAGAGGAAATGATACTTGGACTATTGCTTTTCACCGGATTGATGACAATGACATCAACCTTTTCTCGGACAAAAAAGTCAATCTGCTGGCTCTGCTTGCCCTCATCCAGCTCAGGATCCCGAACGTAGAGCTTGCTGCCCTGCTGGTTGGTTTTCTTCTCCAGCTCCGCATTTAAGGTCTTGTAAAAGTCATTGTTCATGGTCATGTAGGTCACCCCGATCTTGACCTGCTTCTCATCTGGCAAAACGCCCTTGAAATAAACAAAAAGCAAACTCAAGATAAGCAGAATGAAAAGCGGCCAGAGAGCCTTTTTCTGATAATGCTGTATCCGTTTTTTGACCTTAGCTGATACCATTTTTCACCCCCTATGCCGTAAGCACCTTTATGAAACATATAGGATTATTATATTACAAAGCCGGCAAAAAGCAAAATCTTTCCAGAAATGACTATAATAAAAGAGGCGAGACAGAATCTAAAAAATCCATGATTTTTGATTCTTGGTCCCACCTTGATGATCATAATTAAACTTTTAAAATCTTGATAGAAAGAGACTTTCACTCACACAGATCTTGCATCCTGCAAAACTGAATGATGATTTTTTAGAGCAAGGTCATTTCCCAGTCTTTGCTTCTTGCTTAAAAGGGAAGTTCCTCTTCTTCCAATACTAAATCTGCTAAATCAGCTCCGCTATTATTTTCACGCAGAGCGCGCTGAGCCCGACTTTCCAGGAGCTGGAAGCTATGACAGAGCACCTCTGTCACATAATGAGTCGCCCCCTCCTTTTCATAGCGACGAGTCCGCAGCTCACCATCTAGAGAAATCAAGCTGCCTTTACTTGCATAGCTGGCTAAAGTCTCAGCTAGACGACCCCAGACAACGACATTTACAAAATCCGCCTCACGCTCACCACTCTGAGATTTATAACGGCGATTAACCGCGACCGTTGCGCGGGCCACAGATTTTTCATTCGCAGTCTTGTGCAGTTCAGGCGTAGCCGTCAGCCGGCCGATTACAATTACTTTATTATACATTTTATATCCTCCTAACTTATCATTCGTAATAGGAGGCAAAAAGTGAAAAAAATGTGGTATAGTATAGATAAAAAGGAAAGTTGCAGCTTCTGCCCCTTTCCTACTAGACTTGTGCAACGGAGGCCCCGATGACCATTAAACATTCCCCTGTGAAAAATATTCTTTTTATCCTGATTTCTCTGTGGTTCGGAGGCTTTTCTGCCTTAGCTGCCGTAGACTACCTGACTAGCTCCAACCCCTACAAAGACACTAGTTTCTTTGTCCTTAGTCTGCTGGTTGCTGCTTTCTTCTTACTGCTCCTTATCTTTGCTATTCGCAGGCTAACCATTCATGCGACTATCCTCTCCTTTGACCACGAAAATGTAACCTACTATTATAGCGGACTCTTATCAGCTGCCACCTACTGCATTCCTATGCAGCAGATTAGTCATGCTCGCTACAGCCGAGACAGTGAAGAATCCGAGATTAGTCTTTGGATGGAGGACGGTTTCCATGACTTTGCAGCCTTTAACCATCCCCACCACAAAATTTATGCCTATCCTGACAGCCAGCTCATCGGCATTGTTTTCAAGAGAAAGCGCCTCAAAGCATTGGAAGACTACAGCCTAAACAGCCTTATCTACCAATACAAATACAGCACTCCGAGCCAGATTCCCACAGCCACTCCTCAATCATCAACCGACTCGCAAAGCAATAGCGACAGCGTCTTCTTTTGAGACAATGTGAGGAAAATTTTTAAAATACTTACAATCATTACAGCAGTGAAGCAAATGAGAAATTAAGCTCATTTGCTTCACTGCTATTGTTAATTATGCAAATCTTCTGTAGATAAACCTAAAGTTTTCCAAGCAGCTATACCACCAGATAATTCTCTTACTTTGAAATGATTTTCCAACAAGATAATGGAAGCTTTTTTAGCCATATTGCACCAAACATCCCAACAATAAACAACAATTTCCTTATCCTTAGGCAACTCCTCTAAACAGGAAGCTAAGTTATTCAGAGGAATTTCTATCGCTCCTTGAATTTTTTCTTTCTTCAAATGCGGAGGGGCATTTCGCACATCAATTAACATGAACTCTGTTCCTGATTTAGCTTGTGCCAAATAGTCCATCGGACTAATAGTCAACTCTGTTTGCAGTTTTAAAAACTCTAATTTATCCATTGTTCTTCTCCTTTATAAATTGAGCAATATCTAAGATAACCTTCTCTTGAATACCTGATAAGTCATTCAGCACTTCTTTCTCGACTTCTAGCATTTTTAGCCACATTGTTTCTACAAGTTCTCTACCGCTATCTGTTAGCAACACAATGTTTTGCCGGCGATCCAGTGGATTCCGCTTCCGAAAAATTAGTCCTTTCATTTCCAAGCAATCAATTAATTGTCCAATAGTTGTTCTATCAATTTTAAGCAAATCGCCAACATTTATTTGCGTTAGATCTTCCTTGTTAGATATGGCCAACAGTATTCCATAATCTCTTGAATTTATTTGATATTCTTTCAACAATTCTGAGAAACGCCAATCCATTTCCTGAGCTATTTTGCTTAATTGAAAACCCAACGATTTATTTACATCTATATTAATCACCCTTTCTGATAATCAGTTTAACTGATTATACAACAAAAATATTCTTTTGTCAAAAAAAGAACCTGCAATTTTGCAGATTCTTATTTATCCCTGCCAATGCTTGGCTGGGTCAAAGGCAGTTCCAACTAGTTCGCTATCGACTAATTCAATGATGCCACGTTTTTGAGGCGCATTAGGCAGCTGAAGTTCCCGTGGGCTGCACATCATACCAAAACTCTTTTCGCCTCGAAGTTCTCCAGGAAAAATCAAATTCCCTTTAGGCATCATGGCACCTGGCAGAGCCACAATCGTTTTGAGGCCGACTTTGGCATTAGGAGCACCGGCCACGATTTGAACAGTCTTATCAGCAGCTACCTGCACTTGGCAGATATTCAGGTGGTCACTATCTGGATGAGCTACCATATCAACGATTTCTCCAACCACAAACCTCGGTTGGCTGTCATTAACCAAGTCCGCTGGGAAGCCTGCCTTGCTCAACTCCTGATTGAGAATGGCCACTTGCTCATCTGTCAAAAAGACCTGTCCGCGCTCTGCAATTTTAAAAAGGTCTGACTGCTCAAAAATATTCCAAGCTACTGTCTGGCCATTATCTTCACGGTAAACACGCGCTACTCGTCCTTTGCGCTCAGCTGCCAGTTTAGCTCCTTGATTGTCCGCAACAATAATCATCAGCACGTCGCCGACATATTCTTTATTATAGGTAAAAATCATTTTACGCTCCCTTTTTCTCTTATACTCGCTAAAAATTCATTGATTTGACCCTTGGTCTTGCGTTCACGATTGACCAGACGGCCAATCTCCTGTCCCTTTTCCAGCACTACTAAGCTGGGAATCCCGTAAACGTCCCACTCTTTGGCCAGACCCAGATAGGCATCACGGTCCACTTGGATAAAGCGATAGTCAGGATTTCCCGCTTCTATCTCTGGCAGAAAAGGTTTGATAAATCGGCAATCTCCGCACCAGTCAGCCGTGAAAAAGAAGACAGTCTTCTCCCCATCATTGACATAAGAAGCCAATTCCTCTAAATTTACAGGAAAAATCATGCTTCTTCCTCGTAGCTTAGCTGACCATTTTCATAGACAAAAGCAAAATGACGGTCGTCCTCTAAGACCAGACCGCCAACCAAGCGGTCATCTGTGGACTCGTAGAGCTTGACATAAAGGCAGGAAATAGTACCCTGACTGGAAAAGAAATCTCGCACAAGCTCGACGATTTCCTCCCGATTACGCAGTCGTTTCTGCTCCTGTACGACTTTGGCTGCCCCAAAAGCCAGTGCTCCAGCCCCCAAAAGGGCGGTTGTGGTTAAAATGATTTTTTTAGCTTTCATGTAGAATATTTTAACACAAAAGAGCAGAGGCGACAAACAATATTCCAGATTTTCCTGGGAGAAGCTGGATTCTTGGGCGGGCAGTCCTCTTGATTCAGGCAAGCTATAAGATTTTCCTACTCATTTACCATAAAAAGTGATAAAATAGGGGACAGAAAGAAGGTAAGTTTATGACAACATTATTTTCAAAAATCAAGGAAGTAACAGAGCTTTCTGCTATTTCGGGTCACGAGGCACCTGTTCGCAGTTACCTGCGGGAAAAACTCACTCCCCATGTCGATGAGGTTGTCACCGACGGCCTAGGCGGTATCTTTGGGGTACGCCATGCAGAAGCTGAAAATGCTCCCCGTGTATTGGTAGCGGCCCACATGGACGAGGTTGGCTTTATGGTCAGCGAGATCAAAACTGACGGGACCTTCCGCGTGGTGGAAATCGGCGGCTGGAATCCGCTGGTCGTTAGCAGCCAACGCTTCAAACTTTTTACCCGTGAAGGTCGGGAAATCCCTCTTATCTCAGGCTCTGTCCCTCCTCATCTGACGCGCGGATCTGGCGGACCAGTTATGCCACAGATTGCGGATATTGTCTTTGATGGTGGCTTTGCGGATAAGGCAGAAGCTGAAAGCTACGGCATCCGTCCAGGAGACACGATCGTGCCAGACAGCTCTGCTATTCTCACAGCTAACGGGAAAAATATCATCTCCAAAGCCTGGGACAATCGCTACGGCGTCCTAATGGTCAGCGAATTAGCTCAAGCCTTGTCTGGTCAACCACTAGACAGCCAACTCTATGTCGGTGCCAATGTTCAAGAAGAGGTTGGCCTGCGTGGTGCCCATGCTTCTACGACAAAATTTGCCCCTGCGGTCTTTTTGGCTGTGGACTGCTCCCCAGCAGGCGACATCTATGGCGGTCAAGGAGCCATCGGCGACGGAACGCTGATTCGCTTCTTTGACCCTGGTCATCTCATGCTGCCAGCTATGAAGGACTTCCTCTTGACAACTGCTGAGGAAGCTGGCATCAAGTATCAATACTACTGCGGCAAGGGCGGAACGGATGCTGGTGCTGCCCATCTCCAAAGCGGCGGCGTACCATCTACTACCATTGGTGTCTGCGCCCGCTACATCCATTCCCACCAAACTCTCTATGCCATGGACGATTTTCTGCAAGCCCAAGCTTTCTTGCAAGCGCTGGTCAAAAAGCTGGATCGCTCAACGGTGGACACGATTACCAACTATTAATTTCAAAAGGCAGCCCGTTCTTCATTCGGGCTGCTATCTCTTTTGTCTGATACTTGCCCTTTCAACTTTCCAATTTGAAGAAAATTTTGTTATAATGCTTAGCAGAGGTGAAAATATACATGAAAAAAATTGCTTTTGATTCTGAGAAATACTTAAACCTGCAGCGCGACCATATCTTGGAGCGCATTAATCAATTTGAGGGCAAACTTTACATGGAATTCGGCGGTAAAATGCTGGAAGACTTCCATGCTGCCCGCGTCCTGCCAGGCTATGAGCCGGACAATAAAATCAGACTTCTCAAAGAGCTCAAGGACCAAGTAGAGATTGTCATTGCTATCAATGCCAACAACATTGAGCATTCTAAGGCGCGTGGGGATTTGGGCATTTCCTATGACCAGGAAGTGCTGCGACTAATCGATACCTTTAACGAGCTGGATATTTATGTAGGCTCAGTGGTCATCACCCAGTATTCTGGCCAGCCAGCAGCTGACCTCTTCCGCAGCCAGTTGGAAAAGAATGGCATCGCCTCCTACATCCACTACCCAATCAAGGGCTATCCGACCGATATGGACCATATCATCTCACCTGAAGGTATGGGGAAAAACGACTACATCAAAACCAGCCGTAATTTAGTCGTTGTGACCGCACCTGGTCCTGGTTCTGGTAAATTGGCTACTTGCTTGTCCAACATGTATCATGACCAAATCAATGGCATCAAATCAGGCTACGCCAAGTTTGAAACCTTCCCCGTTTGGAATCTGCCCCTACACCATCCGGTCAATTTAGCTTATGAGGCGGCGACAGCAGACCTGGACGATGTCAACATGATTGATCCTTTCCATCTGCAGACCTACGGAAAAACCACTGTTAACTACAACCGCGATATTGAAATTTTCCCAGTCCTCAAACGTATGCTAGAGCGCATCCTTGGAAAATCACCTTATGCTTCTCCAACGGATATGGGCGTCAACATGGTCGGCTTTGCCATTGTAGATAATGATGCGGCTATCGAGGCATCTCAACAGGAAATCATCCGTCGCTACTACCAAACTATTCTGGACTTCAAGGCGGAGCGCGTTTCTGAATCTGCTGTCAAGAAAATCGAACTTTTGATGAACGACTTGGGCATCACACCGCTGGACCGTAAAGTAACAGTTGTTGCGCGCGATAAAGCTGAAACCACTGGCGAGCCAGCTCTGGCCTTGGAATTGCCAAACGGTGAAATCGTAACCGGTAAGACCTCTGAACTCTTTGGCCCTACGGCAGCTGTATTGATTAATGCCATTAAGAAATTAGCCAATATCGCCAAAGGGACCAAGCTGATCGAGCCTGAGTATGTCAAGCCAATCCAAGGCCTGAAAATCAATCATCTGGGCAGCCGCAATCCTCGCCTCCACTCAAACGAAATCTTGATGGCTCTGGCAATCACAGCCATGGAAAATCAAGATGCGGCAAATGCCATGCAACAACTCGGTAATCTCAAGGGCAGTGAGGCCCACTCCACTGTCACTCTGACAGATGAAGACAAAAACGTCCTGCGCAAACTAGGCATCCATGTTACAATGGACCCCGTTTACCAGTATGATAGACTCTATAGAAAATAAAAACAAGCTCTGTTAAAAGCTTGTTTAGAAAGCTGGCGACGCCAGCTTTTTTTGTTAATAACGCCTAGACAGGAGAAAACGCAAGAGATAGTAAAGTCCCAAAACCAGGATAATGGTCAAGGTCAGAAACTGATTGAGATTTAAAATGATTGGGAAAACCATAGACAGGACACTCAAGCATGCTGCCAGAAGCAAAAGAATATTAAAAAGCAGTGTGCGAGTCTTTTCGTCAATCATGCGATTGCGCTCATCAGTCACCTGAATGTAGAGCTTCTCAAAATTTTCCTCCCGTCTTAGGACCAGATTATACCGAATGGTCATCAAAGAAAGCCCCAGCAGGATGCCGACCATGACTCCTTCCTGCTGATCATCCAGAGAATGAAAGTGGCTCCAGGCCAGTCCTAGCAAGATGATAAAGGTTAAGATACGCCCCACGATAACTTTCCTTTGAAGTTTTTTCCGAAATTCTTGTTTAGTTAATGTTTCCATGTCAGCCTCCTATTTTTCATACGCTTGAAAAATTTTTAACATCACCACAATCAGGAACATTCCTACAAAAGGCAGAATTTCCTTAGGGATAAAATTGGCTTGCAAATGGAGATAAAATAAGCCAACAACAACCAAAATAGCCAATAGCCATTTACACAAATAAGTCCATTTCATGATTCATCCTCCTCAAAGAGAAACACTTCTTCAATCCTTAAATTGAAAAAGGATGCAATTTTATGAGCCAAAAGCAGCGAGGCATTGTAGCGGCCCTTTTCCAAAGAAATAATCGTTTGTCTCGTAACTTCTAGCTTCTCAGCCAGCTCCTCCTGGCTGAGATTTTTTCTTTTTCGTAATTCTTGAATTCGATTTTCCAAGGCTGCCTCCTTTTCATGATGTAAAACAAACTTTACTTTTTAAATATAGTATAGCTCTCTTTACATCTTTTGTCAAGAAGAAAGCGGCAAAAAAAGGACTGAAAATTTAAACATTGCAGTCCTTTCATCATCTTTATTGATTTCCTTTGTTATTTGCTTTCCAAAGCTACAGCCAATTCTACACAAGCTCCTCCTTGGTCTGGATTGAGCAGGGTCAGACGACCACCGTGCAAGAGAGCTACCTGCTTAGAAAAGGCTAAGCCGATTCCATGATGGGGATTAGCTGAATTGCGGCTTTGGTCACTCTGATAAAAGAGCTGTTCCGCTCCCAGCAGCATCTCCTCTGAAAATGCAGGGCCATTGTTCCAGATAGCAAAAACCAACTGGTCCTGCTGCACTGATACCGTTAGCTTGACTTCCTTTTGGTCCTGGTCAGCATGTTCAAGCGCATTCAGTAAAATATTGAGCAAAGCTCGCTTGAGATAGTCCAAATGAATTGACAAAATCAGACTAAGATCACAATCTTCTTGGAGATAGAAACGATAGCTTTCCTGTTTGCTGAACAGTGCCCAGTCGTCCTGGAGATAAGCCAAAAAATCCTCCAAGGAAAGCTGACAGAACTGATTAGAATCAATCTGAAAAGTCTTAGCGTAATCAATCAAAGAGCCACAATACTCTTCCATCTTGTGACTGGCCTGCAAAATCTCAGCAGCATAGTCTGCCTGTGGCTGGCCCAACTGCGCCAACTCCAAGAGCTCAGCATTCCCCTTAATCACAGTTAGAGGCGTCTTCAAATCGTGCGATGTCGCTGATAGTTGTAAAATCAACTCCTGATTATGCTGCTGCTCTTTTTCTAGAAGACGAGTATTTTCTTGATGGCTGCTCCGTAAATCGCTATAAACTTCGAGCATTTCCTCGATCCGAAAAAGCTGGCTTTGATTTTCTTCTAAAAGCTTCTCACTCTTTAGCATTTTTATTTCCCTGTCGATTTTTCGGAGCAATTTCAAAATATGATAAAAAGTAATCAGCAGCAAGCTCCCTGCCCAAAAGGACAAGGTGAAAAGAACGTGATTACTTCCTTGCGTAAATTCATAGCCTATAAGCACAAAAATCAAAACATGGAAAAAGACGATTTTCAAGCTGGTTGTCCAGACTAGGCTTTTGAAATTTCGGGTTCTAATTGCCATCTATAGCCTACTCCTCTCACTGTTGCGATTGCTTGCAGCCCTTCTTGTTTGCATTTTTGGCGAATTTGATATACGTATTCTGAGATGGAGCGAAGCTGTGTTTCTGAGCTTTCTGGGTAAAGCAAGATATGCAGGCGTTCAGCTGAAAAGGTCTGCTTGGGATTGCTAGCAAGTAAATGCAGTAACTTAAACTCTCGCTCTGAAAATTTCAAGACTTTACCAGAACAGGCAACTTCATAGCGCTCTGGATAAAATTGACAAGAAGCAATTTCAGAATAGCGCTCCTCACGTCTTTCCTCCCGCCGAAGATGAGCTCTGACACGCGCCAGCAATTCTTTGGTCCCAAAAGGCTTGACAACATAGTCATCTGCTCCGCGAAAGAGCCCTTCCACTTTGTCCGCCTCCAACTCCTTGGCCGTCAGAAAGATGATTGGACACGAAATATGAGGACGAATGTAGGAACACAGCTCAAAACCATTAACAGGATCCATCATCACATCCAGCAGAATCAAGTCATATCCGACAAAATTCGTCAGCTCTAACTCTTCTATCCGATCAAGCGTCGTCACATCATAAGCATCGAGCTCTAGGACGTTTTTCACCAGCTTCAAAATGCTCCGGTCGTCATCAACCACCAAAATACGATACTGTCTCATAATTTCCATTATAGCATACCTCTAGCGAACATCTCGTTTCAAGCTTAAGAATATAGCAGAGCTCAAAACCAAAGCTAACCATAACAGCTGTATTCCCAGCCCTGATAGATCTATTGAATGCTGAAGCCCTTCATACTCAAAAAGATTTAGGGTAGCCAGATCGGGCAGGTATTTTGCTTCCTTGATGAAAGTTGCCAACAAACGACTGAGACCAATCAAGAGAGGAAAGAGCACCGACACCGGCACAACCCAAGATTGAAATAGCAAAGCGAGGCCGGCAGTTAAGAAAGCCAGAAAAAGATTGCTGAGAAGACCAAAAGAGCTGTAATAGAGGAATTTCCCCAGTAAGGACCAGCTAAAGTCTAGGTCAAATCGAGCCAGCATAACAAAGAAACAGCTACTTATAATGACACTATAGAGAACCAAGAGCAGCAAGAACAGAAAAAGGAATTTCCCAGCCAACCAAGCCTTTCTATTTGATACAGTTAGAAAATTCGTTCGCATCCCAGACTTGACAAACTCTTGGGCAAAATAGAGCGAAGTAAAGATGACGATGACAGGCTGCGCCAGATAGAGGGCATGCAAAGCCTCGCTCAGAGCCTTCGTCTGGCCAACTGCTGTCTGACTGTAGTCAAGATTCATCAGAAAAAATGGAACGATTACCAGAGCCACCAAGGCTGCACCAAGAGCGAGATAGTAAGAACGGAATTTAATCCATTCACTTCTAATCAGAGCTATTATCATCAGTATCGCCCTCCTAAATCCGTCTTCAAAAAGCGCAGAGAGGTCATGCCGCCGATGACTAGTAACCATGCACCAAGTATCAACAACCCTTGGAAGGGATTGTTGGCATATTGGGAAGTTGGCGTTGCCGCAAACAATTCTCCAGCTGGCTGTGGCAGATAAGCTCCCCAACTCGTGTGAGCTGCCAGGTAGTTTCCCAGATTATAGATCTGTGGTACGAGAAAAAGCAGAGGAACTAGCATGGTCCGAGCCAATAAACCTAACAAAAACGAAAGGATTCCCAAGAGGGTTAGAGATAAGGTTTTCCACAAAATCAAACTCCAAGCTGCCTGATTGAGCAGAATTGGATTAAGCCCTTCCTTTCCTAAAGCCAGGTGCATGACCATATAACTAAAGTAGATTGATAAAAAGCTAGTGGCAAGAGAAAAGCAAGCAAAGGTCATGAGTTTACCCACAAGCAACTTCAGGCGGTTATTACAGGTCAAGAGACTGGTTCTCAAGCTATGAGACTGAAATTCCATAGCTCCCAAAATTCCAGCTAAGATAACCAAAACCATGCCTGCCATAGAAGCCCCATTGAGGCCTAGATATTCCAGCGGGTCAATGGCTTCTGCCAGACCGGGAACCGTCTCAGGTGTGGCATCCAAGCCGACAGATAAATACTGCCGACCCTCCAGCCAAGATACGGCAGGCACCAATAGCAGCATGAAGGCCATACTCACTTTGAAAGCCTTGGTTGAGCAAATTTTCAACCATTCTGAATGCAGTAAGGACATCGTTTCTTTCATCTTAAACCTCCTCTGTCAAATCAAAGAAGAGATCTTCTAGACTGTCTGAATCTTGCAGCACCTCTTCCAATCGTCCCTGCTCAATAATTCGCCCATGATGAATCAAGACTACATCATCTGTCACCATTTGCACCTCTGATAGGATATGAGAAGATAGAAGTACCGTTTTCCCTAAATCAGCCTGCTGACGGATGAACTTTCTAAACCACTTAATCCCGCTTGGATCTAGTCCATTGGTCGGCTCATCTAATATAAGAAACTGAGGATCACCCAGCAAAGCTGCTGCCAAACCCAAGCGTTGACCTTCCCCCAGAGACAGACTTGACAAGAGGTCCTTCCTCTTATGAGCGATTCCAGTCATCTCCAAAACCTCATCGATCCGAGACTTGGGAATAGCATTACTCGCCGCAATAATCCTCAGGTGGTCATAGACCTTTCGATTTGGCAAACCGCCAATGCCGTCAAAGGCTGCACCTACCGTTCTGAGCGGATAGGTCATTGACTGATAGGTTTGCCCATCAAAAGTCGCAGTACCAGACGTTGCTCGATCTAACCCCAACAAAATCCTCAAGGTTGAACTTTTCCCTGCACCATTTGGACCCAGAAAGGCTGTAATCCGACCGCTTCTAGCTGTAAAAGAAATATCTTCTAAAATCTGCTTGCTGCCATGCTTTTTGCAGACTCCTTCTATTTTCACCATATGTTCCATATTGAACTCCTTTTGATTTTTCTTTAGTATACAAGGACAAGTTCAGAGAAAGTTCAGACAATAAAAAAACTTGCCTTACGACAAGCTTCTTTTCTCATTTTTCAACCGCATCCCAGAGCTGGCGGGTGCTTTTTTTCTGCACGGGATCGACAAAGTGTGGGGCGATTTCCACCAGAGATTGCAAGACAAAAGCTCGCTCAGCCACATAAGGATGAGGAACAATCAAATCTGGACTATATATCTCCTCCTGCCCTATGTAAAGGATATCCAGATCAATCACACGAGGTCCCCATTTGATCTCCCGCACGCGCCCTAGATCCGCTTCGATAGCCAAGAGCGTCTGCATTAACTCCTCAGGATTGAGCCAAGTTTCAACTTCAACAACTTGATTGAGAAACGGATCCTGCTCAACCCCACCCCAAGGCTCCGTCTCGATACGACTTGATGCCTGCAAAACTCTTATATTTTGCTCTGCTATTTTTTCCAAAGCTGCATCCAGATTGGCAGCTGGGCTGCCTTGATTGCTGCCCAGAGCAATAAAGGCTTTCCGCTTTTGACGCACTAACTTAACTGAGCAGGTCTCTAAAGGCAGCGGAACTGGTGCCCAAGGCTTCTTGACCTCCAAGCTGACCTTTTGCACCAAAGGATGAGTCAGAAAAATCCGATCAATAAGCTTATAAGCCAGCGTCTCAATCAAGTCTTCCTTGCTTTCCTGACACCAGTGGGTCAAATCCTGAGCCAATTCTCCATAGTGGATAGAAGCTGTCAGGTCGCCTGTTTTAGCAGCCCGAGTCATATCATAGTCCAAAATAAGATCCAGCACAAAACGCTGGCCCAATTCCTTCTCCGCTCCAAACAGACCGTGATAAGCATACACTTCCAAATCCTTAATGCGCAGCTGATCCATTTTCTTATCCTTTCTGATTCAAGTTTCTGCATTTCATCCTTAATAAAACTATTTAGCCTTTCCTAACATGCTCCACCACTAATAAGATCAATGTCCCATCAGTTTGTAAGCTTCATTTTTTAGGTCCTTGTCCGTCGCTAAAATGCCACGCGCCGCTGTAGTAACCGTTGCAGTGCCAGGCTTTCTGACTCCTCGCATATTCATACACATATGCTCAGCTTCCACCCAGACCAGGGCCCCTTGAGCACCCAGATAGTCCATCAAGGCCTCAGCAATCTCTACGGTCAATCGCTCTTGAATCTGCGGTTTCTTGGCATAGACCTCTACCGTTCGGGCCAGCTTGGACAGGCCTGCTACCCGACCATTAGGCACATAGGCGATGTGAACCTTCCCGTAAAACGGCAGGAAGTGATGCTCACACATGGAATGAAAGAAAATATCCTTCTCCACTACCATATTATTGTCAATGATTTCAAAAGACTTGGCCAGATGCTCCTCAGCTGTCTCACCCAGCCCAGCAAAGATTTCCTGGTACATTTTAGCAATGCGCTGTGGCGTCTCCTGCAAACCTTCGCGGCTTCCGTCTTCTCCAACCGCCTCAATAATCTGGGCAACAGCTGCTTCAATTTTCTTCGTGTCCATATATGCTCCTATGTTCATTTTTATTTTTTGATAATTGACTTGACTGAGAAGGACGCTCAGCAAAGTTTAACTTGCGATTCTCAAGAATTGATTTTCTAACCTGAGCTAGAAAATAAAGAGAACCCGTAATCAGCAAAAGCTCATCTGACTCATGCTCTACTGCTAAATAATCTGCTAAATAATCCGGCCATTCTTTGTAAGACAGCCCTTGCTGCTCAGCCAGGGCTTGCATGCTCTCTTTAGAAAAACTCCGCGGATCAGCAAAAGCTGTCAAGCTTATAGCTGCTTTGGGAATCTTTTGCAGCAGCTCCACCATATCATCCAAGGCCTTGGTTTGGATACAAGCAAATAAAATGTGCTTCTTATAAGTCGGATAATGCTGGTCCAGTGTCGCAGCTAGCAACCGCAGGGCATGGGGATTATGGGCTCCATCCAGAAAGATAAGCGGCTGATCCGATATCCTTTCCAAACGCCCAGGCCACTCGGCAGCAAGCAAAGCCCTCTCAACCTCTTCTTTTGTCAATAAGGGCAGCGACTGCAGCTGGCAGTATAGGTCACACAAGTGCAGAGCTAGTCCAGCATTGTCCGCCTGATGCAGTCCCAACAGAGCTGTTTGATACGAGTCTTTGGCCCGATAGGCATTCGAAAAGGAAAAGCACTCCCCCTCCTCTGACTCTTGAGGTTCCACTTGATAAGCTTGAGACCAAGAAAAGAGCGGAGCATCTTTTTCAGCAGCCTTTTGCTCGACTACTGCCTGAGCCTCTGGCTCCAACCTACCGGTCACAATGGGAACTCCATGCTTGATAATGCCAGCTTTCTGCTGGGCAATAGCCTCTAGACTGTCGCCCAGCAAGGCCACATGATCCAGATCGACTGTTGTGATTGCAGTCAGCAAGGGCTGACAGACATTGGTACTGTCCAAAAGCCCACCCATGCCGACCTCGATAATAGCCACATCCACCTGCTGCTGGGCAAAATAATCATAAGCCAGAGCAGTTACAATCTCAAACTCAGTCACACCCTGCAAACTAGAGTCTGTCGCATGCTGGGCCAAAAGCTCTTGGTAAAGAGACAACAATCGCTGAAGGTCTTGGTCGGAAATCGCATTGCCATTAATGGCAATCTGCTCATTGTAGCTGACTAGGTAGGGAGAGGTGAAGGTGCCAACCCGCAGGTCTCGCACCTCCAAAAGTTGGCGCAGATGGGCAATGGTTGAACCCTTGCCATTAGTCCCCGCAATATGAATGACTGGCAGCCGCAAATGCGGATTCCCCCGCAGCTCCAGCAAACGCTCCATCCGCTCCAAGCCAAAATTGGGACTGGCTGTCCGATAGGCTTCCAGCCAGCTTAAATCAGGTAATTCTTGTTTTTTCATCTTACTTATACTGACCTAGATTGAGATCTTCTGTCTGCTGTGCTAGACGAATCGCATCGCCAACGGCAGCAGCCATCCGGTGCTTAGCCACTTCGTGCACTCTGACAACTTCAACACCTCTGCTGGCCGCAAGGCTAGTCAGATGGGCTGAAGCTGTATCTCGGTTTTCAAAGCCTTCCTGAGTCTCAGGATTGACCTCAAAGTCGTTTTCTTCTAAGATACTAACGAGAAACCGCTTACGAGAAACCCCAAGAAAAATAGGGAAACCAGCCTGATGGAGACTACCCAGCTCCTGCAAAATGAGAAGATTCTCCCGCTTGGTCAAACCGAAACCAATCCCTGGATCCAGCATGATATTATCACGCGAAAGGCCAGCGTTTTCGGCCACTTTCAAAGATTTCTCAAAACACTTCCACATCAGTTCTGCAATCGGCAAGTCTGCAAAAAGAGACAATTCTTCCTTGCTAAAAGCAGGGGCAAAGCCAAATTCTGGGAAAATCCTTGAGCTGGCATGTTGAGGACGAGCCATCACTGGATTAAACATGACAATAACCGGCGCACCATATTTCGCAGCTGTCTCTGCCATCTTTTCATCACCCAAAAGACCAGTAATATCATTGATGATATCTGCACCCGCAGCCAAAGCCGCTGCAGCCACTTCCGACTTCCAAGTGTCCACAGAAATCACAATATCACTTTCCCGACGAATAGCTTCAATGACTGGCACGACTCGCTCTATCTCTTCTTGAATAGCCACAAAATGACTACTGCCTGGCCGAGTAGACTCACCACCAATATCCAGCATGTGAGCTCCCTCAGCAATCAACTTTCTAGCCTGAGCCAATGCCGTCTCAACCGTGTTGTAGCGCCCACCATCTGAAAAGGAATCCGGCGTCGCATTGATAATGCCACAGAGGCCCGTTCGGCCATCTGGAGCGATTGCTTTTAGATTCACCATTGATTTTCATCTCATTTCTATTGACTGCCCTGCTCTTCAACAAAAAAGGCACACTCATCTAGTGTACTGCAAAGCTCTCAGCAGATGCAGCATCCAGTCCTATGAACTGCACTCGACTTCACAAGAAGACCTTATCTAGTCCCTTGTTTCATTTACCATTTTACCATAATTCTTCTATTTGACAAAACACTTTCTAAAAGCAAAAGGGTAAAAGGCTGAGAATAATCATATTTCGGAGAATATGGGCCAGCATAGACAGCTCCAAACGCTGAAAATAAGGCCTGAGGAGATGGGCAAAGACCAGTCCCAAAACTAGATAGGAGAGAAAACACAGAGTTTCCTGAGGATTTTTCGCAAGGGAAAAGCAGAGCAAACCTAGTGCAATCCCCCAGCTCTTCCGATAGCGAAGAGAGGAGTCACTGTCAATAAATTTCGGTGCTGCAGGGGATAAAACGGCGATGTCAATCCCCAGAAGCAAAAGAGAAGATGACAGAAAACTCTCCGTCAGCATCTGCTCCACCGCCTGTCCTGACTGCGCCTCCTTGCCACACAGCAGAAGAACCCCCGCAGCATTAACCAAAATCATCAAAAAATACAAGAAAAGCAGGTGTCGATAGTTGCTTGACTGACGCAGAGAACCTTTGATTTCCTGCAGATCTCTGGCAAAATAAAAGGCACAACAAAAAAGCAACCCCAGCAAGCCCACCATAAAAAGCAGATTAGCCTGACTAAAGACCAAGCGATGAGGCATTGGATGAAGCATGAGCAGCAGTCCCGTCTGAGTCAACATAGCCAGTAGTAACAATTGAATGATTTTTTCTAATTTCAGCATATTCTCTCCATTCTTCTCTTATCATTATAGAAGAAGTAAGAGCCAGCTGGGAGAAATCCCCTCAAATGTCCTAATTTGTGCCTCAAATGACAAAAAAAGCAGATATTCTCTGCTTTCTTACTTGTTCACCAAACCTGTCAGTATCATAATGAGTACTGCAACTCCATTTCTCAGCATGTGTGCTAAAATAGACATTTCCAAACGCTTAAATATGTAAGCAACAGCAGCTAAAACAGCACCCATACCTGCATATATAACAAAACTGCCGATATTGGTCGGACCATGAAAAAGACCGAAAAGAATGACTCCTACAACCAATCCCCAAACATAATGCTTGGTAAAAATCTTCTGAGGAATCAAGCCACGAAAGACCACCTCTTCCAAGATAGGAGCCTGAATCACAGCACCTACCACTAATAAAATCTTGGGTACATGCTGAAATAAAGCATTCAAGGCATCCTGATTAGCAGTGGAAATAGCCTGACCTTCCAGCAGCATGATAATTGCTCCCAGCATGTTGACGCCAATCATGACAACATTAGAAACAGCTAACCAGCCAAACGAAGACCATTTGAAAAAGCTAAAGTCAAGGCTCAGCAGTTCTTCTTGCTTAGCCATTCTCAGAACAAAAAAGACAATCAAAAGATATACAACCAGCACAAAGATAGTCTGTCCAGCTGAAAAATTCTTTTCAGAAGCAGTCATCTGTCGGATAAATATAAATGGTATCTGGCTGAGAAATAAGACAAACAAAGTCAGTAGAATGTACTCTAATTTTTTTAGAATTGCTTTCATGTCTTCCTCCTTTTCCTTCCTAGTATAGCTCAATTTTCTTATTTTGTATAGACAATTCTTAACTGCAAGCATTTTATATATCACGTATTGAGAGCCAATACTGATAGTGACTATGAGAACGAATCGCTCAATGTTTTCAAGGCCAGCAACCAAGAAAATCCTTTCTTAAAGCATATAAAAAGCCCAGTCAAACTGAGCTTTTGGATTTTTTGTTTTATTGATTTTTGAAACGTTCAACATCACGGGCAATGACCAACTCTTCGTCAGTCGGGATAACCAAGACTTTGACCTTGGCATCAGGACTGGAAATCACGCCCTCTGCACCACGCACATTCTTTTCTGGATCTACGTTACAGCCAAACCAAGAAATACCATTAATAACCAGTTCACGAATGGTCACAGAATTTTCACCGATTCCTGCGGTAAAGATGATAGCATCAGCTCCATTCAAGACGGCAAGATACTGACCAATGTATTTTTGAATCCGGTCCACAAAAATGTCATTAGCTAATTGAGCCTTGGCATCACCTGCCCGCATTGCTTCATGAATATCACGCATATCACTTGACTTCTCAGAAACTCCAAGCAAGCCAGATTCACGATTCAAAACGCGGCTAATATCTTCCGGAGTATTAAAGTCATCTGTGTATTGCATCAGGTAAGGAATGATGGCTGGGTCGATATCCCCTGTACGTGTTCCCATCATGACACCGCCAAGTGGTGTGAATCCCATAGATGTATCTACAGAAACGCCCTTGTCAACTGCTGTGATAGAAGCTCCGTTACCGATATGGCAAGTAATAAGTTTGAGTTCTTCAATCGGACGTCCCAAAATTTTAGCAGCTTCCTTGGCTACATACTCATGGCTGGTACCGTGAGCTCCGTACTTGCGAACCTTGTTTTCAGTGTAATATTTAGTCGGAATCGGATAGCGATAAGCTTTTTCCGGCATAGTTGTATGGAAAGAGGTGTCAAAGACTACCACGCTGGTAATGTCTGGCAGAATTTCTCTAAAAGCACGGATACCTGCAGCGTTGGCTGGATTATGCAATGGAGCCAGAAGAGACAGCTCTTCTACCTTTTGAATCACTTCTTCATCAACGAGGGCTGAATCCTTAAAGTATTCACCGCCAGCCACAACACGGTGGCCCACACCGGTAATCTCATCATAAGATTCAATGATATTGAAACGTTTCAAATCGTCCAGCAAAATTTTTACGGCCTGCGTATGATCTGCAATATCAAGAACCTGCTTTTCTGAACGACCATCAAATTTCACTGTTGAAATAGAATCCTTGAGACCAATCCGTTCCAGCAAGCCCTTAGCCAAGACCTTTTCTTCCGGCATCAAGTAGAGTTGCCATTTTAAGCTTGAGCTCCCTGCATTAATAGAAATTGTTTTCGACATTTCTTCACCTCTTTAAGCGTTTTCAAAATCATTATATCAAAATTTTGTTTGAATTTCACTATCTTTGTACCAGTTTTGAAAACTTTGACGGAATTTAAACATTTCATCATGATCCTGCAAATCCCGCAGAGGATAGATAAAAGGCTGAATGTTATTCGCTTCTTGCTTCCTCAAGACAAAAAGGGTTTTGGCATGCTTGCTGCTTGAGAAAATAGACTCTGGCAAGGTTATCATCGCGATAAACTGAGCCTTGGCGAGGAGCCATTTTTTCAGCAACGGTGCTTGAGCGCTGGTCAAGAGGTCATTCGGCGCCAGAAATATAGCATAACCACCTGGCTTT
This sequence comes from Streptococcus sanguinis, assembly GCF_003943735.1. GTDB lineage: Bacteria > Bacillota > Bacilli > Lactobacillales > Streptococcaceae > Streptococcus > Streptococcus sanguinis_E. The sequence continues at coordinate 37,570 of NZ_RJMV01000011.1, read as the reverse complement.
AGATATTTGAGCGACTGCTCCATTAGAAGATGATGGGCATAAGTGTGCTCATCCAAACTAGCCACTTCATAGCGAGAGGCGATACTGTCGTCCGGATAATAACCGACCGGTAAATCACTGATAATGATATCACTCTCTTTCAGAACCTGAGGCCGAACTGCATCCCCCTGAGCAAAGTGAGCCTTGGAGTTCATAACCTCTGCAATACTGGCAGAAAGGTCGATTAATAAATCATCTAGTTCCAGACCTAGGTAGTCAATCTTCCTTTGGGTATGATTGAGAATAGTTTCAGCTAAATTTCCGGTTCCGCTGCCGATTTCTAATACATCAGCTTCCTCTCCGTGAGCTAGCTGGTCCAATAAGAAAGTAATCAGAAAACCAATTGTGTCAGGTGTGAATTGATGATTGACCTGCATGGGTTCCGTCTGGGCAGCCTTCATCAGGATAAACTGATAGACTCTCCGCCACTCTTCCTTGGTCAAATGCAGAGCGCGGATTTTTTCATCATTGGTCAGAACCTCTTGTAAGTCTGTATCTCCATCTAGGTAAATGCCGTTCTGCTCAATCAGAGCATCGTAAAAATTGGTCGCCAGAGCGTTTTGGATATTCTGGACGTTTTCGAGAATCAGAGTATAAGCTTGTTCTATCTTTTCAAAATTCATGGAATCCTCCGTTCATCCTATCATACCAAAAATAAGGCCCCTTTCCAAGATATATAAAATTACAAAGATTTTACAGTTATATTAGTCCGACTTACCAGCTTTGTCCGAAACCGCTTTCTCCTTTTTCTCAGTTGCTTTCTTGTCTTCCTTAGCTTTCTCTTCCTCCTTCTTAGAAATGGTAAAAGTAAAGGAATAGGAATGCCCGCTGCTGAGCTGACTGCTGATTTCCAGTTCCTTCCCTTTCTTACGGTAGACCGCCTTGCCCTGCTCAAACTCCATCTCACCGCTATCATCCTTGGCTGTAGCTTTTGTCAGAACTGCCATTGCATAGGCTTCCGTCCTTTCCCTGTTGAAAAGCTGCAAACGCTGACTGCTGACTTGACGGTTGAGATAAAACTGCAGGAGCAGGCTAAAGACAGCGGCCATCAATAGCGCATACAGTAAAATCCCAGCCTCAACTTTCTTCTTCCACACGATAGACGAACTCCCTCTCTAAGCCTTTTTCAAAGCGAAAATGAAGATGGACAAGCTTACCGTCCTGACGGACGTCAGCTGCTTCTAAACCATAAATCATGGGCTGGTAGCCGCGACCACTCTTATCTGTTTTACGGAAATCATCGCCCTTGGATTTACCCAAGGCCAAGTCCCTGCCATCTTGTCTGATGTAGATTTTATTGTCTTCTACCTTGTCAAATTGACTTCGCGAAAGCTCCGTCTCCAGTTGGTCGGTAAACAAAAGCCACTCTTGCTGCTGATTGTTTTCCTGCTGATGCAGTTCTGAAGATAAGAGCTGGGTCATGGCCTGAAAGACTAACACACCGCCACTGAGAACCAGCAAGGCTACTAAAGCCTCCAAGAGAGTAAAGGCCTTGACTTTAAGGTTTTTGGACACGAATAACTACCTCCCCTTCGTGATAGACCAGCAGCTGCTTATCTGTCTTAAGCTGACGCACTGCAATTCCATTGATATGAAGCTCTTCTTGTCCTGTTTGCAGGGCCATACGAGCTACCCGAAGCACCTCTTCCTGCTGCAGAAGGATCTGCTGCTCTTTACGAGACTGGCTAATCTGTCCCAGAAGCAGACTGGCAATAGCCGCAAAAACTGCCATGGCTACCAGAGCTTCCAGCAGAATGCTAGCTTGAAGCTGTCGTCTTTTTAAACTTACCATTGCCCATATAAAGCTGGTAAACAACTGTCCTGTCCTCCGTCTGAAAAGTAATTTTGCTGAGTGATGAATTCCCACCAGCCCGGTCAAACTGAATGACCTGCTGCTCATGTTCCTGCAAAGTTTGTGGAAAGTCCAGCTCTTGATAGCCATTGGAAATCTGACGTCCCGAAATCTTGAGAGAAAGCTTCTCATGACCGGCTAAGCTCAGCCTCTGCGTCTCCTGGTAGAGCCGCTCAAATTCTAAAAAGAAGAGTTGCTCTTGAACTTGATTGAAGCCAGCCCTCACCGAGCCAGATAAGCCTAGTAGTAGAAAACTAACGACAAAAAGAGCGAGGAGACTTTCCAGCAGCGTAAAAGCCTTAATTGGCAACCACTTGAGTTTCGCCACTGTGTTTTCCATAGTAAGCCTTATATGAATCCGCCTGCTTCTGGCTGATATTTCCTGCGCTGACTAGCTTGCTTAGGCTAGCCTTTTCATTGGTATTCTTCAGTTCATACAGCTCCGCCTGGCTTTCTACTACCTTGACCACCGCTGCAGTTCCTGTATCTGAAACAGCATCTTTTTGCTTGGTCAGATTAGGCACAAAGAGCAGCAAGAGTACGCTGATAACCAGCAAGACAATCAGCATTTCCACAAGGGTGAATGCTTGAACTTTTAAGGTATTAAGTTTTTTCATTACAAATGAACCTCCATATTCTGATAAATGGGCAAGAGCATTGCCGCATAAAGTAAAACAATCACTAAGGCAACAAAAATAAATACTAGGGGCTGAATGAAATTCATGGCTCGGTTGATACGTAGGAAAAATTCCTCCCATGTCTTTTCAGCATAGACTTCCAGTTCACTCCCCAGCTTGGACTTGACCTCACCATACTCGATCATCAAGGACAATTCTTTCTTAAAGAAAGGATAGCTCGCCACCTTGTCCGCATAGCCTTGACCGCCTTGCAAAGCAGCAGCCATATCTTCTCCTATTTCCTGAAAGAGCTGGGAAGGCTGCTCCTGCATAATCGCAAAAATCTGACTCAGTTCCAAGCCCTGACCAATCATATTTCCCCATTCACGAGCATAATAAGCGGTCAAGTAAGCCTGTACCAAACGTCCAATAAATGGCAGAGCTGCTAGTTTGCTGAAAAAACGAATCTTGGATGACTTTCGATAGTAAAAGACAGCCAATGAAACCAAGACAGCTAAAGCAAAGCTGCTCCACAAAAAGATCTGAGGCAGGTGATTAATCAGCCGGGTAGCTAGATTCTGGCTGTCTAATTGAGGCAGAAGATAGTTGCGCAAGCCCAGCATGATAAGGACCAAAAAGCCCAGCAGCATGAGAGGATAGGTCCCTACCTCTATCAATTTTTTCTTAACCTTGGACAGATTTTCCAGATAGGCCTCAATTTTGCCCAGACTAAGTGTCAGATTGCCATGCAGCTCAGATAAGGAAAGCTGGGTTACAACGCTGTCGGAAAATCCCAGTCGACTGACAATCTCTGAAAAGGACTGACCAGCTGACAAGCCTGCCCGCATTTCTGCGACATACACTTCCTCCAACAAGGCACTTCGTCTCAGAAAGTCTACAATCTCTGCTAAGTGAAAACCGCTGCTAAAGAGATTATGAAAGAGCTCAATAATCTTTTTCTGCTTAGGCGTAGACAATTTTTTCTGTCTGCCTTTGCTCAGCACTGATATGTCCTTCTGCAAAAAGCTGATCAATCTGCTGATTCCAGACTGCGGCTTCGTGCTCTTGATAGTTTTGACTGACAAAATCAACGACACCTCCTCCCCCAATTAAACGCTGGTAACAAACACCTTGAAGCACCATTCTTAGCTCGTCCTCACTAACGTCTAATTCCAAAAGCCGCTCATAGACACCGCGAACACTCTTGGCATGAATCGTTGAAAAGACCGTAGCTCCGGTCAAACTTGCCCGAACCACTGCCCTAGCTGTCTCTCGATCACGGATTTCCCCGATAATCAAGAGATCCGGCCGATGTCGCAGAGACAGCTTAATCAGACTGTCATAAGTCATGCCAATGGTTTCGTTCAGCTGCAGCTGCAGCATAGCCTCTTGCTTAATTTCAACCGGATCTTCAATTGACATAACCTGCTGGCCAGAAAATTTGAGCTGAGCCAAATGATACATCAAGGTCGTCTTGCCGCTGCCGACTGGTCCTGAGAATAGATAGAGGCCGCGAGCCTGAATTTTCTTGCGCAGCTCCGGCAATTGCTCAAACCAAAAGCGCAGCTCCCTGTCTTCGTCATGAAGGAGTCGGATAACCAGACTTTCAAAACCACGGTAATCCCCAACTGTCGACAGCCGGATTGAAACCTTGGCTTCCTCGCAGTCATAATCGCAAGACCCAAGCTGACTGCGGCGCTTCTCTCCAACATTCATACCTGCGACAAACTTAAAGTGGCTGATAACAGCTGACAGAAGCTCGAAATCATAAGTCTTTATAAAACGACGTTCATCACCGATTCTCATATAAAGCTCATAGCAAGTAGTCTTAGGAATGAGGTAAATATCCTGCGCCCCCTCTTGCCGAGCCTGCCTAATCATTTCTTTTGCAATTTCTTGAACCATACATCCTCCTCACCTTACTATTCGCAAAAAATCCAGAAAAAGAAAAAAACAGCGGAAGAAACTTAACTTCTAACAAGTTAGGTCTCTTCTGCTGCTCTAATATCAGATTTGTAAAATATATTCTGTCGATTTAAAGAGGCTTAGCGGATTTTAGTTTAGTTGAGCAAGCTCGGTGCTTTTCAAGACCGTTCTGCTTAGTATAGCCCGGGCGGTATTTGCTTTTAGGAATCTTGCACTCATTCTCCAGCAAAAACAGAGAGTGGTATTGCTGAACATTCTCATCGCACTCCTCACACCAGCGCTGATCCTCCGGATCCCAAAAAATTGTCATTAAATCACTGCGGCTCTTATACAAAGGTGACTGGTCTGCCATTTGCAGCCAGCGGTTTTTATAATATTTAAGGGCTTCATAATAATCGTTGAACTGCTTCTTTGCAACAACATCTTCTTCCCAGCCATCCAGGAACCACCACGGTTCATAGTCCCCGTACATCTCAATTACACAATACATACTCGTCCTCTCTTTGTACCGTATATTATATATGAATTCTTTGACGAACAAAACTATTTTGCTCAGAATCAGAGAGCAAGAACATTATTGGAACGAAGACAAGCACATTACTCTTCATAATATGAAGATTAACATCATGGATGGTGCTCTTATCCATGCGAACAAATAGTGTCGGACCATTTACACATACGACAGGTTTCTCAATATCTAGAAACTGGATAAGTCCTGATTTTGCATAAATACAGGCTTTCTTTTGTAACGCTTTGCGAAATAAATCTCAATCCTTTTATTCAAAAAAGGATGAGACAAACATTATTCTGTCCCACCCTATTGTCTGCATGATCTTAAGCAAAATTTTCATCTTGCTTGTTTCTGCATTATAAAGTTTCTAAAGCAATCATTGTAGTCACAGCTGCGTCATAGTAATTATCTGACGGTAAGCCTTGCATGAAGAGATATTTATTCTGCTGCACTAATTTGCGGAATTCAATGTTGTTATTAGCCGCATAGAATACTGGAGCAGTAAAGCTGCCAGCCTGATTACTATTGAGAGCCTTCCCTTTCAGAGTGTAGCCCGCATAGATCTTTTCTTGACTGAGGAAGAAGTTTAACATCTTCTTCAGCATTTTTTGACTTTTTTCATCCTTGCTTTGAGCCAGGTTGTAAGGAAGTCGGCAGGCATTATAAGAATAATAGCCATCATTTGCAGACTCAACTGTATCAGCATCAGCTGCCCGAACTTTGTCACCGTCAACCCAGATAAAGTCTGGTATCAAACCAGTCTTATTATCAGCACTGATTGCTTCAAGTTTGCTAAGCATGTTATCTCGGATTGTCAGCCACTGCTTATCCTTTGTCAACTCATAGAAAGCTTGGAACTGCTGCGGCAATGTATCAGAAGTCCGCATGAGATTATAAAATTTCGATTCTGCATTTGCCCAGTTCCCAACCGTCAAAACACCGTTGCTTTCATTATAGTTATATGCCAAGACATCTTTCAGAATAGCCTGAGCCTGATCTTGGTATTCTTTCGCCTTGTCCGGCCACTGTTTAGCTGCCTGAATCAAAGCATAGGCAATGTAAAGATCGCCGTCTGTAGCATTGTTTTCGTCTTCATGATTGCTCTTACCATCCTTAATCGTCTGCTTCCAAGACATGAGCTGGGTATCTTTCAGACGATGAGCTAGATAATATTGGTAGAGCTTTTCAAAATCAGCCGAACTGGCATCACCTTGCTTAGCTGCATCCACAGCAATCACCATGCCATAACCCTGTGCCTCAGACAACACAACGTCTTCAGTCTTACTGTTTGTCGTCCTGATATAAGACAATTTGTCCTTGGTTACGACATATTCTTTAGACCATTGGCTGTATATCTTCTTTTTGATATTAGGAGTACTGCCCATACGGGTGTACAAGAGGATACTAGCCAAGACAGCCAGAATTATCACAAACCAAATAAATCTTAATCTTGTTCTTTTCACACTTTCTCCTAACCTGCAAATCGTTTTGTTTTAACCCACTTGGTTTCTTTCCGCTTCAAAATCTTGTCCAAGATAACAGATCCTACTGCGTCTAAAGAGACAACGATAAAGAGCTGAGAGTAAGTCAAATAGGACAAAAGGGCCAGCCAAATCTGTTTGGTTGTCGCCTGTCCAAACTGAGAAGCCAGGGCGATATTGATCTGCAAAAGATAAAGCAAAATCATCAGAAGCCAGTTAAAGAGCATCAGCTGGACGATATAGATATTCTGAGCATCAAAAGCGAAAGGAATCCGCACATCCGGTATAAAGAGCTGGGTAATCATCGCCGCTACATTGGCAAAGAAAACCAAGTCAGATAGGACAATCGCCAAATTGAACCAGAAGAAGATACAAGAATAATTAAACACTTCCAGTTTCACACGCCAGTTACCGCCGCTAAAAAGATGCTTGAAGTTGTCAATAACCACCTCATAATTCCCCTTAGCCCAGCGCTTACGCTGCAAGTAGTAGGACTTGAGGGTTTCTGGTTCTTGCTGGAAAGCCTCTGAGTTATAAGCCAAAGCAATCAGTTTGCCGCTCTGCATAATCTTAAAGGAAATTTCCGTATCCTCTGTCAAGGCACCATTTTTCCAACCACCAATACTCTTAACAAACTCAGTGTTAATCAAGAAGTTTGTACCTGGAATCCGTCCAATCTTGAAGAGATGCCACATACCTACGTGGTAAACACGCTGAGTTACAACGATTTCTTGGTTGATACAACGGGTCAGGAAGTTCTGGTTGGCATTACGGGTCTTATTGCGTCCAAAGGAAGCAACGTGACGTTCTGGATCTTCTAAAACTTTCTTAACTAGGAAGTAAAGAGCATTCTTTTCTGGCATGGCATCCGCATCGTAGACACAGATATATTCACCCTTGGCCATCTTCAGGGCATCATTCAGCACCCCTGCCTTACCTCCCGTACCTGTACGGTCTGTAATTATAACATTGCGTCCAGCATACTCAGGCATAGCCTGTACTTTCAGCATTTCCTGATAGGTATCGTCCGAGCAGTTGTCCGCAAAGAGCAGAACTTCCACTCGGTCATGAGGATAGTCCAAATCAAGAATGGCCTTAGTTGTCTGAGCGATAACCACATCTTCATTGTGGGCAGGGACAACGACTGTAACCATAGGATAATGTTCCAATGGGCTGGTATCCACGTTGAAGTCACTGCGTTTCATCCAGAAATGTACGGAAGAGCATAGAATAACCAAAGCCCAAGCCAGAGACATCCAGATTGAGAACAGGGTGATAATCATAATAAGCTGACTAATCATGACGAGTCACCGCCCTAAAATTTTTATTGACCCGATTGTAAATAACCAGATAATAAATGAAGAGGACCAAAAAGCTAATAGCAAAAAAGATACTTAGCACCATAGAGATGATAAAAAATACTTCTGTTAAAGACATGTGTTTACCTCCTAGTATTCTACGATAATGTCGGTTTCAAGCTGACGCTCCAGATTGCTCAAAGCGTCATCAAAATTATGGAATTTGTCAATGTTTTGAGCGTTCAATTTTAAACTGCCGGACTGAAACTGAATTTTTTGGTCAGTTTTCTTATTCTCAAAGTGCATCATCGTTAAATCGTCACGCACTTTCTCTTGGAAATATTCCTTGACTTCCTGATCGAGATCTTCTACCAGAACGAGAAAGTTACCATTGGATACATAGTAAACTGTTTCTACATTCTGGAAGTCCCAGTTAAGCAGTCGTAAAATTCTCTTGAGCATCCGCTTGTACTCCCGAGAGTGAATTTGATAAAAATGATGATTGTGTGCCCAATGGACCAGCAAAGCCTGAAAGGCTGGAGCTTGTTTCTGATTTACTTTCTGAACCATTTCTTCATAAGCCTCAGCAGCATCTTCACTGTCATCCTGCACTAATCCCAAGCGCTGATGGAGATAGAAATTCACTCGGCTGGTCAGCCAAGCACTGACAGGAAAGACATAAAGCAAGAAGAGAACTTGATTGTCCGGTAGATAGGTTACATCAAAGATCAAGATTAGAGTTGCGATAACCACACCCAGAATCATAGCCCATGTCACCAAGAGATCAGATAGGACAAAGACACTAAAAATACCTAATAAAATCAGCGCGATTCCGATATAAAATATGTTAGCTGCAAAATTCCAACTGTAGAAAAGAATTAGTCCAATTGCCAGTACAAAGACGGCTAATGATTTTTCTAGTCCTTTTTTCCTAAACATTTTTTACTCCTGTCTTAAATTCTTCCGGCCTAGCCGTCTGCTTAAAATAGTGGGCAATAGCTTGAGCAATCCGCTCAGAAGCCTTACCGTCACCATACGGATTGCTGGCTTGGGCCATTTCCTGATAGAGTGACTCATCTGTCAGCAGGGCTTCCATTGCCTCTGCTACTGCTTGAGTTTCTGTACCGACCAGCTTCAAGGTGCCGGCTTCAACTCCTTCTGGCCTCTCTGTTGTATCACGAAGTACCAGTACAGGCTTACCTAAGGAAGGCGCTTCTTCCTGTACTCCACCTGAGTCTGACATGATAAAGTAGCTTTTAGCTGCGATATTATGGAAATCCAACACATCTAAAGGCTCAATCAGATGAATTTTCTCATTGTCACTCAGAATTTCTCTAGCCGCTTCCTGAACTGCTGGGCTCAGGTGAACGGGATAGATAATTTCCACATCATCATGGGCATCTACAATCTGCCGTAGAGTTCGAAAGACCCTTCTCATTGGCTCTCCTTGATTTTCCCGGCGATGCATGGTCACCAAAATCATCTTGCGAGCTGGATTAATACGGTCAAGCACCTCGTGATGATAACCAGACTGGACGGTCAGCTTGAGAGCGTCGATAGCTGTATTCCCTGTCACAAAAACTGTTTCTGCCGGATGGTTTTCCTTGAGCAAGTTAGCCTTACTCTGATCCGTTGGCGCAAAATACAAGTCAGTCAAAGAGTCGGTCATCTGACGATTCATCTCTTCTGGGAAAGGAGAGTATTTATTCCAAGTCCGCAAGCCAGCTTCTACGTGGCCGATACGAACTTGATTATAAAACGCTGCAAGACTAGCCGCAAAAGTCGTTGTCGTATCACCGTGCACCAGCATAATATCTGGCTTATTTTCCTTTAAGATGTCATCTAGCTTATGCAAGATCTTGACAGTAATATCTGTCAGGGTTTGATTCTTCCCCATAATATCCAAATCATAATCAGGCTTAATCTTAAAAGTTTCAAGTACCTGATCCAGCATCTGACGATGCTGAGCAGTCACAACTGTTGTCGTTTCAAACAAGTCTGCCTGCTTCTTCAGTTCAATAACCAGTGGAGCCATCTTAATTGCTTCTGGACGAGTTCCAAAAACAACCATTACCTTAATTTTCTTCATTTTTCCTCACCAAAAATCAACATTGTTATATTAACTTTTTACTAAAAAATGTTTGTTTTAAGTAACCTTAGTTATTTTACCATCAAGCGTTTCAATAATCAAAGCATGAACTATTATTTTATACTTTCTTAATAGTAATTTACATGTTGGTAACTTATTTAAGATTATTTTAATTTTCTTAACTTAACTGTAACTTAAAATTGCTGAAATTTTTCGGTTTTCTCAAAAAAATAAATAAAAAGGAAAGAACTTATAGGCTTAAAGCCCTAATTTATGCAGAATTTTGTGTTTTTTACCTATATTTTTTAATCTTTATTCATTGTAATAAAATATTATTCTATTTGTAATCTAATTGTTTTCTATTCTTTATATTTCAAAATCCTCCCTTCGTGAATGAGCTAGCTAGATAAACGCCAGCTACTGTTCTCCACAATCTTCGACCACCACCATTAAAACCAACCTCCTCTTTTTTAAAATTTCAAACCTGCCCCTCCTACTATTTTAGGATTTTTAAAATAGTATAACCTAGCGCTATCATACTACAAAAAACCAGCTACCTCCGTGATTAAAAATAAATATGGCATCTCGCATCATAGAAAAACTGAAACAGGAAATCTTGAATATTTCTTCTATAGTCGTTGATCCATAAAGGAGAACTTAAAAACAACTTTCTAAGTATATTATAGGATAATATTTAGTTGCGAGCAAGAAATTATCGGCTGCAACAAAAAATCCCTCCCGATTTTCGGGAGGGAAAGTTCTTTATTTAAGAACAATATTTTCTTCAGTTTCAAATCCATCTGGCAGTTCTGTCACTTCGTTGATAATTTCAACTTCATTGACAGCCTGAGGTTCCAGATTGCGGTAGCGGGCCATACCAGTACCAGCTGGGATAATCTTACCGATGATAACATTTTCCTTGAGTCCGAGCAGATGGTCTTTCTTACCACGGATAGCAGCATCTGTCAGGACACGAGTTGTTTCCTGGAAGGAAGCTGCAGACAGGAAGCTATTTGTCTCAAGGGAAGCTTTGGTGATTCCCATGAGGACTGGACGGGCTGTCGCAGGTACACCACCTGAGATAACCACATCACGGTTAGCATCTGTGAAGTCTGTAATATCCATGAGAGTTCCCATGAGAAGATCTGTATCTCCTGGATCCATAACTCGCACCTTGCGAATCATCTGACGAACCATTACTTCGATGTGTTTGTCGCCGATTTCTACCCCTTGGCTGCGGTAAACTTTTTGTACTTCAGCAAGCAGGTAAGTTTCAACAGACAAGACATCGCGGACAGCCAGCAAGTGCTTAGGTTGGATAGAACCTTCGGTCAAGGTAGCACCGCGAGAGACTTGATCTCCCACTTCTACCTTCATGCGGGCTGTAAATGGCACTACGTATTCACCTTCGCCAGTTTGGCCTTTAACAAAGACCTTCTTGGTACGAGTAGATGCATCTTCTTCGATGGCAGTAACTTCACCCTTGACTTCAGTAATGACCGCTTCCCCTTTCGGATTGCGGGCTTCAAAGATTTCTTGGACACGAGGAAGACCTTGCGTGATATCGGTATTAGAGGCAACACCACCCGTGTGGAAGGTACGCATGGTCAGCTGTGTACCAGGCTCCCCGATAGATTGAGCAGCGATGGTTCCGACTGCTTCACCAACTTCAACCGCATCACCCGTTGCCAAGTTGATACCGTAACAATGACGGCAGACACCGTGGCGGGTGTTACATGTAAAGACTGAGCGAATCGTCACTTCGTCAACACCAGCATTAACAATCTCGCGCGCCTTGTCTTCTGTGATCAATTCATTTGGACCAATAATGACAGCACCAGTTTCTGGATGTTTAACCGTCTTCTTAGTGTAACGACCATTGAGACGCTCTTCCAGAGACTCGATCATTTCCTTACCTTCTGTGATAGAAGTTATGAGCAAGCCGCGGTCTGTACCACAGTCGTCTTCACGGATAATCACATCTTGAGCAACGTCAACCAAACGACGTGTCAAGTAACCCGAGTCGGCTGTCTTAAGGGCCGTATCGGTCATACCCTTACGAGCACCGTGGGTTGAGAAGAACATTTCCAGAACGGACAGACCTTCACGGAAGTTAGACAAGATTGGCAATTCCATGATACGTCCATTTGGCGCAGCCATCAGACCACGCATACCGGCCAACTGGGAGAAGTTAGAGATGTTACCCCGGGCTCCAGAGTCCATCATCATAACGATAGGGTTCTTCGGATCCTGGTTGGCAACCAAACGTTTTTCCAATTTCTCACGAGCTGCCCGCCACTCAGCAGTAACTGCATTGTAGCGTTCGTCATCAGTAATCATACCACGACGGAATTGTTTAGTAATTTGTTCAACACGCTTGTGGGATTCTTCAATAATCTCAGCCTTGTCTTCGACAACTGGGATATCAGCGATACCCACTGTCAGACCAGCCAAAGTAGAATGGTGATAACCCAAGTTCTTCAAGCGGTCAAGAAGAGCAGATGTTTCTGTTGTACGGAAGCGTTTGAAGATTTCCGCGATGATATTTCCTAGATTTTTCTTCTTAAACGGAACATTGATCTCAAGCTGTTCAATGACTTCCTTGACGTCTTGTCCTGACTCCAAGAAATACTTAGCTGGCACACCTTCTGTCAAGTTAGCATTAGTTGGCTCTTGCAGGTAAGGCAATTCCTCAGGCATAATCGCGTTAAAGAGGATTTTACCAACAGTTGTAATCAAAATCTTATGCTTCTGGTCTTCTGTCCAAGGCTTATTAAGGCTGTCGGTTGCAATACCAACACGAGTATGCAAGTGAACATAGCCATTGCGGAGAGCCATAACCGCTTCATCCATATCCTTGAAAATCATGCCTTCGCCTTCGCGGCCAGCCTCTTCCATGGTCAGGTAGTAGTTCCCCAAGACCATATCCTGAGACGGTGTTACAACTGGCTTACCGTCTTTGGGATTCAAGATGTGCTCAGCAGCCAGCATGAGGATACGAGCTTCAGCTTGCGCTTCCTCTGACAACGGTACGTGGATAGCCATCTGGTCACCGTCAAAGTCGGCATTGTAGGCTTCACAGACCAGCGGATGCAAACGAAGAGCTTTACCGTCAATCAGAACTGGCTCAAAAGCCTGAATTCCCAAACGGTGAAGAGTCGGTGCGCGGTTAAGAAGCACTGGGTGTTCCTTAATCACTTCTTCCAGAATATCCCAGATACGCTCATCTCCACGCTCTACCAAGCGTTTAGCAGCTTTCACGTTCTGCACAATATCGCGAGCAACGATTTCCCGCATCACAAACGGCTTGAAGAGCTCAATCGCCATTTCACGCGGCACACCACATTGATACATTTTCAACGTAGGACCAACGGCAATAACGGAACGACCTGAGAAGTCAACCCGTTTACCCAGCAAGTTTTGACGGAAACGACCTTGTTTCCCTTTAAGCATGTGGCTCAGGGACTTGAGCGGACGGCTGCCTGGTCCCGTAATTGGACGGCCGCGGCGACCGTTATCAATCAACGCATCCACCGCTTCTTGAAGCATCCGCTTCTCATTTTGAACGATGATACCAGGTGCATTCAGCTCAAGCAAGCGAGCCAAACGGTTGTTCCGGTTAATAACCCGGCGATAGAGATCGTTGAGGTCAGAAGCCGCAAAACGACCACCGTCCAGCTGAACCATCGGACGCAAATCTGGCGGAATAACCGGAAGGATATTGAGAACCATCCATTCTGGCTTATTGCCAGACTTGTAGAAGGCATCCAAGACATCCAAGCGACGGACAGCCTTGATCCGTTTTTGACCTGAAGCAGTTTTCAATTCTTCTTTGAGGACAGCAATCTCAGCTTCCAAGTCCACTTGTTTCAAGAGGTCTTGAATAGCTTCTGCTCCCATTTTGGCTACAAATGAGCCTGCACCGTACTCGCGTAAGCGTTCACGGTACTCACGTTCCGTCATGATTGACTTGTGCTCTAGCGGTGTATCCTTAGGATCAATCACCACATAAGCCGCAAAATAAATGACTTCTTCCAGGGCACGTGGGCTCATATCCAAAGTGAGACCCATGCGGCTTGGAATTCCTTTAAAGTACCAAATATGTGAAACAGGTGCCTTCAATTCAATGTGGCCCATACGCTCACGGCGAACCTTAGCACGAGTTACTTCAACACCACAGCGGTCACAGACGATTCCTTTGTAACGAATCCGTTTGTACTTACCGCAGGCACATTCCCAGTCCTTGGTTGGACCGAAGATCACTTCGTCAAAAAGGCCTTCGCGTTCTGGTTTCAGGGTTCGGTAATTGATTGTTTCAGGTTTCTTCACTTCCCCATAAGACCATGAACGAACCTTATTCGGAGAAGCTAGGGTGATTTGCATACTTTTAAAACGATTTACATCAACCACTATTTCTTACCTTTCTTCATTTTCTAATCAGTGTGTATTCTTATTCTTTTCCTTCAGCCTCAAAAGCTGCTTTGGCTTCTTGAGCTGCTTTTTCACGCGCTTTTTCAAGATCATCAACGTGGATCACATCATCATCTTCACCTTCGTCTAGGTCACGCAGTTCTACTTCATTGTCGTCTTCATCAAGAACGCGCATGTCCAGACCAAGAGATTGCAATTCTTTGACAAGAACGCGGAAGGATTCTGGCACACCTGGTTTTGGAATTGGTTTTCCTTTGGTAATAGCTTCATAAGCCTTCAAACGTCCGTTGACATCATCTGACTTGTAGGTCAGGATTTCTTGCAGAACGTTAGAAGCACCGTAAGCTTCCAAGGCCCAAACTTCCATCTCACCAAAACGTTGTCCACCAAACTGAGCTTTACCTCCGAGCGGCTGTTGGGTAACCATTGAATAAGGTCCTACTGAGCGGGCGTGGAGTTTGTCATCTACCATGTGGTGGAGCTTGATCATGTACATGACACCGACAGATACACGGTTGTCAAACGGCTCACCGGTACGTCCGTCGTAGAGAATAGTCTTGGCATCGCTGTCCATACCAGCTTCGCGGACAGTATCCCAGAGATCTTCTGAGCTTGCTCCATCAAAGACTGGTGTTGCAATATGGATGCCCAAGTTACGTGCTGCCATACCAAGGTGAAGCTCCATAACCTGACCGATATTCATACGAGATGGTACCCCAAGTGGGTTCAACATGATATCAACTGGTGTTCCATCTGGCAAGTAAGGCATGTCTTCCACAGGAACGATACGGGATACAACCCCCTTGTTTCCGTGACGACCGGCCATCTTATCTCCGACCTTGATCTTACGTTTTTGAGCGATGTAGACGCGAACCAGCATATTAACACCAGATTGCAGCTCATCACCATTAGCACGGGTAAAGATCTTCACGTCACGAACCACTCCATCGGCACCGTGCGGCACACGCAGAGAGGTATCACGGACTTCACGAGACTTGTCTCCGAAGATAGCGTGCAAGAGACGTTCCTCAGCCGAAAGGTCTTTTTCACCCTTAGGGGTAACTTTACCTACTAGGATATCACCTTCCTTGACTTCCGCCCCGATGCGGATAATACCCATTTCGTCCAGATTGCGCAGGGCATCTTCCCCTACGTTTGGAATTTCGCGGGTAATTTCTTCAGGGCCAAGCTTGGTGTCGCGAGTTTCTGATTCGTATTCTTCCAAGTGAACAGAGGTATAGACGTCGTCTTTCACTAGACGTTCACTCATGATAACCGCATCCTCGAAGTTGTAACCTTCCCATGTCATGTAAGCAACGATTGGGTTTTGTCCCAGGGCCATTTCTCCATTTTCCATAGAAGGTCCGTCAGCGATAAAGTCGCCTTTTTCAACGACATCGCCAACTTTCACCAAGGTACGTTGGTTGTAAGCAGTTCCCGAGTTAGAACGGCGGAATTTTTGAATTTGGTAAACATCAAGAGAACCATCTTCACGGCGGACTTCAACCTTGTCTGCATCCGCATAGGTAACCTTACCATCATGCTGAGCAATGACCGCTGCACCAGAGTCGTGGGCTGCTTGGTATTCCATACCAGTACCAACGTAAGGCGCTTTTGGATCAATCAAAGGCACAGCCTGACGTTGCATGTTGGCACCCATGAGGGCACGGTTGGAGTCGTCATTTTCCAAGAAAGGAATACATGCTGTCGCTACGGCAACTACCTGCTTAGGTGATACATCCATGTAGTCTACTTGGTCTGATGGGAATTCTTGGTTATTACCTTGGTGGCGTCCCATAACGATAGGTTCCGCAAAGCCACCTTTTTCATTCAGCTTAGAGTTGGCCTGCGCTACGATAAATTCATCTTCCTCGTCAGCTGTCAGCCAAACGATTTCGTTGGTTACTACACCAGCTTCACGGTCTACCTTACGGTAAGGCGTTTGAATAAATCCGTATTTGTTAAGGTGTCCATAAGAAGACAAGTTATTAATCAAACCGATGTTTGGTCCTTCAGGCGTTTCAATCGGACACATACGACCGTAGTGAGTATAGTGCACGTCCCGCACTTCATAACCAGCACGGTCACGTGTCAAACCACCAGGTCCTAAGGCAGACAGACGACGCTTGTGAGAAAGCTCAGACAGCGGATTGTGTTGGTCCATGAACTGAGACAACTGAGAAGAACCAAAGAATTCTTTAATAGCTGCAGTTACTGGACGGATATTAATGATTTGCTGTGGAGTTAGTACTTCATTGTCTTGAACACTCATCCGTTCGCGAACATTACGCTCCATCCGAGAAAGTCCAAGACGGACTTGGTTAGCCAAAAGCTCACCAACAGCACGAATACGACGGTTTCCTAAGTGGTCAATATCATCCACGCGACCGATGCCTTCAGCCAAGTTGAGGAAGTAGCTCATCTCAGCCAAGATGTCAGCTGGTGTTACAATCCGTACCTTGTCAGAAGGATTTGCGTTACCGATGATAGTTACAACGCGGTCTGGATCAGTTGGTGCCACAACCTTAAACTTCTGCAATTCTACAGGATCTGTCAAAACAGCTGAATCGTTTGGAATATATGTGATTTTGTTCAAGCCATTATCCAGCTGCTCTGCAATGCTGTCAATGACACTGCGGGTCATAACTGTACCAGCTTCAACCAAGATTTCTCCTGTTTCAGCATCTACCAATGGCTCTGCAATGGTTTGGTTCAGCAAACGTGTCTTGACGCTGAGTTTTTTATTAATCTTGTAGCGACCTACTGCTGCCAAGTCATAACGATGCGGATCAAAGAAACGCGCATCAAGGAGAGAGCGAGAGCTTTCAGCTGTCTTAGGCTCACCTGGACGAAGACGCTCATAGATTTCTTTCAGGGCTTCATCTGTACGAGAGTCCATTGGGTTCTTGTGGATATCTTTTTCAATGGTATTGCGCACCAAGTCGCTGTCACCAAAGATGTCCAAGATCTCATCATCTCCTGAGAAACCAAGCGCACGCACCAGAGTGGTAAAAGGAATCTTCCGTGTCCG
Source organism: Streptococcus sanguinis (assembly GCF_003943735.1). Taxonomy (GTDB): domain Bacteria; phylum Bacillota; class Bacilli; order Lactobacillales; family Streptococcaceae; genus Streptococcus; species Streptococcus sanguinis_E. The sequence continues at coordinate 20,295 of NZ_RJMV01000011.1, read as the reverse complement.
GTCAATACGAGTGTAGGCAATGTCTTTTGAGTCTGTTTCCAACTCTAACCAAGCTCCGCGGTTAGGAATAACCGTTGAACCGTAGCCAACTTTTCCGTTTTTGTCAACTTTATCGTTAAAGTAAACCCCTGGAGAACGCACCAACTGGGATACGATAATCCGCTCACCACCATTGATGATGAAGGTTCCCATTTCAGTCATGATTGGGAAATCGCCAAAGAAGACTTCCTGAGTCTTGATTTCACCAGTTTCCTTGTTAATCAGACGGAAGGTTACAAAGATTGGCGCTGAGTAGCTGGCATCGTGGATACGTGCTTCTTCCAGCGTATATTTAGGCTCACGGATTTCATAGCCAACAAATTCCAATTCCATGGTGTCGGTAAAGTTTGAAATAGGAAGTACATCTTCAAAGACTTCCTTCAGACCATGATCCAAGAAATCTTGGAACGAATCCGTTTGGATTTCAATCAAATTTGGTAAATCAAGAACTTCCTTAATTCTTGAAAAACTACGACGGGTACGGTGTTTACCGTATCGAACTTCATGTCCTGCCAAGTTTTTACTCCTTTATGATAAGATACTAAGCCCTTGATAAAGCGAGAAGAAGCATATCTTTACCTCACGCTTTTTAGAGCGAGTTCTGTGAAATGTTTTCAGAGAAAAATCCTCTGTCATTTACAACGCTGCAAAACAGCCACAATCAGTCCCTTTTGTTTAATTTTCAGAAAAATTAAATTATGATTACATAACCCGTTTTTCCTAAAAATAGGCACAAAAAGAGCAGCTAAATCTGACTTATTCAAGTTTGATTTAACTGCTGTAAGCTTCTATTTGGACAATATTTCAAATAAAGCACACGACAAATTATTGTTATCATTATACCTTATTTAGCTAGAAATTGCAAGGATTTCATCCGCTTTCTGAAAAGTTAAAAACTGTTCTTGATGCGCTAGTTCCCCTGCCGATTATTATTGGAATTGGAGCTGGAATTAGAATTAGAGGTAGAACCGCCCAGTATAGCTGACCAAGCCTTCTGATAGTCCGCATCTGATGCCCCGATACCAAAGCGGTAGGTCGTGGTCGGAGCACCGTTTTTAGCCCAATAGCTAGGCACTGTCGGACCACTGAGATTAACAGAGCGGCCGTTTACCGTTACTGTACCTGGCTTTTCCCCTGTGGACTTGAGCACATCAGACTTAATGACACTTGGATCAAGAGTGAACTTATCACCAACACCCCAGGCATTTGGATCTGCCTGATAGATAGCATCTGCCATATAGGCCATGTAGGAGGCATTATTATTATAACCAGTCAACGCCGCCATAGAGCTATTATCATCATGACCAATCCAGCCTCCCAAAGTCATCTTAGGAGTAGAAAGCATCAGCCACATATCACCGTTGGTGTTGGTCGTTCCAGTCTTACCAATCCAGTCGGCTCCAGCCAAGGTTCCATTGACCTGACTGATTCTGGATTTATAGGTCGTAGTAGCTCCAGAATTGATAACTCCCCGCATGAGCTCCTGCATAATCGTAGCTGCTGCTGGACTGTATATCTGAACAGGGTTGGCCTTATGCTGGTAAATCACCTTCCCATCTCGGTCAGTGATTTTTTCAACCATGTATTTTTTCTGGTAGGTTCCATTATTAGCTAAAGTTTGGAAACCATTGGTGTGCTGAGCTACAGATACTTCGATGCCCCCGCCCATTGGGAGACTCTCAATGCTGTAGTCATCGATGTAATAACCCATTTTTTCCATATAGCCACGGACATTGACACCTTTTTCGCGTAATCCGCGGTAAGTCCAATAAGCCGGGATATTCCAAGAAGTATTAAGCGCTTCTTGCAGATCCATCATGGCTGTACCACGGCTGTCTACGTGCATAATCGGGTCACCGCTTGAAAAGTTAGTCGGATAATTAGAAAGAACGCTGGCGCTGCCCATCAGACCTTGGTCAATGGCAATTCCATAAGCCAGAATTGGCTTAATAGTCGAACCCGGCGACCGTTCCGTATCAAAGGCGTGATTGTTCTGATTGGAAGCGTAGTCTCTGCCGCCGACAAAGCCAATCACAGCACCGGTTTTATTATCCAAGAGGACATTTCCCACTTCAACTGCACCAGTTCCGTCATCCAAGATGCCGCCATAGTTGGCTACTGCATTTTGCATAGCGGTGTGGATGTTCTTGTTAATCGTGGTGGTAACAGTATAGCCACCATCGCTCAGTTCTTTAGCAGCTAATTCCTTGTAAGCCTTGACAGTGTCGTTGTTTTTCAGCTCTTGCTGAGAAACATTGTCCCGCTGAATCAAGTACTCGTACATAGTCTGCTGGGCTTCTTCGACCGCTGTGTAATAAAGGTAGCCATGTGAAGATTTTTCCGAGCTTTCAGACGGCTTGAAATCCTTGGTCAAGTCGTAGTCCTTGTAATCCTTGTACTCTTTCTCGCTTAGATGGCCCGTCCGATACATATTATAGAGCACATCCTTGGCACGTTCCAAGCCCAGAACCATGTCCCCTGCACTCTTGAGACTGCCATCCGCAGCATAAGGCGAATAAACAATCGGGCTCTGTGGCAAGCCAGCAATAAAAGCAGATTGGGGCACTGTCAAATCCTTAGCAGAAACACCAAAAATCCCTTGAGCAGCTTCTTCCACACCAGCGATATTCTGCCCCTTATTATTGCGCCCGAACGGCGAAACGTTCAAGTAGGTCGTCAAAATATCATCCTTGGACATGTAGCGCTCCAAAGCCAGCGCATCAACAATCTCCGCTGCTTTCCGCTTGAAGGTTGGCGCATCGCCCACTACCTGCTGCTTGATCAACTGCTGGGTAATGGTTGACCCACCGCTAGACGAGCCAACTCCAACAACTGAACCGAGCGTAGCCCGAAGCACAGCCTTGGGCACCACTCCGTTATGCGTCTCAAAATTCTCATCTTCTGTAGCGATAACAGCTTTTTTTACATTTTCAGAGATAGCGTCACTCTTAACCGGTATGCGGAGCAAATCATTGTCAACATCTGAAATCAAGCTGCCATCGGCATAGGTTAGCTTAGAAATGCCAGAGATATTATTCACCTGCTTGACTAGCTCTTCCTGCTTGGGCACTTCCACCTTACTGAAAAGACTAGCTGCATAGCCTACCCCAATCCCAGCACCGATTACGGCACCAAAGAAGATAAACACAAAAGCCATATTCATCAGAAGTTTAAAAGTCCGCAAGAAAACAGCAAAAACATCACCGATAGACCAGCCATTGTTGCCACTAACGATCTTCTTGCTCCATTCTGGAAGATGTATTTTTTTGATAAACTGCTGGGCTTTTCCCCAGAACTCTTTTAATTTCTCTATTATTTGTTCCAAGTTTGATTCTCCTTGTTATCTTCCCATTATACCAAATATCTATGATTTATTTCAAGGAAACATTGCTATTTAAAAGCTTTATGATACAATAGAGTAACATAAATTTAAAATATAGATAAGCCAATTTCTTGGCTTTTAGAATAGGAGAGACATGATGCACATTTTTGATGAGCTAAAAGAACGTGGCTTGGTATTCCAAACTACTGATGAAGCAGCTTTACGCAAGGCCTTAGAAGAAGGACAAGTCTCTTATTATACCGGATACGATCCAACCGCTGACAGCCTGCACCTAGGCCACTTGGTTGCCATTCTGACCAGCCGTCGCTTGCAACTAGCTGGCCATAAACCCTACGCTCTGGTCGGAGGAGCAACTGGATTGATTGGCGATCCATCTTTTAAGGATGCAGAGCGCAGTCTCCAAACCAAGGAAACCGTGGAAGGCTGGGTGAAATCTATCCAAAATCAGCTTTCTCGTTTTCTGGACTTTGAAAAGGACGATAATAAGGCCGAAATGGTCAATAACTATGACTGGTTCAGCAGCATCAGCTTTATCGATTTTCTGCGCGATGTTGGTAAATACTTCACTGTCAACTACATGATGAGCAAAGATTCTGTCAAGAGCCGGATTGAGACAGGGATTTCCTATACAGAATTCGCCTACCAAATCATGCAAGGATATGACTTCTACGTCCTCAATCAAAACCACGGCGTAACCCTACAAATCGGTGGTTCTGACCAGTGGGGCAATATGACAGCAGGTACAGAGCTCCTGCGCCGCAAGGCTGACAAGACTGGCCATGTGATAACCGTTCCGCTCATTACCGACGCTACTGGCAAAAAATTTGGCAAGTCAGAAGGCAATGCTGTCTGGCTCAATCCTGACAAGACTTCTCCTTACGAAATGTACCAATTCTGGATGAATGTCATGGACGCAGACGCTATCCGCTTCCTGAAAATCTTCACCTTCCTGTCCTTGGATGAGATTGAAGAAATTCGTCAGCAGTTTGAAGCGGCACCACACGAACGCTTGGCGCAGAAAGTCCTAGCTCGCGAAGTGGTCAGTCTGGTTCACGGTCAAGAAGCATATCAGGAAGCTCTCAACATCACTGAGCAGCTCTTTGCTGGAAATATCAAAAATTTGTCCGTCAAGGAACTCAAACAAGGTTTGCGAGGTGTGCCTAACTATCAGCTCCAAGCAGAAGACAACCTCAATATTGTAGAACTGCTTGTGACAGCCGGCGTGGTAAGCTCAAAACGTCAAGCCCGCGAGGATGTCCAAAACGGTGCTATCTACCTCAATGGCGAGCGCATCCAAGATTTAGACTATGTCCTCAGCACCTCAGATAAACTGGAAGACGAGCTGACAGTTATCCGCCGCGGTAAGAAGAAATACTTTGTCCTGACCTACTAAAGATAAAAATCCGATTACCTGAATCGGATTTTTCTATGTCTTACCAAAAAGAAGTCATTCAGCTATAAAAAACAATAGAAAGAGAGCAACTATGAAACCAAAACTTGCCCGCTTTGCTCAAGCTCCAGCTCTGGCCTGTCCGCTCTGCCAGCAAGGCTTGGCTATGGAAGAAAACAGCCTCAAGTGCGCCAATCGCCATTCCTACGACATCGCAAAATTCGGCTATGTCAATCTAGCTCCTCGGGCTAAACAAGCTAAAGACTATGACAAAACAAGCTTTCAAAATAGGCAATTCATCTTGGAAGCCGGCTTTTATCAGCATGTCCTAGACGAGTTGCAGGATCTGCTGCAGGATCTGCCTGAAGAACAGACCATTCTAGACGTCGCTTGCGGAGAGGGGTATTATGCTCGAAAAATTCAGGAAAAATTCCCCAACAAAGAAACTTACGCCTTTGATTTATCCAAAGATTCTATCCAGTTAGCTGCCAAAAGTGATCAGAGCCTTGCTGTAAAATGGTTCGTAGGTGATTTGGCACATTTACCCATTCAGGATCAAAGCATGGATGTCTTGCTGGACATCTTCTCACCAGCTAACTACCATGAATTTCAGCGAGTATTGAAAAAAGAGGGACTTATCATTAAAGTCATCCCAACAGAAAATCATTTGAAGGAAATTCGTCAAAAAGCTGCTCAATATCTGGACAAGAAAGATTATTCTAATCAAGATATCATCCAGCACTTCCAGAAACACTTTACGATCCTATCTAGAAAAACCGTAGAATCAACCCATACTCTGCATTCTGAGGAGAAAATTGCCCTGCTGCAGATGACTCCTTTACTCTTTCATGTTGAAAAAAATCTAATCAATTGGGAGCAGCTTACACATGCCACCATTTCAGCCGAGATTCTTATCGGAAAACTAAAACAAGAAAAAATCTGAACACCTTTCAGTAAAAAACGCTGTTATAACAGCCATTTTAAAAACGCAGACAAGCCTGTCTGCGTTCTTTATTTATCAATTAATTAATAGACTGTCTTTTCCGTCTCTGGATCAAAGAAGTGCGCTTTATTGAGGTCGAAGCCTAGGTCAATACCTGCACCAGTTTCTAGGTAATCCCGTGAATCTACACGCGCTACAAACTCACTAGAACCCACTTGGCAGTATAGATGAGACTCTGCTCCCAGCAATTCTGAAACAGAAATCTTGGCATGCACAACTGAATTCGGGAAAGTTTCCAAGAAAGCAGCTTCTGCATTAACATCCTCTGGACGAATACCGAAGATCAGCTCCTTGCCCTCGTAACCTTTCTCCCGCAGAACCTTGAGAGCTCCTTCTGGAACTGTCAAGCGCAGCCCTTCTGCGACAATCTCATTCCCTTCCAGCTTAACTGGGATGAAGTTCATAGCTGGGCTACCAATGAAGCCGGCAACGAACTTATTAACTGGGTTGTTATAGACTTCCTGCGGCGTACCAATCTGCTCCACTCGTCCAATCGTTCCAGTTCCAGCAGGATTCTTGGTCGCTGACATGATAACAATCCGGTCAGCCAGAGTCATAGCTTCAGTCTGGTCGTGAGTAACATAAATAGTTGTTGCCCCAATACGGCGGTGAATCTTGGCAATCTCCGCCCGCATAGAAACACGCAGCTTAGCATCCAAGTTAGACAGAGGCTCATCCATAAGGAAAACCTTTGCATCACGAACGATAGCCCGCCCCATGGCAACACGTTGACGCTGACCACCAGACAAATCAGCTGGCTTGCGTTGCAAGAATTCCTTCAAGCCTAGGATTTCTGCTGCTTCGTTGACCCGTTTTTCAATATCTTCCTTGCTGTACTTGCGCAGCTTGAGGCCAAAAGCCATATTGTCGTAGACAGTCATGTGCGGATAAAGGGCATAGTTCTGGAAGACCATGGCGATGTCCCGGTCTTTTGGAGCCACATCATTGACCACCGTACCGTCAATAGAGGCAGTTCCTTCAGTGATGTCTTCAAGACCTGCAATCATACGCAGCGTAGTTGATTTTCCGCAACCGGACGGACCGACAAAGACGATAAATTCCTTGTCCTTGATATCTAGATTGAAGTCTTCCACTGAGTAGTGGTCGCTGTTGGGATATTTTTTATAGATATTTTTCAGATTTAATTCGACCATAATAAGCCCCTTCTTTTGAATAAAAATATTTTCTTTTAAGCTCTCGTTTGCAAAGCGCTTTCACATTGTCCATTATATCGTTTTTTTTTAACTTTTTCAAGCACTTTTAGTAAAACGTTTGCATAATTTTTAAAAATTTTTTCCATCAAAAAAAGAGGCCACTGGGCCTCTTTAAAATTTATTCTTCTTTTTTCTACTACGGAGTATCAATCCAGCTGCGCTTAGAGCACTGATAGCTCCTGTAACTGTGAGAAGAGCATTAGAAGCTTGCCCCGTATGCGGCAAGACTGACAAATCACTCTTACTTTCCTTGTTTTTAGGCTGAACTAGCTGGGTAATCGTAGCTGATGAAGTCTGCTCTTGTACTGATTTGGAACCATCAACTGTTGACAAAATACTGGTCGTCGCTTGGTAAGCAGGTAAAGCTTCAGCCACAGCCGCGTCAGTGGCATTGACACCACCGATAAATTCTGGAAGAGCCGACATTTGAGGAGCGCTGTCTGGATGCGCACTCCTGACTGATGGCTGACCGCCAGCATCATAGGTTTTATGTTCTGTCATAGTTGGTTCAGAATCATTGACACCGCCAGTAAATTCAGGCCACGTTGCTGTTGCTGCTTCTGAATCATTAACGTTTCCACTAAATTCTGGTTGTGCAGACGCCTGTGGAGCTGTATCAGGATGAGTTCCAACTTCATGGCTAGATAAATCATACTCTGACTCTATCGCTGTTGTCGGTTCAGAATCACTGACCCCTCCACTAAATTCTTTCCTAGTTTCTTGTGGTGAATCACCTGGAATAGAAGAAGTCATCTCAGCTTTAGCAGCATTCTTGACAATTACTTCGAGAGTTGCAAGAGCTTTTGTCTGCTCAGCAGCGATTTGTTCCTGCAGCTTCTCTGCTTTTTCTGCACTGTCTACACTATCGTCTAGCTGTGCAATCGCATCTGTCACCGTCTTTAATACTGCTCGAATCTTTTCTTTAGCTTGCTTTTTATCGAGTTCTGAAAGTGTTTGGTGATGTTCAATCGCTTCAATCTGTTTGTCGACTTCTTCTTCAAGCTCATCTAAAACCAAATCTTTGCCAACTGGATGAATCGTATCCAAGCTAGCAATTCCAGCTGCCTCAATTCTCTCTAGTTCCTCTTCAGTATCAGCCTTTTCAAGCGCCGTTTTCGCATCTGCTAGAGTTGCTTCCGCTTCAGCTTTAGCCGTAGCCTGTTCTGCCTCTGACAGATTCGGGTTGCTCCGTAAGTCTGCTAGCTTATCAGACAGAGCAAGATCTAGTTTCAGACCAGTCGTAACTTTTAACAAACTTTGCTTCTCTGCAGCTACCTGTCCTTGAATTTTTTCAGCATCATCAGGACTTTCAACCCAAGCATTATAAGCTGCAATTGCTTTTTGAGCTATGGCTGCTGCATCTTCAATCTTCTTTTTAGCTGCAGTTTTTTCCTCAGTAGAAAGACTTTGACTCTTCTCAACAGCCTCGATAGTAGCTGTTTTTTCTTCCTGAATTTCTTTTAAGAACTGCTCTTTGCTAATAGGGTGAATCTTGGCTAAGTGGGCTATGGCTGTTTCTTTTGCCCGGTCATAGACTTCCTGAGAATCTGCTCCTTCAATAGCCTTCTTGGCTGTTTCTACCACTTGCTCTATTTCGCCTCTAACTGCTTTCTTTTCTGCTTCTGAAAGATTAGGATTTGCTTCCAAGTCAGCTAACTTGGCAGCCAGAGTGAAATCTACGGTTGAACTTGCTATAAATTTGAAAAACTTATCTTCCTCGGTTACTGCTTGCTCTTGAATCACTTCCGCCTGCTCTGCTGTTGCTGCATTAACATCTAATTTCTGAATTGCATCTTCTGCTTCTGCAGCCTTCCTCCTTACAGACTCTTGGAAGCTTTTCTTTTGCTCCTCAGGCAGCAAATCGCTACTATCTACAAGTTTGTCAAACTCTGCTTTCCCATTTTGGATTTCATCTAGAAGTAAATCTTTGCCGACTGGATTGATAGATTTGATGTCTGCCAATCCATCTTCTTTAGCTTGATCAATCCTTTCTTTATCCTCAGCTGCGGCAATTTCATTCTGAGCCTTTGCAGCTGTTTGATTGACTTCGTCCTTAGCTGCTGCAAGCTCCTCATCTGACAAATTTGGATTATTCCCAAGATCTGTCACTTTCTCAGCCAGAAATGTGCCTACTTCCGTGTTAGCAGCCTCCCTAACCGTTGTCAAATCCTGATTTACTGGCGATGCAGCAACTGGGTTCTCTACTGCATTTGCCACTGGCTGTTCCTCATCCGCCGCCACCAAACTGTGACCCAAAAATAGAGCACAAATAAGGACTGACCCAACACCTAAAACAGACTTCCGAATAGAATATCGCAAAACTTTTTCTGTTCTTTTCATCTTTTTCTCCTCTGAACATATTTTATTATCCTGATCAGTAACCCTTAATAAAAAGTCCAGTCAAACCTCCCATAAATCTTTCAGATTTGGTAATTTTTAAACTACACTTTCTATTTGACTTCTGATAAGATTTTTTATTATTTTATCATATTAACCTTTTAAAACAAAACAATTATCGGCTTGATTTATGTACATTAATTGTAAAATTGTACAGTTTTTAAATAGACACGATGTCCAGAAATCAAACTAAAATTTTTCCATTTAACAATGTGTAAACTTTTTTAGTAAAAATTCTGGGCTATTTTCTAGCTTATTTCAGACAGAAAAAGTAAAATGGTATAGGAGGGATAAAATTATGGCTCTTAATACACGAGATAGGATTTTGGATGCTTTTTTTGAATTAGCAGATAAACAACCAGATAGACCGCGTTTTACCTTTACAGAAATCGCTAAAGAAGCCGGTTTGTCAAGACAGGCTATTTACAAACGACACTTTAATAACACTACTGAAATTATCGAATACATTCGCCAAGACATGGTAAAGCAAGCCTTTGCTCCCAACTGGAATAGCAACAATTCTGAAGCGGACTTAGATCCTTTCACCTTTTTGGCTCAAACGATTCTTCCCGCTATTTATGAGCAACGCCAACGCATTAAAATATTATATACTAGTTCTGTCGATCCCTTGTGGAGCGATTTTATTACTGCCAGTTACAAGGACTGGATCGAGCAGAATCTAAATCTTGACCACCAAAAATTAGGTATTCCTGAAGACCTGGCCAATCAACTGCTGGCCGGCTGGATTAGTTCTCTTATCGAGAATTGGATCACTCAGGATGACCCCGTTCCTTGCAAGCAGTTTTCTAAGACATTTCTCAACCTTGTATCTTCGCCCCTAACCAGCTTTGCTGCCTATGATAGTCCAGCTGGTTCTTCAAACAAAATTGTTATCGCATAACCAACTAGAAGAAAAACAGAGAAATTACAGAACCGGTCCTTGTAAGGGAAGACTGGTTTTTTAATATTTTTATATTAAATTTTAAAAATAATTGGACATTTCCTCTATAAAGTGTTATCATTTTAGTTGACAAGCGGTAAACTATTTTGTTGGGATTTGCTCTATTTTTAGACAAACCAGCAAGAACTTAATATAAAAGAAGGAAGGTACTTATGCCCCAAGATACTCGAGACAAAGTCGTCAATGCCTTAATTGAGCTGGCAGAGCAAAATCCTGAAAAGTCTTATTTTACTTTTTCAGAGATTGCTAAACAAGCCGGTCTATCGCGCCAGGCTATATATAAAAAGCATTTTAGTAATGTTGAAGACATTATCCAATACATCCGCCAGACAATTATGACTCCGTTTTTGCCCCTGTATGAAAGCTACGAAGAAGGAAATGGAGAAAATCCATTCTGCTTCTTTGCCAAGCATATGATTCCTACCCTCTATGAACATAGGAAATGGATGAAGGTGCTCTACACTACAGCTATCGATCCTTTCTGGAGTGACTATCTATCTACCTTCTTCACTCAGTGGGTCGTACAAAATTTAGAAATTGACTCTAAGAAATTGGGGATTTCGAAAGAAATGGCTACTGAAATTGTCGTCAGATGGATTAATTCTCTCATTGAGATTTGGATCATCAAAGAAGATCCTATGCCCGCAGAGGATTTCGCCAAATTGTTCCTGAATGTAATTTCAACCCCTATGGATCAGTTTATAACGCCTCATAGTGAGTCCTAATTCAACTAAAAGCTATAAAACCTGCCTAATTTAGGCAGGTTTTTTTGTCGGTAAAATTCCTTACTTTACAAAAGAAAAAAGAGCAGATGTTTTTCTGCTCTCATCAACTATATAGATTTTAACACCAAAAACCAAGCTACGTTTAATCTACTCGATAATAGAAGCTGCCTTGTTCGTCAAAGCTATTCAGGCCAACCCCTGTCCAGATTCTATCCTGGCCAGCATCGGAGTTGTCTGTAAAGTTTTCCTTGTCTGCGACCTTAACTCCCTTAGGAAGAAACTCAATCAGAAAACCTCCGCTTTCTCCGCCGTAGACACCGCCAGCAGCAGTGCCATAGTCTGTCAGAGACGCTCCGTACAACTCATAACCACTTGAAACCAAGCCCTTGTCATCAAAAACAAGCTGATTGCCAGAAGCATCCTGCCAGGTTCCTTTAACGCTGGCATAATTGCCATTTGCAAGTGCTGAAATGTCCATCGCTTCCTTCTTTTCCTTGGTTTTTTCTGTGCTCGCACTCTCTGAGCTAGTGCTGCTAGCCGCTGAAGATGCTGCTGCAGTTGATTGACTGGATGCCTGCTCCACAGAACTTGTTACTGAGCCAGTACTGCTAGTAGGCGTCTCCGATTGATTCGTAGCACTGCCCTTTGAGCAAGCTGTCATAGCTAATAAAGCAGCTCCTGCTAGTAAAAAAGGTAAAGCTTTTTTCTTCATTTTTCTCCTCTTTCTCACGGTAAGATAAATCATGTGATTAGTAACATTATAGATTATTTTATCGCTTTTTACAAGAAGAATTCTAGCAGCTGGGCAGGCGCAAAGCTACTGACTTTATTCATTCAGCTTCTGCCACATCCAGAACCCTGTAGATTGTTTTTGCCAAAGCAGCTTCATAATCTGATGCACCATAAGGCTTATCAGTCGTGACTTGGGCTGTCTGCTTCTCTAGCTCTACTGCCACATCTGACACCCCCTCCATAGACAGGAAATGCTGGGTGACATGTTTGACACAATTTTGACAAGATAAGTTTTCTAATTGGACTCTTTGTTTCATAGATTCATTCCTCCGTATATTTCTTCATTTTAAAGCGTCCTAGACGCAGAGCATTGGCCACAACTGACACTGAGCTTAAGCTCATGGCCAGACCAGCCAGCATAGGATTGAGCAAGGGACCGCCAAAAAGATGCAGAAGCCCCATAGCAATCGGGATACCTAGTGTATTGTAGGCAAAGGCCCAGAAGAGATTTTCCTTGATATTGCGGATGGTCGCCTGACTGAGCTTGATAGCCTTGACCACATCCTGCAAATCACTATGCATGAGCACTACATCTGCCGATTCAATAGCTACATCTGCGCCTGAACCGATGGCAATTCCCACATCTGCCTGGACCAGAGCTGGTGCATCATTGATACCGTCTCCGACCATAGCCAGTTTTTTCCCAGCTTCCTGCAAGTTCTTGATAGCAGTGGCCTTACCATCTGGCAATACACCTGCGATAACTTTTTGGATTCCAGCTTTCTGGGCAATAGCTGTCGCGGTTTCTTCACGATCTCCTGTCAGCATGATGACTTCTAGTCCCATAGACTGGAGCTCCTGCACCGCCTTCAGGCTGCTGGACTTCATCTCATCTGCTACCGCTAAAATACCAGCCAGCTGTCCATCTACTGCGACAAACATGGCTGTCTTCCCTTCTTGGGAAAGCTCCAACAACTGTTCTTGAAAGGCACTGCTGTCAATGTTCTTTTCTTTCATCAAAGACTCATTTCCCACCAGAAGCCATCTGCCCTCAACCTGAGCTGACAAACCTCGTCCAACAATGGCCTCAAAATGACTGACAGGCAGCAAGTCAAGCTCCTCCTGCTGAGCAGCTTCCAAGATAGCCTGAGCCAAAGGATGCTCAGAATGCTGCTCAACACTGGCTATTAACCGCAACAAGTCAGACCGATTCAAATCACCCAAGGGCAGCAGATCTGTCAGACTAGGCTTACCAACCGTAATCGTCCCCGTCTTATCAAGAACAATAGTATCCAGCTGATAAGCCGCTTCCAAAGCTTGACCAGACTTAATCAGAATGCCATTTTCAGCCCCTTTGCCAGTCCCAACCATGATGGCTGTCGGAGTGGCTAATCCTAGCGCACAAGGGCAGGCAATGACCAGAACCGCGATAAAGATTGACAGAGAAAAGCTAAGGCTCTCACCAGCTAGAAAATACCAGCCCAGCGCAGACAAAGTAGCTAAGCTCAGCACGATTGGGACAAAATAAAGCGAAATTTTATCGGCCAAAGCCGCTATCGGTGCCTTAGACCCTTGCGCTTCCTCCACCAATCTAACAATCTGAGCTAAGGTCGTATCCGAACCCACCCTAGTTGCTTGGTAGTCAATACTACCATTTTGATTGATTGTTGCACTGGTAATGGTGTCGCCGACCTTCTTTTCAATCGGGACACTTTCACCAGTCATCATGGACTCATCCACAAAGGTCTGGCCCTCCGTCACAAGGCCATCTACAGGCATACGCTCCCCTGGCTTGATACGGATAATGTCTCCAACTCGGATATCCTCCGTATCAATGGTCACAGCCTCACCATAACGAATCACTGTCGCCTGACTAGGCACTAGCTCAAGCAAAGACTGAATTGCCTGAGACGTTCTGCCCTTAGCTGAACTCTCCAAATATTTGCCCAGAAGAACCAAGGCAATAATCACTGCAACCGACTCAAAATAGAGCTGATGAACAAAGGCATGATAGCCTAGAAAAACCTGCCCGACCGAGTAGAGGCTGTAAAAAAATGCTGCGCTGGTTCCCACCGCAATCAGACTATCCATATTGGGATGTCGCTTGATAAGATTGCGAAATCCTCTCTGATAGAAGCCGCGACCAATCCACACAGCAGGCAGAGTCAACAGCAGTTGTGACAGAACAAAGACCAAGGGATACGCCATATGATCCAAGAAGCTAGGCAGAGGAAGGCCGACCATACTGCCCATCGAGATATAAAGCAAGGGCAGAGCCGTGACCAAAAGAATTAGTAATTCTTGCTTTTTCCTTTTCAATTCCTTCGCTTTCATTGCAGCCTCTTCGCTCACATCGGACGGTCGGTCTTTTCCTTTTTCTTCTGCCTGATAACCAGCCTCGGCTACAGCAGCCAGCACTTGCTGGCTGTCAAATCCCGCCTTAGGAAGCAAACTGAGACGTTCTGTCGCCAGATTGACACTGACATCCTCAACCGTTTCTAAATCTTTGACCGCCATCTCCACTGTCATAGCACAAGATGCACAGGTCATTCCTGATAGCTTGTATTCTTTTTTCTCACTCATCAATGCGTCTCCTTTCCATGCCCGCACCGACACTGACCTTGCGGACAGTGGCATTTAATTTCCAGCGGAGCCGAAGCTCTTTTCTTATCAATGACCTGACTGAGCCGCTCCAAGTCCCCTTGACTGAACTGACTTCTCTCAATCATCGAAATCAAAAGATCTCCGTGTTTAGTATTACAGATATTGTCAAAAAGCGCCTGCCATGTACTTTCCAGATGGTCTGCTTCTAAAATCCGAGCATCGTAGTAAAACTTGCCCTCGATTTTTTCCATAGCGATAAATTCTTTGGTCTTCAGACGATTCAAAAGAGTCTTGATGGTTGCCGGCTTCCAGGAAAAATCAGCTTCCAAACGCGCTATGATCTCTGTACTGCGACTGTGTGGATAGGCCCACAACACACGCATCACTTGCCATTCTGCTTGGCTAATATTTTGCTGTTCCATTGTTTAACACTTCCTTAACATTTACATTTGTAATCTAACTCTTTATTAGTTTACATTTGTAATCGTGATTTGTCAAGTATTTTTATCGTCATTTCCTGATATACAAAAAAGAAGGCGGGATAATCCCGTCTTCTCAAGTTTGCCTATATTAATGCGCCAACATCTCTTGGGCAATTTCTTGACCGGTCAATTTACTTGGATAGTAGGTTGGCCAATTTTCC
The DNA here is from genome assembly GCF_003943735.1 of Streptococcus sanguinis. Classification (GTDB taxonomy): domain Bacteria; phylum Bacillota; class Bacilli; order Lactobacillales; family Streptococcaceae; genus Streptococcus; species Streptococcus sanguinis_E. The sequence continues at coordinate 5,244 of NZ_RJMV01000011.1, read as the reverse complement.
AGTTCATCAAAGAGTGCTTCCTGGCTCTCACCGCCATAGAAGATATGGAAATGAGCCGCCTTGGTCGGTGCAATGTTGTGGTCGCTAAACTGAACATACTTGTACTCTCCAGCATCCTCGTCTGTCGCTTCAAACATAAAGCGTACCCCTCGATTTCCCTTAGGGTAAGTCAGAGTATGCTTACCAACGTATTTATACGTATATTTCTTGGATTTTCCATCTACCACAAATTCCATAGTCTTGTCTGTGATATTGATATTGGATACATCCGTCTTGTAGCCCTTGTCATAGTAGTCCTTGTATTCAGCTGCCGTCATTTTCCCAGTCAGCTTAGCCTTGTAGTCAAAGACTTGGTCCAAGGTACCATCCTTCAGATAAGGGTAAACAGACTGCCACTCGCCAGCATAGTCAGACAAGGTCCGATCCTTGACAGCACTGTCTTCAAAGTAGCCGTTTTGGACTGTCTTATCGTCTTCTTCTTTCTCGGCTGCAATCTCCGCTCCCTCTTGGTCAGTTGTCTTCTTGAGAGCCTTTAGATTGGCCTGCATTATAGAAATATAGTCTGCCCCATCCTTGGTCTGCTCTTCGGTCAAGCTTTCCAGCGGATTCAAGACATCAAGTTCTACCCCTGTTTCCTTAGCCAGAGTAGAAGCCAAAGCCTGGGAAGCATTCTCTTCAAAGTAAATATACTTGATTTTATTTTTCTTGATATACTCAGTCAATTCAGCCAAGCGTGAAGCGGATGGCTCACTGTCTGGTGAAAGTCCAGAAATTGGCACCTGCTTCAAGCCATAGTCCAATGCCAGATAGTTAAAGGCTGCGTGCTGAGTTACAAAGCTCTTTTGCTTGGCATTTGCCAACCCATCCTCATATTCCTTATCCAAGTCTTCCAGCTTCTTGATATAAGCCGCTGCATTTTTCTTAAAAGCAGCTTTCTTGTCAGGGTAAGACTTGCTCAGGCTATCACGGATGTGCTCCACCATTTTAATAGCCCGCTTCGGAGATAGCCAGACATGGGGATCATAGGTATGATGATGCCCCTCTTCACCATGGTCGTGGTCTTCTTCCTCTTCACCACCAGGCAACAAGAGCATATCTCCTGTCGCTTTGATAACCGTTTCTTCCTTATTTTTCAATGTTTTTAACAGATCAGGAACCCAAGTCTCCATGTTTTCATTTTCATAGACAAAGGCATCTGCATCCTGAATAGTCGCAACTGCCTTAGCTGAAGGCTCATAATCATGCGGCTCTGTACCAGCCCCGATTAGAAGTTCAACATTGGCCTCATCTCCAGCCACCTGCTTGGTAAACTCATAAACCGGATAAAAAGTTGTGACAATATTGAGCTTGCCATCTGAATTTTTTTGATTTGAACAAGCTACTAAGAAAATACTCAGTAAACCTGCTAATAGTAAGCTAATTTTTTTCATTTCCTGCTCCTATTTCATAAATTTTTTGACTAGATTGACCAGCAAGAACAAGCTGACGAAGATAATCGTAATGCTGGCACTAGCTGGTGTCTCTGCATAGTAAGAAATATAAAGTCCGGCAATCATACCAAAGAAGCCGATAGCATTTGCCAGCAAAATGACCGACTTGAAATTTTTCCCAATCCGCAGAGCTATACTGGCCGGCAAAACCATGATGGTCGAAACCAGCAAGGCTCCCGCAGCCGGAATCATGAGGGCAATCGCAACACCCGTCACGATATTGAAGAGAATAGACATAGTCCGCACAGGCAGCCCATCCACAAATGCTGTATCCTCATCAAAGGTCAAGATGTACATAGGCCGAATGAAGAGGAAGGTTAAGACAAGTACCACAGCAGCAATAACAAAAAGAGAAATCACCTGCTCCCTACTGATAGTCACAATGGAGCCAAATAGATACTGGTCCAGACTCATCGAGCTAGAACTCTTGCCCTTACTCATAACAATCAAGGAAATAGCTAAGCCAGTTGACATGAGAATGGCTGTCCCGATTTCCATGAAATTCTTATAGATAGTTCGCAGGTACTCTAAGAAGACTGCTGCGGCAATGACGACAAGCACCGTTGTGAGAGTGGGCGATAGTCCAAGAACCAAGCCAAAAGCTACACCTGCCAATGAAACGTGACTGAGGGTGTCACTCATAAGGCTCTGCCGACGTAAAATCAGGAAGGTCCCCAGAATCGGTGAGAAGAGGCTCATAGCAATAACTGCCAAGAAGGCTCGCTGCATAAAATCATAAGAAAATAGATTAAGCATGACTCACCTCCTGACTATTGTCGCTTTCATGCACATTGAAACAGCGCCAAGGTGAGTCCTGATTACGGACCAAATGAATATTGCGATCGGCATATTTACGAACGTCTTCCGGATCGTGTGTAATCATAAAAACAGCTTTCCCATGCTGGTGAGCACTATGGTGCATGAGCTTGTAAAATTCATCCTTGCTGCCTGCATCCATCCCTGTTGTCGGCTCATCTAGGACAAAAATATCCGGATCCGAAGCAAACATCCGAGCAATCACAGCCCTCTGCTTTTGTCCGCCAGAGAGAGAACCAATCCTCTTATCCCGATGTTCCAACATTCCAACCGACTCCAGACTTGCCTTGACATGCTCCTCATCATGCTCATTCAAACGACGAAACCAACCCTTGCGCGGATAACGTCCAGACTTGACAAACTCATATACCGTACTAGGAAAACCTGCATTAAAACTAGCAATCTGCTGAGGTAGGTAAGCAATCCGCAGTTTCTTGCCTCGCACATTGGTCTTGGAAATCTTAACTTCCCCATACTTGGGCTGCAAAATACCCAAACTAGCCTTGATAAGCGTCGTCTTAGCAGCTCCATTTTCCCCCGTCAAAGTTACAAACTCACCACTGTCTAGAAAATAATGAATATGCTCTAGCACAGGCTCCTTGTCATAGTAAAAGGAAAGATTATCAACTGTGATATATCTCATTTGCCAATCTCTCCCACTAAGGCTTCCAAAAACTTCGCGATTGTCGCCTGTTCACTAGCAGAAAACTGCTCTGCCAATTTTTGATAAGTCTCCAAAGTATGTGCGTGATGATGCTGATGTTCCTTTGCAACCGGCTGAGCTAAGTCAGTCAAACGGTAAAAGGTAACCCGTGCATCTCTCTTATCTTTAAAAGCTTGCAGCATCTCTTGCCGAACCAAAGATTTCACAGCCTTAGTCACAGCAGCTTGACTCACATTCAGTTTTTTTGCCAAATCAGAATTTGTCAAAGATTCCTCAGACAAAAGCATCAAAATATGCTCCTGCGTATTGGTTAAAGGCACATCACTCGTGCAAGAACCAATCAGAATCTCATGCTGATTTTCTGCTTTCAAAATAACTTCATTTAAAAATTGATCGATCTTCTCTGCTAAATGAGTCATTTCCTCCTCCTTCTCTTAACCAGTTAAAGCTTTACTGGTTAATTATACCACAAAAAAGAAAAGAGTCAAGAATTTTCAGTAAAAGTCAGATGCTTTTCACAAAAAATATTTAATTAGACAATTAGATTCTTAAGCCCTAAATAAAACTCAATCAGAGAATAAAAGGAACAAACCAAGCTGCCTCGTATTAGCATTCTAGATCTTATAAAAAATTTAATGATAAAAGTCTTCAATATCCATCACACTAATTGAATATCAATTTACAAGCAAAATCAAGATTCAATCTTCCGCATTAGCTTACAAATAATTACTAAAGAGAAAACAAAAAAACGAAGCTAAAATGCTTCGCTAAACTTAAGCTATACCGGCGGCCGGGGTCGAACCGGCACGTCCGTGAGGACACTGGATTTTGAGTCCAGCGCGTCTGCCAATTCCGCCACGCCGGCTCAAGTTTTTAACTGGGGTAGCTGGATTCGAACCAACGCATGAGGGAGTCAAAGTCCCTTGCCTTACCGCTTGGCTATACCCCAATAATATTAAATAGGCGAGTGATGGGGATCGAACCCACGCATGCCAGAGCCACAATCTGGTGTGTTAACCACTTCACCACACCCGCCATATTTAAACACGGGCAGTAGGAATTGAACCCACACTGAAGGTTTTGGAGACCTTAGTTCTACCTTTAAACTATGCCCGTAAAGGTTATGGAAGGGGAGGGATTCGAACCCCCGAACCCGAAGGAGCGGATTTACAGTCCGCCGCGTTTAGCCTCTTCGCTACCCTTCCGATTATAAAATTATGGCGCGAGACGGAATCGAACCGCCGACACATGGAGCTTCAATCCATTGCTCTACCAACTGAGCTACCGAGCCAACTATTGCGGGAGCAGGATTTGAACCTACGACCTTCGGGTTATGAGCCCGACGAGCTACCTAGCTGCTCCATCCCGCGTCATTACTATTCGTCCCTAAGGAGGATGTGGGATTCGAACCCACGCACGCTTTTACACGCCTGACGGTTTTCAAGACCGTTCCCTTCAGCCGGACTTGGGTAATCCTCCGAATATATAGTCCGTACGGGATTCGAACCCGTGTTACCGCCGTGAAAAGGCGGTGTCTTAACCCCTTGACCAACGGACCATAATATTATTGAAATGGGCACGAGTGGACTCGAACCACCGACCTCACGCTTATCAGGCGTGCGCTCTAACCACCTGAGCTACGCGCCCAAGTTCGAAAACTTGGTATGAACTATCGTTCAAAGCGGGTGACGAGAATCGAACTCGCGACAACAGCTTGGAAGGCTGTAGTTTTACCACTAAACTACACCCGCTTGAATATGGGAGTTAACGGGATCGAACCGCTGACCCTCTGCTTGTAAGGCAGATGCTCTCCCAGCTGAGCTAAACTCCCAAAGGGTGGAGTCTAGCTCAGCCAACGGTGAGAAACTTCGTTTCTCTCATCCGCCGATTGTAATTTCGATTTCCTCTCAATTACAACTAAGCTAAACTCCCTTCGCTAAGCGACTTCCATATCTCACAGGGGGCAACCCCCAACTACTTCCGGCGTTCTAGGGCTTAACTGCTGTGTTCGGCATGGGTACAGGTGTATCTCCTAGGCTATCGTCACTTAACTATTGAATTAACGTTCCTGTCCTCTCAGACAAGCCTTGTCAACTCAAAATTGAATACAATATCAAATCTCACATTTCTCTAAACCATTCGCTGCACTCTGATGAAGCTCTTATTCTAGGATAAGTCCTCGAAACTCAAAATTGAATACAATATCAAATCTCACATTTCTCTAAACCATTCGCTGCACTCTGATGAAGCTCTTATTCTAGGATAAGTCCTCGA
>NZ_RJMV01000010.1 GCF_003943735.1 Streptococcus sanguinis | reverse complement strand
TCACCTTGCCAAGGTGGGGGTCGCGGGTTCGAATCCCGTCGTTCGCTTGAGGCGGCCGGGGTGGCGGAACTGGCAGACGCACAGGACTTAAAATCCTGCGATTGGTAACGATCGTACCGGTTCGATTCCGGTCCTCGGCATAGACTTGTAAGAGGCAGTAGAAGAAGATGAGCACCCTTAGCTCAACTGGATAGAGTACCTGACTACGAATCAGGCGGTTAGAGGTTCGACTCCTCTAGGGTGCATTAAATTGTTTGATTTTTTCTTAAGTTTTGCTATAATGAATTTAATATGAATAGTGAGCACCCTTAGCTCAACTGGATAGAGTACCTGACTACGAATCAGGCGGTTAGAGGTTCGACTCCTCTAGGGTGCATTTGGAAGCGAAGTCTTAGGGCTCCGTTTTTAGATTGTTTAAACACCGGGAAGTAGCTCAGCTTGGTAGAGTACTTGGTTTGGGACCAAGGTGTCGCAGGTTCGAATCCTGTCTTCCCGACTAGATAACATAGAAGATAGATATACTGATCTATCTTTTTTGTGTTTCAAGAAAACTCTGTGTTCAGTATCTATGACTTAGTTAACATCTGCTGTTATTAAGAATCCTTAGTTATAGTCGGAATTAATAAGCAATATATTCTTTTAGAACTACTGGTCTCGTCTCTTTATATAATCTTATTAGAAAGCAAGGAATTTGATTACTTAATTTAGTTTGGTTTTAAAGACTGGTGTTCCGGGAGTTTAGGCTGTATCAAGCTGCTGAAATGTACTTTTTATTTGAGATGAGTAATATTAAGGATAAAAACCTCTGATAGCAGTGAATAGTGGCTTTCAGAGGTTTTTATATGTGCTGAGTTTGATTTACTACATCAAAGAGTATTCGTCAGATAGCATAATGGTTTCTTTGCCCTTGTTATCAACGATGTAGACTTTTCTGGGAAAGAAAGGGTCAAATTGATAGTTTAAGTCAAATGAAATAATGGTGTTGAAGCTTTTTTGTGAGAATCGTAGAGATACTCTTCCTTGGCGATTGATGATTTCAAATTTAAGGACTGGGCGAAGTTCAAAGACACCTTTGAGATTGTTATCAATGATATACCAGAATGAGTCGACAATTTCTTCAGGGAGGCTCGTCATGATGCCAAAGCTGGCATATCGTCCGAGAGTATTTGTAAATGCCATGGGAGACTCCTTTCTTACAGTCTGGATTTTCTTATATGATACCCGAAAATGCTTGAGATTGCAAGAATTTGAGCTCTAGTGAGGCCGAATTAGATAAAAGAAAAAGAGCTTACGCTCTTTGACAACTTTATCGATTCTTTAGTTCAACATAACGTTTGTACCAAATATTGACATAAGCATCTGAAAATGGACCTCTTCCGTTGTTAATCCAATCAACTAGGATTTTGACATTTTCTTTGAGAATGAAATCCAAATCATCAGAATAGTGCATCTGTTTTTTGTGGCGTTCATATTCTTCTACATCCAAGAGACGTTTTTCACCATCAGCAAAGACTTTGACGTCTAAATCATAGTCAATGTATTTTAGAGCTTCATTATCCAGATAGTAAGGACTGGCCAGGTTGCAGTAGTATGAAGTTCCATTGTCGCGAATCATGGCAATGATATTAAACCAATATTTTTTATGAAAATAGACAATGGCTGGTTCACGAGTTACCCAACGTCGGCCATCACTTTCTGTTACCAGTGTGTGGTCATTAACACCAATAATGGCGTTTTCTGTTGTCTTTAGTACCATGGTATCTCGCCAGGTGCGGTGAAGATTCCCATCATGCTTATAACTTTGAATTGTAATAAAGTCGCCTTCTTTTGGAAGTTTCATAACTTACCAACTTTCTACAATTTATAAGTTCATCTTCTATATTGTAACATATTTTCATAGAAATGCATAAGTTTTCATTGGAAATCTTAAAGATATTCTCTCAGGGCGCTAGCGATGTCGGAGAAATCATAGCCTTTGCGTGCTAGAGCTTGGGTCAGACGCTGTTTTAAGTCATAGCCGTCGTATTTTTTTGAGTACTTGCGGTATTGCTTGTCTAGCTCTTTATAGAGCAGCTCTTGCTGGTTTTCTTGGTCTTCTTCGATTTCCAAATGCTGATAGGCGGTTTTGGCTTGGCTATATGAAAAACCTTTGTTTATCAAAGATTGAAGAAGTTTATCTTGTAAGGCCTTGCTGGGCAGTTTTCCCTGGTGTTTTTTGAGCAATTTTTCGGCAACCTTGTCTGTTAGTTCAGTGAAATCAAACTGGTTCAATTCCTCTTCTATGATAGTACTTGAAATCCCTTTTTGACTGAGTTTTTGTTTGAGAACAAAAGCACCTTTATCACCAGTGAGAAGATTGGATTGGATGAAAGAGTTAGCATATTTTCTATCATTAATCCAATTATCCTTTTTTAGATTGTCCAAGACCTGGCTGATGATTTCTGGTTGGATGTCGTGCTGCGTTAAGTAGTCTTTAACTTCCTTAGCAGTTCTTTGCTTGAAGGAGAGATGATAGAGGGCTAGATTTTTTCCGTAAGAAAATTGGGCATAGCCTTGAATTTCTGATAGCTCCTGCTCTGTGATTTCCATTCCTTTGGACAGCATGAAGCGAACGATGGTGTCTTCTGTGATATAGAGCTTTTCACTATCGTCCAACTCCAAGAGGTAGAGTCTTTTTTTCTTTTCAATTTTTGTGATTTTCATAAGAGATTTTGGTAGAATCCTTTCTTTTAGCCAAATGCTTCAAAGGCAGCAATCAAGCGCAGTTTGTCTGTATCAACATCCTTCCGGCCATAGTAGTCAAGAAAGAGCTCTGCATATTGAGGGTCAGATAAATTATAAGTAAGAGACCAGATTGCCCAGTAAAGATCAATGTGGCGGTCGCTAAGGCCAGCGAGGCCAAGGTCAATAAAGTAGGAGAAGGTTGAAGCGTCTTTCAGAATGAAATTAGGCAAACAGGCATCTCCATGAATCAAGGTGTCCGCCGTCAGTAGGTGTCCCTGTTCTTGGATAAGCTGGTAAGCTTCCTCTCGGCTTTGGATATGAAATTGAGGCAATAAAGCTTTTTGATAAAAACAGCCTTTCCGATAATTTTCCTCTGCTTGTTCTTTATAGTGTTGGAGGCGATGCTGGATTGGGAAATGCTGGGGTTGGAGGCTGTGAAGTCTTTTGAGTGCGGCAGCCATCGTTTGGCAAAGTTCTTCTGGCTGTTGGAGAAAGGCTAGGGCGTCCTTACCCTTGGCTTCTTTAGTCAGCAGGTAGTCTTTATCTGCTGCTAGGTAGTGGATGACAGGTACACCGAGTCCTTGCTTTTCAAACCATTTGGCAAGTGTGGCTTCTTGGGCTAACTGTTCTTTTTGGTCGATTTTCAAATAATAGCCCGTATCAGCATAGAAAACACTGGCTGCAGAATGTGAGGAGCTGTCGTAAAAGTTGGCCCCCTCTAGATAAGTTCGTATTTGCTTAGGGAAATGGGCTAGTGGAAGGGATATTTTTTCTGCTTTCATACTTTTATTGTAACATATTCTCAACTAATGCGAGGCGGCGTGGTATAATAGAAGCATGAATGTGAAAGTGAAACAAAGAATTCTTTTGAAAATTAAGAAAATGGGGATTAATGGGGAAGGGATTGGATTTTATAAGAAAACGCTGGTCTTTGTGCCAGGGGCTTTGAAGGGTGAGGAAGTCTACTGTCAGGTGACTAAGGTTCAGCGTAATTTCATCGAGGCCAAGCTCTTGACCATCAACAAGCGCTCGAAGTTTCGGGTGGAGGCGCCTTGTGAGATTTATGATAGGTGTGGGGGCTGTCAAATCATGCACCTCCACTATGGCAAGCAGTTGGAGTTTAAGGAGGATTTGCTGCGTCAGGCCTTGAAAAAATTTGCGCCAGCTGGTTACGAAAACTACGAGATTCGTCCGACCATTGGTATGCAGGAGCCGCTCTATTATCGGGCCAAGCTACAGTTTCAGACTCGGAAGTTCAAGGATGAGGTTAAGGCTGGGCTTTATGCCCAGAATTCCCACTATCTGGTCTCGCTGAAAAACTGTCTGGTTCAGGACAAGGTAACGCAAAACATCATCAATAAGGTGGCTCGGCTTTTAAGTAAGTATAGGCTGCCTATCTATGATGAGAGGAAGATTGCTGGAGTACGCACTGTCATGATTCGCAGGGCCAGAAAGACGGGGCAGGTGCAGATGATTTTTGTGACAGGGCGTAAGCTGGACTTTTCTCCAGTCGTTCGAGATCTAGTGGCTGAATTTCCAGAGTTGGAGACAGTAGCGGTCAATTATCATACGAGCAAGTCCAGTGAGATTTATGGGGATAAGACAGAGATTATCTGGGGCGAGGAGGCTATCCAAGAAGGGGTGCTGGACTATGAGTTCTCCCTGTCTCCTCGAGCTTTCTATCAGCTCAATCCTGAGCAGACTGAGGTGCTCTATGGGGAGGCGGTTAAGGCGCTGGATGTGACGAAAGAAGACCATTTGATTGACGCCTATTGCGGAGTGGGTACTATCGGCTTTGCCTTTGCTAAAAGGGTCAAGTCTCTGCGTGGCATGGACATCATCCCTGAGGCCATTGAAGACGCTAAGCGCAATGCGAAACGAATGGGCTTTGACAATACGCTCTACGAGGCTGGGACGGCAGAGGAGATTATTCCTCGCTGGTACGCTGAGGGCTATCGGGCGGATGCCTTGATTGTCGATCCGCCTCGAACTGGTCTGGACGATAAGCTGCTGGAGACGATTGTCCGCTATGCACCTGAGAAGATGGTCTACGTTTCCTGCAATGTCTCAACTCTGGCTCGGGATCTGGTCAAGCTTTGTCAGGTCTACGATGTCCACTACATCCAGTCGGTTGATATGTTTCCGCATACTGCTCGGACCGAGGCAGTAGTGAAATTGTCTAAGAGAAATAGCACTCGTTTGAGTTAATTAGAAACAGCTCGCTAAAGTTGATAAATCATTCTAAAAAGGACTTAGTTTTCTTGTAATACAGGGCTAAGTCTTTTCTTTTGTCAAAATTACAATGGTTTTTATCGGAAGAGTAAGTTCGGAAGGTTAGTCTCCGTCTAATCACTTAGTAAAAAAGAGAACACTCGTTAAGTGTTCTCCAATGGCAATCAGTTATATTAGAATAAACCGAAGACTAGGACTGCAAGGACAGCACCAATAATTGGTCCGACAACAGGAATCCAAGCATAGCTCCAATCGCCATTTCCTTTGTTTGGAATCGGAAGGAGACTGTGCATAATGCGAGGTCCTAAGTCACGAGCCGGGTTGAGGGCATAGCCAGTTGTTCCACCAAGAGAAAGACCAATCCCGACAATCAATGTTCCGACTGCAAAAGTGCCAATGCCTGCTTGTAGTTTATAAAGCCCAAGAGCGAAGATAGTCAGTACAAGAACAAAGGTTCCAAGGATTTCGCTAATCAGGTTAGAGAAGGTATCTTTGATAGCTGGGCCTGTGCTGAATGTACCCAGAACGTTAGCCGGATTTTCTTCAGCTAGATAGTGAGGTTTGAATTGTAGGAAGACGAGGAACTGTCCGACCATAGCACCTGCAAACTGAGCAAGGATGTAAGGAAGAACAGATGCCCAAGGCAAATCACCTTTCAGGGCTACTCCAATAGTTAGGGCCGGATTCAGATGGGCTGGGCCAAGGTTGCCAGATACAAAAGCAGCGATGGCAACGGCAATCCCCCATCCCATGGTAATCACAATCCAGCCTGAATTGTGACTCTTAGTTTTGGGAAGAACTACACCTGCAACTACACCATTTCCCAGAAGGAGCAAGAGCAGTGTTCCTAAAAATTCGCCAAATATTTCTTTCATCATTTATGTTACTCCATTTAAAAGAAGGGGTGGCAGACAGTTGTTTTGCCTACCGCCTCTTCTCGTATTTTCTATTTTTTTAATTCTTCTAAATCGTTATTTGCAAGGGCAGCTTGAACATCTTTTCGATAAGCTGCTTTTTCTTCTTCTGTCCAGTCGTAGAATCGTCCCATTTCATCCAGAACAGGCTCTACAATCGCATCTAAGCTATCCCGCATAAAGAGCATGTGGTTTGTCCGGCGAAGCAAAAAGTCAACTGGGCTGAGCGCTAATTCATTACGCATAGCATAATGCAGTGACAAGGTATCCGCTAGGCTGAGACCTGGTGCTTCTTCGATACTGTGAGCGAGGGCAAAGACTTTAGGAGCATTTGAACCGTAAAGATTTGCAAGATAGAAGGCTTCTTTGCTGTCTAAGCCACGTGAGACACCAAGTTGAGCAAATGCTTCGATTTCGGAATCCACATTTGCTGGATTGAGCTCTCCGCCTGAAACAGGGTAGGTCTTAGAGTTGATGAGCTTGAAGCTGCGGTCAAATTCTGCTTTGAGGATTTCAAGGACACGCTCCATAGCGCCTTCAGCCATCTTACGATAGTCCGTAATCTTACCGCCAGCAAGGGTCAAGAGGCCATTGTTATCACGTTCCAAGCTGGAACCGCGGGACACAGCAGATGGGTCCAAGTGTTTTTCAGAAGTGCTGCTTTCGAGTTGCATAACAGCCGATTCAACATCCTCACGGGATTTTTCTTTAGCCAAATAGCTTTCAACGGTCGCAATCAGTGCATTGAAACTTTCATCGCTAATGGTACCGTTGTTTCCGCCGTTATAGTCAGAAGCGCTGTTTCCTGCGATCAGAGGACGCAGACCTGCCCAGCTGCTTTCGATGTCGTCAATCGTGATGTTTGCTTCTGGGAAGCGATTATTGACAATGCCCAAAAGGTAATCCACATCTTCTTGTGTTACTTTTGGATGCTCTAGGTCGCCAGTGTAGTCGGTGTCAGTCGTACCAAAGTAGGTTTTATTTTCACGCGGAAGAACAAAGACCATCCGGCCGTCTCCCAAGCCTGTGTCAAAGTAGACTGGCTGAGAAACCTTGATCTTGCTAGAGTCAACCACCAAGTGAACCCCCTTTGTTGGACGCATTTGAGAATATTGCTCACCGTCATTTGACAGATTGCGCACGCTGTCGCTCCAAGGTCCAGTTGTGTTGATGACCAAGCGAGCCTTGATTTCAAAGACTTCATCCGTCAAGAGGTCACGCGCAACAACGCCTGTAATCTTTCCAGAATCGTCAAAGAGGAAACCTTCTGCTTTGACATGGTTGGCAATCAGGGCGCCGTCTTGGTTGGCGCGTTTGATATTTTCAATCACGAGACGTGCGTCGTTGTTGCGGAAGTCAAGATAGACACCACCGCCGACCAGGCCTTCCTTCTTGAGTTCAGGTTCCCGTTCTAAGACTTCTTCCTTGCTCAAGACCTTGTTGGCAGCAGGAGTGTTGTTAACACCAGCCAAGAGGTCATAGAGGTCCATAGCCACTTTGAGACGGAAGAGACTGAAAGTAGCACCCTCTTCTTCGTAGACAGGAAGTAGCATAGGATCTGGTTTTGGAATATGAGGGGCAATTTGCTGGACCACAGCACGCTCAGAAACTGTATCTGAGACCACCTCTACGTCGAATTGCTTGAGGTAACGAAGGCCACCATGGACCAATTTCGTAGAGCGGCTAGAAGTCCCTTCGGCAAAGTCCTGCATTTCAATCAGACCAGTCTCCAGGCCACTTGCAGCTGCTTGCAAGGCTACTCCAGCACCGGTAATCCCACCGCCAATAATCAGGAGGTCCAAGGTGCGTTCCTGCATTTTTTTTATCGATAATTCACGTGTTTTCTTTGAAAATTCCATAATTACACACTTTCTAACTTAGTCGTTTCCTGCTTCTGCTGACTTTATCATCAAAATAAGAATCAGTATTAGTCATCGATTTCCGCAAAGACTTGGGTTGCCTTAACGGCTTTTTTCCATCCTTTGTAGAGTTGTTCCTTACGGGATTCATTCATAGACGGCTCAAAGAGTTCTCCTGTTTCATTGAGAGTGCGGAGTTCGTCTAAGTCTTTCCAGTAGCCTACTGACAGTCCTGCCAAGAAGGCTGCACCAAGAGCAGTTGTTTCTAAGTTTTTAGCACGGGCAATATCGATTCCCAAAATGTCAGCCTGGAACTGCATGAGGAAGTTGTTCATAGCAGCACCGCCGTCTACTTTGAGGACTTGAATAGCAGTCTTAGCGTCCACCTGCATGGTATCAATGATGTCTCGTACTTGGTAAGCGATGGATTGCAGGGTAGCCTTGATAAAGTCTTCCTTGCTGGTTCCGCGGGTCAAGCCAAAGACAGAACCACGTGCATTTTGATCCCAGTAGGGAGCGCCCAGGCCTGTAAAGGCAGGTACGACATAGACTTCGTCATTATTGTGAGAATTGAGAGCATATTTTTCAGATTCTGGTGAATTTTCAACCATCCGAAGACCGTCGCGTAGCCATTGAATAGCACTTCCGGCAATGAAGATAGAACCTTCTAAGGCATAGTAAACTTTGCCGTTGATACCGTAGCCAATGGTTGTCAAGAGGTTGTTTTCAGATAGTTGCATCTCTTCACCAGTATTCATGATGATGAAGGAACCAGTTCCGTAAGTATTCTTAACCATGCCAGGCTCAAAAGCTAGCTGTCCAAAGAGCGCTGCCTGCTGGTCACCAGCCATACCAGAGATTGGAACTTCTCCACCGTAGAAATGGAATGGAGCAGTCTTACCATAGATTTCTGAGTTAGAACGAACTTCTGGAAGCATGGCCTTTGGAATATTAAGGATTTCCAAAATCTCTTCATCCCATTTAAGTTCCTTGATGTTATAGAGCATGGTACGGGCTGCATTTGAGTAGTCAGTCACGTGAGAAGCCCCGTCAGTCAATTTCCAAACCAGCCAGGTATCAATAGTACCAAAGAGCAATTCGCCCTTTTCAGCTCTTTCTTGCGCTCCCTCTACATGATCTAAAATCCAGCGAACCTTGGTAGCAGAGAAGTAAGCGTCAATAATCAAACCAGTCTTTTCATGGAATTTTTCCACATAGCCTTGGCTTTTCAGTTGTTCAGCCAGAGGAGCAGTCTGGCGAGATTGCCAAACGATAGCATTGTAGATAGGAAGACCAGTATTCTTATCCCAGACGACAGTTGTTTCACGCTGGTTGGTGATTCCGATAGCTTCGATTTGGTTGGGTTTGACTCCACTTTCGATGAAGGCACCTGCGATAACGGATTGAACAGAGTTCCAAATTTCATTGGCATTATGCTCAACCCATCCAGCTTGAGGGAAAATCTGAGTAAATTCTTTTTGACTGGAGCTAACTTTTTCTCCTTTTTTGTTAAAGATGATGGCGCGGGAACTAGTAGTTCCTTGGTCGATGGCCATGATGTATTTTTCTTGTGACATGAACTGTCCTCCTAGTAAAAATCTTGAGGATGTTTCCTCTACAGTAACTAGTATATAAAATAAAGCGCTTTCTTGCTCCTCAACTTTTTTTAAATTTTAAAAAAAGTTGAGGAGATTGTGCGAAAATCACAAAGAAGAGAGTGGGACAGAAATCGGTAATTCGTTAGAATTCGATTTCGTCGTCCTACCTCCGCACAGTTGAGTAGGGCTGTAAAAGCTGATGAAATCAGCGTAGTAGAGCCCACTCAACCACTGCGTCTTGCTCGACAATCCAAAGATAATTGAGAGGCTAGGACTTTTGTCCCAGCCTCTTCTCAATGAAATATCATGTGACGGATCTGAGCCAAATCTTCCAAATCCAAGTCATTTTTTAAATAATAGACGGGAATCTGTTGGTCCTGATGGATGGGATTGTTGGTGATGATGAGGTCATAATTTCTGGTAAGGTCGTAGGATTCAATCGTAATAAAGCGATTGTACTCTAAGTACCGCCTTAAAATGGCTGTCATCCTAGAAACAACGATAAAGCTATCTGTTAAGTCCATGCCTATCTTGATGACTTGACCGTCATTTTCAGCAATGTACTCCATCAGCTGGAGCCATTCCCACAACACCTTTTTATCCAGAGATGTTCCCTGCTGGAAAATAGGCAGTTTGCTAAAAATAGTGTCTGCCACTTGTCGATAATCGTCTTCGCTCCATAAGTAAGGATGGCGCAATTCCAAATCATGCTTGTATTTGTCTTGCAAGAGACAGCCTTTGAAAAGAAAGACATGGGCGCAGAGCTGACTGAGTTCGTAGGTCACTTGATCTTCGATGTAGTCACCAAGCAAGTCCTGGCCCTTCATCTCTTGAATGAGTTGCGTAATCAGACCGGCAATTTCACCGCCAAAGCCCAGAATATACTCCATGGTGTGCAGAGGCAGAATCCGATGGGAAAGCAGAAATGAAAAGAAAATCATCATTTCCCCGTCTTCCTGACTCAGAGTGATGTGCTGTCCGGCAAAGAAATCATTTGTTCGGCGATGCAAGCGTTGATAGAAGATGTTTTCAAAATAGCCCTGCATTTTCTGCTCGATGTTTTGGAATTGACAGGCATTGACTCTTAGGCGCTGTTGGGTAATATGTGCCCAAAGAGCCAAGTCCAATCGCTGTCCTTGAGAGAGTTGGGCTCCACAGAGTTCTTCTAAGACGGCAACTTCCTGCCTTCTTTCTGGTTTTTGAAGTTCTTTTTCCCAATCTTGACTAGACCAAACCTTACGAAAGAGGCAGAAATAAAAATAGCGGATCTGGTGCTCAGGACCTTTTAAGCGGCCGTTTTGGATAGATAGCTCAAACTCTGATAAAATCTGATTTAGCCCGGATATATGACGGCCGAGTGTTGCTTCACTGATCATCAGTTCCTGAGCTAATTGATGGGCTAAAAACTGCTGATGATAGAGCAAGTAGTTTAAAATCTGGTATTTAATAGCATTGCCCAAAAAGAGTCTGCGAATGTCTCGTCCCTTGGTATCCGGTCCGATGGACAGACTGAGCGTTTCATCCTGAAGCTGGATGGATAAGGCTGCATGATGGTCCATAGCCTTGTCGTTAATCAAGCTAATGTACTTGGTCAAGGTTGCTTTCGAGAAGCCTGTTTCAGACATAACGTCCTTCAAACTGGATGTAGAATGCTGCTGTAAATAGGACAGGACAATAAACTGCCCCGCTTCACTCTTTTCCATTAAGTCTGCAAGATACATACGAAAACCCTCTCAATTCACTAATCTTAGCTTATCACAAAAGGGAAAAAAGACGAAGCAATGTGCTTTATATTTTCTTATCGTTGCCTGAGGCAATAATGGAAGGCAGAAGTCTGTCATCCTGTCTATCTTAATTCGCTATTCGATTTCCTTTGAACAAGCATAAGAGGAGTAACCTCTCTCTTTTTTTGCTTTGAGTATGATCGCTTTTTTATGGTATAATTGTAGAAAAATGACTATGAGGGAGCAGTTATGGATAATGTGATTGATTTGTCTATCCCAGTGGCAGAAGTGATTGAGAAGCAGCCCGAGGTTTTGGATGTTTTGGTCGAGTTGGGCTTTACGCCTCTGGCCAATCCTGTCATGCGTAATACAGTCGGGCGCGTGGTTTCTATCAAAAAAGGTGCTGGTATGAATGGCATTGACCTGAATGAAATCAAGCAAACTCTGGAATTAAATGGCTATGAAGTGGTGGGGATTTAGGCATGGCTACTGAACGCATTGAAGTCCTCAAGTCTATCTTGCTGGACTTACATAACGGAGCTTCGGCAGAGTCCGTTCAGGAGCTTTTCAACGAGCATTTTGCAGGTGTGTCTGCTATTGAAATCAGCCTGATGGAGCATGAGCTGATGAACTCGGATACGGGAGTGACCTTTGAAGATGTCATGTCCCTCTGCAATGTCCATGCCAACCTCTTTAAAGGTGCCATTCAGGATGTGGAGGTGGCTGATACCGACCATCCAGGCCATCCTGTTCAGGTCTTCAAGCAGGAAAATCTAGCGCTGCGGGCTGCCCTTATGCGAGTTCGTAGGCTCCTATCCACCTATGAAAGCACAGAAGATGAAGAGCTTCTTCCTGAAATCCGCAAGGGACTCCAGCGCCAGCTGGGTTTGGTAGGGCAGTTTGATATTCACTATCAGCGCAAGGAAGAGCTCATGTTTCCCATCATGGAGAGCTACGGCCACGATTCGCCGCCCAAAGTCATGTGGGGGGTAGATGACCAGATTCGAGACATTTTCCAAGTGGCTAAGTCTGCTGCAGAGCAGCTGCCGGATACTTCGATTGAAGAAGTCAAGGACAAGTTTGAGACTTTTGCGGCTGAGTTTGAAGCTATGATTTTCAAGGAAGAGTCTATCCTTCTTATGATTCTCCTAGAATCCTTTACTCAGGATGACTGGCTCAAGATTGCTGAGGAGAGCGATGCTTATGGCTATGCTATCATCAAGCCGACGGAGAAATGGATTCCTGCGCGACATTCATTCTCGGAGGAGGAAGCTGGGGATGCTGCTGATGAAGGAAGCGAAGCGCCAGCCAGTATAGAACAGACTAGTGATGGCAGGTTTCAGCAGGTCATTGATACGCCGGATGGTCAGGTCACCATTTCCTTTAAGCCCAAGGAAAAGAAGGAGCAAGCCATTAATCGGGACTCCCAGCAGCCTTTTGGTCATGGCTATCTGTCGGTGGCGGAGGCCAATCTGATTTTGGATCATCTGCCCATGGAGATTACCTTTGTCAATAAGGACGATATTTTCCAGTATTATAATGACAGTGTGCCGGCGGACGAGATGATTTTCAAGCGGACGCCGTCCCAGATAGGGCGCAATGTCGAGCTCTGCCACCCGCCTAAGTTTTTGGATAAGGTGCGGCGGATATTCAAGGCGCTTCGTGAGGGAAATCGGGACAAGTTTGAGATGTGGTTCAAGTCGGAATCACGGGGCAAGTTTGTTCATGTGACCTATGCGGTGGTGCGGGATGAGTCCGGTGAATTTCAGGGGGTGCTGGAGTATGTACAGGACATTCAGTCCTTCCGTGATATTGACAGTGATTTTTACCGCGATTTGGACTAGACATTTGCAGTTAGAAAGTGAGAAAAATGAGTTACGAACAGGAATTTTTACAAGACTTTGAAGCTTGGGTCAAGACCCAGGTCATGATTAACGAGATGGCCCTCAAGGAGAGTCGAGCAGTCTACGAAGCAGACCAGGACGAGCGGGCTAAGGAAGCGGCTATTCGCTATGAGAGTCGTTTAGACGCCTATCAGTTTCTTTTGGGGAAATTCGCCAACTATCAGGCGGGCAAAGGATTCTACGACCTGCCAGATGGACTTTTGGGTGAGAGAAATTATTGATTTTTCGCTGGAAAGGTGATAGAATAGGTTCATCAGAGGTGTTTTGAGTCAAGCATTTTACAGAAAGTGGCGGTGCTGAGAAGTCCACAATTGTGTCAAGGCTGGTTGCTGATGAGATGAAAAATTGAAATAAAAGTGTCTTTGTATTTACTTCAAAGACGAGAGTTGCGGGCATCTGCCCGAAGTTGGGTGGTACCGCGGATATTGATTCGTCCCTGTCATGGATATGGCAGGGACTTTTTTATGGAAAGTAAGGTAGGAAGGTGGAGCAAGCACAATTACCAGATCGATTAGAAACAGAACGTCTAGTCTTACGAGTCCGCACCGTGGCTGATGCAGTGGATATCTTTGACTATGCCAGTCGGCCAGAAGTCTCCTACCCAGCAGGCTTTCCGCCCGTCAAGACCTTGGAAGATGAGATTTATTATCTGGAGCATATCCTTACTGAGCGCAATCAAAAGGAAAATCTCCCAGCAGGTTATGGGATTGTTGTCAAAGGGACTGATAAAATCGTTGGCTCTGTTGATTTCAACCATCGCCATGAAGATGATGTGCTGGAAATCGGCTATACCTTGCACCCAGACTATTGGGGACGTGGTTATGTGCCAGAAGCAGCGCGAGCCTTGATTGATCTGGCTTTTAAAGAATTGAATCTTCATAAAATTGAATTGTCTTGTTTTGGCTACAATGTCCAAAGTCAACGAGTCGCAGAGAAGCTTGGCTTCACCCTCGAAGCTCGCATCCGAGACCGCAAAGATGCTCAGGGCAATCGCTGTGATGATTTGAGGTATGGGTTGTTGAGGAGTGAGTGGGAGGTGGTTTGATGCACATTTTCATCATTGGGGCTCCAGCTTCTGGGAAAATGACGATTGGTCAAGAGTTATCTCGACTGACAGATGCTACCCTCTTTTATAACCATAAAGCCATAGATTTTGCACTAGAAATCTATCAGGACTTTACAGAGGAAATGTGGGAGTTTGTTCGAGGGATTACCTTTTCTTTTCTTGAAACAAGCGCTCGGAATCATAGGTCGATTATTTTAACAGACGTAATTGATTTTTCAAATGATTACCAGCTGATTTATTTGAAGCAAATTCAGGATTTATTGGATAACTTCCATCAAGAGGTTATGTTTGTTGAGTTGGAAACAAGTCTTGAAGAGCGCTTACATCGAAATCGAACGGAGAACCGTTTAAAGCACAAACCCTTAAAACGACATATTAAGGTATCTGAAAGAGAAATTTTAGAGACCAATGAAACACTTCAATTAAATTCTCAAAATCAACCGAATGAGTTGCACCACTACCTTAAAATAAATAATACGAATCTGTCTGCAGAAGAAGTTGCTAAGCAGATTCAAGATAAAATGAATACAATAGAGAAAGGACACACACATGTCTAAAGAACTTTCACCTAAATATAATCCAGCCGAGGTTGAGGCTGGTCGTTATCAAAAATGGCTTGATGCTGATGTTTTCAAGCCTTCAGGCGATCAAAAGGCTAAGCCTTATTCAATCGTGATTCCACCGCCAAATGTGACTGGTAAACTTCACCTTGGTCACGCTTGGGACACAACCTTGCAGGATATCATCGTCCGTCAAAAACGCATGCAGGGTTTTGACACGCTTTGGCTTCCAGGTATGGACCACGCGGGGATTGCCACTCAGGCTAAGGTTGAGGAGCGCTTGCGTGGTGAGGGCATTTCCCGCTATGACCTTGGTCGTGAGAAATTCCTAGATAAAGTCTGGGAATGGAAAGACGAATATGCGACAACTATCAAGGAACAATGGGGCAAGAT
The DNA here is from genome assembly GCF_003943735.1 of Streptococcus sanguinis. Classification (GTDB taxonomy): domain Bacteria; phylum Bacillota; class Bacilli; order Lactobacillales; family Streptococcaceae; genus Streptococcus; species Streptococcus sanguinis_E. The sequence goes on along the minus strand of NZ_RJMV01000010.1, from coordinate 60,865 downwards.
GGGCCTCTCTGTGGACTATTCTCGTGAGCGTTTCACTCTTGATGAAGGTCTGTCAAAAGCCGTTCGCAAGGTTTTTGTCGAGCTTTACAAGAAAGGCTGGATCTATCGTGGTGAGTTTATCATCAACTGGGACCCAGCAGCTCGCACAGCTCTTTCTGATATCGAGGTGATTCACAAGGACGTGGAAGGTGCCTTCTACCACATGAACTACATGCTGGAGGATGGCTCACGCGTCCTTGAAGTAGCGACCACTCGTCCTGAGACGATGTTTGGAGATGTGGCCGTTGCGGTCAATCCAGAAGACCCACGCTACAAGGACTTGATTGGTAAAAATGTCGTCCTTCCTATCGCTAACAAACTCATTCCAATCGTTGCGGATGAACATGCGGATCCTGAGTTTGGGACAGGTGTCGTGAAAATTACGCCTGCCCACGATCCAAACGACTTCTTGGTTGGTCAACGCCATAACTTGCCACAAGTTAACGTGATGAACGACGACGGAACCATGAATGACTTGGCCTTTGAATTTGCAGGCATGGACCGTTTTGAAGCCCGAAAGGCTGTTGTCAAGAAACTGGAAGAAATCGGTGCCCTTGTTAAAATCGAAAAACGTGTCCACAGCGTTGGTCACTCAGAGCGGACTGGCGTTATGGTTGAGCCGCGTCTGTCTACCCAGTGGTTCGTCAAGATGGACCAATTGGCTAAGAATGCCATCGTCAACCAAGCTACAGATGACAAGGTTGAATTTTACCCATCTCGTTTCAACGATACCTTTCTTCAATGGATGGAAAATGTCCACGACTGGGTTATCTCTCGCCAGCTATGGTGGGGTCACCAAATTCCGGCCTGGTACAATGCAGACGGCGAAATCTATGTGGGTGAAGAAGCGCCGGAAGGCGATGGTTGGACTCAAGACGAAGATGTACTTGATACTTGGTTCAGTTCAGCTCTTTGGCCCTTCTCAACCATGGGTTGGCCGGATGTCGATTCAGAAGACTTTAAACGTTACTTCCCAACCTCAACCTTGGTAACTGGTTACGACATCATCTTCTTCTGGGTATCTCGGATGATCTTCCAATCCTTGGAATTCACAGGCCGTCAGCCATTTCAAAACGTCCTGATCCACGGTCTTATCCGTGACGAGGAAGGTCGCAAGATGTCCAAGTCTCTTGGAAACGGGATTGACCCAATGGATGTCATTGACAAATATGGTGCTGATGCCCTGCGTTGGTTCCTGTCAAATGGCTCTGCCCCTGGCCAAGATGTCCGCTTTAGCTATGAAAAGATGGATGCTTCTTGGAACTTCATCAACAAAATCTGGAACATTTCCCGCTATATCCTCATGAACAATGAAGGTTTAACGCTGGATGCAGCGCGTGAGAATGTCGCTCAGGTGGCGGCTGGTCAAGCTGGAAATGTCACAGACCGCTGGATTCTCCACAATCTCAATGAAACTATCGGAAAAGTCACTGAAAACTTTGATAAGTTTGAGTTTGGTGTGGCTGGACACATCCTCTATAACTTCATCTGGGATGAATTTGCGGACTGGTATGTTGAGTTGACTAAGGAAGTCCTTTATAGCGATAACGAAGAAGAGAAGGTCATCACACGTTCTGTTCTCCTTTACACCTTGGACAAGATCCTTCGTCTCCTTCACCCAATCATGCCATTCGTGACAGAGGAAATTTTTGGACAAATCTCAGAAGGTACCATTGTGACAGCAGAATACCCAGTGGTTCGTCCAGAGTTTGAAAATGCCGAGGCAGCAGCTGGCGTGGAAGCCCTCAAGGATCTGATTCGTTCGGTGCGCAATAGCAGAGCTGAGGTCAATGTGGCGCCAAGCAAGCCAATCACCATCCTTGTTAAGACAAGCGATAGCGACTTGGAAGCCTTCTTTAACAGCAATGTCAACTACATCAAGCGCTTCACAAATCCAGAACACTTGGAAATCGCCTCAAACATCCCTGCACCTGAACTCGCAATGTCAAGCGTTATCACAGGAGCAGAAATCTACTTGCCACTGGCAGACCTCCTCAATGTTGAAGAAGAACTCGCGCGTCTTGACAAAGAACTAGCTAAATGGCAAAAAGAACTGGATATGGTCGGTAAGAAGCTCTCTAACGAACGCTTCGTAGCCAATGCCAAACCAGAAGTCGTTCAAAAAGAACGCGACAAACAAGCCGACTACCAAGCTAAGTACGATGCGACCGTAGCGCGGATTGATGAGATGAAGAAATTGGTTTAAAACCCCAATTTATTATATGAATATGATGAAAACACAGTGCAAAAACTGTGTTTTTTTGGTATAATGGAAAATAAAGTGTTAAAGTAGGTTATTAAATTGTCTATATCAGATATTGAGTTTGAACGTAGTGAGAAGCATTACCGTTACTTAAGACTAGCTATTGAACAGTTATCTGAAACGGATAAAACTTTTATTAGAGAGAATTTGTTAACGATTATTTCGGGACGTGAAAGTTCCTTATCCTTGAAGGAAGAAGCAAGAGAATTGCTAAATTATCTTGGAAGAATTGACATTAACAAAAGAAATGGAGCAATAGCGGAATTAGTTGTCATATGTTTATTGAGAACAAAAGGTTTTTCTCAAGAATATTGTTTTAGAAATTTAGAGGAAAATTCTGCTAAAAAAGGGTTTGACGGTCTTGTACTTGAGGGTGAAAAATTCTGGTTGTTAGAGAGTAAATCTAGTCAGATAGGACATAATAATAGTCATAGAAATACAGTATATAGAGCATACAAAGGATTAGAGAAACAATTATCTGGTGAAAATGAAAAAATCAATAATCCGTGGCGGAATGCATATAATCATACAAAAATTGCTCAATCACCACATAGTTTAGTTAAAAGAGTTGCGGAATTATCAACGAATTATACTAACGGAGACTATTTTAAAATTGAGGATAATAACGTTATTATAGGATCGACGATTATACCAGATAAGAGAGGGAATCATCATATTAATGAAATTAATTTTGAAATTTCTACCTTAAATAATTTTATAAAAAATCATAAATCAAAAGATGAGATAATTATCGCAATTAATTTACAAACTATTGAAATTTTTTTGGAATACTTAGAGGAAATCATTGATGAGTAGCGATGGGAAAAGTACATTGACAACACTCTCTAAAAGAGAAGAGATTGTAAATATTATCTTAGAATTATTGTTTATAAAAGAACAATTAACTAATCGAGACGCAGAATATTTATTTGCAATATCATTGTTATTTATTGAAGAATTTGAAAAAAATAGATCCAGAAGTTATTATATAGAATTTGCGTATTCAATTATTGTTAGAACATGCTTTAAAATCAATGACTACAGATCTCTATACGATTTTTCAGTTAATTTCGGTTATTATCCAATTGCGCGAAAACTTTTAAAAAGTGGTTTGGTAGATGAAGGAATATTGAATTATTTTCTTTCGGATTTAAAACTTGCTCAATTCTCAAACGGTGATAAAATAAACACGTTTGAACAGGATAAAGTATCTAAGGAAATCATTGCTTCAGAACATAAAACTTTTGCTTTTGTTGCTCCAACATCATATGGAAAAAGCGAAATAATTTATCAACATATTTTAGAAAATAATGAATTGGACAATATTGGAATTATAGTACCTACTAAAGCGTTGATTGACCAAGTATTCCGAGAAGCAAAAAAGCTAAGAGAAGTAAATAGAAAAATTATAACTCATGAACAGAATTATAATGATTCGGATCGACGAGTACTTGCGATTGTTACACAGGAGAGAGCGTTGCGGTTAATTGAACAACACTTAATATTCGATTCTCTCTATATCGACGAAGCGCATGAACTGTTTAACTTTGATTTCGGTTTGAAACATGCAAATAGAAGCCTGTTGTTAGCAAGATTACTTAAACTCAACAAGAAACTAAATCCCGAACTAAATATATACTATTTTTCACCTCTAATTCAAAATGTTAATAATTTATTGTTAAAGAATGAAGAAGGGAATGTAGAGCAATNTAAAATTAGCAATAATTTAAAGGTTTTAGATATAAGATATGTTAGTAATGCCAATGAAGAGTTTGTCTTCGAGCAATATTTGGGTTCCTTTTTTAAATTATCTAATACGGAAAATAATTTAAAATATATTGTTAACTGTAGTAAAAATTATAAAAAAATTTGCATTATTTATACAGGCCTATTTATATAGAACATTATGCTGAAGAATTATGTGACCAATTACCTGAGTATGATGAATTACCAAAATCACTCGTTAATTTAATTGAAGAATTGAAGGATATAGTTCATCCTAAATTTAAGCTAATTGAATTTCTATCAAAAGGAATTCTATATCTACATGGTAGACTACCAAATAATATAAGGAATTATCTTCTGAAATGTTTTAGAGATGATACTTCAATTAAACATTTAATTGCCAATTCAGTTATTCTCGCTGGTATGAATATGCCCATTGACTCTTTATTCTTTATTTCAGGTTTTTCGGCTACTAATGAACTAATAAACTTAGTTGGTAGAGTCAATAGATTGAATGAGATTTTTTCAAATAATGGTGAACTAAAAAAAATCTTAGTTCCTGTACACTTTGTGGAACTTGATAGCTATCCTCAAAATAGGAATGGTCAATTAAAGAAAACAGTTGAATCTTTACGAAGTAATATTAAGGATTCTGTAAAAAATCCACTATTAGAGAATTCTGTAGTAAATAAATCTAATTTAGAAAATTCCGAGAAAATTTTAGCTTTAGAAAGTAATATAGTTAATGATTTTGATAATCCTAGTTTTATTTCTCGTCTCACGAGATCTGGAGCTCAGCAACTATTAAATTATACGGAGTTAGGTTTAATAAAATTAGAGAATATTATAAATGAGACAGAAATTATCCATAATGCTGATAATGTTTACAAAGAAATATTGCTTAAAGTTAAGGAAGTGTTTTTTGATAATTTTGTTAATGAAGGTGCCGATAGAGCTATAGACTATAGGTATTTTCATCCGAATAACAATGTCAAACGTTTACGATTTGAACCTACAATTAATTACTATGCAGGTTTTATTCCAAGTTCATACTCCCCTCTAAAGGCTAGAGTCAATAATTTAGTATCATATTGGAAAAAAATTTTAAGTTCTCCTTCGGATTATGCTGAAAATTTCATGCAATATGTTGGTAGCCAATTTGGGGAAAAAGCGTATCAGTCGGATGATTATAATGATTCCAGATCAAAAGTTTATATAGATTTAAATGACTATAGAACTAGAGAATATGATATGTATAATATTGCCATTATTAAACTCCAAACAGATGATGAATTTGTAGATTATGAAGTTGGTTTATTAGTAAACTCATTAAGAGAATTTAATATTATCTCAGATGATTTGTATAATTTGTTTATGTTTGGAACAAATGACATAAAAGAGTTACAAATTTCGCAATTAGGATTAAGTAAAAATTTATATAACACACTAAAAAATGATAACCAAATTCAAAACATAGAATTTGATGATTTTCATAATCCAAGAGCGAATCATCATTTAAGAGAGTACATACTCTCTAAGCAAGGAATTGAAAAATTTGAATTAGAACAATATTTTTTATAAACTATATAGGGCTATATATCTTTTATTTTAGAAAGCAGGTTACTACATGACAAATTTTGTAAGTTCGAACCGTCCTGAGAAGTACAACATTGCAGCTTTCTTCTTAGGTGTTGGGGAATTGAGTTGAAATTTGAATAGCCTAACTAGTTCCTAATGGTGTAAATCAATTAGCTTATTAGTATGCACGTCAGTCTTATAAGTTAAATCACCTATATACTCATCTGAATGATTGGGATATTCATGTTGTTCAGCCAGAGAACATTCCAACTATGCATTTGGAGATTATTATGAAAGTCTCTACTTTACTGTAAATTCCCTCAACCAAGTTCAGTTTCATCTGAGCTTGGTTTTTCTATCCCTTCCTCTTTCATCCCTCACCGACTTAATACTTTCTTTTAAGCCTTAAAAATGATAAAATAAGACAAACAAACTATAGGAGAACATAATGACTAAAGCAAATTTTGGTGTTGTTGGTATGGCTGTTATGGGTCGTAACCTTGCTCTAAATATCGAATCTCGTGGCTATACGGTTGCCATCTATAATCGCTCAGCAAATAAGACAGAGGACGTCGTTGCTTCTCATCCTGAGAAAAACTTTGTGCCAAGCTATGATGTGGAGTCTTTTGTAAACTCTATTGAAAAACCACGTCGGATTATGCTGATGGTTCAAGCTGGTCCTGGTACAGATGCGACTATTCAGGCGCTGCTTCCTCACTTGGATAAGGGTGATATCCTGATTGACGGTGGGAATACTTTCTACAAAGATACCATTCGCCGTAATGAAGAGTTGGCTAACTCTGGTATCAACTTCATCGGTACAGGTGTTTCTGGTGGCGAAAAGGGCGCATTGGAAGGGCCATCTATCATGCCGGGCGGTCAAAAAGAAGCTTATGAGCTGGTAGCGGATGTCTTGGAAGAAATCTCTGCCAAAGCTCCTGAAGACGGTGCACCATGTGTGACCTATATCGGTCCTGATGGCGCTGGACACTATGTAAAAATGGTCCATAACGGGATTGAATATGGAGATATGCAGCTTATCGCTGAAAGTTATGACCTTATGCAGCACTTGCTGGGGCTTTCAGCTAGTGAAATGGCTGACATCTTCACAGAGTGGAACAAAGGCGAGCTGGACAGCTATCTGATTGAGATTACAGCGGATATCTTGACACGCAAGGACGATGAAGGTCAAGATGGCCCAATCGTTGACTACATTCTGGATGCGGCTGGTAATAAAGGAACCGGTAAGTGGACCAGTCAATCTTCTTTGGATTTAGGTGTGCCGCTGCCATTGATTACTGAGTCAGTCTTTGCGCGTTACATTTCTACCTACAAAGATGAGCGTGTGGCTGCCAGCAAGGTATTGCCAAAACCAGCTGCATTCACCTTTGAGGGAGACAAGGCAGAGTTGATTGAAAAGATCCGTCAGGCTCTGTACTTCTCAAAAATTATGTCTTATGCTCAAGGTTTTGCTCAATTGCGTGTAGCGTCTAAGGAAAACAACTGGAATCTGCCGTTCGGTGAGATTGCTTCTATCTGGCGTGCTGGCTGTATCATCCGTGCCCGCTTCTTGCAAAAGATTACAGACGCATACGGCCGTGATGCTGACCTTGCAAACCTGCTCTTAGATGAATACTTCATGGATATTACGGCTAAATATCAGCAGGCAGTCCGTGATGTTGTCAGCTTGGCTGTGCAAGCAGGAGTACCAGTGCCAACCTTCTCTAGTGCCATTGCTTACTTTGATAGCTATCGTGCGGAAAATCTGCCAGCTAATCTGATTCAGGCGCAGCGTGATTACTTTGGTGCTCATACATATAACCGTAAAGACAAAGAAGGTACCTACCACTATTCTTGGTACGACGAAAAATAGGATAGGCCTATGGCAAAGCGAATTTTACTAGTAGAAAATGAAAAAAATCTTGCCCGATTTGTGAGTTTGGAACTGCAAAAGGAAAGCTTTCTTGTAGATTTAGCTGAGACTGGTCAAGAGGGGCTAGCTCTGGCTAAAGATGCCGATTATGACTTGCTTCTGCTCAACTATAATCTTCAGGATATGACTGCCAGCGACTTTGCTCAGCAGCTGAGTTTGATTAAGCCAGCGTCCGTCATTATCGTCCTGGCTAGTCGCGAAGAGATTGCAGAGCAGCAGGAAGCAATCCAGCATTTTGCCGTTTCATACGTAGTCAAGCCTTTCATTATCAGTGACTTAGTGGAGCGTGTCTCTGTCATTTTCCGCGGGCGTGACTTTATCGACCAGCACTGCAGCCTCTTGAAAATTCCGACCTCTTATAGGAATCTGCGAGTGGATATTAAAAATCACACGGTTTACCGTGGTGAGGAAGTTATCGCACTGACGCGGCGGGAGTACGATCTGTTGGTGACCCTTATGGGCAGCAATAAGGTCATGAGCCGTGAGCAGCTGCTGGAGCGTGTCTGGAAGTACGAGAGTGCAACGGAGACCAACGTTGTAGATGTTTATATTCGTTATCTGCGCAGTAAAATTGATGTGGAAGGGCAGCCAAGCTATATCAGAACCGTTCGCGGTGTTGGTTATGCCATGCAAGAATAAAAATTCAAAACTCTGTTCTCCTTAGGGAGACGGAGTTTTTTGCGCTTGTTACAGTATTGATAGGAGAAATAATGCGGACTTTCTGATTATTCTATGCAATCGTTTTCGTTGAAATATAGCAAAAATATGTCTCGTAAAAAGGGATTTTAGCCTTTGGAATGCAAAAAAAGAGAAAATATTTTTATAAAAGCCTTTACAAAATAAAAAATCGTGCTATAATAGAAGTATCGACATGCAAACGATTTCACAAAAACGGACTTGTTTGCAAAAAATATAAGGAGGTCTGAATGATGAAAGATTCATTCAAGAACATTTTTAGCTTTGAATTTTGGCAAAAATTCGGTAAAGCTTTGATGGTGGTCGTTGCTGTTATGCCGGCAGCAGGACTGATGATTAGTATCGGTAAATCGATCCCGATGATTAATCCAAATCTAGGTGTTTTAGTCACTATCGGCGGTGTCTTAGAGCAGATTGGTTGGGGGGTTATCGGTAACCTGCATATCCTCTTTGCTTTGGCTATTGGTGGAAGCTGGGCAAAAGAACGCGCAGGCGGTGCCTTCGCAGCAGGTCTGTCCTTTATCCTGATTAACCGTATCACTGGTGTTATGTTTGGTGTTACCAGCGATATGCTCTCAGATAAGGCTGCTGTAGTTAAAACAATGTTTGGCGCATCTATTAAGGTTTCTGATTATTTCATCAGCGTTCTGGAGTCACCAGCTCTGAACATGGGTGTCTTTGTCGGAATTATCGCTGGTTTTGTTGGAGCGACAGCTTATAACAAATACTATAATTTCCGTAAATTACCGGATGCCTTGTCATTCTTCAATGGTAAGCGTTTTGTACCTTTCGTTGTTATCTTGCGCTCAGTAATCGTGGCAATTGTTTTGTCATTCGTATGGCCAGTTGTTCAATCAGGTATCAACAGCTTTGGTATTTGGATTGCTAACTCACAAGATACTGCACCAGTTTTAGCACCATTCATCTATGGTACTTTGGAACGTCTCTTGCTTCCATTTGGTTTGCACCACATGTTGACCATTCCGATGAACTACACAGAATTAGGTGGTGTTTATCACGTTATTACTGGTTCTGGTGCGGGAACAACTGTAGCTGGTCAAGATCCACTATGGTTGGCTTGGGTAACTGACTTGGTTGGTACGAAATCAGCTGATCCTTCTACTTACCAACACTTGCTTGATACAGTTCATCCAGCTCGATTCAAGGTTGGTCAGATGATTGGTTCATTCGGTATCCTTATGGGGGTAGCGGCAGCTATCTATCACAATGTAGATGCTGATAAGAAGCACAAATACAAAGGTATGATGATTGCGACTGCTTTGGCGACCTTCTTAACAGGGGTTACTGAACCAATCGAGTACATGTTCATGTTCGTTGCAACACCGCTGTATATCATCTATGCATTTGTACAAGGTGCTGCGTTTGCAATGGCTGACATCGTAAACCTTCGTGTGCACTCATTTGGTTCTATCGAATTCTTGACCCGTACTCCTATGGCCATCAATGCTGGCTTGGGAATGGATATCATCAACTTCATTTGGGTAACTATCCTCTTTGGTGTTGTGATGTACCTTATTTCTAACTTTATGATCAAGAAGTTCAACTATGCAACTCCAGGACGTAACGGTAACTATGAAACAGCAGATGGTTCAGACGAAGCATCTTCATCAGAGTCAACTGGTGGTAAAGTTGCTGAAGCATCTCAAGCAGTAAATGTTATCAACCTTCTGGGTGGTCGCGCTAATATCGTAGATGTAGATGCATGTATGACTCGTCTGCGTGTGACTGTCAAAGATGCTGAAAAAGTTGGAACAGAAGAACAGTGGAAAGCTGAAGGCGCTATGGGCTTGGTTATGAAAGGTCAAGGCGTTCAAGCTATCTACGGACCAAAAGCTGACGTTCTCAAATCTGATATTCAAGACTTGTTGGATTCTGGTGAAGTGATTCCTGAAACACTTCCTAGCCAAAAAGCAGAATCAGCAGCTGCCGAAGTTACTTACAAAGGTGTGACTGAGGAAGTTGAAACTGTTGCGGACGGTCAAGTCATTGACTTGGCAGATGTTAAAGATCCAGTCTTCTCACAAAAGATGATGGGTGATGGATTTGCAGTTGAGCCTGAAAATGGTAAGATTTATTCACCAGTTGCTGGTACAGTAACTAGCGTCTTCCCTAGCAAGCATGCTATCGGTCTTGTGACAGATAATGGCCTGGAAGTCTTGGTACACATTGGCTTGGAAACTGTTAGCCTTGAAGGTAAACCATTCGAAGTTCATGTTTCAGAAGGTCAAAAAGTTGCAGCTGGAGATCTTCTTGTAACGGCTGACTTGGAAGCAATCAAGGAAGCAGGACGTGAAACTTCAACAATCGTAGTCTTCACCAATGCAGCAGCCATCAAGTCTGTGACAGTAGAAAAACTTGGTCAAGCATCTGCTAAGACAGTTGTTGCTAAGGTTGAATTGTAATATAGAAAAGAGAAATCATGGCAAAATTCCTGACATTAAATACTCATAGTTGGATGGAAGAAGAGCAAGAAACCAAGCTTAATGAGCTTGCAGAACGCATTCTTCAAGAAAAATATGATGTCATTTGCCTGCAGGAAGTCAATCAATTAACGGAGTCTGAACAGGTTGTTCAGGCTCCTTTCTATCAGGCGGTTGAGGGCGCAATTGAGATCCATCAAGACCATTTTGCTCTATGTCTGGTAGAAAAATTGGCTGAAGCAGGACTGGACTATCATTGGTCCTGGGCCTATAATCATATTGGGTTTGATATTTATAACGAAGGAGTGGCAATTCTGTCCAGAAAGCCGCTGACTCCTAGAGAAGTTCTGGTATCAGAGGTTAATGATCCTAGGGATTACCATACCCGCAAGGTCTTGCTAGCCGAGACTGAGGTGGAAGGTCAATTGCTAACAATTGCCTCCTGCCATCTGTCTTGGTGGGACAAAGGCTTCCAGGGGGAATGGGCTAAGCTTGAAGCAGAGCTGCTAAAAGCAGAAACTCCTCTGGTCCTCATGGGCGATTTCAACAATCCAGTCGGTCAACAAGGCTACCAGACTATCTTAGCCAGTCCACTGAAGCTGCAGGATAGCCATACTGCTGCAAAAGAAGCTATCGGAGAGGCGACAGTAGAAGGGACTATTGCAGGCTGGGATGATAATAAACATGCTCTGAAGATAGACTATGTTTTCACTAGTCAAGGGATGAGCATTGAGCGCTCCGCTGTCGTTTTTGACGGGAAAGAAACCCCTGTTGTCAGTGACCACTTTGGTTTAGAAGTGCAAGTGACTTTATAATAGTAAAAAGATGAGGTAAGACTGAGAATGAGACAGGTTTGCCTCTCTTTTTCTTTTTGATAAAGATATATTTAGGGTAAAATCGCGAAATTTTACACCCCAAACGGCTGTCTTTTGTTATTCTTGAAAACGTGTTATAATGAAGTATTAGGATTCTAGGAGGAAATGGTATGCGTTGTCCGAAATGTGGTGGGAATAAATCAAGTGTGGTTGATAGCAGACAGGCAGAAGATGGGAATACAATCCGTCGCCGCCGTGAGTGTGAGGAATGTCAACACCGCTTTACGACCTACGAGCGCGTCGAAGAGAGAACCCTAGTGGTTGTCAAAAAGGACGGGACGCGTGAGCAATTTTCTCGGGATAAGATTTTTAACGGTATTATTCGCTCCGCTCAAAAGCGGCCAGTATCTAGTGACGAAATAGAGGAGATTGTCAACCGAATCGAGCAAAAGGTCCGCAGTCAGAGCGACAATGAAATCAATAGTGAGTATATTGGATCCTTAGTCATGGATGAACTGGCAGAGCTGGATGAAATCACCTACGTTCGTTTCGCCAGTGTTTACCGGAGTTTCAAGGATGTGGGCGAGCTGGAAAGCCTGCTCAAGCAGATTACCAAGGGGTCCAAGAAGAAAAAGGACAAATAAATGAAACCAAACCATCAGTTTTCTTTCTTGCGCAATAATGCAGTCAGCCCAGATATTGCTGTCTTGACCAAGCTCTATTTGCCGATTTTAGGGAGAGAAGCGATAGCACTTTATCTTTATCTGCTGTCTTTTGGGGATAATGAGCAAAAGCAGCATCTCTTCAGTCAGATTCTCAATCATTTAGATTTTGGACTTAATATTTTAGAAGAAAGTTTTGAGCGTTTGGCGGCGATTAAGCTAGTAGATCTTTATCAAACAGATGACCACTATCTGGTTCAACTCCACCCAACCTTAACGACGGAGGAATTTTTCAGCCATAATGTGTACAGTCGGCTCTTAGAAAAGAAAATCGGCGAGGCTGCTGCAGAAGCCCTGCGACCAGAAAATCCTAGCGGAGAGAAATTGGTCAAACCTTTTATGCAGGTGTTTGGTATGGAAGCTGAGCAAGCAAGGGCAGTGCGAAAGGCCAATGATTTTGACTTGGAGTATTTCAAGCAACGGATGGCTCAGGACAATCTTCGCTTTGCCAATGAAAAGGAAGATGTGCTAGAATTGTTTGCAATTGCTGAGCAGAAGAAGTGGACTTGGTATGAGACCTATGTCTTGGCTAGAGAAACAGCCGTTTCTCAGGTCATTTCTACCAAGCGGATGAAGCAAAAGCTAGTTCAGAAGCCAGCAGAAGGTCAGTTTTCTAAGCAGGAGCAGTCTATTATCCAAGAAGCGAAACGAACATCGCCAATGGTTTTCCTGGCAGAAATTAAAAAAACCCGTCAGGCTGCTATTACGAGGACGGAGAGAAAGCTTTTGCTAGATTTAGCTGAATTAGGCCTTTTGGACGAGGTTATCAACGTAGTCTTACTCTTGACCTTTAATAAGGTGGATTCAGCCAATCTCAATGAAAAGTACGCCCTCAAGGTAGCCAATGATTTTTCTTATCAAAAGGTGACGACAGCTGAGGAAGCTGTCTTGAAAATTCGTGAGCGCAACCAGCAGCCCCAGAACCGTCCAGCTAAATCTGGACAAGGCTCTACCAAGAGCAACGTACCTGACTGGAGTCAGCCGGATTATAAAAATAAAACGAGCGCAGAGAGGCAGGCCGAGCTAGAAGAGCAGAAACGTCGGCTCTTAGCCAAACTTGAAGGAGGAGGCGAATAAATGGAGAAAATAGGACAGAATATGCCTCATATGAATAGGGTGTGGCAGTTTGACTATCAGGAGCTGGTCAAGCAGATTATGGCGGATTCAGATGTGGCAGCCTTTATCCAGCAGGAAAAGCTGACCCAAGCTGAGATTCAGCGTAGTGTCTCCAAGTTTAACCAGTATATTACGGAGCGCAACCGCTTTTTGCTGGGGGATGAGACCTATATTGCCAAGGGCTATAAGCCAATCTTGGTGAAAAATGAAGGCTATGCGGATGTTGCCTATGAAGAGACGCCTGAGTTGATTGAGCAGGAGAGACAGGAGGCCATTAGAAACCGTCTCAATCTTATCAGCCTACCAGCCAGTCTCAAGGAGGCTAGTCTGGCTCAGGTGGATCTGGACGATGATGGCCGCTACAAAGCTTTTGAACTTTTGACCAACTTCGTTGCTGAGTTCCCGAATTATCAGAAGGCTGTTTATCTCTACGGCGATTTTGGGGTCGGTAAGAGTTATATGATGGCTGCTCTGGCGCATGATTTGTCAGAAAAACGCAGTGTTTCAACGACACTGCTCCATTATCCAAGCTTTGTTTTAGATGTTAAGAATGCGATTAGCTCTGGCTTGGTCAAGGAGAAGATTGATCAGGTCAAGACAGCTCAAGTGCTGATTTTGGATGATATCGGTGCAGAGCAGTCTAGCCCTTGGATGCGCGATGAGATTTTGCAGGTCATTCTCCAGCACCGTATGCAGGAAAATCTGCCAACTTTCTTTACTTCTAACTTTAAGTTTGCAGATTTGGAGCGTCACTTTGCCAGCTCTAAGAATGGCGATGAGACTTGGCAGGCCAAGCGGGTTATGGAGCGAATTAAGTTTCTGGCTCAGGAGGTGCGCCTAGAAGGAGAGAACCGCCGATGAATGAAACAATTAACTTGATGAATGCTCACACGTCTGTTCGCCGCTTTACGGAGGAGCAGATTTCGGATAAGGAATTACGTGCCATCATTGATGCTGGGCGGGCTGCGTCCAGCTGGAAGAATTTCCAGTCCTATTCGATCATTGTGGTGCGAAGCAAAGAGAAAAAAGAAGCCCTCTTTGACTTGGTGCCTCAAGAAGCCATTCGGCAGTCTTCGGCCTTCCTGCTTTTTGTCGGTGACCTCAATCGAGCTCAAAAGGGCGTTCACATGCATACGGAAGACTTTTATCCTGAGGGAACAGAAAATCTCCTGATTAGCTCAGTAGATGCTGCTTTAGCGGGGCAAAATACCCTGTTAGCAGCTGAAAGTTTAGGCTACGGCGGGGTAATCATTGGGCTGGTTCGATATGCTGCCAGTCAAATAGCAGAGCTTTTTAAGCTACCGGACTACACTTATCCAGTCTTTGGGATTGCTCTGGGAACTCCCAACCAGAATCATGCAGTCAAGCCACGCCTGCCTTATGAAGCAGTGGTCTTTGAGGCAGAATATCATGAACAGGATCGTTCAACTATCCAAGCTTATGACCGCGTACAGACTGAATATGCAGGTGAGCGAGCTAAGGGGACCTGGAGTCAGCGCCTAGCTGCTCAATTTGGTCAGGAGCCAAATCAGGCTATTGACCAATTGTTCAAAGAAAAGAAATTAGAAAAATAGGACGGAGTTTGGCTCTGTCCTAAAGAATGAAAGAGGAAAAACATGGCCTTACCAACTATTGCCATTGTCGGCCGGCCTAATGTCGGCAAATCAACGCTTTTCAATCGGATTGCCGGTGAGCGGATTTCCATTGTGGAAGA
The DNA here is from genome assembly GCF_003943735.1 of Streptococcus sanguinis. Taxonomy (GTDB): domain Bacteria; phylum Bacillota; class Bacilli; order Lactobacillales; family Streptococcaceae; genus Streptococcus; species Streptococcus sanguinis_E. The sequence continues at coordinate 45,823 of NZ_RJMV01000010.1, read as the reverse complement.
TGTCGAAGGGGTGACCCGCGACCGAATCTATGCGACAGCAAGCTGGCTCAACCGTAAGTTTAGTATTATTGACACGGGCGGAATTGACGATGTTGACGCGCCTTTTATGGAGCAAATCAAACACCAGGCTGAGATCGCTATGGACGAAGCAGATGTTATCGTTTTTGTCGTGTCTGGCAAGGAAGGTATTACAGATGCGGACGAGTATGTAGCTCGCATGCTTTACAAGACCCATAAGCCGATTATTTTAGCGGTCAACAAGGTGGACAACCCCGAAATGCGCAATGAGATTTTTGATTTCTATGCGTTGGGCTTGGGCGATCCATTCCCAGTTTCTTCAGTCCACGGGATTGGTACAGGGGATGTTCTTGACGCCATCGTTGAAAATCTGCCAAATGAAGAAGTCGCTGAAAATCCTGATATGATTAAGTTTAGTCTGATTGGCCGTCCTAATGTCGGTAAGTCTAGCTTGATCAATGCTATCTTGGGTGAGGAGCGTGTTATTGCCAGTCCTGTTGCTGGTACGACGCGTGACGCTATTGATACGGTCTTTACAGACAGTGAAGGTCAGGAGTTTACCATGATCGATACGGCTGGTATGCGCAAGTCAGGCAAGGTCTATGAAAACACAGAGAAGTACTCTGTCATGCGGGCTATGCGGGCCATTGATCGCTCAGATGTCGTTCTGATGGTGCTGAATGCCGAAGAAGGAATTCGTGAGTACGACAAGCGAATCGCTGGCTTTGCCCATGAAGCTGGAAAAGGAATGATCATCGTCGTCAATAAGTGGGATACGCTAGAAAAAGATAACCATACCATGAAAGACTGGGAAGCAGATATTCGTGACCAGTTCCAGTATCTGTCTTATGCACCGATTATCTTTGTCTCTGCCCTAACCAAGCAGCGTCTCCATAAGCTGCCGGACATGATTAAGAAAATCAGTCAGAGTCAGAATACTCGTATTCCGTCAGCGGTGCTCAATGATGTTATCATGGATGCCATCGCCATTAATCCGACACCGACTGACAAGGGCAAGCGTCTCAAGATTTTTTATGCGACTCAGGTAGCGACCAAACCGCCAACCTTTGTCATCTTTGTCAACGAAGAAGAACTCATGCATTTCTCTTACCTGCGTTTCTTGGAAAATCAAATCCGCAAGGCCTTTATTTTTGAAGGAACCCCGATTCACTTGATTGCAAGGAAGCGGAAATAGAGTTGTAAAACAGCAATTTGACAAACATACGTTTATATGTAAAAATGAAAGTAAGCATAAGAGCTTGCTTTTCTTTTTTTATGTCGAAAGTATGGTATAATGGTGAGATAAATGTAAGGTGGTAATTATGGCAAAATTAATTCCTGGTAAGATTCGGACAGAAGGAATTGCCCTGGTTGAAAACAATAAGGTAGTAATCCTTGAGGTCAGTGATTCTCTTTTATATGCTCGTGTAGATGAGTGTAATTTGCGCTATAGCTTGGATGATGATGTCATCTTTTGTTATTGCGACTTTTTCCAGAAGAAAAAATACTGTGCCCATCTGGCAGCCTTGGAGTATTATCTGAAAAATGCTCCATCTGGAAAAGATGTGCTAAAGAGTATGGAAGAAGAGGAGTTGACCAGTCAGGAGACCCAAGAGCTGGTTTCTTTTGGAAGCTTGTTCTTGGATAAAGTCTTGCCGGATAAATCCAATCAACAGGTTCGTTATGAGCTTTCGGCTACTGGTCAGGAGGATTCTTATACAGGGCAGTTTCTCTGGAGTCTCCGAATCAGTCGCTTGCCGGACGAGCGCTCTTATGTTGTCCGAGACGTTCTTTCCTTCCTTCGGACCTTGGAAAAGGGCGGACATTATCAGATTGGTAAGAGTTACTATGAGGCTATTCATTTGGAGGATTTTGATGAAGCCAGTCAAGATTTGCTCGTTTTCCTGCAAGGACTAGTGCTCGACTATCAGGGGCAAGATTCCTCTTTGATTTTCCCAAATGCTGGGCGCAATCTTTTCTTCCCGGCTAGCATCTTTGAAGAGGGAGTTATCTTCTTGATGAATCTGTCTTCTTTCCGCTTAGAATACAGCCTTTATGACTACAGTGAAGTCTTTTTCCAAGATTTACATGAAGAGTCAGAAGTTTATACTTTCCAAGTGGAAGAGTATGAAGAGCATTTTGAGCTAGTCATTGCTGAGAAGAATTATAAGATGCTTTATGATGGTCAGTTTATTTTTTATGGAGATACCTTCTACCAGCTAAATCCTCAGCAGATAAGACTAATTAAGGCTTTACGGGAGTTGCCTATAGAGCATGATCGGTTGAAGCGCCTGCAATTCGACTTGTCAGAGAGAACGAAGCTGGCTTCCAGTTTGTCTGAGTTTAAAAAGGTTGGTCGGGTAGAAGCACCTGAAAGTATGATGATTCATGACTTTACAGCCAAGTTTGACTTTGACATCGGTCCTGACAAGCGTCTGATTTTGGACACTGTCTTTGACTATGGAGACAGGAAAGTGACGACTCGCAAAGATTTGGAACGTCTGCCTTTTGCAGGTAATTTTGAGCATGAGCAGCAGGTATTTAAGCAAATGCTGCAGGCAGGTTTTGTGGCAGACTTTTACAGTCAGAGACCGCCTCTGAAGCCGGAAGAAATTTATCATTTCTTCTCAGAAGTCATTCCCAATTTTGAGGCTTTGGGCCGTGTCAGCATGACAGAAGAGTTAGAGGCACTGGCACAGACAGAAAGTCCAAGGATCTCTGTCAAGATGAAGGGTGGCCTTTTAGATATTAGTTTTGATTTTGCCGGTATTGCGCAGTCAGAGGTCGATGCGGTGCTTGATTCGCTCTTCAAGGAGCAGGACTTCTTTATCAGTAAGTCTGGGCAAGTTTTGATTTTCGATGAAGAGACCAAGGAAATGAGTAGGACTTTGCAGCAGCTGCGGAGTAAGCAGACTAAAAATGGCTTCATTCAGACTAGCAGTCTAGCAGCTTACCAACTGGCAGAGTTTTTCAAGGGCAAGGATAGGGTACAGTTTTCAAAAGATGTGCAGCAACTGGCCTTTGACCTGACTCACCCTGAGGAATTTCCTCTTCCCAAGCTGCAAGTCAAGGCTGACCTTCGGGATTACCAAGAGACGGGTGTCAAGTGGTTATCTATGTTGGATAAGTATGGATTTGGTGGAATTCTGGCTGACGATATGGGACTAGGGAAGACCCTGCAGACGATTTCTTTTCTGAGTTCGCGTATAGATGACTCTAAGAAAGTCTTAATCTTGGCGCCATCCAGCCTGATTTACAACTGGAGCGATGAGTTTGCTAAATTTGCTCCGCATCTGGATGTAGCGGTGGTGTATGGTCTGAAAAATGTTCGTGATGAGCTGATTGCGGAGAAGCATCAGATTACGATTACTAGCTATGCTTCTTTCAGGCAGGATGTGGAAGAATACCGGGACAATCACTTCCAGTATTTGATTTTGGATGAGGCTCAGGTCATGAAAAATGACCAGACCAAGATTGCCCAGTATTTGCGGGATTTTGAAGTGGAGCATACCTATGCCCTTTCTGGGACGCCGATTGAGAATAATCTGGGAGAACTTTGGTCTATTTTCCAAATTGTCATGCCAGGACTTTTGCCAAGTAAAAAGGAATTTTTAAAACTACCGGCTGAGAAAGTCGCCCGTTATATCAAACCATTTGTCATGCGGCGCAAGAAAGAAGATGTGCTGCAGGAATTGCCTGATTTGATTGAAGTTGCCTATCGCAATGAATTGGCAGATAGCCAGAAGACCATTTATCTGGCTCTGCTCAAGCAGATGCAGGACAGAATCATCCATGCGACAGAAGATGAAATCAATCGCAGTAAGATAGAGATTTTGTCAGGTCTTATGCGCCTCCGCCAGATCTGTGACACTCCGAAGCTGTTTATGGAAGATTACGAGGGCGAGAGCGGTAAGCTGGAAAGTTTGCGGGAATTACTTGAACAGATACAAGATGGTAATCGTCGTGTCCTCATATTTTCACAATTTCGTGGTATGCTGGATATTATCGAGAGCGAGCTGGACAAGCTTGGAATGGAGTCCTTTAAGATTACAGGCTCTACTCCGGCCAAGGAGCGTCAGGACATGACAACAGCATTCAATGACGGCCAGCGTTCAGCCTTTCTGATCTCCCTCAAGGCCGGAGGTGTCGGTCTCAATCTGACCGGTGCTGACACAGTCATCTTGGTTGACCTCTGGTGGAATCCAGCGGTTGAGGCCCAGGCCATCGGCCGTGCCCACCGTATCGGTCAGGAGCGCAATGTCGAAGTCTATCGGATGATTACACGGGGTACGATTGAGGAGAAGATACAGGAGCTTCAGGAGAGCAAGCGCAATCTGGTTTCGACTATTCTGGACGGAGCAGAAGCTAAATCCAGTCTCTCTGTGGAGGAAATTCGAGAAATTCTGGGAATTTCGGCAGAATAGCTTGAAAAATAGCCTGAATAGTTTATAATAATGAAGGGTTGAAAGGAAAAAGATATGACTGATAAACAATTTCCTCTGGTGTCAGATGATGAAATCATGCTGACGGAAATGCCGCATATGAATCTTTATGACGAACTGGATCTCATTAGCAACATTACCGGAGACTATACTGACCGTAATTATTTGGAATGGATGCCGATTGTGGACTCCAGCAGGCATGCTCCCATCGCTGCCAGTCAGGCTATCAGAAGACCGCTGCAAAAGCAGTCTGCTTTCAAGGATTTTAAAAAGCCGATTGATAAGAAAGATCCGGCCATTCGTTATGCTGAGCAGGCACGCGAGGAAGCTCGGGCTGATTTGAAAAAGAAGCGTTCAGCGCCTTATCTGACCAGCGACCTTCCGACTAAGGTCCGCAGCAGAAAGCTTCCGACAGCTTCTAATGCGGAAAGACCGAAGCCAACTGCCCCTTTTCAGAAGAAAACATCAGGGGAATTTACGAAGTTTGGCGATAGGCTTCAGCAGGATAACTATATTTTGGCGGATATTCAGCCTGAGTATAGCCCTCAGCCACAGGAGCCGGAAGAAAAGCCTAAGAAGAACAATTATGATTTTTTAAAAACCAGTCAGATCTATAATCAGGATAGAGCTAAGGAGGAGCAGTTGAAGCATTCTAAGGCTCAAGAGCTGAACTTGACAGGCTTGGACAGTGATTAAAGCTGGCTTGCTCAAGTCTTTTCTGCCTGCAATTTTCTGATGTTTATAAGGAAAATTGCTAGTTGATTATGTAAATGTAAAATTTATCTGCATATAACATCCATCATCGGTTGAAGAAAATCGATGCTAGAAGCTGGGACTTACTGATTGGTCCGGCTTCTTTGGTGTTTTGGTGGTGCCTAAAAGCTTGTAAAGAAAGAAAATCCCTGCGGGCTAATTAGGGTCTGCGGAGATTTTCCTCTTTGGACTTGCTTTTATGGCCTTGTATCTTAAGGAGTAATCATGACGAAAACCTATCATTTTATCGGGATTAAGGGCTCTGGTATGAGCGCTTTGGCTTTGATGCTGCACCAGATGGGCCATAAGGTTCAGGGCAGTGACGTTGATAAATATTATTTCACTCAGCGAGGTCTGGAGCAAGCTGGCATTTCCATCCTGCCTTTTGATGAAAAGAACATCCAGCCAGACTATGAAATCATTGCCGGCAATGCCTTTCGTCCAGATAACAATGTAGAAATTGCCTATGCAGACGCAAACGGGATTGGCTATAAACGCTACCATGAGTTTTTAGGTAGCTTCATGCGTGACTTTGTTAGCTTGGGAGTGGCTGGTGCCCACGGGAAGACCTCTACAACTGGTATTCTTTCCCACGTTCTCTCCAATATCACGGATACTAGCTATTTAATTGGGGATGGTACTGGTCGAGGTTCTGCCAATGCCAAGTATTTTGTCTTTGAGTCAGACGAGTACGAGCGTCATTTCATGCCTTATCATCCGGAATATTCGATCATTACCAATATCGACTTTGACCATCCGGATTATTTCACGAGCTTGGAAGATGTCTTTAACGCTTTCAATGACTATGCCAAGCAGATTACCAAAGGACTCTTCATTTATGGAGAGGATGAGCAGCTGCGCCGGATTACGTCCAATGCCCCGATTTACTACTATGGCTTCAAGGAAGAGGGCAATGACTTTGTTGCTCACGACCTCTTGCGCTCTACCAGCGGTTCAGGCTTTAAAGTTTCTTTCCGCGGGCAAGAGCTGGGTGAGTTCCAAATTCCAAGCTTTGGCCGCCACAACATTATGAATGCGACAGCAGTAATTGGCCTCTTGTACACTGCAGGTCTTGATTTGAATCTAGTTCGGGAACACCTCAAGACTTTTGGCGGAGTTAAGCGCCGCTTTACAGAGAAAATTGTTAACGAAACAGTTATTATTGATGACTTTGCTCACCATCCAACGGAAATTATCGCAACTCTGGATGCAGCCCGTCAGAAATATCCAAGCAAGGAAATCGTCGCGATCTTTCAGCCGCATACCTTCACTCGGACCATTGCTCTATTGGACGAATTTGCGGAAGCCCTCAATCAGGCTGACTCAGTCTATCTAGCTCAGATTTACGGATCTGCGCGTGAGGTGGACAATGGCGATGTTAAGGTCGAAGATCTGGCTGAAAAGATTGTGAAGCGGGCTAAGGTTATTGATGTGGATAATGTTTCTCCGCTTCTTGACCACGATAATGCCGTTTATGTCTTTATGGGAGCTGGTGACATCCAGACCTATGAATATTCCTTTGAACGTCTCCTGTCCAATCTGACCAGCAATGTTCAGTAGAAGGAGACTTGATGGAAGCACCGATTCGAATTAGGCAGGCCGACTTGAGCGACTGGGAGGAAATTCTTGCAATTGAACAGCTGAATTTTCCAGCAGCAGAGGCAGCCAGTTCAGAAGTTCTCAAAGAGCGGATTGAGCAGATTCCAGATACTTTTTTGCTAGCAGAGCTGCATGGTCAGCTGGCGGGCTATATTGTTGGATCAGCTATTCAGACGCGATATCTGACAGATGATCTCTTTAGCAAGGTGGGTGCTAATCCTCCAGAAGGTGGCTTCATTGCCGTCCAAAGTCTGTCCGTCCATCCGGATTTTCAGAGGCAGGGGGTCGGAACCTTGTTGCTTGCAGCTCTCAAGGAGACAGCTGTTCAGCAAAATCGACAGGGCATTAGCCTAACCTGTCATGATGAGCTGATACCTTATTATGAGATGAATGGTTTCGTCCATGAAGGGATTTCTGACTCAACTCATGGTGGAGCTGTCTGGTCTGATATGGTGTGGGAAAATCCCAATTTTAAGGAGAAGTGATGATTGTCCGTCAAGCTCAAATGGCTGACTTAGATGCCATTTATGCTATCGAATTGGAAAATTTCAGTCCAGAAGAGGCTGTTAGCCGCGAAAGTCTAGCAGCACATATCCAAACCCTATCTTCAACTTTTTTGGTGGCAGAAAAGAACGGTAAGATTTTGGGCTATCTGGAGGGACCTGTCCGTCCAGAACGTTATTTAAAGGATATTTCCTTTACAGAGGAGATTGAAGATTATGGTCATCTGGACGGTGGCTTTATCTCTCTGACCAGCCTTTCTATCTCGAAAGATGCTCAGGGGATGGGGATCGGCCGCAAGCTATTGGAAGCCATGAAAGAAATTGCTATAGCAGATGAACGCCACGGCATCAATCTGACCTGCCACGACTATCTCACCGCTTACTACGAGAAGCATGCCTTTGTAAATGAAGGTTTGTCACAATCAACTTACGCAGGCGCTACTTGGTTTGATATGGTCTGGGAAAATCCTAGTCTCAAACTGCAAAAAAAACAATAATAAGCTAGAAAATCCTACTCTTATTGCATTTATCTGACTTTTAAGATATAATGTTAGGGATTATGATGAAGGAGGTCAAATTTTTGACTGAAAAATCACAAGACAAAGAGAAGAATCTGAGCTTTAAAGAGCAGATTTTGAAAGATTTAGCTGGAGAAAAGGAAGAACAAACTCCCTCTTCAACTAGCCAGTCAGAAGCGGACTCTGCTTCTGCAAAAGAAACAGCAGCTGCGGACGACTTTGAAGCTAGACCGGCTTCGGTAGATGTTTCCTACAAGGTTGCAGAGAATGAAAAGGCTCATCCTCAGGTCTATGGCCGATTGGATGAGGAAGATAAGAAGCCCAATGAGGTCCTATCTCGGGCTAATCGGGCCAACAACACGGTCAAGAAAAAACGTCAAAACACCTTAGCCCGCAGGATTATGACAACGGTTCTGCTGATTGTCCTACTGGGACTTGTGGTTACAGGAGTTGTCGGCTATACTTATGTATCTTCAGCTCTTAAACCTGTTGATGCAAACGCAACAGAATATGTGACGGTTGAAGTACCAGAAGGTTCAAGCTCTAAGCAGATTGGAGAAATCCTTGAGAAAAAGGGGCTGATTAAAAATGCCCAAGTTTTTAGTCTGTATTCCAAGATTAAAAGCTTTAACAATTACCAGTCTGGCTATTACAATCTCCAGAAGAGTATGGATCTAGATACCATTGCTCGGCAGCTTCAGGAAGGTGGAACGGATACGCCACAACCACCAGTTGTTGGTAAGGTTACTATTCCTGAAGGCTATACGCTGGAGCAGATTGCAGAGGCTGTGACGGTTAATGCAGCTGCAACTTCTAAGAAGACTAGTAAGACACCTTTTAGTAAGGACGATTTCCTAGCTAAGGCGCAGGATGAAGCTTTCATTTCCAAGATGGCGGCTAAATATCCACAGCTGCTGGGCACATTGCCAAGCAAGGACAGCGGAGTCAAGTATCGCTTAGAAGGTTACCTCTTCCCTGCCACTTATAACTATGGTGAGGATGCGGATCTGGAAAGCTTGATTGATCAAATGTTGGGCGCAATGAATACCAATCTGTCTTCTTATTACTCTACTATCGAAGCGAAGAACCTAACGGTTAATGAAGTTCTGACTCTTGCTTCTCTAGTGGAAAAAGAAGGTTCAACAGACCAGGACCGCAAAGATATTGCCAGCGTATTTTACAACCGTCTCAATCAAGCGATGCCGCTTCAGAGTAATATCGCTATCCTTTATGCTCAAGGCAAGCTAGGAAAGAAAACGACTCTGAAAGAGGACGCTGAAATTGATACCAATATCGATTCGCCTTTCAATGTCTATAAAAAAGAAGGGCTTATGCCTGGACCAGTTGATAGTCCGAGCCTATCTGCTCTGGATGCTACCATTAATCCAAGTAAGACGGACTACCTCTACTTTGTGGCAAATGTTGAAACAGGCGCTGTTTACTTCGCCAATACTTATGAGGAACACGCCAAAAATGTTGAGGAGCATGTCAACAGCAAGCTCACTCAATCCAGCAGCAGTTCTAATTAGACTGCTATCATTGCAGACGAGAGAAAGCTAGTGCATTTAGTTCTAGCTTTCTCGGTCCTGCTATATAAAAAAGGGACTGATACAGACTTGTCTCAGCCTCTTGTTTTAGTTTAAAAATAAAAGAAAATAAAAGAAAAGAGAAAAAATGGCTGAAAAAACTTATCCTATGACCCTAGAGGAAAAGGAAAAACTAGAAAAAGAATTAGAAGAATTGAAATTGGTGCGTCGTCCAGAAGTGGTAGAACGTATTAAGATTGCCCGCTCATACGGCGATTTGTCAGAAAACAGTGAATACGAAGCTGCTAAGGACGAGCAGGCTTTTGTGGAAGGACAGATTTCTAGTCTGGAAACCAAGATCCGCTACGCTGAGATTGTAAACAGTGACGCTGTAGCCAAGGACGAGGTAGCTATCGGCAAAACAGTTACCATCCAAGAAGTAGGCGAAAGCGAAGAGGAAGTTTACATTATCGTTGGTTCTGCTGGTGCAGATGCTTTCGCAGGCAAGGTATCCAATGAAAGCCCGATTGGACAAGCTTTGATTGGCAAGAAAACAGGTGATACTGCAACAGTCGAAACACCAGTTGGCAGCTACGACGTTAAAATTCTCAAGGTTGAAAAAACCGTTTAATCGATACCAAAAGGAACTGGCTAGAAGACTGGTTCTTTTTTCGTTTCTTTTAAGACAGAGAGTGTAGGCTAGATAAGAAGAGCAGGGGAAAAATAGAGAAAAGACAGATGGTTATGCTATAATGAGAATAAGCTAGAAAAGTAGGAGAACTGTATGCAAGAGCAAGATATTTATGGGAAATACGGCGTCTATCTGCCCAAGATTTTAGATGATCTTAGTCAGCGTATTCAAGAGGCTAATGATCGAGTCAAGCAGGAAACAGGGCAGAAGCTTTTTGAGCATTTTAATGCACGGGTCAAGCAGGCAGCCAGTATGGAAGAGAAATGTCAACGCAAGAATCTGCCTAGGACGCCAGAGTCAGCCCTAAAAGAAATTCGTGATGCGATTGGGATTCGGATTGTTTGCGGTTTTATCGAGGACATCTATCAGACTATTGAGGTGCTTCGTCAGCTGGAGGGCTGTGAGATTGTTCTGGAAAAGGACTATATCCGAGCTGCCAAGCCCAATGGGTATCGCTCCTACCACTTGATATTAGAGGTGGAGACTCCTTATGAGGATTGTCATGGTCAAAATCCCGGCCGCTATTTTGTAGAAATCCAACTTCGGACCATTGCCATGGACTCTTGGGCCAGCTTAGAGCATCAGATGAAGTACAAGCACGAGATAAAAGACAGCAAGCGGATTGTTCGTGAGCTGAAACGCTGTGCAGATGAGCTGGCGTCCTGTGATGTGACCATGCAGACCATCCGCAATTTGATTCGAGAAAGTGAGTGAGATGATGAAGATTTTATTAGCAGAAGATGAGCAGCAGCTGTCCCGTGTCTTGGAAACGGCGATGACCCATGAAGGCTATCAGGTTGATACAGCCTTTGATGGGCAAGAAGCTGTGGACTTAGCCAAGGAAAATGCTTATGATTTGATGATTCTGGATATCATGATGCCGGTTAAGACAGGCATTGAAGCATTGAAAGAAATCCGCCAAACCGGCAATACTACCCATGTCATCATGCTGACAGCTATGTCAGAGGTGGATGACAAGGTCACAGGGCTGGATGCCGGTGCAGATGATTATCTGACTAAGCCCTTCTCTCTGAAAGAGCTTCTAGCTCGCCTGCGGTCTATGTCCAGACGGGTAGCGACGTTCACTCCCAATTTGCTGCAGATTGGCCAAACCAGCCTCAATGTCGGAGAGCATGAACTCATTAGCTCCAACTCAATCCGCCTAGCCGGCAAGGAATCTAAAATGATGGAATTTCTTATGCTCAATGCCCAGAAGAGTCTTTCCACTCAGGAAATCTTCCGCCATGTTTGGTCTAAAGACGAGGATGAGGATTTGGACGAAGGCTTCGTCTGGATTTATATTTCTTATTTGCGTCAGAAGCTGAAGGCTATTCATGCTGATCTTGCTATCTTGGGTGAGGAAGGCGGCAGTTTCACTCTGGTGCCGTTGGAAGGAGATGGCCATGTTTCGGAAGCTTAAAATTCGGTTCATTCTGCTGGCTTCGGCGGCTATTGTCTGTATTTTGCTGACCATGATTGCTGTCTTAAACTCCGTTCGCTTTCTGCAGACCAACGGAGAAATCCAAGCCGTTCTCAATATTCTATCTGCCAATAATGGAGATTTTCCCAGCGTAGAAGAAACGGCAGAGAGCTTGCAAAACGACCGTATTACCATTGATACCATCTACCAATACCGCTATTTCAGTGTGGTTTATAAGGAAGACAAAACACTTTACTCCACCAACTTGGATCATCTTTCCAATCTATCTAAGGAGCAGGCGCTTAGCTATGCTAACAAAGTGATTAAGGACAGTCGCAGCAGTGGGGTTTTTAAGGTAGGCAGTCAATTTTATTCCTACCAGATAACGCAGGATTCCAAGACCAAGCGCTATTTACTGGTAGTCTTAGATTCGACTAATTATCTCGAAAGCCGCAATGACTTTTTCTGGCTATCTATCCAGTTGTGTTTCTATAGCTTTATTTTCTTTGTTTTAGTCGTGTCTGGATTTTCCAACTTTGCCATCCGTCCCTATATCAAAAACTATGAAAACCAAAAACGTTTCATCACTAATGCTGGACATGAACTGAAGACGCCATTGGCAATCATCTCAGCCAATACGGAGCTGCAAGAGCTGATGACTGGCGAAAATGAATGGACAGAAAGCACCAAGGACCAGGTCAAGCGCCTCAGCAATCTAATTAATCAAATGGTCGTTCTGGCCCGTCTGGAAGAGCAGCCAGATGTTACTTTGGTGGATGTGAATTTCTCAGAAGTTGTCAAAAAAGTAGCAGGAAACTTCAAGTCTGTTATTGAGAAGGTAGGCAAGAAGTACGAGATCAAGCTGCAGGAAGACATTCATGTCAAGGCAACTGAAGATGAACTTTATGAATTGGTTAGTATCCTGATTGACAATGCCTGCAAGTATTGTGACGAAGATGGACAAATTTTTGTCACCCTGACCAAGGCTAAGCGGGGGAAACGAGCTCGTCTGACGGTAGCCAATAGTTACGCTGATGGTAAGAATGTTGATTATAGCCGTTTCTTTGACCGTTTCTATCGCGAAGACGAATCGCATAATCAGAAGCAGCCTGGCTACGGGATTGGCCTATCCATGGCAGAAAGTCTGGTTCGGATTTTCAAGGGCAGGATTTGGGTTTCATATAAGAAAGGATTGATTGGCTTTACCGTTTTACTGTGATAGAGTCACCTCATTCATCAGTTATTGCTTTCTTTGCTGAGCTTTTTGTATCGGCGATGCTGATTTTTACTTGAGATTAAAAAAATTCTTCTAGCTAATACTAGAAGAATTTTTCTTTATCTTGACCGTTGCTTACCAGCATTGCGGTTCTTTTTCTTTTTGTTCTTTTGCTCAATAGCCGGCTGAGTTTTTGGAGTAACATCTTTAGCCCGACTCGCTTTTTTCAAGCCTTTAGGAGGATTTTTTTCAAATTCCTCTGCTACCTGTTTTCTCAAGCGAGGTCGAATGATGTAGTTGATGATAAATTGCTGGATGATTTGGATAAATCCACCGACTACCCAGTAGAGAGTGACTGCGGCAGGGGAGAAGAAAGAGAAACCAACAATCATGATAGGGCTCATATAAGAAGCCTGTTTCATGCTGTTTCTTTGAGTTTCATCTTCAATACCATGCAGAGAGAGCACCGACTGGATATAGTAGAGGATACCGACAATGGCAGTCAAAGCCAAGTCGCTTTTGGCCAGGTCTTTAATCCAGAGGAAGGAACTGCCTGCAACTCCTTGAGTATACTGAGCGGCAAAGAAGAGGGCTGAGAAGAAAGGCATTTGGATAAGCAGAGGCAGACAGCCTATACCGCCAAACATGCTGAGTCCATTCTCTTTTTGAGCAGCCATCAGTTCTTGCTGAGCCTGCATTTTCTCTTCCTGAGTTTCGGCATTTTTGATTCGCTCTTGGATTGGGGCAAAAATCGGCTTAAAGTAGTTCATCTTTTCAGACTGAAGCGTTGCCTTCCAAGACTGATAGATTCCTAGCGGCAGAATGATAATCCGCACGATGAGCGTAACGATAATAATCGCCAGACCATAACCCAAGCCTGAATTCTTGGCGAAAAATTGGATACCATCCGCCATAGGCTGACCAATCACATCCCAGATCAGACCAGAAGGATTACCGGCCTTGTCGCGGCCTACACAGCCAGACAGGAAAAGAAGCGCAGCCAGTCCCATACCGGAGAATAAAAAGCGTTTGAAATGTTTCACGAGTTCATATCCTTTGTTTCTAAAAAATAATACCTATCTATTCTACTGTTTTTTTGCAAAATATACAATAGTTCTGTAGACCTAATTTGAAATTTTAAAGTCAGGATAGGAGTCAAAATTAGCCATGGTCACATCCAAATAACTGACCTTAGAAAAAGGTGTCGGTCCTTTGCGGATTTCTTGGATAAATTTGGCCATCAGAGCTGGGTCATCAGCCTGAGCCAGAATGCCAACAGTACCGTCATCATTGTTCCAGACCCGGCCGGTAATACCTCCGATTTCCAGCGCTAGAGAATAAACTCCCCAGCGGAATCCGACCCCTTGTACTCGTCCTTGAGCTGTCATTTTAACTTTCTGCATGGCGTCCTCCTTTAGTGAGCAAACCGAGGGATTTAAGCCCTCAGTATGAGTGCAAGTCTGCTAAATTGTGGTATAATGTTCTTATGAATATTATAACCTCAAAAGCCAATAATGTGGTAAAAAAAGCTAAAAAACTTCATCACAAAAAATACCGCAAGGATTCTTATTTGATCGAGGGCTGGCATTTATTTGAGGAAGCTGTCAGCAACGGGGCAGAGCTGATTCGGATTTTTGCTTTAGCGGAATACGCAGAGCGATTAGCTGATTTTTCTCAGGTAATCTTTGTCAGTCCAGAGATTTTAGCAGATTTAGCTGATAGTAAGACGCCACAGGGGATTGTCGCGGAAGTGGCTTTTGAAAGGAAAGAAATACCATCGGAGTTAAGTGGACGCTATCTTTTCTTGGAGGACGTTCAGGATCCAGGTAATGTCGGTACCATCATTCGGACCGCGGATGCAGCTGGCTTTGACGGGGTTTTCATCTCTAGCTCGTCGGCAGACATCTATAACCTAAAAACGCTGCGCTCTATGCAGGGGAGCCATTTCCATTTGCCAGTTTATCGGATGGATACAGCTGATTTTATTAGGCTGACTCAGTCTTCCCGTTTGCCGATTCTAGCGTCGACCTTGTCGTCAATATCTATCGATTACAGAGAGGTAGACAGCAAAGAGAGCTTTGCCCTAGTTATGGGCAATGAAGGGCAGGGGATTAGTCCAGAAATGACGGCAGCAGCTGATATTCTGGTCCATATTTCCATGAAGGGGCAGGCAGAAAGTCTCAATGTTGCTGTCGCTGCTGGTATTTTAATCTTTCATTTAAGCTAAAAATCAGAAAAAGAGATATAATAGTTGGCAAGGGAGGTGATTCTATGCCTTACAAAAAGGACGAGGAATTTATGGCTTATGTTGGGCACCTGATTGAAAAGCCCAGTGTGCAGCGCCTGAAAGAAATTCCCCATCATATTCATTCCAATAGACTTGAACATTCCATCAATGTAAGTTATACTAGTTACAGAATTGCCAAAAAATTTGGTTGGAATGCTCGCAGTACGGCACGCGGTGCCCTGCTTCATGACTTATTCTACTATGACTGGCGTGTGACCAAGTTTAAGAAGAGTCATGCTTGGGTTCATCCGAGGCTGGCAGTTCGCAATGCTCGTAAGATTACCAAACTCAATAAGGTCGAAGAGGACATTATCGTCAAGCACATGTGGGGCCTGACTTTGGCACCGCCTCGTTACAAAGAATCATTCGTTGTGACAATGGTAGACAAGTATTGGGCCGTCAAAGAAGCGACGGCACCTTGGAGACGCAAGGGCGGTAATCGCAAGCTCTTTCATCGAAAGATGCTGAAACCGTAAATGTTTAATTATAAAAGGAGTAACTATGAATCATTCTATTATTCAAGATCAATCAGATATTAATTCTTTCTATGCCAAGATTTATTCTATCGTTGGTGTCGGTATCGGAATCTCAGCAATCGTATCCCTCTTGATGCTGAACTTCTTTCAGGACATTATTATCTCTGTTCTGACAGGCTCCACTTGGATTTTCTATGCGGCTATTGCAGTTGAGTTTATCCTTGTGTTGGTAGCATCTGGAACTGCTCGGAGCAATAGTCCGGCGGCGTTGCCTATGTTTTTAGCTTATTCAGCCATCAATGGTTTTACCTTAAGTATTATCATGGCGCTGTATCTTCAGTCAACTGTTCTCTTAGCCTTTCTGACAACGACTGTTATGTTCTTTGCTATGGGCTTCATCGGCAAGGTGACCAAGAAGGATCTTTCTGGAATGGGCAGAGCTTGTATGGCCGGTTTGATTGGTATTATCGCTGCTAGCTTCCTTAATATCTTCTTGAGAAGCAGTGGCTTGGACTTTATCATCAGTATCGTTGGTGTCCTTATTTTCTCAGGACTCATCGCTTGGGACAATCAGAAGATCCGCTATGTTTATGAGCAGACCAATGGCAATCCAGGGAATGGCTGGGCAATTTCGCTGGCTCTGCATCTGTACCTGGACTTCATTAATCTCTTCCTCAGCTTGCTGCGTATTTTTGGAAGAAACAAATAACTCAGCTAAATAAGACTAAAGCATTGGGCGCTTGCCCAGTGCTTTTTGTTTCTCCTATGGATTTATGGTATAATAAAGCCAGCAAATAGAAAGCGAGAATAGTATGAAAACTCCTTTTGTCAGTCGTGAAAAGCTAGCTGAGATTACGGATCAGTTTCCAACCCCTTTCCATCTTTATGATGAGAAGGGAATTCGGGAAAGAGCGCGTGCCCTGCATGAAGCATTTTCTTGGAATCCAGGCTTTAAAGAGTATTTTGCCGTCAAGGCTACTCCCAATCCTGCTATTTTAAAAATCCTCAAAGAAGAAGGCTGTGGAGTGGACTGTGCCAGCTATGTTGAGCTGCTCATGAGCCAAAAGCTAGGCTTTGCTGGACAGGATATCATGTTTTCGTCCAATAACACACCAGCTGAGGAATTTCAGTTTGCACGTGACCTTGGAGCGACTATCAATCTGGATGCCTATGAAGATGTGGCTTTTTTGAAGGATTCTGCGGGTATTCCAAAGATTATTTCCTGCCGTTACAACCCTGGTGGTGTCTTTGAGCTGGGAACCAGCATTATGGATAATCCAGAAGAAGCCAAGTTTGGTATGACCAAGGACCAGCTGATTCAAGCTTTCAAAGAGCTCAAGGAGTTTGGGGCTGAGAAGTTTGGCATTCATGCTCTCTTGGCCTCAAATACTGTCAGCAATGACTACTATCCTGAACTGGCCCGTCAGCTTTTTAAGCTGGCTGTGGAAGTAGTGGCTGAGACAGGAGTTGAGCTGGACTTTATCAACCTATCTGGCGGAGTCGGCATTAATTATCAGCCTGAAGGTGAGGAAAATGACATTGCGGTCATCGGTCAAGGAGTTCGTCAGGCCTATGAAGCTATTCTAACTCCAGCTGGCCTAGGACAGGTCAAGATTTATACGGAGCTGGGCCGCTTTATGCTGGCGCCTTATGGCCTGCTGGTCACCAAGGTTACCCATAAGAAGCAGACCTACCGAACCTATCTGGGGGTGGATGCCTCTGCGGTCAATCTGTTGCGTCCAGCTATGTATGGTTCTTATCACCACATTACAAATATGGATCGACCTAAGGGTGAGACAGAGATTGTGGATGTTGTCGGCAGCCTCTGCGAGAATAACGACAAATTTGCTATTAATCGCCCGCTGCCTGTCAGCCAAATTGGCGATACACTAGTGATTCACGATACGGGTGCTCATGGTTTTTCTATGGGTTATCAGTACAATGCCAAGCTCCGCTCCAGCGAAATTCTCTTGGAACAAGATGGCAATATTCGCATGATTCGTCGGGCTGAAAAACCAGAAGATTATTTTGCGACACTGTATGGCTTTGATTTTGAAAAATAGAGAAAATTTGATATAATGAAGAGCAATGTAAAAATGGAAATAGAGGAGTTCTCGATATGAATTTAGTTTTAGCAATTTTCTTGATTATGGCAGCATTTGCTGGAGGCGTGATCTTGGGTATGTATCTGCTTCGTCGTCAAGTGGAGAAGGAATTTGCAGAAAATCCGCGTCTGAATGTAGAAGCAGTTCGGACCTTGCTTAGCGCTAGCGGTCAACGGCCAAATGAAGCGAAAGTACAGCAAGTTTATCGTCAAATTATCAGCCAGCAGAAAGCTGCGCTTGCTAAGAGCAAAAAGAAAAAATAATTTTCTAGAGGCTGGCTTTTAATACCAGCAGAGAAAATCTATAAAAAAATGGGGATTTGGAATCGGCTTCCAGTCCCTTGTTTTAGAAAGAAGACCTTATGGATAATCGACCAATCGGTTTTTTAGACTCAGGAGTGGGCGGTTTGACTGTAGTCCGTGAGCTCATGCGGCAGCTCCCCCACGAAGAGGTCATTTATATCGGAGATTCAGCGCGGGCTCCTTACGGCCCTAGGCCTGCTGAGCAGATTCGCGCTTATACCTGGCAATTGGTCAACTTCCTCCTGACCAAGGATGTTAAGATGATAGTCATTGCCTGCAATACAGCGACTGCTGTTGTCTGGGAAGAAGTGAAGGAAAAACTGGATATTCCAGTACTGGGCGTGATTCTGCCGGGGGCTAGTGCGGCTATTAAGTCAACTGCCAGCGGCCGTATCGGTGTTATTGGAACACCAATGACTGTTTCCTCTGATATCTATCGTCAGAAGATTGAAGCGCTCTCGCCGGAGATGCAGGTGGAAAGTTTGGCCTGCCCTAAGTTTGTACCTTTGGTAGAGTCCAATGAACTTCATTCCAGTCTTACTAAAAAAGTTGTCTATGAAACCCTGCAGCCTTTAGCTGGTCGGGTAGATACCCTTGTCTTGGGCTGTACCCACTATCCCTTGCTCCGGCCTATTATTCAAAATAGGATGGGACCAAATGTGAAGCTGATTGACAGCGGGGCAGAGTGCGTGCGGGATATTTCTGTCCTACTCAATTACTTTGAAATCAACCGCAGTCGGGAAAAACAGGAGCTCAATCACCAATTTTACACAACTGCCAATGCCAAGAGCTTTTCGGAGATTGCAGAAAGCTGGCTGGGCCTGAAAGTGAATGTGGAGCATGTAAGCTTATGACAAATAAAATTTATGAATACATTGACGAGAACAATTGGTATATCGGAGAATGGACCCGCTTTCGCAAGGCCGGCTATCATTTCAAC
Organism: Streptococcus sanguinis; assembly: GCF_003943735.1. GTDB lineage: Bacteria > Bacillota > Bacilli > Lactobacillales > Streptococcaceae > Streptococcus > Streptococcus sanguinis_E. The sequence goes on along the minus strand of NZ_RJMV01000010.1, from coordinate 27,027 downwards.
GACATCCCATACAGGCTCTTGGAGCATATAGATGCAGAGTTGAGTGAGCTGATTGAGCGGGATTTGGATGAAGAGTACAACGCTTTTACCACAGTTGTGGTCAAATACGGCTCTCCCATGTCCTATATCCAGTTTGTCCTCAATATGATTAACGACCGCCAGAAGCGGGATTTTAAGGCGACCAGTCATAAGGGGGCTATTCTGATTACAGAAAAGGACTTGCTGCGCAAGGTCTTCTTCCTGTCTAAGGATGGAGTTAAGATGACTGACTTTTTTGGTCAGGGGCAGGAGACCGCGATGGCTGTCGGAGATACCATCTTGATTGCGACTCGTAACGAAGGAAAGACAGCAGAGTTTCGCAAACTCTTTGATAAGCTGGGCTACAAGGTTGAAAATCTCAATGATTATCCTGATTTGCCAGAAGTCGAAGAGACAGGAACTACCTTTGAGGAAAATGCGCGGCTCAAGGCAGAGACCATCAGTAAACTGACCGGTAAAATGGTGCTAGCTGACGACTCAGGTCTGCAGGTCGATGTTTTAGGCGGCTTACCTGGAGTCTGGTCGGCTCGCTTCGCTGGAGTAGGCGCGACAGACGATGAAAACAACATCAAGCTCCTGCATGAGTTGGCTATGGTTTTTGATGTCAAGGACCGCTCGGCCCATTTTCATACGACCCTTGTGGTGGCTAGTCCTGATAGGGAGTCTCTGGTAGTCGAAGCGGATTGGCCGGGCTACATTGCCCATGAGCCAAAAGGGGAAAATGGCTTTGGCTATGATCCCTTGTTCTTAGTGGGAGAAACAGGAAAAACGTCTGCTGAGCTGACGATGGAAGAAAAAAATGCGCAATCCCATCGGGCTCAGGCAGTTAAGAAATTAGTGGAGGTATTTCCAGCATGGCAAAGCAAACCATTATAGTCATGAGTGATTCTCATGGCGACCGTGCTATTGTAGAAGAAATTAGGAATCATTATATTGGAAAGGTAGATGCGATTTTCCATAACGGAGACTCTGAGCTTCCTTCTGATGATGAGGTATGGCAAGGGATTCAGGTTGTGGCAGGCAATATGGACTTTTATGACGGCTATCCAGAACGCTTGGTGACGGATTTGGCGGGGACCATTATTGCCCAGACCCACGGACATCTCTTCCATATCAACTTTTCTTTTCAAAAGCTGGATTTGTGGGCACAAGAGGTTAATGCAGACATCTGCCTCTATGGTCACCTGCATATCCCAGATGCTCGAATGGAGGGCAAAACGCTCTTTCTGAATCCGGGCTCCATCAGCCAGCCACGCGGCCTGATTAACGAACGTCTCTACGCTAAGGTAGAGATTGATGATGACCGCTTTAAAGTTGATTTCTATACACGAAATCATGAACTTTATCCAAGCTTGTCTAAGGAGTTTAGCCGATGATTGCTAAGGAATTTGAAGACTATCTGCTGCAACATGAAGAAACTTTTTTGACGCCTGGGGAAAATCTGGCGGTTATGATTGACACCCACAATGTGGATCATGCAATCCTACTGCTGAGCCAGATGACTTACTCACGTGTACCAGTCGTGACAGCAGATAAAAAGTTTGTTGGCACGATTTCCCTGACAGACATCATGTCCTATCGCATGCGCCATGATTTACCAGAAGAGGAATTCATGATGACAGACATCGTCCATATGACTAAAATGGACGACTTGACAGTTGGGCCAGATTATACTGTATCAGATGTACTTCATAAGCTGGTCGACGAGTCATTCCTGCCGGTTGTGGGCGAGGATCAGCATTTTTACGGAATTATTACTAGAAAGTCCATTTTGAAAGCTGTCAATTCTTTGTTGCACGGCTTTAGCAAGAAGTACGAAATTCGCAAAAAATGAAAGAATACATTAGACCGTTTTTAAATCAAAAAGATATCTCAGAAAATTCTAAAATTGCCTATTCTTATGATTTGGAGCAGTTTATCGAGGAAGTACATGGCCGGATTAGCGAGACAAATCTGCGGATTTATCAGGCCTCTATCAAGGATTTTAAGGCAGCTGTTCAGAAGCGGAAGCTCTCAGCAGTCAATCAATTTCTCTACTTCCTTTATCAGCAGCAGCTTATTGAGGAGTTCCACCGTTTGGTCCTGCCCAAGGTTTCCGTATCGAAGGAGCAGGAAAATGAACTGCTGGATCTGTCTGCTTTTTGGCAGGAATCAAGAGTTCCCAGGGGGCGGCTGATGGCTCTTCTTATCTTGGAAATGGGCTTGCTGCCCAGTGAGATTCTGCAGGTCAGAGTGGCAGATGTCAATCTTGACTTTCAGGTTTTGAAGATTGAAAAGGCCGGTCAGAAGCGGGTCATCAAGATTCCTGAGAGCTTGACGGGTGAGCTGGAAGACTATCTGACAGGGACATATTTATTTGAGAAAAACGGCAAATCCTATTCTCGTCAATGGGGCTTCCGTCAGCTAGAGGCCTTCTTGATTGAGCAGGGACAAGCCAGTCTATCTGCCCAAAGCCTGCGTGAGCAGTTTATTTTGCGCCAGAGGGAGAAGGGGATTGGCCTTTATGATATTGCCCAAGATTTGGGCTTGAAAACCATGATTACACTAGAAAAATACAGATAAAAATGGATATCAAACTAAAAGATTTTGAAGGCCCGCTGGACCTGCTGCTCCACCTCGTATCTAAGTACCAGGTGGATATTTATGATGTGCCCATTACAGAGGTCATCGAGCAGTATCTGGCTTATGTGGCTACTTTGCAGGCCATGAAGCTGGAAGTGACGGGCGAGTATATGGTCATGGCCAGCCAGCTCATGCTGATTAAGAGCCGCAAGCTTCTGCCTAAGGTGGCGGATAATGCTGAGCTGGAAGATGATTTAGAGCAAGACCTCTTGAGCCAGATCGAGGAATACCGCAGGTTCAAGCTCTTGGGTGAGAAAATGTCGCTCCAGCATGATGACCGGGCTCTTTATTACTCTAAGCCTAAGCTGGAGCTGGTTTATGAAGATGCTGAGCTCCTGCATGACAAGTCAACGATAGATCTTTTCTTGGCTTTTTCCAAGGTTATCGCCAAGAAGCAAGAGGAGTTTTCTAAGAGCCACACAACCATTGTGCGAGACGAGTATAAGATTGAGGACATGATGGATGTGGTGCGCCAACGCTGTGCTGGTAAGAGCCGTCTGGCTCTGCAGGAGATTTTTGCAGAGACCAAGGACATGAATGAAGTTATTACTCTCTTTCTGGCGACTTTGGAATTGGTCAAGGTGCAGGAAGTGCAAGTCATTCAGGAAGAAAACTTTGGAAATATTTATTTAGTAGGAAGAGGAAATGAGTAAGTTAGCAGAGATTGAAGCCCTGCTTTTTGTGGCGGGAGAAGATGGACTCAAGGTTCATCAATTGGCAGAAATCCTATCTTTGCCGCCGACCGGGGTTATTCAGAGTTTGGAGAAGTTGGCTGAGCAATATGAAGCCAATCCAGACTCCAGTCTGACCCTGCTGGAGACCTCAAAGACATACAAGCTGGTCACAAAGCCTGAGTTTGCTGAGATTCTGCGGGCCTATTCACGGGCACCAATCAATCAAAGTCTGTCGCGGGCAGCGCTGGAGACCTTGTCTATCATTGCCTATAAGCAGCCGATTACAAGGGTGGAAATAGACGACATTCGCGGGGTTAATTCCAGCGGTGCTTTAGCCAAGCTCTTGGCTTTTGAACTGGTTCGAGAGGATGGCAAAAAAGAGGTCATTGGCCGGCCGAATCTCTATGTGACAACGGATTATTTCTTAGACTATATGGGGATCAATCACCTAGATGAACTGCCGATTGTCGAAGAAACAGAGCTAGTTGCTGAAGAAAGCCAGCTCTTTATTGAAAGGACAGATATCGATGAGAATCAATAAATACATCGCTCATGCTGGGATAGCCAGCCGCCGTAAGGCAGAAGAGCTAATCAGGCAGGGGAAGGTCAGTATAAACGGCCAAGTGGTACGAGAACTGGCGACGAACGTCAAGTCTGGCGACCGTGTGGAAGTAGAAGGCCAACCTATCTATAACGAAGAGAAGGTTTATTACCTCCTCAATAAGCCGCGCGGGGTCATTTCCTCTGTCAGTGATGACAAGGGACGTAAGACGGTCGTAGAGCTCTTGCCTCAGGTCAAGGAGCGGATTTATCCGGTTGGTCGTTTGGACTGGGATACTTCTGGCATTCTCATTCTGACCAATGACGGGGACTTTACCGACGAGATGATTCATCCCCGCAATGAGATTGACAAGGTCTATGTGGCGCGTGTCAAAGGATTGGCCAATAAAGAAGTTCTTCGTCCTCTAACTCGTGGTATTGAGATCGAGGGGCGCAAAACTAAGCCAGCGGTTTATGAGATTATCAAGGTTGATCCAGCGAAAAATCGCTCGGTCGTTCAGCTGACCATCCACGAAGGCCGTAACCATCAGGTCAAGAAGATGTTCCAGGCGGTCGGATTGCAAGTAGATAAGCTTTCACGGACTCGATTTGGTCATTTGGACTTAACTGGCCTCAAGCCTGGTGAGTATCGTAAGCTCAATAAAAAAGAAGTCAGCCAGCTGCATACACTGGCTGTAACCAAGACCAAGAAATGATAAAGAAACTGCTTATTGCTCCTGTCCGCTTTTATCAACGCTTCATATCGCCTGCTTTCCCTCCATCTTGCCGCTTTCGGCCCACCTGCTCTAACTATATGATAGAGGCTATCCAGAAGCATGGTGCTAAAGGAGTTTTGATGGGCTTGGCGCGCATTCTCCGCTGTCATCCCTGGTCTCAGCCGGGAGAGGATCCTGTACCAGACCATTTCAGTCTGAGAAGAAATAATTCAAGAAAAAAGTCACACTAGATAAGTATCTAGTGTGACTTTTATATATACCTATATTCTCTGAATATTTCCTATCTTCTAGACCAAGTCTTAGGCAGGAAGAGCAGGAGAATCGGGTATATTTCCAAGCGACCGCCAATCATAGCAAAGGCTAGTAGCAGTTTGGAAAAAGGACTAAAGATAGAAAAATTATCTGTCGTCCCAATCATGGGACCGATATTGTTGAAGCAAGAGAGAACTCCGCTGACAACCGTCATGAGATTGTTGTTATCCAGGCTGACAATGAAAATGAGAGCTAGAATAATCAAGATATAAACGGCTAAGTATTTCAGTACCTTATGTTGAGTATCCTTGTCGATGACCGAACCATTGATATGCAAGGTCAGGACGCGATTAGGTGACAGGGTAGATAGAATCTGATTTTTAGCAATGCGGGAAATGATAATCCCTCGAATGACCTTGAATCCTCCAGCTGTTGATCCAGCCGAGCCCCCGATACACATGAGCAGGAGCAGGATAACCTGAGAAAAGAGTGGCCATTTGACTGTATCGCCATAGCCAAATCCAGTTGTTGTGATGACATTGGCTACCTGGAAGAAGGAAATCTCCATGCTCTTGGCAAAGCCTTGATAGAGGTGGAAGACATTAAAGGCAATCAAGGCTGTGGAAAGAAAGACAATCCAAAGATAGCCTCTAAGCTCTTCATCACCAAAGCAGGCCTTAAACTTGCGAATCAGCAAGTAATAGTAGAGATTAAAGTTGACCCCGAAAGCCAAGACCCCAAAGCTGACCAGATAAGTAATCAGTGAGCTGTTGTAATGGGCAATACCGTCATTGTAAACGGTGAATCCTCCTGTACCAGCTGTTCCCATGGCAATCACAAGGCTGTCAAAGAGCGGCATACCCGCTAGGAAATAAAGCAGGGCAAAGATAGCAAAGAGAGCTAGATAAATGATATAAAGGATCTGGGCCGTACTCTTGAGCTTGGACACAACCTTGCCAAAGACTGGGCCCGGAACTTCTGCTTTCATGACCTCCAAGTGGCCATTTTTAGCATTGTCCATAATAGCTAGGGCAAAGACCAGCACTCCCATTCCTCCGATTAAGTGAGTAAAACTGCGCCAGAAGAGCAGCGAATGAGAGAGAACGCCGACATCGTTGAGAATAGTCGCTCCCGTGGTTGTAAAGCCGGAGCTGACCTCAAAGAAGGCATCGATGATGTCCGGTATCTGACCAGAGAAGACAAAGGGCAGGGCTCCGAAGAAGGACCAGAGAATCCAGCAAAGGGCTACAATCAGTACACCTTCCTTGGCGTAGATATGCAGGTCCTTGGGCTTTAAATAAGAGCCTATGCCACCTAAAACTAGCAGGATAGCCATGGTCGCCCCAATAGAGAGAAAGACCTTTAAAGGTTCACCGTAGATTAGAGCGACGATGATGGGCACGATTAGCAGTGCCGCCTCAATCAGCAGTAATTTTGCCAGCAGGTAGCGAATCATAGATCTATTCATGGGGCCTACCTCGCTAACAGATCGTAAATCTGCGTGATATTTTGCAGCAGAGTGGTTACGACAATTTTATCTCCAACTTGCAGATTGTCATCGCCTGTGGGGAAGATAGCTTTACCTTGGCGGATAATGGCCGCAATCAGGACATCTTTCTTCAGATGAAGCTGAGATAGAGGAATACCAGTCATCTTGTTTTCTTCCTTGATTTGGAACTGCAGGGTCTCGATTTGGCCGTTGGCTACATGGTGCAGAGCTTCTAGGTTAGAGAACTGAGCATTGTAGCGACCGCGGATAAAGTGCATAACCGTATCAACGGCGATACCTTTAGGAGTCACGATGCTGGCAAAGTCTTGGTTATCAATGATTTCCAACAAACTGGTCCGGTTAATCTTGGTGATGTTTTTCTGTACACCTAGATTATTAAGGAACATGGAAGTGATGATATTTTCTTCATCTACACCAGTCAGGGTAGCGATGGCATCAAAGTTATTGGCGCGTTCCTCCAGCAGGATATCCTTGGCAGTACCATCGCCATGGACGACATAGAGATCAGGAAATTCCTGACTGAAAAAGTTTGCCCGCTTGCGGTTGGATTCAATGATTTTGAGCTCAATTTTACTGTTCTTGAGAATATTGAGCAAGTAATAGGCGATCTTGCCAGCCCCGATAATCATCAGGCTCTTAACCACTCTAGGGCGTACCATATTGTGGAATTGAACAATGTCTAGGCGGTTACCTGTTACATAGATCTTGTCCCCAGCCTCCAGAGTGAAGTCGCCGTCAGGGATCTCCAAGTGCCCTTTTCTCTCAATCGCACAGACAATGATATTTCCAAATTTCTTACGGAATTGGGAAATATTCATCTGGCAGAGATTGCTGTCTTCCTTGAGTTTGAACTCCATCAGTGCCACCCGACCATTGGCAAAGTGCTCTACTGACAGGGCGTTAGGGAAGTCAATGATATTAGCGATGTAGCGAGCAGTTAGGAGCTCAGGATTGACCACCAGCGAGAAGCCTAGGATGTTCTTCTCCTTAAAGTAAGGGTTGGAATATTCAGGATTACGCACCCGAACGACGGTTTCCTTAGCCCCCATCCGTTTGGCCAGAACAGCTGAAACCATGTTGACCTCATCATGCTCGGTCATAGAGATGAAGATGTCACAGTGCCCAACATCCGCCTGTTCTAGGATTTTGAAGTTGGCTCCATTGCCAGAAATACCGATAATATCATAGCGTTTGGTAATCTGGTTGAGAACAGCCTCATCCTGCTCAATTAGGATAACATCATGTTTTTCAGCCACTAAGGAGCGACAGAGGGCCGTTCCGACCTTCCCGCCGCCAACAACGATAATTTTCATAAGTTTAGATTCCTCCAAAGTATGTATCTATCATACTCTTTTTTCATTTAAATTTCATCTATAAAATACAGAATAGCTTGCTTATTTATAGAATTCCGAATATTTTTTTACCAAAATGGTATCTTCCTGTGATATTTTTAAAAAAAGTACAACTTTTTGAGCATTTTTTATTGACTTGTAGGCTGAAAGTGTTATACTAAATGAGTACCTTCATTGGTTTACCTCAAACCTGTTGTGATGTAAGTTAATGAAGCCTTAACCACGCTGTTTGCTGAGCTTGACTCCGGGCAGTGTGGCTATTTTTTTATCTAAAGAAAAATACTAGGAAAAATATTCTTATTATGAAAAATCATATCGTTCTTTTTGAGCCTCAGATTCCGCAGAATACCGGCAATATTGCCCGTACTTGCGCCGCGACTAATTCGCCGCTTCACATCATCAAGCCCATGGGCTTTCCCATTGATGACCGCAAGATGAAGCGGGCGGGGCTGGACTATTGGGATAAGCTGGACATCACCTATTATGATAGTTTAGAAGATTTTATGGAGCAGACGGACGGCCGACTTTATCTGATTTCTAAGTTTGCGGAGAAGGTCTATTCTGAGGAAAATTTTGCTGCAGAAAGCTCGCACTATTTTATGTTTGGTCGTGAGGACAAGGGACTACCAGAGGAATTTATGCGCTCTCATCCAGAAAAGGCCCTGCGTATTCCCATGAACGACCAGCATGTCCGCAGCCTCAACGTTTCAAATACAGTCTGTATGATTGTCTATGAAGCCCTGCGCCAGCAGAATTTTGCTGGCTTAGATTTGGTATATGAGTATGAAGCGGATAAGCTGAAGTAGCGGAATGAATGTATCTAAGCAGTAAATTTTCCTGATAGATAGAATACTATTGTTGAAACATTTTTAATTACATCAATCAAATCGCTTGCTCTGGCAGGCTTTTTTTGTTATGATAATGATGTCTTCAGGGCAGGGTGAGATTCCCGACCGGCGGTAATTTTTGGATTGGAATTTTTTTCTCAATGCCAAATCAAGTCCGCGAGCGCAAGCTGATGTGGTGAGATTCCACAACCGACAGTATAGTCTGGAGGGGAGAAGACGAGAGGCAGTGAAGCATTCTTGCCGTTTAATCTTTATTTAAGGGCTGAGCCTTATACTAAATAATCATTAGCTGACAAGCTTTTTTCAGTGGCCTTTCCGGCTTCTCTAATTTTTATAAATTGGAGGAACCTGTGATGACAAATACTCGTAAGTTGGCGATTGTAGCAGTTTTATCTGCTCTATCATTTCTACTCATGCTTTATGAGATTCCCTTGATAACCGAGTTTCTAAAGTTGGATTTTTCAATTATTCCGATTTTACTGGCTTTGGTAGTCTTGGATTTAAAAAGCTCTCTGGCAGTGCTCATGATTCGCTCTGTCTTAAAGCTGGCTTTGAATAATAATGGCGTAGGCACTCTAATCGGTCTACCCATGAATATACTGGCTGTAGCAGTCTTTGTTTGTGCTTTTTCCCTCTTGTGGAAAAAAAGAAAGAGCTTGTTTGACTATGTAAAGGCTTCTTTGGTAGCAACACTTGGTCTAACGATTACTATGATCATTCTAAATGTCATTTATGCTGTGCCTCTCTTTGCAAGGTTTGCAGGTTTTGATATTTATAAAACATACGGTCTTTCCAAGTATCTGCTGACCATGATTGTCCCCTTTAACCTATTAGAAGGAGTGATCTGGGCTCTCGTCTTTTGGCTAATATACAAACTCTTGCAGCCCGTCCTAAAACGCTATGAAAAATAAACAATCTTATCTAACAAAGGGCTCTTTTGCCCTTTTACTTTTCGTCATGCTAGGCTACATGGTCAAGTTTTATCCTGAGCAGCTGACCAGCTTTGACACCCCGATTCAGATCTGGTTGAGGGGAGACTTGCCTGCAGCTTTGACGACTTTTTTCAAACTTGTAACCAGTGTGATTGATCCAGTGGGAATTATCATCTGGGTTTCGGCTCTTGTCCTTTTTTTCCTTTACAAAAAATGGAAGCTGGAAGCTGCCTTGCTGGCGGGAAATCTGGTCTTACATGGGATTTTGATTAAGCTGATTAAACTCGTTTACCAAAGAAGTCGGCCCAGTATTTCGCATTTGGTCAAAGAGGGCGGTTACTCTTTCCCTAGCGGACATTCCATGGCGACAGCTATTGTTGTTGGGACCTTGATTATCATTGTCCAGCAACGGATTCAAAACCAAAAAATCAAGCGCTTGGTGCAAGCTTTGCTCTTGCTCTTTATCTTCACGATTATGGCATCCAGAGTCTATCTGGGCGTGCACTACCCGACAGATGTAATAGGAGGAGCCTTGATGGGCTTTGCCATTCTCAATATCGAATTTCCCTTTTATGACAAGCTGCGCTTTCAGTGGCGTTTCAAGGGAAAGCAGAAATAGCGTTTACTTTGATAAGAATAATCAATAAGAACAGAGTTACAGAGTCGAAAAATCATCTATGGCATAATTCTTGAGTTTTAGAATTCAAACTTAGTTTTGGATTTACAGTTATCATACACTGGCCGTTAAAAAATGAGTTATAATTGAATTGTTGAAAAACACCAAATAAACATGGTAAGTAGTTCATTTGGTGTTTTTTTTTAGTTTTAAGCATTTTGCATAATATCTTGAATAGATAGATTGCAAAGTGATTTGAATTTTTTAGAAAAGACTTCAGGAGATTCTGGAATTGCTTGTGTAATCCATGACTTTATAATTGATAGAGTATAATTAACAAGTAATTCTTCAGTAAACTCTTTAGATAAACCCATTTTACTAGACAGTTGAATGTTTTGGCTGATCCAAGTCTTATATTGTTTCTTTAAAAAAAGTTCCCAATTAGGATCAGCTGCAGTTGAATAAAGATATTTTAGCCAGATTCTATTCTCATAAATTAATGGTATTATTTCAGAAGCAAGGAAATCAATAAAAAGAGCATTATCGGATCCATTTGAACCTGGTACAAAATCTAGCATTTTTGACATTATTCGTTCGTCAATGTCATGATGAATAGCTTCAATTATTTCGTTAGGAGAGTTGAAATGATTTTTATAGATTGTTTGTCTCGCTATACCTGCTTCTTCTGCAATCTCAGAAAAAGAAAAGTTAGATTTATCAGGATATTTTTCAGAAAGTCGAAAGAAAGCAGTGATAATATTTTCTCGCGTATCTTTGGTCATTGCCGTTATTCTCCTTGTCAGTCAATATGTAGCCTAGTACTTCTATTTGTTATTATTAAAAAATTATTTTAGTCTAAGTATAATTAATTAGATTCAATACTAACAAAAAAATTACAGTTTGTAAAAAATTTTCTAAATTGTTTTTGATTATTCTGTAAAAGCGAGATATTTTGGCTACATTTTGTAAATTTTTGGTACTGGAAGCAGTATAATGAAAATGTTATTATGTAATTTATAGTGTGTCTATGCTCTTTATCAAATTGGGAAATGTTTTCTAAAAGAGTATATGACTGGAAGAATCTTTAGGAATAGAAAGAGCTTTGAACAAATGAGACATAGTCATGAATAAATTAGAAAATATATCTGTAAAAAAACTGTTAGTTCAACTAATTATTCCCTCATTAGTTACAGCAATAGTAAGTGGGTCTTATAATTTAGTTGATGGCATATTCATTGGACAGACCTTAGGGCTTGAGGGGAATTCCGCTAATACATATACATTTATGATATACGCTTTGGTCTATGCTTTTTCAGCTCTAGCAAGCGAAGGAACAGCATCCTTGTTGACAATCTCACTTGGCAAAAAGGATTACAAAAATGCCCGATTAATTTTAGATTCCTCTATCCAAGTTTCTTTAATTTTATCAATTCTACAGTCGATACTTTTGTGGTTTTCCTTAGAAGGCTTATTGATTATTTTTGGGGCACCACAAGAACTGTATCATTATGTTAAGGAATTTTGCCTTACATTTCTTATTGGGTCACCTATATATTTTGTCTCACACACTCTTTTGTACTGTTTGCGGGCTCAAGGTAAGATTAAAGAAGTTTTACATATCAATGCTATTTCATTTCTTGTGAATGCAGGGACTGGTGCAGTTCTAATTCTTGTATTTCATACTGGTTTTTTTGGATCAGCTTTATCTACAGTTCTGGCTAATCTTGCTGCACTTATCTTGACATTCAGAGAGTACACTGGAAAATCTAACGATTTAAAAATGGATTTGAAGAGCTTATTATTTATTGATAAAAAGCTTATCAATAAAATTATTGCAATGGGGTTGCCATTCTTTCTTACAACGGTCATATCTGTGATATTACTGATATTATATAATAGGGTTGCTTTTGATTATGCAGGTACTTATGGTATTGCTGCTTTATCTATAACTTCTTCAATCTATCGCTATATTATTTCTTTGATGAATGCTATTACAAATGGAGTTCAGCCTGTAATTAGTTTTAATTATGGTGCAAAAAATTATAGTAGAATAAAGCAATCACTTAGTCTTTCACTAATAATCAGCACAATTTTTTCTCTGTGCTTGTTCCTTGTAATTCAAATTTTTGCAGCGCAAATAGCTACACTGTTTAATTCAAGCGATCCGAAATTTATAAAGTTTTCTAGTACAGCCTTAAGACTTGTTATGATTTCGTTACCTGTACAAGGAATTATAAATATCGGAACTAACTATTTTCAATATATTTCTTTCTCGCGGATATCTACTTTTTTAGTTATTCTGAGACAGATCATTTTTCAAATACCTTTAGCGTTATTTTTACCAATTTTGTTTGGAATAACTGGTCTGTGGTCCTCTTATTTTATTTCAGATTTTTTGATACTTGTGATTATAATGTTTTGGCTAAAATTTATGATGACTAAATTAAGAAAAATTATGGAGGCATAAAATGACCTATATAGAGACGTGTAATTCTTTTAAACGATATAAATCAGGAGACAGCGAGATTGTCGCTAATAATAATATCAATTTCAAAATAGATAAGAGAGACGATGTATATCTATAAAGAGATAATTTAATTTTATCTATTCTAGGTTTTGTAGTAAATTTCCGTTTAAAAAATGTAAACATGTTAGAAGCATTAAAATCTGTAGATTGATTATATTTTGTTTTATATATTTTTTGAGTATAATTATATCCCTTTTTCTTTATGGAAGAAGGGATTTTTCGAGTTACTGCCGGATTTTGTGGTAGAATGGAATGTATAAAAACTTATAACTTCTTAAACCTTTATTATTGGAAGTTTTTTAGAGAGTTAGCTAATCAATAAAGCTGTAGAAGTAAGTTTCGATTGCTTCTATCTTAGGAACGATCTTGCCATGGACTGAAGGTTAAGGAGGCTTTATATCTATAAGTGGAATGGAAGTTGCTCGGAAATGATATGAGTACATCATCAATGAAAGAGGCTTTATAATATAGCTTCTAAATCGAAGGATAGTGTTCTGGCCTTTTTGATCCACTTTGTAAAAAGGAGGGCCATTTCCGTTTTGAATCAAGAAATCATACAGGCAGTTTTATCCCTTATTGATAGCATTCCCTCTGGGCGCGTGGCGACCTATGGTCAGATTGCTCGTTTGATTGGACGGCCAAAAAATGCCCGCTTGGTGGGAAAGATTCTCAGTCAGTCGGAGCTTTATGACGGCAAGCATCCTTGCCATCGGGTGGTCAATGCAGCAGGGCGTCTCACACCTGGTTGGGAAGACCAGAAACACTTGCTCTGGGCGGAGGGAGTGGACTTGAAGACTAATGGCTGTGTGGATTTGAAAGTCTATTTGTGGGAGCGGTGATTTCCTTCTTTCTTTGTGAAAGAGGGAATTTTTGTTTCTAAGCTATTTTTTGTGGTAGAATGAAAGGTATGAAATCTTACAATTCTTTGAATGATTATTATCGCAAACTTTTTGGTGAAAAAACTTTTAAGGTGCCCATTGATGCGGGCTTTGACTGTCCCAATCGGGATGGTACGGTAGCGCATGGAGGCTGTACTTTTTGTACCGTTTCGGGCTCTGGTGATGCTATTGTGGCACCAGATGCGCCCATCCGCGAGCAGTTTTACAAGGAAATTGATTTTATGCACCGCAAGTGGCCAGATGTTCGTAAGTATCTGGTCTATTTCCAGAACTTCACTAATACTCATGAGAAGCTTGAAGTGATCCGTGAGTGGTATGAGCAAGCCATAAACGAGCCAGGTGTCGTTGGACTCAATATCGGAACTCGGCCGGACTGTTTGCCTGATGAGACCATTGCCTACTTGGCTGATCTGTCTGAGCGTATGCATGTGACTATAGAGCTGGGCCTTCAGACTACCTATGAGGAGACCTCGGACCTCATCAATCGTGCCCATTCTTATGAGCTCTATGTGGAGACGGTCCAGCGAGTTCGTAAGCTGGCTCCCAAGGCGGAGATTGTCTCTCACTTGATCAATGGCCTGCCGGGCGAGACCCATGAGATGATGCTGGAGAATGTCCGTCGCTGTGTGACGGACAATGACATTCAGGGAATCAAGCTCCACTTGCTTCACTTGATGACCAATACCCGCATGCAGCGGGATTATCATGAGGGGCGACTGCAGCTGCTCAGTCAGGAGGAGTATGTCTCCGTCGTCTGCGACCAGCTGGAGATTATCCCCGAGCATATCGTCATCCACCGAATCACAGGCGATGCTCCGCGAGATATGTTGATTGGCCCTATGTGGAGCCTCAATAAATGGGAAGTTCTCAATGCCATCGAGGCAGAAATGCGTCGCCGTGGCAGCAGGCAAGGCTGTAAAGCAAAGGAGCAGAGATTCGTATGTTAAGACCCTTACAGATGGCCCATGCCTTTTTGGCAGAAGTGGTGACCAAGGAAGATATCGTGGTGGATGCTACTATGGGGAATGGGCACGACACCCTCTTTCTGGCTAAGTTGGCCAAGCAGGTCTATGCTTTTGACATTCAGGAGCAGGCTGTGGAAAAGACCCGCCAAGGCTTGGCGGAAGCGGATTTGGACAATGCTCAGCTAATCTTGGCTGGCCATGAGACCCTGGACCAATACACAGACCATTTCAAGGCTGCTATTTTTAATCTTGGCTACCTGCCTTCGGCGGACAAGTCTGTCATTACCCGACCAGATACGACGCTGGAAGCTTTGGAAAAGGTCTGTTGGGGCTTAGAAAAAGGCGGCCGCGCAGCTATCATGATTTACTACGGGCATGAAGGTGGCGAAGTTGAAAAAGATGCGGTCCTAGACTTTGTCAGTCAACTGCCTCAGCAGGATTTCACTGTTGCCCTCTACAAGACCATCAATCAGATTAATAATCCGCCTTTTTTGGTCATGATTGAAAAATTGAGAGAAGGAACTTGAGATACAATAAGGATACAGAGAGAAAAGCCAGATAATAGGAGCTTTCAGTACTGTATCCTTATTTTTTAAATCGTGAAAATCGAATAATCAGGTCTAAATGAAGATAATTAAGGTGTGTGTAAATTTAAAATCTTATATTTTCTTACATAGAAGATATAAGACTTTTGACATTTTTCAGTTTATATGATAATCTATGACTATAAAAACAAAAAACGTCACAATGTTTTTAGGAGGAAGTTATGGCTACTGCTTTTACTGCTGAAGAAAAAGAAGTAATTAGAAAGAAATTACATAAAGTTGCAAAGGAATGCCTTCAAAGATATGGGGTTAAGAAAACCACAGTTGACCAAATGGCAGCAATGGTGGATATCTCCAAAGGTTCTTTTTATAATTTTTATTCTTCAAAGGAAATGTTATTTTTTGCGGTCTTAGAAGAATATCAAATAGATGTTATGAATCACCTGACAGAACAATTAGGTATGGAAGTCAAGATAGATACAAATCGTCTTGTACAGTTACTTTATGATTTTTATCAAGATTTTCGCTATTCATTTATGTATACCATATTTAAAAATCATGAAATGGAATTACTCATAAGAAAATTGCCGAAAGAGGCGATAACAAATCATCATCTGATAGATGATAGGATGGTAAAAAAAATTGTATCCCGAATCAATATTAGAGAAAATGTATCGGTAGAAATCGTCTCTGCTTTATTTAGAACGATTGCTATGACTATATTACACATCGAGGAAATCGGTGAAGAACAATTTGATACTACATTGAAGTTAGTCATACAAGGAATTGTTGAGCAAATTACTAAGGAGGATAGGTAATGGTGAAAGAAGCAATTAGAACCGCAAACCTTTCTAAAAGATATGGAACAAAAAATGTTGTCAACAACTTGAATCTATCAATAAAACCTGGTGAAATAGTAGGGTTTTTAGGACTGAATGGTGCAGGGAAAACAACGACGATGAGAATGATGCTAGGATTGATAAAATCTACATCAGGAGAATGCTATATTCAAGGAAAAAAGTTAGATCTGAATAATTTAGAACTTCGAAACGAAATAGGTTATATTATTGAGACGCCTTATTCTTATCCGGATTTAACGGTGAGAGAAAATTTAGAAATCGTTGGTAAATTAAGAGGGGTTAATAAAGATAATATTGACTGGGTAATTGAAAAATTAAAACTAA
This sequence comes from Streptococcus sanguinis, assembly GCF_003943735.1. Taxonomy (GTDB): domain Bacteria; phylum Bacillota; class Bacilli; order Lactobacillales; family Streptococcaceae; genus Streptococcus; species Streptococcus sanguinis_E. The sequence continues at coordinate 10,785 of NZ_RJMV01000010.1, read as the reverse complement.
AGCAATATGAACATAAACAGGAGAAGCATCTTTCTTTAGGAAATGTTGCGCGTTTAGGAATTGCAAAAGCGATTATTCATAAACCTAAAATTCTAATTCTTGATGAGCCGACAAATGGATTAGATCCTTTTGGAGTTATTGAAGTGAGAGAACTGTTAAAGGAATTGGCGAATCATCTAGGTACAACTGTTCTTATTTCAAGTCATAATCTAGAGGAAATATCTAAAATTGCTACTAGGATAGTCATTATACATGAGGGCAGACTTATAAGAGAAGTTGAAAGCAATGAATTAGAGCAGTACTTAGAAAAGAAGTTACTAGTAAGTGGTTCTAATAATAAGGCTATGAAAGAAGTATTATCTAACCAGGGCTATCATGTAAACATTCAATCAGACACAGAAAATAATATCAATTTCTTAGAACTAATTGATACAAAATCTGTGGAATGCCCGGAAGATGTTGCTACATTGCTAGTCAATGCAGGTTATCCACCTAAATCACTGATTGTTGAAAAAGAAGATTTAGAGCATTATTTCTTAAGAATACTGAATGACTATAATGGAGGAATCTCGAATGAAAAAGCTTAGTTCCTGTATTTTAATTGAATGGAGAAAGTTAATAAAATCAAAACTTTCCATCGTAACTGCTTGTTCTATCTGTTTAGTTCCTTTTATTGTTGGCTTGTTTGCAACTATGATGAAATATCCAGAGAATTTCAAAAATCTTGGTTTGATTTCTGCAAAAATGGAAATGATGAGGATAACAGATTGGTCGTCATACTTAATGACCATATCACAAGTCATTTCTGTTGGGGGATTGCTCATTTTTGGATTTACAGCATCTTGGGTTTTTGGTAGAGAATATTCTGATAAAACGATGATTGACCTATTAGCACTCCCGATAAGAAGAGATACAATCGTATTATCCAAGTTTATCGTTATCGCTCTATGGAGCTATATTCTATCAATTTTTGCACTTTTATTGGGATTATTAGCTGGCAATCTGATTGGACTTGAAGGCGGTAGCTTAACGGTGATTTTCAAAGGTGTACTTACTTTTGGTTTTTGTACTACTCTTACAATCATACTCTCTACTCCAGTAGCTCTTTTTGCTTGTTTAGGCCGGGGATATTTGTCACCATTGGCATTTATCATTTTTACTATTATTTTTTCTCAGCTTGGTTCTGCTCTTAACTTTGGGAAATACATTCCATGGGCAATTCCTGCACTCGCAAGTGGTATTGCAGGAAAAGCACTATTGAATTTTGGGAGCATTGTCAGTTTATTTGGGGTAAGTATTCTAGGTCTTATCGCAACAATAGCTTGGTGGAGGTATGCTGATTACGATTAAAATGAAGTGATGAAAATGCTAATAACACAAAACTAAGTCTTATTCATTTCCATTCAAAACAACCCCTCCTGTTCAGATTGAAAAACAAGAGGGGTTATATTATGACAATCGAAAGTTTTGGGGGAGAGGGGACTATGTGAATATCGTTGGCCTAAATGAAAAGATAGTTTCTAATATACGTGATTGGGAAAAAATGACCTTGTCTTTGATAAGTTAAGTGTCAAACCGTTCTCAGATGGCAGTTTTAGAATAAGATAAAAGCCTGTTTTTACGGGCATTAGTCAAACGAACATAGCATTGCCCCGAGCAATGTTCAGCGAACTTCTTTAGACGTCGCTGGAGGGAAATTGCATATAGCCGGTGTACAAGTTACCTGTTTTCACGGGTGGTTATGACTTCTCAAAATAAGCAAAAAAGCAGTAAACCTTTGTGATTTACTGTTTCTCAAATCGTTATATTCAATTATACAAACTGAGATTTAGATTTTAACCCTTAAGGAAAATAAAATGAGCTATTCTCCTGAAGCATGTTCTATAATATTATGGTTTAATGCAGAGTGTAGCTATATAGTCATTTCCATAACGTGATAATCTATGTCTTTTGTCACACGATTCATAAAAATCTATCATAGCGAGACCATTTTTAAGTTGTCCTCTAATCTGACTTTCTAAGGTATGGCTAAATTCATATCCATATTCTGGATTTATGATTATCTTGCCTTCCTCTTCAAGCTCTTTTGAATTAAAAGGTATTGAAAACTTTAAAAGTAATTCCTCATCAGGCTTGTCCCATACAATGTCAGCATCATACATGTATATCCAAGGGTTCATAAATCCGACCATTAACAGTCCTCCCTTTTTCAATACTCGAGAGGCTTCTTTATACATATTTTCTAAATCTTCTATATATACATTTGAAACTGGATTAAAAATAATATCAAAGGTTTCATTTTCAAATGGAAATGATTTTGTCATATCGCCTTGAATTGTATTGATTTTTAATCCTTCTCTTTTAGCAACCAACTCATCTCTTTCTAATTGTGATTTAGAAAAATCCATTATGGTGACATCATAACCTTTTGCAGCAAAAACGGGTCCCTGCTGTCCACCACCACAAGCTAAACCTAATATCCTTTTTCCGTTGGCTTTTTCAAACCATTCTGTTGGAACTTTTTTCCCAACAGTTAATGCAACAGAAATTGGATTATTTTTAACTTCTTCTAATTCTTCATGTGTCAATGGCTCAGTATAGTCATTTTTTACATTATTCCATCTATCTTCATTTAATTTTATATAATTGTTCATCTTATAATTTCCACGTAATTTTATATTATTTCGATTTAAGTTGAATAGGTTGCCATTACATTTTTCTCACCTCTACAAATTTCTAATTTCTTGAACTATTTTAATCTTGCTTTAATTTTTAATTTTTATTTTATTTGAAACTTTAATTTGTTATGTTTCAAATACAGCACTTTTATAAATTTACAATCTCTTTTCATGTATCAATTTATGTTCTTTGCTGTTCATATAATCTTTATGTTTATGATTATGATTATGCTTTTCCTCTAATATAAAATGACTATGCTCATGTTCATGCGTGATAATATGAGTATGTGTTTTCCCATCATGCGTGTGAACAATTATGTGAGAATGACTATGACTGTGACGTTTAACCATTGTATCATATGCAACAATTACGCTGCCGATTATCATAAAAACAAGACCAATGAAATATACCAAAGTAAGTTTTTCTCCATTTACTATAAATGCTAAAAAAGTTCCTACAAACGGAGCTACAGCATAATATGCACTAGTTTTTGTAGCACCTAAATCTCTTTGTGCTCTGATATACATAAAAATACTGAGCCCATATGCCACAAATCCAAGTAGCAAAGCAGCCATTATATATTTCATTTCAGGAATTCTTTCTCCCAAAATAAGGGCGACTATAAATGCACCGCTACCAGAGAAAAAACCTTTTAGTAAAACAATCTCATAAGTACTTTTATCTGAAATTTTTCTAGTGCAGTTATTTTCAAGTCCCCAACAGCAAGTTGCCAGTATAACAAACAATGAACCTAATGAAAACTTGAAACTTTCAGCCCCTTCAAATGAAAGAACTATACTTGATATTGTGATAAATCCAATAGCAATCCACAACTTTGATGTTACTTTCTCCTTAAATATCAAAAGAGCAATAATTGTTGTTGCTACAATTTCAAAGTTACCTAGCAGTGAAGCATTTGAGGCTGAACCAATATTTATACCAATCATAAGGGATATAGGTGCCGCAATATCAAGGACAATCATTCCAACAGTATAAGGTAAATCTGCCTTATTTAACTTTTCATACTTTTCTTCGACTTTCCTATGAAACAAGTACATAATACCTACACCTGTTCCAGCTCCCAAATATAGAAAAGATGCCATCAATGTCGGTGGAATCTTATTTAAAAGCACTTTAGAAAATGGTGTATTTATTGCATAAAAAATAGCCGCAAGCAATGCTAAAATTACCGCTATAAATTTTCTGCTTTTATCCATATTTAATAAATCAACTCCTTTTAGATAAATTCTCAATTTAACGCACTGTAGATGATCCTCATTTCACATGCTACATCTGAAATGCTGTTATCCAAAAACATATTCCGGCTATAAGTGAAATCGGAGTCATAACATATTTTTCTTTCTTACTTTTTGAAATCATGTTCATAATCGTATTCAAGGATAGGTAAGCGGCAAAGAAGAAACAAATATATTTAGTAACCTTGAAAGACAGCCACAGGGGAATAAAACCTCCGGATTGCAAAATAATGATCACGGCAAAAATTTGAATAGCTACCGAAATGACTGCCGCAAGTCTAAATTTCTTAGGTAAGATTTTATGTTGTCCACCCATTGTATATTCGCCCAAAGGCAGACCGCAAGCAACAAGAACTGTCATAATTGCTATAATTCCAAATAATACTGCACCTGATATTGAAAACATAAATCACTATCCTCCCTTCGCAAAATACAAAAAATTTTAATTACAAATTCAACTTTGTGTCACTTAACAATCCTATAAAATTATAAGGAATTCTTGTCAAGTGTTCAAGTTTTATAGTTTTTTCTCAAGCTGGTCTGTTGATTTCCCTTTTCCTTTGTTCTTCCACCAATCGCTCAGGTCGACTAAGGATTGAGCGGCGGAAGGGATGAGAAGGAGGACATAGATATAGACATACTGGCTCTTGGTTTCCCAGAAGAAGTGGAAGAGGCCGCCCCCCAAGAGAAAGATGAAGGGATAGAGGTCAAAAGGCGTTAGCTTTTCCTCGGCGACGAAAAATTTATGCAGGATAAAGAAACAGGAGAGCAGATAGATACTAGCTAGCAGGGTTAAGAGCAGGAAATTAACAATCTGATAACCTTTTCTTTCCTCATAAATGCTGCGCAGGACAGCCGGCTTCATATATTGCTGGCGCTCAATCTGAGGCCCAGTCCAAATAGACTGAAAAGTCGGCTCAGTCCAGGTCGACTTGACCTTTTCGTAGAAGAATTTGAGCGCATAAGCAGGATGCTTACTGAAGTGAATCAAAATATCCTTCAAATCCCGAGTGGCCATTTCTGTAGCCAAATTTTCATCATATTTGTTTCGCTTGAGAATCTTGGTATTGTAGGCATCGTACCAGCCTCCTAAGGTCTGCCGATTGGGATCATCCCGCAGGCCCATAGTGATGTAGGCGATTTTTGGGGTACCGACACCAATCTTGCCCCCAATCAGCTGCTCATAGTAGGCCGTCAGACCCTTATTTGAAAGAAGGATGCCAGCTAAAATCAGGATGATGGCTAAGGGTTTCTTCCAAGACCATTTGTAAAAGATGGACAGGAAGCAGACTCCAATCAGCATAATGGCAAAGATGATGTAGTTGTTGCGCAGGAGGCAGGCCAGACTGATGCTAGCGGCTCCCAGCAAGGCATAGAGCAGGTTTCCTTTCTGATCCAGCTTGATAAAAGCATAGAGACTGAGCAGACAGAAGAAGAGCCCGGGAATGGTACCGTAGACAAAGAGGATGAAAAAGAGCTGTGGTAAAAAGAGAAAGGTCAGTAGAATCGTGTATTTCTGAATCATTTCTCTGGCATTGAGCAGGGCAGTAATCTTGTAAATCAAGAAATGACTGAGTAAAGTCCAGACGACATTCATGCTAAAGGCAAATTGAGTCGTCGGAGAAATAAAAGCATAAAGTCGCTCCAGAGTCATCAGTCCTAACTGATGGGGATTACGATACATGTAGCTTCCGACGGTTGTCAGCGAGCTGTAATCTCCTCGGTTAAAGGCTAGGGCTGCATTGAAAACGTGCTTGGCGTCAGCTCGGATGCGGCCATCGTAGGCCGTTATCAGAAAAATCGCTGCTGCTATAAAGATGAGGGACAGAAACCAAAAAAGATGCTTGGTCTGAACCTTTTCCAACAGAGGCCGGATTAAAAAGAGGCTGAGGAGAAAGAGTAAGAGTATAGGGTAGAAATACCAAGGATTACTGACGAATTGGACTCCTTCTGCAATCCTCAAAGGGATGTAAGTGTGGGACAGCAGAATCTGCCCAGACAGGAAAAGCAAAGCAATCGCAGTCATGGTCAGAATAAGGAAGTAGCCCAGATTGAAGATGGTATTAGAAAATTGCTTCATGAGGACCTGACCTCCACCTTGACGAAATAGCGGTCTTCTCCCAGCTCAATCAGCTCGACTGGCTGAGGATAGAAGCGATCCATGACTTCTTTTTGAAGAATGTTTTCTTTAGGACCTTGAGCTATGATTTCACCTTCTTTTAGGAGCAGGACATGATCCATAGCAGCAGTGATTTCCTCTACATGGTGGGTGACATAGAGGATGGTTGGAGCCTGATTCATCTGTGTAATCTTACCAATCTGATCCAGCAGACGCTCGCGGGCAAAGAGATCCAGACCGCTGGTCGCTTCGTCTAAGATAAGCAGTTCTGGCTTTTCCATGAGACTGCGCGCAATCAGCAAGAGCTGTTTCTCCCCTTGAGACAGACTGGCGTAGCTTCGGCCAATCAAATCTTGTCCACCAATGGAGGCCAGCATTTCCCTAGCTTGGTTCAGCTCTTCTTGTCCGTAAGGAGCGTAGAGAATACTGCTTTTATACTTGCCTGTCAGGACGATTTCTTCGGCACTGAGATGGCTGGGTAGTCGTTCAGAAATGAAGGAGCCGACTACTCCAATCTTAGTTCGCAGCTGAGGAATGTCGCCGGCACCAAATTCAGTACCGAGAACTGTTACCTTGCCCTGGGTCTTCCAATGTTCAGCCATGAGCAGGCGCAGGAGAGTAGACTTTCCAGAACCGTTGAGGCCGAGGATGGCCCAATGCTCTCCCTTTTTCACCTGCCAGTTGAGATCTTTTAAGATGGTTCGGCCTTGTTTAGCCAAGCTTACATTTTCCAGTTTGATAATCTTTTCCATTTTTACTCTTTCTTTCGTTAAATCTCCTTTATTATAACAAAATTTATGGTAAAATAACTGATAGGAGGAGTCAAATGTTTCATAAAAGTAAGCTGATGTTTTGGACCAGCGAGGTCCTTTTGCTAACGATTATCTTCTTTATCTGGCGCCAGATGGGGGATATGATAACCCCGATTGTTAGCGTTGTGAATACAATCTTGATTCCCTTTCTTGTGGGAGGATTCCTTTACTATATCACCAATCCGCTGGTGAAATTTCTCCAGGAGAAGCTCAAAATCAACCGAATGATTGGGATTCTGATTACGCTCAGCCTTTTGTTTGGCTTAATTGCTTTGGGCGTTATTTATCTCTTGCCGATTTTGATTAATCAGCTGAGCAGCTTAATTAATTCCACACAAGGCCTTTATTGGGAAATTCAAAGTTTTGTCAATCAATTGTCTAAAAATCCGCTCTTTCGAAATCTGAATATCCAGTCCACTATCCAGCAGCTCAACCTGTCTTATGTGGATATTCTGCAGAATATTCTCAACAGTGTGACCAACAGTCTGGGCAGCGTTCTGTCGGCAGTTGTCAATACGCTGATGATTTTGATTATGACGCCGATTTTCTTGGTTTACTTCCTCATGGACGGCCATAAGCTTTTGCCCATGCTGGAGCGGACAGTCCTCAAGCGCGATAAGCTCAATATCTCTAGCTTGCTGACCAATCTCAATGCTACTGTTGCCCGCTATATCAGCGGAATTTCAATCGATGCCCTGATTATTGGTGCTCTGGCTTATATTGGCTATAGCGTGATTGGACTCAAGTACGCTTTGGTCTTTGCTATTTTCTCCAGTCTTGCTAATCTGATTCCTTATGTAGGACCGAGTATCGGCTTGATTCCCATGGTCATTACGTATGCCTTTACCGATCCTCAGAAGATGGTGGCGGCCTTGATTTACATGCTGATTATCCAGCAGGTAGATGGGAATATCCTCTATCCCCGTATCGTTGGTGGTGTGATGAAAGTCCATCCCATTACTATCATGGTGCTCTTGCTTCTATCCAGCAATATCTATGGCGTTCTAGGGATGATTGTGGCAATCCCGACCTATTCTATCCTCAAAGAAATCGCCAAGTTCTTGGCCAATCTCTATGACAATCACAAGGATGCCCAGCAGCAGAAGAAGAACGAAGAATTTGGGATTATTAATAAATAAGGATGAGTTTGGTAATCGATTGATTCCAGAGTCTCAAGATTAGAAAATAAGACGGAAGGAAGGCCTTCCGTCTTATTTTCATTTCCTGTGCACTAAATTTAAAAATATGATATAATCAGATTTACTTATACATTTCGAGGAGAAAGAATCAATGGAAGACCCTGGCAGTCAGAATATGTTATGGCAAGCCTTACTACTGTTTATATTGACTTTGTTAAATGCCTTTTTCTCAGCTGCTGAGATGGCAATGGTATCGCTCAATCGGGCGCGTGTGGAGCAAAAGGCTGAAGAGGGCGACCTCAAGTATATCCGGCTCTTAGCTGTCTTAGAGAGCCCCAATAACTTCTTATCAACTATTCAGGTTGGGATTACGGTTATCAATATCCTGTCTGGGGCCAGCTTTGCGGATAATCTGGGAAAACTTTTCTCTTCTTGGATGGGAAATTCCGAGACTGCACGTGCTATCGGAACTTTCTTGGCTCTGATTTTGCTGACATATATTTCAATTGTTTTGGGTGAGCTTTATCCTAAGCGTATTGCCATGAACCTGAAAGACAATCTAGCTGTGCGGGCTGCACCGGTCATTATCTTTCTTGGCAAGATTGTCAGCCCCTTCGTCTGGTTGCTGTCAGCATCAACCAACCTGCTGAGCCGGATAACGCCGATGAAGTTTGATGATGCAGACGAAAAGATGACCCGGGACGAGATTGAGTATATGCTGACTAAGAGCGAAGAGACCTTGGATGCGGACGAAATTGAGATGCTGCAGGGGATTTTCTCTCTGGATGAGCTGATGGCGCGTGAACTGATGGTGCCACGGACGGATGCCTTTATGGTAGACATTCAGGACGACACCAAGGAAATCATCGAAAGCATTCTCAAACAGAGCTTCTCGCGGATTCCCGTCTATGATGGAGACAAGGACAATGTCATCGGTCTGATTCATACCAAGCGACTGCTTAATGAAGGATTCGTCAATGGTTTTGACAATATCGTTCTGCGCAAGATTCTTCAGGAGCCGCTCTTTGTACCGGAAACTATGTTTGTCGATGATTTGCTCAAGGAGCTGCGCAATACGCAAAATCAAATGGCGATTCTCTTGGATGAGTATGGTGGTATGGCTGGTCTGGTCACACTGGAAGACCTCTTGGAGGAGATTGTCGGTGAGATTGACGATGAGACTGACAAGGCTGAAATCGAAGTCCATGAAATCGGTGAGAATACCTACATTGTTTTAGGAACCATGACCCTCAATGACTTTAATGAATACTTTGAAGTCGAAATCGAAAGCGACGATGTGGATACGATTGCTGGTTATTACTTGACTTGTGTAGGGACTATTCCAGATCCGAAAGAACGCATTAGCTACGAAGTCGAAAGCCAAAATAAGCAACTCATTTTAACCAATGACAAGGTAAAAAATGGCCGTGTTACGAAGGTTAAGGTTGAAATTTCAGAAATTGTTGAAGAAGCAGAAAAGGCTGAGAAATAAACTCAGCCTTTTAAGTTTCCTTCAAGTTTTTTATAAGTCTGTCTTAAGTTTTTGGGATTATACTAATAGCATCAAAATAGAAATGAGGACAGTCCAATGACATCTAAAGTTACCCTATATGATAAGCAAGTATTGACATTCTCACAGGCGCAAAAGTAGGAAAGGAAGTAATAAGAATCAGTAAATTTTAAAAAGCAGCAGAAACCCTTAACTAATTTTTTCATATAAATCTCCTAAAACAAGTATAAAGAAATTTTGAGGCTCTTTGTCGCTCCAAAACAAAGCAGCCTTAGACTACTCAGAAAAGAAACCACCTCAGCCAGCTGGTGACCTGCACCCCAAAAGTTAGACAGAAAAAATCTAACTTTTGGGGTGTTTTATTATGAAATTGAGTTATGAAGATAAAGTTCAGATCTATGAACTAAGAAAGCAAGGACAAAGCTTCAAGCAGCCTTCAGGATTATCAAGGCTAAATCTCGTGATAATTCTCGGACGCCTATGCAGTGGGATGATTCAGTCAATGCAGGTTTTACAACAGGAACTCCATGGCTGAAGGTGGGCAAATCCTATCCTCTTATCAATGTGGAAAATGAAATCAAGGGACCAATCTTTACCTTTTATCAGAAATTGATTGCCTTGCGTAAGGAACTGCCTATCATCGCAGAGGGCAGCTATCAGCCAGCCTATGAGGACAGTCCTCAGGTCTATGCCTTTGAGCGGGAGTGGCAAGGACAAAAGCTTTTAGTCCTTAACAACTTCTATGCTGATCCGATTACGGTGGACATCCTGCCAGATTATCAAAATGGTCAGGTTCTCCTATCCAATTACGGCAAGACTCAGATTGACCATGTGATGACCCTGCAGCCATACGAAACCTTGGCAATCTTAGTAGGGGAAAACTAAAGTCTCGAAAGAATCTGGAAAAAATTCCAGATTCTTTTTTATGTGTTGGGCCAGCCTAGACAAGTATTTTTCTGAAGAGAGAGAAAGTAATACAGAATTTTGAGAAAGCCTTTGCAAAATTTGATTCTTTTCTTTATGATAAATTGTAAAATATAGTGCAACAAAAAACCCATAGGTTCTCAAATCGTGTAAACTGTAAGTAACCACACAAACAGACACAAGGAGATCCTATGGGCTACTTACATATTACCATAATTGATCGGCTAAAGATAGAAGCATATCTTGAAGCAGGTTTTAATCTGTCCTATATTGCAACTAAGTTAGGTTTTCACCGTTCATCAATTAGCCGAGAAATCAAACGGTGTCCAAATAAATATTCTGCCGA
>NZ_RJMV01000009.1 GCF_003943735.1 Streptococcus sanguinis | reverse complement strand
CATAACGACTTTGGAACAAGAAAAACAGTTAATGAAGTCATATCAGATTCAACGAAAACAATTGCTGATTATTTGCTGGAACGGTAACAAAATAATTTAATGGTGAATATTCTTAAAAAAATTAAAACTAAAACCTATAAAAATAATGATTTAATAAATAATATAGATTTAAATCCAAAGGGATCTAATATGTTAAAATTAAGTCAATTAATTAATGCTACTTATAATGTTGAAGTCGATTACTATATTCCTCTTACGATTGAGGTTTCAGGAATTCCTTCTTATGCCGAAAAGAATTATTTTCGTTTAGTAAAGGAAAATAGTTTACTCGAAATATGAATTGATATAGAGTCTCACCAATTAATGAATATTATTTTAGTCCAAATTTCAAGTGCAAGTTTAGTTGATCAAATAGTAGTAAAGGAAATAGCTGATAAACAAGGTTGTCCTGTTTTCCAAAGTGATATTTCATTCACAAATGGCCTGCATGATATAAATCAGTCCTTTGATGTATTCTTGTCAAGAGAAATTTTGAAGATTCGGTTAATTGATGTGGAAGAAACATCTTATCTAACGAATGGTCGAGTAAAATTAGGTTTTTCTCAAGATGGGATACTAGTGAGTATTTTACTGTTGGATTTAACAGATAAAGAATACGCAGATTTTAAAAGATAGTTTTAAATTATACTGAATATTTTTCTTTGTAAAAAGTATTACTTACTTATAGATAGTTAAACGATTTGATTGTGAAGCTTGATTTAGATGGAAAGAACAAATGGCTAAAATAAAAATAATCTCATTTGATGATACAGATGATATTATTATTCAAATTGGTGATAAAAAACTTGAAGCGATGATATCTATAGCCCTGTATAATCTTAAAGAAGGAGAAGAATATGATGCAGAATTAACGTTCTATATGTTTGGAGATTTTAAATTACAATTAGCTGCTAATGAAAGATATGATATCACTCATATTGAAAATTACTCTTATACTATAACAGGAAAAATGATTGACTCAGAAACAATTGATGTTGGATTTCCTATCACAAGTGAGTGGTTAGCAGATTATTCCTATCTAGTCGGTCAGTATGTTACATGTAAACTTGATAGGTTAGAAGTGAACTTTTTGTAAAATATACTTTTCCTACTGAAGAACGGGAAATTGTTCTATAAATTTCTGCATTACAAATCAAAAACTTCTAACTAACTTACAATGCTATCATTCATAACTTAATAAAAAGTTTTTTGACTGATAATCATCAAAATAACAGCTCTGTACAATTGCAGAACTGTTATTTGTTTTTCTTTATTTTTTCTACATCCAGTGGCATGAAAGTCGCCATAACTCGACCGATTAGTTTAGGTTCTTCCTCATGCGGGATAAACTTATCACTGTATTTTTTATTAAGGGAAATTAGACGAATACCGGATGGATCGTTGAAGACTCTTTTTATAATGGTTTGACCGTCATAGTCAATAGCATAGATAGCGCCAGCAAGCTCGAAATGAGTCTGCTTGATTAGCGCTACGGAATCTCTTGGATACTTGGGCTCTAACGAGTCAGTTCGTACCCAAAGGGCAATATCGTAGTCAATTTCTCTGTCCAGCCAGACTAAATCAGCTTGTTCAGGCTTATGCTGAGAGAGATAGTAATTCTCATAGACCAAGTAGGGGAAGTAGTCATCCTTTAAGCTGGCTTGTGTTTCTTGCTCAGTCAGGCTAGCTTCCAGTAGCTTTAATCCTTGCTCCTGTCTGTTTTGGTCAAGTTGTTGATAAATACGATTTAAATCGGGGAATTGCTGAGGGATGTCAGCGATTAGTCGATAACGAGGGTCGATTTCTTCAACCTCCACCTCAAAAAATCTTGCAATCTTTTCTAAATTGGCTGCGATAGGCAAAGATGTCCCTTTGATATAGCCAGTTAGTGTACTAGCAGGAATGCCTGTTTCACGAGATAGTTCGACTTGTTTTTTACCTGTTTCCTTGAGAAGTTCTTTGAGCTTTTTAGAAATGAGAAGACTTGCTTCCTTGTCTTGGGGGCTTGCGGCGCCTCTTCCTCTGGCCATAATATCAACTCCTTTACTTGTTTCAATTATAGCGAATTAAATCGAAAAAGTAAAGGGTTAGGTTAATTATTTGAGCCTAATCCTTTACTTTTTTAGATACTGTATTAAATTTCGTAGCCCATTAAGATTCCGCCTTCCTCAGCGTAGAAGCTGCATAGACCTGAAGTCGGCACCGTTTCGATTTGCGCTTGAGGATACTTTTCTTGTACCAGTTGGCTAATTTGCTGGCAGAATTTTTCGTTATTGCGGTGAGCGATGATGAGTCGGCCGCCCTTGTAACCGGCTTTAAGTAGCTCTTCGATAGCAGAAGCAAGGGCCTTTTTCGGACCGCGTGCCTTTTGCAGAAGCTCTAGCGTGCCAGTCTGGCTAGCTTCACCGACCATGCGGATATTAAGCAAGCCGACAACGGTTCCCAGAAGTTTGCTAAGCCGGCCGTTTTTGACCAAGTTATCCACCTTTGCCAGAACGAAGAGAAGCTTAGTTTTCTCTTGATAGCGATTAATGACTTCAACGACTTCATCAAAGCTGAGATCTTGCTGGATGAGTTCATTGAGTTTAGTCACTAGTAAGTCCACCTCGCCGCCAGCAGAAAGACTATCAATGACATGAATCTGTGCGTCAGGATGTTCTTCCAAAAAGATTTTCTTAGCAACCTGTGCACTATTATTGCTGCCAGATAGAGTGCCGGTGATAGTCACCACAAAGATCTTGTCAGCTCCCTCAAAGGTTTTGAGATAGTCATCTGGACTAGGGCAGGCAGACTTTGAAGCAGTAGCAGAAGCATACATCTTCTCCATCATCAGGTCAATATCAAGCTGCTTATCATCTACAAAGATTTCATTTTCCACTTGAATGGTCAAGGGAACACTTTCAAATTGGGTGTCTTTGGCCAAGTTTGCCATTTCACGAAAGTCACAGCCAGAGTCAGCTATAATTTTCCAAGTCATATTTTTCTCCTTTTTTGTCAAGTATGTACAATAAAAAAATTGACAAAAAACCTGTCTTTTTTTAAAATTATAACATGAAGGATGCTTACTAGAAAGCGGAAACTGTCAGCTGAGACAAGAGGGAAGAAATTGTTATGTCGGAAAAGAAAATATCGGAAAAATCACTCGCGAATTTAAAGAAATACAATCAGGAATCCAATCAAATCACGAGAGAGTCTCTGGAAATTTCTCTCATGCAGCTGCTGGAGAAGAAGGAACTCAAAAAAATTACGATTTCAGAGCTGGTTGAGCGAGCTGGAGTTTCCCGCGCAGCGTTTTACCGCAATTATAGCTCTAAAGAGCAGATTCTAGAAGAGATTTTTAAAAACACTGTTCAAGGTATTACGGATAAATTAGAAGAGTTTAACTTTAAAACGGAGATGTACCAGATTTGGCTTTTTCTTTTTAAGGAAGCCAAGAAAGAAGCTCGGGTTATCAGTCTAGCTATTGACTATAATTTTGAAAAGCTGCTGACTCAGGCCGTATTTGACTTTTTGGAAAAGCGCAATCGCAATGCTAAGAAAACGACTAACTCTTACATGAATTCCTTCTGGAGTTCGGCAGTTGTTTCCGTTCTTTCCAAGTGGATTAAGGACGGCATGAAAGTTCCAGCTGAAAAAATAGCTTCTTTAGGCCTACCTCTTTTCCCACAGAAAAAGAAATCAAATAAAAACAAGTGAGTCATTAGGGCTCGCTTGTTTTTAGCTTCTGTAAGAAGCTGTTCAGTTCTTTTTGGTCCCTTAATTCGTAGAATTTCTGAGGAAAGGTTTGTCTGATTCTCTTATATCTTGCCAGTGCTGTCTGACGCCGTCCATTCCAAAGAACCCAGCAGGTAAACTCCCAGTCAAACTTTTCAGGGCAGCCTGGAGCCATGCTTTCTCTGGTCCGATTGCGGTATTTTAAATAGCGTTTGAAAGCTCGATAGAGGCAGTTCCAGCGAGAGAAGTTCAGAAAGATGATTTGGTCGGCTTCTTCCATCCGCCGTTCATAAAAACACCAAGAGTAGTTGCCATCAATAATCCAGTCGGTATTTTTTGACAAAAAATCATTCATCTGTTCACTCATCCAATCACGGTCGCTATCCTTCCAGCCAGGTTGGAACTGCAATCTATCCATGTGAAGTTTGGGAATGGAGTAGTGGTTGGACAGTTGTGCTGCTAGAGTGGATTTGCCAGAGCCGGAATAACCAATAATTGCTATTTTCATCCTTTTCTCCTTTGTGTGAGAAACAAAAAAAGCTCCTGAGAGCTCCCTTTGTATGCATTATTTAGCAAGTTTAGCTGAAAGGCGTGCTTTATCGCGGCTTGCTTTGTTTTTGTGGATCAAACCTTTTGTTTCTGCTTTATCGATAGCTGAGCTAGCAGCACGGAAAAGTTCTTCAGATGGGTTTGCTTCAAATGCTTTGATTGCAGTACGCATAGCTGACTTTTGAGCTGAGTTCTTTTCGTTATGTTTCACGTTCAATTCAGCGCGTTTGATAGCTGATTTAATGTTTGCCAAGTTGTTTCACCTCCATTGAAAATACTAACTATCTAATTATATATGAAAAGTTAGGATTTGACAAGCTTTTTTATTTTTTTAAGTAAATTTCATCAATTTCATGATTTCCAGCTTTGTGCAGGATAATTTCTGCCCGATTGCGAGTTGGCTCAATGTAGTCTAGCAGGTTGACAAGGTTAATGCTTTTCCAGACATTATGGGCGAAGGTTACTACTTCCTCTTCTGATTGAGTGGTGAAGCGGTGGTAGTAGTTTTTGGGGTCGTTTTCAGCCAGCGTCAGCATTTTTTTAAAGCGATCCAGATACCAGTTTTCAATGTTTTCGACTTCTGCATCGACATAGATAGAAAAGTCAAAGAAGTCTGTCATATAGAGACGCTCGTTCTGAGGATTCTGGAAAACATTGATGCCTTCAACAATGACAAAGTCAGCAGCCTTTACCCCTTGCATTTCCTGAGGGACGATATCATAAGTTTCATGCGAGTAGACTGGAATTTGGAAATCCTGACCGTTTTTTATGCTATCCAGAAAGGAAAGAAGCAGCTCCATATTATAGCTTTCTGGAAAACCCTTGCGGTTTAAAATGCCATGATCTTCCAAGGTTTTATTCGGAAATAAAAAACCATCTGTGGTAACTAGCTCGACAGTTGCATTTGAAAAAGTCCGAGAAAGCAGAATCTGCAGCAAACGGCTGGTGGTGGATTTCCCAACGGCCACACTGCCAGAAACTCCGATAATAAAGGGCTGTTTCCGGCTTTCCTTTTGTAGAAAAATCCCCTTGGAAAAAGCCAAGTCTTCCTTAGAACGTTTATAAATCTGAATGAGATTGGTCAAGGGTAAATAGATGTCCGTCACGTCCTGCAGGCTAATCTTGTCATTGAAACTTTTGATAGAGTTGAGTTCAGCCTGAGTCAGGGGCGGAGTTGTTTTGCGGTGCAGGTTTTGCCAAGTATGGCGGCTGATTTTTTCAAAGTGAAGAAATTCGTTAGTCATAAGTTACTCCTGTATGATGGACTTTAGTATAACATACTTTTTGGAGAAATGAAAACGATTTACAAATCTAGGAAAATTATGATAAAATGGTTGTATGACTAAAATGTATTTTGCAGAAAATCCTGATGCCAAACACGATATTCATGAATTAAATGTGGAACTGTTAGGACAGCGGCTGACTTTTTTGACAGATGCTGGTGTCTTCAGTAAAAAGATGATTGATTATGGCAGTCGGGTCCTTTTGTCTGTCTTGGACTTTGAAGCTGGAGAACGGGTCTTGGATGTTGGCTGCGGCTATGGCCCTTTAGGTTTGAGCTTAGCCAAAGCGTACGGAGTGGCTGCGACCATGGTAGATATCAACCAGCGGGCCTTGGACTTGGCTCAGAAGAATGCTGAGAGGAATCAGGTATCTGCTCATATCTTCCAGTCAAATGTCTATGAAAAGGTCAGTGGCATTTTCGACCATATTATCAGTAATCCGCCTATTCGTGCTGGTAAGCAAGTCGTACACGAAGTCATCAGCGGAAGCTATGAGCATTTGACAGAAGGCGGTGATTTGACCCTTGTGATTCAGAAAAAGCAGGGAGCACCCAGTGCCAAGTCAAAGATGGAAGCTATCTTCGGTAATTGTGAGATTGTTAAGAAGGACAAAGGCTACTATATACTAAGGAGCGAAAAATAGGATGCGTGCTGTAGATATTATCCAAAAGAAGAGAGACGGTCTGGAACTGACCAGTCAGGAAATCCAGTGGCTGATTGAGGGTTATGTGGACGGGACTGTGCCAGACTATCAGATGGCAGCCTTTGCGATGGCTGTCTATTTTAAAGGCATGACGACTCGGGAAATTTCGGATTTAACCATGACCATGGTTGGAACTGGAGAGCAGTTTAACTTGTCAGAAATCGCGGGAATAAAAGTAGATAAACATTCTACTGGCGGTGTTGGTGATAAAGTAACTCTGGTCTTGGTACCATTGGTGGCTAGTTTTGGTGTGCCTGTTGCTAAAATGAGCGGCCGCGGTCTGGGTCATACTGGTGGAACCATTGATAAATTGGAATCCATTAAAGGATTTCAGGTAGAGCGCAGTCAGGAAGACTTTATCAAGCAGGTGCAGGAAATCGGCTTGTCAGTAATCGGTCAGTCTGATCAGTTGGTGCTAGCGGATAAGTTGCTCTATGCTTTGCGAGATGTAACAGCAACTGTTGATACAATTCCGCTGATAGCAAGCTCTGTCATGAGTAAAAAGATTGCTGCAGGTGCCGATAGCATCCTTCTGGATGTGACGGTCGGTGAAGGCGCCTTTATGAAAAATATAGATGATGCTCGCGTGTTAGCACGAACTATGGTGGATTTGGGCAAGGCTGTCGACAGAAAAACAGTAGCTGTTTTGACAGATATGAGTCAGCCTTTGGGAACCAGCATTGGCAATCGTCTGGAAATCATAGAAGCCTTGGATATCTTGCAGGGCAAGGGCCGTGAAGACATCACAACTTTCATTTGTGAGTTGGCGCAAATTATGCTCGAACTAGCAGATGTTGAGAAAACGGTGGAAGAAGTGAGAGAACAGCTGACCAACGGTGCTGCTTTGAAGAAGTTTGAAGCTATGATTGCTGCTCAAGGCGGTGACTTGGAAGACCTCTATCGTCCATCAAGTGCAGCTCATATTATAGAAGTGAAAGCAGAACAGGCAGGTTATATCACTGAACTGCCTGCTATGGAGTTCGGACTCTTTGCCATGAGACTTGGAGCAGGACGCGCGGTCAAATCTGACGACTTGGATTATGAAACTGGAATTGTTTTCGAAAAGAAAGTCGGAGACAAGGTCGAAATTGGAGAAGTTTTCGCAAAAATTTATTCAAATGAAAAAATTTCTCAAGAACTAGTTACAGAATTTCAAAAAAATGTTAAAATAGGTGATGAAAGCGTTGCAGTAAGCGAGATTATCGAGGTTATTGCTTAATTCTAGGAGAAACCAACATGAAATTAAACAAATACATAGACCATACGCTTTTAAAACCTGAAGCGTCAGAAGAGCAGATTCTGAAGTTAATTGAAGAAGCAAAAGTTTATGATTTTGCCAGTATCTGTGTCAATCCAACCTGGATAGAGTTTGCTACGGAGCAGCTAAAAGGCTCAGATGTCAAGGTTTGTGTGCCAATTGGTTTTCCTTTAGGAGCCAACACTTCCGATGTGAAAGCTTTTGAAACGAAGGACGCAATCCAAAAGGGTGCGGGTGAAGTGGATATGGTCATCAATGTCGGTGCTCTGAAATCTAAAGATTATGATTTTGTAGAGCGAGACATCCGTGCGGTTGTAGAAGCTGCTAACGGTACCTTGGTCAAGGTAATTCTGGAAACTTGCCTGCTGACAGATGAGGAAAAGGTTAAGGCCTGCCAACTGGCTCAGAAAGCTGGAGCTGATTTTGTTAAGACTTCTACGGGATTTTCAACTGGCGGTGCGACAGTCGCAGATATCGCCCTTATGAGAAAAACAGTTGGTCCTGACATGGGCGTCAAGGCTTCTGGCGGTGCTCGTTCCTATGAAGATGCGCTGGCCTTTATTGAAGCAGGTGCGACTCGTATCGGAACTTCAGCTGGTGTGGCGATTATGAAGGGAGAAGAAGCTAGTGGCGACTACTGAGTTGATTGACTTGGCTGTTCAAGCCAGCAAAAATGCTTATGTTCCCTATTCTAATTTCCCGATTGGAGCGGTTTTGGTCGCTAAAGACGGACGGGTATTTACCGGCGTTAACGTTGAAAATGCCAGTTTTGGCTTGACCAACTGCGGAGAGCGGACAGCTATATTTAAGGCAATTTCAGAAGGTGCTTTAGATTTCGAGGAGTTGATTGTCTATGGTGAGACGGAAAAACCCATATCACCCTGTGGTGCCTGCCGCCAAGTAATGGCAGAATTTTTTGCTGAGGATCTAAAAGTGACCTTGGTCGCTAAAGATAAATCGACGGTCGTGATGACGGTCAAGGAATTACTTCCATATTCTTTTACAGATTTAACATAAGTCTGTTATCGGTCATCTGACCAAACTCAAACTTGCAACTGTGTTGCACATCTTAATTAGGAGGTTCAGAAATGAACAAAAAACAATGGCTAGGTCTTGGTCTAGTAACTGTCGCAGCATTCGGACTTGCTGCATGTGGAAACCGTGCTTCTCGCTCAGATTCTTCAAACGCGAAAACTGATTTGAAGGCTGCTATCGTAACTGATACTGGCGGTGTTGACGATAAGTCATTTAACCAGTCTGCATGGGAAGGTCTGCAAGCTTGGGGTAAAGAAAACGGTCTTTCTAAAGATAACGGCTTTACTTACTACCAGTCTACAAGTGAAGCGGATTTTGCAAATAACTTCAGTCAAGCAGCTACAAATGGCTATAAATTAGTTTATGGCGTTGGTTATAAATTAGCACCTGCTGTTACAGCTGCTGCTGATGAAAATGCTGATATTAATTATGTTATTATTGATTCTGTTATCAAAGACAAGAAAAATGTAGCATCTGCTGTTTTTGCTGATAATGAAGCTGCTTATCTTGCAGGTGTTGCTGCTGCAAAAACTACTAAGACTAACAAAGTTGGTTTTATTGGAGGGGCACGTGGCGAAGTTATCACTCGTTTTGAAAAAGGCTTTGAAGCAGGAGTGAAGTCTGTTAACAAAGATATTTCAGTTGATATTCAATATGCTGAAGACTTTAATAATCCTGAAAAAGGAAGAACTATTGCTGCAACCCAATATGCCGCAGGAGCTGATGTAGTTTATCAAGCTGCTGGTGGTACTGGAGCAGGTGTCTTTAAAGAAGCAAAAGACTTGAATGAGAAGAAAAACGAAGATGAAAAAGTTTGGGTAATCGGTGTCGATCGTGATCAAGCTGAAGAAGGTAAATACAAGTCTAAAGATGGAAAGGAATCTAACTTTGTACTTGCTTCCAGCTTAAAACAAGTTGGCAAAACTGTTCAAGAGATTGCTACTCAAACAGCTGATGGTAAATTCCCGGGTGGGAAAGTAATTACATTTGGTTTGAAAGATGGTGGAGTTGAATTGACAACTTCTAACCTATCTGAAGATGCTAAAAAAGCTGTAGAAGATGCTAAGAAACAGATTATTGATGGTAGTGTAAAAGCGCCTGAAAAATAATAAAGATCCAGAAGCGACCCAACCTTCTTGGGTTGCTTTTTTAGGGTATTGAGACATTTTGTCTCAATAGAACCTACTAACTTGATTAGTAGGCTCTACTGAAATAAAATATAATTTTCTAGAAAGGAATACTCTAATGGCACATGAAAATGTCATTGAGATGCGTGAGATAACTAAAGTTTTTGGTGAATTTGTCGCAAATGACAAAATCAACCTACAACTGCGTAAAGGCGAAATTCATGCACTTCTTGGTGAAAATGGAGCTGGGAAATCTACCTTGATGAATATGTTGGCTGGTCTTTTAGAGCCAACTAGTGGAGAAATTTTTGTCAACGGAAAATCGGAAAAATTGGATTCTCCTTCTAGGGCTGCAGCTCTCGGAATAGGAATGGTTCATCAGCACTTTATGTTGGTTGAAGCATTTACTGTTGCTGAAAACATTATTCTTGGTAGCGAAATAACGAATAAAGGTGTATTAGATTTGAAAAAAGCTAATGCAGATATCCTTGAATTGTCAGAACGCTATGGCTTAGCTGTTGACCCAACAGCTAAGATTGAAGATATTTCTGTTGGTGCCCAACAACGTGTAGAAATCCTGAAGACCCTCTATCGTGGTGCCGAAATTTTGATCTTTGATGAGCCAACGGCAGTATTGACCCCTGCTGAAATTTTGGAATTAATGGATATTATGAAAACTCTTGTTAAAGAAGGGAAATCTATTATCCTGATTACTCATAAACTAGATGAAATTCGAGCAGTAGCGGATCGTGTCACAGTTATTCGCCGTGGAAAATCAATTGAAACTGTTAGCATTGAGGGCGTTTCAAATAAAGATTTGGCTGAAATGATGGTTGGTCGTTCGGTTTCTTTTGTTACTGAAAAGGAAGAAGCTAAACCGAAAGACGTTGTACTTCAAATTTCTGATTTGATAGTGAATGAGAATCGTGGTGTACCAGCTGTTAAAGAGCTTTCTCTTGATGTTCATGCAGGTGAAATCGTAGGAGTTGCTGGGATTGACGGTAACGGTCAGAGTGAGTTGATTCAGGCTATTACAGGACTTCGAAAAGTAAAATCAGGAAGTATTAAAATAAAAGGAAGGGAAGTTGTAGGACTTTCTCCACGAAAGATTACAGAAATGCAAGTAAGTCATGTACCTGAGGATCGTCATCGTGATGGTTTGGTACTTGAAATGATGCTTTCTGAAAATATTGCTCTCCAGACTTACTATAAAGAACCGCTCAGTAACAAAGGTGTTTTGAATTATAATCAAATTAATTCATATGCCCGTAAATTGATGGAAGAATTTGACGTTAGAGCAGCTAGTGAACTTGTTCCAGCATGTGCTTTGTCAGGGGGAAATCAACAAAAAGCTATTATTGCTCGAGAAGTTGATCGTAATCCAGATCTATTAATTGTCAGTCAACCTACTCGCGGATTGGATGTTGGTGCGATTGAGTATATTCATAAGCGTTTAATTTCTGAACGTGATAAAGGGAAAGCCGTTCTTGTTGTCAGCTTTGAATTAGATGAAATTCTTAATTTATCAGACCGTATTGCTGTTATTCACGATGGAAAGATTCAAGGAATTGTAAAGCCATCTGAAACTAATAAGCAAGAGCTTGGTATTCTCATGGCTGGTGGAAAAATCAAGGAGGGTTCTAATGGATAAAAAAACACAGCAAATTGCTATTCCTTTTATTTCAGTTCTTTTAGGAATCTTACTTGGCGCCATCATCATGTGGATTTTTGGTTATGATGCCTTGTGGGGTTATGAAGAGTTGTTCAAAACAGCTTTTGGTTCCATTAAAAATGTTGGAGAAATTTTCCGAACCATGGGGCCTCTAATTTTGATTGCTCTTGGGTTTGCAGTGGCTAGCCGTGCTGGTTTTTTCAATGTAGGTTTACCTGGTCAAGCTTTGGCAGGATGGATTGCAGCTGTTTGGTTTGCCCTATCTTTTCCAACCATTCCTCGTTTTGCAATGTTACCGCTGACTGTCCTTGTAGCAGCAGTTGCTGGTGGTTTAATTGGTTTAATTCCCGGCTTGTTAAGAGCATTTTTAGGTACAAGCGAAGTTATTGTTACCATTATGATGAACTATATTGTTCTTTTTGCTGGAAATGAAATTATTCGGAATTTCCCTAAAAAACTAATGGTTGATTCCGAATCAAGTATTCCTGTTTCGGCAAACGCTAGCTATCGTCTAGACTTTCTTACAGAGCTTACTAAGTCACGCATGAATATTGGAATTTTCATTGCTTTGATTGCTGTCGCTGTAATTTGGTTTATCATAAAGAAAACCACACTTGGATTCGAAATTCGCTCAGTAGGTCTTAATCCAAATGCTTCAGATTATGCAGGGATGTCGGCGAAACGTACTATTATTCTTTCAATGGTGATTTCTGGAGCTCTTTGTGGTATTGGAGGAGCAGTTGAGGGTATAGGTACTTTCCAGAACGTTTATGTTCAAGCAGGATCTCTGGCTGTTGGATTTAATGGTATGGCAGTTGCTCTTCTTGCTAGCAACTCTCCTATCGGAATCATTTTTGCTGCGTTCTTACTTGGAACATTACAAACTGGTGCGCCTGGTATGACAACAGCTACTATTCCTCCAGAACTTGTCAATATTGTAACAGCTTCCATTATCTTCTTTGTAAGTGCTCACTACATTATTGAAAAATATATCAAACCTAAAAAACGAATGAAAGGAGTAGAGTAGAGATGAATATTGTTGCTATTCTAACAATACTTGTATCAAATATGCTGGTCTATGCCGCTCCTCTCATTTTCACCAGTATTGGAGGTGCTTACTCTGAGCATGCTGGTGTTGTTAACGTTGGCTTGGAAGGCATCATGGTCATGGGAGCTTTTACAGGAGTTGTTTTTAACCTGACTTTCGCTGAAAGCTTAGGAGGAATGACTATTTGGCTTTCTCTTCTCGCAGGTGGTTTAGTTGGTCTCATTTTTTCTGCGATTCATGCAGTAGCAACCATTAATTTTCGTGCTGATCATGTTGTTAGTGGTACTGTACTGAACTTGCTGGCGCCAGCTTTAGCCGTCTTTCTTGTGAAGGCTATTTATGGAAAAGGACAAACTAATAATATTGATTTATCTTTTGGTAAATTTGATTTTCCGATTTTGTCTAATATTCCTGTTAT
Organism: Streptococcus sanguinis; assembly: GCF_003943735.1. Lineage (GTDB taxonomy): Bacteria > Bacillota > Bacilli > Lactobacillales > Streptococcaceae > Streptococcus > Streptococcus sanguinis_E. The sequence continues at coordinate 63,123 of NZ_RJMV01000009.1, read as the reverse complement.
TGGAGATATTTTCTTTAGAAATACTAGCTTGATGGGTTACATAGCTGTTGGATTCTCATTTTTAGCTTGGTTCATCATGTTTAAGACGAAATTTGGGCTTCGCTTACGCTCAGTAGGTGAACATCCTCAAGCTGCTGATACATTAGGGATTAACGTTTATCTTATGCGTTACTACGGAGTGTTGATTTCAGGATTTTTGGGAGGAGTAGGTGGAGCTTTGTATGCTCAATCTGCTTCGGTTAATTTCTCTGCTACGACGATTGTCGGCCCTGGATTTATCGCTTTAGCTGCCATGATTTTTGGTAAATGGAATCCGATAGGTGCTATGCTTTCAAGTCTTTTCTTTGGACTTTCCCAAGCACTGGCTGTTGTTTCTACTCAGATTCCTTTCCTTGCTCATATACCTGCGGTTTATCTTCGTATCGCGCCTTATGCGTTGACAATCATTGTTTTAGCCGCTTTCTTTGGTAAATCAGTTGCTCCAAAAGCCGATGGTATCAACTATATCAAGTCTAAATAAACCTTTACACCAGTTCTTTGGAGCTGGTGTTTTTTTGTGATGAGAAGAAACTATAATCAAAAGTGTTAGGAATAGAAAAAGCCTGCTTCGTCTGAAGTGGGCTTTTTAAGATTAGTTTGTTGCGATTTCATTTAGCAGGTCTTCTGCAGTGGTAGTTGGATTAACTCGTACTCGGTTAAGTGTGAGCAAGCCATTAGATAAGGAAGCTAGTCCGTTATTGGTCGTCAATCCCATCTTGTAGCCAAGGCTTTCAGCAATCTGCAAGGTTGCATCACTGTATCGTCCAGATGGATAAGCAACGGTTTTAGTTGTTTGAGACAGTTCTTTGTCCAAGTAAGACTTGGAGTCTTTTAACTCAATTTTTTGTTGGTCTTCTGCAGTCGCTGAGAGGTCAGGATGGTTGACAGTATGGTCTTCAAAAGACATGCCTTTGTCCTTCATTTCCTTTATCTCATCCAGTGTCAGCATATCTTCACGACCCGCTTGAACAAATCCAGTAATGACATTATTGGTTGCTTTCATGTCATATTTCTGGAGAAGTGGAAAGGCATTAGTATAGAAATCCCTTAAACTATCATCAAAGGTCAGCCAGACGACTTTTTTATTTTCTGGCAAGACATTCTCCGTCAGTACCTTGTATGCTTCTGCCGGCGTTAGTGGATAGTAGCCTGCGTCTTTCAAGGCTTTCAGATGGCTTTCAAATGTAGCTGGATCAACAATCAAACCAGCATTAGCTGCTTCTGATGGGTCCATGACGTGAATGGCATGATACATCAAGATAGGAACTTGAACCGGCTGGTCTTGCTTGACCCATTTGACCTTGTCTTTACTGCTGTCATCCGAAGCCGTCTTTTTTTCCTGAGTCGGTGCTGACGAAGTTTTAGATGAAGTATCGACCTGGTTCGTTGACACATTGTTAACTTCTTTTTGGTTGTGCGAGTTTTGCAGCTTGGCTAGTAAAGAAAAGCCACCTACAATCAGGACGAGAAAAAGTAATAAACTCGTTAAAGAAAGCAAAATAGCTCTTTTTCTAGCTTTGCGTTGCTGCATGCGATTTCCTCTGTGTTTTCCTGTCATAATATCTCCTTTTTAAAAAAAATTACAATTCCTTGCGGAAATTTACATCTATTATAACAAATAAAGAAGTAGTTTTGTAGGCATTTTTATATAATTTTGTTATAATATTTTTTATACAAGAAATTTTCAAGGAGTGCTTCATGTCTATTAAAATAGCTTTACTTGGTTTTGGAACAGTGGCAAGCGGTGTGCCTTTTTTACTGAAAGAAAACGAAGAAAAAATCGTTCAAGCGGCTCATTCAGAGATTGAGGTTGCTAAAGTCTTGGTCAAAGATGATGCTGAAAAAGATCGTCTTTTAGCAGCTGGAAATGACTTTAACTTTGTCACAAATGTTGAAGAAATTCTGAAGGATCCTGAGATTACTATCGTTGTAGAATTAATGGGACGAATCGAGCCAGCGAAAACGTTCATCACTCGTGCTCTTGAAGCTGGCAAACATGTGGTAACGGCCAATAAGGACTTGCTGGCTGTTCACGGAGCAGAGTTGCTGGAAATTGCTCAAAAGCAAAATGTAGCTCTCTATTATGAAGCAGCTGTTGCCGGTGGGATTCCGATCCTGCGTACCTTGGTTAATTCATTAGCTTCTGACAAAATTACCCGTATCTTGGGTGTGGTCAATGGAACCTCTAACTTTATGATGACCAAGATGGTGGAAGAGGGTTGGTCTTATGAAGACGCTCTTGCTGAAGCACAACACCTTGGCTTTGCTGAAAGCGACCCAACCAATGACGTAGATGGCATTGATGCGGCTTACAAGATGGTGATTCTTAGCCAGTTCGCCTTTGGTATGAATGTTAAATTTGAAGATGTGGGCCATCAGGGAATTCGAAATATCACACCAGAGGATGTGGCTGTTGCTCAAGATCTGGGCTATGTAGTCAAGCTGGTTGGTTCTATCGAAGAAACGGCATCAGGTATTGCAGCAGAAGTAGCTCCAACATTTCTGCCTAAAGCGCATCCGCTTGCTAGTGTCAATGGGGTAATGAATGCTGTCTTTGTCGAATCCATCGGTATCGGAGAATCCATGTACTACGGACCGGGAGCTGGGCAAAAACCAACTGCAACTAGTGTTGTGGCAGATATTGTTCGTATCAGCCGCCGTTTGAATGAAGGAACTGTTGGCAAGGCCTTTAATGAATTTAGTCGTGAGCTTGTGCTAGCTAAGCCAGAAGATGTGAAGAGTAGCTATTATTTCTCTATCTTGGCACCTGACTCTAAAGGCCAAGTTCTGCATTTGGCTGAGATTTTCAATGCTGAGGATATTTCCTTTAAGCAGATTCTGCAGGAAGGTACAGATGGTGAGAAGGCTCGCGTGGTGATTATTACCCATGCTGTCAGCAAGACACAGCTGGAAAATGTCACTGTTAAGCTCAAAGAAGTTGCTGAGTTTGACTTGCTCAATACCTTCAAAGTATTAGGAGATTAAGATGAAAATTATTGTACCAGCGACCAGTGCCAATATCGGTCCTGGCTTTGACTCCGTTGGGGTAGCCCTCTCAAAATATCTGGAAATTGAAGTCTTGGAAGAAAGTCAGGAGTGGGTGATTGAGCATGACCTCAATCCGAGAATTCCTAAGGACCGACGCAATTTACTGGTTAAGATTGCCCTGCAGTTGGCTCCAGATATTCAGCCACGCCGTTTGAAAATGACCAGTGATATTCCATTAGCTCGTGGACTTGGGTCTTCTAGTTCGGTCATTGTGGCTGGGATTGAATTGGCCAACCAGCTGGCTCATCTTAATTTGTCGGATTATCAGAAACTGAAAATCGCTACCAAGATTGAAGGACATCCTGACAATGTTGCGCCAGCGATTTATGGTAATTTGGTCGTATCTAGCTCATCTAGAAATCAGGTATCTGCTGTGGTAGCGGACTTTCCGGACGCAGACTTCATTGCCTATATCCCAGACTATGAGCTTCGGACGGTTGAGAGCCGCCAAGTCTTACCAAATCGGCTTTCTTACAAGGAAGCTGTTGCGGCTAGCTCCATTGCCAATGTTGCGATTGCAGCTCTTTTAAAAGGTGATATGAAAATCGCTGGTCGGGCTATCGAGTCTGATTTGTTCCACGAAAAATACCGTCAACCTTTAATCAAGGAATTTTCAGATATTAAGTTCTTAGCCAGAAAAAATGGCTCTTACGCAACCTATATCTCAGGAGCAGGACCGACTGTTATGGTTTTATCGCCCAAGCACAAGACGGAGATGATTTATCAGCTTCTGCAAAAACAGAATTTCAAAGGGCAAATCTTCCGGCTTCGGGTGGATACTGAGGGCGTTCAAGTAGAAAAATAAATCATCAAGAGGTTTTCTATGAGCCTCTTTTTTCATTTCTAAGCTATGGAGTTGATATCCCTATCTTTTTATACCTAACTGTGCTATAATGGGTCTAGCTTTAAGGAGGATAATTCACTTTATGGATCATTTAGAATTACAGGCTCTGGCGAGTGAGCTAGGCTTACAGTTTGATGAATTTTCGTCTCTTGTCTTCGGACAGATAGATGGTTACACGCTCTATATTGAGCCCACAGAGCAAAGAAAGCAATATAGGATTTGTTTTTCTGTTAAGGCTGGCGATGCTTTTACTGCGCCAAATGCCTTTGATGACTTGATTAAAAACTCAGAGGTTCTCACCGGCAGCCAAATGAATCACTACAAGCTGGTACTTTATGCTAAAGCCAAGACCAATCAAGCTCTTGCACAAGCTGTTCAAGAAGCGCTTGTCTTTTTCAAGGAAAGAGGCTTTGTAAATGTTTGTGAACAAAGTGGTGAGCCTGGGCAGATTGATGTCTATCAATTGGGAGGAAATATTCTGATTTTGTCACGACAAAGCTTTGAAAGTCTGAGTTCAGGTCTTTCGCTGGAAAATCAGATCTATGACAATCAAAAAGAAAGTATCGTTGGTGGTATTGTCGGTGCTTTTGTCGGCAGTCTCATTGGTGGAGCGGTAATCTTATTGATTGCGCAGATGAACTATGTGGCTGTTGCTGGAGGGTTGGCCATGGGTTACTGTACCATCAAAGGGTATGAGTTGCTGGGTAAAAAGCTATCTAAAGCAGGTATTGCTATTAGTATCGTGTTTATGGTCTTGGTGACTTTCTTAGTCAATCAGTTTGACTATGCTTTGTTACTTGTTCGAGAATATCCAGACGCGAATGTATTTGATGCCTTTTCAGCTGTCAACGAATCAATTTTTAATGGAATTATCCCAGATAACTATTGGTTCAACTTGATCTTGCTCTATGTTTTCACTGGAGCTGGAGCTTTCGGTGCTATCAAAAATGCTCTTTCTACTCAAACACAACGCTATGCTACTAGGCAATTATAATCATTAAAAAGCTGACCTTTCTCAGCTTTTTCTTTGTAATCTATCGTAAATGCCATAGATTTTTGATATAATAGAGTGTATTTTGTTTACATAAAAGAGAGAAAATCATGCAAAAACTAGAGAAATTAAAAACTGAATTAGAGGGAATCGACATTCGCTTCAATGAGCCTTTGAGTCAATACACCTACACAAAGGTCGGGGGCGCAGCCGATTTCTTAGTTTTTCCCCGCAATCGTTATGAGCTGGCTCGCATTGTTAATTTTGCCAATCAAGAAGACATTCCTTGGATGGTGCTGGGAAATGCTAGTAACATCATTGTGCGAGACGGCGGTATCCGAGGTTTCGTTATTATGTTTGACAAGCTCAACAATGTAGCGGTGGATGGCTATATGATTGAGGCAGAGGCCGGAGCTAATCTGATTCAGACAACCCATATCGCTCTGCAGAATAGTCTGACTGGCTTTGAGTTCGCTTGTGGTATTCCAGGCAGCGTTGGCGGAGCTGTCTTTATGAACGCCGGGGCTTATGGCGGCGAGATTGCTCATGTCTTGGTATCTTGCAAGGTACTGACTCCTCAGGGCCAAGTCAAAACGTTGGACGTTAGAGATATGAAGTTCGGCTATCGTCACTCACTTGTTCAGGAAACAGGCGACATTGTTATTTCTGCTAAGTTTGCTCTTTCGCCTGGTGTTCACAGAACGATTCGTCAGGAAATGGAGCGCTTAACCCATCTGCGGGAGCTCAAGCAGCCTTTGGAATATCCATCCTGTGGCTCTGTTTTCAAGCGTCCTTTGGGTTACTTTGCTGGTCAGCTCATTAGTGAAGCAGGACTCAAAGGTCATCGGATCGGTGGTGTAGAGGTATCTGAGAAGCATGCCGGCTTTATGATTAACGTCGATAAAGGAACGGCTCAAGATTACGAAAATCTTATCGCTCATGTGATTGAAAGGGTGCGGGAAAATTCAGGTATTACTCTGGAGCGCGAAGTCCGCATCATTGGTGAATCTCTGTAAGACAGATATGATTTCCAGTAGAAGTATGCTGGATAAGGAACTGCAGCTGGCTGCAACTTAGTAAGGGGGTGAAAGCCTATCGACACGGAATTTATAAAGGGCCTTTACAGCCCTCACGAGGTAGCAGCGGTCTGACAGAACCCTTAATCTGTTAATACGAGAAAGAAGGAATTTATGACAATTGAAAAAACCAATCATCGAGTTTAAAAACGTTTCAAAAGTTTTTGAAGATAATAATACTGTCGTTCTGAAAGATATTAATTTCGAGCTGGAAGAAGGAAAGTTCTATACTTTGCTAGGCTCTTCCGGCTCTGGTAAATCAACGATTCTGAACATCATTGCTGGTCTTTTAGACGCGACAGACGGGGATATTTTTCTTGATGGCGTCCGCATCAATGATATTCCCACTAATAAAAGAGACGTCCACACGGTTTTTCAGTCCTATGCACTGTTTCCGCATATGAATGTTTTTGAAAATGTTGCCTTTCCGCTGCGTCTGCGCAAGGTTGATAAAAAAGAAATTCAAGAGCGGGTTGCTGAAGTGCTGAAAATGGTTCAGCTAGAAGGTTTTGAGCGCCGTTCTATTCGCAAACTGTCGGGCGGTCAGCGCCAGCGTGTAGCCATCGCGCGGGCAATCATTAATCAGCCGCGGGTTGTTTTACTGGATGAGCCGCTGTCTGCTCTGGATTTGAAGCTGCGTACAGATATGCAGTATGAGTTGCGGGAATTGCAGCAGCGTCTCGGCATTACCTTTGTCTTTGTCACGCACGACCAAGAGGAAGCTCTGGCTATGAGCGACTGGATTTTCGTTATGAATGACGGCGAGATTGTTCAGTCGGGGACGCCTGTTGATATTTATGACGAGCCCATCAACCACTTTGTTGCAACCTTCATTGGCGAGTCCAATATTCTGCCAGGTAAGATGATTGAGGACTATCTGGTTGAGTTTAACGGCAAGCGCTTTGAAGCAGTGGATGGTGGGATGCGCCCAAATGAATCTGTTGAAGTGGTGATTCGGCCGGAGGACTTGCGGATTACTCTGCCAGAAGAAGGCAAGCTGCAGGTTAAAGTTGATACCCAGCTTTTCCGTGGCGTTCACTATGAGATTATCGCTTATGATGAACTGGGCAATGAATGGATGATTCACTCGACTCGCAAGGCCATTGTTGGTGAAGAAATTGGTCTACATTTCGAGCCTGAAGATATCCATATCATGCGTCTCAATGAAACTGAAGAAGAATTCGATGCCCGTATCGAAGAATATGTAGAAGTAGAAGAGCAGGAAGCGGGGCTGATCAATGCTATTGAGGAGGAACGCGATGAAGAAAACAACCTCTAATCTTTTTCTCTTGCCCTACCTGCTCTGGATTTTCCTCTTTGTCTTGGCACCTGTTGTCATGATTATCTGGAAGTCCTTCTTCAACATTGAGGGCCAGTTTACGCTGGAAAATTACCAGACCTACTTCACATCGCAGAACTGGACCTATCTCAAGATGAGTCTGAATTCGGTTCTTTATGCAGGAATTATTACTGTCGTAACCCTGCTGATTTCCTATCCGACCGCATTCTTTTTGACTCAGCTCAAGCACAAGCAGCTCTGGCTCATGCTGATTGTCCTGCCGACCTGGATCAATCTTCTGCTCAAAGCTTATGCTTTCATCGGTATTTTTGGTCAGAATGGCTCAATTAACCAATTTTTGACTTTTATCGGAGTAGGACCGCAGCAGATTCTCTTTACGGACTTTTCATTTATCTTTGTAGCCAGCTACATCGAGCTGCCTTTTATGATTCTGCCCATTTTCAATGTTCTGGATGATTTGGATCCAAATCTTATCAATGCCAGCTATGACTTGGGAGCTAATCGCTGGGAGACTTTCCGTCGGGTTGTTTTCCCTTTGTCCTTGAATGGTGTCAGAAGTGGGGTGCAGTCAGTCTTTATCCCTAGTCTCAGTCTCTTCATGCTGACCCGCTTAATCGGCGGTAATCGAGTGATTACTCTGGGAACTGCTATTGAGCAGCACTTCCTGACTACTCAAAACTGGGGCATGGGCTCTACTATCGGAGTGGTACTGATTGTTGCCATGCTCTTTACCATGTGGGCAACCAAGGAAAGGAGAGGGCGATGAAAAAAATTGCAAATCTCTATCTGGTCTTTGTCTTTTTGGTGCTCTACATCCCCATCTTTTACCTGATTGCTTATGCTTTTAATGCTGGGGAAGACATGAATCGTTTCACAGGAATCAGTCTCAGTCATTTTCAAAATCTCTTTGAGGATTCACGCCTTATTCTGATTTTGGTTCAGACCTTCTTTCTGGCTTTCCTGTCTTCGTTGATTGCGACGCTGATTGGAACTTTTGGAGCCATCTATATCTATCAAGCCCGCAAGAAATATCAGGATGCCTTTCTGTCTATCAACAATATCCTCATGGTAGCACCGGATGTCATGATTGGCGCCAGTTTTCTGATTCTCTTTACCACTGCGAAATTCCAGCTGGGCTTTCTGTCTGTGCTGGCTAGCCATGTAGCCTTTTCCATTCCGATTGTGGTGCTGATGATTCTTCCGCGTCTGAAGGAAATGAATGATGATATGATTAAAGCTGCCTATGACCTAGGTGCTAGTCAGCTGCAAATGCTAAAGGAAATCATGCTGCCTTATCTGACTCCAGCCATCATCGCTGGCTACTTTATGGCCTTTACTTACTCATTAGATGACTTTGCAGTGACCTTCTTCGTCACTGGAAATGGCTTTTCTACTCTGTCTGTTGAGATTTACTCCCGCGCTCGGCAGGGAATTTCTCTGGAAATCAATGCCCTATCAGCCTTGGTCTTTCTCTTCAGCATTGCTTTGGTAATTGGGTATTACTTTATCACCCGTGAGAAGGAGGAGACCGTATGAGAAAGCTCTATTCATTTTTAGCGGGGATTCTGCTGATTATCTTAGTCTTATGGGGTGTTAGTTACCAGATCGAAAGTCGGACGCAGAGCAAGGAGAGCGATAAGCTGGTCATTTACAACTGGGGTGACTATATCGATCCTGCCTTGCTGACGGAGTTTACCAAGGAAACTGGTGTCCAAATCCAGTATGATACATTTGACTCCAATGAAGCCATGTATACGAAAGTGAAGCAGGGCGGCACAACCTACGACATTGCTATTCCCAGTGAATATATGATTGCCAAGATGATGAAGGAAGGCTTGGTGGAGAAGCTAGATCATAGCCAGATTAAAGGTTTGGAAAATATCGGTTCTGACTTTTTAGACCAGCCTTTCGATCCTGGAAATCAGTATTCAATTCCTTATTTTTGGGGAACGCTGGGCATTGTCTACAATGAAAAAATGGTTGATAAAGCTCCGGAGCATTGGAATGATCTCTGGCGACCTGAATACAAAAACTCCATCATGATGATTGATGGAGCCCGCGAAGTCATGGGAATTGGTCTGAACTCGGATGGACATAGTCTCAACTCCAAAGATGCAGATCAGCTCCAGGAGGCTGTTGATAAGCTCTACACTCTGACGCCAAATATCAAGGCCATTGTAGCTGATGAGATGAAGGGATACATGATTCAGAACAATGCTGCTATCGGAGTGACCTTTTCTGGCGAGGCTCGGCAGATGCTGGAGGCCAATGAAGACCTGCGCTATGTCGTACCAACAGAAGCCAGCAATCTTTGGTTTGATAATATTGTCATTCCTAAAACGGTCAAAAATAAAAAAGCAGCCTATCAGTTTATTAACTTTATGCTGAGACCGGAAAATGCTTATAAGAACGCTCTTTATGTTGGCTATTCGACACCGAATCTTCCTGCCAAGGCCATGTTGCCTAAGGAAATTCAGGAAGATGAGGCCTTTTATCCTACTGAGGAAACGATGAAACATCTGGAAGTTTATGAGCAGTTGGGTCCTAAATGGCTGGGGACCTATAACGACCTCTATCTTCAAGTCAAGATGTATCGGAAGTGATAGTCAAGCAAGGCTGCTTGATGAATACAAGAAAAACGCCTGGCTCAATGAGCTGGGCGTTTTCTGCTTGTTTAGTTTGAAGCTTCTGTCTGAGTATTGGTTGCTGTATCTGCCGTAGAGCTAGAGGCAGTAGTGTCGCCTGCTGCTGTATCTGCTGCAGAGCTAGACGCACTAGTCTCAACTGCTGTTGTATCACTGCTGGAAGCAGCAGTATCAGTTGCAGTTGTTGAAGCAGGGTTGCTAGTTTCTTTTTCGATTTCCTTGATGATGGTAGTCGTTGCAGTAGAGCTGCTGGTATCAGTTTTTGATTTTTCATCCTTTTGGCCAGTCAGATTCATGATCGTGATGCTGGCAATGATGATAGACAAGATACTGGCAACCGTTGCAATAGTCTTTTGGAAGGCTGAAAGACCAGTTTTGATATGTTGTTTAGTGGGTTTTTTAGTTGATTTTGTCTTGTTTTTATTGCTGCGAGAATAGTTTTCCATGCTCGAAAGAATCTCCTTTTAAAATTTCAATGATTTCTTATCTCTCATTATACGTTTTTTATCTGAAAATGTCTTAAAAAAATCAAATTTTTATTTATGAAAACGTACACAGAAGATTGCTGTTAAGAAAAGAAACTGCTCAAATTTGGATTGAGCAGCTTCTTGAGCTAGAATAGCAAAGTAATCATGACTTCTTATCTTGGAGTGCCGCTTGAGCGACAGCCAGTCTTGCTGCTGGAACCCGATAAGGCGAGCAGGAAACATAGGTGACACCAATTTCCTGGAAGAAGGGGATGGAAGCCGGATCGCCCCCGACCTCACCGCAGATGCCGATAGGAAGTTCAGGTTTGACTTGACGCCCTTTGCTGATAGCTATCCGCATCAATTCACCAACGCCGTCCTGGTCAACACTTTGGAAAGGATCAAAAGGAAGGATTTCTTTCTCTTTATAATGGCCGATGAATTTTCCAATATCGTCCCGTGAGAAACCGTAGGTCATCTGGGTCAGGTCGTTAGTACCAAAGCTGAAGAAGTCCGCTTCGTGAGCTAGCTGGTCTGCAACCAGACAGGCACGCGGAAGTTCAATCATAGTGCCGATTTCATAAGGGAAAGGCTCTAGACCTTGATGTCTAAAGAGCTTGTTGATATGTTGGATGAGAAAGGCTTTGACAGAGTCCAACTCAGCCTTGTCAGCAATCAGCGGAATCATGATTTCTGGCTTGACAGTCAATCCTTCTTGACTCAGCTTGATAGCACTATTGAAGACGGCTTCGACCTGCATCTTGTAAATCTCTGGTTGCGTAATCCCCAGACGGCAGCCACGGTGGCCTAGCATTGGATTGCTTTCTTGCAGCTGTTCAATGCGGCGAGTCAGCTTTTCTGGTGACTTGTGCAGCTTGTCAGCCAAAGCCTTGATTTCCTGTGAATCTTTAGGTAGAAATTCATGCATCGGCGGATCCAAAAGACGGATAATCATAGGTTTGTCCTGAACTGCTTGGAACATTTGATAGAAGTCTTCTTCTTGGAACTCCAGCAGTCTTTTGAGGGCGGATCTGGTTTCCAATTCGTTGTCGGCTAGAATCAGGCGCCGCATTTCTAGAATTCGTTCCTGACCAAAGAACATGTGTTCAGTACGAGCAAGACCGATACCTTTTGCCCCAAACTTAATAGCTGTTTTCAAATCCTGAACGGTCTCTGCGTTGGCACGGACTTTGAGTTGTGCGACTTCGTCTGCCCATGAAAGCAGTCGTTGGAGTTCTTGGTCATTTTCGACTAGGACGGTCGGAATCTCACCGCTATAAATGCGTCCCGAGCTGCCATCAACTGAAATGACGTCAGCTTCGGTCAAGACAAGATTTCCGCAGGAAACGGTCTTGCTTTCCTCGCTGATGTTCAGCTCACTGCAGCCAGCCACACAGCAGGTTCCCATTCCCCGGGCTACGACAGCTGCGTGAGAGGTCATACCGCCCTGACTGGTTACGATGGCCTGACTGACAACCATGCCCTCAATGTCTTCAGGTGAAGTTTCCTGACGGACTAAAATGACCTTTTTACCCAAGGAGTGGTAGTCTTTGGCGCGCTCAGCTGTAAAGACAATCTCGCCAGTTGCTGCACCAGGGCTGGCTGGCAGTCCTTGAGCCAAGAAAGGAGCATCTTGCAGAGCTTTTTCTTCAAATACAGGATGGATGAGCTGGCTAATCGTAGCGGGAGATACGCGCTGGAGAGCTTCTTTTTTGCTGATAATGCCCTCGTCTACCAGATCTAAGGCGATTTTCAAAGATGCCTTAGCGGTCCGTTTACCGTTTCTAGTTTGGAGAATATAGAGTTTACCCTTTTCAATGGTAAATTCGATATCTTGCATGTCCTTGTAGTGGTTTTCGAGAATCTTAGCATAGTCTTGGAAGGCTGCATAGGCCTGAGAGAGAGCTGTCTCAAGTGCAGCAATAGGCTCAGGGGTCCGAATGCCGGCTACGACATCCTCTCCTTGTGCATTGAGCAGAAATTCGCCAAATAACTGATGCTCACCGCTGGCAGGGTTTCTCGTAAAGACGACTCCTGTACCACTGGCTTGGTCGCTATTGCCAAAGACCATGGCTTGGACATTTACCGCTGTTCCCAAATCATGAGGAATATTATTCAAGTTGCGGTAGACCTGAGCTCGGGGATTATTCCAAGACTTGAAGACCGCCTTGATAGCAGCATAAAGCTGCTCTTTCGAGCTTTGGGGGAAGGTTTGATGATGCTCACGATAAAGCTGCTTGTACTGGTCGATTAATGCTTGATGTTCATCCAATGTAAAATCCTTGGCTTGTTTGCCAGCATTCCTTTCAAAATAGCCCAAGAGGTTATCAAACTCATCCTTGGAAATGCCATAAACTACATCAGCAAACATTTGCAGCAACCGGCGGTAGCAGTTGTAGGCAAAGTCAGCGTTGGTCTGCTCAGCCAGAGTCTGGGTTCTTAAATCGTTTAGACCTAGATTAAGAATAGTGTCCATCATGCCCGGCATGGAAAACTTGGCTCCGCTTCGAACAGACACTAAGAGCAAGGCTGAGTCGTTGCCACTGAAATATTTACCTGTTTTTTCTTCCAGGACAGTAACCGCTTTCAAAACATCTTCTTTTAAAGAAGATTCAAAGAAATAAGGGTTTTTTAAATATTCGATACAGCTTTCTGTAGTAATAGTAAAACCTGGAGGGACAGGCAGTCCCAAATTGGTCATTTCAGCTAGGTTGGCTCCTTTTCCGCCAAGCAAAGCCTTATCATCTGCACATCCTTCCTCGAAGGAGTAAATCCATTTCGCCATATTTACCTCCAAAATTATGAAATATGTGTCATATTGTAGAACAACTACATTGTAATATACATCACATATATTTGTCAACCGAAAAAATCATCTTGTTTTATTGACAATTTTTCTTTTTTTGTTATAATGTGTTACAAAATGATGATTATTTAAATGTTTAAAAATGAAATATGAGCAATAATTCCTAAATTTTAAGCGAAATCAGGCTAATCATCTATTATAAAGAACGAAGGAGTCAGACCTATTTGAAATTAAGTGAACGGCAAAAGAAAATTGTAGAAATTGTAAAAGAACACCAGCCACTCAGCGGTGAGAAAATCTCTGAATTACTCGATATTTCTCGGGCGACCCTGCGCTCGGATCTGTCTTTTCTGACCTTGGTTGGTATTTTGAAGGCTACGCCTAAAGTTGGTTACACATATTCGGGCTCAGATTTAGAGACGCTTTTCTTTTTCGATACCTTTCGAAAGGAAGTGGCGGAAATTATGACATCTCCTGTTTTAGTATCTCATGATTCTTTTATTCAAGATGCCATTATCACCTTATTTATGTATGATGCGGATGTTCTCTATGTCATTGATGAGCATAAGCTGCTCTTGGGGATTTTGTCGCGTAAGGACTTGCTGCGGGCTTCGCTCAATACTAACATTGACAGCACGCCTGTAGCGGTTTGCATGACCCGAATGCCCCATATTAAAACTTGCTACAAGGATATGAATATTTTGGAAGCGGCAGCAGTTTTGCAGGATTTTGCGATTGATTCACTGCCGGTAGTCGATGAGGATAATGAGCGTAAAATTTTAGGAACTGTGACCAAGTCAGCCCTGCTGGATTATATTATTCAAGAGGCCAGAAGCGCTGAGGTTAATAGATAAGAGGAATGAACATGAAGAAAGAAATTATTGTTTACAGCATTTCAGATTCTTTGGGGGGGACTTCGCAGAAGCTGTTGTCTGCGGTGACAGCTCAGTACCCAGATATTATTTTTAATAACAGCTATCGTTTTCCATTTATCAACAAGGAAGAAGAATTGCTGGCTATTCTGCGCGATGCCATCAAGGACGATGCCCTTGTCATCAGTACTCTAGTCGATAGCAAGCTAGCAGCTGTAGCTAGAGAGTTCAGTCAGGCCAATGGGCTTGCTTATCTAGATTTGATGCATCCATTTTTTGAGATTATCAGAGAAAAGACGGGCACCAGTCCTATAGAGGTGCCGGGTACTCTGCACCGGCTGGACACTGAGTATTTTAATAAAATCTCTGCTATTGAGTTTGCGGTCAAATACGACGATGGCAAGGCACCACAAGGATTTTTGGATTCGGATTTGGTGCTCTTGGGCGTCTCCCGAACATCCAAAACGCCACTCAGTATTTATCTGGCTAATAAAGGCTACAAGGTTTCTAACCTGCCTTTGATTCCAGAAGTCCCTCTGCCTCAGGTCTTGGAAAAGGTAGATCCGGAGCGGATTATCGGCCTTTTATGTGAGCCAGAAAAACTGTCTAAGATACGCAGTAATCGCTTGAATTCTCTGGGATTAACCCAGTCGACCAGCTACACGGATCTGGAAAAGATATACGAAGAACTAGACTACTCAAAAGAAGTCTTTAAAAAGTATCGGGCACATGTCATCAATATCACGGATAAATCAATTGAGGAGACGGCTTTCTTGATTGAAGATCATTTGAAGAAATTGAGATAAGAGAGAAGATCGAGAGAGCGGTTATAGAGTGAGGACTGAAGATGGAGCAATATAAGCGTATTTTATTGAAAGAATTTGACAGTCGCCAGAAAGTCATTACAGAACTGACCAACCTAGAGGCAATTTTGAACCTGCCCAAAGGGACGGAGCTGTATATCAGTGACATTCACGGGGAGTTTGCTGCATTTGACTATATTTTGAGAAGCTGTGCAGGTATCCTCAATGAGAAGATCAAGGACTGTTTTGGGGACAGCTTGTCAGAAGTTCATAAGGACCGGCTCTCAGCGCTGGTTTCCTATCCTGAGCTTGTGCTGGGGGAAGAAACTAAAGGCCAAGACTGGTATCAGGAAACCATTCCCCAGCTCTTGAACTTGCTGGCTTTTGCGGGTGCAAAATACAGTCGGTCCAAGGTTAGAAAGGCCTTGCCGCCACAGTATGCCTATATTATCGAGGAGTTGCTCTATAGTGACACGGCTCTAGCTGATAAAAAGTCCTATTTTGAGAATATCCTGACTTATGTGATTGAATTGCGGGAAGCTGTGCCTTTTATCCTAGGCTTGTCTCGAAGTATCCGGCGGTTGTTGATTGACCATCTGCATGTGGTTGGAGACATTTTTGACAGAGGAGCTGGTAGTGCTCAGGTCATTGATGAACTGCAGCATTTTCACTCGCTCGATATTCAGTGGGGCAATCACGACATTATCTGGATGGGAGCCTTTTTTGGCTCTAAGGCCTGCTTGCTCAATGTGTTGCGCATCGCAGCTCGCTATGGCTATCTCTGGGATATCGAGAAAGATTATGGTTTAAACCTGCGCTCTTTGACCCTTTTTGCGGACAAGACTTACCAGTCTAATCCTAAGTTTAGGCCTATTCTTGGTGGCAGAGAGCAGGAGTTTTCTGAAGAGGAAATTCTGCAACTGGAAAAGGTTCACCAAGCCTTGTCGATTATCCAGTTCAAGCTGGAAAATCAACTTATCAAACGACGGCCTGAATTCCAGATGCAGGACCATGTCATGTTGGACAAGATTGACTATTGGGAAGAAAGCATTACGATTGACGATACTAAACATGCCCTGGTTAATACCTGCTTCCAAACTATCAATCCGGAAAATCCTTCAGCTTTGACACCAGAAGAAAATCAAGCTGTAGACAGTATGCTGGCCTCGTTCCAAAGTTCTCTTAAGATGGCAGAGCATATGAGTCTTCTGATGAACAAGGGCTCTATGTATAAAATCTACAATAAGCACTTGCTTTTTCACGGCTGCATTCCTTTGGAGCCATCAGGAGAATTCCAGCCTTTCATTCTCAATCAAGCCCATTATGCGGGCAAGGAATTGCTGGATTTCTTTGAGTATCATATTCGGCAGGCGGCCAAGGACAAGGAAGTGGGCGATGATTTGTCGACTGATTTGATTTGGTATTGCTGGCAAGGTAAGCTTTCTCCTCTGTTTGGCAAAGAAAAGATGACTACCTTGGAGCGCTATTTCATTGAAGATAAGGAGACCCACAAGGAAGTGGAAAATTCTTATTTTTCTTATCGTAATTCTGAGAAAGTCTGCCAGCTGATTTTGGAAGAATTTGGTCTCTTTTCTCAAGAGTCTAGGATGGTCAACGGTCATACTCCGGTTAAGACAGGCAAGGGAGAGTCGCCTATCCGTGGGGGCGGTCTGCTCTTTGTCATTGATGGTGGCCTCTGCAAGGCCTATCAGAAGAAGACTGGAACGGCTGGCTATTCACTGCTCAATAATTCCTATGGCTTCCAGCTAGTGACCCATCAGCCTTTCCAAAATGCTCAAAAAGTTGTAGAATCGCCGTTTGCTCAAACCTCCCTGAAGAAGGTGATTGAAAATGTAGAGGAACGAACCCTCATCAAATCTACTACCATCGGTCAGAGCTTGTTAGCTCAACAACAGGAACTCTTTGGCTTATTGCATGAGTTTTATGACCGGTGAAGTTTAGCCCTAAGTTTTAACAGAATTTAGGGCTTTTTCTTTCTTGTTCCAGTTTCTCTTTCGTGTTACAATAGGAGTATTGAAATTTAGAGGAAAGAACATGATTTATTTAGATAATTCAGCGACAACCAAGCCTTATCCTGAGGCTTTGGCCGCTTACACAGAAGTAGCTTCTAAAATCTGGGGAAATCCATCCAGTCTGCACAGTTTAGGCAGTCAGGCAACCCGTCTCTTAGAAGCTTCACGCAAGCAAATAGCAGAGCTTTTAGGCAAGTCTTCATCGGAGATTTTTTTTACGTCTGGAGGAACAGAAGGAGACAACTGGGTGCTTAAAGGAGTCGCCTTTGAAAAGATTCCTTTTGGAAAACACATCATCGTATCTAATATTGAGCATCCCGCGGTTAAAGAATCAGCCCTCTGGTTGCAGAGTCAGGGATTTGAAGTCGATTTTGCACCAGTCGATAAATCTGGTTTTGTTGAGGTAGACAAGCTAGCGGAGTTGATTCGACCAGATACCACTCTAATCTCTATCATGGCTGTCAATAATGAAATCGGCAGTATTCAGCCCATTCAGAAAATATCCGAACTTCTAGCAGATAAACCAACTATTTCCTTTCATGTGGACGCTGTACAGGCTGTTACGAAGATTCCGACAGCTTCTTATCTGACGGATCGCGTGGATTTTGCGACATTTTCCAGTCATAAATTTCACGGTGTCCGGGGCGTAGGATTTGTCTATATCAAGTCTGGCAAGAAAATCAGTCCGCTTTTGACTGGTGGAGGACAGGAGTCGGATAAGCGCTCCACAACAGAAAATTTAGCTGGTATTGCAGCGACAGCCAAGGCTCTGCGTTTGTCCATGGAAAAGCAAGAAGTATTTGCCCAGCGGACGGCTCAGATGAAGCAAATTCTCCTTGAAGAGCTGCAGAAGTATCCAGATGTGATGATTTTCTCAGATCAGGAAAATTTTGCGCCTCATATACTAACTTTTGGTATTAAGGGAGTGCGGGGTGAAGTTGTCGTCCATGCATTTGAAGACTACGAGATCTATATCTCGACTACTAGTGCTTGCTCTTCTAAGGCCGGAAAGCCAGCAGGAACTCTAATCGCTATGGGCGTCGAAAAGTCTCTGGCTCAGACTGCTGTCCGTATCAGTTTGGATCTTGACAACGATATGAGTCAGATGGAGCAGTTTTTAACAACTTTTAAAATTATTTACGAAAAAACCAGAAAAGTAAGGTAAACAATGCAATATTCAGAAATTATGGTGCGCTATGGTGAGCTCTCAACCAAAGGGAAGAACCGCATGCGCTTTATCAACAAACTTAAACGCAATATCCAGGCTGTCTTGTCAGTCTATCCGCAGGTCCATGTCAAGGCTGACCGTGATCGGACCCATGTTTATCTGCACGGTACAGACTATCAGCCAGTCGCTGAGTCACTCAAGCAGATCTTCGGGATTCAGAATTTCTCGCCGTCTTACAAAATTGAAAAATCTGTACCAGCCCTAATCGAAGCTGTCCAATCTATCATGAAGGAAGTCTATCAAGAGGGCATGACCTTTAAGATTTCCAGCAAACGCAGTGATCACAGCTTTGAATTGGATAGCCACGAGCTCAATCAGACACTTGGTGATGCTGTTTTTGAGGCCATTCCTAATGTTCAGGTCAAGATGAAAGCGCCAGATATTGAACTGCGGGTCGAAATTCGTGAAGAAGCGGCCTATATCTCGTATGAGACGATTCGTGGTGCTGGGGGACTGCCAGTCGGCACTTCAGGCAAAGGCATGCTCATGCTCTCAGGTGGGATTGACTCACCGGTGGCTGGCTATCTGGCTCTCAAGCGAGGTGTGGATATCGAGGCGGTTCACTTTGCAAGTCCACCTTACACCAGTCCAGGTGCGTTGAAAAAAGCTCAAGATTTGACGCGAAAATTGACCAAGTTTGGCGGCAATATCCAGTTTATCGAAGTCCCTTTTACAGAGATTCAGGAGGAAATCAAGGCCAAGGCTCCAGAAGCCTACCTGATGACACTGACTCGTCGCTTTATGATGCGTATTACGGACCGGATTCGAGAGGAGCGGGGTGCTCAAGTCATTATCAACGGAGAAAGTCTTGGTCAGGTGGCAAGTCAAACGATTGAGAGTATGCAGGTTATCAATGCTGTAACCAATACACCGGTTATCCGTCCTGTCGTGACCATGGACAAGCTGGAAATCATTGAGATTGCAGAGAAAATTGATACTTTCCAAATTTCTATCCAGCCATTTGAAGACTGCTGTACCATTTTTGCTCCAGACCGGCCTAAAACTAATCCAAAAATCAAGAATGCTGAGAAGTACGAAACTTACCTAGATGTTGAAGGTTTGGTAGAACGTGCTGTCGCAGGCATTATGATTACAGAAATCACACCAGAAGCTGAGACCGACGAAGTTGATGAGCTGATTGAGGGGCTCTTGTAAAAGCGAGAGAAGGTGACGTTTATGCTTGCTGTTTTTCTCTTAATTCCTTTTCTGCTGATTCGTTTTCCTTTATTAAGTCATTTTGGCAAAAATGCTTTGTCACGCGCAGCTTATTTTGCACCAGTCCAAGGAATGGAAAAGATAGCTTATATGATTTATCAATTGAGCAATCTAGCCTTGTTCATAACTCATTTTTTGCTTGAAATTAAGTTTGATTTTTCTGTTTTCTTTTATGCTGGTATAGCTATTTACCTGCTTGGTTTGGCTTTGTGTGCTATCAGTATGAGAGATTTCGCTAGACCAGATGCAAACGGCATGAATACAAAGGGCATTTATCGCTATTCCCGTAATCCCATGTATGTAGCTTACTTTGTTTATTTTTTGGGAATAGCTTTTTTGACCAAATCAATGATTTTCTTTCTGATTTTAGTGACTTTTCAGACTGCGGCTCACTGGATTATTATCTCTGAGGAGCGCTGGTGTCTTGAAAAATTTGGGAAAGCTTATCAAGACTATCAAGATAGGGTACGGCGTTATATTTAGAAATTTTCTGAACTAATAATTATTTAATAAAGCAGTTAGCGGATAACAATAGAAAATACTATTTATCTGATTTGTAACAGAATTAATACTAGATGGAGTTTGAGATGGGATATTGGGATTATTTTTCGAGAGGCTTGCTTCAATCATTTTCTTGGAAAGATGGCTATGACAATGCTTTGTTAAGAGAGGTGCCAGGGGAATCATATTTGTTAGGTGTCTTCTCACATTCTTTGTTAGCCGTATTGATTACTTTTCTTGTTTTTTATGGTTTAAATATTGCTAAATTAAAAGCAGGTTCTTGGAAAGCTCTTATTAGCAAAGAATATCAAAAGAACCCAGTTAAATCTGTATTAGTTCTTGGTTTTGGTTTACCAATTATGATTCTTGTTCTTGTTTTTTATGAAGTTCATAGACCTATAGAAGCTCTACATGTTTATGAATATTTCAAAGAACAAAACGTGCACCCTGATATTGTTCGCTTAATCGATATAGATATACATACTACGACTGGTAAATATGGAAGAAAGATATTTAGTAATCTTATCTTCATAGTTGAAACAAAAGAAGGGACTCGTAAAGTGAACATTTCCGATGCCACACAGTATGAGGCAGAATTTTTAAAAGAAAATCTTGAAACGCCAACAAATATTTCCGTTCATGTAAATAGTAAGGGTGAAATAGTCTTTGTGCATTAGTGAACAAAATCTAAAGATAATCCTTGAAAATCCGTTTTCATGAGACGAAAAAGCTTGCTAAAGAGCGGCAGAAGTGCTATACTTATAGAGTTGACTATGCACATTCCTGTGCAACCGCACGAACATCGTTGCTCGTCGTATAACAAATTTAAACTTCGTCATTATCGCCTTGCCTAACACAAGTTATGCCTTCGGCTCAATTCCTAGTTTATTCTTTGTTATACTTAGAGCTCTTCTCTTAAGTGGTTCGTCCCACGATGCTAGGCGAGTCTTCACAAAATTCGGGGAAACCCTAAAAATCATAGGAGGTGCATAATGAGCACATACGCAATCATTAAAACTGGCGGAAAACAAGTTAAAGTTGAAGTTGGTCAAGCAATCTACGTTGAAAAGTTAAACGCTGAAGCTGGTCAAGATGTTACTTTTGACGAAGTTGTTCTTGTTGGTGGTGAAAACACTGTTGTAGGAACTCCGCTTGTTGCTGGAGCTTCTGTTGTCGGAACTGTTGAAAAACAAGGCAAGCAAAAGAAGGTTGTTACTTACAAGTACAAACCTAAAAAAGGCAGCCATCGTAAACAAGGTCACCGTCAACCATATACAAAAGTTGTCATCAACGCTATCAACGCTTAATTTTAAGGAGATTAAATGATACACGCAGTCTTTGAAAGAGCCGAAGATGGCGAACTGAGGCGTGCAGAAATCACAGGTCACGCCGCGAGTGGCGAATACGGCTATGATGTCGTGTGTGCGTCCGTTTCGACGCTCGCCATTAATTTTGTCAATTCAGTTGAGAAATTCGCAGGCTACGAACCGACCTTAGAATTAAACGAAGATGAAGGTGGATTCTTACGGGTTGAAATCCCGACAGATATTGCACCGAGCCAGAGAGAGATGACTCAGCTTTTCTTTGAATCATTTTTCCTAGGAATGGCAAACTTATCGGAGGACTCATCTGAGTTCGTCCAAACCAGAGTTATCACAGAAAACTAACACGGAGGAAAAACATTATGTTAAAAATGAATCTTGCTAACTTGCAACTATTCGCCCACAAAAAAGGTGGAGGTTCTACATCTAACGGACGTGATTCGCAAGCGAAACGTCTGGGGGCTAAAGCAGCTGACGGTCAAACCGTAACAGGCGGCTCTATCCTTTACCGTCAACGTGGCACTCACATCCATGCAGGTGTCAACGTTGGACGCGGCGGAGATGACACTTTGTTCGCAAAAGTTGAAGGCGTAGTACGCTTTGAACGCAAAGGACGCGATAAGAAACAAGTTTCTGTTTACCCAATCGCTAAATAATTAATAAGAAATCCCCATGCTCGGATATTGAGCATGGGGATTTCTTATTAGAGACGGCACGATAAAGCATTTATTTAATAATTCATGATGATGCTCATCAATTTTAGCATACAAACTCTGATAATATTCTAAAATTTTAATTTTTATACTAATAAATATTTGAAATCGCTTGCAGTTCCTATTTTTTTATGTTATTCTATATAAAATAGATGCAATCATGTTTCTAAATCTAAAAAGATAAGGAGAAATTATGGAAAAAGAATCATTTAAACTTCCAGGCTTTTCATTGTATAAATTGAAAGTTGGATTAGCATCAGCAACTCTTCTATTTGCCTTTTCACAAGCTTCGCATGTTTTTGCAGACCAGGTTAGCACACCACCTTCAAGCAGTATAGCAAAAACTGAAGCAGTAAGGTCTCCGATTGAAGCTGCTGGTACTGAAATTGCTGCTGATACGACGAAACCTGTTGTTGAAGAATCTACAGCGAAACCAGGAGATTTGATCGATGTCTCAAAAAATGTATCACCTGTTGATGTCAAAGAAAGTCAAGAAGGCAATCAAACAGTCCGTGTAGAAACGTCGACTGTTGATGTTACAAAGACAGAAGTGGCTCCGGCAAAGGTTGATAAGGCGCCAGAGCCAATAACTAGACGTACTGAAAATACTTTATCTGGCACAGATGAAAATGGGAATCCCTATACGCAGTATGAGCGAGTAGATAAGACTACAACTATTACCTACACCTCAACGCCACCAACTGTGACAAAAGCTGGTTCAGCTGATATTGTATTTGTTGTCGACCGTTCAGGATCGATGGGTGGCACAATTGATATTGTTCGTGCAAATATTAATGAATTTGTGCGAAATATTACTAAAGAGGGGATTACAGCACGTTTTGGCTTGGCGACATTTAGTGATGAAGTCTACGGCCATAATTCTGGCAGTAAAGATGAAGATACGGTTCTAACACGGTTTGGGTCATCTTATTTTACAACTGATCCTACTGAGCTCGAAAAGGCATTGGCTGCGATTCGTATTGCGAGTGGAGGGGATACTCCAGAAACACCAACGCCTGCCCTGAACCAGATTATTTCGACCTATGATTGGTCTAAGTCATCTAAAAATAAGAAATTCGTCGTTTTATTAACAGATGCTGAAATGAAAGAAGACCCTTCAATTCCAACGGTTGCTGATACACTTGCGGCTTTGAAAGCTGCTGGTATAGAAAGAACCGTAGCAACGGTAAAAGCGATTGAGGGAATTTACAAAAATTTTGCAACAGAAGGCAGAGTGCTTGATATCGAAAATAACTTAGCTGATGCTCTAACAAAAGGAACCACTTCATGGATTGTTGAAAGTGTCAATGAAGCTCGTTACTATAAAATCATAAAAGATAGTTATCAATTCTATCTTGAGCGTCGTACTACAATGCCTACATCTACCGTCTATCATGTTCAAGCACCAACACTTTTGGCCAAATCTGAACAGTCTCTTCCTAAAACAGGAAGTAGCGAAAAGGTAGTCTATAGTGTCGTTGGGCTTGGTTTGCTTCTGGCTGGATTGGGGCTAGGTATTAGTGTAAGAAAATCAGAAGAACAATAACCATCTGCTAAAAAATGAATTTCCCATTAGAGGGGTTTTGAATAAAACAAACACCAGAAACGAAGACATACGTCCTCATTTCTGGTATTTTTCATTATGGTGTAACTTCTTCGTCTTTTATATTGACAACGCCGTGCCAATTTGCATAATAGGTCTTTCCGTTATAGTTGACAATAGCTTCCCTATATAGATCACCATACTCGCTAAAGTAATAATAGTACTTGCCAATCTTAAAAAGTCCGTTTTCATAAGGTGTTCCATCTTCACCAAAGTAATAAGTATATTCAGAGTAACTAACAAATCTGTTTTTAACCATTTCTCCGTAAGAATCAAAGAAGTATTGCTTGCCATCTACACTGTAAAGATTGATGACCCTTCGTCCTTTTTCGTCAAAATAATAGACCTTACCTGTTGGGCTAGTATAGAAAGAGTTTTTTAGATTCGTCGGAATTTGTTCTCCTGGATCATCCCGAACTTCGTATATAGATCTATTAGGATCAAGTGCATAGTATTTACCCTTGTAAAGAACGATTCTATTTCTAATCCTTTCACCAGTTTCTTCATCAATAGAGCTAGGAAGGTCACGCTTAGGAGCTTCCGGAACCTTGATAGGTCCTGGATCATCAAAGATAGTAGGGTCGTCCTCAATATCTGGTACACTAGGATCGTAAATACCAACTTCACGTCTAGAAACCCAGTCAGGGATTGACTTGTTCTCCGCTCGAACTGTTCCAGTGGAAATCAAAGCAGCGGCTAAAGTCGCAGCAGAAGCCAGGGAAAGCCCCAGCCAGTAGCGGCGGTTGAGCATTACTTTAGTCTTCTTTTCTTGTCTCATAGCAAATCCTTTCTATGCAACTGTTAGTATAAGATTAAAGAATCTCATTTTTAACAGTTAGGTTATGTTATTTCTATAAAATTATACCTCTGTAACATTTCTATAATATTGTAATACTATTTCATTTTTATAGAGATTGTATTACTAATTGGTGATAAAAACGAACAATCATTAGATAATATGTAAACGTTTACAAACATCGTTTTTTGTGCTATTATTATAGGGATGAAAGGAGAATGCCTATGATGAAAAGGTATAAATTGCTATTGGCGCTTGCCTTGTCATTGCTGGTTTTTTGGCCATTGGGAGCTATAAAGGCAGATACGGTTAATCAGCCACCGGAATCTGCTAACCAGTCTGAACAAGCAAGTGCTGCAGTTGTATTGGACTCTTCTGATAGTGGTGTAGGAGCTAGTGGCACGCCAAGACAGGATAGTCAGATTGCTGCAAAAGCTCTGCCAGTTTCTGATACTCCGGCAGTTGCAGCTACTGAAACGGCTGTTTCAACCCAAGCTGTCAATGCGGAAAATTCGGTGGATAATTCTGCCAAACTAGCGACTGTCCAGGCTGTAGAAGCTTCCTCAGGTGCTAATCAAGATCAAGGTCAGGCTGAGACTGATGCGCCGCCGGCTTCTAAGAGAGTGCAGCAGCTTGTGGCGGATATGACGCTTCGTCAGAAGATTACCCAGATGCTGATGCCAGACTTCAGAAAATGGCAGCAAGAGGGTCAAGCCGCCCAGTCCGATATGACGGAGCTTAATAAAGAAGTGGCAGAAGCGGTTGATAAATACGACTTTGGCGGAGTTATTCTTTTTGCTGAGAATGTGAAAGGAACTGCTCAAACCTTGGCCTTGACGCAGGCCCTGCAGCAAGCAGCTATCAGTAACCAAGCTAATAATGGCAAGTTGCCGCTCTTGCTCGCTATTGACCAAGAAGGTGGTATTGTCTATCGTTTGGGCAGCGGGACTGCTCTTCCAGGCAATATGGCAGTTGGCGCGACGCGAGATCCAGAGTTAGCTAATCAAGCAGGTCAAATTATCGGACGGGAGCTATCAGCTCTAGGTTTGAATGTCAACTTTGCTCCTGTTTTTGATACAAATAATAATCCACAGAATCCAGTTATTGGGTTGCGTTCCTTCTCTTCTGATCCTAAGGTGGTTGCCCGTTTGGGAACGGCTATGATGGAGGGGATTCAGAAATACAATGTTGCAGTAGCGGCTAAGCATTTCCCTGGGCATGGTGATACGGCGGTAGATTCTCATACTGGTCTGCCTCTGGTAGATAAGTCCTATGCAGAGTTAGAAGCACTGGAGTTGCTTCCTTTCAAGGCTGCCATTGACAAAAACGCTGATATGCTGATGACAGCCCATATTCAGTATCCTCAGATTGAAAAAGACACGGTTATATCTAAACAAACTGGGGAAACCATCTATATCCCTGCTACCTTGTCTGATGACATTATTACTGGTATTGTTCGCAAGAAGTTTGGCTACAAGGGTGTAGTAGTATCTGATGCTATGGGCATGGATGCGATTGCCAAAAACTTCGGAGAATCCGAAGCAGCCATCATGGCAATCAAGTCTGGTGTAGATGTGGTGCTGATGCCAACTGTCTTACGTAGCAAGAGTGATTTAGCTAAAATCGATAAGATTATCAATGATATTGAGCAGGCAGTTCAGAGAGGCGATATTCCAGTCAGCAGATTGGATGAGTCAGTGACTCGCATCTTGAATCTAAAAGAAAAACGGGGTATTTTAGACTTTGACCCATCTGAGCGTACCCAAGCTAAGGCTGAAGCAACTGTTGGATCAGAGCTAAACAGAGATACCGAGAGAAAAATCGCTGCTAGTGCAGTGACGGTAGTTAAAAACGAAGATACTGTTCTGCCCTTTAAGGTCAAATCTGGCGACAGGATTTTGCTACTCGCGGCTTATGACGATGAAGTGCCTGGACTAGAGCTGGGTGTCAAGCGTCTGATAGCGGACGGAGTGATTCCAGCAGGTGTCACATACGAAGCGCTAAACTACAACAAAACAACCAAGTTAGAAGATTTGAAAGGAAAGATTGACCAAGCGACACACCTTGTCTTAATCTCTGAAATTGGACGTCAATCTCAACTAGCCAGCGATTTCTGGCTGACAAGAGTTCCGACAGAAGTCGTGGACTATGCAAACGCAACTGGAAAACAAGCAGCTATCATGAGCATTTCTAAACCTTATGATGTAGCGAATTACCCTAATGCCAAGGCTATTGTAGCAGTTTATGGAAACAAGGGCATGGATCCAACAGAGTCTCTGAAGCCTGACAACGCCTTCGGTCCTAATATCCCAGCAGGTGTGGAAGTCATTTTCAATGGTCAAAATCATGTTGGGAAGTTACCAGTAAATGTGCCGCGCATCAAGGATGGTATCATGTCTGAGACAGAGGTGGCCTATCCTATAGGGCATGGTCTCTTTTATACCGATCCAGTTAAGGATATAAAGGTGAATATCCCTTCATCTGCTCGGCTAGATCAGCCTTTTACAGCTACCGTTACCCTGAGTGGACTAAACGGTTTAGAAAAAAATGACTACCGTCTTGCCCTTAAGATGGATACTCAGCATTTTAGCATCCTACCAAGTCAAGACTATACCATCTCTGGTGATACTGTTTTGATTTCTAAAAAAGCCAATGATACCAATCCGGTTGAGATCAGCTTGAAAGGTTTAGTAGAAGGTCAGTTCAGTCCAGTGCTTTCCCTAACCTTGATTGACAGTCAAGACAGAGAATTCAGCATGGGAGAAGGTTATTACAAGGAGCTTGTTCAGATTGCTGCAGCTGGGCAGAACACGATTCCAGGCCAACAAACTCCTCCTCAGTTGAGTTTGAGTTCTGTTCAACCTGTAAGTTCTCGTCGGCAGCTAAGTCAGCAGGCTGCACAGTTTAATCAGCTTCCAAAAACAGGAGACAGCAACAGTTTGTTCTTAGTCTTGCTGGGTGCCTTGTTCTTGTTTGGGGCTGTCTATCTGTATGACTTGTCTTCTCGCAGACTATAAGGAATAAAAGAATGAGCGAGCAGTGTTGAAGAGCTCACAGTTCTAATCATTCTTGATAAAATAACAAAAAGGAAGAATCCAAAGCAAGTTTGCAGTAAAAGCGGATTCTTCTTTTTTACTTGGAATTTTGTAGGAATGCTGCAGCAGAGAGCTTTGCGAGTTTTCTAAAAATACGTAGGCTTGAATATTTTACTCAACTGTCATCGGTTTACTATTTACTTTTTATACGCTTTTTGGTATAATAGTTCATGTTATAAAATGTAACATCAAAGGAGGTTCTATCCATGAAAGCATCAAAGTGGCTGATTGCGACTGGAGTTGCACTGAGTGCCGGGCTATTTCTAACGGCTTGTAGCCAGTCTTCATCTAGCACAAATAATTATACTTACGTTTATAGTTCAGACCCTGACAGCTTGAACTATCTTGCTACAAACCGTACAACGACAAATGATGTCATTTCCAACCTGGTCGATGGACTTTTTGAAAATGACGAGTACGGAAATCTGGTTCCCTCTATCGCCAAGTCATGGACAGTTTCTAAGGACGGTCTGACCTATACTTATAAGCTGCGTGATGATGCTAAATGGTACACATCCGATGGTGAAGAATATGCAGAAGTAAAAGCTCAGGACTTTGTGACTGGCTTGAAGTATGCAGCGGATGAAAATTCTGAAGCTATTTATCTAGTTCAGGACTCTGTGAAGGGCTTGGATGCTTATATCAAGGGTGAAGATAAGAATTTTGACAATGTTGGTGTCAAGGCTATTGACGACCATACCCTGCAATATACTCTGACCCGCCCTGAGCCTTACTGGAACTCTAAAACAACCAGCACAATTCTCTTCCCAGTCAACGAAGAGTTTCTGAAAGCAGAAGGAAGCAATTTTGGCTCTGTCAAGCCATCTAGCATCCTTTATAATGGTCCTTACCTGCTCAAATCTCTGACTTCCAAGTCTGTGATGGAATTTGTCAAGAACCAAAACTACTACGATAAAGACAATGTCACTCTGGATAGCATCAAGCTGACCTACTATGATGGAAATGATCAGGAAGCGCTGATTCGTAACTTCAGCGATGGCGTTTACAGCACAGCTCGTCTCTATCCGAATAGCTCTGGCTTTGCTTCAGTCAAGAAGAAATATGCGGACAATATCGTATACAGCCCGCAGGATTCTACTTCTTATTACTATAATTTCAACTACAACCGTCAGTCTTACAATCATACTTCTAAAACAACAGATGCTCAAAAATCTGCGACCAACGAAGCAATCATGAACAAGGACTTCCGTCAGGCTATTAACTTTGCCTTTGACCGTACATCTTATGGTGCGCAAGGAAATGGTGAAGACGGAGCGACTAAGGTCTTGAGAAATACCTTGGTACCGCCTAGCTTTGTCCAAATTGGCGACAAGGATTTTGGAACTGTTGTTGGAGAAAAATTAGTCAACTATGGCAGTCAATGGCAAGGAATTGACCTCTCTGATGCTCAAGACCCTTACTATAATCCTGAAAAGGCTAAGGCGAAATTTGCAGAAGCGAAGCAAGCCTTGCAGGCTAAGGGTGTTGAATTCCCAATTCACTTAGATATGCCAGTGGATCAGTCTAGCACGATTGGAGTTCAATGGGCTAGCTCAACCAAGCAGTCTATCGAATCGGCTCTTGGAGCAGAAAATGTCGTCATTGACCTGCAAAAGATGAGCACAGACGATCTTAATAATATCACCTATTTTGCTAACTCTGCTGCTCAGAAAGACTATGATATGTCTACTGGTGGCTGGACTGGTGACTACCAAGACCCATCTACCTACCTTGATACTCTCAATATCAAGAACGGCGGAAGCTTGCAAAACTTTGGTTTTGAACCAGGTCAAGACAATGATAAGATTAAAGAGCTTGGCTTGGATACATATACTAAGATGCTGGAAGAAGCCAATGCTGAAACCAACGATGTGCAGCTGCGTTATGAAAAGTATGCAGAAGCGGAAGCTTGGTTGCTAGATAGCGGCTTGATTATTCCGACTGTTTCACAAGGAGCAACACCGTCTGTTACTAAATCAGTGCCATTTACAAAGGCCTACTCACCAGTTGGTGTCAAAGGTTCAGCTTACAACTTCAAGCTGACTCAGCTTCAGAAGGATGTTGTAACGACCAAAGAATATGAAGCTGCTAAGAAAAAATGGAAAGAAGAAGCTACTGCGGCAAATAAAAAAGCCCAGGAAGAACTTGCTGACCACGTTGAAAAATAAAAAAAATTAACTTAGCGACATTGGGGCTGGATTTTTCCAGCCTCTTTTTGAATGACTTGACTAAGGTTTTTGTAGTAAAATAGAAAGAAATACTGGAAGGAAGTGAAAGAGATGAAAGTAAGAATTTATAGTGCATTACCTGAGAAAGAAAAGCAGGTATTATTTGAATTAGTTCAAGAGTGTAATAAGGTGGACAGAGGCTATCGGCTGCCCTACCTAGATAATAATTATAATGCAGATCCTGAAATGCCAGCCTTTTTCTTAGCTGAGATGGATGGCCGAACCATCGGATTTTTATCAGTCTATGCGGACGAACCTGGTCAAGCAGAGGTTTCTCTCTATGTTCTGCCGACGTATCGCCGTCAGGGTGTGGCTAATCAGCTTCTGGCAGCTTTTGCAAAAGTAGCTGATAAGTATAATTTGACCGAGATTGAGTATGTAGCGGAGCTAGCTTTTTTGAACGGTCATCCCGATTTTGCTAGGAGATTTGATTACCAAGAGGATGAAGCAGAAATCTGGCTAGCGCAGTCTGCTCAAATTTTTCCTCTGGAAGAAAGAGAAGGGATAGAGGTCTTGCTAGGGAGTTTGAACTTGGCCGAAGAGATTGCAGCCTTTCAGTCCCAAGTATTTGAGACACCCCTGGATGTTGCCTTGAAATACGCCCAAGAATCCATAAGTAGTGGCTCCAGTCTGCTTTATATCTTGAAGAAAGATGGTCGGGTTGTGGCTTCTGTGTCGGTTGATACGGATTTTGGGACCAATTATTTCTTTGGCTTGGCGGTTTATCAAGATTTTCAGGGGCAGGGGTTAGGAAGCTATCTCTTGCTTGCAAGTATGCAGGATTTGAATGAGCTCAATGGACAGGAGTTTCAGATTGTCGTAGAAAAGCAGAATACTCGAGCTTTGAAACTCTATAAAAAGCTAGGCTTCAAAGAGATGACAGAGGTTGTCTATCTGAAAGAAAAATAGCAAATTTGTCTCAGATTGCTCATTAACTTAAAAAGAGAAACTGGCTTCTTACAGCTGGTTTCTTTTGTTCTGCCTTTGTTTATGGTATAATGAGACGATATGTAAAGAAGGAAAATGTTATGAATATTCAACAATTGCGTTATGTGGTCGCCATTGCTAATAGTGGGACTTTTCGAGAAGCTGCGGAAAAAATGTATGTCAGCCAGCCTAGTCTGTCTATCTCTGTCCGTGATCTGGAAAAAGAGCTGGGTTTCAAGATTTTTCGACGGACCAGCAGCGGGACTTTTCTGACTCGCCGAGGAATGGAGTTTTACGAAAAAGCTCAAGATTTGGTCAAAGGTTTTGATGTCTTTCAAAACCAATATGCCAATCCTGAGGAGGAGCGTGATGAGTTCTCTATTGCCAGCCAGCACTATGATTTTTTGCCGCCTTTGATTACACAATTTTCTCAGACCTATCCAGAGTATAAGAACTTCCGGATTTTTGAGTCAACAACCGTGCAGATTCTGGATGAAGTAGCGCAAGGCCATAGTGAAATCGGCATTATCTACCTTAATAATCAGAATACCAAGGGCATTATGCAGCGGGTGGAAAAGCTAGGCTTGGAAGTAATTGAGCTGATTCCTTTTCAGACCCATATTTACCTGCGGGAAGATCACCCTCTGACTCAGAAGAAGGAGTTGGTCATGGAAGATTTGGCAGCCTTGCCGACTGTTCGTTTCACTCAGGAAAAGGACGAGTATCTCTATTATTCAGAGAATTTTGTCGATACCAGTGCCAGCTCACAGATGTTTAATGTGACGGACCGTGCAACTTTGAATGGGATTTTGGAGCGAACCGATGCTTATGCGACCGGATCTGGCTTTTTGGACAGTAACAGTGTAAATGGTATTACTGTCATCAAGCTTCGTGACAATTTGGACAACCACATGGTCTATGTCAAGCGTGAAGATGTGGAGCTGACTCAGGTCGGGGAAGACTTTGTATCGGTTATGAAAGAGTATTTTGCACAGAAAAAATAAAGTATGAAAAGAAAAATTATTATTCCTTTTGCAGTCTTGGTTCTTATTGCTGTAGACCAGCTGGTTAAGTTATATATTGTCAGCGGTTTTAAGCTGGGGCAGGTCAAGAGTTTAATTCCGCATCTGGTGAGTCTGACCTATCTTCAGAATACCGGCGCAGCCTTCTCCATGCTGGAAAATCAGCAATGGCTCTTTACTTTAGTGACATTTTTGGTCATCGGCGGAGCTGTTTACTACCTCATCAAGCACCTCAATGCCTCAAAGTGGATGCTGGCTGGGCTGACCTTGGTGATTGCTGGCGGTTTGGGGAACTTTATTGACCGGATACGTCAAGGTTTTGTCGTGGACATGTTTCAGTTAGATTTTATTAATTTTGCTATTTTCAATTTGGCTGATATGTATCTGACCTTTGGTGTAGCTATTTTACTGCTGATGATTTTGAAGGAAGAAAAAGATGGAAGTAAGAATTGATGCTTCAGTAGCTGGTCAGCGATTGGACAAGGCGGTTGCCGAGCTGACAGACTTGTCAAGGAGCTTGGCTCATGAGCAGATTAAGAACGGCCGGATTTTGGTCAATGGACAAGCCAAAAAAGCCAAATATGCGGTCAAAGAAGGCGATGTCATCTCCTATGAATTGCCTGAGCCGGAAGTAGTTGAGTATGTGGCAGAGGATATTCCGCTAGAAATCGTCTATCAAGATGAGGACGTAGCAGTCGTCAATAAACCTCAGGGAATGGTCGTCCATCCTTCTGCAGGCCATACCAGTGGTACGCTGGTCAATGCCCTTATGTACTACATCAAAGACTTGTCCGGCATCAACGGAGTCCTCCGGCCGGGGATTGTCCATCGGATTGATAAGGACACTTCAGGGCTTCTCATGATTGCAAAAAATGACCAAGCCCATGTGGCTCTAGCTGATGAACTTAAGGATAAGAAATCCCTACGCAAGTATTGGGCTATTGTTCATGGGAATTTGCCTAATGACCGTGGGGTGATTGAGGCTCCGATTGGCCGCAGTGAAAAAGACCGCAAGAAGCAAGCTGTGACGGCTAAAGGCAAGCCTGCTCTGACGCGTTTTCAGGTCTTGGAACGTTTTGGTGACTATAGCTTGGTTGAGCTTCAGCTGGAAACGGGACGGACTCATCAGATCCGCGTTCACATGGCCTACATCGGACATCCTGTAGCTGGCGATGAGGTCTATGGACCACGTAAGACTTTAAAAGGACACGGCCAGTTTCTGCACGCACGAACGCTGGGCTTTACCCATCCTCGAACTGGTGAAGTGCTGGAATTTACAGCTGAAGCGCCAGCCATTTTCCAAGAAACCTTGGCAAAACTGCGACAAGAATAGGTAGGTTTATTCATTATTAAAATACAAATTTTCCTTTGATCGCTTCAATTGCGGTCGTTTTTATTTTCCGTAAATCATGGTATAATAAGACAATCTAGCAGTGAAGGAAAAGGAAATGAAAGCAAAGCGAATCGTATTTAAGGTGGGTACTTCATCGTTGACAAACGCAGATGGCAGTCTGTCACGCGCCAAGGTAAAGGAAATTACTCGGCAGTTGGCTCTCTTGCATGAGGCGGGACATGAGTTAATCTTGGTCTCATCAGGAGCTATTGCGGCAGGTTTTTCTTCTCTGGGCTTTAAAAAGCGACCGACCAAGGTGGCTGATAAGCAGGCTTCAGCTGCGGTTGGACAGGGTTTGCTTTTGGAGGAATATACAACCAATCTTCTTTTGAAGCAAATCATTTCTGCTCAGATTCTTTTGACTCAGGATGATTTTGCAGACAAGCGGCGGTACAAGAACGCCCATCAGGCTTTGTCTGTCTTGCTGAATCGCGGAGCTATTCCTATCATCAATGAAAATGACACAGTGGCCATCGAGGAGCTCAAGGTCGGGGATAATGATACACTTAGTGCTCAAGTAGCGGCTATGGTTCAGGCAGACCTCTTGGTGCTTCTGACAGATGTAGATGGCCTTTACACAGCCAATCCCTCTACCGATCCAGATGCTCTCCGGCTTGAAAAGATTGAGAAGATTAGCTCTGAGCTGATTGATATGGCAGGCGGTGCAGGAACGAGCAACGGAACTGGCGGCATGCTGACAAAGATCAAAGCTGCAACGTTGGCAACCATGTCTGGTGTTCCGGTCTATATCTGCTCTTCGCTCAAGACGGATGCTCTGCTGGAAGCTGCGGAGGAAACCAAGGATGGCAGTCTCTTTTTGGCTCAGGAAAAAGGTCTAAAAACGCAGAAGCAATGGCTGGCTTTCTATGCTAAAAGTCAAGGAGAAATCTATGTAGACCAAGGAGCAGCCGACGCTCTCAGAAATAATGGAAAAAGTTTGTTGGTATCCGGACTTGTATCTGTATCGGGGAACTTTGCCTATCAGGATACGGTGACCGTCTACGAGGAAGGCAGCGGAGCTATTCTTGGTAAAGGGCGCGTGCGTTTTGGCAAGTCAGCTCTTAAAGATATGCTCAAGTCCAATAAGCCTAAAGGTGTCGTCATTCATCGGGATGACTGGATTTCTCTGACACCGGAGTTGAATGATTTATTTGCAGAATTTTAGAAGACGAGGAAAGGAGAGGCCATGACCTCAACACAAGCGATTTTTGAAAAGGTTCAGAAAGTCAAGAAGACGATCAATACGGCCACAACGGCTGAGAAAAACCATGCTTTGGAAGAAATGGCAAAGCAGCTCTGGCTTTCTCGTGCGGATATTTTAGCAGCCAATGAATTGGATATGACCACGGCTAAAGGTAGGATTTCAGATGTGATGCTGGACCGCCTCTATCTGGATGAGGAGCGGATTGCTGCCATGGCAGAGGACATTCGCCAGTTGATTGACTTGGAGGATCCTGTAGGGCAAGTCTTGGAAAGGACCGAGCTTGATAACGGCCTTGTCATCAGTAAAAAGCAGGTGGCTATGGGCGTGATTGGGATTATCTACGAAAGCCGGCCTAACGTCACCTCTGACGCAGCAGCTCTGGCTCTAAAGAGTGGTAGTGCAGTCGTTCTCAGAAGTGGTAAGGATGCTTATCAGACAGCGCTAGCTATTGTCACAGCTTTGAAAGAAGGTTTGGGTCAGACAAAGATTTCACCGGATTGTATCCAGTTGGTTTCTGATACCAGTCGAGCTTCCGCCCAGGCCATGATGAAGGCCAAGGGTTATCTGGATTTGCTCATTCCTCGCGGAGGTGCTGGACTGATTCAGGCGGTCGTGGAAAATGCGACTGTGCCTGTTATCGAGACAGGTACTGGAATTGTCCATGTCTATGTAGATAAGGATGCTGATCAAGACAAGGCTTTGGCCATTATTGAGAATGCCAAGACCAGTCGCCCTTCTGTCTGCAATGCCATGGAGGTACTGCTGGTTCATGAAGAGATTGCAGCTGAATTTTTACCACTTTTGCAGAAGATGCTGGTGACAGATCGTGATGCTGCGCAAGAAAATCCTGTTGAATTGCGTTTGGATGAGAAAGCAGCTCAGTATATCTCGGGCTCGCAAGCTAAACCAGAAGATTTTGATACCGAATTTTTGGACTATATCTTAGCGGTCAAGCTGGTTTCCTCGCTGGAAGAAGCGGTGGATCATATTGAAGCTCACAGCACTCATCACTCGGACGCCATTGTGACGGAGAACGATGCAGCGGCAGCTTACTTCACAGAGCAGGTGGATAGCGCAGCAGTTTATGTTAATGCTTCAACCCGCTTTACAGATGGCGGTCAATTTGGCCTTGGCTGCGAAATGGGGATTTCTACTCAAAAACTGCATGCCAGAGGTCCTATGGGGCTGAAAGAGCTGACCACCTATAAGTACGTCATCCAAGGGACTGGTCAAGTGAGGAAATAATGATGAAAATTGGATTTATCGGTCTGGGAAATATGGGCGGCAGTCTCGCTCGTCTAGTTGCCCAAGATGAAAGATTTAGAAGCAAATTACTCCTGGCTAATCGCAGTCGTGACAAGGCTGAAAAGATTGCTGAAGAACTTGGTGGGCATCCGGTCAGTAATAAAGAAGTTTTTGCTCAGGCAGAAGTGATTTTTCTGGGAATCAAACCAGCTCAATTTGCTGACTTGCTGACTGAATATCAGGAAGTTCTAGAAAAACGAGAGTCTCTTTTGCTGGTTTCAATGGCTGCTGGTCTGACCTTGGAGCTATTAGAAAAATTGACATCTAGCCACCATCGTTGGATTCGGATGATGCCTAATACTCCAGTAGCCGTAGGTGAGGGCGTTATTACCTATGCCTTATCCCAGCAGGCAAACCCAACGGATGAAGATTTGTTGCGGGAACTTCTGTCTTCGGCTGGTCTTTTGGTCAAACTAGAGGAAAAGCAGCTGGATGCGGCGACAGCTCTTGCTGGCTGTGGACCAGCTTTCGTCTATCTCTTTATAGAGGCCTTAGCGGACGCTGGTGTCCGAGCAGGACTCAGTCGCGATATATCCCTGCAGCTGGCCAATCAGACACTTTTAGGAGCTGCTAAGCTAAGTCAGGTCAGTGGGCAACATCCTGCTCAACTCAAAGACCAGGTCTGCAGTCCGGCTGGTTCGACCATTGCTGGGGTGGCCAGTCTGGAAGAAAATGCCTTTCGAGGAACAGTCATGGATGCCGTTCAAGCTGCCTACAAGAGGACGCAGGAGTTGGGGAAATAAAGAAATCTACCAGTTTTAAGCTGGTAGATTTTGTATAGGTTGGTAGTCAAATCAGAGGGGGAATTATGTTCTTTCAACAATTTACAGATGAAAATCTTATCTTGAATAATCTTCATAAATGGTATGGTCATGATTGTCAGATTTCTCAACTTTCAAAAGGTAGTGAAAATCTAAATTATTTGATTGGCGGCCAGTTGGTGATTCGTGTGCTTTATTTGGCCAAAAGTTCGCCAATTTTTTCGCAAGCCTTTCCGTATCTAGAAAGAGAAGTGTATTTTGTCAATACTTTGTACGAGAACAAGTTAAATGCGCTTCGGTATCTGTCTTTTCCAGATGGGAAGTTCATTCATCGGCTGGATGTGAAGGATGGCAGTCTCTTTTTTCTAAAATCCCCTTATTTAATAGGTGAACGAATGACTTTCTCTTCCTCTAATCTGTCAGAACTTGCTCGAAACTTAGCAAATATACATGATTTTTCTCAGAGATATTTGATGACATTTGAAAGAGTCCCCTTTTATGACGACTTGATTTCTTCTTTGCATTTCAGAGCTTTTTCTTACAATCCTCAGCTTGAAAGAATCATTCCAGGCTATCAGGCATTGTGGAAAATATTTCAAGAGAACACAGAAATTTTGAAGTCAATGAAATCTGAGAGGCGGAATATTTTTATTCATAACGACTTACATAATGAAAATTTGCTGCTTTGCGAAAAGGAAGTAGCCATATTGGATTTTGGAGATTGCAGATATTCATTGCCTGAAGAGGATATTGGAACCTTGTTTTGGGGAATCCTGCAGAAAGTTGAAAGGTCAAGATATGAAGAAATGCTAGATCATTTTTTAAAATATTATTCCAGACCAATCGATAAAACTGTTTGTTTTCGTTATGCCTTGCAGAGATTTTTAGATATTCATTTGTATTATCTGAATGAAAATCTGAAAGAAGCAGGCTTAATCAAGTATCAAAAAGAAAAATTCAACAAAGAAGAAGCAATGATTAATTTTCTCATATCGAAAATTACTGAATAATACTTGCTTAATAAAAGTGTTTAAAGCTTGAAGCAGGGATTTGGCGATTATGATTTTAACCTTATTAATCCAACATTTATCCCGCTTGTCTTTGTGATTTATGTTATAATCTTACTATGCAAACCAAACCGACTTCTGCTTATGTGCACATTCCTTTTTGTACTCAGATTTGTTATTACTGCGATTTTTCTAAGGTTTTTATTAAAAATCAGCCGGTAGATAGTTATCTGGAGCATTTGATTGAGGAGTATGATTCTTACGATATCAAAAATCTCCGTACACTCTATATCGGTGGCGGAACTCCGACGGCTCTATCGGCACCCCAGTTGGCTTTTTTGCTTGAAAAGCTGACAGACAAGCTGGACTTGTCTTATCTAGAAGAGCTGACCATTGAAGCCAATCCTGGGGATTTGGACCAGGAGAAGATTGCTGTACTCAAAGACTCACCTGTCAATCGGGTTTCGCTTGGTGTACAGACTTTCAATGACCGCATGCTTAAGCAAATTGGCCGCAGTCACTCGGAAAAGGACATCTACGAGAATATTGTCAATCTCAAAAAAGCGGGTTTTGATAATATCTCGATTGACCTGATTTATGCCCTGCCCAAGCAGACTATGGAGGATGTGAAAACCAATGTGGCCAAGGCCATTGCTCTGGACATTCCTCACATGAGTTTGTACAGCTTGATTTTGGAAAATCATACGGTCTTCATGAATCGGATGCGGCGAGGGAAACTGCCTCTGCCCAAGGAAGATTTGGAAGCGGAGATGTTTGACTACATTATAGCTGAGCTGGAAAAGGCCGGCTTTGAGCATTATGAGATTTCAAACTTTTCCAAGCCAGGCTTTGAGAGCCGCCACAATCTCATGTACTGGGACAATGCGGAGTATTATGGTATTGGAGCGGGAGCGTCTGGCTATGTCAATGGTGTTCGCTATAAAAACCACGGGCCCATTCGCCATTATCTGCAGGCGGTGGAAGCGGGCAATGCCCGTGTGCAGGAAGAAATGCTGACGCTGAAAGAAAAAATGGAAGAAGAGATGTTTCTAGGACTGCGCAAGAAATCAGGCGTGTCAAAAAAACGTTTTGAGGAAAAATTCGGTATTTCCTTTGAAGACCAGTACGGAGCTGTTGTGTCTGAACTGACTCAGCAGGGCTTGTTAGTGCCGGACAGAGACATCGTGCGCATGACTAAACAAGGCCTCTTTTTGGGCGATACGGTTGCTGAGAAATTTATATTGGAGTAAATCATGGGCTTAACTTATCAAATGAAAATGAAAATTCCTTTTGATATGGCAGATATGAATGGCCATATCAAATTGCCGGATGTCCTCCTGCTATCCTTGCAGGTATCGGGGATGCAGTCGATTGAGCTTGACGTCAGTGACAAGGATATGCTGGAACAGTACAATCTGGTTTGGATTATCACGGACTATGATATTGATGTGACAAGACTTCCTCGCTTTGCAGAGGAGATTACCATTGAGACAGAAGCTTTGACCTACAATCGGCTCTTTTGCTACCGTCGCTTCACGATTTTTGATGAATCGGGTGAAGCCATTATCCAGATGATGGCAACCTTTGTCCTTATGGATCGGGATAGTCGCAAGGTTCATGCAGTTGAACCTGAGATTGTCGCTCCTTATCAGTCTGATTTTTCCAAGAAATTACTGCGCGGTCCTAAGTATCCAGACTTGGAAAATCCTGTCAGCAAGGACTACCATGTGCGCTTTTACGACTTGGATATGAACGGCCATGTCAATAATAGCAAGTATCTGGACTGGATCTTTGAGGTCATGGGTGCAGACTTCCTCACCCAGCACATTCCCAAGAAAGTCCATCTTAAGTATGTCAAGGAAGTTCGACCGGGCGGCATGATTGCTTCTAGCTATGACCTAGAAGGTCTGCAGAGCAATCACCAGATTTCTAGTGATGGTGAAGTCAATGCCCAGGCTTTAGTGACCTGGCAAGAGTTTAAACAAGAGAATTAGGAAGAGTAGAAATGACTTATAAAGGATATTTGATTGATTTAGACGGGACGATTTACAAGGGCAAGAGCCGGATTCCAGCTGGTGAAGCCTTTGTGCATGAGCTGCAGAAGCGCAAGATTCCCTATCTTTTCGTGACCAATAATACCACTCGCACGCCAGAAGCAGTGCAGACCATGCTGGCTGAAAATTTCAATATTGAGACGCCACTAGAGACTATTTACACAGCTACTTTAGCTACCATTGACTATATGCAGGAGAAAAAACTGGGCAAGAAAGTCTACGTTATCGGAGATGTCGGGCTTAAACATGCCATTGAAGAAGCTGGATATATAGAAGACACAGAAAATCCTGACTATGTGGTAGTAGGTCTGGACTGGGAAGTGGACTATGAGAAGCTGACAATAGCGACGCTGGCTATTCAAAAGGGTGCTCATTTTATCGGGACCAATCCTGATCTCAATATTCCGACGGAACGAGGTCTGCAGCCAGGAGCAGGTGCTATCAATGCCCTCTTGGAAGCAGCCACTCGGGTTGAGCCGACCTTTATCGGCAAGCCTAATGCTATCATCATGGAAAAAGCCATAGAGCATCTAGGGTTGGCGCGTGAAGAAGTGATCATGGTGGGTGATAACTATCTGACAGATATTCGAGCGGGAATTGATAACGGCATTCCGACCCTCTTGGTTACGACAGGTTTTACCCTGCCAGAAGAGGTGCCCAATCTGCCGATCCAACCAACGCATGTCTTGTCCAGTCTAGCGGAGTGGGACTTCGATGCGTGATAAGTTAAGATTTTCAGCCAGCATCTTGTGCTTGTTGGCAGTAGCTATCTTGTTAACCATTTATCTGGCTTGGCTCTTATACCCGATGGAGATTTCTTATTTCAACTTGCCGGATAAGGTGTATTTGAAAGCAGAGACCATTCAGTATAATTTTAATATTTTGATGAATTACCTGACCAATCCTTTTAGTCAGAAACTGGCGATGACGGATTTTCGTTCGTCAGCAGCAGGTCTGCATCATTTTCAGGCGGTCAAGTATCTTTTTCACTTGGCGCAAGCTATTTTTCTAGTTACTTTGCCGGCTTTGATTTTCTTTATCAAAAAAGTAGTCAAAAAGGGATTTTTAGGTCTCTATAGACGGGCTTTTCTGGTGATTAGTCTTTTGCCGCTTGCCTTAGGTGTACTTGCCTTTCTGATTGGCTTTAACAGTTTTTTTACACTCTTTCATCAAGTTCTCTTTGCCGGAGACAATACCTGGATGTTTGACCCAGCCAATGATCCAGTCATTTGGATTCTACCAGAAGAATTTTTCATGCACGCCTTTATTCTTTTTGCTTTGCTTTATGAGGGAATCTTTTTGACCTTGTATTTGCTGAGCAGAAAGGGTAAAGAGTAAACTTAAAACAGGAGATTTTATGTATTATATACCCGAACCTTTAAATCCTAAAAAAGATCTAGGACGATTTTCAGCGACTTGCTTCACTTATTTATGGGTTATGCTTGCTGCTGTCTTCATTTACGTATTTGTTGCTTTTTTTGTCATCATGCCAGGACAAGGTATGGACATTCAAAAGACGCAAGACATTGTTACCAAATTCATGGAAAAGGACGGCGGAGCCTATATTCTAGCTTCCTGTCTCGGTGTTCTTACTTTTACGGTGTCTCGGGGTAAGCAGCTCTTTAAATACGACCTTCGTCGCAAGGGGCGGAAGATGACTCCTAAAGTTTTCTTTTATATGATTTGCTTCCTTTTATTCGCCCAAATGTTTACAGCTGTTGTCAATCAGATCATGCATGCTATCATGCAACTCTTCAATCTAGATCTTTCTAGTATGGAATCAGGAGGCGGCGGTTCTGAAACACTGACCATGTTGATTTATTCATCCTTGATGGCTCCGGTTACGGAGGAAATTATTTTCAGAGGTGCTGGATTAAGAGCGTTAGAGAAGCATGGAAAGATTTTTGCCATTCTTCTGACTGCGATTTTGTTTGGTCTCTTTCATGAAAATCTTTATCAGTTTTATTTTGCTAGTTTGATTGGTTTAGGTTTTGGCTATATCGCTTTTGAGTATTCGATTATCTGGTCTATCATTTTTCATGCTCTCAATAACTTTGTCATAGCAGAAGGTATAGCTTTTCTTTCAAAAAAAACTCCAGAGCCTATTGTTAACATCGTTTTTTACGGCCTACTAATCGCTGGCAGTACAGTATTTCTTTTGCTCTTAATCTTGAAATGGCCAAAATTTAAGGAATACATTGACACAAATCGTTCGCTCCCAGGGACTTACCGACAGGCTTTTAAATCAGTCTGG
Source organism: Streptococcus sanguinis (assembly GCF_003943735.1). Lineage (GTDB taxonomy): Bacteria > Bacillota > Bacilli > Lactobacillales > Streptococcaceae > Streptococcus > Streptococcus sanguinis_E. The sequence goes on along the minus strand of NZ_RJMV01000009.1, from coordinate 21,571 downwards.
TTCTGGGTTTTGGTTGTGTTTACTTTTCTTGGAACGTTTCTGCCTGTCATGGCAGCCTATATTGTATCCTTGATTAATAATAGCTAATTGCCTTTTATTTGGCAGCTATGCAACGATATGAAAGGGGTTGGATATAGTCCAGCTCTTTTTTGTTCGATAAAAAGATAGAAAATGAAAGTTTTTGATAGAAAGTGCTTGACATTGAAAATTAAAGAGGTATAATAATAATCGTAAACGATTTCAAAGGAGGTGCTTTATGCTGAAGTCGGAAAGAAAGCAAGTTATTCTAGAGACAGTCATAAGAGAAAAATTTGTCTCTTTAGACTATCTAGTACATGCTTTAAACACTTCAGAATCAACTATCAGAAGAGATTTGGATGAACTGGAGAGCGAGCATAAACTGCGACGAGTTCATGGTGGAGCCGAGAGCCTTCATTTTCTACAAGAAGAGGAGAGTAATCAGGAAAAATCTATCAAAAGCATTCAAGAAAAGACAGCTATTGCCAAGATGGCAGCAAGCTTGATTCAAGAGCATGATGTGATTTTTATTGATGCGGGGACAACCAATGAGCTTTTAGTTAATGAGCTGCATGACCCTAGAGTGACAGTCGTCACTAACTCCATTCACCATGCGACCAAGTTGGTAGAGCGTAATATCCCGACAGTCATTATCGGCGGAAAGGTCAAGCGCTCAACGGATGCCAGCATTGGCGGTGTTGCCCTAAATCAAATCGGTCAGTTGAATTTCGATAAGGCCTTTATTGGGATGAATGGCATTGACGATGGCTTCTTTACCACTCCAGATATGGAGGAAGGAGCTGTCAAAAGAGCGATTTTGGAGAATGCTAAGAAGACTTATGTCTTGGCTGATCTTTCTAAACTAGGACAGACGTCCTTTGTCAAGGTCGCTCCTCTTGCCAAAGCAAGCATTATTACTATTCAAAATGAATCGGAAGTGATTCAAGCGCTGAAAGAAAAAACGGAGGTGATTGAGGTATGATTTATACTGTCACACTAAACCCTTCCATCGACTATATTGTTCGTCTGGACAAGGTCCTTATAGGAAGCGTCAATCGGATGGACAGTGACGACAAATTCGCTGGCGGGAAGGGAATCAACGTTAGCCGAGTTCTCAAACGTCTAGGTATTGAGAATACAGCGACTGGTTTTATCGGTGGTTTTACTGGCAAGTTCATCACAGATACTCTGGAAGAGGAAGGAATCTCAAGCCATTTTGTAGAAGTTGAGCAGGATACTCGTATCAATGTCAAGATTAAAGCAGATGCTGAGACAGAAATTAATGGACCTGGTCCAGAAATTTCCAGTCAGAAACTAGAAGAACTTGAGAAGTTCCTTTCTTCTCTGACCTCAGAAGATACGGTAGTCTTCGCAGGCAGCAGTCCTAAAAATCTAGGAAATGTTGTCTACAAGGAGTTGATTGGCCTGACCAGAAAGACAGGAGCGCAAGTCGTCTGTGACTTTGAAGGCCAGACGTTGCTTGATTCATTAGAGTTTGAGCCGCTCTTGGTCAAACCTAATAACCACGAACTAGGTGATATTTTCGGAGTCAAGCTCGAAAGCTTGGATCAGATTGAGAGTTATGCCCGTCAAATCTTAGACAAGGGTGCCCAACATGTCATCATTTCCATGGCTGGTGACGGTGCCTTGCTGGTAACTCGAGAGGGTGCCTATTTCGCTAAACCTATCAAGGGCAATGTGAAAAATTCTGTTGGTGCTGGCGACTCTATGGTGGCTGGATTTACCGGAGAGTTTGTCCGCTCTGGTGATGTTATTCAAGCCTTCAAATGGGGAGTGGCCTGCGGAACGGCGACCACCTTCTCAGATGATTTGGCGACAGCTGATTATATAAAAGAAATCTATGAAAAAGTAGAGGTAGAAAAAATATGAAAATTCAAGACTTACTAAGAAAAGATGTGATGTTGCTAGACTTGCAGGCAACAGAGAAAAAAGCTGTTATCGAAGAAATGATTCAGAGCCTAGTGAATCATGGCTATGTGACAGACTTTGAGACTTTCAAAGAAGGGATTTTGGCTCGTGAAGCCTTGACTTCTACAGGTTTGGGTGACGGAATCGCTATGCCCCACAGCAAAAATGCTGCAGTGAAAGAAGCTACTGTACTTTTTGCCAAGTCAAATAAAGGCGTAGATTACGAAAGTTTGGATGGCCAACCAACTGATCTTTTCTTCATGATTGCAGCTCCAGAAGGCGCTAACGATACTCACTTGGCTGCCTTGGCTGAATTGTCTCAATACCTGATGAAGGATGGTTTTGCGGATAAATTGCGCCAAGTGACTTCGCCTGATCAGGTGGTTGAGCTCTTTGACCAAGCTTCGGAAAAAGCAGAAGAACCTGCTGTCGTTGAACCTGCCAATGAAGGCGGAGACTTCCTTGTGGCTGTAACAGCATGTACAACAGGGATTGCGCATACCTACATGGCTCAAGAGGCCTTGCAGAAGGTCGCTGCTGAAATGGGTGTCGGCATCAAGGTTGAAACCAACGGTGCCAGCGGTGTCGGAAATAAACTGACAGCAGAAGATATCAAAAATGCCAAGGCTGTTATCATTGCTGCAGATAAGGCGGTAGAAATGAACCGCTTTGACGGCAAGCCGTTAATTAATCGTCCAGTTGCAGACGGTATTCGTAAGACAGAAGAACTGATCAATCTGGCCCTTTCTGGAAATGCAGAGGTTTACAAGGCAGCTAACGGTAGCGGTGCTGCAGAATCCAGCAATGAGAAACTTAGTCTGGGCGGCGCTTTCTACAAGCACTTGATGAGCGGTGTTTCCCAAATGTTGCCATTCGTTATTGGTGGCGGGATTATGATTGCCATTGCATTCTTGCTGGATCAGATCTTAGGTGTACCAAAAGATCAGCTTTCTAATCTGGGAAGTTATCATGAGATTGCAGCGCAGTTTAAAGCAATTGGTGGAGCAGCATTTGGTTTCATGTTGCCGGTATTAGCTGGTTATATCGCTTACTCAATCGCTGAAAAGCCAGGTCTGGTTTCTGGTTTTGTAGCTGGAGCAATTGCGAGCAGCGGTGCATCATTTGGTGGTGTTGCCTATGCTGAAGGCGGTCAGAAGACTCTTGAATTAACTGGTGTATCATCTGGTTTCCTTGGTGCTTTGGTAGGAGGATTCTTAGCCGGTGGTGTTATCTTGCTTCTTCGCAAGCTTCTTGCAGGTCTGCCTCGTTCACTTGAAGGTATCCGTTCAATCTTGCTCTTGCCTCTTCTTGGCGTTCTTGTGACTGGATTTGTGATGTTGGCGGTCAATATTCCAATGTCAGCAATCAATACAGCCTTGAATGATTTCTTGGCAAGTCTGAGCGGAAGCTCTGCTGTCCTCCTCGGTCTCTTAGTCGGTGGTATGATGGCTGTCGATATGGGTGGGCCGGTTAATAAGGCTGCTTACGTATTTGGTACTAGTACACTTGCAAGCACTGTTTCAACTGGTGGTTCGCCTGTTATGGCAGCGGTAATGGCAGCTGGTATGGTTCCGCCTTTGGCAGTATTTATTGCAACTCTTTTGTTCAAACATAAATTCACTGAAGAAGAACGTGATTCAGGTTTGACAAACATCGTCATGGGACTATCTTTCATCACAGAAGGAGCGATTCCTTTTGGAGCTGCTGACCCAGCCCGTGCTATTCCAAGCTTTATCGTAGGTTCAGCTCTAACAGGTGCTCTTGTAGGATTGTCAGGTATCAAGCTCATGGCTCCTCACGGAGGAATCTTCGTTATCGGTTTGACAAATAATCCAATCCTTTACTTGGTATATGTATTGATTGGTGCATTAGTCAGCGGTATTATCTTTGGTTACCTGCGCAAACCACTTAAAAAATAATATTTAAAGAATCTCGCTTGTCAGTGAGATTCTTTTTTGTGTTTTCTGGCCTGCAAATTTTAGCATGGAAACTTCGCTCGATATATGGTATAATGGGCCTATCGCATATTTTTAGGAGAATAAAAATGAACATACAGCGCGAAAAAGAATTTGTTAGTCAATACCATTTTGACGCCCGAAATTTTGAGTGGGAAAAAGAAAATGGAACACCTGAAACCAAGGTTGATGTGAATTTCCAATTGGTCAAAAGAGACGTCGAAGCTCACACAACTTCATTGATTGTGATTTTGACCTTTATGATTGTTTTTGAGAATTTTGTTATCAGCGGAACCATTTCGCAAGCCAACCACATTCACGGTCGTCTTATTGAGGAACCAAGTGAATTTGACCACGATGAAGTAGAAGAGCTGGCTCGGCCTTGCCTGACCATGCTCAACCGCTTGACTTATGAAGTAACAGAAATTGCTCTGGATTTGCCGGGCATTAATTTGGAGTTTTAATCATGAGGTTAGCGGTTATCACAGATTCATCGGCCTATCTGCCGGCTTCCCTACTGGAGAATGAAAATCTTTTCGTTTTGGATATTCCAGTCGTGATTGCTGGTGAGTCTTATGTCGAAGGCAGAAACTTAACAGCTAGTGAATTTTATGAAAAAATGGCTCAGTCAGATGAACTGCCCAAGACCAGTCAGCCTAGCATTGCTGAGTTAGAAGAGATTCTCACCATTCTAGATGGCAAGGACTATACCCATGTTCTGGGGCTCTTTCTATCTAGCGGTATTTCTGGTTTTTACCAAAATATTCAGTATCTAAAAGATGAGTTTCATGGTTTGAAAATTGCCTTTCCGGATTCCAAGATTACCAGTGCACCGCTCGGTATCATGGCCCAATCAGCTCTAGAATGGGCAGAACAAGGCCTAGATTTTGAAACAATTTTAGCTAATGTTCAAAAGCAGATTGATGGCACCAGCGCCTTTATCATGGTGGATGACTTGAACCACTTGGTCAAAGGAGGACGCCTGTCTAACGGTGCAGCTATTCTGGGAAATCTGCTCAGCATCAAGCCTATTCTGTATTTTAACGATCATGGTGTGATAGAGGTTTTTGAAAAGATTCGGACGGAGAAGAAGGCTACCAAGCGTATGCTGGAACTTGTCCAAGAAAGAACAGCAGGCGGTGCTTGTCAGATTATGGTTATCCATGGCAATGCGCCAGAAAAAGCAGCTGAGCTACGGCAACATCTGCTAGACAGCGGTATTGCTGGCGAAGTTCCTATCGCAACCTTTGGCAGTGTTATCGGGACGCACCTAGGCAGGGGTAGTGTTGCACTTGCTTATATTCCTGTAATTTGATTGTCTGAGTGCCTGAGCTTGTCTCTGTAAGGAGGAGAAACATGAGTATCAAAGTTATTATTGCTGGTTTTAAAGGGAAAATGGGTCAAGCAGCCTATAAAATGGTGACAGAAGATCCTGAACTAGAATTAGTTGGACTGCTGGATCCTTTCACGGATGAAAAAGAAGTGGCTGGTGTTCCTGTCTTCAATGCTAAGGAAGAATTGGCTGGTCTGGAAGCCCATGTCTGGGTTGATTTTACAACCCCAAAAGTAGCTTATGACAATACTCGCTTCGCTCTGGAACAGGGATTTTGCCCGGTGGTTGGAACGACAGGTTTTACTCCAGAGCAGTTGGAAGAGTTAATCACATTGTCTAGGGAAAAGAAGCTGGGCGGATTGATTGCACCAAACTTTGCTTTGGGAGCTGTTTTGCTGATGCAGTTTGCGGCTCAGGCAGCTAAGTATTTCCCAAATATAGAAATTATCGAGCTGCATCATGACCAGAAAAAGGATGCACCGAGTGGGACAGCTATCAAGACAGCTGAGCTCATCAGTCAAGTCAGATCAAGCAAGGAGCAGGGAGCTGCTGATGAGGAAGAGTCTATAGTTGGCGCCCGAGGAGCTGATTTCGATGGCATGCGTATCCATTCGGTTCGCTTGCCTGGTCTGGTTGCCCATCAAGAAGTAATCTTTGGCAGCCAGGGAGAGGGATTGACGCTGCGGCATGATTCCTATGACCGTGCTTCCTTTATGACAGGAGTTAATCTTGCCATTAAAGAAGTTGTCAAACGCTCAGAATTAGTCTATGGATTGGAACATTTACTATGAGATTAGAAACTCTGCCTTCTGAATTTCAGGAGGCTTTGCCAGTATTAGAGAAGATAAAAGCGGCTGGCTTTGAAGCATATTTTGTTGGGGGCTCTGTTCGAGATGCTCTTTCGCTGCGACCTATTCACGATGTGGATATCGCTAGCTCCAGCTATCCTGAGGAAACCAAGCGTATCTTTGACCGTACAGTTGATGTGGGGATTGAGCATGGAACCGTCTTGGTCTTGGAAAATAACCGCGAATACGAAGTGACGACTTTCCGGACCGAGGATGTCTATGTGGACTACCGCAGGCCTAGTAAGGTTTCTTTTGTGCGCTCGTTGGAAGAAGATCTCAAGCGGCGCGATTTCACCATCAATGCTCTAGCTTTGGATGAAAACGGCCAGGTTATTGATCTTTTCCAAGGCTTGGTTGACTTGGAAAATCAGATTTTGCGGGCAGTTGGAACGGCAGCAGAGCGTTTTAATGAAGATGCTCTCCGCATCATGCGGGGCTTTCGTTTTCAAGCTGCCTTGGATTTTGATTTAGAGCAAGATACTTTTGATGCTATGAAGGATTGTGCTCCTTTGCTTGAAAAAATTTCAGTTGAACGAATTTTTATCGAGTTCGACAAGCTCTTGCTGGCTCCGTTCTGGCGCAAGGGTTTAGAAGCACTCTTGACAAGCGGTGCTATTGAATTTTTACCAGATTTAAAAGGAAGCAGAGCTAAGCTAGAACGGCTCTTTGACTTGGCTTCAGATTTTTGCTTTTCAGCATCCGAGCAAGCTTGGGCAGCGCTTTTACTGGCTTTAGATGTTCAAAATGTTAAAGGTTTTCTAAAAAAATGGAAGACCTCTCGTGAATTTGCCAAGAAAGTAGAAGATTTGGTTGAGATTGCGGCCATCCGCTCAGAACGAGACTTGACCAAGCGGGACTGCTATGATTACGATATAGACTTATTGCTACAAGCAGAGGAGCTTCGACAGGCGCAAGGTTTGGTAGTTGATTTCTCTGCGATTCAGAATCTTGATGCCAGTCTGACTATTCGCAGCAAGCAGGAAATGGTGGTCAATGGCGGCATGCTGATGCGGGAGTTCGGCTTTGAGCCAGGACCAAAACTGGGTCAAATTCTGAAAGAGTTGGAACACGCTATTGTAGACGGCTGCTTACCTAATGACTTAGAGGCCATTTATGCTTATATCGAGGAGAAGAAATGAGCGATTTTATCGTTGACAAGCTAACCAAATCAGTAGGAGATAAGACTGTTTTTCGGGATATTTCCTTTATCATTCATGAGCTAGACCGGATTGGTCTGATTGGTGTTAATGGAACAGGAAAGACAACGCTGCTGGATGTCTTGTCAGGCAAGTCGGGCTTTGACGGAGATGTCAGCCCTTTTTCTGCTAAGACGGGCTATAAAATTGCTTATCTGACTCAGGAGCCTGATTTCGATGAAGAGCAGACGGTGCTTGACACTGTTCTATCAAGTGATTTACGGGAAATGCAGTTGATTCGAGAATATGAGCTGCTCCTGACGGCTTATGATGAAAGCCAACAGTCAAGACTAGAAGCGGTTATGGCCGAGATGGACTCGCTCCATGCTTGGGAAATCGAAAGTCAGGTCAAGACGGTTCTGTCCAAGCTTGGTCTGACTAATCTGTCACTTAAGGTTGGTCAGTTATCAGGAGGTCTTCGTCGCCGAGTTCAGCTGGCTCAGGTTCTCTTAGGTGATGCCGATTTGCTCTTGCTGGACGAGCCGACCAACCACCTAGATATTGATACCATTGAATGGCTGACCCATTTCTTGAAAAATTCCAAGAAGACCGTGCTTTTCATCACCCATGATCGCTATTTCTTGGATAACATTTCAACTCGGATTTTTGAGCTAGATGGCGGTCGCTTGATTGAATACCAAGGAAATTATCAAGATTATGTCCGTCTTAAGGCGGAGCAGGATGAACGGGATGCGGCCTTACTCCACAAAAAGCAGCAACTATACAAGCAGGAGTTATCCTGGATGCGACGGCAGCCTCAGGCTCGGGCAACCAAGCAACAGGCTCGTATCAATCGTTTCCATGACCTCAAGAAAGATTTGGCAGGCCAGACGACTGAGAGCAATCTGGAAATGAACTTCGAAACCAGTCGTATCGGTAAGAAGGTTATCGAGTTTCAAAATGTAGACTTTGCTTATGACCAGAAGCCTATTCTCTCTCAGTTCAGTCTTTTGATCCAGAACAAGGACCGCATTGGGATTGTTGGAGATAACGGTGTCGGCAAGTCAACCTTGCTTAATCTGATTGCCGGTAAACTTCAGCCTCAGGCTGGTCAGCTCATTATCGGAGAGACAGTCCGAGTGGCCTATTTCTCTCAGCAGATTGAGGGCTTGGATGAGTGTAAGCGGGTAATCAATTACCTGCAAGAAGTGGCTGAGGAGGTCAAGATAGGCAGCGGGACGACTTCCATTGCAGAACTCTTGGAGCAGTTTCTTTTTCCTCGTTCTACTCATGGGACTTTAATCGAAAAGCTTTCTGGTGGAGAGAAAAAGCGACTTTATCTGCTCAAGCTGCTCTTAGAAAAGCCGAATGTCTTGCTTCTTGATGAGCCGACCAATGATTTGGATATTGCGACTCTGACGGTCTTGGAGAATTTTCTGCAAGGCTTTGCCGGGCCAGTTATTACAGTCAGCCACGACCGTTATTTCCTAGACAAGGTATCTAGCAAGATTTTAGCTTTTGAAGATGGGGGTATCAGAGAGTTTTTCGGTAATTACACGGATTACCTGGATGAAAAAGCCTTTCTGGCAGAAAGCTCTGCTATTTCCCAAAAGGCGGAAAAGGAAAAATCGGCCAAAGTGCGTGAGGAGAAAAAGCGCATGACCTACTTTGAAAAGCAGGAGTGGGAGTCTATTGAGGCCGATATCGAGGCGCTGGAGGAGCGGATTTCTGAGATTGAAGCGGCCATGCAGGAGAATGGTTCGGACTTTACTCGCCTGTCTGAACTCCAGCAAGAACTGGATGAGCAGAATGACAAGCTGCTGGAAAAATACGAGCGCTATGAATACCTGAGTGGGTTAAACGAATGAATGAAGTAGTGTTTAGGCAGAGCTGGTTGAAGATATTCATCATAGCTATATCGGCGGGCGCTCTTGCTGTCTTTATGACTGCAGTTCTTGTATTACCATCTAAAAACGGATACCTATTATTCGATTCCAATATTTCTGAGATTGAAAAAATATTTTTAGTGATAGGTACAATTGTTTTTGATTTTCTTTCTATTTTGGTATGGATTTGTTTGTTTAGGGATAAACGTTTTCTTCGTCTAACGGAACAGGGCTTTTACTTTAAACCCCTTCTTTTTAGAGAAGTTTCGTTTTATAGTTGGGAAGAAATCCAGAGAATAGACTATAGAATTGAACGTATTCGACATTATGCAAAATATCAATTATTCAATAAGAGTCATATTTTGACGATTTGTTTTCATTCAGTGGATCCTGCAGTTTTGAAGAGAAGTAGGCTTGCTTCTAGAAAGAGCAAAAGATATAAGTTTGGTATTCCTGAAACGTTAGAAATTACTCTTATGTTATTGAAAAAAGAGAAACCAAAATATATTTATGAAACGATGATGGATTACCATAATCAATGGCAAGCAAATCAGAAGGATATTTAAAGTGAAGATATAGTCCGAACAGTTTCATAAACTGTAAATCTAAAACCTTTAGAGATGGAACGGAGGCATCTATGAAACTAAGATTGGAAAATACCAACTCGAAGAAGACACAAGAACTGGGAAATTTAATCAGATCCTACAATCGCTCTAAAAGAGAGTCCTCCAAAAGTGAGCCTCTTAACATCTATGTAGAAGACGAACAAGGAAATCTGCTGGCTGGTATGGCGGCCGAAACTTTTGGTAATTGGCTGGAGATTGAATATTTGTATGTGAGTGAGGATTTACGAGGGCAAGGCATAGGCTCAAAAATAATGTGTAGGGCTGAACAAGAAGCCAGAGTAAGAAAATGCAAATATTCATTTGTGGATACGTATCGGTTTCAAGCCCCAGATTTTTATAAACAGCACGGCTATACAGAAGTGTTCGCGTTGAAAGAATACCCCTATACTGGTGAAAGATATTATTTTACAAAAGAGTTGTGAGTTAGGATGAGTAAATATAGAAAAGATTATTGGTGAAAAATAGTGCAAGAAAGAATAATAAAAAGAAGTTCGAAAAAAATACTTTTTTGGGCAATTCTTAATAGTTTATTTTCTATTTTTTTGTCTTATTTTTTTGTCTGTTTTATCGTTTTGGAAAATCGACTGACATATTTTTATTCTTACATTTTATTAGTATTACTTTTGATTTTATATCTAATTTTGTTCGCTTCTTGGAGTCTTCTTTTTGCTGACAAAGAGTTCGTTAGACTAACGGTGAACGGTTTCTATTATAAGCCTTCTCTAGTGGCTGATAGAGAATTTTTTTCATGGAAAGATGTGTCAGAGATAAATTTTCGTATAATACGAAACAGGTTTACAACTTCTTACAGAATTGAAATAAATTTTAATGACGTCGAGGGACTTTGTAAAACTTCAGCTATTGTACGTAAAAATAAGAAGCGCGTCTTTAAAAATCAAGTTGATTTAATTATCCCGTTGATTTTTCTTGAAGAAACGTTTCTGGAACGTATATATGATTCAATGAAGTATTATGAAAGAGAGTGGAGGATAGAATCTAACCATAAGCCATTGGTTAAGAAAAAGAAATTACTAGTACAAGAAAGTAAAGGATAAAAGTGGCTAAGAGAAGTAGCAAAGTTAGATTTTTGTTGATTTTCACTTTTCTTTATGCAAACCTTTTCCTTACTGAAAAAATCTGATATAATGATGATAAATAAAACACAGAGGAGAACATCATGTCGAAAAAAATAATCGGAATTGACCTTGGTGGAACATCTATTAAGTTTGCTATTTTGACTTCAGAGGGCGAAATCCAGGAAAAATGGTCCATTAAAACCAATATTTTGGACGAAGGTAGCCACATCGTAGATGATATGGTTGAGTCGATCCTGCACCGTTTGGACTTACTTCAGCTTTCAGCAGAGGATTTTATCGGGATTGGTATGGGTTCGCCAGGAGTAGTTGACCGTGAGAAAGGGACTGTTATCGGTGCTTACAATCTCAATTGGAAGACGCTGCAGCCGGTCAAGGATAAGATTGAAAAAGCGACTGGGATTCCTTTCTATATTGACAACGACGCTAACGTTGCTGCTTTGGGTGAACGTTGGATGGGCGCTGGAGAAAACCAGCCTGATGTAGTCTTTATGACACTGGGTACAGGTGTTGGCGGAGGAATTGTTGCCGAAGGCAAGCTCTTGCACGGACTTGCTGGAGCAGCAGGGGAGTTGGGCCACATCACTGTTGACTTTGATCAGCCGATTCAATGTACCTGTGGCAAGAAGGGCTGCTTGGAGACGGTTGCATCTGCGACTGGTATTGTCAATCTGACTCGCCGCTATGCTGATGAGTATGCTGGTGATGCCGAGTTGAAAAAACTGATTGACAACGGTGAAGATGTTAATGCAAAGATTGTCTTTGACTTGGCGAAAGAAGGCGATGAGCTGGCTCTGATTGTCTATCGCAATTTTGCTCGTTATCTAGGAATCGCCTGTGCCAATATCGGCTCTATCCTAAATCCATCTACAATTGTTATTGGTGGTGGCGTATCAGCTGCGGGTGACTTCCTGCTGGATGGCGTACGCAAGGTTTATGAAGAGAATAGCTTCCCGCAGGTTCGTACTTCAACCAAGTTGGCCTTGGCTACTCTTGGAAATGATGCTGGTGTTATCGGGGCAGCATCATTGGTTTTACAATAATTCAACAAGTTTGCTTCATTTGTTCTCCTGCAGAAAGGTCTGTAGGAGAATTTTTATGGAAAATTTGCTATACTAGAAAAAGCTCACTGAATGAAGGAGAAATCATGACGCTAGCAGATGCGATTTTCAAAGAGAATATTAAAAAGATTATGGAGCAGGGTGTTTTTTCTGAAAATGCTCGTCCGCGCTACAAGGATGGAAATGTAGCTAACTCTAAATATATCACTGGTTCTTTTGCGGAATATGATTTGAGCAAGGGCGAGTTCCCAATCACGACTCTGCGCCCTATTGCCATCAAGTCTGCCATTAAGGAAGTCCTTTGGATCTATCAAGACCAGTCCAATAGTCTGGAACTCCTCAACGACAAGTATAATGTTCACTATTGGAATGATTGGGAAGTTGGCGATACGGGGACTATCGGGCAGCGTTACGGAGCTGTTGTCAAGAAGCACAATATTATCCATAAAATTCTTCAACAGCTGGAAGATAATCCTTGGAATCGTCGCAATATCATCTCTCTCTGGGATTATGAAGCTTTTGAAGAAACAGATGGCTTGCTTCCATGTGCTTTTCAGACCATGTTTGACGTTCGGCGTGTAGATGAAGACATTTATCTGGATGCGACTCTGACTCAGCGCTCAAATGATATGTTGGTTGCTCACCACATCAATGCTATGCAGTATGTGGCTCTGCAGATGATGATTGCCAAGCATTTTGGCTGGAAGGTCGGTAAGTTCTTTTACTTTATCAATAACTTGCACATCTATGACAATCAGTTCGAGCAGGCGGAGGAGCTATTGCGTCGGGAACCTAGCGACTGTCAACCTCGGCTCGTTTTAAATGTGCCGGATGGAACCAATTTCTTCGATATCAAAGCAGAAGATTTTGAGTTATTAGACTATGATCCAGTAAAACCTCAGCTGAAGTTTGATTTGGCTATTTAACGATTTTGATGAGTGTATGCGAAAACTGCCAACCTCTGCAAAAGTTCTGCTTGAATTATACTTTAAACATGCCTTTTTACAGCAAATTTGATAGAATAGAGTTACTAATACAAAGGATAAAAGGATGACAAAAAAGATTATTGCCATTTGGGCTCAGACAGAGGATGGTCTGATTGGAAAAGACAAGGTCATGCCCTGGCATCTCCCGGCAGAATTGCAGCATTTTAAGGCAACGACGACTGGACATGCTATTTTGATGGGGCGTGTGACCTTTGATGGTCTGCAGCGTCGCGTTTTGCCAAATCGAATCAGTTTGATTTTGAGCAAGGACAAGAACTATCAAATTGACAATGAAAATATCTTGCTGTTCAGCAATGTGGAAGATGTCTTGGAGTGGTACCACAAGCAGGATAGAAACTTGTATATTATCGGCGGAGCGCAAATTATCAGGGCTTTTGAGCCGTTTTTAGAAGAATTGATTCAGACTCAGATTGCTGCTAAGCTGGAAGGAGATACCTATTTCCCTGAGACATTTGACTGGGCTCCTTATCAGGAAGTTAGCAGTGAATTTCATGCCAAAGATGAAAAGAATCTTTATGATTTCACTATAAAAAGATACCAAAGGAAGGACTCGTAAGAATGGAACGTAGTATTTTTGGTTTTTTTACGGCCTTTTTATGTGTCATTTGTCTTATTTGTGCCGTTCAAACCTTTCGGAAAAAGCGGTTTGGACTGGCGGCTTTATTTTTGCTGAATGCTTTTACAAACTTAGTAAATTCCATTCATGCTTTTTATATGACACTTTTTTAACATGTACGAAAGAAAATAAATAGATTTAGAATTTTAGAATTGGAGTAAACAATGCCTACAAGTCGTAATGATGATATGATGGTTTTTTGTTCTTTCTGTGGGAAGAACCAAGATGAGGTGCAGAAGATTATAGCTGGTAACAATGCCTTTATCTGTAATGAATGTGTGGAGCTGGCGCAGGAGATCATCCGTGAAGAGCTAGCCGAGGAAGTACTAGCAGATCTGTCTGAGGTACCAAAACCTCAGGAGCTGCTTAATATCTTGAACCACTATGTTATCGGGCAAGACCGAGCTAAGCGTGCCTTAGCCGTGGCGGTCTATAATCACTACAAGCGTATTAACTACCACGACAGCCGAGAAGAAGAAGATGTGGAACTTCAAAAGTCAAATATTTTGATGATTGGCCCGACCGGGTCAGGTAAGACCTTCCTGGCGCAGACTTTAGCTCGCAGCCTCAATGTGCCTTTCGCCATTGCGGACGCAACAGCTCTGACTGAAGCTGGTTATGTCGGGGAAGATGTGGAAAATATTCTTCTCAAGCTTTTGCAGGCAGCTGATTTTAATATTGAGCGTGCAGAACGCGGCATTATCTATGTCGATGAGATTGACAAGATTGCTAAGAAAGGTGAGAACGTCTCTATCACTCGTGATGTTTCGGGTGAAGGAGTTCAGCAAGCCCTTTTGAAGATTATTGAAGGAACTGTAGCTAGTGTTCCGCCGCAAGGTGGACGCAAGCATCCGCAGCAGGAAATGATTCAGGTTGATACCAAGAATATTCTCTTCATTGTTGGCGGTGCGTTTGATGGTATTGAAGAAATCGTAAAACAGCGTCTGGGTGAGAAAATCATTGGTTTCGGTCAGAATAACCGGGCGATTGACGAAGATGGGTCCTATATGCAGGAAATTATCTCAGAAGACGTTCAAAAGTTTGGAATTATCCCTGAGTTGATTGGCCGTTTGCCTGTTTTTGCTGCTCTGGAGCAACTGACAGTTGATGATTTGGTTCGTATTCTGAAAGAGCCTAGAAACGCCCTTATTAAGCAGTATCAGGCACTTCTGTCTTATGATGATGTTAAGCTTGAATTTGACGAGGATGCTCTGCAGGAGATCGCAAATAAAGCGATTGAACGTAAAACAGGTGCACGAGGGCTTCGCTCTATCATTGAAGAAACTATGATGGATGTCATGTTTGAAGTTCCAAGTCAGGAAAATGTCAAACTTGTCCGTATTACCAAAGAAGCAGTAGATGGAACAGATAAGCCTATTCTAGAAACTGCCTAACGAGGTGCTTATGGAAATCAATACCCACAACGCAGAGATTTTGCTGAGTGCAGCCAATAAATCGCATTACCCTCAAGATGATATTCCAGAAATTGCCTTGGCTGGCCGATCAAACGTCGGAAAGTCCAGCTTCATCAATACACTGCTTAATCGTAAGAATTTAGCGCGAACTTCAGGAAAACCTGGAAAAACTCAGCTGCTAAACTTTTTCAACATTGATGACAAACTGCGTTTTGTCGATGTGCCAGGTTATGGCTATGCCCGTGTTTCCAAAAAAGAGCGTGAAAAATGGGGCCGGATGATTGAGGAGTATCTGACCAGTCGTGAAAATCTCAGAGCGGTTGTCAGCCTTGTTGATCTTCGTCATGATCCGAGCGCAGATGATGTGCAGATGTATGAATTTCTGAAATATTATGACATTCCGGTTATCCTAGTAGCGACCAAAGCTGATAAAATCCCTCGCGGAAAATGGAATAAGCACGAGTCAGCTATTAAGAAAAAGCTTGACTTTGATAAAAATGATGATTTCATTCTTTTTTCCTCAGTCACCAAGGATGGCTTAGATGCTGCTTGGGACGCGATTTTGTCAAAAATTTAATAATACGAATTAAATCCAACTTGCTTTTGAGTTGGATTTTTTGAAATAAAACGAAAAATGTCATATACTTGTAAATTATCAATAGTGTTTTTTTAATCTTTAGTATGTTACAATGGTATCATTAACATCTTATTCAGGAGAAGTGCTGTGAAAAAGAGAATTTCAAAAAAAGGTAAGAGAATCCTTTCAGCTTTATTCATCATGACAACAACGATTGCTGTTGGTTTTGTCTTGGCCAAGCATATTAATCCTGCTAGTGCCAATAATAGCGATCAGCAGCCTATGAATCAAACAGACTACTTCATCTCACAAATCGGTGAGCCAGCGCGTCAGTTGGGACAGGACAATGATCTTTATGCTTCTGTTATGATTGCACAGGCTATTTTAGAAAGTGGATCAGGGCAGTCTGGTCTGTCTGGTGAACCTCATTATAACCTTTTCGGTATCAAAGGTCACTATGATGGCCAATCTGCTAATATGGAGACTTGGGAAGATGATGGAGAGGGAAATGCTTATACCATCAACGACAGTTTCCGTTCATATCCTAGCTATGTAGAGTCTCTGCAAGACTATGTTGCGGTTCTCAAACAGGGGCATTTTGCAGGCGCATGGAAGAGCAATGCGCCAACCTATCAGGATGCAACAGCTGCCCTGACTGGTGTCTATGCGACAGATACTAGTTACAATGCTAAATTGAATTATATTATTGAAAAATACGATTTGACTCGCTTTGATTCACCACTCTATGAGTCTGGTGCTGGCTATATCGTTTACAATCCCTATCGCCAGCAATACACTACTCAAGATATCTTGGATGTCGATACTGCCTGGGCGAATAGATTTTAATGAAGACAACAAAAAAGAGGGAGACCTCTTTTTTATGTCTCCTTGCCGGTCTCTCTCTCTAGTTTCGAATTTTCGTATTTGCTAGTGTTGATCCTGCTCACTTAAGTAGATTCTAGGAGTGTTTCATGGGAAAATTTAAAGATTTGCTTGAAAAGCAAGAGATTATTATTTTAGATGGAGCCTTGGGTACAGAGTTGGAAAGCCTGGGTTATGATGTATCTGGTAAGCTTTGGTCCGCTCAATACCTATTAGACCAGCCTCAGATTATTCAAGATGTGCATGAAAGCTATGTGAGAGCTGGCAGCGATATCATCACTACGTCCAGTTATCAGGCCAGTATTTCAGCATTTATAGAGGCAGGACTGACTCCTGAAAAGGGTTATGATTTTTTAAAAGAGACAGCCTTCTTAGCAAAAAAAGCAATCGAAAACGTCTGGCAAGCATTATCTCCGGAAGAACAAAAGCAGCGGCCCTATCCTCTGGTTGCAGGCTCGGTAGGGCCTTATGCTGCCTATTTAGCTGATGGTTCGGAGTATACGGGAGACTACCAGCTGAGTGAAGAAGAATTCCAAGAGTTTCATCGACCTCGTATTCAAGCTTTGTTAGAAGCAGGCTGTGATTTATTGGCTATTGAAACGATTCCAAATGGAGCAGAAGCGGCAGCAATCCTCCGGCTTTTAGCTGAGGAATTTCCGCAGGCTGAGGCTTATTTGTCCTTTGTCGCCCAGTCGGAGACAGCTATATCAGATGGCACTAAGATTGAGGATTTAGGAAACTTGGCTCAAGAAAGTCCACAAGTCTTAGCAGTTGGTTTTAACTGTACAGCTCCACATTTAATTACTCCTTTATTAGATGGGCTTGGACAAGTGTGCAACAAACCTTTTCTGACCTATCCAAACTCTGGCGAAACTTATAATGGCTTGACCAAAACTTGGCACGATGATCCAGAGCAGGAGCGAAGCTTGCTGGAAAATAGTAAACTTTGGCAAAATCAAGGAGTGCGTCTTTTTGGTGGTTGCTGTCGAACACGGCCAGAAGATATTGATCAGTTAGCAAAAGGATTTAAGGGTTGAAAATAGATTTTCAATCCTTTTTTAGAAAATTTAAAAAGGTTCTCGAAAACGCTATCAAAAACAAGAACTTTGTGATATACTATACATAGTTTAAATTAATAGGAGAAATTTTTATGCCTGAATCGACATTTATCCCTAAAATTGAAGCAGCTTGCCGCAAGAAAGAAGCTTTGTTTGATAAAAGCAAGGCCAAGTATGCTGTTCGTTCCATCTTTGCTGGAGCTTTCCTAACCTTTAGTACTGGGGCTGGAGCCATTGCGGCAGATTTGACGAATAAAATCGTTCCAGGAACTGGGCGTTTTCTCTTTCCTTTCATCTTTGCTTGGGGATTGGCTTACATTGTCTTTCTAAATGCAGAGTTGATGACTTCCAACATGATGTTTCTGACTGCTGGTACCTTTTTGAAGAAGATTGACTGGAAAAAAGCCTTGATGATTTTGCTTTATTGTACCTTTTTCAATCTGATTGGCGCTTTGATTGCCGGCTGGCTCTTTGCTAACTCGGCTGCTTATGCAGGGCTTAACAAAGATAGTTTCATATCTGGTGTTGTGCAGATGAAGCTTGCTCGATCTAATGAACTGATTCTGCTCGAGGGAGTGTTAGCCAATATCTTTGTTAATATCGCTATTCTTTCCTTCGTTTTGGTCAAGGATAGTACAGCTAAGCTCTTCTTAGTTATATCAGCTATTTATATGTTTGTATTCCTGACTAACGAACACTTGGCAGCCAACTTTGCTTCCTTTGCTATCGTGAAATTCAGCTCAGCAGCAGCGGAAGTGCAAAATTTTGGTATTGGAAATATCCTACGCCACTGGGGCGTAACCTTTATCGGTAATCTCATCGGTGGTGGTCTACTCATAGGTTTGCCATACGCTTGGTTTAATAAGGAAGAAAGTAATTATGTGGACTGACAAAAAAGGATTTTCGAATCCTTTTTTTGATGTCTCCTTAAAATAAATAGAATCCTATGGACAAATTTGATAACCCATTGTTATTTGTTTGTGATAAGCTATTTTAGTAGATTTAGTTCACTCGCAACTAGTAGGGGATTTTTTTTAAACCTAATAAAATAATTGAAGAAGATAGTATGATAAAAAAGCGATTGACAGGTTAAGTGATTTTTTGTTATACTGACAATGATACTATATAAAGATAACTGACGTTTTTTTGAAAAGTAATATTTCAATCACCTGATGCAATTAAATAAAAGGTTCTGTTGATAATCTATTTTCCTAACTCTTTTATTCTCTTTGTTTTTTCGATTATCTATCATAAAAACGAGATAGCATCCAAGGCCGAAATTTTCACTTACCATATATAGTATTATACCAGTAAATTATATAAGGAGTAAAATGATGGCAGATGGTAAAATGTCGCAAGTGCTTAAAGAGGATTTAAAACAGGATGGAGTCAATGATAGCAGACTTTTTGATTTAGCTTTGCAAAATATGCTGAAAAGAGCAGTTGCTAGTGGAATCGCGGAGCAGAAAAACGACGAAAATAAAAAAACATCTATTTCTTCAATTGAAGAAATCACAAGAAACGAAGTTAGTGTAGTTGCTGAAGTTAATCCTGCAAAGCCTCCAGTTATCAAGGCTAGTGTCATTGCTAATGTCAAACCAATCACAGATCCGATTAAAGATTCTGCTGCTATTTACGGTGTGAGAGAATTGGACGAAGAAAATAACTCGTCTAATATTTCAGGAAATCAACAATCTACACCAACTGGTGGAGAAGTATACTATCTCCTTAAAACTTATCGTCAATTTTCCAGTCCCGATTCCAATCCTTATGTACCCCCGATCCATAAAAAAAATAGTGATAATCCAGGACAAAAGAAGAATCCGAAACAATCGGATGATAAGCAGTCTTCGAAATCAGATTTGGATTTAGAAAAGGTAAAGAAAAGCTTAAATGATTTTTATAATTTCACCAAAACTATTTATGATTTAGGTAACACAATTGAAGAATATAGTAAGGAAATTATAGAAAAAGAGAAGCATGTTAATGTTGAAAAAGGACTTGGTTTTAAAGATATTGGGGGAGTAATTGAAGATAAAGTTGGACCTAAGGTTAGGAAAGTCGGAAAAATCGTTGACGATTGGATAGAAAAAATCAATAGTAAAAACTATACCGTACCAGATGAATATCTCCCTGATTTTATTGAGGAGGGAGGAGGGAGAATTACTGCTTTTGATGCTTTAAATATTGTTCAAACCTTATACGAAGGGGTTAGGGATGTAAAAAAGGCCTATACAAAAAATCCAAGAGATAGATTTATAAATTCATCTGGTTCTGTTGGTAAATATTCAACCAAATTGCTTGCGGCTCTACCTTTGATGCTTACTCCAAAAAATAGACTAACCTTGTCAGCTGCTATTTTAGAGGCTGTTTTGGCAGAAATGGCGGCAGATGGAGCTGAGAATTTTCTTCGTGATGGAGCAGCAAAAAGATGGGATGGTGATGCTGACAAAGCAAGCGAAACTCCGAACCTTGACCCGCTTGTGCTTGATTTATTAGGGGATGGCTTCAAGCCAACATCCTTGGATAAGGGCGTTCATTTTGATTTGGATGGAAATGGTTTTGCAGAGCGAGTTAATTGGATTCAAGGTGATGATGCTCTGTTAGCCCTGGATAAGAATGGGGATGGCGTGATAAACGATGGCAATGAGCTTTTTGGGGATCGCTATCGTTTATCTAATGGTAAGCTTGCAAGGTTTGGTTTTGAGGCGTTGATGGAGCAAGATACAAATGGTGATAAGGTTATTGATGATAAAGATGCTAATTTCAGTCGTCTTCAAGTTTGGCAAGATGCTAACCAAAATGGTATTTCTGAAAAAGAAGAGCTACGCAGTTTATCACAAGCAGGGGTAGCTGCTATTCAGCTTAACTACCTAAAGAGTCAATTGGGTGGTCACGAGGAGGTTATTTTCGGTAATAGCGCCAAATTTATCAAGGCGAACGGTGAGACTGGGGATGCGACTGAATATTGGGTCAAGAAGAGAGGTTATGATACTAAGATACTCAATGATATTGTTATTCCGCTGGAAGTCCGCTTTTTGCCAAATGTAGCTGGTTCGGGTAATATCCCTTCTCTCCATCAGGCAATGGCAATGGATGTTACAGGTCAACTCAAGGATAAGGTGGGTCGATTTATCTTGTCTTACGATGTAGCAGAGAGACGTCAGCTAGTTGAAAGTATCCTAACTCAGATGGCAGGAGCTCAAAATATTGCCTCTAACAGTCGAGGAACTGCTATAGATGCCAAACAGCTTCAGGTTATAGAAGCTCTCCTAGGGCGTGATTATACTGGGACTTCAGGGGCTAATCCACACGCAAGTTCAGCACCAATTCTCAAGGAACTATATCAGAAGATGGTAGATTATTATTACTATGCTATGATGAGCAGCAGCCACCTCTCTGGTGTAGTACCTCTTATACAGATTAAGGAAGATAAGGTCATTGATCTTGAGCTTCTCAAGTCGGTATTGCCGGGCTATCTGAAGGTCAAAGACGGAATCCAGTTAAGCGATGTAGCAGGTTATCTCAAACACATGGAGAATCAGGGTATCGGTGGTTATCAGGACTTTAAGACTTACTTTGGCTCTATGTCTCATGACTACCTCAAGGCTATTATGATAGGAGCTGGAGAGGTCGTAATGGGTAGCGAACAGGGAGAAAGTTTACAGGCGACGGAAAGGCAAGCTTTTGTTATGGCTTCCGGGGGAGATGATAATGTCCAAGGAGACAAGCAAAATAATATATTAGACGGCGGTGTAGGTAATGATGAGTTGACTGGCGGTTATGGTGATGATACCTACATCTTCGGATTAGGCTATGGTCAGGATACGATTTCTGATGGTTATGGTCGGAACAAGATTAAATTTATCAATGGAATCCGTCCATCTGATCTTCAAACTTATGCCAGTGGTTCTTCAGATATCGTTATCAAGGTGAAGGGTACAGAAGACCAGTTGACTCTCAAATATTTCCGCTCTGACAGCAGTAACCGGAACTTCATATTGGAGTTTGACGACGGCACAGTTCTGGATCAGGATTCGGCAGCACATCCTCTGAGAGTCATTCAAGGTACTGAGAGCGATGATTCAATCTCAGCTTATCTCAAAGATATGACGATTCAAGGAGGATCA
>NZ_RJMV01000008.1 GCF_003943735.1 Streptococcus sanguinis | reverse complement strand
ATTGTAGATAGAGTTTTTTTGATTAAAGATGGGGAAATACAAAAGGAATATACTCAAATAGATTTTATGAAAATACCGTCTGAAAAGCTAAAGAAGTTAGGTTTAAGAAATAAGAATAGAGTAAAACTTACAGTACCCGAAAATGAAAATAAGGGAAATTTAGAAGTAAAAAACATTGAATTTAAGTTTAATGGCATAGATAAAAAATTGCATTTAAAAGACCTCTCTTTTGAAATGGGAAAAATTTACGGCATAGTAGGAACAAACGGACTTGGTAAATCCACTTTGCTCAGATGCCTTATAGGCTTAGAAAGAAAATCGAAGGATGAAATCTATTTGGACGGCAAAAGACTTTCAAAATCAGATAGGCTAAAAATATCATCCCTTGTAATGCAGGATGTTAATCATCAGCTTTTTACCGATTCTATTGCAAGTGAAGTAGGTCTTGGAATAAAAAATATTGAAAGTAGTTATGTTGAAAATATTCTGAAAAAACTTGATTTATATGAATCAAAAGATCGTCATCCAATGAGCTTGTCAGGTGGACAAAAGCAAAGGGTAGCAATTGCATCTGTACTATGTAAAAAATCTAAACTTATGTTTTTTGATGAGCCTACTAGTGGAATGGATTATTGCAATATGATGAACATATCCCATCTGATCAACGAATGTAAAAGCGATAAGAAAATAATATTCATTGTTTCACATGACCAAGAATTTTTAAATTCGATAGCTGACAATGTTATATATTTGTAAATATCCATAGTGATACTCATATTTGAAAAATCAAAATAAAGGAGATTTAAAGATGTAAGGAGATAAAAATATGAAATATCATGACATGATAATAGAAAATATAAGTGTATGTGAATTTCTTTTATCGTGTGAAAGTAAGATATTTTGTTTAGGAAAATTTTTATGCGTTATTAAATAATATAATAGAAAAAGAATACATTTCTAAAAGAGGACTTTTTACGCCAAAGTGTAGAAGTCCTCCTTTTTTATTATCACTAACGGAAAAGGAGAGAATGGGAGTCGTTTAACCTTATATTCCATTCATAATGGCCGTGCGATTGAGGGGACAAGAGTTCTAACGGGTGATGTTATCGGTGAAACACCAGATAATACAGGTTTGAAAGTTTCTTATCAAAAGTATAAGAACAAGAAAGAAAAATTGGTGTATGTCAATCTTCAATTTTATTTCCCAAAAGTCATTCAACTTCAGACTACTATTTTACCAGCAATTAGTCAGTTTGGTGGGGATGAGTTTGAATGAGCAAAACATATTTATGAGTTTTTGAAATCTCAAGGGCCAAGCGGTGGTAGACACCAGAATAAACCGACTGACTAGGTGGCTTACAGGTTCTGTAAGTCGTCTTTTTTACTTTAATAGTAATGTTTTACATTTTAAGGAGAACGCAGTTTTGGCTCGTTCTCTTTTTTTGTTGTGATACTTCTTTCAAGGAATATTTGATAGGATTGGAGTGAAAAAAGATTAACTAGGAAAGAAGGAAGTATATGGAAGCCATTTATCAACGTGATTCGGATCAAGATGGACTAACTGATGCTCAAGAATTGACGCTAGGAACCAATCCTCTTAGCGCAGATTCTGATGGTGATGGTCGTTCAGATTTAGTAGAAGTAGAAGAAGGAACCAATCCCTTAGAAAAGGATTTACAAGACATGGGCCAAACAAGTATAACTGAACCGTCTTCAGTATTTATGGAAATGAAACAAAAGATTTCAGATATGATGGAGAGTCACTACAAGGAATTTATACAGGCTCTGATTAGTATTGAAACAGGGATTGAAAACCAACAAGACCTAGAAGACTTATATACTTACTACATGAGAACAGATGCCGTTTCTCTTTTGTCTAGTGATTTAGAAACCAGTCCTCAAGAGGTTGAAATGGAGATAGAGTTGTAGGGGAATCATGTGATTCTCCTATTTTCGTATAGATGAAAGGAGCGAGTATGGAAGTAATGCAATTATTGGCTATGTTTCGTGGAACAATTCCAAAAGATAGGGAGAAAATGGGCCTATTTCTTCGTTATCAAGCGCAACATTTTGATGAGAAATGGCAAGACTTGGTAGAGAGTTTTTTGGCTGAAGAGGGCAAGATAAAAGAGATACCTCATGTCTATTCATTTCATCAAGATATTATTTCTTTCCTAGAGGCCAGTTCTGAAAATAATGACCAAGATCTAGAAAGTTACACAAGAAATTTTGGACAAGCAGGTCTAGATAAATTATCTCAATTAAGCAATTGGGAGAAAAACTTGGTGCTAGAAGTCGCAACCTATAACCTTTCCACTCGATTTCACATCCAATCTGGAAAAGAGAAGTTAGAACCATTAAGTGAGCTTGTATTTCATCAAAATCAGGATGTCAATTTAGTCAATGTCTATCGGGTTGCGAATAATCTATCTGACCGTATTAGTAGAGATATAGAGGAATTTCTTCTAATGGTTGACTCAAAAGAGCTTAAAAAAGAAGTTATTGAGATTCATTTTGAAGAAAAAGAGGGAGATGTTCTAGCTTATTTGGGTTCAGAATTGATGGCTACTTTAGATACCGTGACGGATCTTGTCCATCATGAAGAAAACTACACACAACTCCCACTGACACAAAAGCTGAAGATTATTACTCATTTTGATGAAGTAAAGGCTATAAGAAAAAAGTCTAATCAAGTAGAGGAATCTTTGTCTCCTTCAAGTGATGTTGAACAGGAAACGGAAGAAACGAACTCTTTTTCTAATGTCGATAAAATTGTAGAAGAAGCTTTGAGGAAATATCCAATCGGTTCACAAGTAAGTTATAAAGGACAAGTATTTCAGTTGGTTTCGATTGAAAATGCACAGTTAAATAACTTAGTTCGCCTAGAGCTATTCAATGATTCCAACCAGTTATTTGAAGAAAGTCCTATCTTATACTTGAACAGTTTAGAAGAGATTGAACAAGTATTGTCTATCGTAGAACTTGAAAAAGAAGATTCAGAGATTGAGATTGATTCATCAAGTGAAAATCAGGAAATAGATTTGTTTTCCTACCTGGAAGAAGAAAAGGAAAAAGATAAGGAAACAGAATCAACACCACTTATTTCAAGTGTAGAAGAGTTGGATATTCCTGTTCAAGATTTTGTTTTTCCAGATGATTTAGAGGACTTTTATCCTAAGACAAATCGAGAAAAAATTGAAACGAATATCGCCGCAATTGAACTTGTTAAAAGATTAGAAAAAGAGAGACGACAAGCAAATCCAGAAGAACAAGAACTACTAGCCAAGTATGTCGGATGGGGTGGCCTTGCCAATGAATTTTTTGATGAACTCAATCCAAAGTATGAAACAGAACGTTTAACTCTTAAGAGTTTAGTAAGTAAATCAGAATACTCCACTATGAAACAAAGTTCTCTCACAGCCTATTATACAGACCCAATGATTATTCGCCAGATTTGGCAAAAGTTACTGGATGATGGTTTTGAGGGAGGAAGGATATTAGATCCTTCTATGGGAACTGGGAACTTCTTTGCGGCTATGCCTAGAAGTATACGAGATAAATCAGAACTCTATGGGGTTGAATTAGACAGTGTGACAGGCGCAATCGCAAAACAACTCCACCCCAATACCCATATTGAAGTGCGAGGATTTGAAGAAGTTCCCTATCAAAATAATAGTTTTGATTTAGTCTTAACGAATGTTCCTTTTGGAAATTTTCGCATTGCCGATAAAAACTATGATAAACCTTATATGATTCACGACTACTTTGTCAAACACTCACTTGATTTAGTAAGAGACGGAGGACAAGTGTCGATTATCTCATCTATTGGCACAATGGATAAGCGGACAGATAATGTCTTACAAGAGATTAAATCCAACACTCATTTTTTAGGGGGAGTTCGGTTGCCAGATACGGCTTTTAAAAAGATTGCAGGTACCCGAGTGACTACAGATCTCCTCTTCTTTCAAAAGGACCAAGCAAAGAATCTTAATGAAGAGGAACTTGTTTTTAATGGTTCTATTCCCTTTGAGGAGGATAAGCGTGTCTGGATCAATCCATATTTTGATGGGAAATACAATACACAAGTTTTGGGTGAATATGAGGTACGTAATTTTAATGGAGGTACTCTCAATGTTAAGGGGGTATCAGAAACATTAGCTACTGACATAATGAAAGCATTAGAGAATGTGGAAGCACTTAAACAAATTGACAATTCTTTGAAAGCACCTGTTTTTATCCAAGAAGAAGTGGATAATTCTATCCCAAGTCGTATACGTGAGGACTTAGCGCTCTATTCTTTTGGATACGAGGGAAATCAAATTTATTACCGAGATACGCATGGCATTCGGAACAGTTCAAAAGTAGACGAAATTAGTTATTATGTAGATGAGAATGGAGATTTTAAAGCTTGGGACAGTTCTTTGTCTGAACATAAAATAGATCGATTTGTGCAACTTCATTTGACAGATGAGGAAGCACTAGATGTTTACAAGTCAGAAGAAGCGAGTAAAAGAGGGAAATATAAGGGACTGTTCAAAAAAACTGTCTTTTATGAAAGTCCCTTATCGGATAAGGATATTGGTCGCATTAAGGGCATGGTTGATTTGAGAGAGACCTATCAATCCTTAATTGAAATTCAACGTCATCAAGATTATAGTCGGACAGATTTTCAGGTATTACTTAGTAAACTCAATCGTGACTATGACCGCTTTGTAAGTCAATTTGGATACTTGAATGCCTCCGTTAATCGGAACTTATTTGATAGTGACGATAAGTATTCTTTACTAGCAAGTTTAGAAGATGAATACATTGATTCTAAAGATCAGAAAGTAAAATATAAAAAATCTTTAGCCTTTGAGAAAGCATTGGTTAGGCCAGAGAGAGTGATTGCAAGAGTTTCAACTGCTCTAGATGCCTTAAACTCTAGTTTATCGGATGGTAGAGGGGTTGATTTAGACTATATGGTATCAATTTATCCCGAACATAGCCAAGCTGCTATTTTAGATGAGTTAGGTGACCAGATTTTAATAGATCCCGAAAGATATTTAAGAGGAGAAAGAAAATATCTTTCTAAGAACCAGTTTTTGTCAGGAGATATTCTCAACAAGATAGAAGTAGTTCAACTATTAGTGGAGGAAAACAACCAAGAATATGATTGGAACCACGCTTTAGATTTGTTAGAATCTGTTCGCCCTCCGCGGATTCATCTGGCAGATATTGAGTTCAAAATAGGGTCACGTTGGATCCCTCAATCCGTTTATGGTAAATTTGCCTTTGAATGTTTTACCAATCGTGAATTTGAATTGTCTTCGCCTGATGTAGAACAAGTCATTGAAGTGAATCCTGTTGATGGGCAGGTTCATTTAAGGACATCATTTGCTTATCGCTATCCAAGTGCCAAAGATAGTAGTCTTGGAGTCAGTGGGTCACGTTATGATACAGGAAGAAAGATTTTTGAGAATTTACTTAATTCGAACCAACCTACTATTACCATGACTATTACGGAAGGAGAAAAGAAAAAGACCATCACAGATTTGGAAAAAACTTCTGTTCTAAGAGCGAAAGAGCAGCATTTACAAGAGCTCTTTCAAGAATTTGTCTCACGGTATCCAGAAGTCCAACAAGTCATTGAGGAAAGCTATAATCGTCTTTATAATCGAACAGTTAGTCGAGAGTATGACGGTAGCCATCTAGTCATTGATGGCTTGGCACAAAACATCAGCCTTCGCCCTCATCAAGAGAATGCCATTCAAAGAATCGTAGAAGAAAAAAGAGCTTTATTAGCTCATGAGGTAGGTTCAGGAAAGACCTTGACCATGCTTGGTGCTGGGTTTAAATTAAAGGAGTTGGGGATGGTTCATAAGCCCTTGTATGTGGTGCCCTCTAGTTTGTCTGCTCAATTTGGCCAAGAGATCATGAAATTTTTCCCTACTAAAAAGGTCTTTGTGACTACTAAGAAAGATTTTGTGAAGGCGAGAAGAAAACAATTTGTGTCACGTATTATTACAGGAGATTACGATGCCATTGTCATTGGGGATTCTCAATTTGAAAAAATCCCTGTCAGTAAAGAAAGACAGATGAACTATATTGAGGATAAACTCAATGAACTACGAGAGATTAAAACACATTCTGAAAACAAGTATACCGTTAAAGAAGCGGAGCAATCAATAAGTGGTCTAGAGAAACAATTGGAAGAACTCCAACGCTTTAATCGTGATAGTTTTATTGATTTTGAGAACTTAGGAATTGATTTTCTCTTTGTGGATGAAGCACATCACTTTAAAAATATTCGTCCAATTACTGGACTTGGGAATGTAGCAGGGATTACTAATACAACTTCTAAGAAGAATGTGGATATGGAGATGAAGGTTCGACAGATTCAGGAAGAACATGATTTTAAAAATATTGTCTTTGCGACAGGAACACCTGTTTCCAATTCTATTAGTGAGTTGTATACTATGATGAACTACATTCAACCGGATATCTTAAAACGCTATCAAGTTGATTATTTTGACTCTTGGGTAGGTGCTTTTGGAGAAATTCAAAACTCTATGGAATTAGCTCCTACAGGGGATAAGTACCAACCTAAGAAACGATTTAAAAAGTTTGTCAATCTACCTGAGTTGATGAAAATCTATAAAGAAACAGCCGACATTCAAACACAAGATATGTTGGATTTACCTGTTCCAGAAGCTCATATTATCCCTATTGAGAGTGAGTTAACTGAAAACCAGAAACTCTATCTAGAAGAATTGGTTATGAGGTCAGATATGGTCAAATGTGGAACAGTTGATCCGAGTCAGGATAACATGTTAAAAATTACGGGTGAGGCACGAAAACTAGCAATTGATATGCGTTTATTGGACTCTAGTTATAGTCTAGCAGATAATCATAAACTGCTTCAGGTAGTGGATAATGTTGAAAGAATTTATCGTGAGGGAATGGAAAATAAGGCTACTCAGATGATTTTTTCAGATATTGGCACACCTAAGAAAAAAGATAATGGCTTTGATGTTTATTCTGAGATTAAGGCTTTATTAGTTGATAGAGGAGTCCCTAGTAAGGAAATTGCCTTTGTACATGATGCCAATAGTGATGAAAAGAAGAATAGTTTGTCTCGAAAGGTCAATGCAGGAGAGGTGCGGATTCTCCTTGCCTCAACTGAAAAAGGAGGAACAGGTTTAAATGTTCAGAGCAAGATGAAAGCAGTTCATCATCTGGATGTACCGTGGAGACCAAGTGACATTCAGCAGCGCAATGGACGGATTATCCGACAGGGAAATGAAAACAAGGAAGTGGATATTTACCACTATATTACCAAAGGTTCGTTTGATAATTATCTATGGGCAACTCAGGAGAACAAACTCCGTTATATTAAGCAAATTATGACTTCTAAGGAGCCGATTCGTGCTGCAGAAGACATTGATGAGCAGACTATGACAGCTTCTGATTTTAAGGCACTAGCAACAGGTAATCCTTATCTCAAATATAAGATGGAACTAGAGAATGATCTAACTCTATTAGAAAATCAAAGACGCGCCTTTCAACGCAGCAAGGATCACTATCGTCATACAATCTCTTACTGTGAAGAAAATATGCCTATTCTTGAGAAACGATTAAGCAAATATGAAGGAGACATTCAACAGTCTGAAATGTCGAAAGACCAGGCATTTTCTATGACGGTAGGTAAGCAAGCTTTTGATCAACGATCTGAAGCAGGGGAATCCCTACACCGTCTTATCCGTCATAATCAAGCTGACAGCAAAGAATTCCGTACCCTGGCAAGTTATCGAGGATTTGACATTAAAATGCTTAGTCTTCCAACAAATCAACCTCTTCCTGAAACCTTCTCTGTTAAGATTGTAGGAGAAAATCAATATTCTGTCAGTTTAGATTTGTATTCTCCTTTGGGGACAATTCAAAGGCTCCAACATACGATTGATCATATTAAAGAGGACCAAGTGAAAACTCAGAACTTATTAGATGAATTAAAGGATAAATGGACTACTGCTGAGGTAGAAATTGAGAAAAATTTTCCAAAGGAAGAGGATTATCAAACTAAAAAGGCCGAATACGATGTACTCGCGCCATTGATTGAAACAGAAACGGATTTAGATATTATAGATCAAGCCTTAAGACAATTCCATGAAAAAGGAAACGAAAAACAGGAACAACTTTCTTTTGAATTGGATTAAAAAATAGATACAAATAGCGGACAAGAAATGAAAAGCGCGGTAGAATAAAGATAGAAAGAAACGAGGTAACGATTATGATGGAAGATACCTATTATCAATTAGAAGAGGCTTTGGTACAGGGATTTCAAACGCCTGAAGAATACCAAGCCTACAAGGAGTTAAAAGAACATTATGAGGAAGTGACGGGGGATTACAGCTTTTCTATACGAGAACTCACTAGCCAATTGGAAATCTCTCTTCAGAATCATCGAGGTGTGGACTTTGAAGAGCATGAAAAAGAGGAGTATTTGGACTTAGTTCAAAAGCTAGAGGAATTTGATTCCTCTCTTGCCACCCATTATCGTCAATTGATTGATTAGGAAGGAGAAAGTCATGAATGATTTACTCCTTATCCCAGTAATTTTTTTAGCAGTAGGAGGAATTCTCATTCTTTTATGGAGACTCTTTCTTATTGCCAGTGGACTTTTCCTTATTGGTTTTATCAGTTTTCTTATTTTCGTGGAGGTCTATGGAATTTATTTGTTCTTTACTGAACCGACTTTATACTTTGATGATATCAGGCAACATGGTTTAACTAGTTTTACGGCTGTGTACCTTTTCATCAATCTGATGTTGGTTCTAGGATTCAGTTGGCGTTTCATAAACTCCAAAACTAAGGAAAGTATGTAAACTTGTTAGATGGTTAAAAAACTTTATCTGAATCTAAATTCGGATAGGGTTTTTTATTTGCCTTGATTCTTTCATATACATCATAGCTAAATTGGAGTAATAATTTATGATAATTTTTATCCTCACTATTATTACTTGTATTTATGGCTTGTTTATGGCGTTCAATATGAGAAAGAGCTCTTCTCAAATTTTCTTCTTTTAAATTTTTCATAGTTACATTATAAGATGAAGACATCTAGTTTTGATTTTTTTCTCTGAACTGTACGATTTTGCGCCTGAAATGTAGGAATCACCTTTCGTTAAGGTGTGATAAAACTTACAAGTCCTTTTTGTTATTCTTGACCTAGTTTTTATAGAAAGAAGGTCTAAGATGTTAAATAAAGTCAAAACTAAAGCCTTAATTAGTGTTGGAGCAGTAGCCGCGACTAGCTTTATTCTCATGATGGGATATACTGTTGGTCAACATTCTACTGCTAAACAAAGTCGCAAAGAAATCGAATTGGCTGCAGCTAAACTTGTAGAGGATAAACAAGCAGAAGATAAAGCCAGCATTTTGTCATCAGATACTGTAAAAGAATTTTTGACACAGTACTATACGAAAGAAAAGCTCGGAGAAAATAATACACGTATTCAACCTTATATGACTGAATCAGCTTATTCTCAAGAATTGACAAGTCAAAACGATGCCATGAACCAAGTGTATAAGGACTATATTTTGGATTATCATTTTGAAAAAGCTGATATTTTTGTCAATCAGACTACGAATCAAGCCATTGCCATGGTCTCTTATAATGTAACCTATGTATCCGATTTAAAGAATGCCAACCAATCAAAGACCAATC
The DNA here is from genome assembly GCF_003943735.1 of Streptococcus sanguinis. Lineage (GTDB taxonomy): Bacteria > Bacillota > Bacilli > Lactobacillales > Streptococcaceae > Streptococcus > Streptococcus sanguinis_E. Next base: position 77,375 of record NZ_RJMV01000008.1, on the reverse strand, counting down.
AGACAGAAACCAGAACGGTTAAGTTGTCTTATTCGAAACTACCAGGTAAGTTATTGGTCAATCAAGTGCAGGTTTGGAAATCTGGGTTAGATGATTTAGATAAGGCCACTCCTAAAACTTTAGAAGAATCATCATCAATACCATCACTGCCAAATACTACGACAAAATGATGATATTGCATGGAAATAGAAGAATGTAAGCAAATTTCAATTCTTGATGTAGCCAATCGTTTAGGTATCTCCTTTAAACAAGTTTCTAACCGTGTCTATGAACATCCTGAACACGATTCATTCCGAATTTTTTCTACTACCAATACTTTTAAATGGTTTTCAAGAGATATTCAAGGTGATGTTATTGATTTTGTTCGACTTGTTAAGGGAATCTCTTTTAAAGAAGCTCTAGCTTTTCTTTCTGAAGAACCTTTTCAAAAAGAAGCTGTTCAAGAAAAAAGAGAGAGACCATTTTATTATCCTTTAAAGAGAGTAGAAGATTCTAACTGTAGTCTGGCCAGATATTACTTAACAAAATGTAGAGGAATCTCAGAAGAAATCATAGAAAAGATGATTCAACAAGGTTTGATAGCACAAGCTAGTTGGAAAACAAATGAAACTGTTGAACCTGTTATTGTTTTTAAAAGCTTTGATCATCGTCACAAACTGCAGGCAGCAAGCTTACAAGGGATATATAAGAATCACTCTCTTCCTAGAAAGAGGTTAAAAACGATTCTAAAAGGAAGCCATGGACATGTTGGAATATCCTTTGACATTGGTAAACCAAATAGACTGGTCTTTTGTGAATCGTTCATCGACTTGATGAGCTATTACGAACTGCATCAACAAAGTCTATCAGATGTTCGCTTGGTATCTATGGAAGGATTAAAAAGGTCTGTTGTTGCTTATCAAACTTTACGACTGATAGCTGAAGAAAATCAGAAGTTGGAATTTTTGGATACAGTAATACCTTCAAAGTTATTGCCTTTAATCAATACAATTCGTGATACCACCAGCTATTTTGATAATCATCCTGATTTATTGACACTTGCGGTAGATTGTGATGATGCAGGAAAAGATTTTTCTGATAAGTTATCTCAATCAGGATTTCCTGTTTTCCTGGATTTCCCTGATAATGAATCTGGGAAAGAAAAAGTAGACTGGAATGATGTCCTTAGAGAAAAGAAATCAGATTTACAATTGATGATCGAGAATGCAAAAGATACATTGAGGAATCAACCAGTAAGACAAACCTCTCAATGTTTAGAATTGTGATAACAAAATCAAGACGTTTTAGCTAATATTAGAATGAAGGAGGATCGTATATGACCATTATTGAACGCTTAGAAGAAAAGGTCACTAGGCAAGAAAGTAAGGTAGCAAGAGAGACAGAAAAACTAGCTGCTTACAAAGAGCAACTGGAGACAGCGATGTTTGCGACGTTCAAAAGACGTCAAAGCATTAGTCACATGAGTTTTGAAGAAGCTCTTGACCATGCCTTCGGTAGAGAAAGACAATTCGATGATTCTGAATTTAGAAAGGATGAAATGAGTGAATGACAAAAGATTGGAATTTTAATCAACCATTAGAAAGTAAATCAGAAAATCAAGAAGATCCAGATAAAATTGCGGCCTTATTTGGTAATCATCAAGGAGGTAATGATGTAAATTATGAAGCAGCTTTTCAAAAGCGTAAACAAGCACCTGTGACGGAATCAAATTCTAGTTCTAAACCCAAAGTTACAGAGGTTAGAACAGGAAAAGAGACAGATATCACTACAAGTTATCAGCAACATCTTAAAAGACTGATTGCGGATAACAATAGCGATATTCAAAGTAGTCAAAAGAAAATTGAAGAGCTACATACGTTGATTGACACAAAGAATAAAGACAATAAGAAATTGCAGTCCATTTACGATGCGATTTCCGAATTACACTAAGCAGTCCTGATAGGCTGCTTTTTTTGAGAGGTTATAGATGTTTACAACATTTTTTAAGAAAAATCAAGACAATAGTGATGTATTTAAGAAGCTAATTCATCGACTATCTGATATGTCTGTCCAAGATCTTGAAAAAATAGACCGACTGCTAGATATCATTTTCACTCCAGAACAAGAATCAGAACAACTAAAAACAGAATCAATTTATAGGGAAGAAACATTGGACGACACATTAAAGGAAGCTAAGAATCAACTTCATAAGGAACAATTGGAGAAGAATTTAGAGAGATTTAGGAAAAATAGTCAATAATGCACCAAAATTGGTGCGTTATACTTTTTTATGCTATAATTGAATTATAAAAATAAAGGAGTTTGCCATGATTGGAAAGAACATAAAATCCTTACGTAAAACACATGACTTAACACAAGACGACTTTGCCCGAATTGTAGGAATTTCTCGAAATAGCTTGAGCCGGTATGAAAATGGAACGAGTTCAGTCTCTACGGAACTAATAGATATCATTTGCCAGAAGTTTAATGTATCTTATGTCGATATTGTTGGAGAAGATAAAATGCTCAATCCTGTTGAAGATTATGAATTAACTTTAAAAATTGAAATTGTGAAAGAAAGAGGTGCTAATCTATTATCTCGACTCTATCGTTATCAAGATAGTCAGGGAATTGGCATTGATGATGAATCTAATCCTTGGATTTTAATGAGTGATGATCTATCTGATTTGATTCATACGAATATCTATCTAGTAGAAACTTTTGATGAAATAGAGAGATATAGTGGCTATTTGGATGGAATTGAACGTATGTTAGAGATATCTGAAAAACGGATGGTAGCCTAATGGAAATCCAAGATTATACCGATAGTGCATTCAAACATGCTTTAGCTCGGAACGTTCGCTCACTGACAAGAGGAAAAAAATCCAGTAAGCAACCTATAGCGATTTTGCTTGGAGGGCAAAGTGGAGCTGGTAAGACTACAATTCATCGTATTAAACAGAAAGAATTTCAAGGAAATATTGTTATCATAGATGGCGATAGTTTTCGCTCTCAACATCCACACTATTTAGAACTGCAGCAAGAATATGGCAAAGATAGTGTTGAATACACCAAAGATTTTGCGGGTAAAATGGTAGAGTCTTTAGTAACAGAATTGAGTCATTTGGGATACAATCTTTTGATAGAGGGAACTTTACGAACGGTTGATGTTCCAAAGAAAACAGCACAACTCTTGAAAAATAAGGGATATGAAGTACAATTAGCCTTGATTGCGACAAAGCCTAAGCTGTCCTATCTGAGCACCCTTATCCGATACGAAGAACTGTACGCTATCAATCCAAATCAAGCACGCGCAACTCCAAAAGAACATCATGATTTCATTGTAAATCATTTAGTTGATAATACACGACAATTGGAAGAAGTAGCTATCTTTGAAAGAATTCAAATTTACCAACGAGATAGAAGTTGTGTATATGATTCAAAAGAAAATACAACTTCAGCAGCAACCGTTCTTCATGACTTACTATTTGGAGAATGGAATCAAGTAGAGAAGGATATGCTTAAATCAGGAGAAGAAAGATTGAAAGATTTAACTAATCGAAATGGTTTGTAGAGTTAGATTTTTAAAATAAAGTCTATTGGATCGTCAATTAAAAAATAACGATCCTTTTTTATATTCTCTATCTTCTTGTTCTTCATATTTTTTCAAAAGTTTTAGCATTCTTCAGTGATGATTTCCTAACAATATAAGTACGAATTTAGAGTAGTTTATGATTATTTTAAATCTTGGGGATTATTAAACTCTTGATTTTTTCCAGCAGCTATGGTATTCTTTTGTTAGTTAATAAACTTACAAAAGGAGAACAAATGTTTTCACCTATTAAATTAAAAGAAAAAAGAGAAAGTCAGGGGTTATCACAATCTCAACTTGCATCCAGTTTGGGAATCAGTAGAGCTTCATACTTTAATTGGGAATTAGGTAAAACAAAGCCTAATCAAAACAATCTAACCAAATTGAGTCAGATTTTGAATGTTGATCCTCGATATTTTGAATCAGAGTATGAAATAGTTGAAACTTATCTCAAGCTAACTGAAAAGAATCAAAAAGCGACACTTCATTATGCAAAAGAATTATTGAACAATCAAAACTCTAAAGTTGTAGAAGTTTCTGAACGATTTGCTTATAAGGTCTATGAAAAATTATCAGCTGGTACAGGAACAGCTTACTTTGATGATGGTAATTACGATACAGTTTACTTCAATCATCAATTTGATTATGACTTTGCATCATGGGTGTTTGGTAATTCAATGGAACCGACATATGAAAATGGTTCTGTAGCCCTTATTAAGCAAACAGGATTTGATTATGATGGAGCTATCTATGCCATCGATTGGGATGGTCAAACCTATATCAAGAAAGTGTATCGTGAAGAAAATGGACTTCGTTTAGTTTCACTCAATCGAAACTATTCAGATAAGTTTGCGCCTTATGATGAGAATCCTCGTATCATAGGGAAAATTGTTGGAAACTTTATGCCTTTAGAGGACTGAGTATGACTTGGTTTGATTATAGTCTCGAACCTAAAAGCGACATTGCCTTTATTGATATGAAATCTTTTTACGCAAGTGTAGAATGTGTAGATAGAGGCCTGCATCCACTTAAGACTTCACTTTGTGTTATGAGTCGTGCAGATAATTCTGCGGGTTTAATTCTTGCCTCCTCTCCTATGTTTAAGAAGGTATTTGGGAAATCAAATGTTGGACGTTCCTATGATTTACCATTTGATGTAAAGACTAGAAAGTTCTCTTACTATAATGCTAGAAAGCAAGGGTTACCGACAACGATAGACTATGTCCGTTATATAGAAGAGTGGGCAAAATCAACAGTGATTGTTCCTCCGAGAATGGATACTTATATTGCAGTCAATATGGAGATTCAAAAAATCTTTCAAGATTTTGCAGCACCAGACGATATTTATCCCTACTCAATTGATGAAGGTTTTATTGATTTAACAAGTTCATTAAATTATTTTGTGCCTGATAAAAGTATTAGTCGAAAAGATAAGTTAGACATCATCTCAGCTGCTATTCAAAAAAAGATTTGGAGAAAAACAGGAATCTATTCAACGGTTGGTATGTCTAATGCCAATCCCTTATTAGCAAAGTTAGCACTAGATAATGAAGCTAAAAAGACTCCGACAATGAGAGCCAATTGGTCCTATGAAGATGTTGAAAAGAAAGTATGGTCTATCCCTAAAATGACAGATTTCTGGGGAATTGGGAATCGGATGGAGAAGAGATTACATAGTTTAGGTATCTTTTCGATTAAAGAATTAGCTAAGGCTAATCCTGACTTGATTAAAAAAGAGCTTGGTATCATGGGCTTAGAGTTATGGTTTCATGCTAATGGGATTGATGAAAGTAATGTTCATAAACCTTATAAGCCAAAGTCAAAAGGAATAGGGAACTCTCAAGTTTTACCTAGAGATTATGTCAAACAAAGAGATATTGAAATCATACTTCGTGAGATGGCAGAACAAGTTGCAGTTAGATTGAGAAGAGCTGGTAAGAAAGCAACTGTAGTTTCTATACACTTAGGGTATTCTAAAGTGGAACAGAAACGATCTATTCATACTCAAATGAAGATTGAACCAACCAATCAAACAGCACTACTTACAAACTATGTTTTAAAGTTATTTCACACTAAATATACTTCAGGAGCTATCAGAAGTGTTGCAGTGAGCTATTCAGGTTTAGTAGATGAATCATTTGGATTGATTTCATTATTTGATGATGTTGAGAAAATAGAAAAAGAAGAAAGGCTCCAGTCCGCAATTGATGCTATTCGAACAGAATTTGGTTTTACTTCACTATTGAAAGGGAATGCCCTGGATCAAGCTTCTAGAACAATCGCAAGAAGTAAACTCATTGGTGGTCATTCAGCTGGAGGATTAGATGGACTAAAATGATGAATCGTTCTTATTTACCTTTTTTGTCTGCAAGAGAGTATCAAGACCGTGGGATGGCTAAGTGGATGGGATTCTTTTTGTCAGAACATTCCAGTTCTCTTTGGGAAGAAAAAAATAGAGAAGACATCTCCATTTCCCTATCAATGGAAGAGAAAGTTCTATTTGTTCGTCAACTTTATACGAATGTATTCCCAGCAACTTTTGTTTGTAAGCTCTCAAATAGAAGAAAAGTAGTATCGGGTATTGTTAAAGAGATTGGGAGAGAGTCTATATCCATTAAATCAGACTCTGGTTTTCTTCGATTAAGATGGGGAGATATACTCGATATACAGATAGAAGGGGTAGATTTATATGAATCGTAAAGAATTATATGATGATAAATTACAGCTAGATTATTTTTCTGATTCTTATTTAAGGTTTGAGTCAGATTTTTACAAGTATTCTGCTTTAGATATACCATTAACATTTATCACTGATGATATTTTACGCACCATGGCTATGTCTCAGAAACATTATTTTAAATTAAACAAAAGCAAATCTTTAGACAATCGTGATCATTACTTTGTTTTTTCTATCAAGATGAACAAAGATAGTAGTGGGATTAGGCAGTATGAATATCAGAGACATTGTTTTAATTTGTAAGAGTCCGATAGGGCTCTTTTTTCTGTGATAATTTTATCAAAAAGTATTTGTTATACTTTTTTTAATTTAGATTTATCTTGGGGGTTTGGGGGCGTGCCACCACATTTTCATATCGTTTGTTTTTTAAACCGTGAGGTTTGAAATGGCAGGCGATATGATTTTTGGGATATTGTGGACACAATATCTGAGCTCGCAAAGCCTTACAAAAATGTTGAATCTATTTTGAAAAATATACTGACAGTGTCTGTAAGCTTACATTGTCAGTACAGGTATCAATGAGGGAGGAAAAGTCATATGAAAAGAGATATACGTAGTATTCGGAAACAATTTCGCTTAACAGAAACGGAAGAAAAACAAATATTAGATTTAATGAGAGAGAAAGGAGAGGATAATTTTTCTGATTTTCTCCGTAAAAGCTTACTATTGTCTGATGGACAAAAACAGATGGAAAAATGGTTCAACATTTGGAAAAATCAAAAGTTGGAACAAATTAGCCGTGATGTTCATGAAATATTAATAATTGCTAAAATAAATCATCAGGTTACTCAAGAACATGTTTCTATTCTGTTAACTTGTATTCAAGAATTAATTAAAGAGGTAGAAAAAACAAGTCCTCTTAGTGAAGATTTTAGTAACAAATACATGAGGTGGTAGAGTGGAACACCGATATAGAACAAATTTAAAAAAAGTCTTTTTATCTGATCTCGAATTAGTCAAATTAAATGAAAATATCTCAAAAAGTAACTGCTTATCCTTTTCAGAATATGCTAGACGAACTCTATTAGATCCTGGTATGAATTTCATCACCATTGATACGAATAGTTATCAAGATTTAATTTTTGAATTAAAACGAATAGGAAATAATATTAATCAAATCGCCAGAAGCATAAATTATTCGAACTTAATAACGGAAGTTGAATTAGATGAATTGAGAAAAGGTATAGAAGAGTTAATAGTAGAAGTGGAGAAAGATTTTCTTATCCAATCTGAAAAATTGAGGAAATTTTATGGTCGTCACTAAACACTTTGCGATACATGGAAAAAATTATCGTAGTAAACTAATCAAATATATTTTGAATCCAAGTAAAACAAAAAACCTAACACTAGTTTCAGATTTTGGCATGAGAAATTATTTAGATTTTCCTAGTTATAAAGAACTAGTGAAGATGTACAATGATAATTTTTTAAGCAATGATACTCTTTATGAAATTCGTCATGATAGGCAAGAAGCAAATCAAAGAAAAATTCATTCTCATCATATCATTCAGTCCTTTTCTCCAGATGACCATCTTACTCCAGAACAAATCAATCAGATTGGTTATGAGACAGTTAAAGAGTTAACAGGTGGTAGATTTCGATTTATCGTGGCAACTCATGTTGATAAAGATCATATCCACAATCACATCATACTAAATTCAATTGATAAGAATTCTGATAAAAAGTTTCTATGGGATTATAAAGCAGAACGTAATCTAAGAATGGTTTCAGATCGTCTTTCAAAAATTGTAGGCGCAAAAATTATAGAAAATCGTTATTCTCATCATCAGTATGAAGTTTATCGAAAAACAAATTACAAATACGAAATAAAACAACGAGTATATTTTCTAATCGAGAACTCGAAAAATTTTGAAGATTTCAAGAAAAAAGCAAAAGCTTTACATTTAAAAATTGATTTTAGACACAAGCATGTTACTTATTTTATGACTGATTCAAATATGAAACAAGTCGTACGTGATAGTAAATTGAGTAGAAAACAACCTTATAATGAAACTTATTTTAAGAAAAAGTTTGTTCAAAGGGAAATCATAAACATCTTAGAATTTTTACTTCCGAAAATGAAGAATATGAATGAATTGATTCAACGAGCAGAATTTTTGGGCTTAAAAATAATTCCGAAAGCAAAACATGTTCTATTTGAATTTGATGGGATTAAGATTTCAGAGCAGGAATTGGTAAAAACGAATCAGTATAGTGTTAGTTATTTTCAAGACTATTTTAATAACAAAAATGAAACTGTTGTCTTAGATAATAAAAATTTAGTTGAACGTTACAATGAAGAAAAGCTAATTAAAGAAAAAAAGTTGCCGACAGAAGATGGGATATGGAAATCATATCAAGATTTCAAGAGAAATAGGGATGCTGTTCATGAGTTTGAAGTAGAGTTGAATCTTAATCAAGTTGAAGAAGTGGTAGAAGATGGAATTTACATTAAGGTACAGTTTGGAATCCGACAAGAAGGACTTATTTTTGTACCAAATATTCAAATCAATATGGAAGAAGAAAAAGTTAAAGTATTTCTCAGAGAAACTAGTTCTTACTATGTATATCATAAAGATTCAGCAGAAAAAAATCGCTTTATGAAAGGTAAAACTTTGATTAGACAATTTAATCTTCAGTATGAATCGCAGTATATGTATAGAAGAATTCCTCTAAGCAAAATTAAAGAAAAAATAGAACAATTAGATTTTCTTATATCTTCAGAAACTAGTTCGAATACTTATGAAGACATAACAAAAGATTTCATTGACCAAATATCATATCTAGAGAATATGATTCAACAAGTCCAAGATAAAATTGATAATTTGTCTAGTTTAGAGGAAATATTGTTGAATGATATGGAAAATGGTTCAGGAAATTTAGAAGATAATATTAATGTCAAAATATCAGTGGACACAATAGAGAAAGATTTGTTCATTTATAAAGGAAGGCTTGAAAAACTGAAGGAACAACATAGGGAAGCTATAAATTTATTTGAGATGTTTAATCGTACGATAAAGAACTACCAGAAAACAAAAAATACGAAATCTATCAAGGAAAATGAGATACATATAGAGTAAACAATTTCCTAAAAAGTATATCTAGAATAGTTTCATGTTCCAATTTGTCACATATTTAAAAATAAGAAAATAACTATATTATACTTGTTTTAGGAGACATTGGATGTTGAAAAGGATTAGAGATTTACGCGAGGATGATGATTTGACACAAGAATATGTTGCAAAAACAATCTTAAATTGTACAAGATCAGCGTATTCTAAAATGGAATCAGGTACCAGGTTAATCTCTATAGATGACCTTATCAAACTTGCAGATTTTTATAATGTAAGTTTAGATTACCTTGTAGGTCGAGTGGATAATAAAGAAGACTATTACTCTAAAAAGTATTAGGTTAAGAAAGCACATTGACAATTGAATAGTCCAAAATGGTACTTTCCTCATTTGTGGAGCAGTTTTGAATGGCTCGCCATGATAAGAGCGATATTAAAACCATCAATAAAATAGAGCGATACTTTATATGCCATGATACAAATGATATACAATGATACTTCTGACCGTTCAGGCTGCCACCGTAAAAGAGCAGCAAGTGAAATTCTTATGATGACTTCATCAGTCATGCCATGGAGGTGAAAAAATCTAAGAAAGGAAGTAGTAAAATCATGGAAACAGTAAACTATAAAGATTTAGTTGCGATTGGTTTTCCAGAGCACACATCGAGAAATATTATTAGACAAGCAAAAAAAATTGCTGTAAAAAAGTTTGAAGAAGCTAGAAAAAATGATAAGAATGCGGTACAATTAGGTTGTTCACCTTTCGATAATAAAAGGTTAGGCATTGCTCCTAAAAATATTGTAGAAAATTTAATTGGTATTTCTTTTTCAGATATAGAAGGTGAGAAAAATGGTTATATCAAAGACAAAGAAATATAAAGGTGTATACAAAGATTCAAAAGGAAAAATTTACTTTCAAATTGAATTAGGAGTTGATCCAATAACTGGGAAAAGAATTCAAAAGAAAGGAAGGAAAAATCAACAGGGACTACCGTTTAATTCTTTTAAGGAAGCTTATGAAGAGATACTTCGTTTAAAACATGAATTTGTGAACTCTACTATTAATAATAGTTTTCTAACTTTTAGAGAGTTTATGGAAGAGATTTATTTAAAATATTATCAACAAAAAGTTCAATTTGTAACTTATCAGACCGCTTTACCACATCATCAGTTATTTATTAAGCAATTTGGTAGTAAAAAATTATCAGATATTAGTACTATTGACTGTGAAAGATTTCGCTTAGCTATTATAGACAAGTATTCTAGTAACTATGCTAAAAATATGTGGTCTAGATTTAAAGCGTGTCTGGGCTATGCAGAAAGATTGGGTTATATTGATAGAGTTCCTTTTAAAGGATTAGATAATCCTAGAGGAAAGCACCCTGATACAAAATTTTGGACATTTGATGAATTTAAGAAGGTAATAAACTCTTTTGATATTAGTGAGTATGAGGGACTCCATAATTACATGACAATCTGGTTATATTTTATGACTGGCTTAAGAGTTAGTGAGGGTATTGCTCTTAAATGGGAAGATATTGATTTTGAACGTAAATGGATTCATGTTCATTCGACAATTGAGAAAGACAAAAACGGTGTATGGTATGCTAAACAACAAACAAAGACAGTAGCAGGGAATCGTAAAATTGATTTAGATGATTTTACGATTACAATACTTAAAAAATGGCGAGAAGTTCAAATAAAGAATGATGATAAAGATTATGTAATATCACGTTTTGGTGCCCCCTTGTGTAAGTCTACAATTTCTAGGATAATAAAAAGGCATGCTAGAGTTGCGGGTGTACCAGAAATTACGGGGAAAGGTTTAAGACATAGTCACGCTTCCTACCTTATAAATGTATTGCATAAGGATACCTTATATGTTTCATATCGATTAGGACATGCTGATAAGTCAACCACGTTGAATACATATAGTCACTGGTATTATTCAGGTGATTCAACAATTTCAGAAGAGATTACAGACAGTTTAGATAATCTTGGATTATCAATTTACCTACCAAATTCCTGCCAAAGTTGAAAATGGAGGAATTAACCCACTAATACTGGGAGAAAATAAGATTAGCAAATTGTTACTCTTAAATAATAGAGTTTCCAATCATAGAAATCAACCAAGTCGAAAGACTTGGTTTTTTGTATCCAAAAATCACTTTTATGTTAAAACGCTAACAAAAAATAGGATTGTATGATATAATTTAGACAGATTATTGCGATTTAGGAGATATTATGAATAAGATAAAAGTTATATGAGATTGTTGATTAGGGAATTTTTGTTAGGGGGATTCAGATGAATGAATGCAACGGCTTACTGTTGCCCATTCTCTGGTTAAAGGATTTGTTATTCTTTTTAGAATAATTTGAAAGGGATTTTAATGAAAAAGTTTTTTGGGGAGAAGCAAACTCGGTTTGCTTTTAGGAAATTAGCTGTCGGGCTTGTTTCGGCTGCTATTTCTAGTTTATTTTTTGTTTCTATCGTTGGGGTTGACTCTGTTCAAGCACAGGAAAAGTTCAATGTTCACTATAAATATGTGACAGATACTGAAATAACTCCGCAAGAAAAGGAGTTGATTGTAAGTGGATTTCCTAAAATGTCAGAAGGCAACGAGGAGACTTACTATCTTGTCTACAGGTTAAACTCAAATACTGGAGCAAAAACCTTACCGAATACAGGTGACAATAACCATTCCAATACTATGATGACGGCTGGTCTGTTAACGACGATAGGATTGGTTGTTTTTGTTGTGTCAAAAAGAAAGGTTCAAAGCAAGTTCCTACTGACTGTTTTGGTGGGTGCTGGTGTCAGTGGAGGTTTGATACTATCCGTTGATGCACTGGGAAATGGTATCTTGCTACAGTATAATGCCGAATATCAAGTATCGGCTGGGGAAAGTCTGCCGTCACCGGGTGAGATCTCGGGCTATACCTATGTTGGCTACATAAAAGTTGAATCGATTAAGAAATTATTAGACAATAAGATTCTTGATAATCAGCAGAATGCTAATGAGGATAAAGAAGTTTTAAACCAAAATAAGAATCTAGATTATTCTCTTTCTTTTGATAAGAATGGGCTGAAAAATCAAACTCTTGGCGTCAATACAATTGAGCCTCAAGATGAAGTCTTGTCTGACCGAGCAGCTAAGCCTGAGCTATTATACAAAGAAGAGAACATTGAAACTGAGATAGCCTTTGGAGAACAAATACAAGAGAATCCTGATTTAGCTGAAGGTACTGTAAGAGTAAAACAAGAAGGCAAACCAGGCCGTAAAATCGAAGTCGTTCGAATTTTTACTGTAGATAATGCGGTAGTTTCTAGAGAGGTTCTTTCGACTAAAATAGAGGAAGCAACTCCTAAAATAGTGGAAAAAGGGACTAAAAAGCTTGAAGCGACTAGCGAAAAATCAGTAGCTTCTAACTTGGTGGAACCCGAGCAAGTCGCTCCCTTACCAGAGTACACAGGTGTCCAATCAGGGGCAATCGTTGAGCCTGAGCAGGTGGCTTCCTTGCCTGAGTATACAGGTGCATTATCGGGAGCCATAGTTGAGCCTGAACAAATTGAACCGGAGATAGGGGGTGTTCAATCCGGGGCAATAGTAGAACCTGAGCAAGTTCCTCCATTACCAGAATACACCGGTGTTCAAGCAGGTTCAGTAGTGTCACCTGAACAAGTGACTCCCTTACCAGAGTATACGGGAACTCAAGCAGGCGCGGTAGTCGAACCTGCGCAAGTGACTCCATTGCCAGAGTATACGGGAACTCAATCAGGTTCAGTAGTGTCACCTGAACAAGTGACTCCCTTACCAGAATATACAGGGGTTCAAGCAGGAGCAATCGTAGAACCTGAACAAGTGACTCCTTTACCAGAATATACAGGGGTTCAATCAGGTGCGGTAGTCGAACCTGCGCAAGTGACTCCCTTACCAGAGTATACGGGAACTCAAGCCGGTGCAGTAGTGTCACCTGAACAAGTGACCCCCTTACCAGAATATACAGGGGTTCAAGCAGGAGCAATTGTTGAACCTGAACAAGTTTCTTCATTACCTGAATACACAGGAACTCAAGCTGGAGCGATTGTTGAGCCCGAGCAGGTAGAACCTCCGCAAGAGTATACTGGAAACATTGAACCAGCGGCGTCAGAAGCGGAAAATCCTGCTGAAAAAGCTCAAGAGCCGAAAGAGCAGAAGCAAGAACCAGAAAAGAATATCGAGCTAAGAAATGTATCTGATGTGGAGTTGTATAGTCTAACGAATGGAAAATACAGGCAACACGTTTCTCTGGATGCAGTTCCAAGCAATCAAGAGAATTATTTCGTGAAAGTGAAATCATCTAAATTTAAAGATGTCTTCTTGCCGATTTCTTCAATAGTTGACAGCACGAAAGATGGTCAGCCAGTTTATAAAATTACAGCAAGTGCGGAAAAATTAAAACAGGACATTGACAATAAATACGAGGATAACTATACTTTTTACCTTGCCAAAAAGGCAGAGAAAGAAGTTACAAACTTTACGTCCTTTAGTAACCTAGTTCAAGCTATAAATAACAATCTCAATGGAACCTATTATTTAGGTGCTAGTCTGAATGCCAACGAGGTTGAACTAGAAAATGGCGCTAGCAGTTATATAAAGGGCAGATTTACTGGTAAACTCTTTGGCAGCAAAGACGGAAAAAATTATGCTATTTATAATTTGAAGAAGCCTTTATTTGACACTTTGAGCGCTGCTACTGTAGAAAATCTGGCTCTTAAAGATGTGAATATCTCAGGAAAAACTGATATTGGGGCCCTTGCAAATGAAGCCAATAATGCAACAAGGATTAACAATGTCCACGTAGACGGTGTTCTGGCTGGCGAACGTGGCATTGGTGGCTTGGTGTGGAAGGGTGATAATTCTAAGATTGCGAACAGCAGTTTCAAGGGAAGAATTGTCAACTCCTATGAAACGAGGTCACCGTACAATATCGGAGGATTAGTTGGTCAACTGACTGGCATCAATGCAGTAGTTGATAAGTCAAAAGCTGCAATTACCATCTCGTCAAATGCGGATAGCACAAACCAAACTGTCGGCGGCCTTGCAGGTCTTGTCGAGAAGGATGCGCTTATCAGCAACAGTTATGCCGAGGGCAACATTAATAATGTGAAGCGCTTTGGAAGTGTTGCTGGTATAGCTGGCTACTTGTGGGATAGAGGGTCTAACGAAGAGAGACATGCAGGAAGATTGCATAATGTTCTTAGCGATGTCAATGTTATGAATGGGAATGCGATTAGTGGCTATCACTATCGAGGTATGAGGATAACTGACTCATATAGCAACAAAGATAACAGAGTCTACAAAGTGACTCTTGAAAAGGATGAGGTTGTCACCAAGGAATCTCTCGAAGAGAGAGGGACAATCCTTGATGCTTCTCAAATCGCAAGTAAGAAATCTGAAATTAACTCTCTTGCTGTACCGACTGTCGAAACCTTGCTGACTAGCACTAATAAAGAAAGTGATTTTTCTAAGATTGAAGACTATCAAGCCAGTCGAGCTTTAGCATATAAGAATATTGAAAAATTACTGCCGTTTTATGATAAGGCAACCATTGTCAAATACGGTAATCTGGTAAAAGAAGATAGCGCTTTGTTTGAAAAAGAAGTCTTATCTGCAGTCATGATGAAGGATAATGAAGTGATTACAGATATCGCTTTGCATAAAGAGGTGGCTAATAAGCTCTTGCTGCACTATAACGATCATACATCTGAAACGCTAGATATTACTTACCAATCTGACTTTAGTAAGTTAGCAGAATACCGTGTAGGCGATACAGGTCTCATCTATACGCCAAATCAATTCTTGCATAGTCATAGTTCGATCATCAATGAAGTTTTGCCTGATTTGAGAGCGGTCGATTATCAATCAGAGGCTATCAGAAACACCTTAGGTATTTCTTCAGGAGTTTCACTGACGGAATTATACTTAGAAGAGCAGTTTGCCAAAACAAAGGAAAATCTAGCAAATACACTGGAAAAACTGTTGTCTGCTGATGCAGTCATTGCTAGCGAAAATCAAACGATTAATGGTTACGTCGTAGATAAAATCAAACGCAATAAGGAAGCCTTGCTTCTAGGTTTGACCTATTTAGAGCGCTGGTACAACTTTAACTATGGTGACGTGAATGTCAAAGACTTAGTCATGTACCACATGGATTTCTTTGGTAAGGGCAACGTATCACCGCTAGACACGATCATTGAATTAGGTAAATCTGGCTTTAACAATCTTCTGGCCAAGAACAATGTTGATGCTTATAGCATCAGCCTTGCCAACAATAATGGAACAAAAGATTTGTTTAGCACGCTTGTCAATTACCGAGAAGTATTTTTACCAAACAAAACGAATAATCAATGGTTCAAAGAGCAAACCAAGGCTTATATCGTTGAAGAAAAATCAGCTATTGATGAGGTGAGGGTCAAACAAGAGCAAGCTGGCAGCAAATACTCTATTGGTGTTTATGATCGAATTACCAGCGACACTTGGAAATACCGAAATATGGTTCTACCTTTGCTGACAATGCCTGAAAGATCAGTCTTTGTCATATCGACTATATCCAGTCTTGGTTTTGGTGCCTATGACAGATATAGAAATAATGAGCACAGAGCAGGAGCAGAACTCAATAAGTTTGTTGAGGATAATGCTCAGGAAACTGCAAAACGCCAACGCGACCATTATGACTATTGGTATAGAATATTAGACGAGCAGGGTCGTGAAAAGCTCTATCGAAATATCTTGGTCTATGATGCCTATAAGTTTGGAGATGATACTACTGTTGGCAAAGCTACAGCGGAGGCGCAATTCGATAGTTCTAATACGGCCATGAAATACTTCTTTGGACCTGTTGGAAACAAGGTTGTACACAATAAGCATGGTGCCTATGCTACTGGAGACGGGGTTTACTACATGGGCTATCGCATGCTGGACAAGGACGGAGCCATTACCTATACCCATGAAATGACGCATGATTCTGATAATGAGATCTATTTAGGCGGATATGGAAGAAGAAGCGGTCTTGGTCCAGAATTCTTCGCCAAGGGCTTGTTGCAAGCACCGGACCATCCAGATGATGCGACAATCACGGTCAACTCAATTCTCAAATATGACAAGAATGATGCGACTGAAAAATCTCGTTTGCAAGTCCTAGATCCAACTAAACGTTTCCAAAATGCGGATGATTTGAAAAACTATGTTCACAATATGTTTGATGTCATTTATATGTTGGAGTACCTAGAAGGGATGTCAATCGTGAACCGTCTATCTGATGTACAGAAAGTAAACGCGCTAAGAAAAGTCGAGAATAAATATGTTCGAGATGCTGATGGAAATGATGTTTACGCAACCAATGTGATAAAAAATATTACAATGGCGGATGCGCAGAAAATAAACTCATTCGACAGTCTGATTGAAAACAATATTCTTTCAGCGCGTGAGTACAAAAATGGTGATGTAGAAAGAAACGGCTACCATACGATTAAACTCTTCTCTCCGATTTATTCTGCATTAAGCAGTGAAAAAGGAACGCCTGGAGATCTTATGGGACGGCGTATGGCTTATGAACTTTTGGCAGCTAAAGGTTTCAAAGATGGTATGGTTCCTTATATCTCTAATCAGTATGAAGATGATGCTAAGCAAAACGGGAAAACCATCAGTATCTATGGTAAGACAAGAGGTCTGGTAACAGATGACTTGGTTTTACGCAAGGTCTTCAACGGTCAGTTTAATAATTGGACTGAGTTTAAGAAGGCTATGTATGAAGAACGTAAAAACAAGTTCGACAGCCTGAACAAGGTCACATTTGATGATACAAGACAACCATGGACAAGTTATGCTACTAAGACTATAAGTACCGTGGGAGAGTTGCAGGCATTGATGGATGAAGCCGTACTCAAAGATGCAAATGATAATTGGTATTCTTGGAGCGGCTATAAACCAGAACATGACAGTGCTGTCCACAAGCTTAAAAAAGCAGTCTTTAAGGCTTATCTCGACCAAACCAATGATTTCAGAAAATCAATCTTCGAAAACCAGAAGTGATTGGTTTGAGTGTGTCAAATGGTCTGCAGAGTTGCAAGTCTGAAATGTTAGGGCAGAGCTTGAATTACTCTTAAATTCAGACCTTCTTGCAGATAAGAAATGACGAACCTAGTGAAAACTAGGTTTGTTTTTCTATATAAGTCATGCAATTAAAACTGTAGCTAGTCTGCTTTCAGGCAGTTTGTTGCTGACAGTCAGTTATGAGGCTGATACTAGACAGGAAAAAAGTCCCCAATAACCTTTACCCGCTTTCATATTTTTGTTATAATATCTATAGTAAGGCGTGCGTTTGCGCGCTCTTTTCTGTGTTTGAAAAGTACTGAATGTTTTAAAGTGAGTTATTTTTGAATAGATGGTGAAGGAGGAGTTATGTTATACATTTGGTCTTATTTGAAGAGATATCCTAAGTGGCTGGTCTTGGACTTTGTCGCAGCAATCTTTTTTGTAATCGTCAATCTAGGGTTGCCAACGGTGCTGGCTCGGATGATTGATGAAGGAATTAATCCTAAGCAGACTGACCGGCTCTTTTTCTGGGCTTGGGTGATGTTTGGCGTTATTATCTTAGGAGTGCTGGGGCGAATCGTTCTGGCTTATGCGGCTGGGAAGCTAACGACGACCATGGTGCAGGACATGCGCAATGATCTCTATGCTAAGCTGCAAGAGTATTCTCATCATGAGTATGAGCAAATCGGTGTATCCTCTTTGGTCACGCGCTTGACGTCAGATGCTTTTGTACTCATGCAGTTTGCGGAGCAAACCCTGAAAATGGGTGTCATTACTCCCATGATGATGCTGTCCAGTATTCTCATGATTTTTCTGACCAGTCCGTCTCTGGCCTGGATTGTAGCTGTTTCAGTGCCTTTCTTGGCTGTCGTGGTCATTTATGTAGCGGTTAAAACCAAGCCCTTGTCTGAAAAGCAGCAGAAGACTCTTGATAAGATTAATCAGTACGTGAGGGAAAATCTGACTGGTCTACGCGTTATTCGAGCTTTTGCGCGTGAGGAATTTCAAGAGAAGCGTTTTGCTGATGAAAATGAGGTCTATGCGCAAAACTCCAATAAGCTCTTTAAGCTGACTGGTCTGACAGAGCCACTCTTTGTACAGATTATTATTGCCATGATTGTGGCCATTGTCTGGTTTGCCCTAGATCCTTTGCGGGACGGCAGTCTTGAAATCGGAAATCTCGTTGCCTTTATCGAATACAGCTTTCACGCCCTGCTGTCCTTCCTCTTCTTGGCCAATCTCTTTACCATGTATCCTCGGACAGCGGTATCGAGCCAGCGGCTCAAGGAAGTCATGGACATGCCAATCTCAATCAATCCTAACGAAGATGGTGTAACCGAAACAGAGACGAAGGGTTATCTGGAGTTCGACAATGTAACCTTCGCTTATCCGGGTGAGACGGAGAGTCCTGTACTGCATAATATTTCCTTCAAAGCCAAGCCAGGTGAGACTATTGCCTTTATCGGTTCAACTGGTTCTGGTAAGTCTACACTGGTGCAGCTGATTCCGCGCTTTTACGATGTAACACTAGGTAAGATTTTAGTTGATGGTGTGGACGTCCGCGAGTACAATCTGAAGGCTCTGCGTCAGAAGATTGGCTTTATCCCGCAGAAAGCTCTCCTATTTACCGGAACTATCGCGGAGAACCTACGCTACGGAAAGGAAAAAGCCAGCCAAGAAGAGCTGAGTCAGGCAGCTGACGTGGCTCAAGCCAAGGACTTTATCGAGAGCCGGGAAGAGCGTTTTGAGACTCATCTGGCTGAGGGAGGCAGCAATCTATCCGGAGGGCAGAAGCAGCGGCTCTCTATCGCTCGAGCGGTGGTCAAAAAGCCAGATATCTATATCTTTGATGACTCTTTTTCTGCTCTGGATTATAAGACAGATGCGGTGCTTCGTCGTCGCCTCAAGGAAGTGACAGATCAGGCAACAGTGCTGATTGTAGCTCAACGGGTAGGAACCATCATGGACGCTGACCAAATTATTGTTCTGGATCAGGGTGAAATCGTTGGACGCGGCAAGCATGAAGAGCTGATGGAAACCAATAATATCTATCGTGAAATTGCGGATTCGCAGCTAAAAAATCAAGCTTTGACAGAGGAATAGAAAGGAGGCTGAAATGAAAAACACATCAAGTTTTGCTCGTCTGTGGAGCTACCTAAAAGTTTATAAATTTGCAGTCGCCTTTGCGATTTTCCTCAAAATCCTTAGCGTCATTATGAGTGTTGTCGAACCCTTTGTTTTAGGACTGGCCATTACAGAGTTGACAAATAATTTGCTGGATATGGCAAAGGGGGTAGCTGGTGCCCAGATTAATGTGTCCTATGTCGGCTGGGTCATGGTCTTGTATTTTGTGCGAGCGATTTTTTATGAAATCGGTTCTTACTATTCTAATTACTTTATGACCAATGCAGTACAGGCTACCATTCGTGACTTGCGAGATGAACTTAGTCATAAGATTAATCGTATTCCCGTTTCTTACTTTGATAAGCACCAATTTGGTGACTTGCTGGGGCGTTTTACCAGCGATGTCGAAGCTGTGTCCAATGCCTTGCAGCAGTCCTTTCTGCAGGTTATCAACGCAGTCTTTACTCTAATCTTGGTCATCGTCATGGTATTAGTACTCAATCTGCAGTTGGGTATCATTGTGGTAATTTCGATTCCGATTACCTACCTCAGTGCTCGCTTTATCGTGAAGAAATCCCAGCCTTACTTTAAACAGCAGGCAGATGCACTGGGAGCTATGAATGGCTTTGTTCAGGAAAATCTGACAGGCTTTAATATTTTGAAGCTCTATGTCAGAGAAGAAAGCTCCCAGGAGGATTTTCGTCAAATTACGCAAAATCTGCAGAAAGTAGGTTTTAAAGCCAGCTTTATCTCTGGTTTGATGATGCCTGTTTTGAATGTTATTTCAGATCTGACCTACCTCTTGCTGGCTCTGCTGGGCGGTCTTCAGGTTATCGCTGGGCGCTTGACAGTCGGGAATATGCAAGCCTTTGTTCAGTATGTCTGGCAGATTAATCAGCCCATTCAAAACCTGACTCAGTTAGCTGGTCAGCTGCAGAGTGCCAAGTCTTCTTTAGACCGGATTTTCCAAGTTCTGGACGAAGCAGATGAAGTAAATGATAGGACAGAAAAGCTGGATCAAGATCTGACAGGTCAGGTTAGCTTCAAGGATGTGGACTTCCAGTATGTGGCAGATAAGCCGCTTATTCGGAATTTCAATCTGGAAGTCAAACCTGGAGAGATGGTGGCTATTGTTGGTCCGACTGGTGCTGGTAAAACCACGCTGATTAACTTGCTCATGCGTTTCTACGATGTGACTAGAGGTGCGATTACAGTTGATGGGCATGACATACGCCATCTGTCCCGTCAGGACTACCGGAAACAGTTTGGTATGGTGCTGCAGGATGCCTGGCTTTATGAGGGGACTATCAAGGAAAATCTTCGCTTTGGCAATCTGCAAGCCACTGATGAAGAAATTGTAGAAGCGGCCAAGGCGGCTAATGTGGACCACTTTATTCGGACCTTGCCAGGCGGCTACAATATGGAAATGAACCAAGAATCCAGCAATATCTCGCTGGGGCAGAAGCAGTTGCTTACGATTGCGAGGGCTCTTTTGGCCAATCCTAAGATTCTGATTTTGGATGAAGCGACCTCATCTGTCGATACACGGCTGGAGCTCTTGATTCAGAAAGCTATGAAAACACTCATGCAGGGTCGGACCAGTTTTGTCATTGCTCACCGACTGTCGACCATTCAGGAAGCAGATAAGATTTTGGTGCTCAAGGATGGTCAGATTATCGAACAAGGCAATCATGAGAGTCTCTTGGCTGATAAAGGATTTTATTATGACCTTTATCAGAGTCAATTTTCTAAAAAAGCGGAATAAGCTTGATAATGCTTGCTAAATATTTTGACAACTGCTAGAATATAAGCAAAGTGAGGTAGCAATGTCTTTAACGAGTCAAATTATTACAGCAGAATTTCATGATTTGGATAAGGTTGAGACCTTAAACCGCGAGGCTTTTCCTGTAGAGGAAAGGGTTCCTATCAGCGAATTTCTTCGTTATACAAACGATAAGCGGTCTCATTTCTTTGCCTTCTACAATGAGGAAGAATTTGTTGGTTTTGCTTTTGCAGTTTATAACGAAAAAATGTTCTATGTCAGCTTCTTTGCGATTATGCCGCACCTTCGCAGCCATGGCTATGGGGGAGAAATTATTCATAAGCTGACAGAGTTTTATCAAAAAACCATGGTTCTGGAGGTAGAACGTGTCGATGAGGAATGTGACAATCTAGAGCAACGTCAAGCACGTATGGACTTCTATAAGCGTAATGGCTTTCGAACGACCAATGCCTTTCTGGAATATGAAGGATTAAGCTTTGAAATCTTGTATTTGGGACATCATTTTGATGAGGAGGCTTATCGAGATATTTTCCATATGCTGCAAGAGAAGAACTTCTTTGAATTCGAAATTAAGCACAGAAGATTTAGCGATGTATAAAGAGTGCTAAATGATTTATAGCCATTTTTAAAAGGTTGAGACTTCCTATCTCAACCTTTTTACTATGAAAAATCTCTTTTATTTTGTTTTGGATCAGGAAGGACAATATTGTATTTTTCTCGCATTCAGCAACAGTAGATTATGTCTGCTTAAAGAAAGTAAACCATCAAAAAAAGATAGAGATAGGTTGGTGAAGTGTACGATTTAAAACAAACTTATTTATATTACTTTAAAATAAGCCTTAAATCTGTGGATAAGTCAGGAATTTGCTAAAAATCTTCAAAAATATTTCGATTTATTTCGTTTTTTAAACTAACTTACCGTGAAAAGTTAAAAGTGTTGCGGAGCGGGCTATTTACGTATATAATGATAAAGCATGAAAAATTAAAAAGGAGATTCTCGTGATTAAAAAAGGTGCTTTGACAGGTTTGCTCCTGTTTGGAATGTTTTTCGGTGCTGGAAACTTGATCTTCCCGCCTTCACTTGGAACATTATCTGGTCAGCATTTTTGGCCAGCTATTGCAGGATTTGTCTTGTCTGGGGTTGGACTTGCTGTTCTGACTTTGATTATCGGAACGCTCAATCCCAAGGGCTATATTCACGAGATTTCTCAGAAGATTGCGCCTTGGTTTGCTATTGTCTATCTTGTAGCCTTGTATCTGTCAATCGGGCCCTTCTTTGCTATCCCGCGGACTGCGACGGTGGCATATGAAGTTGGTATTGCTCCTATGCTGTCTAAAAATATGACAGGTATCGGGTTGATTGTTTTCACGACCCTTTACTTTGCGTCTGCTTATCTGATTTCTTTGAATCCATCTAAGATTTTGGATCGGATTGGACGTATTCTGACGCCGGTTTTTGCAGTTTTGATTATCATCTTAGTCATTTTAGGGGCTTTGAAATACGGAACAACGACACCTCAGCAGGCTTCGGAAGCTTATTTAGCGTCAGCTTTTGGGCAAGGGTTCTTGGAAGGTTATAATACTTTAGATGCCTTGGCTTCCGTGGCTTTCAGCGTAATCGCAGTAACAACTCTTAATCAGCTAGGTTTCAAGAACAAAAAGGAATATGTTTCAACCATCTGGGTTGTTGGTTTGATGGTAGCGTTGGGCTTTAGCGCCATGTATATCGGTTTGGCTTTTCTGGGCAATCATTTCCCAGTTCCAGCTGAGATTATTTCCAAAGGCAATCCTGGTGTTTATGTCCTATCGCAGGCGACACAGGCTATCTTTGGACCTACAGCACAGATTTTCCTTGCAGCTATGGTCACTGTGACTTGCTTCACCACAACAGCGGGACTTATTGTATCAACTGGGGAATTCTTCCATAAAACTTTCCCTAAGGTATCTTATAAAGTTTACGCAACTGTCTTTACTTTTATTGGGTTTGCGATTGCCAATCTTGGTCTCAATGCCATTATTCAATATTCTGTTCCAGTCTTGCAAATTCTCTATCCAATTACCATTGTTATCGTGCTGATTGTCATTGTCAACAAATTCTTGCCACTGTCCAAAATCGGTATGCAAGTGACGGTGGCAGCAGTGACTCTGATTTCCTTTGCGGGTATTCTTGGGCAGCAGTTCCATATTACAAAAGTAAATGATATGGTAAATTCCCTTCCGTTTGCTCAGGCTTCCCTGCCTTGGTTGGTGCCAGCTCTAGTTGGAATCCTACTTTCTCTCTTTTTGCCCAACAAGCAGAAGAGTGAGCGTTTTGAGATGGAGAGCTAATAGATAACATCCACCACAATGTGGTGGATGTTTTTGCCAAATCCAGAAATCTCAAGCAATATAACATCAAATTCAAGTTTTTTCAAATCTTTCTCTCTATTTTTAGGGGGATTTTTATTTTATACTAGAGTCAGAAATTGATAGAGAGGTTTTTGAAATGGCAACAAGTTTTTTGTTCTTTATTTCTGTTTTTCTGGCGGGGATTCTATCTTTTTTCTCGCCCTGTATTTTACCACTTATGCCAGTCTATGTGGGGATTTTGCTGGATTCGGATCAGCCGAAAACGGTTCGGTTTATGGGAAAAGATATTTCCTGGTATGGTCTAGCTAAGACTCTCTGCTTTATAGCTGGCTTATCAACTGTATTCTTAGTTTTGGGCTATGGAGCTGGCGCTCTAGGGCAAGTCCTCTATGCCCCTTGGTTTCGCTACGTTTTGGGCGGGATTGTCATTCTACTGGGAATCCACCAGATGGGGATCATCAATATCCAGCAGCTGCAAAAGCAAAAGAGCATCCAACTTAAAAAGAATAGTAAAAGAAGTGACTTTCTTAACGCTTTTCTCTTGGGTATTACCTTTAGCTTTGGTTGGACTCCCTGTGTGGGACCTGTTCTAAGTTCTGTTTTAGCAATTGCAGCTTCTGGGGGCAACGGCGCTCTTCAGGGAGGCTTGCTTATGTTGGTTTATACACTTGGATTAGCCCTTCCATTTCTAGCAATGGCTTTGGCTTCCGGCTGGGTAGTACAGCGCTTTGCAAAACTCAAACCTTATATGGGAACACTTAAGAAAATCGGCGGTGCACTCATCATTCTCATGGGAATTTTGTTAATGCTTGGAAATCTAAACGTTTTAGCATCATTATTTGGATAAATATTATATAATTAAAGGAGAAACATCATGAAAAAAATCACTACACTTACAATCGCTGCACTTAGTATCTTTGTCCTAGCTGCCTGCTCTAATCAAAAATCAGATTCTGATATGAAGAAGATGGATGACAGCAGCATGATGAAGAAAGACGATATGAAAAAAGACGACATGAAGAAGGAGGATATGAAAGACTCCAGCATGTCTGATGATAAAATGAAAAAGGATGATATGAAGGACTCTTCTATGATGTCCGACAGTAATTCTGACATGAAAGATGATATGAAATCAAGCGATTCGAGCATGAAGGATGACATGAAAGATTCATCCGAAATGTCATCTGACAAATAAGAATTCCACCATAGGAAAGAAAGTCGTCAGTTTTGTCGGCTTTCTCCTTATTTTGAAAGGAAAGAAAACGATGAAGAAGTTATCAATATTGACTGTCAGTCTGCTTTGTATCGGCTTATTGGGGGCCTGTTCAAATCAGAAAATGAACTCGGAACTTTCTAAAAGTGATAAAAGCAATATGCAAACAAAAGCAGATTCTGGGCAATCTACCAAGATGGCCAAGGACTTTAGTCTGCAAGGAGTGGACGGCAAGACCTACAAGCTGTCTGATTTCAAAGGCAAGAAAGTATATTTAAAGTTTTGGGCTTCTTGGTGCTCTATCTGCCTATCTACACTTGGTGATACTAATGATTTAGCTAAGGAGCAGTCAGGAAAAGATTATGTTGTCCTGTCGGTGGTGTCTCCGACTTTTAACGGAGAAAAGTCTGCCGATGATTTCAAGGAATGGTACAAGTCTTTGGATTACAAAGACTTCCCAGTTCTCATGGATACTAAGGGAGAATTGCTGAAAGAATACGGGATTCGCTCTTATCCATCTGCACTTTTCGTAGGCAGCGACGGTTCTCTTGCCAAGACGCATATTGGCTACATGAGCAAGGAAGATATTGAGAAAACATTGAAAGAAATCAAGTAAAAAGGAGCAATAAACATGGAAGGAAAATGGAAAATTCTTCTGGTTCTTCTTGGCTTGCTTGTCTGCTTTGGACTGGTCTATGTGATTGCAGGGAATGGTAAGCAATCGTCACCTGAACAGATTAAGAAAGCTTCAATGAGCAAGACAGAAGCGGTAGCCAAACAAAAGACAGAAGATGTCAAGGAAGAGGACAAAAGGGAGATTTATCTGGCTGGTGGCTGTTTCTGGGGTGTAGAAGAGTATTTCTCTAGAGTACCAGGTGTCATTGATGCTGAGTCTGGCTATGCCAACGGTAAGGGAGACACGACAAAGTATGAATTAGTCTCTCAAACTGGTCACGCTGAGACTGTTCACATCACTTACAACGCCAAAAAAATCTCTCTCAAAGAAATTCTGCTGCATTATTTCCGCATCATTGATCCAACTTCTAAAAACAAGCAGGGAAATGATCAGGGTACTCAGTACCGGACAGGTGTTTATTATAAGGATGAAGCTGATCTAGATACGATTAACCAGGTCTTTGATGAGGTTGCTAAGAAATATGATAAGCCTTTAGCTGTTGAAAAAGAACCTCTGAAAAACTTTATCAAAGCAGAAGATTATCATCAGGATTACCTAAAAAAGAATCCTAATGGATATTGCCATATCGATGTCAATCAAGCTGCTTACCCTGTTATCGAAGCTAGTCGCTATCCAAAGCCTAGCGATGAAGAGATTAAGGCTAAGCTCTCGCCAGAAGAATACGCAGTCACACAAAAGAATGACACAGAGCGGGCCTTTTCTAACCGCTATTGGGATAAGTTTGATGCTGGTATCTATGTGGATGTTGTGACAGGTGAGCCTCTTTTTTCATCAAAGGATAAGTTTGACTCAGGCTGCGGTTGGCCCAGTTTCACACGCCCTATCAGTCCAGATGTTGCGACTTACAAAGAAGACAAGAGTTTCAACATGACACGGACAGAAGTTCGCAGTCGGGTTGGAAATTCACATCTGGGCCATGTTTTCACAGACGGTCCTAAGGACAAGGGCGGCTTACGCTATTGTATTAATAGTTTGTCAATCAAGTTCATTCCCAAAGCTGAAATGGAGGAGAAGGGCTACGGTTATCTTTTGGATTATGTTTAAGAGCATTTTGATTGAAAATTTGCTATAATAAATCCAGTAAAAATAAGGAGTTGAATCTGGTGTATTCAATTATGATTGTAGAGGATGAGTATCTGGTAAGACAGGGGATTGCGTCCTTGGTAGACTATGAACAGTTTGGCATGCAAGTCATTGCCCAGGCTGAAAATGGAAGAGAAGCTTGGCAGAAATTTCAGGAAAATCCTGCTGATATCCTGCTGACCGATATCAACATGCCACAGATGAACGGCCTCGAACTGGCCAAGCTAGTCAGGGACCAGGCTCCTAAGTGCCATATCGTTTTTCTGACGGGCTATGATGATTTTGACTATGCTCGGACCGCCATTAAACTAGGCGCCGATGACTATCTTCTCAAGCCATTTTCCAAAGATGATGTTGAGGAAATGTTGGCCAAGGTGCAGACTAAGCTTGATAAGGAACGAAAAAAAGCCCAGATTCAAAACTTGGTTGATCAGGGACAGCGCTCTGAGTTGGAAGAGGCTATTCACGCGCGTCTAGCTGATTCAGAATTAAGTCTGAAAAGTTTAGCTTTCCAATTGGGGTTTAGTCCGTCCTATCTTAGCGTTCTTATCAAAAAAGAACTAGGCTTGCCCTTTCAAGATTATCTGATCCAAGAGCGGATGAAAAAAGCAAAACTCTTACTCCTGACTACAGATTTGAAGATTTATGAAATAGCAGAGCAGGTAGGTTTTGAAGATATGAACTATTTTTCTCAGCGCTTCAAGCAGGTGGTTGGGCTGACGCCTCGGCAGTTTAAAAAAGGAGAGGAGAAATGAAACGATATCCGCTTCTTATCCAATTGATTGTCTATATTTTTCTGCTGGTCCTTTTACTCTTGGGGTTTGTTGGAAGCCTCTACTATCAGACTAGCTCGGGGACTATTCGGCAGCTGACAGAGCGGACGACGCGTAATAGTATGGAGCAAAGCGGGCAGTTCATTGCTTCTTATTTGCAAAAATTAAAACAAACCACCTCCACACTGAGCAAGGAAGAAACGATTCGGAAGTTTGCTCAGAATCAAGAAAGCAGCGAAACGTCAGTACAGGCTTTGATGAAAACCATTATTGAGACAGATCCGGATTTGGTGTCAGCAGTATTGGTTACCAAGGACGGGCGCGTGGTCTCAACAGATTCTCAAATCAGCATGCAGACATCCTCTGATATGATGAATGAAAATTGGTATCAGGAAGCTGTCCATACCAAAGCCATGCCTGTCTTGACTCCTGCTCGCAAGGAGTCTCTATCATCAGAGAAGGAGAAGTGGGTTGTTTCCGTCACTCAGGAAGTAGTGGATGAAGCAGGGCAGAATCTCGGTGTTTTGCGACTAGATATCGGCTATAAGAGTCTCAAAGCCTATCTGGATCGGCTTCAGCTAGGGAAGAAGGGCTTTAGTTTTATTGTCAATAGCCAACATGAATTTGTCTATCATCCTAAGAAAAGTGTTTATTCATCCAGTCAGGAAATGAAAGCTATGCAACCCTATATCTCGGTCAAGGATGGTTACGCAGACCAGAAGCAGGCGTTTGTCTACCAGATTGATATCGCGGACAGCGACTGGACTTTAATTGGCGTTGCCTCTTTAGAGCAATTGCAAATGCTTCAGTCACAAATGCTTTATTCTTTTGTGGGAATGGGCATTTTAGCACTCCTGATGTGCTTGACTGGTATTTGGTTTGTTCTGCGTTTGTGGATTAAGCCTCTGCAGAATCTGCAGACTGTCATTCTGAAGATTGGCTCGGGCGACTCAAACCTTCGGGCAGAAGCAAAGGGTTCTCCAGAGTTGGTTGACTTGGCTCAGCAATTCAATAAAATGTTGGACCAAATTGAACAACTAATGGAAGCTGTCAAGACTGAAGAACAAAATGTCCGACGCTATGAGCTCCGAGCTCTTTCAGCTCAAATCAACCCCCATTTCCTTTATAATACCTTGGATACGATTGTCTGGATGGCTGAATTTAACGACAGCAAGCGTGTTGTTGAGGTAACAAAATCACTCGCTCAGTATTTCCGCTTGGCACTCAATCAAGGGCATGAACAGATTTCTCTCAAAGATGAGATTGATCACGTTCGTCAGTATCTCTTTATCCAGAAGCAGCGCTATGGTGACAAGCTCCAATATGAGATTGAAGAGGATGAATCTATAGCTGATTATAAACTACCCAAGCTGGTACTTCAGCCTTTGGTTGAAAATGCCATCTACCATGGCATCAAGGAAATTGACCGACAAGGCATGATTCGGGTGACATCGGTAGCAGAAGAGGGGCGGCTGATACTGTCTATCTATGATAACGGCCGAGGCTTTGATGTCAACGCCTCTATGGATGCGACTCTCCTTCGCTTAGGTGGGGTTGGTCTGAAAAATGTTGATCAACGCTTAAGATTGCAGTTCGGAGACGACTACCATATGGAAATCCAGTCCGAACCAGATAAATTTACCCAGATTAGTCTTTATTTACCGCTAGTTACAGATGATTAGGTCTATTAAGTTTTAAAATATTCAAGCCGGTAGAATTTTCTCCGGCTTTTTACTGTTTGAAAAAAATGAACTAGATTTGCTGTTCATCAAGCGAATTTTTCTCTTTTCCGAGCTACATAATGTTTACCAGAAAATTACCGTAGCGGATTTGTGAAAAATCCATAAGATTCATTTATAATGATAAATGAATGAATATCCTAGGTAAGGAGTTAGAGGAGAGTAAATGGAGTCACCTTTATTTTTTGTTTCAGTTTTTTTAGCGGGTATTTTGTCCTTCTTTTCCCCTTGTATTTTTCCCTTATTGCCGGTTTATATTGGCATTTTGTTGGATGACAAGGAGGTCAAGACCCTGAAAGTATTTGGCCGGGAGCTTGCTTGGCAGGGCATGGTTAGAACGCTCTTTTTCATTGCGGGTATCTCGACAGTCTTCTTTTTGCTAGGCTTTGGAGCAGGTTTTCTAGGAACTATTATTTACAGTTCGACCTTTCGTTATGTGATGGGCGGCCTCATCATTCTGCTAGGTCTGCACCAGATGGAGCTTATTAATATTCGCCAGTTACAGATTCAAAAGAGCTTGACTTTCAAAAAGAACGGTCAGAAACATCATTTTTGGTCTGCTTTCTTACTGGGGATTACCTTTAGCTTTGGCTGGACTCCTTGTATTGGTCCGATTCTCAGCTCAGTCTTAGCCTTAGCGGCTTCGGGTGGGAATGGTGCATTTCAGGGAGCAATTTTGACCTTGATTTACACTTTGGGAATGGCCCTGCCTTTCCTAATTCTAGCTTTGGCGTCTAGCTTTGTTATGCAGTATTTTAATAAAATCAAGCCTTATATGGGCTTGATGAAGAAAATCGGCGGAGCCCTGATTATTCTGATGGGAATTCTGCTGATGCTAGGACAGCTCAACGCCCTGTCTGGACTTTTTGGATAAAAGGAGAAAGAAATATGAAAAAATTCGTTACGTTATTAGCAACTGTGTCAGCTGTAGCCTTTTTGGCAGCCTGCTCGGAACAGGAAGAGAAGCCTATGACTATGCCCACAACCAGCAGCTCATCTAGTGAGGCTGCTCAGACAAGTACTGTCACCCAAGCAGCTGTCGGTCAAGAGGCGCCTGACTTTACTCTGCAATCTATGGATGGAAAAACAGTCAAACTTTCTGACTATAAAGGCAAGAAGGTTTATTTAAAATTCTGGGCTTCTTGGTGTGGACCTTGTAAGAAAAGTATGCCAGAATTGGTCGAATTAGCTGGTAAAACAGATCGTGATTTTGAAATTTTGACAGTTGTAGCACCAGGCCTCCAAGGAGAGAAATCTGCCGAGGAATTCCCAAAATGGTATCAAGAACAAGGTTATAAAGATGTACCAGTTCTATTTGACACTTCGGGAGAAATTTTCCAAGCCTATCAGATTCGTAGCATCCCAACTGAAATCCTCATTGACAGTCAAGGGAAAATTGGGAAAATCCAGTTTGGCGCTATCAGTAATGCTGATGCAGAAGCAGCTTTCAAGGAAATGAAATAAAGCGAAAAAAGAATGGACTTATGATCCATTCTTTTTTAGTTTGTAAGGTAATTAAGCGCTAGCACCTGATGTCGCATCGGCTCCTCCATCTCCATGACCTCCATCGCCTCCAGCATCAGAAGCACCAGAAGTAGCGTCTGCGTCTCCATGACCTCCGGCAGGAGCAAATGGTCCGCTGCCTCCAACCAAACGTTGACCAGTTTCTTTTAAGTACCAGTCAAGCCATGGTTGGAAATTAAAGACGATTTCATTGATTCCTGCGTATGATCCGTCAGGATAGTACATAGCTTGGTAGTTGTGGGTATTGATAACGCCTGCAGGTGAACCTGGGACAATTGTCCGTACGTATTCTTGGTTTCCGTTGCGAAGTGTTCCGATAACCCACTCTACATTCTTCATCCGAGCTGGTGGAAGAGAACCATGAACAGTTGACATGCGGCTACCTGATTGAGGTGGCACACGTTTGGCAAACATGGTGTCTGGGTCTTGGTGGGCGTTGTTGTAGTAGAGGAATTGGTTGTTATCGTCAGCATATGTCAATTCAAATGGCATAGCTTTCAAGAACATATCAATTTGATTAACAGTCAAGATGCCATGGTCGAGTTTGACATAAGTATCACCAGAAACAGCTCCAGTGATTTCAGCGACCTTTTCTACCCATTCTGGATCATCTGGATCAACTTCTGTAATTGTTGTAGCGATTGGTTTTCCGCAATCTAAGTCTTCAGGTTCAATTGGTTTTGGTTTTTTCAATTTTGAAACCACCTCTACATATTTGATAAAGTTATCTAAGCATGTTTCAAGGAAATTCACAGTTCCTTCGTTGGTGATATTGCCATCATTGTCAAAAGCCTCCTTGGCTTTGCCCAGCAGGAATTCATTGCCTGGAAGAGTGTAAGCATTGACACCAGGAGCGTCTAGGATTTTACGCAGGTGAACTTGAGCACGAGAAGTTCCTTGATCGTAGTATGATGCACCGACGATCATGACAGGCTTGTTTTCGAAAGGATGAACCTCGTAAGAGAGCCATTCTAAGACACTCTTCAAAGGAGCGCTGATAGTATGATTGTGCTCAGGGGTTGCGATGATAACACCATCTGCACGTGTAATTTTGTTATACAAATAACGCAACTGGAAGCTTTCATCCCATTTTTCATCCTGGTTAAACATTGGGACTTCATCGATTTCTAAGACTTCCAATTCAAATTTAATTTTGAACTGACGACGGATGAATTCCAATAATTTTCGGTTATATGATTGTTCGTAGTTTGATCCTACAATTCCAACAAATTTCATTCTTTCGGTCTCCTATCTTACAATTTTTCCCAGTTAAATTCTTCAGCATCTTTGCGAAGCAATTCTTGTGCGTTACGCAATTTTTCCGTGATTTTGACAAAGATACGGAAGTCATCAAAGATAGCATCCAATTTTTTGACAACGTCAAGATCTACCAAGTCTCCGCTTTGGTCAAAAGATTGAAGAGAATGTGAAAGCAAGAACTCATCTGGAAGTACATTTGCCTTGATTTCTGGAGCGTTCAAAATTTGACGGAGCTGCAACTGGGCACGAGAGGAGCCAAGTGTACCATAAGAAGCACCAGTGATCATGACCGGCTTGTTCAGCAGTGGATAGATACCATAAGAAAGCCAAGCTAGAGCATTCATAAGCACAGCTGGAATAGAGTGGTCGTACTCAGGTGTACCAATAAGTACGCCATCCGCTGCATCGATTTTTTCTGCGATTTCTGATACCAACTCAGGGACGTTTCTGTCAGCAGGTTTATTAAACATTGGGATATCTTTAATCTCTACCAGCTCGATTTCAGCCTTGTCAGCAAAGTGCTTAGACATATATTGAAGAAGTTGCCGGTTTGTAGAACGTTTAGAATTTGTTCCAACAATTGCAATAAGTTTTAACATAAAATTTCCTTTCTGAAATGAAGATACAAATCCCTCGTAGGTGCAGTTATTTTTCTTTAGGGAGGTAAAAACCATAAGAAAGAGAGGGCGTTTTAAATGGGCATTGTTTATAAAAGCTAGAGCGATAGAAGTACCGCTTAGTGAGGCAGAAAATTCATCGCTTTTGAGAATTAAGAAGTAGGAACTATCTGTTCTAAAAGGCCTGAGCTACAGAAGAGCTGATCATCTTGGGTGATAATCAATGCTTCAATCCCTGACTGCTGTTCAATCTGGGACAGAATCGATGTCGGACTTTCACCAAATAGACGAGTCGTCCAGATTTCGCCATCTACCGACTTGTCTGAAACAATGGTCAGACTAGCCAATTGATTTTCGATAGGATAGCCTGTTTTGCGATCCAGAATGTGATGGTAGTTCTGCCCTTCAACTGTAAGAGTTCGCTCGTAGATTCCTGATGTAACCACTGACTGATTGGTGACCGCTAGTATAGCTGAGTGATTGCCGCGTGACAACTTGGGATTTTGAATGCCAATTCGCCAGGCACGCTGGCTGACTGCATTTTGCCCAATCGTTAGGACATTGCCACCAAGATTGATAAGAGCAGAAGTCACTCCCTGACTCAGCAAATAGTCCTTAATCTTATCAGCGATATAGCCTTTAGCCAAGGCACCTAAATCCAACTTCATGCCTTTCTTAGTCAAAAAGACACTACAATCTTCTGGATTCAACTCAAGCAAGTTTGGGTCAGTCAAGCACAGAGCATGTTGAATCTCCTCCCTACTTGGGAGACGGGCGTCTGAAAATCCTATCCGCCAGGTCTGGACGAGAGGGCCAATCGTAATATTTAAGTGGCTATCTTCTGCTAGGCTGTGATATTTTCCTAGCTCAATCAGCTCAAAAAGCTCTGGATGAACTGAGACGCTTTCAATTCCTGCCAGATGATTGATACTCATCAGTTCAGTGTCTTCATCATTGGCGCTGAAGCGATTTTTATAGACATGAAGCAGTTGGACTGCCTCATCTAAGAGTATTTCTGCTCGCTCATGACAGAGAGATATGCAAATCGTACTCCCCATCAAATGGAGTGAGCGAGAAGCAAAGTCCACATTATCACAACCTTTCTAAAATTAACCTCTCTAACCTTATTATATCAAAAAGATACCGGTTTCACAATCTTAAAATTGTTATATTTTCAGAAAATTAACTTTTATAAAAAGCAGTATTTTCGAAGCGATTAGGCAGCAGTAGTACAGCTTTTTAGGCTGTATAAAAATTTTTGAAAATCTCGAGCAAATTTCTTGTAAACGCTCACAGGAGATGATATACTGTTCTAGTAAATTATAAATTAAGGTAGGACTATTCTTATGAGTAAAATCGTTGTAGTTGGTGCAAACCACGCAGGTACAGCGTGTATTAATACAATGTTGGATAATTATGGTGCAGAAAATGAAGTAGTTATTTTTGACCAAAACTCAAACATTTCATTCTTGGCATGCGGAATGGCCCTTTGGATTGGACAGCAAATCAGCAAGCCAGATGGACTTTTTTATGCAGATAAAGAAACTTTTGAAGCAAAAGGCGCAAAAGTTTATATGAATTCACCAGTTGAGTCAATTGATTATGATGCGAAAAAAGTTACAGCTATTGTAGACGGTAAAGAGCATGTAGAGTCATATGACAAATTGATTTTGGCAACAGGTTCTCAGCCAATTCTGCCTCCTATTAAAGGTGCTGAGATGGATCCTAACAGTCGCGAATTTAAGTCAACCTTGGAAAATCTGCAGTTTGTTAAACTGTATCAAAATGCTGCAGATGTTATTGAGAAATTGCAAGACAAGAGCAAACATATCGAACGTGTGGCAGTAGTAGGTGCTGGCTACATTGGGGTTGAGTTGGCAGAAGCCTTCAAGCGCCTAGGTAAAGAAGTGATTCTGATTGACGTTGTGGATACTTGCTTGGCAGGTTACTATGACCACGACTTGTCTGAAATGATGCGTCAAAACCTTGAAGACAATGGTGTTCAATTAGCCTTCGGCCAAACTGTTCAAGCTATTGAAGGTGAAAACAAGGTAGAACGTATTGTAACAGATAAGGCTAGCTATGATGTAGATATGGTTGTCTTGGCAGTTGGTTTCCGTCCAAACACTGGTCTTGGTGCTGGCAAGTTGGAAACATTCCGCAATGGTGCTTTCTTGGTGGATAAGAAGCAAGAAACTAGCATCAAAGATGTTTATGCAATTGGTGACTGTGCGACTGTCTACGATAATTCTATCAATGATACTAACTACATCGCCTTGGCTTCTAACGCCCTGCGCTCTGGTATTGTAGCAGCTCATAATGCTTGCGGACATGAATTGGAGTCTAATGGTGTTCAAGGTTCTAACGGTATCGAAATCTTTGGTTTGAAGATGGTTTCAACTGGTCTAACTGAAGAAAAAGCAAAACGCTTTGGTTACAGCCCAGCTGTAGTCGAGTTTAAAGATACTCAAAAACCAACCTTCCTTGAAAAAGTTGAACACCACGATGTTACAATTAAGATTGTTTATGATAAGGACACGCGTGTAGTTCTTGGAGCTCAGATGGTTTCTAGAGAAGATATGTCTATGGGTATTCACATGTTCTCATTGGCTATTCAGGAAAAAGTTACAATTGATAAATTGGCCTTGCTGGATCTTTTCTTCCTGCCACACTTCAACAAACCGTACAACTACATTACTCAAGCAGCTTTGAAAGCAAAATAAGAAAGTAATTAAGTCTGGGACAATTCCTAGACTTTTTTGTATAGAGCCTTTAAAAAAATGAAAGAAGAAATTTATATTTCATCTGTTTATCAGGCCTGCTTTGTGCTAGAATAGTGGTAAAGTAACTATTTAGAGGAGATTGGCAATGGCAAAAGAGTCTATCTCGCAAGAGGACGATATTAAGAGAGAATTTAACTTCACAACTCATTCGATTATTTCCCAGGTTTTGCGAGGTGTCTTAGTTGGGATTTTTGCTGGACTGGTAGTCGGGATTTTCCGCTTTCTGATTGAAAAAATCTTTCATTTAGTGCAGGATGTCTACCATAGGAGTCAGCAGTCTTTGCTTTG
Organism: Streptococcus sanguinis; assembly: GCF_003943735.1. Classification (GTDB taxonomy): domain Bacteria; phylum Bacillota; class Bacilli; order Lactobacillales; family Streptococcaceae; genus Streptococcus; species Streptococcus sanguinis_E. Next base: position 41,685 of record NZ_RJMV01000008.1, on the reverse strand, counting down.
GTTACTGGCCTTGGTGTTCTTTTATGCTTTCATCGTCTTTCTCAACGCTCGCTGGGTAAAGTCGGAGAAAAACATTAAGGGGTCAGGGATTCCGCAGGTTGAAGCAGAGCTGAAAGGCCTGATGTCACTTTCTTGGTGGAGTGTTCTCTGGAAGAAGTTTGTATTGGGGATTTTAGCCATTTCTAGCGGTCTGATGTTGGGTCGAGAAGGACCAAGTATTCAGCTAGGCGCTATGAGCGGCAAAGGCGTCTCTAAATTTCTGAATTTGAGTGCTGCTGAGGAGAGAGCGCTCATTGCTAGCGGTGCAGCAGCAGGCTTAGCAGCAGCTTTTAATGCACCAATCGCAGGCCTGCTTTTCGTAGTAGAAGAGGTTTACCGTCATTTTTCACGCTTTTTCTGGGTTTCTACGCTGGCGGCCAGTCTAGTTGCTAACTTTGTCTCACTCTCCATGTTTGGCCTAACGCCAGTGCTGGACATGCCGGATAATATCCCGGTCATGAAGCTGGAGCAGTATTGGATTTACCTAGTCATGGGCTTGCTGCTAGGTTTGTCAGGTTATATTTATGAGAAAGTCATTTTGAATATTCAGCAGGTTTACCAGTTTTTGGGGCGCTTGTTTCGAATTTCAGAAGCTTATTATCCTATTCTGGCCTTTGCCTTGATTATTCCGATTGGTTATTTCCTGCCTCACTTGCTGGGCGGGGGCAATCAGTTGATTTTATCTTTGACTGCTAGTCATTATACTGTGGGAACCTTGCTCTTATTTTTTGTTCTGCGTTTTATCTGGAGCATGCTGAGTTACGGAAGCGGGCTACCAGGTGGTATTTTTCTGCCTATCCTTGCTCTGGGTTCACTTCTGGGCGGAGCAATGGGGGCAGTCTGTCTTCAGTTAGGTTTGATTTCTCAGGAGCAATTTCCGATTTTCATTATTCTGGGCATGAGTGGCTACTTTGGAGCTATTTCCAAGGCTCCACTGACAGCTATGATTCTGGTCACAGAGATGGTCGGTGACATCCGTAATCTCATGCCGCTGGGACTGGTCACTCTGACTGCTTACATTATCATGGATCTGCTAAAAGGAGCGCCAGTCTATGAAGCCATGCTGGAAAAAATGTTGCCAGATAGTATCGAGGACCAAGGAGATACTACTTTAATTGAAATCCCTGTTTCTGAAAAGATTGCTGGTCGGCAGGTGCATGAGCTAAACTTGCCTGATGGGGTCTTGATTACCATGAATGTCCACAAGGGAAAGACTCAAACGGTCAATGGTAGCACGCGACTCTATCTAGGAGATACGATTTACTTGGTGCTGAAAAAGACGGAAATCGGAAAAATCAAAGAAGAGCTGCTTTAATGGTCTTAATATACAGTTTTTGATTAAATTGTCAGACAATTTCTTGAAATATGAGAAAAAAACTGGTATAATTTACAGGAAATAATCTCTATCTAGGAGAGAAAACAAAGGAGTCACCATGAAAAAACTTGGCATCGTCCTATTTTCAACGGCAATTTTACTGACTGGCTGCGCAGCCAACAACTCTTCAAACAAGACTGGCTCAAGCAGTCAAGCATCCAGCAGCCAAACGGCTGTCAATCAGAAAGAATTGGACAAGGCGACAGCGGATTATAAAACGTTTGTCCAAGGACAAATTGATCAGCTCCTGACAGATACGGAGAAGTTTCGTGATACCCTTAAAGAAGGCAAGCTTGATGAGGCTAAAAAGCAATATCCGCTTATCCGGATGGCCTACGAGCGCTCGGAGCCGATTGCTGAGAGCTTTGGTGAATCAGACGTTAAAATTGACTTCCGCTTGGTCGACTATGTGGATGAAAACAAGACCGAAGAAGGCTGGTCTGGTTTCCACCGCATCGAAAAAATCATGTGGGAGCAAAATACAACCAAAGGAACTGAAAGCTATGCCGATCAGCTGGTCAACGATATCAAGGAGCTAAAAGCTAAAATCGCAACGGTTGAAGTGACGCCGGATATGATGTTGACAGGCGCTGTTGACTTGCTTAATGAAGTAGCAACTAGCAAGATTACAGGTGAGGAAGAAGTTTTCTCTCATACAGATCTCTATGATTTCCGTGCGAATATCGAAGGAGCAGAAAAGATTTTTGAGCTCTTTAAGCCATTGATTAAGGATAAGGACGAGAAACTCGTCAAGACCTTGGAACTTGAGTTTAAAAACGTCAATAGTCTCTTAGACAAGCACATGACTGACTCTGAAAACTACAAACTCTATACAGAATTGACAAAAGAAGACACCAAAGAGTTGGCGGAAGCTGTGACCAAACTGGGTGAGCCTCTTTCACAAATGGGAGTCATTCTAAACGGGGAGTAATCATATGACAAACGACGAAAAATGGTTTAATAAAAAGATGGATCGTCGTGAATTTCTTAAAAAAGCAGGGATTGGAGGCGCTGGTCTTGCACTGGGTGTCTCTGGTGCATCTGCTTTTTTCGCTAATCAGGCCAAGGAAGATAAGAAATTCGCTGACGGTGAGGAAGAAATCAGCTTTTACGGGGAGCATCAGGCGGGGATCACAACTCCAATGCAGAAGAATATCTACTTTGTTGTGTTGGATTTGCATACGACAGATAGGGAAGCCATTATCCAGCTCTTTAAGGACTGGACAGCCTATAGCGAGAAGTTGGTAAATGGAGAATTGGTCAAAAAAGATAATTCCAATGCTCTTTTGCCGCCAACGGATACTGGAGAAACTGTTGGTCTCAACCCTTATCGATTGACTTTGACCTTTGGGGTCTCAGCCTCTTTTCTGAAAAAAATGGGCTTGTCAGACAAACGACCTAAAGCTTTTCGTGATTTGCCGCCATTTCCAAAGGAGCAGCTTAAAGAAAAATATACGGGTGGCGATATTGTCATCCAGGCCTGCGCGGATGATGAGCAGGTAGCCTTTCATGCGGTCCGCAATCTGGTCCGCAAGGGGAGAAATGCCATCACTATGAAGTGGAGTCAGTCAGGCTTTGCAGCTATCGGAGACCGGATGTCAACGCCTCGTAATCTCTTTGGATTTAAGGACGGCACAGCCAATGTGACCAAGGAAAAAGACTTCGACAAGGTCATTTGGTGCGATAGCAAGGACTGGATGCAGGGTGGCTCTTACATGGCTGTCCGCCGAATCCAGATGTTCCTTGAGACCTGGGACCGAACCAATCTGCAGGAGCAGGAAAACACTTTCGGCCGCTATAAAGATAGCGGAGCGCCTTTTGGCAAGAAAGACGAGTTTGACGAGGTTGACTTGGACCTGCTGCCAGAGGATTCACATGTCCGTCTGGCCAAGGAGGTTGATAAGCCCATATATCGCCGGTCTTACTCTTACTCGGACGGGATTGATGAAACTACTGGTCAGTTCGACACAGGCTTACTCTTTCTTTCCTTCCAGAAAGATCCAGACAGCTTTGTCAAAGTTCTAACTAATCTAGGCGCTCAAGATAAGATGAATGAATACGTCACGCATATCGGTAGTGGTTTGTTTGCTTGCTTTGGTGGAGTGAAAAAAGGAGAATACCTTGGTCAAAAATTATTTGAATAAAAGCTTACTTGTCATGGGGTTCTTGCTGATCTTTTTGGCTAAGCCGGTTTTAGCGGATGATAGCTACAGCAGTCTATTCGTCAAAATCACTGATGCCAGCACTGCAGTCAAGCAGAAGGACCAGGAAAAAGCCAAGCAGCTAGTCGGAGAGATCAAGACTGACTTTGAAAAGGTGGCTAATCACGACTCTGCAGCGGGACAAGAGGTAAGCAAGGCACTAGACTTATCGGGTCAGGTGACGGAGGAGAAGCTGACACAAATCTCTTCTGCCCTCTTGAAATTTGAAAAAGAGCAGAATCCAGTCGACTTAGAGGCTGAGAAAAAGAAGCTTCTCAGTAAGTTAGAGCCAAAATTTGAAAACCTACAAAAGGCCATTAGCGCTAAGGATTTAGAAGCGACAAGAGAAGCATACAAGAAGATGAATAGTACCTGGACTACCAATGAAAGCGTGGTTCGAGACAACAGCACAGCCCATTACGGCAAGGTAGAAACAGCTATTTCATTCTTGCGCAGCGCCATTGAGACGGAGCCTACTGACTTTGATATGATTCAGTCTTCTTTTGATGATTTGAAAACCGCCATTGATAATTTTGTCAAAGGTGAGAAAGTCCAAGAAACTGCTGGTAATCTGACGCTGAAAGATGGAATTAAGCTGCTAGAGGAGGCCTTAAGTCTCTTTCAAAGCGGAGATGATAAAAAGGCTGCTGCCAAGATGAAAGAGTTCATCACCATTTGGCCAACGATTGAAGGAGATGTCAGTGTCAATAATCCTTCACTTTATACCAAGGTAGAGAGTCAGACGCCAGTTATTATGGTCAAGGGGAGCGAAGAGAAGTATCAAAAGCAGCTAGAATCCTTGATTAGTGAGCTGTCACAGATTGACACGACAGCTTCCTATCATTTCTTTGATGCTATGCTGATTTTACTGCGTGAGGGTGTAGAAGCGCTCTTGATCGTCATGGCTTTGATAACGACTCTGAAAGCCTCTAAGATGAAAAAAGGGCTCAAATGGGTTTATGCCGGCGCAGCAAGCGGAGTTCTAGCCAGCGCTGTGATTGCAGCTTTGCTACAGTTTCTTTTCCCAGTAGTTGCTTCTGGATCCAATCGTGAGATTATCGAGGGTGCAGTGGGAATTTTCGCTGTCGCCATGATGATATTAGTTGGTATCTGGCTACACAGCAAGGCATCTATTGAGAAATGGAATGACTTCATGGAAAGCCAAATGAAGGCTGTAACAGCCACAGGCAGTTTTCTTTCCATGTTTGCTCTTAGCTTTCTGGCAGTTTTCCGTGAAGGGGCTGAGACTATCCTCTTTTATGCAGGAATTCTGCCGCGCATCACTATGACTGATTTCCTTTTGGGAATCGGCTTGGCTCTTCTGGTCCTGGTCTTGCTGGCCTTTATCATGAGCAAGGCGTCTGGTCTTCTCAAACCACACAGCATTTTCTTCTGGCTGACTTGGCTAATCTATGCTCTGGCCTTTAAAATGCTGGGCGTCAGCATCCATGCCCTTCAGCTGACCAATATCCTACCGACTCACCTAATCAATGGCTTTGTGACAGTAGACTGGATGGGGATTTATCCAAGCCTAGAAGTGGTAGTTAGTCAGGCTTTCTTTATCCTTCTGGTTGTCTATGTTAGCTTTAAAAATCAGAGAAGCGAGCAGCAGCATGAATAAAAAAGAGCAGACTATTATTGAGCATTTGACGGAGTTCAGACGGCGTTTTCTAGCGGTAGTGGCTTGCTTCTTCCTGGTTTTTCTGGTTGGCTTGCTCTTTTCAGCCGATATTTATCGATGGCTGACCAGTAATTTTGTGCAGAAGCTGCTGGTTCTGGGGCCGGATGATATCCTTTGGATTTATATCAGTCTGGCTAGCCTTGTCGCTTTTTCCCTGACCTTGCCATTTTTGGTTTATCAGGTCTGGGAGTTTGTCCGACCAGCTTTGCGAGCTAATGAAGCACGAGCTGTTTTCGCTTATATCCCGGCTACCTTTATCTGTTTTGTTCTTGGTTTGGCTTTCGGCTTTTACTTTGTGACTCCAGCTATTTTGCAGGTTTTGCTGTCACTGGGTGAGGGCCTCTTTGAGACTCGGCTGACAGCGCAGAATTATCTTAGTTTCGTCTTTCATACCACTATTCCGATTGCATGCCTTTTTGAGCTGCCAGTTCTTGTGTCCTTTCTGACTTCTATCGGTTTGCTCAATCCGAAATTTTTGGTAAAATATAGACGATACGCTTACTTCATTTTGCTGGTTTTAGCTGTTATCCTGACACCGGCTGACTTTATCAGTGACTTGACTATGACAGTGCCTCTGATTTTGCTCTATGAAGTCAGCATCTTGCTCAGTCGCATCATTTATCAAAGAAAATCAACGAGGAGAAATTAATGGGACTTTTAAAAGACATCGGAGTACCTGGAGTAATCATTATTGTTCTGGGAGCCCTGCTCATTTTCGGACCAAAACGCCTGCCCGAACTGGGGCAATCTATCGGTAAAATGTTTTCAGAATTCAAAAAAGCAGTCAATCATGCTGGAGAAGAAGATAAGACCGAGAATAAAAATGAAAAAGAGTAAAGAAAAAGCACGGATAGCCGTGTTTTTCTGCTAGATTCAGGATGGTTTTTGAAAAGGAGGATAAATGAAAACATTAGAAGAACGGATTCTCAGAGATGGACAGGTGTTAGGTGAAAATATCCTTAAAGTTGACTCTTTTCTGACTCATCAGGTTGATTTTTCTCTGATGAAAGAGATTGGCCAGGTCTTTGCGGAAGCGGTAAAGGACGCAGGAATTACCAAGGTAGTGACCATTGAAGCTTCTGGTATTGCTCCGGCTGTCTACGTAGCAGAGGCTCTGGGGCTACCAATGATATTCGCCAAGAAAGCCAAAAACATCACCATGACAGAGGGGATTTTGACAGCTGAAGTATACTCTTTCACCAAGCAAGTGACTTCGACCGTTTCGATTGCTGGCAAATTTCTCACCTCTGACGATAAGGTGCTGATTATTGACGATTTTTTAGCTAACGGTCAGGCAGCCAAGGGCTTGATTACCATTATTGAGCAAGCAGGAGCGCAAGTTGAAGCGCTTGGCATTGTCATTGAAAAATCCTTTCAGGATGGCCGTCAACTTTTGGAAGCTGCTGGTTATCGTGTCCTTTCTTTGGCTCGCATTGCTGGATTTGAGAAGGGGCAGGTTGTCTTTACTGAGGCAGATATATGATTTCCTTTTCCTTTTGACTATCTGTCTGGCTTATAGTATAGTAAAGATAGTTGATATTTTAAAAATCTAAGCTCATTGATTTTACTTGGGTAGAAAAAGTTTTTGAGGGATTTCTATGCACCAAACTCATAATTTACAGCAGCGGATGCAGTTCTTTATTTCTATTTTTTTGCCAATTTTGATCTACCAACTGGCCAATTTTTCAGCTTCATTTGTCGATACGACCATGACTGGCCGGTATGACACTCTGCATCTGGCTGGTGTTTCTATGGCAACTAGTCTTTGGATTCCATTTTTCGATTTGCTGATAGGGATTGTGTCGGCCTTGGTACCCATAATTGGGCATCATTTAGGACAGGGCAAAAAAGAAAAAATTGCTGCTGATTTCTATCAGTTTATTTATCTTTCTTTAGGGCTATCGCTAATTTTATTTGCCTTGGTATTTGTGGGTGCTCCTCTGGTTTTGTCTCACCTTGGACTAGAGCCTTTAGTAGAAGAAGTAGCTAAGAACTATCTTTGGTATCTGGCGCTTGGTATTATTCCTCTTTTGCTCTTTAGCACCATCCGTTCTCTGTTTGATGCTCTAGGGTTGACTAAGCTTTCCATGTATCTCATGCTCTTACTCTTGCCCTTGAATGGCTCTTTCAATTATGCCCTAATATACGGAGCATTTGGATTTCCAGAAATGGGTGGAGCCGGAGCTGGACTTGGGACTTCTTTGGCTTATTGGGTTTTGCTCCTCATATCCTTGTTAGTAGCAGTCAAACATCCAAAAGTCCAATCCTATGAGCTATTGAAGATTCGACCGTTAGAGAAAAAGGGCTTAATCGAAGGCATTCGACTTGGACTGCCTATCGGAGGAACGGTTTTTGCTGAAGTCGTGATTTTCTCGGTTGTTGGACTGGTCATGGCTAAGTTTTCGTCACTAATCATTGCCAGCCATCAGGCGGCCATGAATTTTTCAAACTTAATGTATGCCTTTCCTATGAGTATTTCAACCTCAATGTCCATCATTGTTTCTTATGAAATTGGAGCTAATCGTCCTGACGATGTTAAGAAATTTTGTAAACTTGGGCGGCTGACGGCCTTGGGAATTGCTGGATTTACCTTCTTCTTTCTCTATATCTTACGAGACCGTGTGGCTGCTCTCTATGGGTCGGATACCGAGTTTATCCGTATGACATCTGTTTTTCTGACCTACAGCCTCTTTTTCCAGTTGGCAGATACTTTTGCGGCTCCTTTGCAGGGCATTCTTCGGGGCTATAAGGATACTCAGGTGCCGTTTTACTTGGGTCTGATTGCTTATTGGGGAGTTTCGCTTCCCCTGGGACTCTTCTTAGATTACTATACTAGTTTAGGCCCTTATGGATATTGGATTGGCCTCATTGCTAGCTTGGTGACGAGCGGCATTCTCTTTCAGTGGCGGCTTAATCGTTTGGCTAAAAATATTACAAATTAAAGAGTGTTGGTTTGTCCCTTTAGGATAAGTCAGTGCTCTTTTTTTCACAATCTTTTGTTAAAATTAGATTAAAACATGAAAAAACGCTTACATTTTTTCTAGTATATTGATTGTGAAAATGATATAATAAACATAAGATTATCAAGTTAAGTTTTTGTTAAAATAGGTTAAATTTCAAAATATTGTTTGCAGTTGTCTTTGGTTTTCAGTAGAAAAGCGAGGAAACTATATGACCGAACACTATACCAATCTTTTGCAAGAAGTACTAAAAGCTGCAAAGGAATTAGCTATTCAAAAACACAATTATCAAGTGGACATTCCGCATGTCTGGACAGTGCTGACCCAGCCTCAGGCTTTTGCTTTGGAATTCTATACCGGTTTGGACCTTGATATTAATGAATTTATTAGTGTCATCAATCAGGAACTAGCCAAGATTCCTGTATTTTCACATACGGACACGAACCGATTTGGACGTCAGTATAGCCAGCGTCTCAAGAATCTTTTGGATGATGCAGAGGCTGAGAGGACGGAACTGAGAGATGAGGTGGTAACAGTAGAACACCTGATTCTCAGTCTATTTCACCAGCAGCGAAATCCGATAACTGTCTTTTTAAAGCAGGCTGGGATTGATAAGGAAATGGTTGCGAAAAAGTTGAATAAGGCTCGCCAAGGCAAACGAGCTGTCTCTTCCAGTCAGGAGAGTCGCTATCAAGCCTTGAGCAAATATGCAACTAACTTTAATCAGTGGTTGGCAGACCAGACCGGTAGACAAGTAATTGGTCGAAAAGACGAAATTGACGATATAATCCGTGTGCTGTGTAGGAAAGAGAAAAGCAATGCCATTCTCCTAGGTTTTCCAGGTGTTGGAAAATCCAAAGTGATAGAGGGGTTTGTTAGAAGACTGCTTGCTGATGATGTTCCAGAAAAATTGCAGGGCAAGGAAGTTTTTAAGTTAAATCTAGGCGGATTGATTGCTGGGACTAAGTATAGAGGAGAGTTTGAAGAGCGCTTCAAGGCTGTTTTGGATGAGGTGCTGGCTGCTAAGGGAAAGATTATTCTTTATATTGAGGATATTCACCAAATCGTGACGGCAGGTCGGACAGAGGGCTCTCTTGATGCAGGTAATCTTTTAAAGCCGCTCTTGGCTCAGGGACAGATTAATATCATTGGTACAACGACTTTTGCTGCTTATCGGGAAAGCTTCGAGCTAGATCAAGCTTTGGAGGGGCGTTTCCAGCGGATTCGCATTGAGGAGCCTGACCAAGATAAGGCATTGACAATTCTGCAAGGACTGCGGGAGAATTATCAGGACTTTCACGGAGTTAGGCTGACGGACGAAGCCTTGCAGGCAGCAATCAGTCTTTCAATTCGTTATCTGTCAGATCGTTATTTGCCTGATAAGGCACTGGACTTGATTGATGAGGCGTGTGCTGTTAAGAAAATCCAGCTAGGTCAAGCGCAAACTGAGCAGCCAGACGTCAGTCGTGAAGATATAGCTAGTATCGTAGAGCGTATAACAGGAATCAAAGTGCAGGGAATCATGGACAATGAGCGCGAACACCTTCTAAATCTAGACAAGCTCCTGCGCCAGAGAATTGTAGGGCAAGACCAAGCTGTTCAAAAGGTTTCGGAGGCTATTTTGCGCTCGAGAGCAGGAATTCAAAATCCAAAGCGTCCTATTGGGTCCTTTCTCTTTCTGGGGCCAACTGGAGTCGGGAAGACTGCTCTTGCTAAAGCCCTTGCTGAGCGGCTGTTTGGTAATGAGCTGGAAATGGTCCGGCTGGATATGTCTGAGTACATGGAAAAACATGCTGTGGCTCGTTTAGTTGGTCCGCCACCAGGTTACGTAGGATTTGAAGAGGGAGGACAGCTGACAGAAGCTGTTCGTAGGAGGCTTTATTCGATTGTCTTGCTGGATGAGATTGAGAAAGCCCATCCGGATGTATTCAATACCTTGCTGCAAGTCTTGGACGAAGGACGCTTGACAGATTCTAAAGGCCGTACTATTGACTTTAAAAATACTATTTTGATTATGACAAGCAATATTGGCTCCCAGCAGATTTTGGAAAGTCTAAAAAGTAAACAGGGACTGACTGAGGAAACGCGGGATGAAGTTCTATCCTTGCTGCAACATAGTTTTAGACCAGAGTTTTTAAATCGGATTGACGAGACGGTTATTTTCAATCCTCTGAGGGCAGAAGATATGGTCAATATCGTAAAGATTATGGTTCGGCAACTTCAGGAAAGGTTGGAACTTCAGAAGATTCAGCTTCATCTGAGAGAAGAAGTCTATGCTTTTTTAGCCCAGCAGGACTACCAACCAGAGTTTGGTGCTCGTCCTATTCAAAGAAGCATTATGCGCTATCTAGAAACGCCTTTGGCTCGTTATTTGGTCGAAAATAAGGAAACAACTGAAATGACAGTTCATGTCAGTTTGAAAGATGGGCAACTGGATTTTAATTATTTGGCATAAGTTTCTTCTAAAAAGGAAGCGCTTACTATGTATAGACAAAAAAATACAGAAAGGAGGTTCATAGCTTCTGAGCAGACTCTATCCTGAGATTTTAAAATGAGTCTTAGAAATACGAAAAATAATGAGATACTTTTTGTATCTATAGTCAACAGCAATCAATTTGATTGTTGGAGCACTCTTTGCATTTTATGAAAGGAGGCCTGTTTTGTCTGTTTATGATGTTTTGATTATCGGTGCTGGACCGGGTGGTTATGTGGCTGCTGAAGAAGCAGCTCGTTTGGGAAAAAATGTGGCCGTGGTAGAAAAGAAGTCTATCGGCGGAACCTGCCTGAATGTAGGGTGTATACCGTCTAAGGCCTATCTCCAGCACGGTCATTGGTTGCTGACAATGGAGGAAGCTAGGCGTTATGGCGTTGAGAGCAAGCTTGAAAGGATTGATTTTGAGAAATTGGTAGACCGAAAGAATCAGGTTATTGCCAGTTTGCAATCTGGAATTCATGCTAGCTTTAAGTCTTTAGGTATTGAATATATCCAAGGGCAGGCCAAGTTTGTCAAAGACCGAACTTTCTCCGTCAATGGTAAAGAAATCAGTGGCAAAGATGTGATTTTGGCTACTGGCAGTTATCCTTTTGTGCCTCCTATCAAGGGATTGGAACAGGTTGACTATCTAACGACGGATACGTTTTTTGACTTGAGGGAGCTTCCTGAGAAGTTGGTCATTATCGGAGGTGGCGTTATCGCAATTGAGCTAGCTTTTGCTATGGCTCCTCTGGGTGTTGCTGTCACTGTTATTGAGGTTGCGCCGGAAATCCTTTTGACTGAAGAAGCAGAAGCGCGACATGTGATTCAAAAGAAATTAAAGAAAATGGGGGTGATGATTTATCAGGGAGCGCAGATAAAGGAAGTAACTTCTAATTCTGTATTACTTGAGAACGAGCAGGTTGCTTTTGACCATCTTTTGGTCGCTACTGGCCGCAAACCAAATCTAGAGCTAGCAAAGGATATGGGATTAGCCTTGACAGATCGGAATTTTGTCAAGGTAGATCAATACTACGAAACATCCAAAGAGCATGTTTATGCTATCGGTGATCTCTTGGAATCTTATATGCTGGCTCACGTAGCTAGTGCAGAAGGAATAAAGGCTGTAAGAGCTATCTGCCGGAGAGCTGAAGAAGCAGTTGATCCGCTGGGTGTTCCCCGTTCACTCTACACCAATCCTGAAGTAGCTTCTTTTGGTCTCAGCAAGGAAGAGGCTGAGCAGGCCGGCTATGATGTTCTGGTCGAGAAGCTGCCTTTCTCTTATAATGGGCGGGCTATCGCAATAGGTGAGACGGAGGGCTATGTCAAGCTAATCTCAGAAAAGCAATACCATCTTCTGCTAGGTGCAGTCATCGTTGGTCCGAACGGTACAGATCTTCTGCAGAATTTGATTTTGCTGAGGCAGGCTGAAGCAACGCTGGATCAAGTTCTTGAAACAGTTTTTGCTCATCCTACCACATCAGAACTAATACAAGAGGTCGCTAAAAGACTTGTTCAGGACGATTAATGAGGAGGTAAAAATATGTCAAATTATAAAGATTTACCACAACAATTGAGCAAAACAAGAAACCAAAGTGCTGTATCAGAGCTAGTAGATTTAAAAGTCTATGATGCTACTGAAGTTGAAGTAGAGCAGGTTTCCAAAGAAAAAGTCAAGACCATGTATAAAACTATGTGGGATATCCGTAATTTTGAGGAAAATACTCGGCGTTTCTTTGCTGCAGGACAGATTCCTGGTTTTGTTCACCTTTATGCTGGAGAGGAAGCGATTGCTACTGGCGTCTGTGCCAATCTGACAGACAAGGACTATATTACCAGTACTCACCGGGGACACGGTCACTGTGTTGCTAAGGGCGGTGATTTAAAGGGAATGATGGCAGAAATTTTTGGCAAGGAGACTGGGCTTGGAAAAGGAAAAGGCGGATCTATGCACATCGCCGATTTGGACAAGGGGATTCTCGGTGCCAATGGTATGGTTGGTGGAGGCTTTGGTCTAGCTACCGGTGCTGCTATGCGAAACAAGTACTTGAAAACCGATAGTGTGGCTGTCTGCTTCTTTGGTGACGGTGCGGCCAATGAAGGGAATTTCCACGAATGTCTCAATATGGCATCAATTTGGAAACTGCCAGTTATCTTTGTCAATGAAAACAACCTCTTTGCAGAATCGACACCGCAATGGTATTCTTCAGCGTCTGGCACCATTGCTGAGAGAGCGGCTGCTTATAATATGCCCGGCGTTCGGGTTAATGGTAAGGATTTATTTGCTGTCTACCAAGTAGCCAAGGAAGCTGTAGAGCGGGCTCGTAGAGGTGAAGGACCTACCTTAATTGAAGCTGTAACATATCGGGATCATGGTCACTTTGAAGGGGATGAGCAGAAGTATAAGGCTTTGGAAGGTGAAGAAAAAGACTGGGCTGATGTGGATGCTCTAGATGTCTTCCGTGACTACGCTATCGAGCATGGCCTCTTGACTGAAGAGGAACTTGATGCCATATTAGAGGAGTCTCGAAAGGATGTGGAAGAAGCTATCAAATTTGCTCAAGACAGTCCGATTCCTCGTTCCGAGTCTCTGCTGGAAGATGTATTTGCTGATTGATAGAAGGAGGTTGATCAAATGGCTAGACAACTGTTATTTATGAAAGCAATCAATGAAGCGCTGGATCAGGCAATGGCAAAAGATGACACCGTAATCCTTCTGGGAGAAGATATTGCTGGCGGTGTAACAGTCAAGCACTTGGAAGAAGAAAACGAAGATGCTTGGGGCGGTGTAATGGGTGTAACCAAGGGACTCATGCCAAAATACGGCCGAGAGCGGGTGATTGATACTCCGATTTCTGAGCACGGATACGTGTCAGCTTCTGTTGGAATGGCTCTGACTGGCTTGCGGCCAGTACCGGAGCTGATGTTCAATGACTTTATCGGTTTCTGCTTTGACGCCATTCTGGGGCAAGGCTCAAAAATGCGCTATATGTTTGGCGGTAAGGCCAAGGTTCCGATGACAATGCGGACCATGCATGGGGCAGGAGCTTCGGCTGCAGCTCAGCACTCGGGTTCATATTACGGTCTCTTTGGATCTATACCTGGCATAAAGGTAGTTGTTCCAGCAACTCCGTATGATGCTAAAGGGTTACTGCTGGCTTCCATTGAAGACGACAATATCGTGATTTATTCAGAAGATAAGACTCTCTATGGTATCAAGGGAGAGGTACCAGAAGAATATTATACAGTTCCAATTGGAAAGGCTGCTGTCCGCCGTGAAGGAACAGACCTCACTATCGTTACTATCGGTAAAATGCTTTATGTTGCTTATGAGGTAGCGGATCGCTTGGAAAAAGATGGTGTTTCGGTTGAAGTGATTGACTTGAGAACGGTAGCCCCTTGGGATGAGGAGACTGTCTTTGAATCAGTCAAGAAAACTGGACGGCTGATTATCGTTGATGAATCAAACCCTCACAATAACACAGCGACGGATATTGCAGCTGTAGTGACTGATAAATGCTTTGATTATCTTGATGGTCCAGTGAAATGCGTCTGCGCGCCAAATGTGCCGGTACCATTTGCGGTGAATCTGGAACAGCTCTATATCCCTAATGCTGATAAGGTTCTGACTGTTGCTGCAGAATTGATTGACGATCTGAAGAGATAGAAGGGAGGCAAGTATGGCTACAGAAATTGTAATGCCTAAGCTAGGCTTAACAATGACCGAAGGTTTGATAAATAACTGGCTAGTCAAGGAAGGCGACACCGTAGCTGCTGGTCAGCCTGTCTTGGAAATCAGTTCTGAAAAATTGACCAGCGATGTAGAAGCACCAAGCGCAGGAGTGATTTTAAAAATTATCAGTCAGGCGGGCGATACTGTCCCGTGCAAGAAAGTAATTGCATGGATTGGTGAAGCAGGAGAATCTATTCCAGGTATGGAGACGGAAGAAGTTTCTGCGAATAAATCAGAAAGTGATAAGGGAGCAGTTGATTCAGAGCCAGAGCTAGCTGAAAAAACTGTGGCAGCAAGTTCCTACACTGTTGGAAAAAGTGAACAGGGTCGTATTTTCATTACTCCGCTGGCCCGCAAGATTGCTAAGGAAAAAGGATATGATATTTCCTTGATTTCAGGAACGGGAGGCAAGGGCCGTATTACCCGACGAGATGTGGAAAATTATAAACCAGAGGCACTTCCAAACCAAACACCTGAAAGTAGCTCAGCAGTCCTTCAACATGCTGATCAAGTTGACTATGGTGCAGGATTGACAGGTATGCGCAAGACTATTGCAGAGCGGATGATGACTAGTCTCCAGACATCTGCTCAGGTGACCTTGCATCGTAAGGTGGATATCAGTCGGCTGATGGCCTTTAGACAGGATATGAAGGATAAGGTCGCTTCTCCACTAGAAAATGGCGAAATCAGCATCACGACTCTGCTTACAAAGGCTGTTGCCAAGGCGTTGAAAGATCACCCTCAGCTCAATGCTTGGTATTTCAATGGTCAGTATCAGGAAGTAGAAGATATTCATATCGGTATTGCGACGGCGCTGAGTGATGGTCTGGTGGTGCCGGTTATCCGACACGTGGATAAGCTAACGCTGGCTGACTTGGGCTTAGCTATCAAAACAGAGGCCACCCAAGCTCGTAAAGGCACTTTAGATCCAGCTCTTTACTCAGGTTCAACCTTCAGTATTACCAATCTCGGGGGAGCAGGGGTTGAATATTTCACTCCTATCCTAAATACTCCAGAAGTGGCCATTTTAGGAGTTGGTGCCCTGCAAACGGCGCTGGCTCTTGACAGCCAAGGACAGGTCTATGAGCAGAAATTCCTGCCGCTCAGCCTGACTTTTGACCATCAAGTCGTAGATGGTCAGCCTGCAGCGGAGTTTCTAGCCAGTTTAGCGGACAAGTTGGAATCTCCTTACGACTTGGTTTTCTGATAAAAGAATGAATAAAGAATTTCATTCCTGAATGATAAAGAAAAAGGCCAGCTGTTTATATCACTCATTAACAGTTGGCTTTTATGTATTCTATCATTCTCTTGCTTCAATTTATAATGTTTAGATAAGGAAATGACAGGATGATAGGGAGTAAGTTCTAAGGCTCTAAGTAGGTGAATCAAGCTGCAGTATAAGATAAATTGAATGACGATAATGGGAGAAAAATATCAGTGAGGTAGAATATGAAGGTTGCCAAAACACTAGTCTTAGAATATCTAGAGCAAGAATTACTAAAGAATGATAAGCAAGGCCTTGAAACGAAAGTAATTGCTGCTGCTTTAGGAATGCGACGCTCAAATGTGAGCACTATTTTGAATCAATTGGTAAAAGAAGGGATACTCGTTAAAGGAAATACACGGCCAGTTCAATACAAGTTAAAAGAGGTATTTGTAGAAAATCCTTTGGATTTTCCAAGCATTATAGGTGAAAATGGCAGCCTGCGAACAGCCATCCAGTTAGCACAGGCAGCTATTTTATACCCAAATTATGCCCTTCCTGTACTTATTTTATCCGAGGTCGGTGCTGGTAGAACTCACTTCGTTAATAAAATGATGGAGTTTGCCATTCAAAATCAAGCTATTAGTAAGCCTCAGTTGTTTGAAAAAATTAACTGCTTAGACTATATTGATGTTCTGGATGATTTGCTGAAGTTGTTATTTGGCTCAGAGGCGACGAAGTCTGTATTTGAGAAAGTGGCAGAAGGAATTTTATTTATAGATAACATACAAGTTCTATCTTCGGCGGATCAGAATAGATTGATTTCCTGGCTGAATCACAGAGAAGGAGAACAAAAGAGACGTCAGAAGAAAGGTTTGGTAATTATCGGAAGTAGCGCTAAGCTATCTGAACATTTATCCAATAAACTTCCTGTTGTAATCCAGCTGCCTTCTTATCCGAATAGATCGATTAGTGAAAAGCTAGAGTTACTAAATTACTTTTTAGCTATCGAATCAAAGAATTCTGCGCATGATATTCAAGTGCCGCGTGATGTCATTCATTCCTTCATCCTATCAGCGAATATTAGCAATATAAAAGAATTAGAATATGCAGTTCGAACAGCTTGCGCCAATGCTTTTGTAAGAAGTTTGAGGTCAGATCTAAAAGATTTAACACTCAGTAATGACGATTTGCCTATTCCTTATCAAGGGATTCGTCATTTAGGTAGTCATAATGTAGTTAAAATCGATGAATTGATTGGCAAACGTAAGGTGCTAATTTATGATAAGGAGTTGGGATTACTGGATTTTCCAGAGCAAGAGTCGGATGATTTATATAACAAAATTAAATCAGAATATACTCAGTTATCAGAAAGAGGCATTGAGCAGGATGATGTTTTTGAGGCAGTGAGAAACTATATTCAAAGCTATATTGAATACAAACCTTTTGTCGAGAAAGAAGATGAGTTTAAAAATCTTAATCAGCTTGAGACGATTGTCTCTGCTGAAGTGATTCAGTTGGTACAAGCCTTTGTTCTATCTGTTCAAAAAGAACTCAATCTAGAGCTTAATTCGACGGCATATTACGGCATCAGCCTTCATGTCAATGCGATGATTAAGCAGAAAGGCTCGTTGAATCGGCAGTTGGATAATGATGCTATTGTGAAAGTGATTCGGGATTATCCAATAGAGTATGCACAATGTTCTAAATTTGCCAAGCAACTAGAAACAAGATTTCAACTAGCTGTTCCAATAGATGAAATCGTCATCCTAACCATGTTTATTATTGAATCCGAAAAGAAACAAGATAGTCTACGACCTATCTTGCTCTACGTCCTGCATGGTAAAGGGGTTGCCAAGTCCTTGGCTGAGTCAACCAAGATGCTGACTAAAAATAACCAAGTGTATGGCTTTGATATTCTATTAGAAGAATCTCTAGAGGAAAGCTATAGCAAATTAAAAGAGCAAATTGAGGGGTTAGACCAAGGTTTAGGTGTCATCGTTCTCTATGATATGGGATCGATTAAAGAAATGCTGGATAAAATTCGAGAAGAAACTCTGATTAAAATCAGAGAATTTGCAATTCCCATTACTATGATTGGCATGGGGATTGCACGGCGTTGTTTGATAGAAAATGATATTGACAGTGTCTTTCATGCTTTTCATATGGAAATGAATCAGCTGTATAAAAATAGGGACCAGGAAAAAATCATCATTACACTCTGTTATACTAGCGAGGGCGGTTCTCTTCAGCTAAAGCACTATCTTGATCAGTATTCAAAGTTGGGTTACCGTGTCATTGCTTTGTCAGTTGCCAATAAGGAGATGTTGATTGAGGAAGTGATGGCTTTAAGAAAGACCTATCAAGTCCATGCTTTTGTTGGAACTTTCGACCCCCAAATTATGGGTATCCCTTTCATTTCCATTAAAGATGTTTTTGAGCAACCCAAGGAGCACTTAGATAAATTATTGATGTTTGTACCGACCTCTGTCAATAGCTACGATTATGAGAAAGTTTACCAATTTTTAGAAGAGCAATTTGTCTATACTTCCTTAGCTAAGATTAAAAAGATTCTTCCTGCTATTTTAGATGAATTTGATTTTTATTATCAGCTGACAGAGGAGCAAACAATAGGCTTGTTTGTCCATATTGCATGTCTGGTGGAGAGAACCCTTTCAGGAGAATGCCTGAAGAAGGGCAGTAGAGAAATTGCTGGTGTTATCGAAAAATTCCCTGATGACTATAAGCATGTTAGGAAAATCATCCGAACAGTGGAGCGAAGCTTTAAGATTCTTATAGATGACGCAGAGATTAGTGTTTTAATTCAGATGATGCGCAAGTTATAAAATTGTATGTTAGAGTAGCAAACCAATAAAAAAAGCACCTAACTCTCATTACCCTTTTTAGTCAGGATTTGCACTTCCGATTTCTGTGGTAATGTTGTGATTTAGATGCTTTTTTACATGCGCTCGTGCACAAGATTATGCAGCCATTTTCCTGAGAAAACACGAGGGATGCCCCAGATTGGTTTGAGAATATCTTCGCCATTTATCACAAGAAAGATTAGCCAAATGGGAGCCTGCAGACTAACCAAGGCATAGCCAAGTGGAATGCTGAAGAGCCAGACAGGTAAAATATCTAGCAGACAGGCATAGTTGGTATCGCCCCCGCTACGTAAAATCCCAACGATTAAAACAACACTAAAAGCTTTTGGGATAAACAACAGGGCATTTAACTGAATCATCAAGATGGTTAGCTGCTCTGTCTGATTGCTTAAGTTGTAGAGTTTCAGAGCTAAAGGCATAGCCCAGATGAGTAGGACGCTGACGATAAGTCCGATAAGAGGTAATAGAAGCAAGAAGCGCTTGGCATCTTGTAAGGCTTTTTCTACTTGATTCTCTCCGATGGTATTGCCTAGCATAACAGCTACAGCATTTCCCGCACCGCGTACAAAGACAAATCCAATTTGGGCAATGGCGCTAGCAATCTGGGTGGAGGCCACCACTTCAGTACCTAATAGTCCGATAATAGCCAAGCCAATTGATGTTCCAAGAGACCAGGCGCCTTCATTGAAGACGACTGGCAAGGTTTTTTTCAAAAATTGATAAACGAAGTCTTTGTGAAAGGCAAAGAGTTCAGCTATGCTAGCGGCTCCAGCCATCCTTGTTCGATAGACACCAAAGACTAACCAGCAAAGCTCCAGCAATCGAGCTATAAAGGTGGCAATAGCAGCACCAACTAGTCCAAGTTTAGGAAACCCAATCAGTCCAAAAATAAGGACGGCATTGCCAATGATATTGGTCGCCATGGATAGGAGACTTGCAAGAGTTGGTAAGAAAACTTCGTTACTACAGCGACACATAGTAGCCAGAGAAGTTGTAATAGCTGTCATCAGGTAGGTCCAGGAGACGATAGATAAGTACTGGGCGCCCAACTGAATAGCTTCGGAATCATGAATATAAAAACCAATCAGTTGCTTGGGAAAAAGTAAAGCGACTAAGGTAAAGGAAGCGGAGATGAGCCCGCTCAGCATATAGACTAATCCCAAGGTTTTTCTCATATCGGCAATTCGCTGGGCTCCCCAGTATTGGGCCATGAAGACAGAAGCTCCGCTACCAATACCAAACTGTACAATAGTCAAGAGAAAGAAAATCTGGTTGGCAGCACCAGCAGCTGCGATTTGTTTTTCCCCTAGCTGTCCAATCATGACAACATCAGCTAGATTGACAGCGCTGGCCAGTAGAAATTGAAGAGAAAACGGTAGACTGAGACGTAAGAATTGTTTCAGAAATGTTTTCTTTTCACTCACTCTCCCACCTCCTTTCGTTTCAAATAGGATAAGCAATCAGTATGTCCAGTAACCTGATGTCTAGAAAGTTTCTGCTTTTTTTGAATTGGATGATTCTGATTCCGAATAAACTTCGCTCTTTCTACCTGATAGCTTGAAATAAGCCTCAAATTTAGTGATAATAGGCAATTCGATCAACAAAAATTTGACAATCTTTGTTAGCTTCTGTTTGAACCTCTACATTCTTCAATTCTTTTTCAGGATAAGGGTTTTGAATAGGAAATGCGAAGAAAGTTTGCTGCTCTTTTTGATAAGGTTTGGTGCTAAGCGAGACTTCAAATAATTGCTCATCTACTTTATAGATAGGTTCGCCAGGTAGAGGGTTAGTATTGGTAGACCGATTCCAGTTAACACTTGTTTTGCCAATGTTTTCTCCAAAGATAATGGGAACAGTGAACTCGGTTTGATCAGCATAGGTTAGTAGGATATTGCCGATTTGATAGGTTTCCATTTCAGGGAAGACACCGTCCACAAACCATTGGTATTCCACAAAATAGTCAGTAGCATAGCCAATTTCAATCCAGCTGGGATACGCCAGTGCTTCAAGACTGCGCGAGTGGTTCTGCAGGTCGGGATAGTGGTAATGGAAGAGATAAGATAAGGTTTTATCACGGATAGTCGCATAGTCTTCATCACGATAGCCATGATTCCAAAACATCTCGTAAGCATAGGCCAAGCCGAAGAAAATGACATTTCTCTGCAGGATTACCTCATTTAAAGTGCTCCAGTTGGAGATGATAGCTCCCTTGCTCCCCTTCTTCAAATGCTCAGCCCAATGCGGAAAGAGATAGCCTTCAAAATTACCATAACGGATGCTAAAGCCTTCTTCTAAAACTTCATCTTCCAGTTTTTCATCCAAACTCCAGAGCCAATGGAGAATTTCGACATCTTTGGGAATCTGGTGAATAGCCTGCCAGGTTGCCGGCATAATGCCAACTTTTGTGCCTGTATCTTTTTTGAACTGGGGAGTGTACATGATGATTTCTGCTCCACCAAAAGGCCCTGCATCAGGAACGATAGCATTTTTCAGTAACTTGTCTCCCCAAATCATGGTTCGGACATTTTTCTGCTTGAGGTAGTCATAAATCTTGATAATGTCTTCTGCGAAGATGTCTGCTCCAGCCTTTCCTTTGCAGCGCTCACATATGGCAATTGAATAGTATTCATCATGCCCGATATTGATGACTTCAGGTTCAAAGACCTCAATGATTTCATCCAGAACATCAAAGAGGAGTTCATAAGAGGCAGGATTTGAAGGGCAGTAAGTGTCTGGATAAGGATCTTCAGGGATTTCTGCAATTTCTGGGTGGCCAAGCATCAGGTAGTCACAGTGGCCAAGAGAGGGTACCTCAGGAATCACTTCAAAAAATTGTTCCTTACAGTAGAGAACCAGATCTTTAACATCATTTTGACTTAGAAACTCCCCATCACCATTTTCCATGTGAATGGCATTCTTGTACCAAGGGAAGGTATAGTCTTGGATTTCTTTGGTCTTGCCAGAGTATTCAGCCATTTCAGAACAATATTTGATCCACTCTTGATTAATTTCAGGGTGTTTTTTATATTCCATAGCACCGCCGATTTCAATCATGAGGGTATTGTACTTGAAGAAAGCAAGCATATCCACAAATTGCTTGAAGAAATCCATATTCTTACGAGACGGTAAAAAGACTTTGAGGCCACGCTCGGAACAGACAGGTTCGTCGTAGGCTAAGCCATAAGGCAAGTAGCCATCCTGCAACATTTGAATAATTGAAATCGCCCCATAAAACAGGCCGCGTTGGGACAAGGCATAAACGAAGATGCCGTCTTCAGTAATCTTTACGATGTGAGCTTCAGGATTGGATGGATAGGGAAGTGAAAAGGACTGCATAACCTCTTGTCCGACTTCTCGGGAAATCCCTTTTATGAAATGAATGGCAGGGAAAGCCAGCTGGCCATCATTTCTTACTTTTGGATGAGCCAGTAAGGTGTCGGTCAAAATAGGCAGAGGGCTGAATATTTTAGTTTCTTTAGTGAAATAGCGACCGCTGTTTTCTTGTTTCCAATATTGAGGTGTGATGCCTTGTTTCATAATCTACTCCTTAAACTATTTGAATATCTGCGAGTCATAAAAACTCAAAGCACAAAAAGAAGGTATGGCTCGGATTTGCCTGTTACTGAGTTTTCCCTTTTCTAGCCTTCTCAA
This sequence comes from Streptococcus sanguinis, assembly GCF_003943735.1. GTDB lineage: Bacteria > Bacillota > Bacilli > Lactobacillales > Streptococcaceae > Streptococcus > Streptococcus sanguinis_E. The sequence goes on along the minus strand of NZ_RJMV01000008.1, from coordinate 19,483 downwards.
TTTCTCCTTGAATCTTATAAAGATTTTCTGAAAGGCGACCAAAGTAGAGAAGCTCTCCCATCGACTTGATGAGCTTGCTTTTTGAATTTTTTGTCAATTTATTTTGTTCTTGTTCTAGCGTAACCTCCAGCCCTTTTGAGCAAGGCTTGGTTTTGTAGGAAGTAATCGTTTTTTCACTGTGGGACGAGATTTGAATGACGTAGGTTTCATGGCGACGATAGTCCAGAATCTCATAATCAGTCTTGGTATAGACATTGTCTGACAATTTTGAGTAACGAAGTCCTTTCTTTAACCTATCTATCTTTTTTGTTTGATTGTCAGTTTGATTGATTTGATTCATAAACTCGCTTTCCAAGAAGTCATAAAATTCATCTGAAGTGACTTGAAGTTCTCTAATAATCTTCATAAATTAAGTATATAATAAGCCCTTGCGGAAAGTAACCCCCTGAGGAAAAAGAGACGGATTTTAATGAATTTTTATACTCTTTAGCTTTGTGTTATACATTATCATAAAAAACGATTAATTTTTATACACTAATTTTACGATAGGTTCTAAAATATATTAAAGGNACTATTTAAAAATAACAGAGTACCAGAGGTAAAGCACGTAAGAAACTATTGCTTTAAATTTTTTATAATAAATTGAGTATGAATGGCATTTGAAAATGGATACACTAAGCTAGAAAACTGTATATTAAGAAAATATAAACGCTTTTGACAGTAGAATAGAGCTATAGTAAACTTTGGGTAAGAAGTCAAATTGAAAGGAGGAGTTTGTATGGAAGAATGGAATAGTTCAGCGGAGATTATTGCCATGTCCTTAATTGCCAATTCTGGTGCAGCCCGATCCTTAGCTTTTGAAGCACTTAAAAAAGCAAAACTAGCAGAATTTGATGCAGCTAAGGAATTAATGGATGAGGCAAATAGTGTTATTTTAAAAGCCCATCATTCCCAAACAGATTTATTGCAGGAAGAAGCACAAGGAAACGGTCATCAGTTGAGTATACTGCTTGTTCATGCACAAGATCATTTTATGACGAGTCTCTTGGCCATTGACCTTATCACTGAGATGATTGAGCTGTATTCCAATCGAGAAGGAGAAAGACAATGAAAATCTTATTAATATGTGCGGCTGGTATGTCCACGAGCATCCTGATGAAAAAAATGGAGCAATATGCAAATGACCAAGGTATTGACCTCAATATCAAAGCTGTCGGATTGATGGACTATCAAGATTATGCTCAGGATTATGATGTGATTTTATTAGGCCCTCAGGTCTCTTATAAACTTGATTCGGTCAAAGAGACAGTATCAAAACCTGTTGCCACCATTCCAGCCATGGATTATGCAATGGGAGATTGTAAGAATATCTTTCAATTAATTAAAGCAATATCTTAAGGAGGTTTTTCTAATGGAAAAATTCTTTAACAGTAAATTCATGACCAAACTTCAGGAAATTGGTTATAAACTGGCCAACAATGTGTTTATACAGTCTTTACAAGCTGGATTAGGATCTCTCTTGGGATTGATTACCGTGGGTTCCTTATTTCAAGTCTTAGCTGCAATTGGAAATGAAACAGCTCTAGGTTGGTTCAAAACAGGGGATGCAGTGTATAATACATTGACCTTGCCTTTCCGTTATTCAATGGATTTTATCTCTATCTGGGTTGCTATCTTCTTTGCTTATCATTATGCTAAGAATTTGAAATTGAAATCTCCTATTATGGCTGCGGTTGATACAGCAGTTACTTTCATGCTGGTAGCAGGAGCTTTTGTTGATACTGAAAAATTCTCCGGACTACAGTTAGACTATCTTGGGTCACAAGGTATGTTCATCAGCTTCTTCATTGTCTTTGTAGTCGTACAGATTGAAAAATTCTGCTATGAAAAAGATATTAAAATTAAGATGCCAGATGTAGTGCCACAATTTCTTCAAGATAGTTTTGGTTCTATTTTGCCAGTATTTTTCTCCATTACTCTCTTTCTCTTACTGAATGTTGGTATTGGTGCTTTGACAGCAGGAGCTTACAACGTTCCGTCTGGTTTTATGGCTCTCTTGCGTGCACCGCTTGGCGCTGTATCATCTGTACCAGGGATTGTGATGCTTTGTATGTTAGCGCTGGTTCTTTGGTGCTTCGGTATTCATGGTACCCTCATCATTATTCCAATCATTTCTCCACTTGGGATTCAAGCGGCAACGACCAATGCTGCTCTTCATGCGAACGGTCAGCCAATGCAATTCTTCCCAGTCTTACTCTACACTTCCATGGCTTTAGTTGGTGGTACAGGAAATACCTGGGCCCTGGTCCTGATGGGCTTGCGCTCAAAATCCAAACAAATTAGTGCCGTTTCTAAGATTTCGCTCATTCCTGGGTGGTTTGGTATCAATGAGCCGGTAACATTTGGTATGCCAATTATGTTCAACCCAATTCTTTGCATCCCTTATGTACTCAATGTGCCAATTATGATGATCTTGACTTATTTTGCTTACCAAACAGGCTTTATTATTCCTGCTTGGATAGTGGTTAGTGCACAGTTGCCAATGGGATTCAGCAACTACTTGACAACCCTTCGTTGGCAAAACTTCGTTTGGGACTATATCTTGATTTTGCCAGCTATGTTAATCTACTATCCATTCTTCAAGAAATACGAAGAGCAATTGGTTAAGCAAGAAGCTGAAGCGGAAGCAATAGAAGCCAAAGGAGGTGCAGCAGCTTGATTGATGTGACAAAATTTTCCAGAGACTTTCTCTGGGGATCGGCTTCAGCTGCCTATCAAGTTGAAGGAGCTTGGGATGAAGATGGTAAGAGTCTGTCTATTTGGGACGTCTTTGTTCGCCAGCCCAATAGGACTTTTAAAAACACGACTGGCGACGTGGCAGTGGATCATTATCATCACTATAAAGAAGATGTTAAACTGATGGCAGAAATGGGTCTGAAAGCTTATCGTTTTTCAATTGCTTGGACCCGTATTTTGCCTGAGGGACGAGGAGAGGTCAATCAAAAAGGGATTGAATTTTATTCAAATCTGATTGATGAACTTCTCAAATATAATATTGAACCCATTATTACAATCTATCACTGGGATTTGCCTCAAGTACTGCAAGATGAGTACGGCGGTTGGGAATCCAGAAAGATAATCGACGATTTCCTGTATTATGCAGAGGNTCTCTTTGAAAACTTTGGAGATCGAGTGAAATATTGGATTGGACTCAATGAACAAAATGTCTTTGTTGGACTAGGTTATCGGGATGGTCATTTTCCACCAGGAATCAAAAATATTCAGTTAATGCATCAGGTAAATCACATTGTCAACTTGGCTAATGCAACGATTATCAAACGATTCCATGATTTGAAAATAAAAGGTCAAATCGGTCCAAGCTTTGCTTTTCCTGTCCTCTATGCTCTGGATAATCAGCCAGAGAATGTTCTAGCCATGGAGAAATCTTTGGATGTCAATGTTTGGTATTGGATGGATGCTTATTTATTGGGACGTTATCCAAGGACAGCTCTAGCTTATTTGAAAAATCAATTCGGTATAGAATTAGATATCCGAGAAGGAGATTTAGATATTTTAAAAGCAGGCCGTCCAGATTTCATAGGCGTCAACTATTACCAATCCCATACTTTTGCTGCTAATGTACCGAATGCTGAGGCTGGAGAGCCGGACCAGTTTAAGCATGTGCCAAATGAACACTTAGAGCGTACCAGCTGGGGATGGGAAATAGATCCAATTGGTTTGCGGATAGCTTTGCGACGGATTACCAGCAGATATGATATTCCAATTATGATAACTGAAAACGGGTTAGGAGAGTATGACACCTTAACAGAAGATAGAAAGATCCACGACCCATATCGGATTGAATACCTTGATAATCATATTACAGCTGTACAAAATGCCATCGAAGATGGTTGCCAAGTCATCGGCTATTGTACATGGTCTTTCACAGATCTACTTTCATGGCTAAACGGTTATGGCAAGCGCTATGGATTTGTTTATGTAGACCGTGATGAGGAAGAAGGTGGTAGTCTAGAGCGGATTCGAAAAGATAGTTTTTATTGGTATCAAAAATTAATTAAAGAATTTGAGAATAAAAGAGATAACAGTAGGAGTCATTCATAGAAAAAAGCCAGCAGTTTATATCTTCACAAACTGCTGGCTTGTCTTTTTTATTTTTCCCGCATTTGACCTTGTGGGAAGTAGGTTCCTTCTGGCATATCGTTAATAATGACATGGACAGCAGACTGAGGTGCGCCAGTATTTCTGACAACGGCTTCAGTTACTTCCTTGGCAAGAGCTTTTTTCTGCTCTAGAGTGCGTCCTTCAAACAAATCAATTCTAACAAATGGCATATTTTCTGCCTCCTTTATTTCTTTATCATTATTTTATCATAAATGAGGTTTTAAAGAGTAGTGAATTATGGTAAAATAATGTGAAGTAAAAATGGAGATAGTGAATTAGCAAAGATTTAAATTATGGCTCAGTTATACTATAAATATGGCACGATGAATTCGGGCAAGACCATTGAAATTTTGAAAGTGGCTCACAATTATGAAGAACAAGGCAAGAGCGTGGTTATCATGACCTCGGCTGTTGATACCCGCGACGGCTTTGGTGTCGTTTCTAGTCGTATCGGTATGAAGCGGAATGCTATGGCTATTGAAGATCAGACGGATATTTTTGGCTATATCCAGCAGCTTCCTGAAAAACCTTATTGTGTTTTGATTGATGAGGCTCAGTTCTTGAAACGCCATCATGTCTATGATTTGGCTAGAGTGGTGGATGAACTGGATGTTCCGGTTATGGCTTTTGGTCTGAAAAATGATTTTCGCAATGAACTTTTTGAAGGCTCCAAACACCTCTTGCTCTTAGCTGACAAGATTGAGGAGATTAAAACCATTTGCCAATATTGCTCTCGTAAGGCCACTATGGTTTTACGGACTGATAACGGAAAGCCAGTTTATGATGGTGAGCAGATAAAAATTGGCGGCCACGAGACCTATATCTCAGTCTGCCGCAGGCACTATTTTAACCCCGATATTAAGTAATTCGATGATAGAAATAAAGGAGATGATGAAAAATCTATGAACATCTATGAACAGTTACAAGCAGTTGAAGATCGCTACGAAGAACTTGGTGAACTCCTAAGCGACCCTGATGTAGTCAGCGATACCAAGCGATTTATGGAGCTTTCTAAGGAAGAAGCCAGCACCCGCGATACAGTGACGGCTTATCGAGAGTATAAGAAAGTCCTGCAAAACATCACAGACGCTGAAGAAATGATTAAAGACGCCTCTGGTGATGCGGACTTGGAGGAAATGGCTAAGCAGGAGCTCAAGGATGCTAAGGCTGAAAAAGAGGAATACGAAGAAAAACTAAAAATCCTCCTTTTACCTAAGGATCCAAACGATGATAAGAATATTATCCTTGAAATCCGCGGGGCTGCAGGAGGAGACGAAGCGCAGTTGTTTGCCGGCGACCTCTTACAGATGTATCAAAAATATGCTGAAAGCCAAGGCTGGCGCTTCGAAGTTATGGAAGCTTCTTACAATGGTGTAGGTGGAATCAAGGAAGTGGTTGCTATGGTCTCTGGTCAGTCCGTCTATTCAAAACTTAAGTATGAATCTGGCGCTCATCGCGTACAGCGGGTTCCTGTAACTGAAAGCCAAGGCCGCGTTCACACCTCGACGGCGACAGTTCTAGTCATGCCAGAAATCGAAGAAGTAGAATACGACATTGATCCTAAAGACCTGCGGGTAGACATCTACCACGCCTCAGGTGCCGGCGGACAGAACGTCAATAAGGTTGCGACAGCAGTTCGTATCGTCCATCTGCCAACCAATATCAAGGTCGAAATGCAGGAAGAGCGGACCCAGCAGAAGAACCGGGATAAGGCTATGAAAATCATCCGAGCTCGCGTAGCAGACCATTTTGCTCAAATTGCTCAAGATGAGCAAGATGCAGAGCGCAAGTCTACGATTGGTACTGGTGATCGCTCGGAGCGGATTCGCACCTATAACTTCCCGCAAAACCGGGTGACAGACCACCGTATTGGCTTGACCTTGCAAAAGCTGGACACGATTTTAGCTGGCAAACTGGATGAAGTCGTTGACGCTCTGGTTCTCTATGACCAAACGCAAAAACTAGAAGAGCTGAATAAATAATGACATTAGCTCAATATTTGGCGGAGTTAGAGCAAGAGCTGGTAGCAGCTGGAGAAGAAGCAGAAAGCCTGACTTTCGTTTATCGGGCTCTCAAGGATCTCTCCTTTACCGACTTTGTTCTTAAGCTTCGGACAAAAGTCAGCCAAGAAGATCGTGACCAGCTAAAAGCAATTCAAGAGCAGCTGCTTGCCCACATGCCAGCCCAGTATATCATCGGTAGCAGTGACTTTCACGGCCTGACTCTCAAGGTGGACGAGCGGGTTCTGATTCCAAGGCCTGAGACGGAGGAGCTGGTGGAGCTGATTTTGTCAGAAAATCCCGAAAGTTCTCTGTCTGTCTTGGATATCGGAACGGGTAGCGGAGCCATTGCTTTGGCACTGGCAAACAGTCGTCCAGACTGGCAAATTACTGCTTCTGACCTTTCGGAAGACGCTCTTTCTTTGGCAGTAGAAAACGCTCAGTCCTGCGGACTTAACCTTGCTTTTGTCCAATCTGATTGCTTGGATGCAATCCAAGCAAAATTTGACATTATCGTCTCCAACCCACCCTATATTTCAGAAGCAGATAAAGACGAAGTAGGACTTAACGTTTTGACATCAGAACCTCACATGGCCCTCTTTGCTGAGGAAGATGGTTATGCCGTCTATCGGAAAATAGCTGAGCAGGCAGGGGACTATGACTATCTGACAGATAATGGAAAAATCTATCTGGAAATTGGTTACAAGCAAGGAAACGGCGTTGTAGAGTTACTGAAAAAATCTTTTCCTCAAAAACGAATTCGAGTTCTGAAAGATCAATTTGGCAAAGATAGAATGGTGGCGATGGACAATGGATAAGATAGAAAAGACTCTGGCAGCGGGCGGAGCAGTTGTCCTGCCGACAGAAACTGTTTATGGCCTCTTTGCTCAGGCTTTGAATGAAGAGGCAGTTGAGCGAGTCTACGAATTAAAACGAAGACCCCGTGACAAGGCTCTCAATCTTAATGTGGCTAGCTTAGAAGAGATTTATGCCTTTTCCAAGAACCAGCCCTGCTATCTGGAACAACTCTATCAAGCCTTTCTGCCTGGGCCACTGACTGTTATCCTCCAAGCCAATGACCGAGTGCCTGCCTGGATAAACTCAGGTATGGAAACCGTGGGGTTTCGGATTCCTAATCATCCAGTTACCCTGGACTTGATTCGCAAGTACGGTCCCTTGATTGGTCCATCCGCCAATCTTTCTGGAAAAGTTAGTGGAACTTCTTTTCAACAGATTGTGATGGATTTCCAAGAGCAAGTCTCGGGAGTAGAAGAGGATGCTGCTTTGACAGGTCAGGATTCAACCATTCTAGACTTGTCTGGAGAAAAGGCTCTTATTTTACGCCAAGGGGCAATCACTCGCGAGGATATTATTAATCAAGTAAATGGTATAAAATTTTAACTTTTAGGACCTAAGGTCCTATTTTCGCAAAAGAAGGGAGACACCTTATGATTTTTGACCAAGAAGACTACAAAGCATTTGACCCAGAGATTTGGGAAGCAGTTGCTAAAGAAGAAGAACGTCAGCAGCATAATATTGAGCTGATTGCTTCAGAAAATGTTGTTTCTAAAGCTGTCATGGCTGCTCAAGGTTCTATTTTAACCAATAAGTATGCCGAAGGTTATCCAGGTCGCCGTTACTATGGTGGGACGGATGTAGTGGATGTAATTGAGAGTCTGGCAATTGAACGCGCCAAGGAAATTTTTGGTGCCAAGTTTGCTAATGTGCAGCCTCACTCAGGCAGCCAGGCAAATTGTGCGGCTTATATGGCTTTGATTGAGCCAGGTGATACTGTTATGGGTATGGATTTGTCTGCTGGCGGCCACTTGACTCACGGTGCGTCAGTCAGCTTCTCTGGTCAAACCTATAATTTTGTATCCTATAGTGTTGATCCAGAAACAGAATTGTTGGACTTTGATGCTATCCTCCAGCAAGCCAAAGAGGTTCAGCCTAAGTTGATTGTGGCGGGGGCTTCAGCCTATTCTCATATCATCGACTTTTCAAAATTCCGTGAAATCGCTGACGCTGTAGGTGCCAAGCTTATGGTTGACATGGCTCACATCGCTGGTTTGGTTGCTGCTGGTCTCCATCCAAGTCCTGTGCCTTATGCAGATATCACAACCACGACAACCCACAAGACCTTGCGTGGACCTCGCGGTGGTTTAATTTTGACAAATGATGAAGAATTAGCTAAGAAAATCAACTCAGCTATCTTCCCGGGCATTCAGGGTGGACCATTGGAGCATGTCATTGCAGCCAAAGCAGTTGCGTTTAAAGAAGTGCTTGACCCAGCTTTCAAGGTTTATGCTCAGCAAATTTTGGACAATGCTCAAGCTATGGCCCAAGTCTTCCGTCAGCATGACAAGTTCCGTGTGATTTCTGACGGAACTGAAAATCACCTTTTCTTGGTTGATGTTACTAAGGTTGTAGAAAATGGGAAAGTAGCGCAAAATCTCTTGGATGAGGTTAATATTACCCTCAATAAAAACTCCATCCCTTACGAGACTTTGTCACCATTTAAGACTAGCGGCATTCGTATCGGCACAGCAGCTATTGCAGCTCGAGGCTTTGGTGTAACAGAAAGTATCAAGGTAGCAGAGCTTATTATCAAGGCTCTGGAAAACGCTGAAAACGAAGCGGTGCTAAATCAGGTGCGGGCAGAAGTTCGCGAATTGACGGACGCTTTTCCACTCTATGAGGGCTTGAACTAAGATGGATATTTACGTAAAAAAAGCGATTATTCATCAATTCAGCCCAGCTGATACCGAACTGCTGCTAGCGGATAAATTTCTCAACATTACTCCCAAGATTGAAGAATATCTGCGCAAGAAGATTGAGCGGGTATATTCTGACGATGCTAAAACAGGTGTATTCGATCCTGAAAACGTCTTTTTAGCCCAGCTTTCAGACGACTTACTGGAAACATCAGTGACAGTGGCTAAGCTCTGGCAGGAGGAGTTTTCTGTCAGTGAAAACCAGAAAACCAACGATCTGATTTTTGTCCAGTTTGACAAAGAAGGTGTGGAGCACTTCGCTTTTCTGCGGATTGCTCTGCGGGAAACCCTGACCCACTTGGGTGGTGAGGTGGACAATCCTATCAAGCTGACGCAGAACAATCTGCCTGGCTTTGGTACGGGGGCAGACGAGGCTTTGGTCATCAATCTCAAGTCTCGCAAGTACCATCTGATTGAAAAGCGCATCAAGTATAACGGTGCCTTTCTCAATTATATGTCAGATAATCTCTTGCAGGTCAATCCGACAATCTCAGCTAAGAAATCAATCAAAGCACTTGAGAAGACTGCTCAGAAGGTTGCTGAAAGTTTTAACAAAGACGATTTTCAGTTCCAGTCCAAGGTCAAATCCAGTATTTTCAAAAATCTGGAAGAAAATGACGAACTGTCGCCTGAAAAGTTGGCTGATGATCTTTTTGACAGCAATCTGACTGCCCGACTTACCTTTATTGACCAAGTCAAGGAAGCTATTCCTGAGCCAGTCAAGTTTGATGAGATTGACAGCAGCCGCCAGAAGAAAAAGTTCGAAAATCAGAAACTCTCCCTTTCAAATGGAATTGAGCTCATCGTTCCCAATAATATATATCAGGACGCAGAGTCGGTAGAATTTATCCAGAACGACAACGGGACCTATTCTATTTTGATTAAGAACATCGAGGATATCCAAAATAAATAATGTTTAAATTTCTAAGAAGACTGATTTTAGTCCTTTTCGTGCTCTTTGCCGGCTACAAGATTTATCAGGTTCATCATGATGTCAAGCAGGTCATGAAGTATCAGACTTTGGTCAGAGAAGTGCTGGACGAGCAGGACACAGCGGCCAATGAAGAATTGGTACTGGCCATGATTTATACAGAGACCAAGGGAAAAGACACTGATGTCATGCAGTCCAGTGAAAGCGCGACTGGTCAGACCAATGCTATCACGGACAATAAAGAAAGCATTCGCCAGGGAGTTCAGGCCTTATCTGATAACCTAGAGTTAGCTAGCGAGAAAAAGGTAGACGTTTGGACAGCAGTACAAGCCTATAATTTCGGCCAAGCCTATATCGACTACGTCGCTAAAAACGGTGGCGAAAATACGCTGGAGCTAGCCAAGAAATATTCCAAAGATGTGGTAGCGCCAAGCTTAGGAAATGTAACTGGCAAGACCTACGGCTACTATAACCTGATTTCAATTTTCCACGGACCAGAGCTCTATATCAACGGCGGAAATTATTATTATTCCCGTCAGGTCAAGATGAATATGCACATCATGCGCCTCTTAAAATGGTTTTAGAGAGTGGGACAGAAATCGGTAATTCGTTAGAATTCGATTTCGTCGTCCCACCTCCGCACAGTTGAGTAGGGCTGTAAAAGCTGATGAAATCAGCGTAGTAGAGCCCACTCAACCACTGCGTCTTGCTCGACAATCCAAAGACAATTGAGAGGCTAGGACTTTTGTCCCAGCCTCTTTTTTGATGGTAAAGTAATAATCCGGATATTTGTAACCACGATGGATACATGATATAATTTTGTACATCTATCAATAAAAGGAATGAAATATGAACAAGAAACTTGGTTTTAAGCTCCTCATTCTGGTTTCAGTGACAATTACCGGTCTAACAGCTTTTTACAACCATAAAGAAGCCACTAGCCTCAATACAAAACAATATGTGCAGTCAACAACGCCGACCTTGTTTTTCCACGGTTTTGGATCCAGTTCTAATGCTGAAAATCATATGACAGAGGCAGCCAAAAAAGCTGGAGTCACTCAGACAATTATCACAGCAAACGTCAGTAAAAACGGGCAAGTAAGCTTATTAGGCGAGATACCGAAAGGTGCTATCAATCCCATTATTAAGGTAAACTATGAAGATAACCGCAATACTGACTACGCTCAAGACGGCAAATATGCAGCAGCTGTGATTCGCAAGCTAGAAGAAACTTATGGCTTTGATAAGATGAATCTGGTAGGCCATTCGATGGGGAATATGTCTATCCTCTTTTATATGTTAGAGAACGGTCAGGATGAAAATCTTCCTCAGTTGCAAAAGCAGGTCAATATTGCCAACCATGTTAATGGTCTGCAAGGAAGGGACTTGCCTGAAGATTTGACAATTCTAGATGACCAAACCGGCCAGCCTAGTGCTATGAGCCAGACTTATCAAAAACTACTGGGATTACGAGAAATCTATCCGCAAGAGCAAGTAGATGTTCTGAACATTTACGGTGATTTTAAAAATGAATCCGACGGTTCTGTCCTCAATATTTCTTCTCGCAGCCTCAAATATCTCCTGGTTGAGAATGCCAAATCTTACCAGGAAAAGAAAATCACAGGTCAGTTGGCTCAGCACAGCCAATTGCATGAGAATCCAGAAGTAGACGAATTACTGATTGACTTCCTTTGGAAAAAGTAGGAAAGAGCAGTTACTGGCAAGCAAATCCAGTGACTGTTTTTTCTTTGAACTTCTTTGAGAAATGTTGTAAAATGTATCTATTATCTCAAGCCCTCAATGGATGAGATAATAATAACTCCATCATTGCAGCAACTTAACTGAAGCACTCTAAACATCAAAAGGAGCGAAAATCACAAGCTCAAGAAACAGAAATTCGAGGCACTCAGAAAGAAGTTTGCTCTATAAAAAAGCTATAGAATTTGGGAAACTATAGCGGGAGGAAAAGAGGAAAAAATATGAAATTCAAAAAAATTTTAATGACAGTAGGAGCCTTGCTGGCTACTCTGTTTACTGTATCAACCGCAGCTGCCGATTCAAATGTTCAGAAAGTCATTGATGAGACATACGTGCAGCCTGAGTATGTGCTGGGTTACTCCTTAGATGAGAGCCAAAAACAGCAGACCTTGCAGATGCTTGGCTACAATTCATCCAGTGATAGCAAGCCACTTAAGACCATGACTCCAGAAGTCTACTCTAAAATCATGGATGTTGCTAACGACCCTAGCCTGCAGCTTTATTCTTCTGTAAAAATCCAGAAGTTAGGCAGCAATAAGCCATTAGAGGTCAAAATTGTCACTCCGCAAAACATCACCAAGGTTACAGAAGATATGTATCGCAATGCGGCTGTTACTCTAGGTGTTCAGCACGCGCAGATTACCGTTGCGGCACCGATTCCGGTAACAGGTGAGAGTGCTTTGGCAGGGATTTACTACTCTCTTGAGGATAATGGCGCGACCATTCCTCAGGAAAATAAAAACCTAGCGCAGGAAGAACTGGCTGCCCTTTCTGGTATCAATGCTGAAAATACAGGTAAGGAAGGCTATGATGCGGACAAGCTTAACGTAGCTCTGGCTGATATCAAAGCGGCTATCGCCAATGCTAAGAAGAACAACAGCAATCTGACAGCAGATGATGTCCGTAAGATTGTTGAAGAAACCTTGAAAAATTACGGTCTGACTCAGTCAGTGACCAGTGACCAAATCAACCTCATCGTGAATTTCGCTATCAATCTTTCAAACAGTGGAGTCATTACGGATTCTGACTTTACAAAGACCCTTAGTGACTTGAAAGACAGCATTGTTTCAAAGGCAGGGGATACCTTTAACAATATTAACCTCAACTTTGATGCAAATGGGCTCCTTCAAGAAGGTGGTAATTTCTTTTCTAATATCTGGAATGCCATTGTCAACTTCTTTAAAGGATTGTTTGGCGGTTAATTCCAAGACTGTATTAAAACAAGGCTAGAACATTTTAGTTCTAGCCTTGTTTGTTTCTACAGTTATCATTTAAAATAAGATTTGTTTGTTACTCCCACTCAACAGTTGCAGGTGGTTTGCTGGTGATATCGTAGACGATGCGATTGACATGGTCTACTTCATTAACGATACGAACAGAAATCTTTTGCAGAATATCCCAAGGAATCTTGGCAAAGTCAGCTGTCATACCATCGATAGAAGTGATAGCGCGAATCGCAATTGTGTAGTCGTAAGTTCGGCCGTCGCCCATGACTCCAACAGATCGGACGCCAGTATTAACAGTAAAGTATTGCCAGATGTCGCGGTCAAGACCAGCTTTGGAGATTTCTTCGCGGAGAATAGCATCAGATTCGCGGACAGTTTCCAATTTTTCCTCAGTGATTTCTCCCATAACGCGAATAGCAAGACCTGGGCCTGGGAACGGTTGGCGCCAGACAATTTCATCAGGCATACCAAGCTCGGTACCCAAAGCACGCACTTCGTCCTTGTAGAGCGTGTTCAGTGGCTCAATCAGCTCAAACCGCATGTCTTCTGGCAGACCACCAACGTTATGGTGAGATTTAATAGTCTGAGCAGTGTCGGTACCGGATTCGATGACATCGGTATAAAGTGTGCCCTGAGCTAAGAATTTTACATCTTTTAGTTTGCTGGCTTCGTCGTCAAAGACATAGACAAACTCGTTTCCGATGATTTTACGTTTTTGCTCTGGATCTGAGACACCAGCTAGTTTGTCAAGGAAACGTTTAGCTGCGTCAGCCTTAATGATATTTAAACCAAATTTGCCGCCCAGCATATCCATGACCTGATCAGCTTCGCCTTTACGCAAAAGACCATGATCCACAAAGATACAGATTAGTTGATCACCGATTGCTTTCTGCAAGAGAACACCGACGACAGAAGAGTCTACACCACCAGAAAGCCCCAACAACACCTTCTTGTCACCAACGGTTTGGCGGATTTTTTGAATTTCCATGTCAATGAAGTTATCCATAGACCAGTCGCCTTTGGCTCCACAAATATTCAGAGCAAAGTTGCGCAGGATATCATAGCCAAACTCTGAATGACGAACCTCAGGGTGGAACTGAATGCCATAGATTTTCTTAGCTGGATTTTCAATGGCTGCAAAAGGACAGTCAGCAGAAGTACCAGTACGAACAAAGTCAGCAGGAATTTCTGTTACTGCATCTCCGTGGCTCATAAGAACTAACTGGCTTTCAGGTGTTCCGTTGAAAAGGCTGGAATTAGCAGTATGTGACAGATTTGACTGACCATATTCACGATTTCCAGCATGACCAGCAGGGACAACCTTGCCCCCCAGCTTGTGAGTCAAAAGCTGCATACCATAGCAGATTCCCAAAATCGGGATTCCCAACTCGAAAATTTCCGGATCAATATCAAAAGAGCCGTCTTCATATACAGAATTCGGACCGCCGGAAAGGATAATACCGACAGGTTGGATAGCACGGACTTCGTCAGCAGTAATCTTGTGGCTCTTGAGCTCAGAAAAAACACCGATTTCACGAATGCGGCGTGAAATCAGCTGGTTGTACTGGCTTCCGTAATCAAGCACGATGATCTTTTCGACATCTTGTAATTCAGTTCTAGTTGTCATCTGTTCCCTTTCTTAAAAGAAGTAATCTTTTCCCCTCATTTTATCACAAAAAAGGAATTTTTCCAAGGTAATAAGGAGCAAGAGTGATGAAAAAACGAATATGAGTCTTTATTTGGCTAAACAGCTAGAATCGTGAGAAAAGCAAGCATTTGAGAGCTAATCTTTATCATTTAGTTTGACATTTGAAGTATTTGGTACTAAAATAAAGGAAGGTACCAAATAAGAAAGAAGAGTCAACATGTTGCCCGCATATATCAAAATTCATGATCAGATTAAGAAAGACATCGACGATGCCGTTTGGGAGATTGGAGAGCGCCTGCCCAGTGAGCGAGATCTAGCCGAAACCTTTAAGGTCAGCCGTATGACCCTGCGTCAGGCCATTACGCTCTTGGTTGATGAGGGGGTGCTAGAGCGTCGGGTCGGCAGTGGTACCTTCGTAGCCAGCACACGTGTTCAGGAGAAAATGCGCGGCACCACCAGCTTCACGGAAATCATGAAGGCGCAAGGCAAAACGCCATCCAGCCAGCTTATTTCTTATCGGCGTACCCTGCCCAGCGAGCAGGAAGTGGAGAAGCTAGGCATCCATAAGGCAGAAAATGTCATTCGGATGGAGCGGGTCCGCTATGCTGACGATTTGCCGGTGGTCTACGAGGTGGCTTCAATTCCAGAGAAGTTCATTAAGAATTTCAAAAAAGAAGAGGTGACCAGTCATTTCTTCCAGACCTTGCAGGAACATGGTTATAAAATCGGCAAGTCCCAGCAGACGATTTATGCTCGGCTGGCTAAGGAAAAAATCGCCAATTACCTTGATATTCCCCGCGGCCATGCTATATTAGGACTGACTCAGATTTCTTACTTTGATGACGGTACAGCTTTTGAATATGTAAAAAGCCAGTATGTCGGCGATCGTTTTGAATTTTATTTGGAAAACAATTAATTATTGCAAAACTCTTGGTTATCACTAAGAGTTTTTTTACTTGTCTTTTACACAGAAGAAAAAGCTGATTGAAGTTTTGCAATCTCATATTTCGAGTGTTTATTTCCCTTGTCAGACTAGAGTTTATCATGCTTTTCTGGTATAATGTTTCTTATGGAAATTGAAAAAACAAACCGAATGAATGCTCTCTTTGAGTTTTATGCGGCGCTTTTGACTGACAAGCAGATGAACTATATTGAACTCTACTATGCAGATGATTACAGTCTAGCGGAGATTGCCGAGGAGTTTGGTGTTAGCCGTCAGGCCGTTTATGATAATATCAAACGGACAGAGAAGATTCTGGAAGACTATGAGAAAAAGCTGCACATGTACTCGGACTACATCGTCAGAAGTCAGATATTTGACCAGATTACAGAGAAATACCCTGACGACAGCTATCTGCAGGAGCAGATCGGGATTCTGTCTGGTATTGACAATAGGGAGTGACCATATGGCTAAACAAGTTATCTACAAGGGAATGTCTTGCTGGTTGTTGGAGTCGGAAGAACCTTTTCCTGCTAGGGTACAACTCATCTCCCCTGACGATCTTTCTAAGGCAATGCAAGAAGGCTTCAGCTGCTGGGGCTACCCAAATGAGATTATGAAAGAAGTCTCTTCCGAGGAATTTGCTTGTTTAACGCGTTTTGGAAAATTTCCACTGAATTGATTGAAATAGAAACTAGGAGAAATCAAAAATGGCATTTGAAAGTTTAACGGAACGTTTGCAGAACGTCTTTAAAAATCTGCGCAGAAAAGGAAAAATCTCAGAGAGCGATGTTCAGGAAGCAACCAAAGAGATTCGTCTGGCCCTTTTAGAAGCCGACGTTGCCCTGCCAGTCGTCAAAGACTTTATCAAGAAAGTCCGTGAGCGCGCTGTCGGTCATGAAGTTATCGACACCCTCAATCCAGCGCAACAGATTATCAAGATTGTTGACGAAGAACTGACAACTATCCTAGGCTCTGATACTGCTGAGATTATCAAGTCACCAAAGATTCCGACTATTATTATGATGGTTGGTCTGCAAGGGGCTGGTAAGACTACCTTTGCTGGTAAGCTTGCTAATAAGCTCAAGAAAGAAGAAAATGCTCGTCCGCTCATGATTGCGGCGGATATTTACCGTCCGGCGGCTATTGATCAGCTGAAAACACTTGGACAGCAAATTGATGTACCAGTTTTTGCTTTGGGTACGGAAGTTCCAGCTGTTGAGATTGTCCGTCAAGGTTTGGAGCAGGCAAAAGCCAACCACAATGACTATGTCCTGATTGATACGGCTGGGCGCCTTCAGATTGACGAAAAGCTCATGCAGGAGCTGTCAGATGTCAAAGCGCTGGCTAACCCGAATGAAATCCTCTTGGTTGTCGATGCCATGATTGGTCAGGAAGCGGCTAATGTCGCTCGCGAATTTAACAGCCAACTGGAAGTGACCGGGGTTATCCTGACTAAGATTGATGGCGATACCCGTGGTGGTGCAGCCTTATCTGTCCGTCAGATTACTGGTAAGCCCATTAAATTTACCGGTACCGGTGAAAAGATTACTGATATCGAAACCTTCCACCCAGATCGCATGTCCAGCCGGATTTTGGGCATGGGAGACATGCTGACTCTGATTGAAAAAGCCTCTCAAGAATACGATGAGAAAAAATCGCTTGAAATGGCTGAAAAGATGCGGGAAAACACCTTTGATTTCAATGACTTCATTGATCAGCTGGATCAGGTACAAGGCATGGGACCTATGGAAGACTTGCTCAAGCTGATTCCAGGTATGGCCAATAATCCTGCTCTCAAGAATATCAAAGTGGATGAGAAAGAAATTGCTCGCAAGCGCGCCATCGTATCCTCTATGACACTAGCTGAGCGGGAAAATCCTGACTTGCTGAGTCCTAGCCGCCGCCGTCGGATTGCTAATGGTTCGGGTAACAGTTTCGTCGATGTTAATAAATTTATCAAAGACTTCAATCAAGCTAAGCAGATGATGCAAGGCGTTCTGTCAGGCGATATGAGCAAGATGATGAAGCAAATGGGCCTCAATCCAAACAATATGCCTAAGAACATGCCTGGTGGCGGAGGAATGCCCGACATGTCAGCTCTGGAAGGCATGATGGGCCAAGGCGGGATGCCAGATATGTCAGGCTTAGGAGGAGCCGGGATGCCGGATATGAGCCAAATGTTCGGGGGCGGTCTCAAAGGGAAAGCTGGAGAGTTTCTAATGCGCCGCAGCATGAACAAAATGGCCAAGCAAATGAAGAAAAACAAGAAGAAGCGGAAGTAATAACAAAAAAACAAGTCGCATAACTAAGTTTTATGTGGCTTGTTTTTGGAAACATCAGATTCTGATACGGAGACTAGAATGAAGCCTTTTTTGACTCAATTGATTCATCGACTTGCTAAAACCTTTCAAAAATTATTGAATAAGCTGCCTTCCCACCCTATTTCTCATCTACCTGCCAGCAAGGTCAAAATACGTCCTATTATCATGATTCCAGGTAGTTCGGCGACTGAGAATCGTTTTAATCGAATGGTTAAAAAACTTAACCGGAATCAGCATCCACATCATAGTCTAGTCCGTATTAAAATCTGGAATGACGGACACATGACTTACCGAGGGCATTTGAAGCGCAAGGACAGAAATCCTATTTTTGTGGTTGGCTTTCAAAATAATCGCGATGGTTATGAAAATATCAAGCTGCAGGCGGCAATGTTTGACGATGCCTTGACTGTCTTGCGAGAGAAGTACTCTTTTAACAGCTTTAAGGCGCTTGGGCATTCTAACGGTGGTCTAGTTTTTACGGCATTTCTGCAGCAATACCTGGCAAACCATTCTGAGTTAGAGATGGAAAAGCTCCTGACTATTGGTAGTCCTTATAATCTAAATAAGAAAAACATCAATCATAGAGTTGCGATGCTAGATGACTTCATATCTAACCAAGAAAATCTACCTAAGAAGTTGCAACATTTGTCAATTATGGGAATCTTTTTTCGAGACGGTGACGGAATTGTCCATAAAAGCAGTGTAGAAGCCGGGAGCTTGATTTACAAAGGAAAGATTGCTTCACACAGAGAGGTCGTCATCGTAGGCAAGGATGCTCATCATTCTTCCCTGCCGCAAAATGAACAAGTAGTTGATTTGATTAAAGGGTTTTTATTCTAGTAAGTATTTTACATAATTTAATTTCGGTAAAAAATTAGAAAGGTGATAAAAAATGAAAATGACAGACATTCTTCATAGGTATTATGGTGACTTTGATCTGATAAATGAAAAATGGAACGAAGACTATGAAAGCATTTTAATTAAACCAAAGGATAATCAAGAATATAAAAGATGCCGTTTGGCAAAGAAAACACCCAAAAAAGAAGGATACTTTACAGTCTTTTGGAAAAAAGACCAAGACAACAAGAATATTCCTTATACTTATAGAGACTTGGGTGATGAACTAGTTATTGTCGTTATTGACGACTGTCATTGCGGTATATTTATGATTCCCAAAGAGGTGGCTATCAGTAAAAAAATTCTTTCTACTAAGGATTGTAAAGGAAAGATGGCTATGCGGTTTTATCCGTCCTGGTGCACAAATTTAAATAAAACAGCTCAGGCAACACAAAAATGGCAACTGGATTATTTTAAAAAAATCGAATTAGAAGAATAAGTTTTTGGTGAAACAAGATAGAGTTTAGTTTCTCAATTCTGTCTTGTTTTTATTATAAAACTAAAAGTTTATGTACAATTGACTAAACTAGAGCTAAACCATTGATACAACTGAATTAGAAGCATTAAGTACATTCTTTAAAAAATGTACTTTATTTTTATTTTGTACATTATTCTAAGGCGGTATTTTGTATGTTTTCTAGTACATAATATCCTCAAATCTAAGAAATTGATTTGTACATTTTCGACTCTAATAGGTGTAGAAGAAGTGGTTGTTCAATTGTACATTTTATTTAGACATTGACAATTATTAAGATAAACATTTTTTTAAATTTAATGTCTAAATAATTGACAAAGTTCTATAA
>NZ_RJMV01000007.1 GCF_003943735.1 Streptococcus sanguinis | reverse complement strand
TATTTAAATAATGTAAGAAAAATAAAAGAACAGCAAATCTTATCTTATTATTACTTTAACCAGAGTATGTTTTTTATGAGCTTGCTCTTTATTATACAATTGATTGTATTTTGCTTAGCAAGTTCGGACATTGTCTCTAGTGATTTTCTATTATCTCTTGCATATGTCGCACTCTATGTGTTATTTATAGTGAAGAGAGTTCACCAATTTAGACAAAAGACATTTGAGGTATTATATGTCCGACGTCAGCATTCTAATCCTCTTGTAAATATTCTTAATCAATTTGTTTCCTTTTCACAAAAATATGCTTGGTTGATTATTATATTGCTATTCTTTTTAAGAATGTTTTTCCCTAGTGAGTATATGATTCGTCAAAATAGTATGCTTAACTCTGTGATTGATTTGTTTATACCACTTGTAGGCCTCCCATTCTTATTATTTTCAATAGCTTTAGGGACTGACAATTTCCAAGGTTACTATCTTCAAAAATACTTAGAAGATTACCGACAACTATCAGGATACTCTGTTGAAGAATGGTATGGAAAAGATTCTCAGAGATATAAGAAATCACTGAATCAGAAAGATATCGTCTGATAGTGTTACATTTCACCACAACCCGCCCGTTTAAGGCGGGTTTTTATATGAACTGTCTTCTAGGTTTTCATATTGGGCTAAAAGTGATAAAATAGTAGGCAGGAATTGGAGAGACGAGATGCCAAAAGAAGTGAATTTGACGGGCGATCAGGTATTGGCCCTTACGAGAAAATATCTGGCTGCGGAGGATGTGGCCTTTATACAGAAAGCTCTGATCTATGCGATTGACTGTCACAGTGGGCAGTTTCGTAGGTCGGGTGAGCCTTATATCGTGCATCCTATTCAGGTGGCAGGGATTTTGGCCACACTCAAGCTAGATGCGGTAACGGTTGCCTGCGGCTTCCTGCATGATGTGGTTGAGGATACCCGTGCGACGCTGGATGATTTGGAAAGAGAGTTTGGGACGGATGTGCGCGTGATTGTGGATGGGGTTACCAAGCTGGGTAAGGTCAAATACAAATCCCACGAGGAGCAGCTGGCAGAAAATCACCGTAAGATGCTGATGGCCATGTCGGAGGATATTCGGGTTATTTTGGTCAAACTGGCAGACCGTCTCCACAATATGCGGACGCTCAAGCATCTACGCAAGGATAAGCAGGAGCGGATTTCTCGAGAAACAATGGAAATCTACGCACCCTTGGCTCACCGCCTGGGGATTTCCAGTGTCAAGTGGGAACTAGAAGATTTGTCTTTCCGTTATCTCAATGAAGTGGAATTTTACAAAATTTCCCACATGATGAAGGAGAAGCGTCGGGAGCGTGAAGAACTGGTAGAAGAGGTGGTTCAGAAGATTGAGACCTATGCTGGCGAGCGCAATCTGTACGGCAAGATTTATGGCCGGCCCAAGCATATCTACTCGATCTATCGCAAGATGCAGGACAAGAAGAAGCGTTTTGATGAGATTTATGATTTAATCGCTATTCGCTGTATCTTGGATACTCAAAGTGATGTTTATGCTATGCTGGGCTACATTCATGAGCTTTGGCGGCCGATGCCGGGGCGGTTCAAGGATTATATTGCCAATCGCAAGGCCAATGGTTACCAGTCTATCCATACGACCGTTTATGGCCCCAAAGGCCCGATTGAGTTTCAGATTCGGACCAAGGAAATGCATGAGGTCGCTGAGTATGGGGTTGCGGCTCATTGGGCTTACAAGAAAGGTGTCAAGGGACAGGTAGACAGCAAAGAGTCGGCTATCGGGATGAACTGGATCAAGGAGCTGATGGAGCTGCAAGACCAGTCTAACAATGCCAAGGACTTCGTTGACTCGGTTAAGGAGAGCTATCTGGCTGAGGAAATTTATGTCTTCACACCGGATGGAGCGGTGCGCTCTCTGCCTAAGGACTCGGGTCCGATTGACTTTGCCTATGAGATTCATACCAAGGTCGGCGAGAAAGCCACAGGAGCTAAGGTCAATGGCCGCATGGTGCCCCTGACAACTAAGCTTAGGACAGGTGATCAGGTGGAAATCATCACCAACGCTAACTCCTTCGGACCGAGCCGTGACTGGCTCAATATTGTCAAGACCAGCAAGGCCAGAAATAAAATCCGTCAGTTCTTTAAAAATCAAGACAAGGAGCTATCTATCTCCAAAGGGCGGGAGCTCTTGCAGGCTCAATTCCAGGAGCATGGCTATGTAGCCAATAAGTACATGGACAAGAAGCACATGGAAGAAGTGCTGCAGAAGACCAGCTATAAGACTGAAGAGGCGCTTTTTGCAGCGATTGGCTTCGGTGAGATTGGTGCCATTAGTATTTTCAACCGTTTGACAGAAAAAGAGCGCCGTGAGGAAGAACGGGCCAAGGCCAGAGCAGAAGCGGAGGAATTGGTTAAGGGCGGCGAGGTCAAGGTCGAAAACAAAAAAGACACCCTCAAGGTTAAGCACGAAGGCGGTGTGGTTATTCAGGGGGCGTCTGGTCTCCTCATCCGGATTGCCAAATGCTGTAATCCTGTACCGGGGGATGATATTGTCGGCTATATTACCAAAGGGCGCGGTGTAGCCATTCACCGGCAGGATTGCATGAATCTCAAGGCCCAGGAAAATTACGAGCAGCGGCTGATTGATGTGGAATGGGAAGACAACAACACGACCAAAGAGTACACGGCTCACATTGATATTTACGGTCTTAACCGATCTGGTCTCCTCAATGATGTGTTGCAGGTTCTGTCTAATACCACCAAAAACATTTCAACAGTTAATGCTCAGCCGACCAAGGATATGAAATTTGCTAATATCCATGTTTCTTTTGGTATTGCTAATCTGTCTATGCTGACGACGGTGGTGGATAAGATCAAGAGCGTGCCAGAGGTCTACTCGGTCAAGCGGACTAATGGCTGATTCTTTTCGGAAATCATTATCGAGCTGTAAGTTACCCTTGGTGACTTGCTTAAATCAAAGGAAAAGATATGAAAATAGTGATTCAGCGCGTGAAACGTGCTCAGGTCAGTATTGACCAGCAGCTGCACAGCAGTATTGGAAAAGGTCTTCTGCTCCTAGTCGGCGTAGGCCCTGACGATAGTCAGGAGGATATGGATTATGCAGTCAGGAAGATTGTCAATATGCGGATTTTTTCCGATGCTGAGGGAAAGATGAACCTGTCTATCAAGGACATTGGCGGAGAGATTTTGTCCATTTCCCAGTTCACCCTGCATGCAGATACCAAAAAGGGTAATCGGCCAGCCTTTGTCAAGGCTGCTCCGCCAGAGATGGCTAGCAATTTTTATGATGCCTTCAATCTTGCCTTGCAGCAGGAGGTGCCGACTCAGACGGGTGTTTTTGGTGCAGACATGCAGGTAGAGCTAATCAATGATGGCCCAGTGACCATTATTCTGGATACGAAGAATCGCTGAGAATAAATATGAAAAGGAGCTTGAACACTAGTGTTCAAACTCCTAATTTTTTTGCTTCTGTAGCAATGAATGTATAATTTCCTACAATATTTCTAAAAACCATCAATCATTTCTTGAGGAATGATTTCTTTGATGGTCGTCACTAGCTGATTGATAAGGTTTATGGCTTCAGCGGGCTCAGTGTAGAGCTTTTGAAAATAGGTCTGTATATTTTCTTCAAAATGCTGAGGCAATAGCATGCAGTTGGTTTTTGCAAACTCTAGCATTCTCTTTTCTCCAGGGTGAGTCTGTTCGTTTAGGGCGAAGAGCAAGTCAAAATAGGAAGCAAAAAATTCACTGCTACGGTGATTGATACTGAGCAAGTCCTGACGCTTGAGCGCTTTTTCTATTTGTTTGGAGAAAGCTGGCATGGCTTGATCGAGTAAGAGGAGCTGCTTCTTAATAATATTCTTTTTAAGTTCAGCTGGATAAGGTCGTCTGTACTTGTTCTGAAGTGCTTCATAGCGACCATTTCGGTCGTAGATGATTTTGCTGTGGAGCAGATTGTGCCACATACAGGTGGTATAGGCATTCTGGGCTTGGTGGTCTAGGACTACAGTCTGCAGATCTTTATCAAATCTATCCAGTGTACGGTAAATGAGCTCAATTTCGATCTTGCTCTTTAGCACACAGTCATCCTCTAGTTCCCAAAATTGATTGCCGATTTCCATGTAGGAGCAGTACTTGCTGAGGATATCGCGTCTAGTCATGGGAGCAATGGAATCTGTCAAGTAGATATAAACATCATAGTCTGAGTCTTTGTCAAAATGCTGTCCAGCACGAGAGCCACCGAGAACAATAGCTTCCACTTGATCTAGCTGGGCAAATTCTTTAAAAAGTTGTTGTGGCATAATTTTTCCTTACTGATTTTTGACATCATTGTAGCAAAATGTAAGCGGGTTGGCAAGAAGGAAAAAATGGCTTTTGGCATGGTACCAAGCCTGTAAAATTGAGACCCCAAGGTGTAGGAAGTGGATAAGCAGGAGTTGGGAGAATTTGACTAAAAAGAAAATCATCTAGGATAGATAGTCTGAAAATTTGATTTCGTATGATAAAATTTTAGGACTCTTTTCCTCCTTTAACGTATTGCCAGTTTTCTATTTTTTAACTCAACGCCTTATTTTTATCTGCAACTTTTCTTAGATTTTTGAGATAGATCTTTAAAGAGTTTTTGGCATCATTTAGTCCAAAAATGAGAAGCATAGCAAGCAAGTGGAAGTGATAATAATCCTTGATTTGTTTATGATTTCTATCATTCTTTAGAAATATTTTAGAATTACTTTATAAATTCTTGAAGTTTGTCTTGTATAATCATATTAAAGAAAAGAAAGGAGTCTCTTATCATGGAAAATCTAGTTCAACAGATGCTGAATGCTCTGATTCAAATTGCTTTGTTTGCTTTTCTTCCTTTTGTTTGGTGGTTGATAAGTGCTAGAAGAAAAAGTCCATTTTTAGAATGGCTTGGCTTAAAACCACTAAAAGATGCTGGCAGCCGAAAGATCTGGCTGTGGATTTTGTTGGGTTCGCTATCTTTCTTGCTTCTTTCATTTTTGCTAGTATATCCTGCTGTAAAAAATCTGGATACAGCGACTTCGAATTTCTCAGGCCTAGGCTTCCAAGCCTTGCCAGCTGTTCTGATTTATGGTATTTTTCAAACTTCTCTGTCGGAAGAACTGCTATTCAGAGGTTTTCTTTTAAAGAGATTGGCTAGTCGCTTATCCTTTGTGGTAGCCAACACCATACAAGCTGCTCTTTTTGGTCTGCTCCATGGCTTAATGTCTATAACAGTGCTCTCTTGGCAGCAAACCCTGCTCATCATTTTGTGTACGGGTGGCATCGCGGCTTATATGGGCTTTGTCAATGAAAAGAAATCCGATGGCTCCATTTTAGCTAGCTGGATTATACATGCTTTAGTAAATGTGATTACGGGTAGTTTATTTGCTTTTATGCTGATTTGATAAATCGATAATTTCACTTCAAATCAAAAAGTTCCGATTTTCCTTGAGAATCGGAACTTTAGATTTAATGACAGGTGAGTAAAGGTTTAGGTGTAAGTCAAACGAAGCTGCTTTTACTGATTTGCATGGCTGGCCAGTTTCATTTGCTCAAAAACATAAAGGAAAAAGTCTTTCGAAACTTCGAAATGTCCGTATCTTATCTGAGAAGCATATTGGCGCCACTGAGGATGTTGTCGGACTTGCTCAATGGGGCAGTCTTTGACAGGCTGGTAGTAGCTGACATCTCGCCGAAATGGGACAAAGCCTTCAAACATCTCTACTTGGTAGGCAGTGTCATCTAGAATCTTGCCAACTGCTGTAAAGGCCTGCAGCTTTTCCTGACCATTCAGCTGATACTTGGGGCTGTAGTACAGAAGATAGTCCCCCTTTTTCATTCGGTTCAGCGGTGCTTTCTTACCATGGCAGACTTGGCAAAATCCACCTTCTACACCTCTTAGTACATGTTCTTTTGATACGACACCAATCCAAAATCTAGTCATTTTCTGCCTCCAGTTTGATTAAGAGTTGGTTCAATGTTTCTGTACTATTTTCTAATTTTCCAAAGAACGCCTGATCAATGCTTTCTACCATAGGAAGGGCTTGGTTGACCTTTTGAAGCCCCGTATCCGTTAGAAGTATGATGTTGGCACGGCTGTCCTTGGGATGGACTTCCCGCATGATCAAACCTTTCTTGACCAAGAGGCGGATGATTTGGGATACGGTCATAACATCCATGTCAGAAAATCGGGCAATATCGGTCTGACTCACCCATTCTCGCTGACGCAGAAGCGCTGCAAGAGTGGTCAGAACGACAAACTGAGGATGGGTCAAATCAATTGTTTTCAGTTGGCTTTTAATCAGCCCATGCCACTTGTGGTAGGCACGGATAAAGAGCAGACCGGTTGATTTTTTGTATTCATCTTTGTAGATGGAGTTAAACTGCGATTTTTCCATTAGCTTTCCCTCTGGATTTTTATAAGTATACTTATTATATTCTGACATCTTATTTTTGTCAATAAAAACCCAGTTTAGACTAAAAAGTCCGAACTGGGTTCTGTTTATAGTTTTTCCACATAAATCTGCTGGGCAATCATAGGATTGATTTGGATTTCTTGGGTTTCTGTCTTGAGGAGATAAGCCTGAGCGAAAGAATCGTATTGGATGAAGGTGATGGTTTGGCCGATTTGCAGGTTATATTTTTCCAAGTATTTGAGCAAGTCAAAGTCGTCGTGTACGCGTTTGATGATATAGTCACCAGGGGCAGAAGCCTCTTCCAGAGTCAGTTGGTTTTCTTCGTCCAGAAGCTCTCCCTTGGCTGGGATGGTGCCTCCGTGAGGACAGGTCTTGGGGTACTGGAGCATGGCATCCAGACGCTCAACGAAACGCTCAGAAACAGTGTGCTCTAGGACTTCGGCTTCCTCATGGATTTCATCAGTCGAGTAGCCGAGATGGTTGACCAGAAAGACTTCAATCAGTCGGTGCTTACGGTAGAGGTCAGAAACTAGCCTTAGCCCCAAATCAGTCAGCAGGTAGCCGGCTTTTTTATCCTTGACCAGAAGTTCTTCCGCCAGCATTTTTTTCATCATTTCCGTCACAGCTGGAGGTGAAACCTGCATGAGCTGGGCGATTTCTTTATTGGTGATTTTTTTGTGGCGGCTGCCAATCTCATAGATACACTTGAGATAGTCTTCTTTATTTGGGGTCATCTTGCATCCTCGCTGAACTTTCTATCATTAGTATAACAAAAATCGCTGCAAGAATACAGTGTCTAAGCCTTTCTTTGATGTTTAGATTTTCTTCATTCGCTTGTAATCGTTTTGCGATTATTATATAATCAAAGCGTACGATTTAAAAAATAAAAAGTAAAAATTCTTTAGCTGGTTTGCAGAAAATTGGCTTGCTTTTTACCTTTTTGCAAAAGGAGAATCCTATTATGAAAAAAAGACAAATGATGGCGTCTCGAGCAGAGAAGTTTACTCGTTTTGGCATTCGCAAATGCAGTCTAGGAGCAGTCTCAGTAGCGATTGCGACTGGTCTGGCCTTTCTTGGAGGTGGAGCAGTGCAGGCAGATCAGCTGGCGCCTAGTCAGCCAGCTGATAGTGTCGCTGTCAGCCAGGCTGTGGAGGACCAAGCTAGCACAGCTGCAACTCCGACTGTGACAGAAACCAGTCTGTCAAGCATGGATAAGGCTGCACCAGCACCGGAGGCTGTTAGTCCTGCAGCTGGTCAGGTACCTACGTCTTCCAATACCAGTGCTCAGTCTACTTCTTCAGATCCTGTAGAAAATACCCAGCCGAAAATTGATACTGTCACTTTAGCGGGAAATCAAGCTATTGCGGCAGTGAGTCCCAAGAAAGAGGAAGAGGCCAATCAGCCAGTAAAACCAGCTGCTGTTGAAGAGCGCCCTTTAGCGGCAGCAGAAGTCAAAAAGCCTCAAGGCAAGATTACCATTCAGAATAACAATCCACAGACAGGTGAATTTGATATAGTCGTGTCTGATATTGTCGCACCGGATGGACTGAAGTCTGTTTATCTACCGACTTGGTCAGCTGTTAACGACCAAGACGACGTGCAGTGGTATACCGCTGAAAAGCGTGCCGATGGGACCTATTTTAAGCATGTCAGCTACCGCAATCATAAGAACTCCTTGGGCGAGTATAATGTTCACCTCTATTTTGTAAATGATGCAGGCCAGCTGCAGGGGGCAGGTTCGGCTAAGACAGTGGTTACTCGCGCCCAGCCACAGGGTAAGATTACCATTCAGAACAATAATCCACAGACAGGTGAATTTGATATAGTCGTGTCTGATATTGTCGCACCGGATGGACTGAAGTCTGTTTATCTACCGACTTGGTCAGCTGCTAATGACCAAGAC
The DNA here is from genome assembly GCF_003943735.1 of Streptococcus sanguinis. Lineage (GTDB taxonomy): Bacteria > Bacillota > Bacilli > Lactobacillales > Streptococcaceae > Streptococcus > Streptococcus sanguinis_E. The sequence goes on along the minus strand of NZ_RJMV01000007.1, from coordinate 88,966 downwards.
GACGTGCAGTGGTACACTGCTGAAAGACGCGCTGATGGGACCTATTTCAAACATGTCAGCTACCGCAGCCACAAGAACTCTCTTGGTGAGTATAATGTTCACCTCTATTTCCTGAATGATGCAGGCCAGCTGCAGGGTGCAGGCTCAACAAAGACAGTGGTTACCCGCGCGCAGCCACAGGGCAAAATCACCATTCAGAATAACAATCCACAGACAGGTGAATTTGATATTGTTGTGTCAGACATTGTCGCCCCAGACGGTCTAAAAGCCGTTTACTTGCCGACATGGTCAGCTGCTAACGACCAAGACGATGTGCAGTGGTACACTGCTGAAAGACGCGCTGATGGGACCTATTTCAAACATGTCAGCTACCGCAACCACAAGAACTCTCTTGGTGAGTATAATGTTCACCTCTATTTCCTGAATGATGCAGGCCAGCTGCAGGGTGCAGGCTCAACAAAGACAGTGGTTACCCGCGCGCAGCCACAGGGCAAAATCACCATTCAGAACAATAATCCACAGACAGGTGAATTTGACATTGTCGTGTCCGATATTGTCGCACCGGATGGACTGAAGGCGGTCTACCTGCCGACTTGGTCCAGCAAGGATGACCAAGACGATGTGCAGTGGTATATCGCTGAGCGCCAAGCTGATGGTACCTATAAAAAGCATGTTCGAGCTCAGGATCATAAGTTTTCAGTAGGTGATTATAATGTTCATCTTTACTATCTGAACGAGGATGGCCAGATGCAAGGTGCAGGTGGCGAGAAGCTGATGGTTTCTGTAGCACCTGAAAACATCCGTGCGACTGGAAAAATCAATATCCAAAACAATAATGCTCGAACAGGAACTTTTGATGTAGTTGTGACAAACGTCTCCAATCCTGGTGGGATTCAAGCGGTTTACCTGCCAACTTGGTCCACAGATAAGGATCAGGATGATGTCAAGTGGTATTTAGCTCAAAAGCAGGCGAATGGCACCTATAAGATCACAGTCCGAGCTAGCGACCATAAGCTTTCTACCGGCGAGTACAAGATACATCTTTACTATAAGCAGGACAATGGTCAGCTCATCGCTGTTGATGCTACTACGACCCAGGTATCAAAAGCGGTTTACAATACTCCGTACTACTCACAGCGTGATGGTCGCTGGGGTGGCAGGAAGTATGGTCCTTACAGCATGGATGCGACAGGATGCGTGCCGACAACGCTAGCCATGGTTATTTCTGGAATTACTGGGACAGAAGTGCTTCCAACAACTGTTGCAGATTACCTATATAACCATACCAATGAATTTAATAAAGATGGATTTGGCACCAGCAGCCGTGGTATTGTCCGAGCTGCCCAGCACTGGGATCTGACGACTGAGACCCTGTTTACTGCTTCCGCAGTCAAAGAAGTGCTTTCGCAGGGGCATCATGTCCTAGGTGCCGTTGGTACTAGCATCTTTGCCCATTACCCAGTCACTCATGAGCTGGTTCTAAAAGGCTATGACAATGGAAAAACCTATGTCCGTGACCCTTATAATGCAGCTAATAATGGCTGGTACCCCGTAGACTATCTCTTTGGAGTCAAGAGTGTAGAACCAACGGATAATACAGAAGGTTCCCCCTTTATTGCCATCAAAGGATAAGAAATACGTGAATAAGGAGACCGCTCGTTGCTTGACGGGCGGTTTTCTGCATTCTATGACTAGTATACTTGTACTAGTTCAAGAGTTTATCATTGACAAACTCAGTAAGAGGAAAACTCATTATACAATTATAGCTAGAGACACAGGTTTTTTGGAAGCGATGGAGATGAGATTCTATTTTTGGACATATTTGCGATAAACGTTCTCAAAAAAACATGTAAATAGTTTGACAAACAAAGCTTTTCTCATTATACTATTAACATATCAGGAGGAAAAACATGAAAAAAATCCAAAAACATGTCATTCTAGGGGCAGCAGTTCTTGCTAGTACTGGCATTGCTCACACTGTAGCTGCAGATACAACTCCAGTGGATGCAAATGCACCTGCAAACCAAGATAAGGCTCTATCTGCAAGTCCAGAAGCTCTTAAACAGCAAACTGAGCAGGTTAATCAAGCGAAAGCGGCTGTTGACCAAGCCAAAGAACAGGTTACAGCAGCTGAGACTAAGGTTGAAACAGCCAAGAAAGATAATGCTGATACAAGTGCACAAAAAATTGCGGAAGCTCAGGCAGCTGTGACAGAAGCTGAGAAGAAAGTTGCTCCAGCAGAAAACGCAGCCAAGCAAGCCCAAGCAGCTCTTGATACAGCTAAAAAAGCAGAAAACACACAGGCGACTGTAGCTCAGGATGCTCAAGCTCAAGCAGCTAAGGCACAAACCGAGACTCAAGCTGCTCAGGATGCTGTGAATGCAGCTCAAAAAGATGTGGACAGCAAACTGGTAAGTGAAAAGGTAACGAAGGCAAAGGAGGAGCTTGACAAGGCGCAAAAGAACCTGGATTCTTACCAAGACCAGTTGAAGACAGCTGAAGCGGAAGATGCCAAACGCCAAGTAGTGATTGATCAAGCCCAGGCAGATATCAAAGCAGCTCAAGCAGAAATCAAGGAAAAAGAAGCGAAACTTTCTTCCCAGGACCAAGTACACAATACCTTTACCCTATCGCAAGCCTATATAAATGCAATTAAAAGTAACAATATCAACGGTACAGCTAAATTAACATCTGAGGCACAAGAAACACTTGCTAAAGAAGCAGCTACCCTAAAATCCAGCAACAATTATATTGTCAGTCAAAAAGATGCGCAACGAATGGTTAACATCAATGCCATTCCAAATGATGTTCTGATGGAATTGAACTATTATGCACAAGATTTGATTAATCAAATCCGTAAGCAAGCAGGAACGGCACCAGTAACATTAACACAGAATAGTATTGACTATGCTACAGCTTTAAGCAAAGCTGCTCGTGAAGAAAAATATAAATACCAATCAAAAGAACCTATAACGCTACATGTAGCTATTCCTAAAGATGTAGTTTCTAAATTTGGACTTGATCAGTTTGGACATAGAGTAGCAAGTACTAATGAACTTGGTCCTTATCCTATCCTTGCTAGTCAAGAGAATGTCTCTGTAGACTACTTAAAAAAGGCAATTTACAATGATATTAAATTCCAATTATTTGATTTGGGAGATAACATTGCATATAGAACTAGAGGAACTATCTATGCTCAAAAAGTAGTTGGGCATCTTGAAAGTCAGAAAAAAGGTGCATATGTTGCTGTTAACTTTAGCAACAACGGTATTATTAACCGAATTAACTTCCTTCTTTTTCCAAATACCGACAACGATATTAAGGACCCTTCCAAAATCACACCAGCCTTGATCAATCCAAATGCTAATAATCAAGAGGCTGATGCTGCTCGTAAAGATTTAGCGGCTTCGCAAGCTAAATTGGACGCTGCTCAACGTACGTTGACAAATGCTCAGAACAAGCAGGAGACAGCACCATTGCTGCGTGAGGTTGTGAAAACTGCTAAGGACAAGTTGGCCAAGGCAGAACGTACTTACCAAGCTGAACTCAAAAATAGCAAGAACTCAGCTTCTGAAGAAACTAAGGCTAAACTGGCAGTTTTAGCTAAAGCTCAAGCAAGCTTGAAAGAAAAAGAAGCAGCCCAAGCAAGTGCGCAAAAAACAGCTGAGGAAGCTAATGCCAAACTTGCCGAATTGAAAGCAGCTACAGCAAATGCTCAAGAAAAGGCAACTGCTGCGGCTACAGCTCTGGAAGAGGCTCAACGCGCTGTTCAAGCTGCTAAAGACTACGTTTCTCGCTTGCAAAATGCCCCTGCTCTTCTAAAAGAAGCAGAAGCGGCTCTCAATGATGCTAAAGCAAACTTGGCAAGTAAGGAAGAAACATATAGAGTTGAAAATGCCAAACTTGAAGCTTTGAAAGCAGCTCTTGCAGCCCTAGAGACAGACGACCCAACCAACCTCGTTTCTAAGAATGAGCGAAAGGTTCTGAAAGTCACTACAACGGGAGTGAAGAATGGAAAGAAACCAGTTCAGACTTATCAGGCTCCGGCAGCTCTTCCAAAAACAGGTTCTGCTGAATCATCTCTAGCACTTGCAGGTCTGGGATTGCTCTCTACGCTGGGACTGGCTTTTGCAAAACGCCGTAAAGCTTAAGAGCATTTATTGATAAAATCGAATTCTAGATGAATTGTCCAATCGTGAAAAGTTGGAACAGCTCATTTAAACAAAACTCATACTGAGAGAGGGCCGGTTTGGTCTTCTCTTTATTTATTGAGTGATTTGTTAAGAACATCTTTATTGTTAGCACTCCAAGGATTCATATTTTGTTCTTTGCTATCATGTGAGTTTGTGATAAAATCTAATTGTTCTATGTACATTAGGTTTTTTATTATAACCTCTACAGTTTTTAATTACTAGAGCAAAAAGAAAGGAGGGTGAGCCATGTATCCGAAAGAAGGGAAAGAACATCTCTTTCAGCAATTGCAATCAATCGGTTGGTCTCAGGCAGCGTTGGAACGAGTTTTTGAAGAGATTGGTGAGCAAGGGAAAGCAGTGCCAGAAGAAAGAGATTACCTTCAGGAAGCTCAGCTTTTTGGCAGTTCCTTTTTTCAAAAGCTCTGGCAGGCTGAGGAGGCTCAAATCAGCAGGTTAGGAGCTCAGGAGTTGCTGGTTCTGGCTATGAATCTTGTTAATATGCCTGAGGAGCTGATCGGAGACAAGTCAGAGACGGATTTTTTGCTGGCTCGGATTGCTCCAAGCCTAACACCTCATGATTGCTTTTGGAAGATTTTTTCAAGGACCTTGCGTCAGGCTTTTCCGGCAGATGATTTCAGCCAAAAGGATGGCAATCAAAAGCTCAAAAGGCAGCTACATCAGTTTCGCTATGTCATTTCCTGCCAGCAGGCCCAGTGGGTCAGAGATCACTACCGTCAGATTGGTATGACAGATGCAGAAGCCTTGGTCTCCTATCTAAAGGCTTTTCCAGCGCTGCCTTATAGCTTTCAAGAATCTTCTCGCCTGCACAATAAAGCCTATATTGATAAGAGGTCAGAGCAAGCTATCTATCCAGATGGTCAAGCTAGTCAGGCCAATATAAAAATCCTAATTGATTTTCATGCAGAGTTTATTCTGGATCAGACAGGTCGTTTTCTCAATATCATCGATCCAGAGGGGGCTAGCCAAAATGGTATTGTGAATGGCGCCAGCTTTAACTATGGTGAGCGCAATCGTCCGGTCAATCAGGCTTCTCATACTCGCTACGATGTCAAAACGCCTGCAGTCTGGGATCCTCACTTTCGCAGGCTTGCCATTGAAAATGGCGGTCGTAAGTTCAAGTCACCTCAGAATAATCGTGGTCCGCTGGGCTATCGTTCGGCTAAGAGCCCTTATGCTCGAAAGGGGCGGAGTGCTCAGAAACAGGTAAAGGCAGAGATTGCTCGGTTCAAGAAATTGCTGAATCGGCCATCCATCCTCTTGCGTTCCTGGGCTTGGTTCCGTCAGTTTTGGCAGAAGTTTTTCGCACAAAAAAATACGGACTAGCAGGTCCGTATTTCTATCTCTTATAAACTCTTAACTGCTGCAATCGCCGCATCATAGTCAGGCTCGGTATTGATATTGTCGACATATTCAGCGTAGGTCACAGTGTTGTTTTCGTCTAAGACAAGAACTGCACGAGCCAAAAGGTGCCATTCATTGATGAGGACAGCATAGTCATGGCCGAAAGAATGGTCGAAGTAGTCAGAGAGCATGACAGCATTCTCAATGCCTTCAGCAGCACACCACTTGCCTTGTGCAAAAGGCAAATCAACTGAAACCGTGATAACAACGGTATTATCCAAGTCAGAGAGCTCTTGGTTGAAACGACGAGTCTGAGTTGAGCAGACACCAGTATCGATAGATGGGATGATGCTCAGGACTTTCTTTTTGCCAGCAAAGTCAGCCATAGTTTTCTTTGAAAGATCAGTTGCTGTCAAGCTAAAATCGTGGGCAGTGTCGCCGACTTGCAGTTGCTTTCCAGTAAAGGTTACAGGATTTCCGAGAAAAGTTGTCATAGGAAGTCTCCATTCATGTTTGATAGCTTCATTGTACAGCGAATAATGATTTTTTTCGAATAATTTGACTGGAAATTTGAAATCGACTCTATGTGAAGCTCCTTCTCCAAAAATAAAGAGGTTAGGATTTTGTCTTCCTAACCTTTTATCATTATTTGGCCAATCCTTCAGAAATTTTATCCAGATTGTATTTCATCATGCTATAGTAGCTGTCGCCTTCTTCTCCCTTTTCAGCGATTGAGTCAGTGAAAATTTTAGCGTGGATTGGGATGTTGGTGTCTTTAGAAACAGTCTTCATCGGACGGTCGTCCACACTTGATTCGACAAAGAGAGACGGCACTTTGGTCTTACGCAGTTTTTCAACTAAGCTTTTGATTTGGTCTGGAGTCCCTTCTTCTTCAGTATTGATTTCCCAGATATAGGCCGATGGCACATTGTAGGCCTTAGAGAAGTACTTGAAGCATCCTTCACTGGTCACAATCATTTTCTTTTCCTCTGGGATATTGTTGAATTTCTCCTTGGCTTCTTTGTCCAAAGCTGTCAGTTTTTCCACATAAGCTTTGAGATTTTTCTCGTAAGTGGCCTTATTGTCAGGGTCTTTTTCAATCAAACGCTTGGCAATATTTTGTGCATAGATGATACCATTTTCCAAGTTGAGCCAAGCATGAGGGTCTTCTTTGCCCTTTTCACTTTGCCCTTCAAGGTAAATGACGTCAACGCCATCGCTGACAGCATAGTAGTCCTTGTTTTCTTCCTTATTGGCATTTTTGACCAACTTGGTGAACCAAGCATTGCCGCCAGTTTCCAGGTTGATACCGTTGTAGAAGATGAGATCCGCTTGAGAAGTCTTTTTGACATCTTCAGGCAGAGGTTCGTATTCGTGGGGGTCTTTGCCGACTGGTACAATGCTGTGCAGGTCAATCTTATCGCCAGCTATATTTTTGGTAATATCAGCGATAATTGAGTTGGTTGCAACAACCTTGAGCTTGGATGACTCACTGGACGCCTTCTTCTGACCGGAGCAGGCAAAGAGAGTGCAGACTGCTAGCAAAAGCAGGGATAAAAAACCTAATTTTTTCATGGGATTCCTCCATCAAATTTTATTTTAGTTTAGGTTGGTTTTTAAGTTTTAAATAGCGTTGTTTAGGGGCAATAAAGAAAGAGATGAGAAAGATGATGGCTGAGGTCAGGACAATGCTGGAACCTGCAGCGACATTAAAGCTGTAGCCGATAAAGAGGCCCAGTACAGAAGCTAGAGCGCCCAGTCCTGAGGACAGCAGAATCATGGTTTTCAGACTGTTGGCATAGAGGTAGGCCGTTGCTGCCGGCGTTATCAAGAGAGCGACAATCAGAATGGTTCCCACACTCTGCATGGCTGTCACAGAGACCAAGGTCAAAAGAATCATCAGCAGATAGTGATAGAAGCTGACCGGCATACCCATGGCTTGAGCCAGCAGGGGGTCAAAGGAGGTAATCAATAGCTGCTTGAAAAAGAGGATGATGATTAAGAGCACAGCTATTCCGACTCCAATACTAATCCACATATCAATGTCCTGTACGGCCAAAATATTCCCAAAGAGAATATGAAAGAGGTCGGTAGAACTATTGGCAACGCCGATCAGGATTACACCCAGAGCCAGGAAGGAAGAAAAGGTAATTCCAATGGCCGTATCGCTTTTGATAATGGAATTGCCCTTGATGTAGGTGATAATAATCGAGGCCAAAAGTCCGAAGGTGATGGCTCCGATAAAGAAATTAATCCCTAAAATGTAGGACAGGGCCACACCGGGCAGAACCGCATGAGAGATAGCATCCCCCATGAGCGACATGCCGCGCAGAATGATAAAGCAGCCGACAGCTCCAGCAACAATCCCAATGACGATGGCTGTAATGAGGGCATTTTGCAGGAAGTGAAAGTCCCGCAGCCCTTGGAAAAATTCTAAAATCATTCTAGGCACCTCCATTCATAAAGAGCTGGGAGCCGTAAGTCTTTTTCATATTGTCCTTGGTAAAGCTGGTCTCAGTAGGACCGAAAGCGATCAGCTTACGATTGAGCAGGATGACCTGATCAAAATAATCAACCACCTTACTCAGGTCATGGTGGACAATCAGGATGATCTTGCCTGCGGCTTTGAGACTCCGCAAAGTCGACATAATAATCTCTTCACTGACAGAGTCAATCCCGACGAAGGGCTCGTCCAAAAAGATACAATCCGCCTCTTGAACCAAGCAGCGAGCAATCAAGACTCGCTGGAATTGCCCGCCGGATAGCTGGCTAATCTGCCGCTCTGCCAAGTCCTCTAAACCGACAATTTTCAATGCCTCAGCTACCTTGTCCCAATGGGAATTTTTAAGCCCCTGAAAAAGCTTGAGCTGAGGGTAAAGTCCCAAAGAGACACACTCTTTGACTTTGATAGGAAAATGATAATCAATATTAATCTTTTGCTCTACGTAGGCGACCTTCTGGAGAGAGTTCTGCAGTGGCTTTTGATCCAGCAGAGTCTGGCCTTGGTGGTCAATAATCCCTAGCATGCCCTTGAGCAGGGTGGATTTTCCGGCTCCGTTAGGACCAATAATCCCAGTAATGGTTGGCTCCTTAATGGTTAATGAAAGGGGCTCAAGAGCCAGCGTATCCTGATAGCTGACAGTCAAATCTTTAATCGTAATCATCTCATACACCTCTATAGCTTTAATATACATTAGCTTTAATATACATTAAAATAAAAATTAAGTCAAGTTAATTTTTAATAAATTTCTAAAATTAATATAAGAAACGTTTGAAAAAACAAGTAGATTTTGATAAGGTTATATCAAAAGCATGAAAGCGAGAAGAAGATGACACGACTACAAGATGATTTCTACGATGCAGTTAATGGTGAGTGGGCCAAGACGGCGGTCATTCCTGATGATAAGCCAGTGACGGGCGGCTTCATGGATCTGGCAGATGAGATTGAAGATCTTATGCTCGCCACGACAGACAAATGGTTGGCTGGCGATGGAGTGCCAGAAGATATCATTCTGCAGAACTTTGTTGCTTACCATCGCCTAGCAGCGGATTATGACAAGCGGGAAGCGGCTGGCATTGAGCCTGCGCGTGCTTACATTGATGAAATTCGCAACCTAACATCTTTTGAAGACTATGCTTCTAAGATTGCAGATTTTGAACTGGCTGGTAAGCCGACTTATTTTCCTTTTGGTGTGGCGCCTGACTTTATGGATGCTCGTATCAATGTCCTCTGGGCTGACGGACCGGGAACGATTTTGCCTGATACGACCTACTACGCGGAGGACCATCCGCAGAAGGATGACCTGCTTGAAAAATGGCGCAAGGCTCAGGAAGATTTGCTGGCAAAATTTGATTTTGCTAAAGAGGAAATCAAGGTTCTTTTGGATAAGGTCTTGGAGCTAGATGCTGTCTTTGCTCAGTATGTTCTGTCTAGTGAAGAGAGCTCTGAGTATGCGAAACTCTACCATCCTTATCAGTGGGAAGATTTCAAAGCCTTGGTACCAGAGTTGCCTATGGCGGATATTTTTACCAAGTTGATTGGTCAAGAACCCGACCAAGTCATTGTGCCAGAAGAGCGTTTTTGGCAGGCAGCTAAGGATATTTATACAGCCGCTAACTGGGATAAACTCCATGCTCTGCTGATTCTCTCTGCAGTTCGCAATACGACACCTTATCTAACGGATGACATCCGTGTCTTGGCAGGAGCTTATCATCGTGCTCTATCAGGGACTCCTCAGGCTCAAGACAAGAAAAAAGCGGCATTTTATCTGGCCCAAGGTCCCTTTAATCAAGCTGTTGGTCTCTGGTATGCCGGTCAGAAGTTCTCTCCAGAAGCCAAGGCTGATGTGGAGCAGAAAGTGGCAACGATGATTGAAGTTTATAAAAATCGCCTGGCCCAGAATGACTGGCTGACACCAGAAACTCGGGACAAGGCTATTGTCAAACTCAATGTCATCAAGCCTTATATTGGCTATCCTGACGAGCTGCCTGAACGTTATTCCCGCAAGGTCGTGGATGAAAAGCTGACTCTCTTTGAAAATGCTCAGAAGCTGAGCCAGATTGATATTGCTTACAGCTGGAGCAAGTGGAATCAACCAGTGGACTACAAGGAATGGGGAATGCCAGCCCACATGGTCAATGCCTACTATAATCCGCAGAAGAATCTGATCGTCTTTCCAGCGGCTATCCTGCAGGCGCCTTTCTATGATCTGCACCAATCCTCATCAGCCAATTACGGTGGTATCGGAGCGGTCATCGCCCATGAGATTTCTCATGCTTTTGATACCAATGGCGCTTCCTTTGATGAAAATGGTAGCCTTAATAATTGGTGGACGGAGCATGACTACCAAGCCTTTACCGAGCGGACTCAAAAGGTCATTGACCAGTTCGAAGGACAGGATTCCTATGGTGCTAAGGTCAATGGTAAGCTGACCGTTTCAGAAAACGTCGCAGATCTGGGCGGCATTGCAGCAGCTCTAGAAGCGGCCAAGAAAGAAGCGGATTTCTCTGCTGAGGAATTCTTTACCAACTTTGCCCGCATCTGGCGGATGAAGGGTCGGGAGGAATATATGAAGCTCTTGGCGAGTGTCGATGTCCATGCACCGGCTAAGCTTCGGACCAATGTCCAGCTGCCAAACTTTGACGACTTCTTTACAACCTTTGATGTCCAAGAGGGAGACGGGATGTGGCGGAGTCCAGAAGAGCGGGTGGTCATCTGGTGATGTCGAGATAAGACGCTTATCGAATCTTGCTCAAATCAAAAATAATCGAGTTCATTTCAATAGTCTGCTTTTGTTTGTGAAAGCAGACTATTTTATCAAAGAAAATATAAAGCGTTTACATTTTTATTAGCTTGTGCTATACTGTAGTTGATAACAAAAAACAAACAAAAAATCCAAATAGAATAGATTTCAAAGTGTTTATTAATGAATAATAAAGAAAAGAGATGTTCTTATGGTAAAACGATTCATTAGTTCAAATGCTTCAGAAATTTTAAATATGACTGCGCCGGAGCTGAAACAGAGCATCAAGGCTAGTGAGGGCCGCGTTATCCTGTCTGAAAACGTAGCTTTTAAAGAATCTTATATCGGTGATGTGACCAATGCAGAGATTGCTCGGTCTTTTGGTGCTGACTTGATTCTGCTGAATGGGATTGATATCTTCCAGCCTTTTGTGGCTGGTCTGGACGCCAAGGAAGATTTTGTTGAGGAGCTACACCGCTTGGTGGGTCGTCCTATCGGTATCAATCTAGAGCCGGTGGACAGTCAGGCCCAGATGGCAGGAGAACGCCTGATCATCGATGAGGGGCGTCAGGCTAGTCTAGCGACCATTCAGCGAGCAGAAGAGCTGGGCGTTGACTTTATCTGTCTGACAGGTAATCCAGGGACTGGTGTCACCAATCAGGCCATTATCGACACCATTCGAGTGGTCAAGGAGAATTTTTCAGGCCTGCTGATTGCGGGTAAAATGCATGCTTCAGGTGTGGATGAGCCGGTAGCAGACCTAGAAGCAATCGCTCAATTTATCGAAGCAGGTGTCGATATTGTCCTAGCACCGGCAGTCGGCAGTGTGCCAGGCTTTGATGAGCAGGACTTGAAGCAGATTGTCCGGCTGGCCCATCAAAAAGGGGCTCTGGTTATGAGTGCTATCGGTACCAGTCAGGAGAGTGCTGATGAGGATATTGTCAAGCAAATGGCTATCCGCAACAAAATCTGCGGTGTAGATATCCAGCATATCGGAGATTCAGGCTACGGCTGTCTGGCTCCGGTTGAAAATATCTTTGCCATGAGCAAGGCTCTCAGAGGGCAGCGCCACACCATTTCTATGATTTCACGCTCGATTAATAGATAGTAAAATGAGACAGGCTTTTAGGGGTAAGCTCCTAGAAAGCCTGTCTCTTTTTTTGTAAAAAAAAAGACCGAGATTCTTGTCTCGGCCTTTATAGGTTTCCTTTTTTATCTAAAAATTCATGATAGACACAGAGGCTGACTGCAGAGCGGGCAATGCTGTATTTAGAGTAGGGGATAATAACAATCTCTGCTTGTTTTTGTTTTGGAAAGAGAGGTACTTCCTGCTCTAACTGAGCCAGAACCTGCTCGGCAATCACCGGATAAGAGAAGAGCTGGCCGTCTAGATAAATCCTTTCGCTATCAATAAGCTGGCAGAGGTTGGAAATGGAAATGGCCAGGTAGCGGCAGGCAGTATGAATCAACTCAATGCTGCCCAAGTCTCCTAAGCGATAGGCGGTCATCAGACTTGTCAAATCAATGTCATTGACGTCCTCTACAAGGGTCTTTAAGAGTGAGGTCTGGGAAGCCTGATACAGGATAGCTGCTTTATCAATCAGAGCACTCTCGCTGGCATAGACCTGCAGGCATCCGTGTTTGCCGCAAGGACAGCGCTCGCCTTCAGGATTGATGACGGTATGCCCTACCTCCCCGATAAGATAATTATCCTGACTGTAAATGCTGCCCTTGTACATGTAGGAGCAATGAATACCTCTGGCGACATGATAGACGATAAAATTCCTGTCTGTAGGATGATAGCTAAAGAGGCGTTCAGCCATTGTCAAACAGTGGGACTTATTGGCAAAGTAGACAGGAAGGTCAAAGGCTTCTTGAATAGTCTGCAGGTTAATCTGTCCCCAGTGGGGATTTTTAGAAATGATAAAATCACTCTCAGAGAGATTCACATGCCCCGGCAGCCCGAGGGCAATTGCTGAGATGGAGTATTTGCTGTTCTTTTTCAGAAACTCTTGAATCAGCCGGATGATTTCCTGGTCAGACGGCCCGCCTGTCACCTCGATCTGATAAGTCCGAATATTGCTTTCTACAATCTCACCGGTATTGTCAGCGATGACCATGGCCAGCTGTTTTTCAGAAATCTCAAAACCCAGATAGTAGCGGCTATGAGGTGCAATATCCAGCAGGGTTTTCTTGCGGCCTACGCTCTCATCATTGAGCTCGCCCAGTTCCAGCACCAAGCCTTCCTTGATCAGTTCATTGATGATACTGCCAGTCGTGGCTGGTGTAATCTGAGTTTCTTTTGAAATGTCAATCCGAGAAATCGGTCGTTTGGCATAGAGCTGATCCAGGACAGTTGCCCTTAGCTCGTTTTGTTTTCTAGTTCGTGTCATCTTGTTTCCTCTGCTGCTATACTATCAAAAAAAGCTAGAAATCTCAAATGTAAGCGTTGACATAGTACAGAAAAATAGTTATAATATTTATAGAATATTAATAACATAGTGAAAAATATTCTGTTTTTGGATTTTTGTTTATATATTAAAAATAAATGCTGGGCGTTGTTTCAGGCTAGGTCAGATTCATAAAGGAGGATGCCGATGGAAACAAAACAGATTATGTTAGTCTGTGCGGCTGGGATGAGCACCAGTCTCATGGTCAATAAAATGCAGAAAGCTGCAGAGGAGCGAGGCTTGGCTGCGACGATATTTGCGGTACCAGTGTCAGAAGCTGAAGACTATCTAAGCGAGAAAAAGGTTGATGTCCTGTTGCTGGGGCCTCAGGTCCGCTATCTACTGGAGAATTTACAGGATAAACTAGCTTCAAAAGGCATTCCGGTTGATGTCATTCCTATGACGGACTATGGAATGATGAAGGGGGATAAGGTCCTGGATCTGGCAGAGTCGCTCATGAAGTAGGTACTCTTATGGAGAATAAAGATTCCTTAGAGGTCGCTATGACCCTTATTATGTATGGCGGAGAGGCCAAGTCTTGTGCTATCGAAGCCATTGCAGCAGCTAAAAAGCAGGACTTTGACCGAGCTCAGGAGAGACTGAGTCAGGCTCAGAAGGCCCTGTTGCAAGCCCATCACGCTCAGGCTGAAATGCTGAGCAAGGAGGCACAAGGAGAAAAGACAGAACTTAGTTTATTTATGGTGCATGGGCAGGATCATCTCATGACCAGTATCGCCTTTGTTGATTTGGCAAAGGAGATTGTTGATTTGCATAAAAAATTTGATGAATAGGAGAAATGCAGATGAGTAGTTTGGTTGATAAATGGCAAGCGCGTCTCATGCCTATTGCCAATAAAATCGGCAACCAAAAATTTCTGGTTGCCCTGCGGGATTCCTTTATTGGAACCATGCCTGTGATTATGACGGGCTCTTTCGCCCTCATGGTCAATGCCTTTCTATCTGACTTGCCAGGACAGTTCGGCTGGACCTGGATTTCCTCTACCTTCCAGTGGCTGATTGATATTAACTGGCTGGTATTTAAGGGCAGTATTCCTATCGTTACCCTCTTGTTCCTCTTTACCTTCGGAGTCAATATCGCTAAGATTTACAATACTGATAAGGTGTCTGCCGGTCTGGTAGCTGTTGCTTCCTATATCATTACCATTGGTGGATCAGTTACTAAAACCTTTGAGTTGGCTGGCAAAACACCAGGGCTGAGCAAGGCGATTTCAAAACTTCCAGAGCTAAAACTTGACGGCAGTAACCTGTCTGTGACGATTAACAGTGTCATTCCAGGTGACCAAATCAGTGCGCGTGGTTACTTTACTGCCATTCTGATTGGTTTTGTATCTGTTATCATCTTTTGTAAGGTCATGAATCGTAACTGGACTATCAAACTTCCAGATTCTGTTCCGCCAGCTATCATGAAGCCCTTCCTGTCTATCATTCCGGCTGCGATTGCCATGTATGTCGTGGGGATTGCAACCTACCTCTTTAATCTGGTGACAGGCGAGCTGTTGATTGACTGGATTTACAAGATTCTTCAGGCACCGCTTCTCAGCTTGTCTCAAAGCTTCTGGGCTGTGCTGCTCATTGTCTTTCTCAATAAGATTTTCTGGTTCTTCGGACTGCACGGTGGTAATGTGCTGGCGCCGGTTATGGCCAGTCTCTTTGGTGTGACCATGCTAGCCAATCTAGAAGCTTATCAGGCTGGGCATGCGATTCCTTACATGTGGACGGATAATTCTTTCGGTGCTTTTGTCTGGTTTGATGCGATTGGGGTTGCCATTGCCATTCTCTGGCAATCTCGGAACAAGCACTATCGCGAAGTGGCCAAATTGGGAATTTTCCCAATGGTCTTCAACATCGGTGAGCCAGTCATGTACGGTCTGCCAATCGTTTTGAATCCAATTATGTTTATTCCATACGTACTGACGCCAATGGTCATGGTAACAGTAGCCTACTTTGCAACCTCTATGGGCTTGGTTGCGCCGGTTACTCAAAACGTTACTTGGGTAATGCCGCCGATTCTCTACGGTTTCTTTGCGACAGCCTTCGACTGGCGGGCAATTATTCTTTCGCTGGTTAATATCGCTATTTCAACCGCTATATATCTGCCCTTTGTCAAGATGGCAGATAAACAGGAGGAGCTTGGATAAATGGCAAAATTTGAAATTAAAGAAGAATTTTACTTGGATGGCAAGCCTTTTAAGATTTTATCGGGAGCTATTCAGTATTTCCGGCTTCATCCAGACCAGTGGCGAGATACCCTATACAATCTCAAAGCTCTGGGCTTTAATACGGTAGAAACTTATATTCCTTGGGCATTGCATGAGCCTCAGGAAGGACAGTTTCAGGCAGAGGGCATGCTGGATTTTGAAGCATACTTCAAGTTGGTTGAGGAGATGGGGCTTTATCTCATTGTCCGGCCGACGCCTTATATCTGTGCAGAGTTTGACTTTGGCGGTCTGCCGGCCTGGCTCTTGAGATATCCTTCGATGCGCCTGCGGGTCAATCATCCGCTGTTTCTGGAAAAGGTCAGTCATTTTTATGACTGGCTCTTTCCCAAGCTTCTGCCCTATCAAAGTGATCAGGGCGGCCCTATCCTCATGATGCAGGTGGAAAATGAATACGGTTCTTACGCCGAGGACAAGGCCTACATGCGCAGCATTGCGCAGATGATGAAGGTACGTGGCGTTACGGTTCCCCTCTTTACCTCTGACGGGACATGGATAGAGGCTTTGGAGTCTGGAACCTTGATTGAGGATGATATTTTTGTGACGGGGAATTTTGGTTCCCAACCTAAGGAAAATACAGATAATCTGCGAGCTTTCATGGAGCGCTATGGCAAGAAATGGCCACTTATGTGTACCGAGTTTTGGGATGGTTGGTTCAGCCGCTGGAGCGAGGAAATCGTTCGGCGAGAAGCCGAAGATTTGGCCCAGGATGTCAAAAAAATGCTGCAGCTGGGCAGTATGAACCTCTTTCTACTGAGAGGTGGGACCAATTTTGGTTTTATCAGCGGCTGTTCAGCCCGCAAGACAAAGGATTTGCCGCAGATTACCTCCTATGATTTTGACGCACCTATTACTGAGTGGGGGCAGCCGACTGAGAAATACTACGCTGTTCAGCGGGTGACCCATGAGGTCTTTACAGAGCTTGAGCAGATGGAGCCTATTAGCCGACAGGCCAAGGCCTATGGCAGTTTTCCGCTGCTTGGGACTGCAAATCTGCTGGATGTTGCAGCGGACATCACAGAGGAAATTCTGCTGGATTATCCGCAGCCTATGGAGCAGATTGGGCAGAATCATGGCTATATCCTCTACCGTTCCGATATCAAAAATCAATACCATGAGGAAAGGCTCAAGGCATTGGAGACTCATGACCGCTGCCATTTCTATGTCAATCAGGAGCACCTAGCTACCCAGTATCGGGAAGAAATCGGTGATGAGATGCTCTTCTCAGCTGATACTGAGCGGATTCAGATTGATGTGCTGGTGGAAAATATGGGGCGGGTCAACTATGGTTACAAGTTGGGCGCACCTAGTCAATCCAAGGGAATCAAGGGTGGTATCATGATTAACCACCAGTTCCGAAAGGGCTGGAAGCATTATGCGCTCAAGTTTGACAAGGAAATGTTGGCCAAGTTAGACTGCTACTCAGCTCCACCGGAAAGAGTCAAAGCACCGACCTTCTATCGCTTTGAAGCGGAGTTGGATGATATCGCTGATACCTTCATCGATTGCTCTAAGTATGGGAAGGGCTGTATTTCGGTTAACGGCTTCAACCTAGGCCGCTACTGGAATGAAGGGCCGATTCACTATCTCTATGTGCCATCTGGCTTGCTCAAGGATAAGAATGAGTTTATCGTCTTTGAAACAGAAAATGTCAAGATTGAAGAGTTGACCTTGCTTGACCATCCAGTCTATAAGAAATGAGGTGTTGCGATGAAATATATGACAGTCGGAAATGAACTGGAAGGAGCTAGTCAGCTGGTTTTGGGCTGCATGCGTCTGGCAGAGCATGCTCCTGAAGAGGTCGTTTCCGTTCTTGAAACGGCATTAGAAGTGGGAATTAATTTCTTTGACCACTCAGATGTTTATGCTGGTGGCCAGTCTGAAGCCAAGTTTGCGCAGGCTCTTCGCTCGGCTAAGATTCCCCGGGACCGAGTTCTCATCCAGTCCAAGTGCGGACTGCGGGATGTTCACACCAACTACCATTTTGACTTTGCTAAGGATTATATCATCAGCTCGGTTGAAGGCAGCTTGGAGCGTTTGCAGACAGACTATCTGGATGTGCTCCTCCTGCACCGGCCAGATGCTCTTGTAGAGCCGGAAGAGGTGGCTGAAGCTTTCTCACAGCTGCACCAAGCCGGGAAGGTTCGCTATTTCGGAGTCAGCAATCAAAACCCTTATCAAATGGAGCTGCTGCAAAAGAGTGTGGAGCAGCCCTTGATTGCCAACCAACTACAGTTTGGTCCAGCCCATACTCCGATGCTGGACGCTGGGCTCAATGCCAATATGCTCAATCCTTTGGCAATCGTTCGGGATGGTAGTGTACTGGACTATTGTCGATTGCATCATATCACGATTCAGCCTTGGTCACCATTTCAGGTCGACTTGAACCAGGGACTTTTTATGGAGCATCCTAAATATGCTCAGCTTACAGAAACTCTGCATGCCTTTGCATCAGACTATCAAGTTTCTTTTGAAGCCTTAGTTCTGGCCTGGATTTTGCGTCATCCGGCACAAATGCAGCCGATTGTTGGCTCCATGAATCCGCAGCGAATTCGCTCAATGGTGGCTGCTTTTGATATTGAGCTCTCTCGGGCTGACTGGTATAAGATATACAAGAGCGCGGGGAATCCTCTGCCCTAAACTTGTTTTTGCAGGGAGATTATTTGTTATTCAGAATCAATGAAGCCTAAGAGCAGCGAATCGGTCTGCATATTTCATTGATTAAGCTCGACTCTGCACCTTATGAAAGGAGAATGATATGAATAATAAGTTTTCTTGGCAAGGCCTAGCAAAATCTGCTTCTGCTGCCAAGTATGGAAGTGGCTTGCTGCTATGTGTTTCCCTCTTGTCCTTAGCAGCTTTGACAGCTGTATCAAGAGTTGAAGCAGAAGATGTTGTGCCTGCCCCTGCCGCAGTAGCTGAAATGTCGGCTTCTCCAGCAGCGCAAGCAAGTCCCGAGGCTGAAAATCCAGCTGTAGCTGAACCCCAAGCAGCTCCTGCAAATCAGGCTGAATCAGCTGCAGCCGCTAGCGAGCTGCCAGCCAGTCAGGTCATGTCCGATGAGCAGAAGCAGCGCGCCATTGCTCAGATGGGAGCCAATCAAGGGGATGTCTGGGTTTGGTCGGAGGAAAATGTCGTTGAAGAAAATGGGGAGCGTCAAAAACGCGGTCCTAATGGCGGCCCTGGCCAATTTAATGGCGGAGCTGTCGTGTTAGGCGGCCGTCCGACATATGACCCAGCGGCGGATTGGTACTACCTTGCTTATAAAGGCGAAGGGATGACCGACGAAGAAGCGAAGGCTGTCTTTGACAAGGAACGCGGAAAATGGATGAATGAATTTGATCCTTGGGGCGTTGTGATGGAAATGACGGACAATAAGGCCAACAATGCTTGGGCGGATATTCGTAACATGCAGGCTTTCGTGCTCCGGAAGGACTCCAATGTCTGGGAGAAAATTGTGGATCACCCTCAAGGGGTTCAATGGGTTGCTCAATTCAAGGGCAATATGTCCAGCTACGTAGGAGATGCACGGCAGGAAGCCTTGGCTGGTGGGGGAACAGCTATTGAGGTATTACCTAAGCAGGATCGGGTTGCCCACTGGGGTTCTGATCAGGCCCGTGATATTCCAAATCCTCAAACCATTCGGGCTGTTTTAGTTTCCGTAGAAGCTCGTATTTCTGAAAAATCTGACCCGGATGCCAAGCTTGGTATTCAAGTTGGCGGTGACTGGAAGTTTGCTGAAGAAGTGAGTAAGCCGCTCTGGTATCCAGGAGCTGGTCTAGCTGGTATTCAGCGACTGACCAAGGATTGGGCTCGTTACTATTTTGTCAGCCTCACTGGTATTCAAGATGCAGTTGAAGAAAGGGCCATTTCACAAGATGAGTTTATGAAGAGCGTCGTGCCGTTGGCCGATATGGAGCAAGCCTCTCAAAATCAAGCCCAGCAGGCAACCCCTGCAAGGCCTGCTCCAATGGGTAGCCAGGTAGAAAATCTGACCTACAAAGCAAGCGGCCAGACGGATCCTCAAGCAGCGTCTCAAGAGCCAACTCTTCAACAAGCTTCTTCCAAACAACTACCTAAGACCGGCAGCCAAAGCAGTCTATTGACCAATCTGCTGGGATTCGGGCTCTTAGGACTGGCAGCTGGTTTCCTTGGCTTGAAGAAAAAATCTTAGTTTTGCAAGCTAGAGGAAAAATAATCTACAAAAAAGCAACAGCAGGTTCTAGCTGTTGCTTTGTGTTTGATTTAGGTTTTGTATGATAGGCTGTCCGAGATTAGATGCTTGCGTAGCGGGCGGACTGCAGACAGGCTCTTGGTATTTTTGAGTAAAGCGGCATCTGGGGAAATTGGAGCAGCCCCAAAATTTCTGACCGGCATTAGATCCTTTGGCTGCTGTACGGAGCACCAATCCATGCTGGCAGCGAGGGCAGATCTTTTCTGCTTCTCTACGCTGCTTATTCTGAGCAATGTGGTTAATATGGCGCTCTTTGACGACCTGCTTTCGCTTGGTCAAGGGCAGCAGCATACGATAGAGGTCGTCAATCTGCTCGGGCGACAGGTAGGCTTGACTTTGGCAGGCCTGCCTGTCAATTGCCCCTATCACTTGCCAGGTCTGAATAACTTTATGCCTATCACTGTTTAGATGGATTTTCTTAAGCTGACAGTCATTGCCAAAGACGATATAGGAATATAGATTTGGCGTGTATTGGTTGAGATAGTAGCTGAGCCATTTGAGATGGACTTTATTTTGAATAATGGGATTGAAAAAAGAATGCTTGTAAGATTTTCCGCGGCCTCCGGAAAGAACCTGAGTCCAGTATTGCTGATTTTCTGAGCCGAAGATCCAGCCCTTGTAGTTTTTGGACTCAAAAATGTAAATTCCAGATGGATGAATCAGCAAGGCATCAATCTCAGTGGTAGTGCTATCTTCTTTGAAGATATAGAGATTGTACAAGATCTTTTTATAGCCATAGAGCTGGTTCAAGACCTGACCAAGCTGGTACTCTCCCTGTTTTCCCTTGTTATATTTGAGTTCCCAAGAGGCAGTCTGGGTTTGCTGGAAATAGTCAGGCTCTGGGCTTTGGCTGGACGACCAATCCGAGTCCCTATCTTCCCTGTCTTCAAGTAGCTTATAACTGATAAAAAAGACGATGCCAAAGACAGCCACAAATGCAACGAAAAAGAATCCAAACATTTCCTAATCTCCCTTAAAATCCCTAATTCGAGTATAGCACAAAATAAAGGACGGAAGATTTTTATAAGTGTAAAAACACAGCAATTGAACAATATATTAAAATGTGTCTAAAAAAGCTGAAACTATCCTTTAAAAACTTATTTTCCAAAAACGCCTCACAAACCTAAAAAATCATGTATAATAAAAAGACAGGAAAAGAATAGGAGTTATCATGTCTCAGGAATTAATCAGTGTTATCATCCCTGTTTACAATGTTGAGCAGTATTTAGCAGAATGTGTGAACAGCGTCTGTCGTCAGACCTATCAAAATCTGGAAATTATTCTAGTCAATGATGGTTCAACAGATGCTTCTGGTCAGATTTGCCAAGAGCTGGCTGACCAGGATGCGAGGATTCGTCTTATTCATCAGGAAAATCAAGGCTTGTCCGGTGCCCGCAACACAGGGATTGAGCACTCTAGTGCAGACTATTTGATTTTTGTGGATTCGGATGACTGGCTGCCTGAGCAACATGTTGCCCGCCTTTATGAAAAGCTCAAGGAGTACGATGCGGATATTGCCATTGGTCACCACTGTAGCTTCCGTGCAGAGGATTCAGCCTTCCTCTACTATTCGACAGAGCATTTTGAAACCCTCTATACGCGAGAAGAGATAATTGAGGAGTACCCTAGACGGCGCATGCTAGACGGTGTTTTTCTCTGCGCCTGGGCCAAGCTCTATAAGCGTAAGCTCTTTGATACAGTGCGCTATCCATTCGGCCGAGTGGCTGAAGATGCCTTCACAACTTATAAGCTGTACCTTCAGTCAGAGAAGATTATCTACCTCAATGAACCGCTCTATTACTATCGCTTGCGGCCAAATAGCATCTCCATGACTTGGAATGAGCAGTGGTTCCGAGACTTGATTATAGGTTTTGAGGAGCAGCTAGCCATTTTGGGGAAGCTGGGCTATGACCTGAGCTTCTACTACAAATACTACACTTTCCTGCTCCAGTATTGTCGCGATAGCGCTGCAGCCGTCGGTATGCAGTCTAGTCTGGTCTATCAGGAAATTGAAAGCAAACTCCAACTGTTTGGAGAATAAACAAAACAAGCCACCTTTCAACCGCAGGGCTGAAAGCGTAGCTTGTTTTTTAGTGTTTGAAAATTAAAGACTAAAAATAACAATTAATGTCATGCTTCAAAAAGACATCTTGGTATTCAAATAAGTCTTCAGGGTGCAAGGCCTTGACATCTTCCATGGCATACTTTCGGCCAAGTAATTTGTATTTATTTTCGCCAAATTGATGGAAAGGCAACAGCTGGACTTGATTGATGGATAGTTCATTAAACAAAGTCGCAAACCGCTCTGCATCTTCTAAGGAGTCGTTAAAATCTGGAATGACAGGAATGCGGAGAACAATCGTCTTTTGATGAGTAAAGGCGTAGTGGATATTCTGAACAATTAATTCGTTTTTTACTCCAGTCACCTTGCGGTGGCTGACAGAGTTATAATGTTTCAGGTCTGTATAGATAAAATCAACGTACTGGATGAGATCCACGAATTTTTCGTGTTCTACAAAGGCAGTTGTTTCGATAGCAGTATGAATACCTTTTTCCTTAGCTGCTTTAAGAATGGCCTTGGCAAATTCAAACTGGGCGAATATCTCTCCGCCAGATAAGGTCAGGCCGCCACCAGACTCTTCATAAAAATCTCTGTCCTTTAGGACTTCGTTGATAATCTCCTCGACGCTTCTCTCCTCCCCTATAGTGATGCTTTTTTTGATAGTAGCATCCAGCATAGGTTCGGGTTTTAATTGCTGTGATTCTGGATTAGAGCACCAAGGGCAGCGTAGAGGACAGCCCTTGAGGAAAACCGTTGTACGAATCCCTGGTCCATCATGAATACTGAAATGTTGGATGTTGAAAATAATTCCTTTTGTTGTTTCCATACTCAGGCCTCCTTTGGATATAATCATTATAACTTATTTTAGAAAGAAAAACAATTACGAATGAAAGTTATTTTTATTTTATTTTTAAGACGTCTTTTGTTACAATAATAGCAGAGGTGATAGAATGGAACGTTTAGATGAAATTGTTAAATTAGTATCTGAATTTGAACGAATCGATGTCAATACTTTGTCTGACCGCTTAAAAGTGTCCAAAGTAACGATTCGCAAAGATTTGGATAAGCTGGAAACCAAAGGTCTGTTGCGCAGAGAGCATGGCTATGCTGTTTTAAATAGCGGCGATGATCTGAATGTCAGGCTTTCCTTTCATTATGATACCAAGCGCCGAATTGCTCAGGAAGCAGCAAAAATCGTTCAGGATAATGAAACCATTATGATCGAATCAGGTTCGACCTGTGCCTTGCTAGCTGAGGAAATCTGCCGAACGAAGAAGAATGTCAAGATTATTACCAATTCTTATTTTATTGCGGATTATATAAAACAAACTGATTCTTGTAAAATTATCTTGCTAGGCGGAGAATTTCAGAAAGATTCTCAAGTGACAGTAGGGCCTCTTCTCAAGGAAATGATCCGCTTTTTCCACGTAGAACATGCTTTTGTCGGAACAGATGGCTATGATGAAAATCTAGGCTTTACAGGCAAGGATCTGATGCGGAGTGAGGTTGTGCAGTATATGTCAGAGGCATCTGACCAGATGATTGTCTTGACGGACTCAAGTAAGTTTACCAGAAAAGGAATAGTTAAGAGATTTGGCTTCAAGCAGATTGCCCAAGTGGTGACTGACAAGGCGATTCCTAAAGAGGCTGTTGAGCGCTTGAAAGCTGCCGATATCAAGCTGACTCTGATCTAGCAGAGAAGGAGATAAGATGAAAAATGAAAGAAAAAAACTATTGGCAAAAATTGCTTATCTCTACTATATCGAAGAAAGAAGCCAGTCTGACATTGCGGCTGAGACAGGGATATATCGCACTACCATCAGCCGAATGCTGGCAGAAGCGAAAAAAGATGGCATTGTAAAGATTGAGATTGAAGACTTTGACACTCGCTTGTTCCATTTGGAAAACTATGTAAAAGAAAAATACGGGCTCAAGGGAATCGAAATTGTCAGTAACTTAGTAGATGAATCTCCAGCAGACCTGGAAGAGAGGTTGGCTCAAGCTGCTGCAGGTATGCTGCGCGGCCTGATTAAAGACAATGATAAAGTGGGATTTTCTTGGGGAAAGAGCTTGAGCCTTTTAGTAGAGCACTCTAGCAGCAAGCATTTGACAAATGTCCATTTCTTTCCTTTGGCCGGTGGTCCCAGTCATATCCATGCACGCTATCATGTGAACACCCTCATCTATAGCATGGCTGGAAAATACCATGGGGACTGCCGTTTTATGAATTCCACGATTATTCAGGAGAACGAGCAACTGACAAATGGAATATTGGCGTCTAAATACTTTGAAGATCTAAAAAGCAGCTGGCAGGAGCTGGATGTGGCCGTGGTTGGTATTGGCGGGCAGGTTGACACGGGAAATCGCCAATGGCTGGACATGCTGACCTCAGAGGATTTTCTTGCTCTAGAGAGTCAGGATGCTGTCGGAGAAATCTGCTGTCGCTTCTTTAATAAAAAGGGGGATATGGTCTACCAGCATTTGCAAAATAGAACGATTGCCATCTCTTTGGAAAATTTGAAAAAAGTACCGCTTAGTCTAGCCTTTGCCTATGGCAGTCAAAAATCTGCTGCTATCTTAGCGGTGTTGCGAGCTGGCTATGTCAATCATTTGGTTACGGATGAAGCGACGATTCTAAAAATGCTTGACTTGGATGGAGATAGGAGTTTCTTCACTTCTTGATAGTAGCGGCATCTCAGGTGCAAGAGATTTCCAAAACTAAATTTAGGAATCCTATTTTTTAATAGTGGATTTGCAGCTATGTATGGAGGTGGATTGTTGATTTGAAAAAGCCGATGAAACAAAAATTGGTTAGTTTAGCCACAGGAGAGCTAGTCGCTGTACTAGTATTTTGGCTGAATTTTTTCCTGCTCAAAAGATGGATTCTTACTACTGGAGCTTTGATTTCTATTTCTTTCTCCTTGTTTGTACTGAGTTTTATTCTGATACAGGGCTCTGTTTTTTGGTGGATTTTGATAAAAAGGATTTCCAATCCAGAATTTGCTGAAAGATATACAGGCAAGATTTATAAGGTACTAAAGATCTTAGACCTTATTTTGCTGGGTGTGGGAGCCCTGATAATTATGTTAAATTACAGTGGATTTCCCACATTTATAATCTCAGTAGCAATTTGGTTTTTTGCTGTCATCGAGTGGATTAATTATTTTAAATGGCAATTATCCTACAGTCGGAATCCTGCTGTTTTATTGAAATACAACCTCCAGAGGAAATTGCGGAAAAGTAAAATAGCAAAGGAAATTGAGAAGGCCGTATAAAAAGATAAGTTTCGGTTTCTTAAAATAGCATATATGAGGAAGTAGAAGCAAATAGCCGCTGCTTCTTTTTTGTGCCGAATCTGCTTATCGTTCTTATCTAATAGAGTGCCTTTGAATCGCAGATGAATACAGCTGTACAGAACTGTCCTTTATGGGGGGAGTTTTTATTCTGCACAAATGTGCAAAATAATTTAAATAAGCTAATTTGTTCTATAATATATTGACGGACTGAGATAAAGGTGATACATTCTAGTTACAAACAAAAATAAATCACTTTCAAACAAAAGAACAAGTTTTTGTTAATCATAAAGATAGGAGCGATTGTAACATATGGAAATGATTGTAGCAGATCAAATTATCATGGGTCTTATCTTAGACGCTGGTGATGCCAAGCAGCATATTTATCAAGCTTTATCACTAGCTAAAGATGGTAAGTTTTCAGAATGCGATGAGCAGATTGAGCTTGCAGATAAGGCGCTGTTAGAGGCCCATAACTTGCAGACCAAGTTCCTAGCTCAGGAAGCTGGAGGAACGAAAACAGAGATTACAGCACTGTTTGTTCATTCTCAAGATCATTTGATGACTAGCATTACAGAGATTAACCTCATCAAAGAAATCATCGACTTGAGAAGAGAATTACAAGGGGAAAAATAAATCATCAGGAGGATGAAAAGATGGTTAAGATTGGTTTGTTTTGCGCGGCAGGTTTTTCAACAGGAATGTTGGTCAACAATATGAAAATAGCTGCAGCTGAAAAAGGGCTGGAAGCTGAGATTGAAGCCTACTCTCAGGCTAAGTTGGCTGATTATGCAGCGGATCTGGATGTCGCTTTATTGGGCCCGCAGGTAGCTTATACTCTGGACAAATCTACAGCTATTTGCGACAGCTGCCATACTCCGATTGCAGTTATTCCGATGGCTGATTACGGTATGCTAGATGGCGAAAAAGTGTTAAATCTCGCTTTGAGTTTGTTGGATAAACATTAAAATCAAGGAGCTTCGTTATGTCTAAAGTGGATACTCAAAAAATCATTGCGCCGATTATGAAGTTTGTCAATATGCGCGGGATTATCGCCTTAAAAGACGGTATGTTGGCAATTTTGCCCCTTACAGTTGTGGGAAGTCTATTCTTGATTGTAGGGCAATTGCCGTTTGAAGGTCTAAATCAAGCCATTGCTGGTGTGTTTGGGGCTGACTGGACAGAACCGTTTATGCAGGTTTATTCAGGTACCTTTGCCATTATGGGGCTGATTTCCTGTTTTTCAATTGGCTATTCTTATGCTAAGAACAGTGGTGTAGAGCCTCTGCCGGCAGGGGTGTTGTCTCTTTCTTCTTTCTTTATCCTTTTGAAATCCTCCTACATACCAGAAAAGGGTGAAGCGATTGCAGATGCGATTGCCAAGGTCTGGTTTGGCGGTCAAGGAATCATTGGGGCCATTCTTATTGGTTTGGCAGTTGGCAGTATCTATACGATTTTCATTCAAAAGCATATTGTCATCAAAATGCCAGAGCAAGTTCCTCAAGCGATTGCCAAGCAGTTTGAAGCCATGATTCCAGCTTTCGTTATTTTCTTGCTGTCAATGCTTGTTTATATTATTGCCAAGATAGCGACTGGTGGCGGTACCTTTATTGAGATGATTTACGATGTTATTCAGGTGCCTCTGCAAGGTCTGACGGGCTCTCTGTATGGAGCTATCGGTATTGCTTTCTTTATTTCTTTCTTATGGTGGTTTGGCGTCCATGGCCAGTCCGTTGTCAATGGTGTCGTAACAGCCTTACTATTGTCTAACCTGGATGCAAATAAGGCTTTACTTGCTGCAGATAAGCTGTCTGTCAGTCAAGGCGCTCATATTGTGACCCAACAGTTCTTGGATAGTTTTCTTATCTTATCGGGATCCGGTATCACTTTTGGAGTGGTCGTAGCCATGCTCTTTGCTGCCAAGTCCAAGCAGTATAAGGCCCTGGGGAAAGTTGCTGCTTTCCCGGCAATCTTTAATGTCAATGAGCCAGTTGTCTTTGGTTTTCCGATTGTGATGAATCCGGTCATGTTCCTGCCCTTTGTTTTGGTACCGGTTCTAGCCGCTTTGATTGTCTACATGGCGATTGCGGTCGGCTTTATGCAGCCATTCGCAGGTGTGACTTTGCCTTGGAGTACGCCGGCTATCATTTCTGGCTTTATGGTCGCTGGCTGGCAAGGGGCAGTCATTCAAATTGTCATCTTAGCCATGTCCGCCTTTGCCTATTTCCCATTTGTGAAGTTTCAGGATAAGATTGCCTACAATAACGAATTGAAAAATGAAGAATAATCTGATTTTGATGGATAAAAACACAAAAGTTTCTTGGCTCAGATGGCACAAATGTGCAAAAAATCTTTAATTCAGTAATCGCCTATAAATGATTGAATTCTAGAATTTTGCATGTTACAATAGTTACGAAAGAAATAAATTAAATTTCATAAGAAAGGTCGTAACCAAATGATCCAAGTAAAAGAAGTAGAAAAAACAACAATAAAAACAGACTATTTTGGCAGCTTAACAGAGCGGATGGATAAGTATCGGGAAGATGTTTTAAATAAAAAGCCCTATATTGACGCAGAGCGCGCTGTCCTAGCTACCAAGGCTTATGATAAGCATAAGGAAAAACCAAATGTGCTGAAGCGTGCTTACATGCTCAAAGAGATTTTGGAGAATATGACGCTCTATATCGAAGATGAAACGATGATTGTCGGCAATCAGGCTTCATCTAATAAAGATGCGCCTATCTTCCCAGAGTATACTTTAGAGTTTGTACTCAATGAACTAGATCTTTTTGAGAAGCGGGACGGAGACGTTTTCTACATCACAGAGGAAACCAAAGAGCAGCTCCGTAGCATCGCTCCTTTCTGGGAAAACAATAACCTCCGTGCGAGAGCTGGAGCTCTACTTCCAGAAGAAGTTCAGGTTTATATGGAAACTGGCTTCTTTGGCATGGAAGGAAAGATGAACTCTGGGGATGCCCACTTGGCGGTCAACTATCAAAAACTCTTGGCCTATGGACTGAAAGGTTTTGAAGAAAAAGCTCGCGCAGCTAAGGAAGCCTTGGATTTGACCGATCCGGCTAGTCTTGACAAATACCACTTCTATGATTCCATTTTCATCGTAGTAGATGCTGTGAAAGCTTATGCGGAGCGTTTTGTGGCCTTGGCCAATCAGATGGCTGAAAAAGCAGATCCTAAGCGCCGTCAGGAGCTCTTAGAAATCGCTAGAATCTGTTCTAAAGTGCCGTACGAGCCAGCATCAACCTTTGCTGAAGCCGTTCAGTCTGTTTGGTTTATCCAGTGTATCCTTCAGATTGAGTCCAACGGACATTCACTCTCTTATGGACGCTTTGACCAGTACATGTACCCTTATGTCAAGGCAGATTTGGAAGCTGGACGTGAAACAGAGGCTAGTATTGTAGAACGCTTAACCAATCTCTGGATTAAGACGATCACCATTAATAAAGTACGCAGCCAGGCTCACACATTCTCATCTGCGGGCAGTCCCCTTTATCAAAATGTGACAATCGGTGGCCAAACGAGAGATAAGAGAGATGCAGTCAACCAACTTTCCTACCTTGTGTTGAAATCTGTAGCTCAAACTCATCTTCCTCAGCCGAATCTGACTGTTCGTTATCATGCAGGCTTAGATGCTCGCTTTATGAATGAGTGTATCGAAGTCATGAAGCTTGGTTTCGGTATGCCGGCTTTCAATAATGATGAAATCATCATTCCGTCCTTTATCGCCAAAGGCGTTTTAGAAGAAGATGCTTACGACTACAGTGCTATCGGCTGTGTGGAAACTGCTGTGCCTGGTAAATGGGGCTACCGTTGTACAGGTATGAGCTACATGAACTTCCCTAAGGTGCTCCTGATCACTATGAACGATGGGATTGATCCGGCGTCTGGCAAGCGCTTTGCGCCAAGCTTCGGTCATTTTAAAGATATGAAGAGCTTTGCTGAGCTGCAAACGGCTTGGGACAAGACCTTGCGTCATTTGACCCGCATGAGTGTCATCGTGGAAAATTCTATCGACCTATCTCTTGAAAGAGAAGTGCCGGATATCCTCTGCTCAGCTTTGACAGATGACTGTATCGGACGCGGCAAGCATTTGAAAGAAGGCGGAGCAGTCTATGACTATATTTCCGGTCTTCAAGTCGGTATTGCCAATCTATCAGACTCACTGGCGGCTATCAAGAAGCTGGTCTTTGAGGAAGGCAGGCTGACTCCAGCTGAACTCTGGCATGCACTTGAAACGGACTATGCAGGTGAGCGTGGTAAAGAAATTCAAGAAATGCTGATTCATGATGCACCGAAATATGGTAATGATGATGATTACGCAGATAAGCTAGTGACAGATGCTTATGATATTTATGTGGATGAAATCGCTAAATATCCAAATACCCGTTATGGCCGTGGTCCAATTGGCGGTATCCGATACTCTGGAACATCTTCTATTTCAGCCAATGTAGGTCAAGGTCGCGGTACCTTGGCGACACCAGATGGCCGCAATGCCGGAACACCGCTCGCTGAGGGCTGCTCTCCATCCCACAATATGGACAAGAATGGCCCGACCTCCGTATTGAAATCTGTTTCTAAATTGCCGACAGATGAAATCGTAGGTGGCGTTCTGCTCAATCAAAAAGTTAATCCTCAGACCCTGTCTAAGGAAGAAGATAAAGTGAAACTTATTGCCTTGCTTCGTACATTCTTTAACCGTCTGCATGGCTATCATATCCAATACAATGTCGTTTCTCGGGAAACATTGATTGATGCTCAGAAGCATCCTGAAAAACACCGCGATTTGATTGTTCGCGTTGCAGGCTACTCTGCTTTCTTCAATGTGCTTTCCAAGGCGACGCAAGATGATATTATCGGACGTACGGAGCACACGTTGTAAAAGAGGTCCAATTTATGGAATTCATGCTTGATACCTTAAATTTAGAGGAGATAAAAAAATGGTCGGAAGTCCTCCCTTTGGCGGGAGTGACTTCTAATCCGACCATCGCAAAAAAAGAAGGAAAAATAGACTTCTTCGAACGGATTCGCACTGTTCGGGAAATCATAGGAGAAGGTCCATCTATCCATGTGCAGGTTGTTGCCAAGGATTATGAGGGAATCTTGAAAGATGCTACTGAAATTCGAAAAAAATGCGACGATGCTGTCTACATTAAAGTTCCG
The DNA here is from genome assembly GCF_003943735.1 of Streptococcus sanguinis. Classification (GTDB taxonomy): domain Bacteria; phylum Bacillota; class Bacilli; order Lactobacillales; family Streptococcaceae; genus Streptococcus; species Streptococcus sanguinis_E. The sequence goes on along the minus strand of NZ_RJMV01000007.1, from coordinate 58,715 downwards.
GTCACACCGGCTGGGCTAGCAGCTATCAAAACTCTCAAAGCAGAGGGCTACAAGATTACAGCGACAGCCATTTATACAACCTTTCAAGGGCTATTAGCCATTGAAGCGGGGGCTGACTATCTTGCTCCTTACTATAACCGCATGGAAAATCTCAATATTGATTCAGATGCTGTAATTAGCCAGTTGGCTCAAGCGATTGAGCGGGAACATTCCGCCAGCAAAATATTGGCAGCGTCCTTTAAGAATGTTAGCCAAATTAATAGTGCTTTTGCTGATGGGGCCCAAGCCATTACAGCAGGACCAGATATCTTTGCAGCAGCCTTTGCCATGCCGTCTATCTCTAAGGCAGTGGATGACTTTGCTGCTGACTGGTCAGCAATTCACAATCAGGAATACATTTAAAAGGCATATTTAATGCTCTATTTATGAATAAATGAAAGAGGTGTTCTATGAGAATTTTTGCAAGTCCGTCTCGTTATATTCAGGGAGAAAATGCCCTGTTTGAAAATGCAAAACAGATTCTTCAGTTAGGCAGCCATCCAGTCTTGCTTTGTGATGATGTAGTTTACCAGATTGTTGGGGAAAAATTCAATGACTACCTTACTCGTTATGGTTTTCATGTGCTGCATGTCGCTTTTAACGGAGAAGCTTCAGATGCTGAAATTGATCGGGTCGTTGCTCTGGCTGAAAAAGACGGAGCAGACTTGGTTATTGGTCTAGGCGGTGGGAAAACGATTGACAGTGCGAAGGCGATTGCAGACATACTAGGTCGTCCCGTAGTCATTGCGCCAACCATTGCCTCTACAGATGCCCCAACCTCAGCACTTTCTGTTATCTATACAGAAGATGGCGCCTTTGAAAAGTACATTTTCTATAGTAAAAACCCTGAACTCGTCTTGGTAGATACGAAAGTGATTGCTGGAGCGCCAAAACGGCTTCTGGCTTCTGGGATTGCAGATGGTTTAGCGACTTGGGTAGAGGCGCGTGCTGTCCAGCAAAGAAATGGCACTACCATGCTGGGACAAAGACAGAGCTTAGCTGGTGTAGCAATTGCGAAGAAGTGTGAAGAAACACTGTTTGCAGATGGCCTGCAGGCTATTGCAGCCTGTGAAGCAAAAGTTGTAACTCCAGCTCTGGAAAATATCATTGAAGCCAATACCCTTCTCAGCGGCGTCGGCTTTGAGAGCGGCGGTTTAGCGGCAGCCCATGCTATCCACAACGGCTTTACAGCTCTTACAGGCGATATTCATCACTTGACCCACGGCGAAAAAGTTGCTTATGGAACCTTGACCCAGCTCTTCTTAGAAAACCGACCTAAAGAAGAATTGGAAAAATATATTCGCTTCTATCAAAAGATTGGTATGCCGACAACTCTGAAAGAAATGCATTTAGAAAATGCCAGCTATGAAGATTTGCTCAAAGTTGGTCAGCAAGCGACGATTGAGGGCGAAACCATCCATCAGATGCCATTTGAGATCTCAGCTTCTGACATTGCAGGTGCCATCCTAGCAGTCGACCAATACGTCAGGGATTTGGATAAATAAAAGCAAAATACAAAACAAGCCACCTTTCAACCGTAGGGTTGACAATGTGGCTTGTTTTTTGGTGAGATTACCAGATGTAAGGAAAAACTCGGTATCTAACCTTTTGGCAATAAGCTTCGTAATTTTTCCCAAAGTGATTGCCTAAAGCTTTTTCTTCTACTCTAAGTCGAATGCTATATCCTAACATGAGTAAAATAAGACTGATAATGATTGTAAGAGGATTTAATGAGGTAATCGATAGGCCAAGGATAGACAAGATACTGCCAGTATAGGCAGGATTTCTTACAATAGAATAAGGGCCATGGTCTACTAATTGTTGACTATCGGTTGTTTGAACGGCCAGTGTGAAGTTTTTTCCGAGATAATTGACTGCATAGACCCGCAATACGAACCCTGCTAGGGAGATGAGGATTCCAAGATAGATAGTGAGGCTGGGTAAGTGGGGGACAAAGTCGAGAAATTGCCCGTTTATCAAAAATAAGCAGCAGATAACACTGCCGATAATGATGTAGCGGCTCCCTTTATCTGCAGAGTCGTTTACATTGTTTGACTTAGTTTTATTTTTAATCCACATTTCTGTGCTAATAAAAATAACAAAGAAAACATAAGTGAAAATAGTTTGTAAATTCATGATTATTCCTCCGGCCAGAATTATACAACTTTTAATTTTAGAGGTCAATCAGAGACTAACGCTTTAGAGATGAGTTATAGTTTTTGTCAGTGAAAACTGGATTCCGTCTTTCAAAATCCCTTGAAAATGGTATAATAGAAACAGTACAAAAAATGGAGAAAAGAATGGCTTATTATAATCACAAAGAAATTGAGCCCAAGTGGCAGAAATACTGGGCAGAGCACTATACATTCAAGACAGGTACGGACAAGGACAAGCCTAACTTTTATGCGCTGGACATGTTTCCTTACCCATCCGGAGCAGGGCTCCATGTAGGGCATCCGGAGGGCTACACGGCGACAGATATCCTCAGCCGCTACAAGCGCGCGCAAGGCTACAATGTCCTCCACCCTATGGGCTGGGACGCCTTTGGTCTTCCGGCTGAGCAATACGCCATGGATACAGGCAATGACCCAGCTGACTTTACAGCGGAAAACATTGCCAACTTTAAGCGTCAAATCAACGCTCTTGGCTTCTCCTATGACTGGGACCGGGAGGTCAATACAACTGACCCCAACTACTACAAATGGACCCAGTGGATTTTCACCAAGCTTTACGAAAAAGGCCTGGCTTATGAAGCTGAAGTGCCAGTAAACTGGGTTGAAGAGCTGGGAACGGCTATCGCCAATGAGGAAGTTCTTCCAGACGGAACATCTGAGCGTGGTGGTTATCCAGTTGTCCGCAAGCCTATGCGTCAGTGGATGCTGAAAATCACAGCTTATGCAGAACGTTTGCTCAATGACTTGGAGGAGCTGGACTGGCCTGAGTCTATCAAGGAGATGCAGCGCAACTGGATTGGTAAGTCAACCGGTGCTAATGTAACCTTCAAGATTAAGGACACAGACAAGGACTTCACCGTCTTTACGACTCGTCCGGACACTCTTTTTGGTGCGACCTATGCTGTTTTGGCTCCAGAGCATGCTCTCGTCGATGCCATTACAAGTGCAGAACAAGCCCAAGCAGTAGCAGACTACAAACATGCAGCCAGCCTCAAATCCGACCTGGCTCGGACTGATTTGGCTAAGGAGAAGACCGGTGTCTGGACAGGAGCTTATGCCATCAATCCTGTCAATGGCAAGGAAATCCCCATCTGGATTGCCGACTATGTGCTTGCAAGCTACGGAACAGGTGCTATCATGGCCGTTCCTGCGCATGACGAGCGCGACTGGGAGTTTGCTAAGCAATTTAACCTAGAGATTATTCCGGTTCTAGAGGGGGGCAATGTTGCTGATGCTGCTTACACAGAAGACGGTCCGCATATTAACTCTGGCTTCCTAGATGGCTTAGACAAGGCTGCCGCGATTGACAAGATGGTTGCTTGGCTGGAAGCGGAAGGTGTTGGAAATGAAAAAGTCACCTATCGTCTGCGCGACTGGCTCTTTAGCCGTCAGCGCTACTGGGGTGAGCCGATTCCAATCATTCATTGGGAAGATGGCACCTCAACAGCTGTTCCTGAAAATGAACTGCCGCTTGTCTTGCCTGTAACCAAGGATATCCGCCCTTCTGGTACCGGTGAAAGCCCTCTGGCTAATCTGACTGATTGGCTGGAAGTGACTCGGGAAGATGGTGTCAAAGGACGCCGTGAAACCAACACTATGCCTCAATGGGCTGGTTCTAGCTGGTATTACTTGCGTTACATTGACCCGCACAATAATGAGAAATTAGCAGATGAAGAGTTGCTTAAGGCTTGGCTTCCAGTTGATATTTACATCGGAGGTGCGGAGCACGCTGTGCTCCACCTCCTCTACGCTCGCTTCTGGCACAAGTTTCTCTATGATATCGGAGTGGTACCGACCAAAGAGCCTTTCCAAAAACTCTTTAACCAAGGGATGATTCTGGGGACTAGCTACCGTGATAGTCGCGGTGCTCTAGTAGCAACAGACAAGGTGGAAAAACGCGATGGTTCTTTCTTCAACATCGAAACTGGAGAAGAACTAGAGCAGGCGCCTGCTAAGATGTCTAAGTCTCTGAAGAATGTGGTCAATCCAGATGATGTAGTGGAGCAATATGGTGCCGATACATTGCGTGTCTATGAAATGTTCATGGGGCCGTTGGACGCGTCTATCGCTTGGAGCGAGGAAGGTCTGGAAGGCAGCCGCAAGTTCCTAGATCGGGTCTACCGTTTGATTACAAGTAAAGAAATTGTTGCGGATAACAATGGTGCTCTCGACAAGGTATACAACGAAACAGTCAAGTCTGTCACAGAGCAGATTGAGGAGCTCAAGTTTAACACAGCCATTGCTCAGCTCATGATCTTTGTCAACGCAGCCAACAAGGAAGAAAAACTCTATGTCGAATATGCTAAAGGTTTCATTCAATTGCTGGCGCCTTTTGCACCGCACTTGGCTGAAGAACTCTGGCAGGCAGTCGCTCAAACTGGCGAGAGCATTTCCTATGTAGCTTGGCCAACTTATGACGAAAGCAAACTGGTCGAAGCAGAGGTCGAAATCGTAGTTCAAATCAAGGGTAAAGTTCGTGCTAAGCTAGTCGTAGCTAAGGACTTGAGCCGTGAGGAACTGCAGGAAATCGCTCTGGCAGATGAAAAAATCAAGTCCGAAATCGCTGGCAAAGAAATCGTCAAAGTGATTAGTGTGCCGAATAAACTGGTTAATATCGTGGTGAAATAATTAGTTTGTTACAGCATTATAGTGATGATAAAGAAAGGAGTCGTTTAAAACGGCTCTTTTTTCAATGCCTTTCTTTCTCTTAAATAGTAGAACTTTTCTCATTTTTCGATTTTCTCTTGTATTAGTTCTAGGTTTTATTTATAATCATTATAAATAAAAGGAAAGAGAAAATTTAAATAGTGGAAGAACATAAAATTGATACGAACTTTAGTGGTCGGCTGAATATCTTGCGGGCTGGTGTTTTAGGAGCTAATGATGGTATTATTTCCATTGCAGGTGTGGTTATCGGGGTAGCTAGTGCGACGGACGATGTCTGGATTATCTTTCTGTCTGGTTTGGCGGCAGTCTTTGCGGGCGCCTTTTCTATGGCTGGCGGAGAGTATGTATCAGTTTCTACTCAAAAGGATACAGAGGAAGCTGCTGTTGCCAGAGAGCGGGAGCTTTTAGAGAAAAATCCGGATATCGCTAGGCAGTCGCTCTATGCTGCCTATGTTCAAAATGGCGAGTGTGAGACTTCTGCTCAACTCATGACCAACCGAGCTTTTCTCCAAGATCCGTTGGAGGCTTTGGTACAGGAAAAATATGGAATCGAGATTGAGGAGTTCACTAATCCCTGGCATGCTGCCGTATCAAGCTTTTTAGCCTTTGCTGTTGGTGCACTTTTTCCTATGATTACCATTATCCTGCTTCCTGCCAGCGTCCGTATCTGGGCAACCGTTCTAATCGTGGCCTTGGCCCTTTTGGGAACAGGTTACACCAGCGCTAGATTGGGCAAAGCACCGCTCAAAAATGCTATGCTTCGAAATCTTGTGATCGGTCTTCTAACCATGGCGGTCACTTATGCAGTAGGACAGGCTTTTGCAATTTAGTAATGAGAAGAGTTAAAGTCAGTAGTTTTACTGGCTTTTTGAGTTGTCAAATCTAGAGAAAAATCCAGCTTTAACTATTGTCTGAATGAGTTCAGAGCCCTTCTTCCCATTCTCTAATTCCAAAGTTCGAGAGAAAGAAGTGCGTGGCACTTCTTTTTTGTGAAAATTTTCTTTATATCAAGAAAACTTTTGGAAAATATGATATAATAGTTGCGTATAAAATATGAAAAGGAGTTTTTGTAACATGGCAAAACTTACTGTTAAAGACGTTGATTTGAAAGGTAAAAAAGTCCTCGTTCGTGTAGACTTTAACGTACCATTGAAAGACGGAGTGATTACAAATGACAACCGTATCACTGCAGCTCTTCCAACTATTAAATACATCATTGAGCAAGGCGGTCGCGCAATTCTCTTCTCTCACCTTGGACGTGTCAAAGAAGAAGCGGACAAAGAAGGTAAATCACTTGCACCAGTAGCTGCAGACTTAGCTGCTAAATTAGGTCAAGACGTTGTTTTCCCAGGTGTCACTCGTGGTGCTGAATTGGAAGCAGCTATCAATGCTCTTGAAGATGGACAAGTTCTTTTGGTTGAAAACACTCGTTTTGAAGATGTTGACGGCAAGAAAGAATCTAAAAACGATCCAGAACTTGGTAAATACTGGGCATCTCTTGGAGATGGTATCTTCGTAAATGATGCATTCGGTACAGCTCACCGTGCACACGCATCTAACGTTGGTATCTCAGCAAACGTTGAAAAAGCTGTTGCTGGATTCCTTCTTGAAAACGAAATTGCCTACATCCAAGAAGCAGTTGAAACTCCAGAACGTCCATTCGTAGCCATCCTTGGTGGTTCAAAAGTATCTGACAAGATCGGTGTTATCGAAAACTTGCTTGAAAAAGCTGATAAAGTCCTTATCGGTGGTGGGATGACTTATACATTCTACAAAGCGCAAGGTATCGAAATCGGTAACTCACTTGTAGAAGAAGATAAATTGGATGTTGCCAAAGCTCTTCTTGAAAAAGCAAACGGTAAATTGATCTTGCCAGTTGACTCTAAAGAAGCAAATGCATTTGCTGACTACACTGAAGTGAAAGATACTGAAGGTGAAGCAGTGGATCCAGGCTTCCTTGGATTGGATATTGGTCCTAAATCTATTGCTAAATTTGATGAAGCTTTGACTGGCGCGAAAACTGTTGTCTGGAATGGTCCTATGGGTGTATTTGAAAACCCAGACTTCCAAGCTGGTACAATCGGTGTTATGGACGCTATCGTGAAACAACCTGGCGTAAAATCAATCATCGGTGGTGGTGACTCAGCTGCTGCAGCCATCAACCTTGGCCGTGCAGACAAGTTCTCATGGATTTCTACTGGTGGTGGTGCATCAATGGAACTCCTTGAAGGTAAAGTATTGCCAGGACTTGCAGCACTGACTGAAAAATAAGCAGTAAACCTAGAATATTTAATATTCTATAAAACTATAATAAGAGAAGGACTAGTAAAGACTGGTCCTTTCTTTTTTACGTAAAATCTGTGGAACAGAGAGGGAAGTGAAAATCAAAAACGGACATTATTCGATTAATGTCTAAAAAATAAAAAAGGTAAATAAACTGAGGAAAAAATGCTTGCAAAACGAGGGAAAACTTGATAGGATAAAGGTATATATTCTGATGCTTACAGAGAGTCAAAATGAGAATGGAGCTTCCAGTAGGAGGTTTCAATTATTTTTTGATTTTCGGAGGGCTTGGGATAACTGCAGACTGTAAAAGTTAGCAGGGGGAGGAGAAAAATGAAGAAAAAAGAAGTTTTTGGTTTTCGGAAAAACAAGGCTGTTAAAACTTTATGCGGTGCTGTTCTAGGTGCGGCTTTTTTAACGTCAACGATGCAAGTAAGAGCAGATGAAGTGGTATCTGATACCAATAGTCCTGTCAATACTGAAATGGTAGGTACTGGAAATGCAGCGACTAATCTGCCTCAAGCTCAAGGGGCAGCCAGTCAGGCATCTCAAGAGAGTCAGGCGCGAGCAGGTCAGGCAGTTGGCGGTGTGACAGTGACTGTTCCAACAGCTGGTTTAGATGAAAGCGTCAAAAAGGCTCAAGAAGCTGGGCTGACAGTGGTCAAAGACCCAGCTGTTGACAAAGGAGTAGCCCAGACTGCTCAAGAAACAGCAGACAAAAAAGCGGAGATTGCAGCAGATTATCAAGCGCAGGTAACCGAGATTGATGCCAAGGTCAAGGAGTACAAAGAAAAAGTATCAGCCTACGAGGCGGAAGTAGCTCGGATTACAGCAGAAAACAAAGCGACAGCGGAACAATACGCTAAAGATTTGGCTGCTCATCAAGCAGAAGTAGCTCGGATCACAGCAGAAAATGCTCAGCTGAAAGCAGATTATGAAGCAGCACTGAGCAAGTACAAAACAGATTTAGCAGCGGTTCAAAAGACGAATGCGGATAATGCGGCAGCCTATCAAGCAGCTAAAGCTGCCTATGATGCAGAATTAGCTCGTGTTCAAAAACTGAATGCGGAAACAAAGGCTAATTATGATGCGGCTATGGCGGCTTATGCAAGTGAGCTGGACCGTGTTCAAAAAGCGAATGCGGAAGCTAAGGCTCGGTATGAAAAAGCTTTGGCTGACAATGAAGCTGCCAATGCTAAGATTGCTGCTGATAATGAAGCTATTAAACAGAGGAATGCGGCTGCAAAAGCGGCCTACGAGGCAGCACTTGCCCAATATCAAACAGATTTAGCTACTGTCCGAAAGACCAATGCTGATAATGAAGCGGCATATCAAGCTGCTCAGGCGAATTATCAGGCAGAATTGGCCCGTATCCAAAAGGAAAATCAAGATAAAAAAGCTCAATATGAAGCAGATTTAGCAGCTTATGAAGCTAAAAAGACTCAAATTGAAGCTGAAAATGCAGCAGCTCAAAAAGAATATGAGCAAAAGCTGGCAGAGAACCAAGCTAAGAATTCCACTATAGCAGCTGAAAATGAAGAAATCAAGAAGCGTAATGCTCAAGCCCAAGCAAATTATCAAGCTCAGTTGGCCCAGTATAATGCTGATTTGGCTGTCTATAATACAAAATTAGCCAAGTATCAGCAAGATAAGGCTAAGTATGATGCTGAACAGGCCAAGATTAAGGCTGGACTGGCTATCGCAGAAGCAAAGAAGACTGAAGACGGGCATCTGAGCCGTCCAATTGCGCAAAGTCTGGTTTTCAAATCAGAACCTAATGCTGATCTGTCACTGACTACAACTGGTGAGTTTGTCAGCTATGCTGGCATGGAAGCCGCTGTGAAGAACACTGCAGAGTTTTCTAAGAAACTCTTCCAGTTGGACAACTTCAAAGTAACAGATATTCAAAATGCTAACTATCAGACCAATCAGCAGGAAAGCTTTGGTACGGTTGGCAAGTATGCAGACTATAGTTCTAACGTAACAAGTGGTAAAGGGCCGACTGAATGGTCTTCTGTTTTGCTGAGCCGCGGTCAGTCTGCAACAGCAACCTATACAAATCTTCAGGGAACTTATTATCGAGGGAAAAAAGTTTCTAAAATCGTTTATACTTATACTCTTGATCCAAGCTCCCAATTCCGCAATGATAAGGCTTGGTTAGGTATTTTTAAAGATCCAACCATGGGAGTGTTTGCTTCAGCTTATACAGGAAATTTTGAAGATGCAACCTCTCTCTTTGTGAAGACGGAATTTGTCTTTTATGATGATAAAGGCCAACCGATTAATTTTGACCAGGCCTTGATGTCCGTGGCTTCCCTCAACCGTGAAGCTAACTCTATCGAAATGGCCAAAGATTATACCGGAACTTTCAACAAGATTTCGGGTTCATCTATTGGTGAAAAGAACGGCCAAATCTATGCGACCGAGTCTGAAAACTTCAAAAAAGGAGTTGGCGGATCTCGCTTTACCATGTATAAGAATGCTCAGCCGGACTCAGGCTGGGACACTACAGATGCTCCTAACTCATGGTATGGGGCAGGAGCGGTGGAAATTTCTGGTACAACCAACAGCATGACGATTGGAACGATTTCCTCTTCTGAAGTGTTAGGCCAGCCAGAAGCTACTGATCCACGTAGGGCTGACAAACTAGCTCCTAAGAAACCAAATATTTGGTTTGCGATTAATGGTGATGTTCGAGCGAATGATCTGCCAATCATCACAGTAGAAGAACCGGAAGCGCCCGTAGCTCCTACAGCTCCTGCAGTGCCAAGCGAAGAAGCGCTTAAGCCTTTGGATCCAGCTCCAACTACACCAACACCGAAGGCTCTTCCAACACCTCCGGCAGCACCGACTTATGAAAAAGATCCGACGCCACCGACGCGTACACCGGATACACCAGAGCCTAGTAAGCCATCTGAGCCAAGCTATGAAGTGGAAAAAACTGTTCGGCCAGCAGTGGTAGAACCGACCTATGAAAAGGAGCCAACACCTCCGGCAGCACCGACTTATGAGAAGGAGCCGGAAGCGCCAACTCGTACACCAGATACACCGGAGCCTAACAAGCCGGTAGAACCAACTTATAGCCCGCTGCCAACCTCACCAGCAGAGCCTGTTTATCAAAAAGAGCCAGCAGCACCAGTGGCTCCGACTGTGCACTATCATTATCATCTCTTGCAATCTCAACCGCAGATTCATAAAGAGATTCAAAATGACCAAGGCAGCAATATTGATAAGACTCTAGTCGCTAAACAATCAGTTGTTCAGTTTGCTCTAAAGACAGAAGATCTTTCAGCTGGACGCAGTGAAACGACTTCCTTTGTCATTGCTGATCCACTGCCAAGTGGTTATGAAGTTGACTTAGAAGCAACAAAAGCTGCTAGCGCAGGTTTTGACGTCAGCTATGATAAGGCTGGTCACAAAGTGACATTTAAAGCAACTGCAGCAACCTTAGCTACTTATAACGCTGATAGGACCAAAGAAGTTGCTACGCTCTTTCCAACAGTAGTCGGCCGAGTACTCAATGATGGCGCAACCTATACTAATAATTTCACCCTGACAGTCAATGATGCCTATGGTGTCCGCTCAAATGTCGTACGCGTGACTACGCCAGGCAAGCCAGACGATTCAGACAATCCTAGCAATAATTACATCAAGCCAACCAAGGTCAATAAAAACAAGGCAGGATTGGTGATTGATGGTAAGGAAGTCTTGGCTGGTTCGACCAATTACTACGAGCTGACTTGGGATTTGGACCAGTATAAGGGTGACAAGTCATCTAAGAGCACGATTCAAAAAGGTTTCTACTATGTAGATGACTATCCAGAAGAAGCATTTGAACTTCGTCCGGAATTAGTCAAGCTAGTAGATGCGGATGGCAAAGCTGTGGCAGGTGTGACAGTGACCCACTACGAGAGCCTTGAAACAGCCCCTGCAGCAGTTAGAGAGCTCCTTCAAAAGGCCAATATCACTGTTAAAGGTTCTTTCCAACTCTTTGCAGCAGATGATGCCCAAGCCTTTTATGACCAATATGTCGTAACAGGTAAGTCTTTGACGATAACAAGCCCTATGGCTGTCAAAGAAGGAATGGGGCGCACAGGCGGTAAATTCGAGAACCGGGCTTATCAAATTGACTTTGGAAATGGTTATGCGACTAAGGTCGTTGTGAACAATGTTCCCAAAATCAGCCCTGAAAAGGATGTTACATTGAGCCTTGATCCGACAAATGCAGAAAACTTGGATGGCAAGGAGCTTGCTTTGGGACAGCACTTTAACTACCGTCTCATCGGCGGCTTGATCCCTGCTAACCACTCTGAAGATTTGACAGACTATAGCTTTGTGGATGATTATGATCAACGAGGCGATGAGTACACGGGGGCTTACAAAACCTTTGCCAAAGTAGACATCACGCTCAAAGATGGTAAGGTGATAAAGGCTGGTACAGACTTGACTGAGTATACATCTGCGAATATTGATCTTGAGAAAGGCTTGATTTCTATTCGTTTCAAAGAAGAATTCTTAGAGACTATTTCTTTGGATTCAGCTTTTCAGGCTGAAACCTATCTACAGATGAAGCGGATTGCTGCGGGTACTTTTGAAAATACCTACATCAATACTGTCAACCACGTAGTCTATGCTTCAAATACAGTTACAACAGTCACTCCTAAGTCACAGCATCTGATTGTTTCAGATGTAAACGATCCAAGAAGAACCAATCCAACTCCAGTGGCTAAAAAGATTCCTGTTTCTCTTCTGCCAGAAACGGGAGCCAAAGATGCAGTCTATCTGCCATATCTAGGTTTAGCAGCCATTATTGGTGCTTTAGGTCTAGGAAAATTGAGACGTAAAGAAGACTGATAATAGATGAGGCTAGGGAATCCCTAGCCTTTTTATCTTTAAAAATACTGCAAAATCTCATGTAGCAAAAGTCTAAATCATTTGTAACATGACAAAAATATAACTCTAAAAAAACTGACATGTAAATGAGGTATGATTTTTTTATCATCAAATTATACGGAGAAAAACAGTTATGAAAAAAACATTTGCTAAAGCGACTCTTGGTTTAACTTCCACAGCTTTGTTAGCGACAATCGGCGCTCAAGCTGTTCATGCAGATTCTTATGTTGTCCAGCAAGGGGACTCTTTTTTTGCCATTGCTAGTGCCAATGGAATGAATCCTTACGAACTTGCTGCCAATAATGGAAAGACAATTTTTGATACGATTAACCCAGGAGATGTGTTGCAAGTAAATGGCACTGCTTTGGCTCAGACATACAATCCTTACAGCGCTCCAGCTTATGAAGCGACAAGTGATGCTGCTTTGGTATCTGATACTGAAGATGTTGTCTTAAATACGCCAACTGACTATGGCAATTCTTACCCAATCGGCCAATGTACTTGGGGCGTGAAAGAAATGGCGCCTTGGGCAAGTAACTGGTGGGGCAATGCTAATACTTGGGCAATCAATGCTGGTGCTCAGGGTTATGCAACAGGAAATGTCCCAGTAGCAGGGGCTATTGCAGTTTGGGATGGCGGTGAATATGGACACGTTGCTTATGTGACAGATGTGCAAAGCGACAGCTCAATTCAAGTTCTAGAAGCGAACTACAATCGCCAAAAGCAAATTAACAACTATCGTGGCTACTTTAACCCGAATGAATTTATGGGTGGAGTTACCTACATTTATCCAAACTAAAGATAATAACAACGAGGCTGGGATGAAGATTATCTCAGCCTGCTTTGTTTGATAGGATAGAGTTCTTGATGCAGTAGCAGATAGGGCTTTTTCTTTGTGTGGGAAATCTCCTAAGCAGAAAGAGTTTTTTTGAGGCGAAATATGTTAAAATGAAGAGAGGGAGGATTTCCTGGAAGGAGACTAATGAGTTATTTCAATAAGTACAAGTTTGATAAATCGAAATTTCGTCTGGGCATGCGTACCTTTAAGACCGGTCTGGCTGTTTTCATCATTCTACTGCTCTTTGGGCTTTTTGGTTGGAAAGGCCTGCAAATCGGTGCTTTGACTGCAGTCTTTAGTCTTCGTGAGGATTTTGATCAGAGTGTCCACTTCGGGACATCGCGAATCTTAGGAAATAGCATCGGTGGTTTTTACGCTCTGCTATTTTTCATTGTCAATAGTGTTTTTAAGGAGCAGTATTGGGTCACCCTCCTTTTGGTGCCGGTCTGTACCATGCTGACAATCATGACCAATGTCGCCATGAACAACAAGGCTGGAGTCATTGGTGGAGTATCTGCCATGCTGATTATTACCCTGTCCATTCGGCCGGAAGATACCATCTTGTATGTCTTTGCCAGAATATTTGAAACCTTCATGGGAGTATTTGTTGCAATTCTGGTAAATTCTGATATAGATCGGCTGCGAGCCATCTTTGAAAAGAAAAAATAAAATCCGTGTAAGAAAATCTGACATTATTTCTTGACATAAGATTTATTTCGTCCTATAATAGTGCGTAGAGAGGAATTTGAATGAAGGAAAAAGAGTTTCGCCGAAACATGGCAGTCTTTCCCATCGGCAGTGTTATGAAACTGACGGACCTATCTGCCCGTCAGATCCGTTATTATGAAGACCAGAATCTGATTACCCCTGCTCGGAATGAGGGAAATCGTCGGATGTATTCTTTGAATGATATGGACCGCCTTTTAGAAATTAAGGATTATATTTCGGAAGGCTATAATATCGCTGCGATTAAGAGGAAATATGCTGAGCGTGAAGCCAAGTCCCGCAAGACCATTAGTGACAAAGATGTCCGCCGTGCCCTGCATCATGACATCTTGCAGCAAGGCCGTTTTGCTTCTTCTCTGCCAACCTTTGGTCAGATGCGTCGACCATAGCTATTTTGTTTGAATTACAAGGAGAAATTTAATGTCTATTACAGCAGCTGATATCCGTCGCGAAGTAAAAGAGAAAAATGTTACCTTTATTCGTCTTATGTTCTCTGATATTTTAGGAACTATGAAGAATGTGGAAATTCCTGCCACGGATGAACAGCTTGACAAGGTCTTATCCAATAAAGCCATGTTTGATGGTTCTTCCATTGAAGGTTTTGTCCGTATCAATGAATCAGATATGTATCTTTATCCTGATCTAGATACTTGGACGGTCTTTCCCTGGGGGGATGAAAATGGCAGTGTAGCGGGTCTGATTTGTGATGTTTATACGACAGATCATGTACCGTTTCTAGGGGATCCTCGCAGCAACCTCAAGCGTGCCCTCAAGCATATGGAAGAACTGGGATTCAAGTCCTTTAACCTCGGACCAGAGCCAGAGTTTTTCCTCTTTAAGCTGGATGAAAATGGCGATCCAACGCTGGAAGTAAATGATAAGGGTGGCTATTTTGACTTGGCGCCGACAGACTTGGCAGACAATACCCGTCGGGAAATCGTCAATGTCCTGACCAAGATGGGCTTTGAAGTAGAAGCTAGCCACCATGAGGTCGCAGTCGGCCAGCACGAGATTGACTTTAAGTATGACGAAGTGCTCCGTGCTTGTGATAAAATTCAGATTTTCAAGCTGGTTGTGAAGACTATTGCTCGTAAGCATGGTCTGTATGCAACCTTTATGGCTAAGCCTAAGTTTGGCATTGCGGGATCTGGTATGCACTGTAACATGTCCCTCTTTGATCAAGACGGAAATAATGCCTTCTTCGATCCAGAAGATCCAAAGGGTATGCAGCTGTCAGAAACAGCCTACCATTTCTTGGGTGGTTTGATTAACCATGCCTATAACTACACAGCTATCATGAACCCAACGGTTAACTCATACAAACGTCTGGTTCCTGGCTATGAGGCACCAGTTTATATCGCTTGGGCGGGACGCAATCGTTCACCGTTGGTGCGCGTGCCGGCTTCTCGTGGTATGGGGACTCGCTTGGAGTTGCGCTCCGTTGACCCGATGGCCAATCCATATATTGCTATGGCTGTTCTCTTGGAAGTTGGCCTGCACGGTGTTGAGAATAAAATCGAAGCTCCAGCACCAATCGAAGAAAACATCTATATCATGACTCCAGAGGAGCGTAAGGAAGCTGGAATTACAGACCTGCCGTCTACTCTTCACAATGCCTTGAAGGCCTTGACAGAAGACGAAGTCGTTAAAGCGGCTCTTGGCGAGCATATCTATACGAGCTTCTTAGAAGCTAAGCGTATCGAGTGGGCTAGCTATGCAACCTTTGTCTCTCAATGGGAAGTGGATAACTATTTAGATTTATACTAAACTTAGAGCAGGAGGATTGGCATATCCCCTGCTTTTTTGTGGAGGAGGAGAGAGATGGAAAAATTTCATGATTTTATCAAGCGGGTTTTCGATGAGCAATATGAAGCCTATTTTGGTCCAGATATGCTTGAAAAACTTGAACCTCAAGATTATTATTTAAAGCGGGAGGAAGATGGCCAGTTAATTGCCTTGCTCCATGCCCAACAGGTGTTGGAAAACATTCACATCAAGGCTTTGGTGGTGGATAAAGAACATCATAAAAAAGGTTTGGGAGCAAGTCTTTTGGCAGAATTAGAAGAAAAGGCTGCAGAAGCTGGAGTAACTAGCATTACCTTGTCCACTAAATCTTATCAAGCCAAGGATTTTTACATCAAGCAAGGCTATGAAATCTACGCCAGTTTAGCAGATGTCCCGCAAAAGGGCATTACCAAATATCATTTTATCAAGCGCTTAGACGGAGCCATTCTCAAATAGACGGAAGCCAATTTGGCTTCTGTTTTTTATGCTATAATAATGATAATGACTGTTAAAAGGAATAAGAAATGAAAAGGCAGAAAACAATAGCCATAGCTTTAGTAACTCTAGGAATTATCGGTGGAGCTTTTTTTCTTGGAAATCAGGAGAGCTTAAAAAAAGTATAACCAAAAAGCCAAACTTGCAAACGATAAAGGAAAAGCAGTTGGATGAATTGAAAAAGCATGAGGAAGAAATTAAAGATTTTATCAAGTCACAAAACGCAAAAATTGAGTCAGTGGAGATTAATTGGGAGGAAACAAACTGGGAAGAAGTAGGCAATGGTACTCCGTGGGGAGGAGGAGAAGTGATAAGAATTTTTGGAGGATTTAACCATATCGAAGACTCGAGTTGGAGTGTTTTAGTTGATGTAGAAAATGGGAAAGCGGATATCGATTCTATCATGCAAGGTAGTCCGCTACGAGCAGGAGGAGACATTTTTGAGTGATAGCAATTTAAAAATCTATTATAATTTATATGTAAATTTAACATGTCCCTTTCAGCGGTCATGCATTACAGCATATGTAACTTCTAAGGTCTAGGAGTAAGAGAATGAAGAAATATAAAATCATTTGGTTGGTACTAATTGCCCTTGTTATTGGAGTAGGTAGTCTACATATGTTAAAACAGAGTAATTTGTTTTCAGATGGCAAAGCTAATTTACAATCCATAAAAGAGAAACAGCTAGATTATTTAAAGTCACAAGAGGAAGAGATTAAAAAATTTGTGAAGTCACAAAATCCTAAAATTGAATCAGTGCAAATTGATTGGGAAGAAACGCAATGGAATCAAGTCGGAAATGGTACTCCCAAAGGCGGGGGAGATATTATTGATGTTTATGGAAGGTTCAATCATATTGAAAATTCTGGTTGGCATGTCATGATAGATATACCTGAGGGAGAATTCAATATAGGTGCCATGACATTGGTAAATTATTTAAGTGTTGATGGCGATGAATTTAAGTAATTCTTTCATTCGAGTGAGCAATTAGATATTTTATTTAAAGAAGGAAGACTTATCTCTATTGATCTGGATATGGCAGCTCATATGATTTCAGGCGCCTTGAATGAGTTGTCTCTGTTTCTGGCTGAGAAAGAGGAAGAATTGAGTCCGAGTTGCGCTTGGATTATCAAGCATGCTTCGCGAACAAAAAATAAAGCAGAAAAATAAGCTTTGCTAGTCTAGCAAAGCTTATTTTTAGTTGTCTTCGTCTGGTGTAAGCACCATCGGAATAATAATGGGTTCGCGCTCGGTGCTTTCGTAGAGGAAAGGACGCAAGGCGTTGACGATAGCGCCGCTGACAGATTGGACGCTGGCATCTTTATTCTTGAGTGCAATACGAATGGCATTGAAAAGAATACGCTGGCTTTGGCGAATGAGGTCACCTGATTCGCGCATGTAGATAAAGCCGCGGCTGAGAATATCTGGACCGGCTAAAATCATCTTGGACTCAAAATCAACCGTCGCAACGGCCAGAACCACACCGTCCTCTGACAGGTCTTTACGGTCGCGCAGGACTGCAGCTCCGATTTCACCAATGCGGTTCCCATCAACATAAATATCCTGAGCG
Organism: Streptococcus sanguinis; assembly: GCF_003943735.1. Classification (GTDB taxonomy): domain Bacteria; phylum Bacillota; class Bacilli; order Lactobacillales; family Streptococcaceae; genus Streptococcus; species Streptococcus sanguinis_E. The sequence goes on along the minus strand of NZ_RJMV01000007.1, from coordinate 41,245 downwards.
TTGAAGCTGCCGGCAATACGAGCTGAGTCAGCTGTCAGAGCCAGCACATCACCATTGCTCATGATGAAGATATTGTCTTTTGGTACTCCAGTATCAACGGCTAGGCCTGCATGGACTTTCTGCATACGGTATTCACCATGGACTGGCATGAAATATTTAGGCTTGATCAAGCGAAGCATGAGCTTCTGCTCTTGTTGGCCACCGTGTCCAGAGGTGTGGATATTGTTAATCTTACCGTGAATCACTTCTACACCAGCCTCGGAAATGATGTTAATCAGCTTGTTAACGCTGGTCGTATTACCAGGGATAGGACTAGATGAGAAGATAACTGTATCTCCTGGTTGCAGCTGAACCTGACGGTGGGTGCCATTGGCAATCCGAGACAGGGCTGCCATAGGCTCACCCTGGCTTCCAGTACACATGATCAACACTTCACCAGCTGGGTAGTCCTTGAGTTCATTTGGCTCGATGAAGGTGTCCTTGGGAACCTTGATATAGCCCAGCTCAATCCCATTGACAATAGCCTTTTCCATGGAACGGCCAAAGACCGCAATCTTACGACCGGTCTTGACAGCAGCATCTGCTGCCTGCTGGAGCCGGAAGATGTTTGAAGCAAAGGAGGCGAAAATAATCCGTCCATTAATGCCTTCAATGATCTTCATGATAGACTGGCCGACAACTTTTTCGGAATTGGTAAAGGTTGGGACTTCAGCATTGGTCGAGTCAGATAGGAGACAGAGCACACCTTCCTCGCCCAGAGCAGCCATGCGGTGCAGGTCGGCCGGCTCACCGACTGGTGTAAAGTCAAACTTGAAGTCACCTGTACAGACAATCTTACCCTGCGGCGTATGAATGACAATTCCCAGGGGCTCAGGAATAGAGTGGGTTGTCCGGAAGAAAGTAGCTTTCAGATGCTTGAACTGCAGTTCTGTGTTTTGATTGATTTCATAGAGCTTGGCATCACGCAAAAGTCCATGCTCTTCTAACTTGCCGCGAATGAGGGCCAGGGCCAAAGGACCAGCATAGATAGGAACATTGGCTTGCTTGAGCAGGAAAGGAATACCGCCGATATGGTCCTCGTGCCCGTGGGTGATGAGAACAGCTTTAACGCGGTCAATATTTTCCACGATATAAGAGTAGTCGGGAATGACATAGTCGATTCCTAGCAGGTCGTCTTCTGGGAACTTGATACCGGCATCCACGATGATGATTTCATTTTGGTATTCAATCCCGTAGGTGTTTTTACCGATTTCGCCTAACCCACCAATCGCAAAAACGCCAACTTCTTTGGGTTTTAAGGTATATGCCATGGGTTAGAACTCCGTCAATTCAAAAGTGCCTGACTCTTTTTCGTATTCGAGGTGTTTGTCAGACAAGAGCTCAATAAATTCAATATTGTAAGGGGCGTTTTCTTCGACTAACTTACGAGCCTGAATGCGGCCTTCCAATTCATTAGCTGCTTCGACCTCTAAATAAAGGGCACGTGTCTTTTCACGGCGCGGACTGCGCTCTTTTGTTTCCTGATAAAAAACTTTGTAAATCATAAGATTCCTTTCTGTGATAAGGTCTAAAAAATAAAAGAAGGCAGGCGTTAGCGCATTTCTTCACATGATAAATTAAAAATGATAAATGGAAAGTGAGCGATTGCTGTGACTTCTGATAGGGCTTACTCAAATGAAGAGGCTAAAATGCTGTTTTAGCCTTGTATCTTATGGAAAAGTAAGAGTAATGAAATTGACCTGATGTTTAATTATTATTGTAATTATACCATAGAATGAGCTTAGGAAGCAAGTCGGGACGGTGAATTTCAGAGACGGTTTTTCAGCCAAAGCGGCTTGACAAAAAGAAAAATCAAGCGATGAACATTTGGTCACTTGATTTTGAGGGCTGCTTATTTGGCGAAATAGCCGTGCTTGCGGTACCAATCTACCACGTCAGCTAAGCTTTCTTCGAGAGGGCGATGCTGTCCGCCTAGCTCGCTCTCGGTTTTGGCAAAGCTAAAATTACTTTTGAGATATTCTTCGGCCATGAGATGAGCGAGCTCATTGGTAACCAAAATTGGTTTTTTGGTGAGCCGGTGGTAGAGCTCACTTGCTTGGGCATAGATTTTGACGAAAAGAGGGGAGATCTTGCGCTTGGGGGCGGGAACGCCAGTGATTTTTTCCAGTATTTGGTACAATTCTGTCATGGTCACTTGCCGTCCAACTGCCAGATAGCGCTCCTTTGAGCGTCCGTATTTCATGGCGCGGAGATGAATATCTGCTACATCTCTAGCATCCACCATATTATAGCTAGCCTTTAAGATACCTGGAAGTTTTTGCTCTACAAAATTGATAATCAGCTGCCCACTGGAGGTCGGACCAAGGTCTCTAGGACCCAACATTACACTCGGCAAGATAAAGCAACCGAAAACATCTGAATGCTTGTCCAAGAAATCACGAACGGCCTCTTCACTCAAAATCTTGCTGCGATAGTAATCAAAAGGAGTATCTTTTGAGCGAGACATGCTTTCATCGATTAGCTGATTGGCCTCACCTTCCAGTACGACACAGGAGGAAGTATGGACAAATTGGCGGATACCAGCCTCGTAAGCAGCTTCTAGGAGGTTATTTGTGCCTATAATATTAGTGTCGTAGAGCTCCTGCCAGTGCTTGCCGCCTTTATAATTATCGCGGAAAAAAGCAGCGGTATGAAAGAGGCTGTCGCAGCCTGCTAGATAGTCACGATAGCTTTCGGGCTCTAAAATATCCCCCTTGACAATCTGGATAGGCAGGTCGGCAAATTGTTTGCGCGCTTTTTCCTCGGAGCGAACGAGAGCGGTCACTTGAATGTTTTCTTTTAGCAGAGCACGCACGAGATTATTTCCTAAAAGACCGGTCGCACCAGTCACAAAAGCGTGGGTCATTGTTCTAGCTGGTTTTTGATTTGTAGGGTTTGGGGTCATCCGTTTTTCCTCCTTTTGCAAATAGATGATATATCATCTATTTAAGATTTTATATTTTTTAACTAAAATTGTCAACAATTTACCTAATCTAGTGTAAAATAGTATAGAAGTGATTTTTGAAAGGAGAGCAGCGTGGTAGCAGAAGGAATTCGATTTGGCTATTTGTTTAGAAGTGCAGAGAGCTTAGCGACGAGAGAATATGGGAAGTTGCTAGAGCCTTTGGGAATTACGCCCAATCAAAGCGAGGTCTTGCTCGTTTTGGGCGAACATGCTCCGCTGTCTCTCAAGGGCTTGGGGGAATCCCTGATTTGTGAGGAAAAAAGCCCTAGTCGCTTGGTGCAGGCTTTGATTAAAAAAGGCTTGGTCAAGAAGGAAATTTCTAGCAAGGACAAGCGCAGTTCTCGCTTGAGCTTGACTGCTGCTGGAGCGGATTTGCTGCCCAAGATTGCTGAGCAAGAAGCGATTTTTGGAAAACACTTGGCGCAGCAAGTGCCTAATTTGGAGGCTTTTAGCCAGATTTTAGAGGAATTTTTGGTAGATAGTTTCTACGAAGACAAATTAAAACGCCGCTCACTTTGGCGGCAAGAGGAAAAATAGAGGATAAGCATGAAGATTGCAGCTTTTGATACGTCAAGTAAGGCGCTGACGCTCGCGATTTTAGAGGACGAGACCTTGCTGGCGCAGATGACTTTAAATATAAAGAAAAACCACAGCATTACCCTGATGCCGGCTATTGATTTTCTGATGAATAGTCTGGACATGAAGCCGACGGATTTGGATCGTATCGTAGTTGCTCAGGGTCCGGGCAGCTACACAGGTCTGCGAATGGCGGTGGCGACAGCCAAGACTCTGGCTCATACCCTCAAGATTGAGCTGGTCGGTGTGTCTAGTTTGCTGGCTTTAGTCCCAGAGCAGGTGGAAGGTTTGGTCATTCCTGTCATGGATGCCCGCCGCAATAATGTCTATGCTGGCTTTTATCAGTCTGGTCAGTCTGTACGGCCGGAGGCTCATCTGCCATTGGCAGAGGTTTTGGAAATAGCTGGCGTTGCTGATCAGCCAGTCACCTTTGTCGGAGAGACTGCAGTGTTTGCGGAGCAGATTGAAGCTGCTCTTCCTGGGGTATCGGTTCAGCCGACTTTACCAGATGCGGCAGCTATTGGTCGTCTCGGTTTAGACCTGCCAGCCCAGTCTATTCATGACTTTGTTCCTAACTATCTCAAGCGGGTAGAAGCCGAGGAAAATTGGCTCAAGACCCATCAGGCATCTAGTGATTCTTACATTCAGCGCCTATGATTGAGATGAGAAAATGGAGCGACGGCTCGGATGTGGACGCGGCCGCTCTCGCCAAAGAACTGGAATTGCTCTTACTTGCAGTCTATGAGGTCAGTCCTTGGACCGCAGACCAAGTGGAAGAGGTTCTGCGGTCGGATGTGAACAGTTGTGCGCTAGCAGCAGATGAGAGTCAGCTTGTCGGCTTTTTAGTCTGGCAGGAGACAGACTTTGAAGCAGAAGTCCTGCAGATTGCTGTATTGCCTAGTTACCAGGGACAGAAAATCGCGACAGCCTTATTTGACTTTTTGCCTACCGACAAGGAGATTTTCCTCGAAGTTAGGGAGTCAAACAGGCCAGCTCTGCTATTTTACAAAAAAGAAAAATTTGAAGAAATCGCGCGACGGAAGGCCTACTACCATGCTCCGGTGGAAGATGCGATTGTCATGAAAAGAGAGGACCATGAAAGATAGATATATTTTAGCTTTTGAGACGTCTTGTGACGAGACTAGTGTGGCGGTTCTAAAGAATGAAACCGAGCTTTTGAGCAATGTCATTGCCAGTCAGATTGAGAGCCACAAGCGTTTTGGCGGAGTGGTACCGGAAGTGGCCAGCCGTCATCATGTAGAGGTCATTACGGTTTGCATTGAGGAGGCCTTGGCAGAAGCAGGGATTAGCGAGGAGCAGGTCACAGCAGTGGCCGTTACCTATGGTCCTGGTCTAGTCGGGGCGCTTCTGGTCGGCTTGGCAGCGGCCAAGTCCTTTGCTTGGGCTCATGATATTCCCTTGATTCCGGTCAATCATATGGCTGGACACCTGATGGCAGCCCAGAGCGTGGAGCCCTTGGAATTTCCCTTGCTGGCTCTCTTGGTCAGTGGCGGCCATACTGAGCTGGTCTATGTCAGTCAGGCTGGTGACTATAAGATTGTGGGGGAAACTCGCGATGATGCGGTCGGTGAAGCCTATGACAAAGTCGGTCGCGTTATGGGCCTGACCTATCCAGCAGGTCGGGAGATTGATCAGCTGGCTCATCAAGGACAGGATATTTATGATTTTCCGCGAGCAATGATCAAGGAAGACAATCTGGAATTTTCTTTTTCCGGTCTCAAGTCAGCCTTTATCAATCTGCACCACAATGCCCAACAAAAAGGAGAGTACTTGTCTAATCAAGACTTGTCAGAAAGCTTTCAGGCAGCGGTCATGGATATTCTCATGGCCAAGACTAAAAAAGCGCTGGAAAAATATCCAGTCCAGACTCTGGTCATAGCGGGCGGTGTTGCGGCCAATCAAGGCCTGAGAGAACGTTTGGCAGCTGAGATTCAGGATGTTAAGGTGATCATTCCGCCTCTGCGGCTCTGCGGTGACAATGCTGGTATGATTGCCTATGCCAGTGTCAGTGAGTGGAATAAGAAGAATTTTGCCAGTTTGGACCTCAATGCTAAGCCAAGTCTGGCTTTTGAAACGATGGAGTAAAGGAGAAGAATGCGCGGGCAGACATTTAAACAGGGGGCACAGGCGGCAGTGCCAACGGCTCTGGGCTATATTGGGATTGGCCTAGCCTGTGGCATCATGGCGGCACCCTATATGAATCCCTTGGAGATGGGGCTGATGAGTATTTTGGTTTATGCCGGCAGTGCCCAGTTTGCCATGATTGGTTTATTTACCCAGCAGGCGCCGGTCTTAGCCATTGCACTGACTGTTTTTCTCATCAATATTCGGCATCTTCTGCTCTGTCTGCATGCATCAACTCTTTTTCGTAAGTCTAGCTTGATGCAGAACATTGTCATTGGGTCTTTTTTAACAGATGAATCTTATGGAGTCTTGATGGGGGAGCAGGTGCATACAAAAGAGATTGCTGCCAGCTGGATGATGGGTAACAATTTCATGGGTTATACTGCTTGGATCTTGGGATCTGTTTTGGGAACAGCCCTTGGTGCCCTTCTGCCCAATCCTGAGAGCTTTGGCCTGGACTTTGCCCTAGTCGCCATGTTTATTGGCATTTTCTCTTCTCAGTTTACAATCATGCTGCGACGAGTCAAGATAAAGAAGCTCTTTTTGGTCTTAGGTGTGGTGGGTCTTGCCTACTTAGTCCTAACTATGCTGCTTCAAAATTCGCTGGCGGTGCTTTTTGCAACCTTGCTAGGCTGTACAGTGGGGGTGATTTTGGATGATAAGTAAATATATTTTGCTGGTTATTCTTTTGTCAGCTCTAGTCACTTGGATTCCACGGGTTTTGCCCTTTATCCTAGTCAAGTACAAGGGGCTTCCGCCTATGGTAGAGCGTTTCCTCAAATATTTGCCAGTTTCCATTATCTTTGCCCTTATCCTGTCTAGTGTCACCAATGCTAAAACAGGTCAGCTGCCGAGTTTTAAATGGCTGGATTTAATGGCTGTTTTTCCGACTAGCTATGTGGCTTTTAAGTATAAGAACTTAATTGCAACTGTTGTATTTGGTGTAGTCTTGGTGGCCTTGCTGCGCTATCTGGCTGGATTTCTTGGGCTGTAAAGAGATACAAGACAGATTGAATCGGTCTGTTTTTTTGTTAAATTCTAAGAATTATCTGAAAATATAATATTTTATGCTATAATGGAAGCAATAAAAATCATGGAGGTTCGGAAATGGCAGAAGCAGGTCATAAATTTTTAGCAAAATTAGGAAAGAAACGCCTTCGTCCCGGTGGCAAGCTGGCAACGGACTGGCTGATTGAGCAGGGGCATTTTTCCAGCGATAAGAAAGTTCTAGAGGTTGCCTGTAATATGGGGACCACAACAATCGAGCTAGCTAAAAAATATGGCTGCCAAATTACTGCAGTTGATTTGGATAAGGCTGCGCTGGCTCAGGCTAAGCTTAATGGAGACAAGGCTGGTGTGAGTGAACTCGTCACATTTGAGCAGGCTAATGCTATGAAGCTGCCTTATGATGACAATTCTTTTGATATTGTTATCAATGAAGCCATGCTGACCATGCAGACGGATAAGGGGAAGGCCAAATGTATGGATGAGTACTACCGGGTGCTGAAGCCAGGTGGAGTGCTCCTCACCCACGACGTCATGCTCAAGCAAAAAGATGAGAATGTCCGGGAAGAGCTATCTCGTGCGATTAATGTCAATGTGGGGCCTCTAACCGAGGGATCTTGGATTCAGCTGGCACGTTCTCATGCTTTTGACCGTGTGGACACCTTTGTCGGTGAAATGACCTTGATGAGCCTTCGAGGGATGATATATGACGAAGGACTAGGCGGCACTCTGAAAATTTGCTTCAATGCCCTTAAAAAAGAAAACTACAGTCAATTTATGAAGATGTTTAAGATGTTCCAAAAGAATCAGGAAAAACTGGGCTTTATTGCTATGGTTTCTCGCAAATAAATACTAGCCGCTTTGGAAACTCTAAGGCGGTTAAAAAAATTTCTAAAAAAGCTTGACCCTGACCTTAGGTCAGGGCTTATACTATAGTGGTAAGGAGGTCTATCATGTACCATATCAAAGAAGCTGCGCAGCTTTCGGGAGTCTCTGTCAAAACCCTGCATCATTACGACAAAATCGGACTTTTAGTCCCTGACAAATTAGAAAATGGCTATCGGATATACAGCCAAGCTGATTTAGAGAGGCTGCAGGTCATCCTTTACTATAAGTATCTGGGGTTTTCTTTGGAGAAAATAGCAGAGCTGCTGAGTCAGGATGAACAGACTTTATTGCCGCATCTGGTTAGGCAATTAGAGTATTTGAAGCAGGAAAGAGACCGCTTGGATACCTTGATTTCCACCTTGCAAAAAACCATCCAAGATGAAAAGGGAGAAAGAAAGATGACAATGAAAGAAAAATTCGCAGGTTTTACCTACGAAGACAATCAAAAATACCATCAAGAAGCTGTCAAAGAATACGGGCAAGAAGTCATGGCAGAAGCATTGACTCGTCAAAATGGACGGGAAGAAGAATCTGCCGCAGCCTTCAATCAAGTTTTTCAAAGTCTGGCAGAGAATATGCAACAAGGCTTGCCAGTTGAAGCAGCGGAAAATCAAGAGCAGGCTACACGTCTCTTACAAGCCATTCGCACTTTTGGCTTTGACTGCTCACTGCAAGTCTTTGCCCACATCGGTCAGGGCTATGTCCACAATCCAGAATTCAAGAAGAATATCGATCAATTCGGACTAGGAACTGCCCAGTACACAGCAGATGTGATTGCGGCTTATGTTCGGACAAATGCAGAATAAAAAGTGGTCGAGAGTGTACCTCGACCACTTTTTTTAATTACTTTTAAATATTTTCCCAATCACTCATAATGCAAGCTTCCTGCTACCCAGCCGGTGCAGAGGGCAGATGTGATGTTGAAGCCGCCTGTGTGGGCATTGATGTCTAGGACCTCTCCAGCAAAGTGGAGGCCGGGAACAAGCTTGCTTTCCAGAGTTTTGGGATTAATTTCTTTGAGGCTGACGCCGCCTTTGGTTACAAAGGACTTGGCCAGGGACATTTTGCCAGTGACAGGGATGGGCAATTCTTTGATTTGTTTGATGAGAGCCTCTTTTTCACTGAGATTGAGTTGTTTGACTTTCTCGGGAAAGGGTTGGGCAAAAAAGTCTGCCATTCGCTCGGGCAGGAGAATTTTCAGGCAGTTCTTCAGCGATTTTTCCCGATGTTCTTCTAAAAATTCTGCCAAATCCTGCTGACTCATCTGTGGCAGAAGATCCAGATAGATGGTTTCGCCACCCTTGACAAAGCTAGACAAGCGCAGGGCTGCCGGACCTGATAGGCCAAAGTGGGTAAAGAGCAGGTCGTGGGTAATGACATGCTTTCCGTAGCTCAGGGTCACATCGTCCAGCGAAATCCCCTGAAGCGCTTTGTGAGGAAAGTCAGTCATAAGAGGACTTTCAGCAGCCTCTAGGTCGGTTACTGTATGCTTGAAGTGTCGGGCAATATCGTGGCCAAATCCTGTCGAGCCAGTTGAAGGGTAGGACTTGCCGCCAGTCGTCACAATCAATTTCTGGCAGGTCCAAGTCTGGTCGCTGGCTCTGACAGTAAAAAGGCTATCGGATTTTTTGACGGAGACAATTTCGGTATTGGTGATGACAGTACCACCCAGCTCTGCAATTTTCTTTTCCAAAGCTTCGATAATGGTGCGGGACTTGTCTGTCGCTGGGAAAACTCGGCCGTGGTCTTCGACCTTGAGTTTGACGCCGTTCTCAGTAAAAAAGTTGATAATGTCATGGTTGTCAAACTGGGAAAAGACGCTGTAAAGAAAGCGACCGTTACCGGGAATGCCAGCCATGAGGTCATCCAGGTTTCCGTTATTGGTCACATTGCAGCGGCCGCCGCCTGTACCAGCTAGTTTCTTTCCCAATCGTTTATTTTTCTCAAGGAGCAAGGTCTTCTGTCCGTAGAAAGAACTGGAAATGGCAGCCATCATGCCAGCCGGTCCTCCTCCGATGATGATTGTGTCGAAATACTTCATTGGTCTTTTCCTTTCGTGGAAAGTGGTTTTTATCTGTTGGTTGGAAGTCTGGTATATCCTTACGGATGCCTTTTTGCTGTCTTGCAGATCCTCTTGGAAGGCTGTAGCTGAATATCTCTAGGCTTCTAAATTCATTCGATTTTTTCATTTCTTTTATTAGACTAATCTGTCTCATTGTATCATAAAAAAGGGCTAAAAAGATAGGAGTCAGGCTCAAAAAATATTGTGAAATTTGACAGTTAAGGCTTGATATGATAAGATTTAGGTATCTACAAACTAGAAAAAGTTTTTGAGGAAATTATGGCAATTGAAAAGACAGTCAGCGAGTTAGCCGAGATTCTTGGAGTTAGCCGCCAGGCGATTAACAATCGTGTCAAGGCACTGCCGCCAGAAGATACGGAAAAGAATGAAAAAGGAGTCACGGTGGTGACCCGCAGCGGCTTGATTAAGCTGGAAGAGATTTATAAGAAAACTATTTTTGAAGATGAACCTGTTAGCGAAGATGTGAAGCAACGCGAGCTGATGGAAATCTTGGTGGACGAAAAAAATGCTGAGATTGTGCGTCTCTATGAGCAGCTTAAGGCCAAGGACAGCCAGCTGGCTAAGAAAGATGAGCAGCTGCGCATCAAGGATGTCCAGATTGCTGAAAAGGACAAGCAGCTGGACCAGCAGCAGCAGCTAACAGCTAAGGCTATGAATGAGCGTGAAACCTTGCTGTTGGAGTTGGATGAAGCCAAGGAAAAGGTGCAGGAGCAGGAAAGCAAGGGCTTCTGGGCACGTTTATTTGGAAAATAAAAATAAGGTTGGGACATCTGTCTCAACCTTGTTTTAAATAAGAATCGCTTTTTAGCAAGTTTTGTATTGTTTACAACATAAAGGAAGAAAATGAAATCACAAAGACTAGGGCTTTTACGTCTCTATCGTAATCTTGATAAAATTTTGTTGCTCTTTTTCACGGTCTTTATGCTCATGGAGCTGGCTTGGGTGCCTTTCAACTCCTTTGCAGCAGAGACTCTGCTCAAGCAGACAGGCTACCTCTTCTTATCTTATACGAATGCCCTGAAGGTTCTGACTTCAAATGTCTGGGTTGGCTTGGCCTTTCTAGCGCTTTTTGCAGCCAATCTCTTTGTCGCTTATTTTCAGATTGGACTGATATTTATGGGGCTCCGCAATCTTTTAGATGAGGAAGAGCGAAGCGCTTTTCAGTTTATCAAGAAAAGTTTCAAAGACAGCGGCTCGCTGATTCGCTACGCCCGACCCAGCAAGGTCCTCTTCATTGCACTGTATATGGGCTTTATCTTTCCCTTTTTGCGGCAAATTCTTAAAATCTACTACTTGAATAAAATTCTGATTCCAGAATTTATCGTGACCTATCTCAAGACGGCCTTATGGATGAAATTATCAATCTATGCTTTAGGTTTTCTGCTTTTTTTGATAGCTGTCCGCCTAATGTTTGCCCTGCCCAAGCTCTTTTTTGAGCATTTCCGCCTACGAGATGCGATTAGGTATAGTTTGGATAAGACCAAGGGGCACTTGATTCGCTATACTTGGCAGCTCTTTTGGATATTGGCCAAGAGCTTTCTCTTCTTTCTTTTAAGCAGCATTCCGATTTTAGTGTTGCAGCAGTATGCGGATGGCCAGTCCAATCAGATAGCCTTGACAGCAGCGGTTGTCAATTACTGCCTCATCAAGCTGGCTTATTACTTTATGGTAGCCTACTTTCTGATTAAGTTTGTGGCTTTTCTGACAGACAGTAAGCTGTCTGAATACCGCTACAGAAAAGGCCTGCCTCTCATGCGCTGGTTTATCCTTTTGGTCACTAGCTCTGTCTTTGCCCTTGAAGGCTTTGCCTATCTCAATCTGCCCTTGGAAAACGTCCCTCTGACCATCTCGCATCGTGGAGTTTCGCAGGGAAATGGTGTCCAGAATACAGTTGAGTCGCTTGAGAAGACAGCTCTGCTCAAGCCAGACTATATCGAAATGGATGTTCAGGAGACCAAGGATGGCCAGTTTGTCATGATGCACGATGCCAATCTAGAAGCTTTGGCCGGCATCGATGCTAGACCGCAAGAGCTGACTCTGCAAGAGCTGACGGCTTTAGATATTTCAGAAAATGGACACACTGCCAAAATTTCCAGTTTTGATGCTTATCTCAAACGAGCCAATCAGATGGGGCAGCGACTCTTGATAGAAATCAAGACTAGCAGCTTGGACTCAGACGATATGATGGACCGTTTCCTGAGCCAATATGGAGCTAATATCAAGGTTTATGGCCATCAGATTCAGTCTTTGGACTATCAGGTTATTGACAAGACTTTCCAGTATGATGAGAGCATACCGACTTTTTTTATCCTACCCTACAATACTATTTTCCCACGGACGCAGGCTTCTGGCTATACGATGGAGTACTCGACCCTTGATGAAAACTTTGTCGATAAGCTATGGACGACAGATAAGCAGCTCTACGACTGGACCATCAATGATGCAGACAGCATTGGCAAATCCTTCCGTCTGGGCGTTGATGGGATGATTACCGATGATTTAGAGCTGGTGCAGAGCTCTATCAAGGAGCTGCAAAACAATCCCGACTATGCCGTGCTTTTGATGAGTAAGGCAGCAGATTTGCTTAATTTTGTGTAGTGGGCTAGTGAGGAAACGCCTATAAATCAAAAAAAGACTGAGATTTTTCAGTCTTTTTTGTTGGTTCGAGTATCTCTTGACTTATGTTTAGTCAAGAGGTAAGGTTATTTATCTTGCTTAAAAAGGCAATTTGCCTGCGAAAGCGCCCATTTTCTTCTGAGTGGCATCATCAATCTGAGCCAGCGCGTGATTCAGAGCTTGCGCAGTCATCTCTGACAGAGTTTCCAAATCTTCAGGATCCACAACGGCTGGATTGAAGTCAATGCTGACTACCTTTTTATCGCCTGTCAGTTTAGCAACGACTAAATCTTGGGCTGATTTGCCAGTGAATTCTGTTGCAGCTAGTTCTGCCTGTCCTTTTTCCATTTGCTTTTGAAGCTTTTGTGCTTGCTTCATCATGCTTTGCATGTTCATCATAAGATTTTCTTTCCTTTCTCTCGCAAGGGCTAAGCCCTTGGTAATCTTCACTCTTCAAATTATATCATTTTTTGAAAAAGTGGCAAGAAGAACATTTCTAAGAGGTTTGACAAAGATTTAGCATTTATAGTAGAATGGTCATGAATCTATATATCAAGGAGAAGACAACTTGAAAAACAAGAAGATAAAAGGTTTGTTGTTGGTAGTGCTCTCATCCCTCTTCATCCTAATTGGCTGCAGCGGCAGCCCCAAAATTCAGGGAAAATGGAATGTACAGGACGCTAGCGGTGAACAAAAGACCATTGAAATAAAAGATAAGACCATTATTGTCAACGAAGAAGAGTATGAGTATACTCAAAATGCAGTTGGTTTTAAGAATGGAGTGAGTTATTATGGCCTGACTCGGAAAGATAATGGCGGAACATTTTCTATCGTCTTTCCTGAGAAAGATAAAAATATTGCTATTATGTTAATTCCTGATTCAGACGATGACTATCTCACAGGCAGTATGCTCTTTGCTATGAACCGCAAGGAAAAGCTGGATTATAAAAAATATGCAGAGGAATATCTCAATCTACGATAAAAGAAAAGGCGCTGAATTTCAGCGCCTTTTAGGTTTTATTAATGTGATGTCATGGTCGGCAAATCCAGACTAGATTGTTCCAAATCTACCGTCAGCTGATAGTCGGTCTTATCACGAACGGTATGCTCAAAGTCTGTAGTGTAGAGGACGAGGCGCAGTTGGTCGCCTTTTTTCATTTTATAGATGGTTGGTTGCAGTTGAAAGGAAAATTCCAGCCATTGGTTAGGAGTGACTTCTTCGACCGTCAGTAGGCTTGTCCGATTTTGGAGGTTGAGAAAACCTTTGGTGATGACGCGGTATGGTGTTTCACTATGAGGCAGTTCCATCAGATGATCTAGCATATAGTAGCGGCCGTTTTCCATGGCTCTAGGCTCAATAGGAGTAGGAATTGGTGTGAGGCGTTTAGCTGGTCCGAAGTCCAGCAATTGAGCAGAAATCAGTCCTTTATCAGTGCTGGATTTGAGGCGAAGATTGAGCTGGCTCGCTCCGTTGAGAAATAGGTTCTTTTCCAAGGTCCAGTCCAGAGTAATCTGGTTGACCTTACCTTCAAAAAGCTCAGTTTTAAAGCTTTGGTAGTTTTTGGCAAAGCGATTATAGTCTTCTTCTGGATATTGATTTTGGATAGATTGGCAGTCTTGGCCTAGTTGGAGATGAAGATTCTGCTCTTGCCCGCCGAAGTCTTCCAAGGTCAGCCAGCTTTGAGCTTGGCTATTGTCCTGCCAGATGACTGTAGGCAGTTCGAAGTCTGATTCACAACCCAGCAGTTTCTTGCTCAGCAGAGCATTGATAGACTCACGGAAATCGATGGACTGCCAGTTGTTCATGTAAACATGGGCACCGTTATGGAAGAAGAGATGCTTTTTGATGTGGTGCGGTAAGGCCCGAAACATATTATAGACATGGAGGGGCTTGACATTCCAGTCTTGAGAGCCGTGGGTGAAGACGACTTCGGCCTTGACCTTATCTGCGTGGAGAAGGTAGTTGCGGTCATGCCAAAATTGATTGTAATCCCCAGTTTGCCGGTCTAGGTCTTTGCGCTGTTGCTCTAGGCTTCGCTGATAAGCATCATTATGGCGCAGGTAGTCGCCAGCCCTCAAGTTGCGGGAGTAGGTCAGTTCGGTCAGGGATTCAAAGTCCTCTCCTGGATAGCCGCCAGGGCTTGTGACAAGGCCGTTTTCGCGGTAGTAATTATACCAAGAAGAAATCCCAGCTTCAGCGATAATGACCTCCAAACCATCTACGCCAGTCGTTGCCAACCCGTTGGACATTGTGCCCAGATAGGAGATACCGGTCGTAGCCACTTTTCCGTTGGACCAAGTGGCCTTGATTTCACGTTGGCGAGTGTGGTCGGTGAAGGCTCGACAGCGGCCATTGAGCCAATTAATAACGTTCTTATAAGCCTCGATCTGCTGATAGTCGCCGCTGGTCATCAGTCCTTCAGAGTCTTTAGTTCCTACGCCAGACACATAGAGATTGGCAAAGCCGCGGGGCAGCAAGTAATCATTGAGCGTGTAGGTGCCGATATGACCTAATTTTTCCTCGGCTTCAGAGACTTCTTGGGCAGGAGCCGGTGAATCCAGTTGGAGCAATTTAAGCTCAGGATCTTGTACTGTGATTTGATGAGGATCTTTTTTTACTAAGTCCACATTCATATCATGAAGCGCCTTGTCACTGGCGGGATCATTGGTTCCTTGATGATAAGGAGAAGCAGTCATGACGGCAGGGACTTGTCCTTGATAGCGGGGACGGATGATGCTGACCTTGATGAGATCTGGACGACCGTCTCGATCAGTATCCACGCGTGATTCCACATAAACCACCTCACGGATGGTGTCGTGGCTGGAAAAGGTTGCCAGGCTCTTGCCGTTGAAGTAGTGGTGGCTATTGTCCTCGGGAATTAAACCCTCGCTGACTAGCTTATCAACTAAGAGGTTGCCATTTTTTGTTCGAGTGTTGAGCAGCTGGTAGAGGTTTTCCAACAAGTCTCCAAAGGTAATGGGAAAGCCTGTTTCTTTGCGAAAGGCCTCAACATCTGTAAAATCAATAAAGGGCGAGAACTCAAGCAGCTGAAAGGCCACGGTATAAAAGACAGACGCCGTCAGTTCTCTGTCAGACTGGAAAAAGCTCAGCAGGTCTGTTTGGCTGTCAGCAGCCCAGGATTTCAAGGGATAATCTGTATTTTTATAAGTGAAAAAGCTGGTGCGGAGAAAATCTTCAAGATTTTCCTTATCAGAGCGATTGTTGTCATAAAAAAAGCCTAATTCAGCTAATTCTATCAACATATTTTCCCGATTCGTTCTTGTATAACTATACTGATTAAAACGCATATTCTTCCCTCTTTTTCTTATTTTTATTAAAAATGACCTTTACATTATCCATTATACTTGATAAAATAGACTTTGTCTAAAAAATATTTAAGGAGTATCACTAAATGGATTTCGAATGGGTCGTTAAATACGCCACAGAATTTTTAGGAACAGCTATCCTCATTATCTTGGGGAACGGAGCTGTTGCCAACGTTGAATTAAAAGGAACTAAGGGACATCAGAGCGGTTGGTTAGTCATCGCTGTCGGTTACGGTATGGGGGTTATGATTCCAGCTTTGATGTTTGGTAATGTGTCCGGTAACCATATCAACCCTGCCTTTACTTTGGGACTGGCTGTCAGCGGTTATTTCCCTTGGGCACAGGTTGCACCATACATTGCAGCGCAGATTTTGGGAGCTATCTTCGGACAGGCTTTAGTCGTTGCGACCCACCGTCCTTACTATTTGGGAACAGAAAATCCTAATAATATTTTGGGTACTTTCTCTACCATCTCTAGTCTAGACCATGGCACGCCTGAATCACGTAAAGCAGCCTTGTTCAATGGTTTTATCAATGAATTTGTTGGTTCTTTTGTTCTTTTCTTTGCTGCTATGGGCTTGACCAAGAACTTCTTTGGAGCAGAATTGTTGAGCAAAGCTGAAGCAACTATCAATTCGCAAGCTGCTCAGATGGCAGCACAAGGGACTTCAGTTCCTAAAGAACAGATTGCTGCTGCAATATCTCAGGCTAAAGACCAAGTTGCACCATTCCAAGTTGGTAGCCTTTCAGTCGCTCACCTAGCACTTGGGTTCTTGGTAATGGCTTTGGTAACCTCACTGGGAGGCCCTACTGGACCTGGACTGAACCCTGCTCGTGACCTCGGACCTCGTATCCTCCACTTCATCCTGCCAGAATCTGTTTTGGGCAAACACAAGGGTGATTCAAAATGGTGGTATTCTTGGGTTCCAGTTGTGGCACCGATTCTTGCAGGTATCACAGCGGTCCTCTTGTTTAAAACAATCTACGGATAAGCACATAAGATCAGAGTTGGGGGATTTCCTCAACTCTTTTTTCGAACGATAGAGAAGGTAAAGATGGAGATGCAAGCATCAAAATATCATAAGATCAGTGGCCGCAGAACCTTACTCTTTGGTTTTTTAGCCCTTGTTTTTGGCCTGATTATCATTGTCAATGGCTTCAGATTTACCAAGCTGGCCTTCGATTTTATTTCGCTTTATCTGACGGTTGTTGGCTTGGTAAATATTTTTCTTCATGTTTTTACGCGCAAGAAAGAAGGGGCTGTCTGGCATAGTCTGCTTCAGATTGCAGTCGCCATGGGTATCAGCTGGCTCAACCGAATCAGTGATGTGCCTGTCAATATCGTGATTATTAGTTTGGGTAGCTACCAGCTCTTGACGGCCGGTATTTACGGAATGACCTATCTGCTTTATCGGCAAAATCATGTCAAGGGCGGCTTGCGCTATCTATTTGATACCGTTCTCTATGGTGGAATTGGGCTGACCAGTATTCTTTCGCCTGCGACTGACGGACACTTGCAGTTTTTGATTTTGGGAATCTATTTGATGATGCTGGGAATGTCCAATATCCGGGATGGCCTCTTTTTTGATAATGACCGTGAAAAACATCGGCTGCGTAGGCAAATTCGTATTAACCTCCCTATTATTTTTGCAGCCTTTATTCCGGTAGAAAATCTGGAACACTTTAATCGATTGATTCAGGGAGATACAGCTTCTGATCGTAAAAATGTTTATAGTCTTGTTAAGAATAGAGAGAAAAAAGCGGACTTAGAGGTCTTGGTTCATACTTCAAAGACAAGTTTATTAGGAGCCATAGGTCATGTAGATATTTGTTATCAGGGACAAGTGATTTCTTATGGCAGTTATGATGTTTTTTCTGAGCGATGCAAGGGCATGATTGGAGACGGTGTTCTTTTCAAGGTTCCTAAAGGTGTCTATATTGAGCTTTGCAAAAAAGAAAGTAAGAAAACACTCTTTGGTTATTCTTTGGCTTTGACGGATAAGGAGAAGGAGTCGGTTGAAAAGCGCTTGGCTGAAATCGATCAGCTGTTGGTGGAATGGGAGCCGCCAGCAGAACTGAAAAATGGGCAGCCAACATACTCCTACAAGTTGAAGCATGAACTAGGGGCGCAGCTATATAAGTTTAAAACCAGTCGTTTCAAGACTTATTTTGTCCTGTCAACCAACTGTTGCCTGCTAGCAGATTCGATTATTGGGCAGGCTGGGACAGATATTCTGGATATTCGCGGGATTATCGCGCCCGGTACCTACCAGTCCTATCTGCAGTACGAGTTTGAGTCCGCTAGAGGTTTGGTCATTGCTCAGACTGTTTACCAATAAATCCAAGGCCTTCTTGTTTTAAAAATTGTTTATTTGCGCATAATTTCTTGTCAAAAAGATGAAAATCCATTACAATAAAATGGTTTGGAGGAATTATGAGCGCGAATCATATTATTAGAATTATCCCTGTATTAAAGATAAATAATCGTCATTTAAATCAAGAATTTTTTGTAAATCAGCTGGGCATGAAGGCCCTTTTAGAGGAAGCTGCTTTTCTGTCCTTGGGAGATCAGACCAAGACTGAGAAACTGCAGCTGGAAGAATCACCCAGCATGCGGTCTCGGCGAGTTAAAGGCCCTAAAAAATTAGCCAAAATTGTTGTCAAGATTGCAGATGCTAAAGAAATCGAGTCTTTATTGGCTCAAAAGCCTGCTTGGACAAAGCTGTATCAAGGAGAGAAAGGCTATGCTTTTGAAGCCCTGTCGCCAGAAGGCGACCTAGTTCTCCTGCATGCAGAAGAGAATAGAGCAGGTCTGAAAGAAGTGGCGGAGGCTCCTGCCTTTGAAAAGCAAGAGGACTTCATCGGTCTTAGCCAATTTGAGATAGAGACGGTAGAAATTCGTGTGCCTGATGCCAATGCAGCCCAAGAATTTTACAGCAAGATTGAAAATGCGCTGGATTTTCTGACCTTTACAGAAGCAGAGGGACAAGACTTGCAGGCAGACAGTGCCCTAACTTGGGATTTGACCATGCTCAAAGCTCAGGTCAATCGTTTAGAAACCGCTGCCCTGCGTCCTGTCTTTAAAGAACAAGAGGTCTTTGTACCCAAGTCAGATAAGTTCCTGTTGAGTCAGGATTCTAGCAAGATTGAATTGTGGTTTGAAGCATGACTCTAGAAAAAATCATCAGTAAAATCCAAGAACAGCTGAAAGACGGTATCTATCCCGGTGCTAGTCTGGCCTTGTATCAAGCTAGCCGGTGGCAGGAATTCTACTTTGGTCTGGCAGATCCGCAAGAAGGAAAGGCCACTCAAGCGGGTTTGGTCTATGACTTGGCTAGCGTCAGCAAGGTGGTCGGAGTTGGTACTCTGGCAGCCTTTTTGTATGAGCAGGACAAGCTGGAGCTGGATTTGCCCCTGCAGCATTACTATCCGGCCTTCCATCGAGAAGATGTGACCTTGCGTCAGCTTTTGACCCACACATCTGGGCTGGATCCCTTTATTCCCAATCGTGATCAGCTGACAGCTCCAGAGTTGAAAGCAGCGCTTAATCATTTGACGGTGCTTGAAGATAAGACCTTTCGCTATACGGATGTGAATTTTCTGCTCTTGGGCTTTATGTTGGAAGAAATCTACGGTCAGTCTTTGGATCAGATTTTTCAAAGTCAGATTTTCCGGCCTTGGGGTCTGGCTGAGACAGGTTTTGGACCAGTTCCAGGAGCTGTGCCGACCGTTCGCGGTGTCCAGGATGGTCAGGTTCATGATCCCAAGGCGCGTGTGCTGGGTGTCCATGCTGGCAGTGCTGGCTTGTTTTCAACCCTAAGGGATTTAGAAGTTTTTCTGGAGCATTATCTGCAGGATGACTTTGCGGACCATCTGACCCAGAATTTTTCCAAGGAGCCAGGCAAAAGGCGCAGTCTAGCCTGGAATCTGGAGGGCAGCTGGCTGGATCATACTGGCTACACGGGAACCTTTATCATGTATAATCGCAAGGAGCAAAAGGCGGCTATTTTCCTATCCAACCGGACCTATGAAAAAGACGAGCGGGCTCAATGGATCTTGGATCGTAACCAGCTGATGGACCTGATAAGAATAGAACTTTAAAAGACTCCGGCTGCCAGCCCCGGAGTTTTATCATGTCTGCCTATATAAATATCGGTCTCTAGCCCCAGTGATTTTCTCTTAATAAAAATCGCTTTTTTTGCCAAAGTATATTAAAATAAGATAGAGAGAATCTACAGACAAGAGAAGAATATGACAAAAGAAATCGGTGTCGGCAAGGCACACAGTAAAATTATTTTAATGGGAGAGCATTCGGTTGTCTATGGCTATCCGGCCATTTCCCTGCCTCTTAATCGTATCGAAGTGACCTGTCGGGTCTTTCCGTCTGAGCGGGCCTGGACCCTCTACGCTGAGGATACACTGTCTATGGCTGTTTTTGCCTGTCTGGAACATCTCGGTCGGCAGGGATCTAAGATTCGCTGTCAGGTGGAGTCTATGGTCCCTGAGAAGAGGGGAATGGGTTCTTCAGCCGCAGTTAGTATTGCGGCTATTCGGGCTGTCTTTGACTACTTTGAGGAAGAACTGGATGACCAGACACTGGAGATTCTAGCCAATCGGGCTGAGATGATTGCCCATATGAATCCCAGCGGGCTTGATGCCAAGACCTGCCTTAGCGATGTAGCTATTAAGTTCATCCGCAATTTCGGTTTCAGCGAGATTGAGCTAAATCTGGATGCCTTTTTAGTCATTGCAGATACTGGTATTCACGGTCATACCCGCGAAGCCATCCGTGCTGTAGAAAGTCAGGGTCAAAAGGCTCTGCCTTTGCTGCAGGAATTGGGGAATTTAACGAAAATCCTTGAGAAGGCTATTTCTATCAAGGACCTGATGACAATGGGGCAAGCTATGACCAAGGCTCATGAGAAGTTAGACAAGCTAGGAGTGTCTTGCCAGAAAGCGGATGAGTTGGTAGCGGTAGCTCTTGAAAATGGAGCTTTGGGTGCTAAAATGAGCGGCGGCGGTCTGGGTGGCTGTGTCATTGCTCTTGTAGGAGAAAAAAATCAGGCGGAGGCCTTAGCCGCCTTACTGAGAGAGAAAGGGGCCATTAACACATGGATCGAAAGCCTGTAAGTGTCAAATCCTATGCCAATATTGCAATTGTCAAATATTGGGGGAAGAAAGATGCAGAAAAGATGATTCCGTCTACTAGCAGTATCTCGCTGACACTGGAAAATATGTATACCGAGACGCAACTAAGTCCTTTGCCAGATACAGCAACTGGAGATGAGTTTTATATTGACGGTCAGCTGCAAAGCCCAGCAGAACATGCTAAAATCAGTAAGATTATTGACCGTTTTCGCTCTCCAGAAGATGGTTTTGTCCGAGTTGATACCAGTAACAATATGCCAACAGCAGCGGGTCTGTCTTCCAGCTCCAGTGGTCTATCAGCCCTAGTCAAGGCCTGCAATGCTTATTTTCAGACGGGCTATCAGACGGAAGAACTGGCTCAGCTGGCCAAATTTGCTTCAGGGTCCTCTGCTCGGTCTTTCTTTGGCCCGCTAGCAGCCTGGGATAAGGACAGTGGGGCCATTTATCCAGTCAAGACGGATTTGAAATTAGCTATGATTATGCTAGTTCTGCACGATGAGAAAAAGCCTATTTCCAGCCGCGACGGTATGGAGCTCTGTGCTAAAACTTCCACCATTTTCCCAGATTGGATTACCCAGTCTGCCTTAGATTATCAGGCCATGCTGGGTTATTTACGGGACAATGATTTTGCCAAGGTTGGTCAGCTGACGGAAGAAAATGCTCTTCGGATGCATGCCACGACAGAAAAAGCTTATCCACCATTCTCTTATCTGACAGATGAGTCTTACCAAGCTATGGATGCTGTCAGAAAGCTGCGGGAGCAGGGCGAGCGTTGCTACTTTACCATGGACGCGGGGCCCAATGTCAAGGTGCTCTGCTTGGAGGAAGACCTAGACCATCTGGTTGCTATATTTGAGAAGGACTACCGACTTATCGTCTCCAAAACAAAGGACTTGTCTGATGAAAGCTAGTGCAAGAGTCCAAACCTGCGGCAAGCTCTATCTGGCGGGTGAATATGCAGTGCTGACGGCCGGTCAGCCAGCCATTATCAAAGCCATTCCTATCTATATGACGGGAGAAATCCAGACAGCGCCTGACTATCGCTTGACATCAGATATGTTTGAACACAGCGCTAACCTAGAGCCAGACCCTGATTATGCCTTGATTCAGGAGACGATAGGGGTTATGAACACTTATTTGCTGACCTTAGGCTACCAACTTCAGCCTTTTTCTCTAAAGATTAGTGGCAAGATGGAAAGGGACGGCAAGAAGTTCGGTATTGGCTCCAGCGGTAGTGTTGTTATTCTGACCATCAAGGCTATGGGAGCACTTTATGAGCTGGACTTAGAGCCAAAGCTGCTCTTTAAGCTGGCTTCCTACGTTCTCCTCAAGTGCGGAGACAATGGTTCCATGGGAGATTTGGCCTGTATTGCCTATGAAGACTTGATATACTATCGGTCTTTTGATAGAGAATTGGTCCGCGAGCGCATGGACAAAGTTGATTTACAGCAATTACTAGCAGAGGATTGGGGTTTTGAAATTCGCAGTATTAAGCCTTGCTTAGTCATGGATTTTCTGGTTGGCTGGACCAAGCAGCCAGCTATCTCTAAGTACTTGGTCAATCAGGTCAAGTCAGCTATTTCAGAGTCCTTTTTGACAGGCAGTAGGACGCAGGTTGATGCTTTGGAGAGAGCTTTATTAGCAGGAGAGCAGCCCGTTATTCAGTCCAGTTTGGAAAAGGCTAGTCAGCTATTAGAAACACTCAGTCCGGTTATCTATACAGACAGGCTGAAAGTCTTAAAAGAAGCGGCAGAGGGACTGAACTGTGTGGCTAAGAGCAGTGGTGCCGGCGGTGGTGACTGCGGGATTGCTCTCAGCTTTGATGCCGCATCTAGCAAGCAACTAATTCAAGCCTGGCAAGAAGCTGGCATTGAGCTATTATACAGAGAAAGGATGGGTCATGATGAGCCAGAATCGTAAGGACGACCATATCAAATACGCTTTAGAGCAGCGTCCAGGTTACAACAGTTTTGATGAAATGGAACTGGTTCACCGTTCTCTGCCCAAGTATGATTTGGCAGAGATTGACCTATCTACTCACTTTGCTGGCCGTGACTGGGAGTTTCCCTTTTACATCAATGCCATGACTGGCGGCAGCCAAAAAGGTGGCCAGATCAATGAAAAGCTGGCTCAAGTAGCTGAAAGTTGTGGCCTTCTTTTTGTAACTGGCTCTTACAGCGCAGCCTTGAAAAATCCTTCTGATCCTTCCTATCGGGTGGCGGCTGGTCGGCCTAATTTATTGCTAGCTACCAACATCGGCTTAGACAAGCCTTATCAAGCCGCCCAGCAGGCGATAGCTGATTTGCAGCCCCTATTTTTGCAGGTCCATGTTAATCTCATGCAGGAATTGCTGATGCCGGAGGGCGAGCGGGAGTTTCGCTCTTGGAGACAGCACTTGGCGGATTATAGTCAGCGGCTGGATCTTCCCCTAATTCTTAAAGAAGTTGGCTTTGGCATGGACCGCTCTACTGTTGAAGAAGCGCGCTCCATGGGGGTTCAGACTTTTGATATTTCAGGACGTGGTGGCACTAGCTTTGCTTATATTGAAAATCAGCGGGGTGGCAATCGTGACTACCTCAATGATTGGGGGCAATCTACTCTGCAGAGTCTGTTAGCGCTTCAGCCACTTCGCGATGAGGTCGAACTCTTGGCTAGTGGAGGTGTCCGCCATCCTTTGGATATGATCAAAGCCCTTGTCTTAGGAGCCAAGGCAGTCGGTCTCTCTCGCACCATGCTGGACTTGGTGGAAAATCACTCAGTGGAAGAGGTTATTGATATTGTAGAAGGCTGGAAATCAGATCTGCGCCTCATTATGTGTGCCCTGTCCTGCCGAAACTTGCAAGAACTAAAGAGTGTACCCTATCTACTCTACGGACGGCTGAAAGAAGCTCAGGAACAGATTAAATAAATAGCATAAAGACATACAAAAAAGGCCATCAAGGCCTTTTTACTTGTCCTGTTTTCGTAGATTAGCTAGTATTTCCTGAGCAGCAGCGAGGTTAAAAGTCTTATTGGCTGTTAAGCGATTGGCTACAACAGCAATTTCTTCGTCTCGGGCTCCAGCTTGCAATGCTAAAGATTTGGCATGCAATTTCATGTGTCCGGCTTGGATGCCAGTGCTGACAAGGGCTTTGAGGGCAGCGAAATTTTGCGCCAATCCTACCGATACGATAAGGGAAGCCAATTCCTTGGCCTGAGGCTGCCCTAGAAAGTCAAAGCTGGCTGCCACTGCGGGATTGAGGCCGATGGAGCCTCCCTTAGTCGCAATGGGCATGGGCAGGGTCATCTGACCATGAAGCTGCCGTGTGTCTAGGTCTGCAGTCCAAGTAGAGAGGCCGCGGTAGGATCCGTCTCGGCTGGCATAGGCATGAGCACCGGCTTCCACAGCCCTCCAGTCATTTCCAGTAGCCAGCACCAAAGCATCAATACCATTAAAGATGCCTTTATTGTGGGTAGCTGCCCGGTAAGGGTCGACCTGGGCTAATTTGCTAGCCAGCTGCATTTTATCCGCAAGAAGTTCCGCCTCAGCCTTATCCCGACTGAGAAAGCGATAGTCGATGACACAGCGGGCTGTTACCAGGCTATCTGTTGCATAGTTTGACAGGATAGCCATCAGACTCTTA
This sequence comes from Streptococcus sanguinis, assembly GCF_003943735.1. GTDB lineage: Bacteria > Bacillota > Bacilli > Lactobacillales > Streptococcaceae > Streptococcus > Streptococcus sanguinis_E. Next base: position 16,830 of record NZ_RJMV01000007.1, on the reverse strand, counting down.
CCGCCAGTCAGCTCTTCCAGAGGAAGGGTGAGGGCCTCCAGCATGGTGTTGAGCATATTGGCTCCCATGGCTTCCTGCGTATCTACAGACAGATAAAAAATTAGGAAGTCATCCTTTTGCTCCAGCCAAAGATCTCTAGCACCTCCACCACGAGCAACAATCGATGGATAGGCTTGGTTGGCCTGTTCCAGTAACTCTTTCTTTTTCCTGAGAACATCTTTGATAGCTTGGTCTGCTTTCTCAACCTGATAGAGGGCGATTTGCCCAATCATCTGGCGTTTGTGGACCTCTGTCTCAAATCCGCCTGAACGTTTGATAATCTTAGCGGCAAAGCTAGCCGCTGCTACCACAGATGGCTCTTCTGTCACAAAAGGAACTTGATAGCTTTTGCCATCCACCAGAAAGTCTGGCACCAGAGAGTAGGGCAAGGCCAGAGTGGCCAGTACATTTTCGCTCATCTGATTGGCTGTTTCCAGAGGCAAAGTCTGCTGACTGTCTAGAAGCTGCCAATGTTCATCTTGTAAAAGCCCCTTTTCTTTCAGCATCTGCAGCCGTTGAGCAGGAGTTTTTTTGGAAAATCCAGTCCAGTTTACTTTCATGATGATTTCTCAACTTTGATATACTTACGCTGGTGCTCTGCAATTTCCGCCAGAGCAAAGCTTTGTTCCTCATAGCCAGAGAAGCTGGCATTGCCCTCCGCATCCAGATCAGCTTCTTCAAAAAAGATGCGCTCGTAGTCTGCGATGGAAAGAGCCTGACGCTGGTCTAATTCCTCTAGGCGTGTCTTGGATAGATGCTTTTCATAGCCCTCTACCAAATTGGCACTAAAGATTTCAGAGACAGCTCCGCTGCCATAGCCGAAGAGAGCAATCCGATCGCCAGCCTTGAGGTTGTCAGAGTTTTCTAAAAGAGACAGGAGGGCTAGGAAGAGGGAGCCTGTATAGATATTTCCAACTTTTTGGCTGTAGAGAATGGAGGCTTCAAAGTTCTCTCTGAGCTGGTCTTGCTGCTCCTGAGGCAGGCTTTTATCCATGATTTTATTGAGACCTTTAAGAGCAAGTTTTGGATAGGGCAGGTGGAAGCAATAGGCCGCAAAATCTTTGAGAGCCAGCTTGTGGCGTTTTTGGTACTCCGTCCAAGTTGTCTTTAAGCTATCCAGATACTGCTGGGTTGAATAGAGCCCGTTGACATAAGGCGTTGTCGAGTAATTTGGGCGCCAAAAATCCATGACATCACGTGTCTGAGCTACATTATCATCATTGAAAGCGAGGATACGAGGATTCCTGCTAATTAGCATAGAAATAGCTCCCGCTCCCTGAGTTGGTTCGCCAGGTGTGTTAATGCCATACTTGGCAATGTCGCTAGCTAACACCAAAACTTTGCTGTCTGGATGTTTTTCGATATGGAGCTTGGCATAGTCCAGTGCAGCAGTTGCTCCATAGCAGGCTTCCTTGATTTCAAAGCTGCGGGCAAAGGGTTGGATACCCAAAAGGCCGTGGACAAAAACGGCTGCCGCCTTGCTCTGGTCAATCCCTGACTCAGTAGCCACGATGACCATATCAATCTTTTCTTTGTCCTCTGCTGTCAGGATGGGCTCTGCTGCCGCTGCTCCCAAGGTAACAATATCCTCAGTCAGAGGAGCAATGCTTAGTTCCTTGAGCAAGAGTCCCTTGCTAAGCTTTTCTGTATCAGTCCCACGGGCTGCCGCTAAATCATTTAATTTTAAGACATAATTACTGGTCGCAAAACCGATTTTGTCGATTCCGATTGTCATTATAAGACCTCTTTAAATCCTTTTATTCTAGTATATTCCGAAGACTATTTTACCATACTTAGGAATAAAACTCTTACAAAAACATCTAATCTCAGCTAAATCAGGCTTAAGATGTATTTTCCAAAAGAAAAACAGCAGATGGCTCTACTGTTTGTTTGCTGTGAGTTTGGTTTGACGCTTTTTCAAGTAGTGATAGAGCTTGAGTACGACGGTGCCGCTGGCCATGCCAATTGAGATGACCAAGGCTAGAATGACTACCAGAGTGGCGTGAATCATGGCCTGGCTATAGTCACCAGTGACAAAGAAGGCAGTCGTCCGATAGGAAATGTAGCCTGGGACCAAGGGGGCTAGAATGGCCAAAATAAAAACAACAGCAGGCGTTTTGTAGATGATACTTAGGATTTGGCTGATGCAGGAACCAAGGATAGCAGCCACAAAGGTTGCTATGATGACGTTGGTCGGTCCTTTGAGCAGGAGATAGAGCAGCCAAATAGCCATGCCTAGCACTCCGCCGGGAATCAGCATACTGCGCTGAACATTTAAAACGATTAAAAAAGTAATGATAGCTAGTAGGCTGGCAACTGCTTGCAGTAAGAAAGTCAAGATTGTCATAGGCTTATTTCATAATAAGGAGGGCGACAGAGGTACCTGCACCGAGAGCAAGAGTGATGAGGAGCGATTCAAAGAGCTTGCTCATCCCAGAGTTGATATGGTTGGTCATGATGTCACGCACAGAGTTGGTCAGAGCAATGCCGGGCACAAAAGGCATGACAGAACCCGCAATAATCAAATCATCTGTGGAGTTAAAACCAGAATAGCGTGTCCAGATATGAGCCAGCAGTCCAAAGACGAAGGCTCCGGCAAAAGCTGTCACAAAAGGGATACGGATATATTTGTCAACATACAAAGAGAAGGCAAAGCCAAAGAAGGTAGCAATGGCCGCGCCTAAAGCATCGTAGAAATTTCCGCCAAACATGATGGAGAAGAAGGGAGCACTGAGCGTTGCTGCTGCAATCAGCTGCTTGTTATTATAGGGCAGCTCCTTAACTTTGAGGCGATTCAGCTCATCAAAAGCCTCTTGAAGGCTGATTTCTCCTGTAACCAACTGACGGGAGACCTGATTGACATCGCAGACCTTCTCAATGTTGTAGTTGGTCTTGAGATTGCGCTTCATCCGTGAAACATTTGTATTTTCAATCGAAAAGAAAATAGCCACTGGCATTGCTAAGGCATTGCAGTCGATGATCCCTTGTGAATGTGCGATGCGAATCATGGTGTCTTCTACCCGATAGGTCTCGGATCCGCTCTGCAGCAGCAGTGTCCCGGCTAGCATGATAACATCTACTGCCAGATTGAAATCTTTGGCTTCTTCCCTGATACCTTTCTCTGTCATTTCCCCAATCCTTTTCCTAGTATAGCAATAGAACCATTATACCATAAAGCCTCTTAAAAATATCATCAAGTTGGCAGTCATTTGAAGTCTGAAATACAAAAAAGAAGATTGGAGATTTCCAATCTTCTTTCAAATGGTTTGTAAGTCCTTAGTCGTTTATTAGCTCAAAGCATCGTCCATAGAGAGCACTTCGTGGAAGACACGTTGGGTCAATTCAGTCTTTTGTTCTGGAGTCAAGTACTTAGTGTTTACACAGTAACCTGAGATACGAACGATAACATCTTCGCCAGACATAATCTTCTCGTAAACATCCTTCAAGTCCATAACGTTCAAGTTAACGTGTTGTCCACCGTTTTCAAAGTAACCATCAAGGATTGTTACCAAGTTGTCTACTTGTTCGTCATGAGTCTTACCAAGCGCACGAGGTGATACTTGAGTTGTCAGGGAAATACCGTCAGCTGCGTAACTGAAGTCCAAGCTAGCAAGAGAGTTAAGGTTTTGCAACCAGCCACCTTTTGCCTTGTTAGATGGGTTAGCACCTGGTGAGAAGAATTCCAATTTAGACAAATTCACGCTACCATCTTCGTTGAGGTACACTCCTTTATGGACTGGTGAGTTACCAGTTTGTTTAGAGTAAGCAACGTTAGATGTGATAGTCAGAAGAGACACAGTAGCTTCTGCATTCTTATACAGTTTGTGGCTGCGCAGACGAGTTGTGTAAGCTTCAACCAACCATTCAGCCAATTCGTTTGAACGAGGATCATCTTCACCCCAACGTGGGTAATCACCGATTGTTTCGTAATCGTAGATATAGCCGTTTTCGTCGCGGATTGGCTTAACAGTTGCGTACTTGATAGCAGACAAGGTATCAACAGTGTTGGCAAAACCACAGATACCGAATCCCATGTTAGCACGTTGGTAAGTTGGCAAGAAGGCCATTTGAACAGCTTCGTAGTTGTACTTGTCAGTCATGTAGTGGATGATGTTCAAGGCATCTACGTAAGTGTCAGTCAACCAGTCCAGAGATTTTTCAAAGTTCGCTTTAACTGATTCGAATTCAAGAACTTCGTCACGGATAGGCTCGATGTCAAATACTTTGTAGTCTTTATGAACATCGTCGTAACCGCCGTTGAGACCTGTCAGAAGGGCTTTCAGCACGTTTACACGAGCACCGAAGTATTGGATGTTGTGGCGTTGTTCTTCATTTTCAGGATCAAGCGGAGACACACAACAAGAGATACAGCTCATTTCACCGTAACCGTCTCTAGCCATAGTTGTAACACCTTCGTATTGGATAGAAGAGTGCTTGTGGCTCATGTGCATACAGTAGCGACGGAATGAGTATGGAAGTTTGTCAGTCCAGAGAACAGTCAAGTTTGGCTCTGGAGAGTTACCAATGTTGTCAAGTGTGTTAAGGAAACGGTAGTCCATCTTTGTAACACGGTGACGTCCGTCGTTACCCATACCTGCCATAGAAGTAGTGATGAAGGTTGGGTCACCAGAGTAAAGTTGGTCGTAAGCTTTAGTACGAGCAAACTTCACTGTACGAAGTTTCATAACGAAATCATCAACAAATTCTTGGATTTCTGATTCAGTGTAAGTACCGCGAGCCAAGTCACGTTCAGCATAGATGTCAAGAACGATTGGTACACGTCCGAGAGAAGTAGCAGCACCGTTGATGACACGGCAGACAGCCATGAAGGCGATGTTAGTCCATTGGATAGCTTCTTTAACGTCAAAGGCAGGACGGCGAACATCTACTCCGTAAAGGTCACCAAGTTTTACAACTTCACCAAGTGCTTGGTATTGCAGGTTGATTTCTTCGCGCAGACGGATTGTTTCTTCGTCAATATCAGTCAAACCATTCCAGTCGCGAACTTTTTCAGCCATGAGGTAGTCAGCTCCATAAAGAGCAAGACGTGCGTAAACCCCGATGATACGTCCACGTGAGTAAGCATCTGGAAGACCAGTTACAGTGTGGGCGTGACGAGCACGGCGGATGTTAGAAGTGTAAGCACGGAAGATACCGTCATTTACTGTAGTAACATATTTAGTAAAGATTTCATGAACAGCAGGATCTGGTTCGTATCCATTTTCTTTCAAAGTAGTTTCAGCCATGCGGATACCGCCTTTTGGCATGAAGTTCAATTTGAAGAGTTCGTCGTTTTGGATACCGTAAATCAGTTCGTTGTCCTTGTCAATGTAACCAGCATCGATATCAGCGATAGATGCTGGACGAGTGTCCATTGGGAAACGAGTTTCTTCGTAGTGAGCTTTCGTTTCTTCTACGATTTTCTTGATGTGGAGTGAGCGCTCAGTAGGACCTGCCAAGAAGCTTTCATCTCCATCATAAGGTGTGTAGTTAGCTTGAACGAAGCGAGAAACACTTGCTTTCTCTTTCCAGTCTTCACCTTTGAAGCCTTCCCAAGCTTTGTCAAAAATATCTTGAGCTTCAACAACTGTTTTTACAACCATTTGATTTTCCTCTTTATTCTAGCAACATAAACTGTTACATTTATAAGTAAAGTATATCATACGGTAATCGGTTTCACAAACCATTTTCGGCAGAAAGAAAGACTTTCTTTTATAATACAGAAAGTAAAAAGTCGCGGATGTGTACTATAGATTTGAAAAACATAACTCTTTTCAAATATTTTGGAAAAATGGGTAAAAAAGTTATAATAAAAGTAATTAAAATGTCACATAAAAATTACTGACGAAGAATCTTACTTTTAAAATACTTTTTGCCAGAACGAAAAACTGTTTCAGATTTATTTGAGCAAAATGGGCTGACTTTGTGAAAGCTTGTAAGCTGAGATTGATGGTAGGAGAAAGGAGGAGGGCATGCTGATTTTTCCACTGATTAACGATACATCTCGGAAGATTATCCACATTGATATGGATGCTTTTTTCGCTTCGGTGGAAGAGCGGGATAATCCTAAGTTAAAGGGGCATCCGGTCATCATCGGCAGCGACCCACGCTTGACTGGCGGTCGTGGTGTCGTCTCCACCTGCAATTATGAGGCCAGAAAGTTCGGAGTTCATTCGGCTATGAGCTCCAAAGAAGCCTATGAGCGTTGCCCCCAGGGGATTTTTATCTCGGGGAATTACGAAAAATATCAGGCGGTCGGCTTGCAGATTCGAGAGATTTTCAAACGCTATACGGACTTGATTGAGCCAATGAGCATCGACGAGGCTTATCTGGATGTAACGGAAAACAAGCTTGGGATTAAATCCGCAGTCAAAATAGCCAAGCTGATTCAGCACGATATCTGGAATGAGCTGCAACTGACGGCTTCGGCAGGCGTTTCTTATAATAAGTTTCTGGCCAAGATTGCCAGTGACTATGAGAAACCTCATGGTCTGACTGTTATTCTACCCGAAGAGGCTGAGGCCTTTCTGGCGCCTATGGACATTGCCAAGTTTCATGGAGTTGGTAAGAAGAGCGTTGAAAAACTGCATGAAATGGGTGTTTATTCCGGTGCAGATCTGCTCAAGATACCAGAAATGACCTTGATTGATAAGTTTGGCCGCTTTGGTTTTGATCTTTATCGTAAAGCGCGTGGCATCAGTAATAGTCCAGTCAAGTCCAATCGCATCCGTAAGTCGATTGGGAAGGAGCGAACCTATGCCAAACTGCTCTATAGTGAGGAGGATATCAAGAAAGAGCTGACCCTGCTGGCTCAGAAAGTAGAAAATAGCTTGACTAAGCATGATAAGAAAGGACGAACCATCGTTCTGAAAATCCGCTATGCTGATTTCTCCACCTTGACTAAAAGGAAAAGTTTGAATCTAGCCACTCGAGACAAGGAGCAAATCGAGCGAACGGCTCATGAGATTTACGATAGCTTGGAAGAACAACCACGAGGTATTCGTCTGCTAGGGTTGACAGTGACGGGGTTTGAATAAAGATAAAGGCTCGGTTCATTACCGGGCTTTTTTAGATATAGCTTTTAGTATGAGAAGTTGCTTGTGACGAGTTTCTAAGTTGTCTGATGATTTTCATTAACTAAAAATAATCTTTTTTGAAAAAATACTGGACAAAGTTTTCTGTGTCTGTTATACTGAGTTTATAAAATAAAAAACCGCCTGGTCGGTTTTTAAAAAGAAAGGAGCAGAAATGAAGAAATCTGTAATAGAAAAAACAAGCGAGCACATCCTCAAGTTTAATCAGGAGCTGGATCGGCAGCGGGAAGGTCAGAAAGAGTTTTTGCAGCAGCAGGCAGAAAAACGTAAGGTGTGGCTAGAAAAGATGACACAGGGTGAGAATGGCATACGCTATTCTAAGTGGGGAGTCAAAGCTGGATATGCTGTCCTTGCTGGTGGCCTATTGACTTCTATCTTTAGCCCTTGGCGAGGACTGGGTATTATGGCAGTAGGGGGTCTGAGCCTTGCCTCCAATCTCTGGCATATCCGGCGATTGCAAAATCAAGAAAGGAGCAAGTAGCAGAGAAATGGCCTGTCTTAAGCATCAGAGTCAGGACAACTTAGAAACTAAAAGCAGCAGGCAGTATCTAGACGATGCTGACGTATCTTTTAGCACCAATTAGTCCATCTTTGCTTTTTAGTTTAGGCAAGGACTAAAAGACTACGTTTTCTATTTGGCGCAGGTCTTTATTTTTTATAATAAAACAAACCGAATGGTCGGATTTTAAAAATCTGCGTTTCAAAACAGGTAATCATCTGAAAGACTGAGAGTAAAGGATGTCTTTGTCCAGTTTTCGGATGACTTTTCACTATTTTACATTTGATAAGGAGTTATCATATGAACACACAAACACATGTAGGGCCAGAACCCAAGCATATTTGGCCTTTCTTAGCTTGGACCTTTGGTATCAGCTGGGGATCCTGGCTGATTCTCTATATTTTATCTGCGCTGCAGATCACCAATGGCGCAGAAACTCTGGGAACTGTCTTTATCTTGATAGGGGCTTTTGGCCCAGCTCTAGGGAGCTTTATCAGCCTTAACATTTCTAAACCGAAGCAAATGCTGTCCTTTATCTTTTCTCATGCTAAGGGCTGGTGGCTGTATATGCTAGTCTTCTGCCTGATTCGGATTTTGACTCTCTTTATTGCCAATCCTGTATTACCGCCGCTCAATGCCATACTCATGTTTCCTTTGGGCTGGACCTTTATCACCTTTGCTGGTGGCGGGAATGAAGAGCTGGGCTGGCGGGGAGTGCTGCAGCCAGCTTTGGAGAAGAAGTTTTCTTTTCCGATTGCTACGGTCATCACAGGTCTCATCTGGGTTGCCTGGCATCTGCCACTCTGGCTGATTCCGGGAACAGGTCAAAGCCAGCTTTCCCTGCCTTTTTATATTCTATTTTGTGTCATGGCTAGCTTTTGTCTGGTTGTTCTATATAAGCAGACAGCGTCTGTTTTTGCCTGCATGGTCTTTCATGGCTGCATTAACTTTGCCCAGACAGTTATCGTAGGAGCAGCTACCAAGGGCGGAACGTCTCTTAGTTTTCATGCTGCGAATGCCGTGATGACAATTTTGCTGCTGGGCTGGTGGTACTGGAAGGGCAATCGGAAAGGAGCTGAGAAAGATGCAAGCTAGAAACTATAAAGATTCCTCATCTGTCAAGCAAATTCTAATTTTTCTGCTTTGGACTTTTGGTATCACTTGGTCTGCGTGGATTCTCTCGGCTGTGCTGAAAGGGCGAGTGCCGTTGCTTCCTCCGCTGCTCACGATAGTGGGAACATTTGGTCCTGCTATAAGTGCCAAGCTTATCTTAGGTAAGTCTTTGAAAGAAATGCTGACTTTTATCAAGTTTGCCAGGAAAGGAAGCTGGCCTTATCTGTTGATTTTTGTGGGTCTCTTCACGATTTCCATTGTCTTTGTGACCAAGCCGCTGCCAAATTTGAATCTTTTGAATGTCTTGGTTCTGGCTCTGGTAACCACTCTCTTGACAGGCGGCAATGAAGAGGTGGGCTGGCAGGGCTTCCTGCAGCCGACTCTGGAAAAGCTTCTGCCCTTTCCCTTAGCAACTGTAACAACTGGGTTAATCTGGGCTGTCTGGCATCTGCCCCTCTTCTTTACCCCCGGCAGCAGTCAGGCAGGGACTTCTTTTCTAGTCTTTACTGCCGCCTGCCTGCTCGCCCGTTTCTGGCTGGCGGCTCTTTACAAGGTCAGTCAGTCCATCCTTTACTGTGTTCTTTTCCACGGGGCCATTAATACCATTGGTGAAGGCATTTTCCTGGGGAAGGGGACGGAAAATCCGCTCTTTTTCCTAGGCTATATCTTGATGGCGGCTTACAGTATCTATCTTTGGTATCAAAGGGATCAGCAAGACAAGGCTTAAAGATATTTTTATGATTTTGTATTTCTCCGGCTTTTTTGGTAGAATGAAGCTATATTAGAAACAAAGGGGAACAGAATGGCGCAGCGAAAAGACAAATCCCAGGCCATGAGAGAAAAAATTTTAAATACAGCAACCCAGCTCTTTATCCAAAAGGGGTCCGAAAAGACCAGTATGCAGGATATTGCTCAGACGGCGGGCATCTCCAAGGGGGCTATCTACCATCATTTCAAGTCAAAAGATGAGATTGTCCTTGCGGTGTTGAGGAGCCGGCAGGAGCTGATGGAAAAAGAGATGAAGCAGTGGCTCAAGGCTACGGAAAATCTGACTGGCAGGGAGCAGCTGCAGACCATCCTCAAGTCTAATCTGGAAAGTCAGACAGCCCGGGCTACGGACGGCATTGTGGGTGAGTATGAGAAGGACGCGGGCTTTATTTTGACCATGATGCGGGACAATCTGCGGATAGGCGCCCCTGTGGTCAGTGACATTATCAAAAAAGGGATGGCAGATGGCTCCCTTCAGACCCAGTATCCGGAAGAGGCTGCAGAAGTTTTTCTGCTGCTGGTGAACTTCTGGATGCATGGGACCGCTTTTGAAAGTGAGCCCGAAAAACTGCCAGAACGTTTCCATTTTCTGCAGTTTATGATGACCTCGGTCGGTCTGGATATCTTTACTGACGAGCTCCTGCAGCTCTTTAGCCAGAAAAATAAGGAATAAAAAAAGGCTGGGACAGAACTAAAAAATTTAATTCTGTCCCAGCCTTTTTATTTATGTGCTGAATATACTGTGGATATCTTCCTCGGTCAGGCCGATTAGGGGGTCGATTTTCAGAGAAAAGTTTTGAAAAGCAGGCTGAGCGTCTCCGCTCTATCCGCTTTATGCTGGAATCTATTGGCATTGATATTCTTAGTGACGATCTGATGGAACAGACTCTGACATACTTAAAACGAAGCTAAGCGATGATTGGTACACCGAATTTTCCAAATACAATTGTAGAAAGTTAATATAAAGAGGACAGCTTGCTGTCCTCTTTATAATTCAATATTTGGAAATTTGTCATGGATTTGATTTTTTAAACGAGTTAAAGCAAGATCAGTTTTAGAAACGTTTTGATGTCTTAGAGGCAGTTTCTCTTCGTTGCCATCAGAAAGGACAACCCGAATCTCATTTTTTCTGATGATTGGAAAGATAGAAATCATGAATGAATTGCTATGATGATAAATTGTTAGCGCGTCATGTATGTCACATGTTTTAAAGCTAGATTTGTAACTGACCAGATGATTCTTGTAAAAGAAGACACGGATATCTGGGTCAACATAGCCACCATTGTTTTCAATCTGATCCAGCGTTTCATTCAACTCGGGATAGAGTTTGAAAAAATCATTCAATCTTTTATGGTTTAAGTAATAACGGATGAACCCGATCAAAATGCAGAATATAGCAATATAGGTGAAGAAAGTGAAGGAAGTTGTTCCACTTTTTTGGAATTCTTTGTCATCAGAGAGAGTGATGTAGTATTTCAGTTGTTGGTTATTTTCATCATTAAATAGATACGAGTTCATGATTTTAGCGTAATCAGGAATACCTGAAGCTGAGTGTACAGAGGCAATCAACCATTTTGGCTCTCCTCCTAAAGTATTCGCTTTTTCTAGTTCATCTACGAAGCGGCTAGTTGAAGAATCATTGCGCAGGCCAATATCGGCTTCCCTACCATTTTTATCTATATAAGTTACTCTGTAGAAATAGGTTGAGTCATGATCTTCTTTTAACTCTGCAACCGGTCCATCAATATGAGTAATTTGTATTGCTTGGCTGTAGGAGGTGTCAGAGATTTTTGCAGAAAGAATTTTTCCTTCTTTTCGCAAGGTTTCCACACTGATATCCTTAATTCTTGTTGATGAACGGGTACCAAATAAGATGAGACAGCATCCTACAAGCACCCATTTTATTAGAGAGGCATATTTATTGTATTTCATTAATATCTCCTTTGAAGAAAGTTAATTGTTGTTTTGTCTGGTCGTATAGCCGCATTTTAGCATTATACACAGAGCAAAGAAGGGAGTCAAGGATTACTTAAAAATTCCCTTTATATCCTCTTCTCTTATCCCAATCATAGGGTCAATTTTCTGGAAATTTTCCTCAGTCAGGACATAGTTTTCCACAGGTGGTTTCATTTTATCCACAGTATTGTGGATATTACTCTCAGCTTGCGGAAAGTCGCCAAAGCGCTCGATGAGATAGGTTTTGCGGGCGGTGCCAGTGTTTTTTGCAGCATAGTCAAAGGCTGCTTTTTCCCCAAGTAAGATCAACTTGCTCTTGGCGCGGGTGATAGCAGTGTAGATGAGGTTGCGCTGCAGCATCCGGTGACTGCTCTTGGTGATGGGCAAGATGACCACGGGAAATTCACTGCCCTGAGACTTGTGGATGCTCATGGCGTAGGCTAGACGAATCTTATACCACTCGCTGCGCTGATAAACAAGTTCATTGCCATCAAAGTCAATGGTCAGCTCGTCCTGCTTGGAGTCGGTGTACTTAGCAGGCAGCAGGTCGCTGATATAGCCTAAGTCACCGTTGAAGACATTGCTTTCGGCATCATTGACCAAGTGGATAACCCTGTCTCCTTGGCGATACTGACAGTCGGGAGCTTCAAAGGTCAGTTCCTCTTTCTCTACAGGATTGATGAGATTTTGCATAAGATTGTTAATCTGGTCAATGCCGGCTGGCCCCCGATACATAGGTGCCAATACCTGAACATCTTGAGCTGGGATACCGCTGCGAATGGCTGCGCTAGCGATTTTCTCAATCATAGGCGGGATATGCTCATTTTTAGCTTCAAAATAAGAGCGGTCCGCTTTTTTCTCTGTGAAGTCTGCTGGTAAAATGCCCTTCTGAATCTGGCTAGCCAGTGTGACAATTGTAGACTCCTCGCTCTGCCGATAGATGGTTTCCAGCTTAGTCTGTGGAATAGTTGGTATCTGCAGCAAGTCTGCCAGTACCTGACCTGGACTGACAGAGGGCAGCTGATCCGCATCTCCGACAATCAAGAGCTTGGTCTGAGAGGAGATATTGCTGAGCAGCTGATTAGCCAGCCAAGTATCCACCATGGAAAATTCATCCACAATGATAAAATCAGCATCCAGATAATCATCCAAATGACTGGTATCATCATCGCCAGTCATTCCCAAATGGCGGTGGATAGTAGCGCTAGGAAGACCGGTCAATTCGTTCATGCGACGAGCAGCACGTCCAGTGGGAGCCGCCAGCAGAATAGGCAGATCATTGACCTTTCGCAGATCCAAACCGCGAAGCTGGGCGTAGACTGCAATGATACAGTTGATAACGGTAGTTTTTCCAGTACCCGGTCCGCCGGTTAGGATAAAGACCTTCTGATTGATAGCCTGACGGATAGCATCTTTTTGGATACTATCATAGGAGATACCGGAGTTCTCCTCCACTTGCTGGATAGCCGCAGTAATGTTATCTGCGTCAAAGCAGTCTTGCTCTCCTTTTTCCAACAGACGAACCAGATTACTTTTTATTCCTTCTTCAGCAAAAAATAGGCTGTTTTCAAAGATCTTGGTCTCTACATTCTGGACCTTATCTTCCTCAATCAGATGGGCCAGCTCATCAGCGACTAGACTAGGGTCCAGCTCCACTTGGCGTGAGCTTTCTAAGAGCTCGATGGTATGTTCTAGTAAATCACGAGCTTCGACATAGGTATCTCCCCGCTCCATAGACTGGGTCAGCAAGGTGTGGACAAGACCTGCTCTAAATCGCTCAGGGGCATCACTTTGGATGCCTAGCTCTTCTGCCAGATGGTCAGCGATTTTAAATCCGATCCCCTGAATATCCTCTACCAGCTGATAGGGATAGTTTTCGACAATGTCCAGCGTTTCTTCCTTGTAGGTATCCTGGATTTGAAAAGCCAGCTTATTGGGAATGCCGTAGGCTGCCAGCTTGGCTAGTACCATCTCAGTTCCGTAGTTGAGTCTGAGCTTGGCGACAAAGGCCTCGCGGTTCTTAGCTGCTAAGCCGTTTATCTGGGTTAGCTTTTCCGGCTCTGCTAAAATCTTGTCAATGGTGTCTTCGGTATCTTCTCCGTAGAGTTGGACGATTTTTTGAGCAGTCTTGACCCCGATTCCCTTGAAATGGTCACTGGAGAAGTATTTTACTAGGCCTTTGCTGCTGGGTTTTGCTCGCTCATAGCGAGAAATTTTCAGCTGCTGGCCATATTTGGGGTGCTGGACGAGACTGCCCCAGAAGGTGTAGTCTTCGCCTTCCATGACATCTGCCATGGATCCGGTGACAATGATTTCAAAATCTTCAAAATCCTCGGCATCTGTATCCTCAATATCTAAAAGCAGGATGCGGAAAAAGTTGCTGGGATTTTCAAAAATAATCCGTTCGATCGTTCCTGAAAAGTAAAATTCCATAGTTTATAGGTTCTTCTTTTAAAACGAACCCAGCTGACGTTCAACTGAGTTCGGTATGCTTAATAGGTCTTAAAAGGCAGCAGTGGCCAGAAGCGGAACTTGGCTTCGCCCTGGATTTGTTCTTTTTGGAAGGTACCGACTTGGCGACTATCCTTGGAAACAATCCGGTCGTCACCCAGAAGCAGGTATTCATCATCCAGAAGCTTGATGGTGAAGACAGGGCTGCCTTCACTATCAACAGTGAAAGCTTGAGCCTGAGCAGCGAGTTTTCTGAAAAATACACCATTGTCATCATAATCATCCCCAGTATAAGTGGATTGGAGCTTGTCTTCTTTGAATTTTTTGATGTAGTCCGTCAGGTAAGGCTCGTCTGTTTTTTTGCCGTTGATGTAAAGAGTATCATTTTCATACTGAATAGTATCACCCGGCATACCGATAACCCGCTTGACAATCTCCTTGGTCGTTCCGTCATTATCTGTCTCAGTGGCGACAACGATATCAAATCGGTCAATAGACTGATATTTAAGCACAAGTAGATATTCCCCATTGGCCAGCGTAGGGTCCATAGAGTGGCCATCTACCTTTACAGGGGACCAGAGATAGAGCCGTGATAGGATAATGATGGAGATAAAGATGATAAAGAGCCCCCATTCTTTGAGAATGACAACGGCAGTATTTGATTTTTTCATAGGTTACCTTTCTAGAAGTTTTTGTGCTTTTTCAGTATTTTTAAAGTGGAGTTTAGCAGAATGCTGCAGACCGACCATTCCGTAGGCTTGAAGAATCTGGCTGGCAACTTGGTCGCTCTTGCTTCCGGCTCCGCTAGGCAGGGTATAGCCTAACTCTTGACTGAGATTTTCTAGATTTTCCAGAAAGAGGTCACGAGCGATAATAGAGCTGACCGCAACAGCTAGAAACTTACCTTCAGCCTTTTCAATCAGACTTACTGGATTTGGAAAATGATTTTTTTCCTGCTTTAAGTATTTATTGTAGTTTTGCTGGCTGGTAAAGGCATCGATGACGATTTTTTCAGGATTTAGACTTTTTTGCAGCAGTAGGTAAATAGCTTGATTATGTAAGGCTACCTTGACAGAGACGGCGTTGTAGCCAGAAGTGATGACTTCATTGTACTTCTCTGGCGATAAGAGCAGAGCTTGGTGGGCAATCTTTTCTTTCAAGACCGGCGCCAGTTGGCGAATCTTGCTATCGTTTAAGGTTTTAGAATCACCGACACCCAGTTTTCTCAGAAAGTCATGCTGGTCTGGAGTAACGAAAGAAGCTACGACGGCTAGACCTCCAAAGTAGGAGCCGTTTCCGACCTCATCTGTCCCAATGAGGGCAAAATTCTGAGAAGCAGGACTAGAACTGGACTTGTCTGATTGATGGCCAAAAAAGCCAGCGTAGTGAGCAGCTTTTGCCCCTTGAAAGAGAACTTTTCCAGAGCTAAAGATACTGACCGTCGCCTGATCCAGCCGGAAGAAATATTGAATATGCGGGTTTTTGCTGGGAGCCAGCTGGCTCTGATATTTCTCAACAAAAGCCTGAATTTCTTGCTGTTTGGGACTGAGGGTGATACTTTCCATACCCCCTATTGTACCATAAAAAGGAAAAGTCGAAAGCCATAAGATTGAAAATCCTACAAAAATTTTGTAGGAGAGCACCGCTGTTTACAATGTCAAAAAAGATGAAAAAGAAAGTCCCTGTCTAGTTCCAAGTGTTTTAATAACTGACAAAGGGCTTCTTTTTTGATATAATACAATGAGGTGATTTTATGGCAAATTTGAATCGATATAAATTTACATTTGGAAACAAGACCTTAACTCTAACAACAGAACACGATAATCTCTTTATGGAAGAAGTGGAACGGGTAGCAAAGGAAAAATACAAGGCTATCAAAGAGCAGATGCCTGCGGCAGATGATGAAGTTCTGGCGATTTTGCTGGCGGTCAATAGTCTATCTACCCAGCTCAGCCGCGAGATTGAGTTTGACGACAAGGAAAAAGAACTAGAAGATTTTCGTCACAAAATGCTCAGTGAGCTGAGAGAAAAGTCGGGTAAATAGAGGAGAAATAATGTTTTCTATTATTATTTTACTAATATTGGCCTGGAGCTTTTATATTGGCTACTCGCGTGGTATTGTTCTGCAGGGCTATTATGCTGCTGCAACCATGGTTTCTATGCTGGTGGCTGGAGCTTTTTATAAGAGCTTGGCTAAGTTTATCAGCCTTTGGGTACCTTATGCCAGCGCAATTCAGGGCTCTTCGACCTACTTTTTCCCTAGCTCCCAGCTTTTTCAGTTGGACCAGGTTTTTTATGCTGGTTTGGCCTATCTCATTATCTTTACGGCTGTCTACATCCTTGGGCGCTTTTTCGGGATTTTTGCGAATCTGATTCCCTACCCCAATAAGCTGGATACCAAATGGTACAATGTGACCAGCGGAGCCATCGCTGTTTGCATCTCTATTTTTGTTTTGGGAATGTGCCTGACTATTTTAGCGACGGTGCCGATGGAGATGGTTCAGGAGCGGCTCAACAGCAGCTTCATGATTCGCTTTATTGTCAAGTATACCCCTATCACATCCAATATCCTCAAAGATCTCTGGGTGAATCAAGTTATCGGATAAAAGACGACTCAGTTGGCCTGCTAGCTGAGTTCTTTTTTACTAGATAAATTGCAATAAAAAGTGCAACAAATCTAAAATTCATCCATAAGTGCCTCAAATGCTGTTTTGTAACCTAAGCATTTTCTTGGACGGTGATTTATAGCAAGTAAAGCATTTACTAACGATTCATCAGTAATGTCGGTTAGATTAGTCCTCTTAGGAAAATATTCTCTAAGCAAACCATTTGAATTTTCATTACTTCCTCTTTGCCAAGATGAATAAGCGTCCGCAAAGTAAAAGTCTATTCCTAAAAGTCTATTCCTAA
>NZ_RJMV01000006.1 GCF_003943735.1 Streptococcus sanguinis | reverse complement strand
AGCTTTACGATCCGAAAACCTTCTTCACTCACGCGGCGTTGCTCGGTCAGGGTTCCCCCCATTGCCGAAGATTCCCTACTGCTGCCTCCCGTAGGAGTCTGGGCCGTGTCTCAGTCCCAGTGTGGCCGATCACCCTCTCAGGTCGGCTATGTATCGTCGCCTTGGTGAGCCGTTACCTCACCAACTAGCTAATACAACGCAGGTCCATCTGGTAGTGATGCAATTGCATCTTTCAATTAATTATCATGCNATAANCAATTTNATGCGGTATTAGCTATCGTTTCCAATAGTTATCCCCCGCTACCAGGCAGGTTACCTACGCGTTACTCACCCGTTCGCAACTCATCCAAGAAGAGCAAGCTCCTCTCTTCAGCGTTCTACTTGCATGTATTAGGCACGCCGCCAGCGTTCGTCCTGAGCCAGGATCAAACTCTCATTAAAAAGTTTGAGTTCGCACTCATTACTGTCCACTGACAGATTTATTTTCTCGTTTTTTGACAGGTTACATATCTCTATGTCACCCTGCACTTGGTTCGTCTTGTTCAGTTTTCAAAGGGCTTTGTCTTTCGCGACAACTATATTAGTATATCACCTATACCACCAACCTGTCAATACCTTTTTTAATCTTTTTTGATTTTTATTTAAAAAAACTTGATGCTCTAACCTGTTCTAGAAAAACAGAAATAAAGTCATCAAGTTTGTTCATTACAAAATCGTATTATCTTGAAAATCTTTTAAGTGATTTTTTAAATCTTTAAGCATGGCTCTTCTTCCTTTAAAGCGCTCGTTGCTCATCAACCTCTGATAATTATCCAATCCAACATCATCAAGAGTTCTTTTATAATTGTCAATCGCTTCTCTGAAGGCAACTAACTCATCTAGAAACAACTCTTTTGATTTCAAACGATGACCAATCTCACTCACTTCTTCATAAGGCTGGCGGTCCAATTTGCGCTTTTGGCTTTCTTGTTTACGAATTTTATCATGTATATGATTCCTGAATTTTGTTTTGAAATAACGATAGAGTTTTTCCTCATCATTTTCAATTCCTTTTTCTTTAAGCAGAAGTTCGTATAAAACTAACATCCCTTCTTGCTCCCAATCACTATGTTCCCACAAATGAATATAATAGTCTTTCTTACACTTCCAAACTATCCATTTCACCTTCTCATAAGTAGTTCTAAAATCCATAGTTCCTCCTTAAATTTTACTTGGCTTAATTCTACTGTAAATAGAAAGCAAGATGGGCTCTTTCTTCTAAAAAGCATATTTTAGGAGCTCTTCTGACTCGAATAACTATTTTTAAGTCATTTCAGGCACATATTTAGTCATTTGGGAGGATTTATAGGAAGTCTGAAAGCAAGAAAAAAATCAAATGCTAACACATTTGATTTTTTAAACCTAGCTCCGCCAGTAGGACTCGAACCTACGACATCATGATTAACAGTCATGCGCTACTACCAACTGAGCTATGGCGGATTATATAGTCCGTACGGGATTCGAACCCGTGTTACCGCCGTGAAAAGGCGGTGTCTTAACCCCTTGACCAACGGACCATTTCTTGTCCTTCTGCAGAACATATTCCATTATATCAGCTTTTATTCCTTTGTCAATAACTATTTCAGAAAAAGAGAAAAAAGTTGGAATTTCTCCAACTTCTTCTACTCGGAACTTTTTTCTTCCATTTTCGTTTTAATTTCATCATAAGAAAGCGCATGAGCTTCTTTGTCTAATTCAAGTTCAGACTCTTCTGGCATTTTGCCAGTTTCATACAATGATTTAATCTGATTGCTATCCAAAGTTTCATATTTAAGAAGCGCTTTAGCAATCAATTTATGAGTTTCGCGATGGGACTGGATAATCTCTGCAGCTTTGTTACGAGCTTCATTAAGAAGTTCTCTTACCTCTTCGTCAATCTCATATGCAGTCTGTTCTGAAATTGATTTTTGAGGACTGGCTGCACCAAACATAGCATGATTGCCTTCGTATTGAACCGGACCAAGTTTTTCGCTCATTCCATATTCTGTTACCATACTGCGGGCCATCTGAGTTGCCTGTTCAAAGTCATTAGAAGCACCTGTTGTCTGCACATTAAAGATAATCTCTTCAGCCACACGGCCACCCATAAGACCAGCTAATTGTTCTTTCATATCTTCTTTAGATAGAAGCATTTGGTCTTCCTTAGGCAGGGCAATCATATAGCCACCAGCACGTCCACGAGGTACGATGGTTACCTTATGTACGACACGCGCATTTGACAATACCAAACCAACAATAGTATGTCCAGCTTCATGATAAGCAACCATTTGACGATCACGTTCAGACACCATCTTATCTTTCTTAGAAGGTCCTGCGATTACCCGATCTTCTGCTTCATCAATATCATCTGCATCAATGACTTTCTTGTTACGACGAGCAGCAACCAAAGCAGCTTCATTCAAGACATTTTCCAAATCAGCACCAACAAAACCTGGTGTCTGTTGAGCAACTAGTTTCAAATCAACATTTTTAGCCAGTGGCTTATTCTTAGCATGAACACGGAGAATAGCTTCCCGACCTTTAACGTCAGGACGGCCGACCAACACTTTTCTGTCAAAACGGCCAGCACGCAGCAAGGCTGGATCCAATACATCCGAACGGTTAGTAGCCGCAATAATAATGATTCCTTCGTTGCCTTCAAAACCATCCATTTCAATCAAGAGCTGATTGAGGGTTTGCTCCCGCTCATCGTTACCACCGCCAAGGCCAACACCGCGCTGACGACCGACTGCATCAATTTCATCGATGAAGATAATAGCAGGAGCTGCTTTTTTCGCATCTTCAAACAAAGAACGAACTCGGCTTGCTCCGACCCCAACAAACATTTCTACAAAATCAGAACCTGAGATACTGAAGAAAGGAACTCCAGCTTCCCCAGCAACTGCCTTAGCAAGCAAGGTTTTACCAGTTCCCGGAGGGCCTTCTAGAAGCACACCGGCAGGAATACGAGCACCTAACTTGGTGTAGCGTTTCCGATCTTTCAAAAACTCAACGACTTCTACAAGTTCTTGTTTCTCTTCCTCGGCACCAGCTACATCCGAGAAACGAACCTTAATATCTTCTTTGTTAGCAGCACGCGCTTTATTGCGACCAAAATTCATGGCACCGCGGGCACCACCGCCTCCACCTTGATTCATCATGGACATAAAGAAGAAGATGACAATCACAAAAGGAACGATGGAAGTGAGGATTGTAATCCACATTCCGCTTGAACTTTCGCGCTTTATGCTGATTTCAGTGTTATGCTCAGAGGCTAATTTTTGTAAATCAGAAATTGTAATATCTGACGGTAAAATAATACTTGTGAATTTTTCTACTTTAGAAATGTTTGGAGTGAAAAATAAAATCCCTGTATCTTCTTTCGATTCCTGAGGTGTTTTGTAAGTACCTGAAATCTCGACGACACTGCCATTTGGCTGGTAGCTCATCTCTGTGACATTATTTTCCTTAATTTCCTTCACTAATTCTGTGTAATTGATTTGCTGACTGCGACCGCCAGTATCTCCTGAGAAGAAATACTGAAACCCTGTCACTAGGACAACAATAATCAGAATATAGAGAAATGGATTTTTTATAAAACCATTATTTTGCTTATTTTTCATCTATTAATAGTAAACCTTTATTTTGTATAAACTTCTTCTTTCAAAATACCAATATATGGAATATTACGATAGTTCTCATTGTAATCTAATCCATATCCAACAACAAATTCATTTGGAATTGTGAAACATGTATAATCTGCATCAATTTCAACAACACGGCCTTCTGGCTTATCCAAAAGTGTAGCAATTTTTACTGATGCAGCATTTCTTTCCTTAAACAAATTGCACAGATTTTTTAAAGTCTGACCAGTATCAATAATATCCTCAACAAATAGGATATCACGTCCTGTGATGTCTTGATCAATGTCCTTAATAACATTAATGACACCTGAGCTAGCAGTACCACCATGGTAGCTGGAGACCAACATAAAATCAAGCTCAATATGTGTGTCAATATGCTTGATTAACTCAGCCATAAAAGGCACGGAACCTTTTAAAATTCCAACAAAAATTGGATTTTTATCTTGGTAATCTTTGGTTAATTGCTGACCAAGCTTTTTTGCAGCATCCACGATTTCATCATGGGAAATCAATATTTTTTTGATATCTTGTTCTAGCATAATTTTACCCATCTATTTTCTGAATATAAAGTACAGTACTCATTATATCACTTTTTAATGCCTTACTCAAATCACTGATAGCAATATTTAAGATTGCTAAAATTTGATGATTTTGTTCCACTACTACAGATGAATTCCGTTCTTCAAAGGAAACCTTCTTATCAATAAAAAGACGACGAAGTTTCTTGTGATGACCGTTCAGCAAAATACTGTCTCCCTCTTTTCGGAAACGGAGTGTCAGCGAAGTTTCACGCGAAACAAAAATTTTCTGTATATTTTCACCACTCAAAGGAATCCCGAATGAAAATCGATAATACCCAAACTCAATCAGATTCTCAAATTCTAACAAAATTGAATCCATTTTTAAATCGGGCTTACGACTGATTTTTCTAATTTCAAAACGCTGGTAATCTTTAACAAGCTCATAGTCTTTTTTCAAAGTGTGCTGATAATTGGCCTTAGTCTGCAGGATGTTTAAAACCTCCTCAAACTGCTGCTTGCTCAAATTCAGTCCAGAAAAGTTTTCAAGATAGTTCTGCAATAGAAAACGTTGAACCTGGGGGATTTGCTGATGAAAGACTTGGACATTTTCTATATCTAAATCTCTGGTCAAGTGAGACAAAGCGGTCTGCCAATCTTCAATTTCCTTTCCCAGATACCGCAAAGAATCCTTAAATTGTGGGTTTTCTTTTTCTAGATCCGGCAGATAAAGATTGCGAATTCGATTTCTGAGATAGTCATTTTGAAAATTACTGCTATCTTCAAAATGTTGAATATCCGGAAAGTCTGACTTATGAAAAGTAAGCAAAGGACGAATCAGCTCCCCACAAGCAAAAGGCTGGACAGCTTTCATGCCGGACAGATGACGAAGTCTAGCTCCACGCAGCAGCCGCATAAAAACAGTCTCAGCTTGATCATCTGCGTGGTGGGCAGTTACCAGAGCTGTATAGTGCCCCTCCTGCATCACTTTCCCGAAAAAATCATAACGAAACTGCCGAGCAGCATTTTCTGAAAAATTACCAGAAAAACTTGATGTAAAAATCTTTACACCAAGCTGTTCCGCAATCTTTACCAATGCCTTTTCTTCTTGATCTGACTCTGGCCGCTGTTTGTGATTGACATGAGCAATCGCAAGCTCGATAGCCAGTTCTTTTTGAGAATCAATCAACAGCTGCAGCAGTGTCATAGAATCCAGTCCACCTGATACAGCAATCAAAACTTTTCGATGGTCTTGGAAATACTTTTTCTCCTGCATTTTTTTAAGAAATTCTTGCTTAATCATTTCAGGACTCCATAGACATCGTCTGCTATCTGAGAAATATTATCGTAGGTTGCATTATTAGTAAAAATGACAATGATAAAAGGAGAATCTGTATAGACAATCGCAGCATCATGCTTGAAATCATAGGCGTCGCCAATTTTATGAGCCACTTTAGCATCAATATTTTTAGAAATCCGCTGATTATCATAATTTGTCTGAGACAAGGCATCGATAATCATGCCATTTTGCTCATAGATAGCTTCTAAAATATTTCCAGTCATACGTGAAGAAGCTTGTCTTTCTTCCACATCCCATTTCTTTCCAGCTATTTTGTTGATCGTCTGCTGAAAATTTTTATCAGATTGATTGGTTGCATAATAGCCTAAGATATTGTGGGCGACGTTATCTGATTCTTTGGCCACTCGATTTATCAAATCCTGAACTGAATATTCCTTGTCATCAGCTGACTTAGCAATACTGCCACTTCCTTCTGGTTCATAAGCACCTGCAAAATCATTGACTGCTCCAATATACTTGAACTTCTGATCTAACGAAAATTTTTTCTGATCCAGCTGTTCCTGCACATAGTAAAGATAAGGCAGTTTGGTCACACTGGCCGAATACATCTCTTGATCTTGATTTATGCCTGCTTCTTTGCCTGTGTCCAGCTGTTTGACATAGATAGAGTAGTCCGCCTTGTTATACTTACTGCTCAAAATTTCTTGAACTTTGTCCATTCGATTATCAGTTTCATCCAGAAATTCCATAGAAACCCAGCCCTGTCCTTCAATCTGGGCAAAAGTTCCTTTGACTGTCTGGACAATTTGGACAATGTTTACTTTTGTATATGGAGCTACCGTTGTATTGATTTTTTTAGCTCCGTTGATATTGGCTTTATCATAAAGAGTAAAGCCGGGTTTCAGCCACATTTCTTGATGGATATCTTCGATTAACTGGACAGTATCTTCGTAAATTGTATTTTTATCCGCTATCACAAACTGCCCATTTTTCAGCTTGAAAATCGGGACTCCTTCTTCATTTACATAAAATCCTGTTATCTGGATAGGCTGGTCTGGAATTAGCTTTCCAGCAATCTTACTCAGAGTAGAATCTGTAAATGTAGGAGTTTCTTCATAAACATTAGGATTTGTCGGGATGCTATCATAATAGCGTCCATACGCAGTGCTTGTAAAATGATATTTTTCTTCCTCGTCTAATACGAAATCTTTTTCGGTACTAATAACTGTGATACTGCTAAATAAAGCTGGCAGCAAAAATATCAGTAACAAAAACTTACGCATGTTTTCCCCTTTCCTTTTGATTTTCTTGAAGTTTCAAAGCTTGATTTTTTTCAGACAGTTCTTCTAATTTCTCATCTGAAAAGGCCAAGAACTGCTCAATTGTTTTTAGTAAATCTTCCATAACTACTGCGGTAATAAATCTGGGATAGTATAAATGTACTCACCCTCTTTTGAAAAAGAGTATTTAGCGCGTGCATACTTAGCAGCATAGCTGTCATCTTTTAACTTTGTTGCTATATCAGATTGATAGACCTTTTCTTCGCTGAGTGTCTGATATTTCTCCTGGAGTTTAGAATACTGTTCACGACGCTGCAGCAAGGTTTGATAACTCTGGTACAAATTATAGGTAGGTAAAATAAATAAGAGGATCACCAAAATCAGAACCCAGCCCATAAAACGGTTGCGTTTCCGCCGTTCCTGATCCACATATCTGCGGCGTTGATTTTCATCTTGAATAAAACGATTATTGAGTTGGACGATATTTTTAGGCATCTTCTTCTATCCTTGTTTCACTGACTATTTCGTACATTTTAGCTGCATCTTCTTTTTTGGTACTATCTTTCATCTCCAGAACCTTTACAGTCAAGAGTTTATTACCAAAGCGTACTTCAACCAAGTCATCCACTTTCAAATCTGTTGAGCTCTTAGCCAAGATACCGTTCACTTTTATCCGGCCCTTGTCAGCTACTTCTTTAGCCACTGGACGTCGCTTGATAATCCGTGACACTTTCAAATATTTATCTAATCTCATCCTATTACCTCATTTTCTCTTAATTTATTATTCTACCATTTTTTGAGAAAAATAGAGCTTAAAAAGCCAAACTTCACTGAATTGTAACCTTTATTCTGCCTTGCGGTGTTTAATTTCCAGCATCTTTTCTCCAAAATTAACTAGACCTTCTAAAATCTCATAATCTTTTTTGTTCCTCACATCAAAAATCACTTCAATTAAGCCATTTTTTTCACCAATTCGAGCTTTTAAATTCGTCATCGAAAGTGCTTCAAAATAATCCTGCGTTAGATAAAGTTGCTGCGAAATCTTCTCAAAATGAATAATTACTGCATTCTGCTGGCGTTCCACTGACTTTACAAATGCCTGATCTAAATAAGACTTAGCAAGTCCAATCTCCAACAGATAGGCTACAACATCAGGGTATTCACCAAAGCGATCAATCAATTCATTCTGTAGATTTTCATAGTTTACACGACTGTCAATCTCACGAATTCTCTTGTAAATTTCAATTTTCTGTCTTTCATCAGAAATATAGTCACTAGGCAGATAGGCATCAATCTGCAGATTAATCTCTGCATTGCTCTTTTGACGCTTATTCTCTCTCCCCTGCTTTTTAGCAATGGCTTCTTCTAGAAGCTGTGAATACATTTCAAAACCAACAGAATCAATAAAGCCAGATTGCATACTTCCTAAAATATTGCCAGCCCCTCGAATAGACAAATCTCGCATGGCAATCTTAAATCCAGAACCTAACTCTGTAAATCCCTTAATAGCCTCTAGACGCTTTTCAGAAACTTCTGTTAGGATCTTATCTGGTCTGTACATCAGATAAGCGTAGGCAATCCGATTACTGCGGCCAACCCGTCCACGAAGTTGATACAAGGTTGACAGCCCCATATGGTCAGCATTTTCTACAAACAAAGTATTGGCATTTGGAATATCAACTCCAGTTTCAATAATGGTTGTGGTCACCAAAATATCGTATTCTCCATTGATGAAATCCAGTAAAGTATTTTCTAAACGAATCTCACTCATTTGACCATGAACATAGCCTATAGAAACTTCTGGGATTAACTCTCTTAATTCCGAAACTTTCTGTTCAATTGTGTCAACCTTGTTGTAAAGATAGTAAACCTGTCCACCTCGGTCTATTTCACGTAAGACAGCTTCTCGAATTACTGTAGGATTGCTTTCTAAAACATAGGTCTGAACAGGATAGCGATTGGTAGGCGGGGTCTCAATGACTGACAAATCGCGTATCCCCAGCATAGACATATGAAGAGTTCGAGGAATAGGAGTTGCTGTCAAAGTTAAGACATCAACTTTCTTTTTCAATTCTTTTAATGTTTCCTTATGTTTAACTCCAAAACGCTGCTCCTCATCAATGATGATTAAACCTAAATCCGCAAATTCTACATCTTTTGATAAGAGTCGGTGGGTTCCGATGATAATATCAACTTGTCCCTTCTGCAGCTTCTCCAGAGTCTGTTTTTGTTCTGCTTTACTCCTGAAACGGCTGAGTACCTCGACATTAACCGCAAAATCATTAAAGCGTTCTTTAAAGTTAGTATAGTGCTGCTGGGCTAAAACCGTTGTTGGTACTAATACAGCCACCTGTTTATGATCGTTGACAGCCTTAAAAGCAGCCCGCATAGCTACTTCTGTTTTTCCAAAGCCGACATCACCAACTAAGAGCCGGTCCATTGGACGACTGCTTTCCATATCCTTCTTCACTTCCTGAATACTTCTTAGCTGGTCCTCTGTTTCAACATAGGGAAAATCATTGTCAAATTCCTCTTGATTAGAATCATCCGTTGAGAAAGCAAAACCTTTTAGCTGGCTGCGTTCAGCATATAGTTTAATCAAATCATCCGCAATATCCTGAACCTGATGCTGAACTTTTTGCTTACTCTTCTGGAAGCGACCGTCATTTAGCTTATTTACCTTAGGTGTTTTTCCATCGCTGGCAACATACTTTGATAGGAGATCAATCTGGTCAACTGGAATCGAAATACGATCAGAATTTTGATATTGAATCGTCAGATAATCACGGTGGACACCAGATATTTCAATCGTTTCTATTCCCAAATAACGTCCTATCCCATGAATATTATGGACAACATAATCCCCTTTTTCTAGCTCATTATAATCTTTCAGTCGTTCGGCATTTGAGATATTCTGTCGCCGGATTTTTCGTTTTATTTTCTTGTGAATAATTTCGTACTCTGTAATAAGAACAATTTTCTCATCTACGAAATTAAAACCCTGAACAAGATTTCCTTCTATAAGCTGAACTGCATTTTTGTGAATCTCAGCCTCTTTTATATAGTCTAAATGAATATCATATTCCTGTAAATTTTTATGTAAACTTTGTAAACCTACCGAAGAATTTGCTTGTAAAATTATTGTATAGCCAGATTTTTTATAACGATTAATCTCTTCCTTGAACAAGGGAAACTGGCTGAAAAATTCTTGCATTGGGTACTGATTGAATTGATACAAAGCATCAAATTTCAGATTTCCCAAACCTTTTTGAAAGCTTGAAAAGAAGGTTGCTGGTTTATATTGACGATAATCTTGGTACTTATCTGCAAAATATTTCTGACTTGATAAAGCTTTACAATTTTGTAAATTATCTGTCAACAAACTAGCTGTTTCCAGTTCAAATTGAGCATGTCGATCCACAATTTTTTGAAAATCATCAAAAAACACAGGACTATGAACAGGCAAGTAGTCTAAAATAGTCCATTCTTTCTGATAAAAATAAGAAAGGAATTTGCGAATATCTGCATGATGGAACTCCTCTTTGGCACTTATTAGTAGCTCTTCTAAGTAAGATTTCAAAGCAGGATCAACAGCTTTTTCTAAAATAGCTTCCAGATTTTCCCGTCCTCGAGCATAATCTTTCTCAGAAAGCAGGATATCAGAAGCAGGTTTAATCAAAATACTTTCTATGTTATCAATTGAAGTTTGATTTTCTGGATTGAAAATCCGAATACCATCAATTTCATCGCCAAAAAACTCCAGGCGATAAGGTGCCTCTGCTGAGCGCTCAAAAATGTCTAAGATGTCTCCTCTTAGACTATATTCTCCCTGACTTAAAACTTGAGACACCTTCTTGTATCCTGAACTTGACAACATCTTTACAAGATTATTTAGGTCATATTCTTGTCCAACTGTCAAATTTATATTGGTATTTTTAAAATCAATAGGATCAGGCAAGAGTAATTTGCTGGCTGCGACATTAGTAACTAGAATTCCAGACTTTTGATGGTCTATTAAAAAGTTTAGAGCATCTAATCTCGAAAATATTTTTTCCTGTGAAGCAAAAACAAATTCTGCTATAGGAGTATCATCTGCTAAGAAAGTATAGACCTTGTCTTCTCCCAACAAAGAAATCAAATCACTAGCCAAACGATCTGCTTCATTTTGACTAGAAGCCAGCACAAGGATTTTATCCGCTTCTTCTAATCCAGCCGCTATAGTAATCGCTTTTGTTGATGCAGACAGTCCCATTATCAACTGTCTGCTGCTTTTATGGAGATTTTTCTTCCAATCTGAAATTTGCTGGTTTTGACAAAATAAGTCAATCAGGTTCATTTTATTATCCATTGTATTTCTGCATTGTTTGTTCAAAATTGCCTGACTGTAAATAATAATTTACAGCATTGTCAACCTTATCAAGAGTCTTCAGAATTGTTATATAATTATCTGTATCAAATTTTCCTAGAACATGGTGAACCACTGTCATACCTTCTTTTGGACGGCCAATACCTATCTTTATCCGTTTAAACTCTTGAATTCCAATGTGTTTGATAATAGATTTAATACCGTTATGGCCACCAGCTGAACCCTTGCTGCGCAAACGAATCTTACCAACTTCCATATCCAAATCATCATAGATGACCAATAAATCCTCTATATCTAAACCATAGTATGCCAGTAAAGCTTGAACGGCCTTTCCGCTCTCATTCATAAATGTAGTTGGTTTGACAAAATAGACTTTTTCACCATTTAGAAAAGTAGAGGCGATATCTGCTTGAAAGATTTTATCAGCTGTAAACTTTAAATCAAGATCTTTACAAATCTTGTCAATTAGCATAAACCCAATATTATGTTTCGTTTCAATATATTTTTCTCCTGGATTTCCCAGACCGACTATTAACTTTACCATTTTTCTCCTTTATAGAAGCCAAAAGGGCTGGAAAAAAATTTCCAACCTAGAATTTTTAGACTTTACAAATACTTTACACATTAAATCTAAATTCCATAATATCGCCATCTTGAACGATATATTCTTTTCCTTCTTCGCGCAAACGTCCAGCTTCTTTAACTGCTTTTTCGCTGCCATAGTGCACTAAGTCATCATAAGACATAGTCACTGCTCGAATAAAGCCTTTTTCAAAGTCTGAGTGAATAATGCCAGCTGCTTGCGGAGCTTTCATTCCACGCTTAAAGGTCCAAGCACGCACTTCCTTTTCACCAGCTGTAAAGTAGGTTCCAAGTCCCAACAGATGATAAGCTGCTCTGGTCAGTTTATCCACACCTGATTCTGTCAAGCCGATAGCTTCCAGAAATTCTGACTTATCTTCATCGTCCAATTCAGAAATCTCTTCCTCTGCACGTGCTGAAATGACAACAACTTCAGCATTTTCTGTAGCTGCAAATTCACGAATCTGCTTCACATAGTCAATATTATCTAGATCTGCTACCTCATATTCACTGACATTGGCCACATAGAGAACCGGCTTAGTCGTTAAAAGAAAGAGTCCTTTGACGATTTTTTGCTCTTCTTCTGTGAATTCAATTGTACGAGCTGACAGACCATCTTCCAGGACAAGCTTAATTTTCTGTAAAACATTAAATTCTGCCACTGAATCCTTATCTTTTTGAGTACGAGCCATCTTCTCTACACGCGCATAACGTTTGTTAATACTTTCTAAGTCTGCTAAAATCAATTCTAGATTAATGGTCTCAATATCTGCCATTGGATCTACAAAATCAGATTCACGGCCTTGTTCCCGCATGACATTTTCATCATCAAAAGCACGTACTACATGAACGATAGCATCTACTTCACGGATATTAGCCAAGAATTTATTCCCTAGTCCTTCTCCTTTTGAAGCACCTTTCACAATTCCAGCAATGTCAGTAAACTCGAAGGTTGTTGGAACCTTCTTCTGTGGTTTGATGAGTTCTGTTAATTTATCCAAACGAGCATCCGGAACTTCTACCCGCCCGACATTTGGATCAATTGTCGCAAAAGGATAATTAGCTGCTTCTGCACCTGCTTTTGTAATTGCATTAAATAAAGTTGACTTACCAACATTGGGTAAACCAACGATTCCTGCTGTCAAAGCCATTCTTATCTTCTCCATTCATCTTTTCAATCCAAACCATTATACCATAAATCCTTATCCTAAACAGCGGATTTTAGTTATTTTTTCTAGCTTTCTTTACAAAAATGTAAAATAAATTGAAGAAAAAAATGGTATAATATAGCTAATATTCTTATTAAAGGAGTCCCTAATGAAAAAGAATACTTTCAAAACACTTTTTCTTTCCTTCCTTGCGATTTCCGCTTTGTTTGTTTTAGCTGCCTGCAGCAGTCCTAAAAAAGCTTATTTCCAGCTGATTGACCAAAGTACTAAGCAAGATAGTCGTATCACTGTTGAATATAAAGGTGATGAGCTTCTTATAAACGAAACAAACAACACCTTCTACTATAAACCAGTTGGCTTGACAAAAGACACTGCTAAAGAGCAGACAGAAGCCTATGCTAAATCTATTGAGGGTATCAAAGGATTAACTCATAAAATTGAGTACAAAGATGATTATTTAACTGAAAAACTGACAATTGATTTCAGTAAAGCTGATATTGAAGAACTACAAAGTAAACAGCTTCTTCAAACATCTGGTAATCAAAAAGCAGATTATATCAGCTATAAAGAAACTGCTAAATTACTTGAAAAAGCAGGCTATAAAGAAGTTAAAGACGGTAAATTTGAAGATCTTAAATAAAAGCAAAATGGATAGGACTTAGAAAGTCCTATCCATTTTTGATTGAAAAACAAGAAAATCAAATCTAAATCTGATCTTCAGCAATGCAAATTGGTTTTCCACAATAGCATTTACGATGAGTTTTCGTCTAATTAATTATTTTCTTCATTTTTCTTTCAAAATCGTGACGACTCATCATTACAAGATGTTCACAATTAGTGCAACGGATTTTGATATCTGCACCAACCCTTGTGATTTCCCAGCGATTTGCCTTTTTTCCAGTCGATTTAATGGTGCAGGCATGGGGCTTTTTCATTTCTACAAAATGACCAATTTCATACATTTTCTTTCTCCTTTCAAGGAACTAGCATAGTCCAGGAAGAAAACTTAAGCATCTATCATACTTTGTAAATGAAAAGAGCTTAGAACCAAGAAGTAAAAATCTTTAACTTGGCCCACTGCTTTTCATCTTAATTAGTTCTGACAGGTGTAATCAGTTGAATAAAGTTTTCTGTGTCTTCACTCGGTACCAAGGTGAAAGGACGAACGGATGAGATAAAACTAATCGTTACTTTTTCACTGTCAATGGCCTTCAAAGCATCAATCAAATAAGTTGGATTAAAGCTAATGGTCAAATCTTCGCCAGTTACACTTTCTGTATCAATTTCTTCGTTAACACGGCCGACCTCTGGTGAATTTACATGGGCACTGACAATGCCGTCTGCAATCTCAAGTTTAACTGTTCCATTCTGTGTGGCATTAGACAAGAGACGAGCGCGTTCCATAGCTGCACGTAAATCAGAAGTATTAAAAGTAAGGACACTCGTAAATTCAGTTGGAATCAAACGATCTGTATCTGGATAATTTCCTTCTAAGAGGCGGGTGTAGAAGCTGATATTTTCGCTTCTGAAAAGAATTTGATTGTTAGCAAAGAAAACCTCTACCGTTTCAATTTCATCGGTAAAAACAGCCGTAAATTCACGTAAAGAACGACTTGGAATGACTACGTCAAAATTATCTCCGTTTTTCTCCAGAGTAATTTTCTTTTGACTCATTCTGTGGGAGTCTGTCGCAACTGTCTTCAAAGAACGGTTATCTGTCAAAACAAAGTGAACACCAGTCAAAATTGGACGGCTTTCCTGAACACTGGCTGCAAAGGCTGTTTCGTTAATGACATCTTTGAGAATTTTTGTTTCAAGAACCAAGGGATTGCTGGCAGAAATTTCCTGGATTCGTGGATACTGGTCAGCGTCTTTTCCTTTCAGGGTAATCTCTGATTTGCCGCTAGTCAAGACGATTTGTTTTTGTTCAATTTCTTTAAAATCCAAAATAATATCTGGCAAGCTGGAAACAACATTAATAAAGAAAGTCGCTTCTAATAAAATTGAACCTGTTGAGTTGACAAGCAAGCCTGCATTTTCATTTTGAGTAGAAATAAAGTTTTCAATTGACACTTGGCCATTTGAGCCGATTAAGGTGATTCCTTCTTTGGTAACATCGATTTTTACAGTAGAAAGAATAGGAATTGCATTTTTATGGCTGATAGCCCTTTTAGTAGTATTTAACGCTTGTAAGAAGAGATTTTTATTAATAGAAAAATGAATCATGGGATCTCCTTTTTATTTATTTATGATTATAAGATTAATAGTAATAGTAGTTTGTGTGAATTATGTGGAAAAATAGCTTTATCCTTATTCTAACAAGTTTTGAGACTTGTTCACAAAGTGTGGATAAGTTTTGAAAAAAATCTGTAGTTTTCCACACGCTATTTAATTTTATTCTTGATGCTTTCAATTTCTAAACGCAAATTGTCGTCTGATTCAATCATAGTTTTGATTTTTCCATGTGCATGTATAACGGTCGTATGGTCTTTCCCGCCAAACTCACGGCCAATTTTAGGCAGACTGTTGTCAGTCAGCTCACGAGTCAGATACATAGCTACCTGTCTAGCTAAAACGATATTTTGCACTCGACGGCTGCCTTTCATCTCTTTGACACTAACACCATAGAATTTCCCAACTTCAGACTGAATCTTATCAATCGGAATAACTGTTACCTGGCTTGAATCCTGCTTGCGTGCTCGAATAGCCTCTGCAGCGATATCAATAGTGATTTCCTTCAGATGACGAACTCTAGCGATGAGACTGATGTCATTCAAAGCACCTTCCAAGTCGCGGACATTGGAGTCGAATTGTCCTGCAAGATATTCCAAGGTATCATTCGGGAAAATATAATCCAAATCTTCTATTTTGTTTCGCAGAATTGCAATTCGTGTTTCAAAATCTGGCGGTGTAATATTCTGAGTTAATCCCCATTTAAAACGTGTCACTAAGCGTTCTTCCAAATTGTCCAGATGATCAGGACTGCGGTCGCTGGTTAAAACAATCTGTTTATTTTCACCATGAAGAGCATTGAAAGTGTTGAAAAATTCTTCCTGAGTTGAAACCTTTTTTCCTCCCAAAGATTGAATATCATCAATTAGCAGAAGATCCAGACTACGATAGATTTTTTTAAAGCTATCCATCTCTCCCAATCTTAAATGTTCAAGGAAGTCGTTAATAAAGGTTTCAGCCGGTATATACTTGACACGCGCATCTGGAATATTTTCTAAAATTTGATTGCCAATAGCATTTAATAAATGAGTTTTACCCAGGCCAGGTCCTCCATAGATAAAAAGAGGATTATAGGTTGTGGCTAGATTCTCAGATACCGCTAAGGCAGCAGCTTTAGCCCAGATATTTCCGTCTCCCTGAACAAAATTATCAAAGGTATATTTTGACTTTAAGCCAGTATCAATAGGTGGCAAGCTTGGCTGAACAGTGCTGATTTGAGGACTAGTTACTACAGATTTCGAAGTTTCAGTGTTAGTTTCTTCTTCAAAAATATACTTTCCAGCAATCTGATCATTAAAAATCTCAAATCCTGCAGTAAGAATAACTCCTACTAAGTTTTGCTCCCAAAATAGTTGTTTCACCGGACTATCCAGGAAAATAACAGCTTGTTTTTCTTCAACTTTAACAAGCTTAGCCTCAGCAACAAAGAAATCATAAGTTGTCTGTTTTAGCTGAGCATGAGCCAATTCTAAAATACGATTCCAAAAGTCCTGTTCTTTGGTCATAACTTCCCTCCTTTTCTATAATTTTCTGATTCATACGCATCTTATTTTATCATAAAGGTTCAAAGTTTTCCACAAGAACTGGAAAAGAATTCACATTGTTAGCTAAAGTTATCCACAGAATGTGAATAAAGCTAAACTTCCTTATTCTAATAGGCTTCCTAATTGATTTAACAGTGGATAATTTTGTTATTTTAAAAAAAGAAAATAACAGTTTTATTTAAAACTGTTTATAATTCTTTGATATTCTTCTTCGCTTTCAAAAGGAATAATCAGCTTTCCTTTACTCTGGCTTTTTAACTGAATAGAAACTTCCAGACCGAGAATTTTTTTAATTTTTTCCTCTTCAGATTTAGCAAACAGTTCTTTATTAGGTTTCTTTTTGAGACTCTTTTTTTGCTGGAGAAGCTTTTCAACTGCTCGAACCGATAAATCTTCTCGACAGATTTTTTCCAGCCATAGTAACTGTTCTTCTTCTTTTAAGGGGACCAGCAGGCGAGCATGTCCTTGAGATATCTCTTCTTCCTTGATAGCTTGACGAACTTCTTTGGATAATTGTAAAAGTCTGACAATATTGCTGATATAGGGTCTAGATTTTCCCATGATTTTAGCAATTTCATCATGTGTCAAGCCTTTGTCAATCAAATTTTGATAAGACTCAGCCTCTTCTATAGGATTCAAGTCTTCTCTTTGAAGATTTTCGATAATGGCCTGTTTCAGCATTTCATCATCAGATAATTCTTTGATGACAGCTGGGATCGTTTCTAGGCCGAGAAAAGAGGCAGCTCTAAATCTCCGTTCTCCTGCTAAAATTTCATAACCAAAAAGTGAAGATTTCCGAAGAATGATTGGCTGAATGAGACCATTTTCTTTGATTGATGCTGCTAATTCTTCAATCTTTTTTTGTGAAAACTCTTTACGAGGCTGATAAGGATTGGTTCGAATGTCTTTAAGTGCAATATATTGAAAGTTTTCCATTTGTATATAGAATAACACACCTTTACGATTGTGTAAAGGTGTGTTGACAATCTTGTAAATAGGTTAATTTGAGCTTAGCTCTTTTGTTGATTTAGTGAGTTTGATTTTGACTGTTTGAGATTTACCATCTCGATAATAAGTAATCTCCACCTCATCTCCAATGCTATGCTTGTAGAGAGCAGACTGAAGGTCACTAGTGGATTCCACATCTGTGTTATCTACTTTTGTAATGACATCATTTTTTTGAAGCTTGCCATCAGCAGGCATCCCTTGCTGAACAGAGCGAACAAGAATACCTGATTTCACTGAAGAAGGAAGATTTAATTTAGAAAAATCAGAAGTTGTCAGATTAGATAAATCCATCATTTGAATTCCTAAAGCAGGACGTGTGACTGTTCCATTTTTTTCAAGTTGATTGATAATATTTACGACATCATTAGACGGAATCGCAAATCCCATCCCTTCAACAGAGGTTTGCCCATTTGTTGAAATCTTACTTGAAGTAATCCCAATAACTTGTCCTTGGATGTTAATCAACGGGCCGCCAGAGTTACCAGGATTGATTGCAGCATCTGTTTGCAATGCAGTTGTTGAAATATTTTCACCATTTTCAGATTGTAACGTAACGTTTCTGCCTAAACTAGAAATAATTCCTTGTGTTACAGAGTTAGCGTATTCTGTTCCAAGAGGACTTCCGATAGCGATAGCTGTCTCACCAACTGTCAGAGAACCAGAATCTCCAAATTCAGCGACATCAGTTACTTTTTCAGAGCTAATTTTAACAACAGAGATATCTGAATAAACATCTGATCCAACTACTTCACCTGGAACCTTGTTTCCATCAGCTAGCAAGATATCTACATTGGTTGATCCATTAAGAACGTGGGTGTTGGTTACCAGATAGGCTGATTTTCCATCTTTTTTATAAATTACGCCAGAACCTTCACTGGAGATTTGTGATTCATCGTTGGAAGATTCATCATTGATAACGCTGCTGGAAGATTCAGCATAAGTAATTACTGAAACAACGGCATTTTGAACCTTTTTCACAGCTTCTGAAATGTCAGTAGAGTTTTTATATGAAGTAGTTACACTGGTTGTTGAATTTCCATTCATTTTTACACGTGAAGTTACTAATGTAGTAACATAATTTCCTAAACTTCCACCGATAAAACCTACAATTAACACTGCAAAAAGCAATAAAGCCTTTTTGATGGCATTTGAAGAGTTTTTCATGTTTTCCTCCTTGAATTACAATTGATGAAATTATAGTTAGCTAAACTTAATTATAACTTAAATCCTCTAAGTTTTCCACACCTTGTGGAAAACTTAGAAAAACTGTTGATAGGCATTAGAAAATACACAGATTAGCCGATTCCCAGATAAATTTTACTTGTTAATAAAGTGTGAAGTATAGATGAATATGATAGAATAAACTTATGAAAATAAAACTTGTAACAGTTGGAAAACTGAAAGAAAAATATTTAAAGGATGGAATTGCTGAATACATGAAGCGTCTCAATCGATTCTGCAAGGTAGAAATGATTGAGCTAGCGGATGAAAAAACACCTGATAAAGCTAGTGATTTAGAAAATCAGCAGATTCTTGAAAAAGAAGGAAATAAAATTCTGGCTAAAATCAATGAGCGTGAATTTGTTATTGCTTTGGCAATTGAAGGAAAGCAATTTCCGTCAGAAAAGTTTAGTCAGCTCATGATGGATACTACAGTGCATGGCTTTTCTGATATCACTTTTGTTATTGGCGGAAGTTTAGGTTTATCTCCTGCAGTAAAAAAACGGGCAAATCTTCTGATGAGTTTTGGCAAATTAACGCTACCTCATCAACTGATGCGCCTTGTTTTAATAGAGCAAATCTATCGAGCTTTTATGATTCAGCAGGGGAGTCCTTATCATAAGTAATCTTGACGGCAACCCTATTTTCTGATAGAATGAGATGGTATTGGTCTCATAGCTCAGCTGGATAGAGCATTCGCCTTCTAAGCGAACGGTCGCAGGTTCGAATCCTGCTGAGATCAGAAATGTAAAAAATGCGAAATATTTTACAATATTTCGTGTTTTTTTCTTCTATTTTTTTGGTATAATGTCATTTTGGGGATAAAAAATGACATTTCAGGGAAAATTGTCACTAACTCTTTCTATTTTTCTATAATGATAAATGTAAGGTGACTTACAAGATAAAAAGATAGGAGATAGTTATGAAAATCTATTCTTTTCAAATTGCTGCAAATAGCAATTCACTTGTTCAAACCTTTTGGGATTTAAGAGGTGTTCCAAATCCATGGGGTTGGATTTTTGGAAGATAAGAATTTTAAAGTTTAGGGGAGAAATTTATGTCACTTGAAATAATTGGATTAATTATTCATCCTTTTATTAATGTAGCTGCATTTTTAGTGATTTTATCAAAAATCACTAAAATTAAGCATACTCGCTTTTTTGTAGTTGTTTGCTTTGGTCTTGAGATTATAGTTCCGTTTATAATTGCTTTTTTAGGACACATATTTTCATTTTCTAGCACAATTCCATCATATACACTGTCATTTTTTCTCCCTCTATTTTTAGTTTGGTATTTTTGTAGAGTTGAAAAAATTAAAAAATATCAATCTTTCTTACTTTCCTTCTTTTTATGTCTGTCAATTGATAGTTCTACTACTTTCTTTTCTGTTATTATTTCATCTGTTTTAGGAGATGATTTTGTAGCTCAGTACATGGGCTTGTTTCTGACATGTATCAACTTACTTTCCTTGTTATTTATGGTAAAGGTTATTGATATTTTTGATTTCAGAATAGATTATCTTAAAAGAAGTTTCTTTAAATCTCAGATTCTGATGATTAGTAGTTTATATGCAATGAATTGGCTGATTTTAAATCTCTCTCATTGGATTAGTAATATAAGGCATTTCAACAGTTTTAGCAGTATGATTGCTACTATTTGTTTCTTGGCCTTTCTTTCTACCTTGGTGACGTTCAAGGACAGCCGTGAGAAATACGAAAAAGAAGAGCATTTGCGTCAAAAAGAATCTGAACAGCTTCGACTTCAGGAATATACTGATGAAATTGTGAGATTGTACTATGAAATCAAAGGATTTCGTCATGATTATGCTAGCATGTTGACGAGTATGCAAGTGGCTATTCAAACTGGAGATATCAAGGAAATTGAGCACATTTATCAAGAGGTCTTGGCTGATGCAAATTTGAACCTGCGTTCAGATAAATATACAGTTTTTGATTTGAATAATGTAGGAGATTCAGCTTTAAGAAGTGTCATGACCGAGACAATCTTTCAAGCGCGTGAACATCAGATTCAGCTGACTTTTGAAGTTAAGGATAAAGTGGAACGCCTTCCAATCAAGTTGTTAGATCTTGTGAGAATTGCTAGTATTTTATTAAATAATGCTATTGAGAGTGCCATTGACAGCCTGGAAAAAATTGTCCATGTTTCTCTGGTTCAACTGGATGATAGAACCATTTTTGTTGTTCAAAATTCTCGTAAAGAAGGAAAATTGGATTTGGAAGAACTCTATCAGCCCGAGTTTTCAACTAAAGGAGAAAATAGAGGCTATGGATTGAATAACATCAAGGAAATTTTAGATAGGTATGAATTTATAACTCTTGATACACAAATTGAGCCAAACAATTTCACACAGATTTTAACAATTAGGAGATAGAATTTATGAAAGTGTTAGTTTTAGAGGATACCGTATCTCATCAAGTCAGGATGGAAACGACATTAGCAGAAATTGCTGAGGAACTTGGAATTGACATCCAGGTTCAGGTTACAGGAAAAATAAAAGAATTCAAAAAATATATTGAAAATGGAGACGTTAACCAGCTTTATTTTTTGGATATTGACATTAAGGGGGAGGAAACAAAAGGGCTGGAAGTAGCTCAATTTATCCGTCATCATAATCCTTATGCCATTATAGTTTTTGTAACCTCAAAATCTGAATTTGCTACTATGACTTTTAAATATAAAGTATCAGCACTTGATTTTATCGATAAAGATATCAACAATGATGCTTTTAAAAATAGAATCAAAGACAGTATTCTTTACACTAAGAGTACACTAATTGAAAATACCAATATGGTAGATTATTTTGAATATAGTTATCGTGGCAATGATGTTCGAATGCCTTATAACGATATTTTATATATCGAAACGACAGGGAGCTCTCATAAACTTCGGATTGTCGGTAAAAATTTTCTTAAGGAATTTTATGGAACAATAACAGATATTCAAGAAAAAGATCAGCAATCCAAACGATTTTTTTCACCACATAAATCTTATCTGGTTAATATTGGCAACATTGTTGATTATGACAAGAAAAATCGAGAAATTATTTTTTACGAAAATCATCGCTGTCCGGTCACTCGTTTAAGAGTGAAATATCTGAAAGATATTTTCGAAAATAAAGGGAAAAGAGTTGACAAAGCTTAAAAACCTGATATAATGGAATATGTTCTGAAAGAGAGCATACCATATGGTCCGTTGGTCAAGGGGTTAAGACACCGCCTTTTCACGGCGGTAACACGGGTTCGAATCCCGTACGGACTATATTATCCGGCATAGCTCAGTTGGTAGTAGCGCATGACTGTTAATCATGATGTCGTAGGTTCGAGTCCTACTGCCGGAGCTAGAGACACTCCTAGTGAGTGTTTTTTTATTGTTCAAGAAAAGGCCTTCACTAGCATTTTAATGAAGAGCCTTATTTTTTATATATTTACATTCTATGTCGTCTCCTACGTAGAAAATTATAGCAAACAAATAAGATTATGCAAGATATGAAGGCAATGCCACCTTCTTTCAGTCCATTAGGAATGAAAGTGAGGACAACTTTTCCTTCTCCTTTTTTCACATCTAATTTCATAAAACCGTTTTGAGCTCGTTTTAGTGTGACAGGCTTCCCATTAAGAGTGGCTGACCATCCCTTATCATAAGGAATGGTAAAGAATAATGAAGTATCCTTTTCCGCTCTATAATTTGTTTTTACTGTGTTTAAATCAGTAGTTGTGGAAACGGGCTGCTCTTTTAATTTTTGAATGACATTTTGATATTGCTCAGTATTAACGGCAAAAAATTCTGGCGTATCAAAAGAAACCGTCGAATTGTTTGGGAATGTAAAGCGAATAGATACTGTTTGACTTTGACTAAAATAGCCAGCATTAAAGAAAGGGAAAACATTATTAGTTGTATAATGTTCTGTAAAGTTATTGACAGTAATGTCAACATCTGTCTGATCATCATTACTAAAATCAATCCCAGCAACATTAACATATAGTTGACTGTTAGTAGGTACATTGACAGTATAGACTACGCTAGCAAAGCTTGTATTCTGTTCTCTGTCAACATCCACAGTCACTCTGTTACCAATTTGCTTGACATTTTCATTAGTAGTTATAGCATCTACTTTGTCATAATATTTAAAATCAAAGCCAGTCAATCGATTCAAAAATTCTGTCTGATTATCTAAAGTCAAATTTGTAAACTTGACATCATGGTAAATATCATTGGTCAGAAAAGCTAAACCAAGTGCAGCATCATTTTGGTAGAGAGACATTTCTTTTTCAGTTTTCTCAGGAAGAAAACCAAATTTTTGAGGATCTGTTTCAGATAGATTGTAGCGAACACCAAAAATACTGTCCATCAAAATACTATTGTTTTGATAACGGAGATTCAGATTTGTTCCCGCTGATTTAAAACCAAGTTTATCTAAAGTAGAACTTGCCTGAGTATTTCTGACAGATGAGAACTGGGAAATTCCATTGTAGTTGAATTTCATACTGTCATTTCCCGTTTGTGGATTCAATCTTTCAGTTCTAAAAAAGTCAATATTTTCCTTTTTGGAATAATTGACAAGCTTGTCAATCTCGTCAAGATGACTAGCGTAAGATGAACGAGTGGCAAATACCCATTCTTTAGCAATTCCTCCAACTTGATAATAGGAATTAAGCGACAATTCAAAAGTAACAAAGAAAAGCAAGACAGGGAGAATGATTTTTGGTTGAATAGAAGATTTTGCTAAGACAAAGCTAATCAAGAGATAAGCCAGCAGAAATTCTAATGTTAGAATATAATTCTCAGGACCCAAAAAGTCATAATGTTTTCTCTGAATAAAAGTCATAATGAATCCGAGACTGAGCAAAGTGAAACTAATGGCAACATTCATCAATTTCACGTCTTTCCAACGATTTAAAGTCTCAGCAGCCATATAGATAACTATCAGAGAAAATAGCCAAGAATAACGGTGAAGAAACATGTTCGGAGCATGCATTCCTTGCCAAAGTAAGTCTAAATATTGAAGATAAAAACTAGCTATGAAAATTGCAATGAGTAAAAAGTAGCAAAGTTTCACGTGAAACTTAACAGATTTTAAGGTAAAAAATAAGATAGCCAGAATCAAGGGGAAGGTGCCGACATAAATCATAGGGATAGAACCATACTTGGTTGTATCAAAACTGCCAATAAAATTTTTAGCAAATACATCTAAAAACCAACTTTTTTCTGTCAGCAAAGAAGAAACTTTTGTTAATGTTTCACCATGAGTGCTTATGTCTAGGTAAGTTGGCAGAATCATGATTAGGCTAGTCAGACCTGCTAAAGCAGATACGACTGTAAAGTCAAGTAAACTTTTAATTCTATTTTTGAAATCCCAAGATAATTGAAGAAGGTACCAAAAGACCAAAAAGATTGCCATCATATATCCAAAATAATAATTTTGGATGAAGAGGATTGACAGTGTTGTAAAATATAGTACTCTGCCTTTTCCAGTTATCAACCTATGTAAACCTAGCACAATCAAAGGTGCAAGGATAAACACATCCAACCAGGTTTTAATTTCTAATTGACTGACTGAAAAACTCATTAAAGAAAATGAAGTTGAAAGAGTGATGATGAGTAAAGCTGGAATCTTTTTGAATATTCCTTTGATGCTGATAAAGGTAGAGAGTCCGATTAATCCAAACTTGATTAAGGTAAATAGATAGACGGCATCTGGCATTGATTTCAAATCAAAGAAATAAACCAAGGGAGATAAGAAGCTGCCTAAATAATAACTGGATAAAGCATAAA
Organism: Streptococcus sanguinis; assembly: GCF_003943735.1. GTDB lineage: Bacteria > Bacillota > Bacilli > Lactobacillales > Streptococcaceae > Streptococcus > Streptococcus sanguinis_E. The sequence continues at coordinate 78,993 of NZ_RJMV01000006.1, read as the reverse complement.
AATTTTGCCCAAGTCCACTGGAGAAAGTATAGAAAATACTATCTGTGCCATGAAGGATATTTCTTAGGTTGGTGTCAAAAATGACATACTGATGAAAACCATCACCAAGCAAGGGAGAAGTTTCGCTATTCCAGTAAATTCCATACATCAAGTAGACAAAGAACATGACGAAAAATGGAAGAAAGAAGGCACAAAAATAAGGCCAATTTTTTTTAAAATATTCTTTAATGTGATTCATATTTCTTATATAGAAAGAGGCAGAAACGTTGTTTCATGCCTCTGTAAAGCTTTGTAAACGTAAATTGACAAGGAATTAATCTTTCCAAAGTTCTTTGACTTTTGCCTGAACTTCTTGATTTTCCAAGAATTCATCATAGGTTTCGTCAATGCGGTCAATCACACCGTTTTTAGACAAGACAATGATATGGTTGGCCAAGGTTTGAATAAATTCATGGTCGTGACTGGCAAAAATAATGGATCCTTTGAAGTTTTTCAATCCATCATTTAAGCTGGAGATTGATTCCAAATCTAAGTGATTGGTTGGATCGTCTAAGACTAAAACGTTGGATTTAAGCAACATCAACTTAGATAGCATGACCCGAACTTTTTCTCCTCCTGACAAGACATTGACAGACTTGTTAACCTCATCTCCAGAGAAAAGCATGCGCCCAAGGAATCCTCGAAGGAAGGTGTTGTCATCCTCTTCTTTGCTAGCAAATTGACGCAGCCAGTCAAGGATTGATTCGCCACTAGCAAAGTCACGAGAATTATCTTTTGGTAGGTAAGATTGACTGGTTGTGACACCCCACTTGACAGTTCCTTCATACTCAATATCACCCATCAAGGCACGAATCAAAGCTGTTGTTTGGATATCGTTTTGGCCAATTAAAGCTGTTTTATCGCCAGGACGTAAAATGAAGTTAATATTATCAAGAATAGTTTCTCCATCTATCTTGACAGAAAGGTTTTCCACTGTCAAGAGATCATTACCGATTTCACGTTCTGCTTTAAAGCTGATAAATGGGTATTTACGGCTAGATGGAACAATTTCTTCTAACTCAATCTTGTCAAGCATCTTTTTACGAGAAGTTGCTTGTTTTGATTTTGAAGCATTGGCAGAAAAGCGAGCAACAAATTCTTGAAGTTGCTTGATTTTTTCTTCTGCTTTGGCATTTCGGTCAGCTAGAAGCTTAGCCGCTAGTTCGCTTGATTCTTTCCAGAAATCATAGTTTCCAACATAGAGTTTGATTTTTCCAAAGTCAAGGTCGGCCATATGAGTGCAGACTTTATTCAAAAAGTGACGGTCGTGGGATACAACAATAACTGTATTGTCAAAATCGATAAGAAAGTCTTCCAGCCAAGTAATAGACTGAATATCCAAACCGTTAGTTGGCTCGTCCAGAAGTAAGACATCAGGTTTACCAAAAAGGGCTTTGGCTAAGAGTACTTTGACCTTGTCTCCGTTAGAGAGCTCGCTCATATTTTGGTAGTGAAGATCTTCCGGAATATTGAGGTTTTGCAATAATTGAGAGGCTTCACTTTCAGCTTCCCAGCCACCTAGTTCAGCAAACTCTCCCTCAAGCTCGGCCGCACGTACACCATCTTCATCAGAAAAATCAGGCTTCATATAAATAGCATCTTTTTCTTTCATGATGTTGTAGAGATGCTCATTTCCCATGATTACAACATCAATAGCCCGTTCTTCTTCATAGTCAAAGTGGTTCTGGCGAAGGACTGAAAGACGTTCATTTGGTCCTAGAGAAATGTGGCCTGTTGTTGGCTCGATATCACCAGCTAAAATTTTTAAAAAGGTTGATTTTCCAGCGCCGTTAGCTCCAATCAATCCATAAGTATTTCCTTCTGTAAATTTGATGTTGACTTCATCAAACAATTTTCGGTCACTGAAACGCAGTGATACATCTGATACTGTAAGCAATGTCTTTCTCCTATATATATAATCTTCTTCATTTTACTAGAAAACAGAACTTTTTTCAAATAATTCTGAGATAAAAAGTAAAAAACGAAGCCAAAAGAAAAAAGGATATTATAATGAACTAAGACTTTTAGGTTTTACAGCCAGAATAGTTTGTAAATTAAGTTTACAAATACTGTAAAGGGATGTCAATCAAGCTGTAAAAACTGGAATTTTCGCTTTTTTCTAGAAACTTCTTTCTCATTTCCATTGAAAATGATATAATGAACTCATTATAAATTGAGGAGTAATAAATGACTAAACCAATTATTTTAACAGGAGATCGTCCGACAGGAAAATTGCATATTGGTCATTATGTAGGAAGTTTACGGAATCGCGTACTTTTGCAGGATCAGGGTAAATATGAGATGTTCGTATTTTTGGCTGATCAGCAAGCTTTGACAGATCATGCAAAGGACCCTCAGACAATTGTTGAGTCCATTGGGAATGTAGCTTTGGATTATCTAGCGGCTGGATTGGATCCTGAAAAGGTGACTATTTTTATTCAAAGTCAGATTCCTGAGTTGGCAGAGTTGTCAATGTATTACATGAATTTGGTGTCATTGGCTCGTCTTGAGCGTAATCCTACTGTCAAGACTGAGATTGCGCAAAAAGGATTTGGTGAAAGTTTGCCGACTGGTTTTTTAGTTTATCCGATTTCTCAGGCAGCAGATATTACTGCTTTTAAGGCTAATTTTGTACCAGTCGGACATGATCAAAAGCCTATGATTGAGCAGACTCGGGAAATTGTTCGTTCCTTTAACCACGCTTATCAGACAGATGTTTTGGTAGAACCGGAAGGGATTTATCCTGAAAACGAAGCAGCTGGACGTTTACCTGGTTTGGATGGCAATGCTAAGATGTCCAAGTCTCTCAATAACGGCATTTATTTGGCAGATGATATGGATATTCTGCAAAAGAAAGTTATGAGCATGTATACGGATCCGAATCATATCAGAGTGGAAGATCCTGGAAAAGTTGAGGGAAATATGGTCTTTCACTATCTGGATGTTTTTGGCCGCCCAGAAGATGCTGCTGATATTGCTGCAATGAAAGAGCATTATCAAAGAGGTGGTCTGGGAGATGTCAAAACCAAACGCTATCTGTTAGAAATTTTAGAGCGAGAGTTAGGTCCGATTCGTGAGCGTCGTGTGGAGTTTGCTAAAGACATGGGACAGGTTTATCAGATGCTGCAAGAAGGATGTGATAAGGCACGTCAGACTGCCGCTCAGACTCTTTCGGAAGTGAAGTCTGCGATGGGGATTAATTATTTTAAATAACGAACATTATTGATTATAAATCACAAAAACTATCGTTTTTAGTTTTAAAAATGATGGTTTTTATTTTTTGTATAATAATGATTGACAATTTCCTATAGAATGGTATGATATTAACAACAAAAAAACCAGCTCTTATTCAAAGAAAACTGAACTTCAATTTTCTTTGGGTATTAGTTCAAATAAGAAGGAAAAGAGGAAACTGTGGATGTCTAACTGGGACACTAAATTTTTGAAAAAAGGTTTTACCTTTGATGATGTGCTTCTGATTCCAGCTGAAAGCCATGTACTGCCCAATGATGCTGATTTGAGTACCAAGCTTGCTGAGAATTTGACCTTGAATATCCCAATCATTACTGCCGCTATGGACACTGTTACAGAGAGTCAGATGGCTATCGCTATTGCCCGTGCTGGCGGTCTTGGAGTTATCCACAAAAATATGTCTATTGAGCAACAGGCCGATGAAGTTCGAAAGGTTAAACGTTCTGAGAATGGCGTTATTATTGATCCTTTTTTCCTAACGCCAGAGCATACGATTGCTGAAGCAGATGAGTTGATGGGACGTTACCGTATCAGTGGTGTTCCTGTTGTAGAAACTCTTGAAAATCGTAAGTTAGTAGGGATTCTAACTAATCGTGATTTGCGTTTTATTTCTGACTATGACCAACCTATTTCTCGCCATATGACCAGTGAGAATCTTGTAACGGCGCCTGTTGGAACAGATTTGGGAACTGCAGAGCGTATTTTGCAAGAACACCGGATTGAAAAGTTGCCTTTGGTTGATGATAAGGGCTGTCTTTCGGGTTTGATTACCATTAAAGATATTGAAAAGGTTATTGAGTTTCCAAATGCTGCTAAAGATGAGTTTGGTCGTCTTTTGGTAGCTGGTGCTGTTGGTGTTACTTCAGATACTTTCGAACGTGCGGAAGCCCTCTTTGAAGCGGGTGCAGATGCGATTGTTATTGATACTGCTCATGGCCACTCAGCTGGAGTTTTGCGCAAGATTGCTGAGATTCGCGCTCATTTCCCTGATCGCACCTTAATTGCTGGAAATATTGCAACTGCTGAAGGTGCACGCGCTCTTTATGAAGCAGGTGTGGATGTTGTTAAGGTCGGAATTGGCCCAGGTTCTATCTGTACAACCCGTGTCATTGCTGGTGTTGGCGTTCCCCAAGTAACTGCTATTTATGATGCAGCTGCTGTGGCGCGTGAATATGGAAAAACCATCATTGCTGATGGTGGGATTAAATATTCTGGAGATATTGTTAAGGCCTTGGCTGCAGGTGGAAATGCTGTTATGCTGGGTTCAATGTTTGCAGGAACAGACGAAGCGCCAGGCGAGACAGAAATCTTCCAAGGTCGGAAATTTAAGACTTACCGTGGTATGGGATCTATCGCCGCTATGAAGAAGGGCTCTAGTGACCGTTACTTCCAAGGTTCTGTCAATGAAGCGAATAAGCTAGTTCCAGAAGGAATTGAAGGCCGTGTGGCATACAAGGGAGCTGCTGCAGATATTGTCTTCCAGATGCTTGGTGGTATTCGCTCTGGAATGGGCTACGTTGGTGCTGCAAATCTGCAAGAACTTCACGATAATGCTCAGTTTATTGAGATGAGTGGCGCTGGATTGAAGGAAAGCCACCCTCATGATGTGCAAATTACAAATGAAGCCCCTAACTATTCAGTTCAATAAAAAATAAAACGAGGTCGGGAATTTTTCCTAACCTCGTTTTAAATTTACGATTTAAATTGACATATGTTTACAATTTAAAAGACTACAAAAGCTATTTTAATAACAATTCGATATAATTCGTTTACACTATAAGCAATATTTTGTAAATGAAATTTACAAAAACGTAAAGTTTGTGTAATGCTAGGATTGAGATACAATTTGTCCTTGCTGGATGGTGAAAATTTTTATATCTTGTGGAAGATTTTTTAAATGTTCTAAAGTTGTTGTAGTAATGAAAGTTTGAATATCCTGAGAGATAGTTTCTAATAATTTTAGTTGACGGTTATTGTCAAGTTCGCTCATTACATCGTCAAGCAACAAAATAGGTGTTTCCTTTGTAATGCTTTCTATTAACTTGATTTCGGCTAGTTTCAGTGATAAAACAAGACTGCGATGCTGACCTTGGCTACCAAAGTTGGCATCCATCTGGTTGATAAAAAAAGCAATATCATCACGATGGGGACCAACACCTGTATTTTTTTTGAATAGGTCACGTTTACGGCTACTTAATAAGGAAGAACGGTAAGTTTCTTCTAAATTGTCAATTTGGTGTAAAGGTATGGATGACAGATACTTGACAGTCAATTTTTCCAAATTTTGAGAGATGTCCCAGTGCTTGTCTTGAGCAAAGCTTTCTAACTTTTGCAAAAAATCCAACCGATGCCTTATGACACGACAGCCATAGTCAACCAGCTGCTCATCAAGGACAGTCAAGAAGGTTTCATCAACTTTTTCATTAGCTTTCAGATAGGCATTGCGTTGTTTAAGGACATGATTATAATTGGATAGATCTGATAGATAGACAGGCTTGATTTGTCCAAGCTCAATGTCTATAAATTTACGGCGTAGACTAGGGGAGCCTTTAATCAACTGTAAATCTTCAGGAGCAAAAAGGACAACATTCATCGTTCCAATGTAGTCTGATAATTTACTTTGCTTCAAGTGGTTGACTTTTGTGATGCGACCTTTTGGTGTCAAGTTAATGTCAAGGGGAACTTTACCAGTCTTTTTTTCTAAAATACCAGAGACAAAGAGATCATTTTCTGTAAAATGAATTAAATCCTTATCTGAGCGTGTGCGGTGGCTTCTTGTCAAGGCTAGGAAATAAATAGCTTCTAAAATATTGGTTTTACCTTGTGCGTTCTGGCCTAGAAAGACATTTAAGCCAGGATGGAAGTCAATATCAGCTTCCTGATAATTTCGGAAATGCTTGATTTTTAATGATTTCAGCCACATGATTAGATACCAGGGAAGCGAACAGGACTTTTAGTAGTTTTCTGCTTTTTAGGTAGCCCTGTATTCTTACGCTTTTCTTTTTTAGAAGTTTGAGATTTTTTTAAGTCCCTGTTCATAGATTTGACAAGTTCAGCAACTCGTTTTTTTTCTGCGATTTCTTTCTGGTGTTGCAGAATTTCTTCTTGACTAGGAGCTGTCAGATTAATTTCAATTCCTTGCTCAGGAAGGGAAATCTTATCATTGACACGGAGTTTTTTCCCTCGGCGGTTTTCTGGTTCACCGTTAAAAAGGACTGGATATTCACTTAGAAATGTTTTAATTGCTCCGCCGCTTTGGATAATTCCTGTTTCTTTCAAAAGGGCTTGTAGCGTGATGTAGTCATCAAATAATTTATATTCCATATTTCACCTCAACCCTGTCATTATACCACATTTGTTAGTAAAAAGTACTGAGGTTCTTTGGATAAAATCGGAAATTTTCTCCTGTTATCAGAAAACGTTTTAATCAGCAAAAAGCTTGGTGGAACAAACAAATCAGAGGCATTTCATGATATAATAGTAGTCTATATTATTCAGTATGAGGGGCGTCATGGAAATCACTAAAGGAGTTCGTCTCCATTTTATTCAATCAGAAAAATTTAAAACAAACAAAATTAGGGTTCGTTTTTCAGCGCCTATGTCCAAAGAAACAGTAGCTGGTCGGGTTTTAACAGCCAGCATGCTAGAGACTGTCAATGCTGTTTATCCTACTTCGCAGGCCTTCAGGGAACGTTTGGCCAATTTGTATGGAGCTGATTATTCTACGAGTCTTTCAAGGAGAGGATTGGTCCATTATTTAGATATCAATCTTTCTTTTGTGCGGGATAAATTTTTGAGTCGCAAGAATGTCCTGACAGATGCCATGCTTGATTTTTTGAAAGCCAGCTTGTTTTCTCCATTGGTAAGTCAGGACGCTTTTGATGAATCTGCTTTTGAAATTGAGAAGAAAAATATCTTGAATGATTTGGATGCTGAAATTGAGAATCATTTTTATCATGCTCATCGAGAATTAGATAAACTCTTTTATGAAGAAGAGGAAATGCAGATGCCTCGTCTTGGGACGATTGAATTAATTCAGAAAGAGACAGCTGCAAGCAGTTTTGCTGCTTTTCAGCAGATGCTTCAGGAAAATCAGATTGACTTTTTCTTTATTGGGGACTTTAATGAAGTGGCTGTTCGGGAGAAAATTCAATCTTTCAATTTTGCGCCTCGCCAGCAAGAACTTCAGCTAGTTTATCAGCAAGAATATTCCAATGTTTTGCGAGAAGGACTGGAGCAGAAGGACGTGCATCAGTCAATTATTGAGTTGGGCTATCACTTCCCTATTCAGTACGGAGAGAGTGAGCACCTGCCTTTGGTCGTTTTAAATGCTTTGCTAGGTGGCTTTGCCCATTCGAAATTATTTGTCAATCTTCGTGAAAAGGAAGGGCTGGCTTATACAATTTCTAGCAATTTTGATATTTTTTCAGGAATGATGCGGATTTACGCTGGTATTGACCGCAGCAATCGGACCAGAACAGTTGCTTTAATCAACCGGCAGATTCTTGATTTGAAGCGCGGAAATTTTAGTCTGGAAGAACTGAATCAAACCAAGAAAATGCTGAGAAATTCAGTATTGTTAGCTCAGGATCGACAGAATACAATCTTAGAGAGAGCTTATATGGCTTCTGTTTTAGGGAAAAAATTCTTATCTCTTGAAGCTTGGTTGGAAGCTTTGGAACAGGTTCATAAAGATGATATTATCAAGGCAGCTGGTCAGTTGAAATTACAAGCTATTTACTTTATGGAAGGAAAATAATGCAGGGAGAAGTGTTAGAAAAAATCAATTATTCAGCAGTGGGAGAAACGGTCTATCAGAGAGTCTTGGCAAATGGTTTGCGTGTTTTTCTTCTGCCTAAAAATGATTTTAATGAAACTTATGGGATTATCTCAACTAATTTTGGTTCAGTGGATACAGGGATTGTTTCACGTGAAACCAAGCAGGTCACTCAATATCCGGCTGGAATAGCTCATTTTTTGGAACATAAGCTTTTTGAAGGCCCGCAAGGAAAGGATTTGATGCTGGAATTTACTAAGCTAGGAGCTGAGAGTAATGCCTTTACGAGCTTTACTCGGACTAGCTATCTATTTTCTGCAACGGATAATATTTCAGAAAATCTACAGCTTTTGCAAAAACTAGTGCATCGGGCTGATTTTACAAAAGAATCCATTTTGCGGGAACAGGATATTATCGGCCAAGAAATTGAAATGTATCAGGATAATCCGGATTATCGTCTCTTTTTTGGAGCCTTGGCCAATCTCTATCCTCAAACACCTCTGGCAGAAGACATTGCAGGAACGAAAGAGTCTATCTCTGAGATTACCGTCGAAAATTTGAAGGAAAATTTCAGTAACTTTTATCATCCTTCTAATATGACTTTGTTTGTGATTGGTAATTTCGATTTGGAACAGATAGCTGCAGAGATTGCTGAACAGCAGCAAAAACTAGTTTTTCCTAGGAGTTCGGAATCTATTGAAAAAATTCCTGTTAGCCTTCACCCAGTGGTATCAACGGATACTCACCGAATGGAGGTGGCGAGTCCAAAACTGGCAGTTGGGATTCGAGGGACAGACTTTGTTGATGAATCGGAGCTGTATCGCTATAAAATCACTTTGAAACTCCTATTTGCCATGATGTTTGGCTGGACTTCCAAGCGTTTCCAGTCCCTCTATGAAAGTGGGAAAATGGATAATTCTTTAACGCTGGAAGTGGAAGTAGAAAAAGATTTTCACTTTGTCATGCTGACGATGGATACTCAGGAACCGGTGGGACTTTCTCATCAATTTCGCTCAGCCATCAAGAATTTTGACAAGGATCCGGATGTGACAGAAGAGCATTTGGATACGATTAAAAGCGAGATGTTTGGTGATTTTCTGCACGGTTTAAACTCGCTTGAGTATATTGCAACTCAATATGAACCGCAGTTGACGGGTGAGAATCTGTTTGATTTGCCGAAAATTTTACAGGACATCAGCCTGAATGATGTGATAAAACTAGGTCATCGTTTTATCAATCAGTGTGATATGACAGATTTTACTATTTTTCCAAAATAATTCCAGAATCGTTTTTAAAATTTTGTTAAAATAGTGAAGAATAGAAATAAGGGAAAAGTACGTATGAGAAAAAAAACGATAGGAGAAGTGTTGAAGCTTGCTCGGACCAATCAAGGGCTGAGCTTAGAGGAATTGTCAAAAAAGACAGATATCCAGCAGGATTTGCTGGAAGTGCTGGAACGAAATGACTATGATTTGCTTCCTAGTCCTTTCTATGCCCGCAGTTTTTTGCGGAAATATGCTTGGGCTGTAGATTTGGATGAGTCTATTATTCTGGAGGCTTACGAAGCTGGTGAGATGATTGTCTTTGATGAAGTGGCACTGGCAGCAGATGAGGAATTCAGGAGTAGAAAAAATAAAAATAAAAGCTCTTTTCTGCCCTTGTTCTATTTCCTCTTATTGGCTTCAGCTATTGCGGCTTTCGTGGCATACTATATCTGGAGTTATGCTCACACTAATTCGGTAAGTTTCAAAGCATCTAACAGCAATTATAGTCTGGTGTCTTCTACAAGTACTAACAGTCAGAAGATTTCCTTTTCTTCGGCTGATTCTAAGTCAGTTTCTTCCTCGGCTAGCAAATTGACAGTTAGTGGAAACGGAGATAATTTGACTGCTGAGTATAGCGGAGCAGGTCAGCCTGTTAAAGTGACCGTTTCTGTGGAGCAAACAACCAATTTGGTAAGCATAAGCGATTCAGAACTAGCCGAAGGCATCACCTTATCTCCTGAAAAATCAAGCCAGACGGTTTCTCTTGAGCCAGGCAATAAGTATCTTATTACGATAGCACCTGTTAAAGGAGCAACTGTGACGATAGAGGGACAAAAACTAGATACTTCGGCTTTGACTAGTGATAGTGGAACCATTAGTTTGAACATTACGAAAGGATAAAAACGAAGGGAATCCCATGAAAAAAGAAAATATTCCAAATGCCTTAACTCTTGTTAGAATTGCTTTAATCCCTGTATTTGTTGTGATTTTAACATTCGGTCATTCTTACACCATGCATATCTTGGCAGCTTTTATATTTGCTTTTGCCAGTATAACTGATTATCTAGATGGTTATTTGGCACGAAAGTGGGAAGTGGTAACAAACTTTGGTAAATTTGCTGATCCCATGGCTGATAAGCTTTTAGTGATGTCTGCTTTTATCATGTTGATTGAGATGAAACTGGCTCCTGCCTGGGTTGTGGCTATTATTATTTGCCGGGAATTGGCAGTAACAGGTCTGCGCTTGCTTTTAGTGGAAACAGGCGGTACAGTCTTAGCAGCTGCTATGCCAGGTAAAATCAAGACCTTCACGCAGATGTTTGCTATTATTTTTCTACTGATTCATTGGACTCTCTTAGGACAAATCCTTCTGTATATCGCTTTAATCTTTACGATTTATTCTGGATATGACTACTTCAAGGGAAGTGCCTATCTCTTTAAAGATACCTTTAAATAATATGGAAAATATCATCGAAGTAAGAAATCTTAAGTACAAATACGATAGTGAGTCTGAGAATTACACTTTAAATGATGTCTCCTTTCAAGTAAAAAAAGGGGAATGGCTGTCTATTGTCGGTCATAATGGGAGTGGAAAATCAACCACAGTTCGTTTGATTGACGGTCTTTTAGAAGCGGAAAGCGGAGATATTATTATCTCAGGTGATAAGCTAACAGCTGAAAACGTCTGGGAAAAACGCAGACAGATTGGCATGGTATTCCAAAATCCAGATAATCAGTTTGTCGGAGCAACTGTAGAAGACGATGTAGCCTTTGGTTTGGAAAATCAAGGGCTAGCCTATGATCTGATGGTAGAGCGAGTCCAGCAGGCATTAGAGCTTGTCGGTATGCAGGATTTTAGAGAACGTGAACCAGCTCGTCTTTCCGGAGGCCAGAAACAGCGAGTAGCTGTTGCAGGTGTGGTAGCTCTGAGACCGGATATTATTATTTTGGATGAAGCAACTAGCATGCTGGATCCAGAGGGACGTTTGGATCTTATCCAGACCGTGAAAAAAATTAAAGATAGTAATCAGCTGACCGTCATTTCTATCACTCACGACCTGGATGAAATAGCCTTAAGCGACCGTGTTTTGGTTATGAAAGAGGGTCAGGTTGAGTCTACCGCTACCCCGAGAGAGCTTTTTTCTCGAGAAGATTTGGAAGAGCTAGGATTGGATCAGCCATTTGTTAATCAGGTAAAGGCGGCTTTGCGTCAGTCAGGGTTTCCTCTGCCAGACACTTACTTAACAGAAAAAGAATTGCAGGATCAACTATGGGCATTACTCTCAAAAACGTAAGTTATACTTATCAAGCTGGCACCCCTTTTGAGGGACCAGCGCTTTTTGGAGTGGATTTGGAGATAAAATCCGGCAGTTATACAGCTCTTATCGGGCATACTGGCAGCGGTAAGTCAACAATCCTCCAGCTTTTAAATGGCTTGCTAGTTCCTAATCAAGGCAGTGTTGAAGTAGGCAGTACAGTCATCACGGCTGATTCTGTCAATAAAGACATTAAACAGGTGCGCAAGAAGGTCGGTCTAGTCTTTCAATTTCCGGAAAGTCAAGTTTTTGATGAAACAGTTTTGAAAGATGTGGCTTTTGGCCCTCAGAATTTTGGTGTTTCTAAGGAAGAAGCCGAAGCTTTGGCGCGTGAAAAGCTGCACTTAGTCGGAATTTCTGAGGATTTGTTTAATCGCAGTCCTTTCGAACTTTCTGGTGGCCAGATGCGCAGGGTGGCTATCGCTGGTATATTAGCCATGGAACCTGATATCTTGGTTTTGGATGAGCCGACAGCAGGGCTTGATCCATCCGGTCGAAAAGAACTGATGAGGCTTTTTGAAGAGCTGCATCGTGCCGGTATGACCATTGTTTTGGTAACTCACCTAATGGATGATGTAGCCAACTTCGCTGATACAGTCTATGTTTTAGATAAGGGCAGAGTCGTCAAGAGCGGTCAGCCTGCTCAGGTCTTTCAGGATCTTGATTTTATGGAGAGTATTCAATTGGGTGTTCCTAAGATTACAAAATTTGCACACGAATTGGCGGAGAAAGGGATGAATTTCTCGCATTATCCTATTACAATTGAAGAATTCAAGGAGATCTTGCATGGATAAGTTGATTTTAGGTCGCTATATTCCCGGAAATTCAATCATCCATCGTTTGGATCCGCGGAGCAAGTTGCTGGCGATGTTTCTTTTTATTCTATTAATTTTCTGGGCTAATAATCTTGTGACCAATCTGCTGTTGTTTGTTTTTGTTTTTAGTTTGGTCTTGCTGTCCAAGGTTCCTTTGAAGTTCTTTTTAAAGGGTATCCAGTCCATGGTTTTTATCATAGCTTTTACTACCTTGTTCCAGCTGTTTTTGACCTCAGGAGGCGCTACAATTTTTCAGTTTGCTTTTTTCAGAATTACAGAAGCAGGACTGTCACAGGCTGGCATCATTTTTAGCCGCTTTATTCTGATTATTTTCTTTTCTACTCTTCTGACTCTGACAACGACCCCCTTAAGCTTGTCTGATGCCGTGGAGTCTTTGCTGAAGCCTCTGAAGGTTTTCAAGGTGCCAGCACATGAGATTGGCCTGATGCTTTCTATGAGCTTACGTTTCGTTCCAACTTTAATGGATGATACTACTCGGATTATGAACGCCCAGAGGGCGCGTGGTGTTGACTTCGGTGAGGGAAAAATCATTCAAAAGATTAAATCTATTATTCCCATTCTAATCCCTTTATTTGCTTCCAGTTTTAAAAGGGCAGATGCTCTAGCTATTGCCATGGAAGCGCGCGGCTATAATGGAGGTGAAGGTCGGACACGTTTTCGCCGTTTGGCATGGAAAAGAAATGACAGCTTGGCTATTATTAGCTTATTTATATTAGGTATTCTGCTTTATATATTGAAAAACTGACCTGCTGTTTAAAGTGTTTTTAGAGAATAGTATAAGTTAAAGTTGTCTATTTTTTACTTGATCAAAGAAAATATTTGGCAAAAAAGCTCTAAAAGTCTGTTTTTAATGTCTAAACTAAATGTTCTTGTAACGTTTGACTTGGTAATGTAACTTTTTGGTAATATTTTATGTGTAAGATAGTATTATCACCGAAAGGAGAATTACTTTTTAATGAACAAAAAAACAGCAAAATGGACTTTAACAGGTGCAGTCGCTGCAGCGGCTTTCTTGGTTTCAGGTATTGCGAATGCTGAAACCTATACAGTTGAAGCCGGTGATACTTTATCAGCTATTGCTAACGAAAAAAATACAACTCTTGAGAAATTAGTAGAGTTAAACAAGATTGCAGATCCAAATCACATCCGTGTTGGTCAAATCTTGGAACTTGGAAATAGTGCCAAAACGTCTGAAACAAGCGTAGCAGCAACTGCAACTCCCGTAAATAATTATGCAGCACCTGCAGCAACAGCTAATTCAGCAGCAACATCAGGAGGCCTTGTACTTAGCAATGGTAATACTGCTGGTGCAACTGGCTCTTATGCAGCATCACGTATGGCAGAAATGACAGGTGTTCCTGCATCAACTTGGGAAGCTATCATTGCTCGTGAATCAAATGGTCAAGTAGATGCTTACAACGCATCTGGTGCTAGTGGTCTTTTCCAAACGATGCCAGGTTGGGGATCAACGGCTACTGTTGATGATCAAATCCAATCAGCATATAGTGCCTACAGTGCTCAAGGACTTTCAGCTTGGGGCTACTAAGATAGAAATAAAAAAACCACAGATTTCTGTGGTTTTTTGGTTTACATAAAGTTGACAATTTATAAGCAGAAAATGATAGTGTAGATAAAGATTTAAAGGGAACAATCTTATCTAGATCGACAAATGTGTAAAGTTATGAAAAGTGTTCGTTCAATATTTTTAAAATGTGCTTGGGAGAATTAGCCAGCAAATCTGCTCCGTTTTCTAGTAACTCTTTTTGGTTGCCAAAGCCCCAAAGGACTCCCAGAGTTGAGATTCCTACTTCTTTACCGCCAATTATATCAAACTTTGTATCGCCTATAATTATGGTTTCTTCTGGATTTGCATCTAGTGTTTGCAGAGCTCGACGCAGAACATCTGCTTTGTGAAATGAATCTGGCAGTGAGCCAAAAATATCATCAAATTGCTCAGAGATAGCTAGATTTGCTAATAAATCTTGTGCTGTGGGTTGATTCTTACTCGTTGTTACATAAATCTGATAACCAGCTTCTTTTAACTGTGTCAGCAATTCTGGTATCCTCTCATAGAGGCGGACATTCCAGATGCCTTTTTCCTTATAGAAGCTGCGGTAATAGTTAATCGCTTCTGGAACTTGGCTTTCTTCAAGAACAGAGGCGAAGCTTACTTCCAGAGGCGGCCCCATAAAACTTTTTATAATACTTTCTTCAGGGCACTCTTTTCCAAGTTGTTTGAAGCTGTATTCAAAGGATTCTTGGATGCCCTTTGAACTGTCAACTAGAGTTCCATCCAAATCAAAGAAGATATATTTCAAATGACTCATCTTGTCTCCTTGTTTACTATCTAGTAAATCTACTTGACAAATTTGTCAAGGTTATTCTCCAAAGATTTCTTTTGAAAGTCTGCGGCCTGTAGGTGTTGTAGCTAGGCCGCCTTCAGCTGTTTCTCTGAAAGCAGTAGGCAGACTTGACCCAACTTGATACATAGCATCAATGACTTCGTCAACAGGAATTTTAGATTCGATTCCCGCAAGAGCCATATCAGCTGCAATAAAGGCGTAACTGGCTCCCATAGCATTTCGCTTGACACAAGGCACCTCCACTAGACCAGCTACTGGATCGCAAATCAAACCCAGCATGTTTTTAATGACAAAACAAATAGCTTGACTGGCTTGAAAAGGTGAACCTCCAGCAGCTAGAACTAAAGCAGCTGCACTCATAGCAGAAGCGGAGCCAACCTCAGCTTGACAGCCACCTTCAGCACCCGAAATTGAGGCATTATTGGCAATAACTAGGCCAAAAGCGCCTGCAGCTAATAGAAAGTTTAGCTGTTCTTCTTCTGAGAGTCCTAATTTTTCAATGGCTGATGTAAGAACAGCCGGCAGACAGCCAGCGCTGCCGGCAGTAGGTGTTGCACAAACTAAACCCATTTTAGCATTATGCTCATTGACAGCAATAGCATTTTTTGCAGCAGTTAGCACAGTGTGGTCTGATAAAGTTTTTCCTGACTGGATATAGTGGTCAAGTTTTGCTGCGTCTCCGCCAGTCAATCCGCTGCGAGACTTACTCTCATCAAGTCCAAGAAGGACAGAGGCTTTCATGACTTCCAGATTGCGACCCATCAGTCGCAGGATTTCATCTCTTTCACGACCAGTTAATTCATACTCGGTAGCAATCATCAATTCAGCAACATTTCCTTGGTAATCTAGGTCGGCTTGCTCTACTAATTCTTTGATGGAATAAAACATATTTTCTCCTACTTAAAGAAATTCACATTGTGCAGATGAGGAATATTGCGAATTTCATCGATGGCTTCCTCACAGCTACGGCTGTCAACTTCAATAATCATAATTGCTTTTTCTCCAGCCTTCTCACGTGTAACATTCATCTGAGCTATATTGATATTGTAGCGTGACAGAGCTTCGGTGACATGGGCAATCATACCTGGGACATCCTGGTGGACAATAATGATGGTCGGAGTATTCATGCTCAGAGATACTGAAAAACCATTCAACTCTGTTACTTGAATGTTGCCGCCACCGATAGAGACTCCAGTCACAGTGATTGTTTTATGGTCATTTTTGATTGTAATCTTTGTCGTATTTGGGTGGGGTGCATTGCTATCCTTTTGAATCGTCCAGACAATCTTGATACCGCGTTTATAGGCGATTTCAAGGCTGTTAGGAATCTCTGGATCATCTGTATCCATACCTAAAATCCCTGCTACAAGAGCTAAGTCAGTTCCGTGACCTCGGTAAGTTTTGGCAAAAGAGTTAAAGAGCTGGAATTCTACTTCTGTTGGCTCATCATTAAAAATAGAGGAGACAATTTTTCCAATACGGACGGCGCCTGCTGTATGGCTGCTTGATGGGCCTATCATCACAGGTCCAATAATATCAAAAACAGATTGAAATCTTAGTGAAGTCATGATTTCTCCTTGCAGCTTATTTATTATTTTCATTATAACAAAGTTAAGGGCTTTCTGCTGATTTTTTAAATGAATTAAAAGTAGATATTATAAAATTTCGTTAGATAGGAAAGTAAGTGAGAAAATCAATATATTTACAAAGTTGTAAACATAATTTACAGTTAATAAATTTAGTTAAATTTCTGATTTGTTTTCCTAGTCCTTTCGTGCTATAATAGGCCTTGCTCAAGCGACCTTCAATCGTTGAAAGCACAGCACGACCTTCAATCGTGAAATAACGAAAAGATGGGAGAACACAATGAGTAATAACTCTAAGACTCGTGTCGTTGTTGGTATGAGCGGAGGTGTCGATTCATCAGTAACTGCTTTGCTCTTAAAAGAACAAGGTTACGATGTGATTGGCATCTTCATGAAAAACTGGGACGACACAGACGAATTTGGTGTCTGTACAGCCACAGAAGACTACAAGGATGTAGCTGCTGTTGCAGATCAGATTGGCATTCCTTACTACTCTGTCAACTTTGAGAAAGAGTACTGGGATCGCGTTTTTGAATACTTCTTGGCGGAATACCGAGCTGGTAGGACTCCAAATCCAGATGTCATGTGTAACAAGGAAATCAAGTTTAAAGCCTTCCTTGACTATGCCTTGACACTGGGTGCAGATTATGTGGCAACGGGTCATTATGCTCGAGTGGCGCGTGATGAAGATGGAACAGTTCATATGCTACGCGGTGTAGACAATGGCAAGGATCAGACTTATTTTCTGAGTCAGCTGTCTCAGGAACAACTGCAAAAAACTATGTTTCCTCTGGGTCATTTAGAAAAGCTAGAAGTTCGAGCAATTGCTGAAAGAGCTGGTTTAGCTACAGCTAAGAAAAAAGACTCGACAGGTATTTGCTTCATTGGTGAGAAGAATTTTAAAGAATTTCTGAGTCAATATTTACCAGCCCAGCCTGGTCGAATGATGACCTTGGAAGGCCGAGATATGGGCCAGCATGCTGGGTTGATGTATTATACCATTGGCCAGCGAGGTGGTCTTAGAATTGGTGGTCAGCACGGCGGAGATAATGAGCCTTGGTTTGTGGTTGGAAAAGACCTCAGCCAAAATATTCTTTATGTGGGTCAGGGATTTTATCATGACAATCTAATGTCAACCAGCCTTGACGCTAGTCAGGTTCATTTCACAAAAGAAATGCCAGAAGAATTTACTATGGAGTGTACAGCTAAGTTTCGCTATCGTCAGCCGGATTCCAAGGTGACAGTTACTGTAAAGGGTGACAAGGCAGTTGTCAACTTCGATCAACCACAAAGGGCTGTTACTCCAGGTCAAGCAGTCGTCTTCTATGATGGAGAAGAATGTCTAGGTGGAGGCTTGATTGACAGAGCTTATAAGAATGGTCAAGTCTTACAGTACATTTAGATTGACAATTCAGCTCAATCTGCTACAATAAGATAAGCAATACCTATGATGGTCAAAGCTCATGGATGTTGCAGGCTTTTTTGTCCTGCACTTCTAGAGACTTGGCCTTTTTTGGTGAAAAAATGAGGAAAAAAGAAAATGACATACAATTTTACTGAAAGTTATGATATTGTCGTGATTGGGGCAGGCCACGCAGGAGTTGAGGCGTCTCTGGCTGCCAGTCGAATGGGCTGTAAAGTTCTGCTGGCAACCCTCAATATTGAGATGCTGGCTTTTATGCCCTGCAATCCATCTATCGGAGGATCTGCTAAAGGGATTGTTGTCCGTGAAGTAGATGCTTTGGGCGGTGAGATGGCAAAGAATATTGACAAGAGCTATATTCAGATGAAAATGCTGAACACTGGAAAAGGTCCGGCAGTGCGGGCTCTTCGGGCGCAGGCGGATAAGGAAGTCTACTCCAAAGAAATGCGGAAGACTGTCGAAAATCAAGAAAATCTGACCTTGCGGCAAACTATGATTAATGAAATCTTGGTAGAAGATGGTAAGGTAATTGGGGTTAAGACAGCGACCCATCAGGAGTATGCGGCTAAAGCTGTCATTGTTACGACTGGAACAGCCTTGCGAGGAGAAATTATCATTGGTGATCTCAAGTATTCATCAGGCCCTAACCACAGTCTGGCTGCCATTCCTTTAGCAGATAACCTGCGGGATCTAGGTTTTGAAATTGGTCGTTTTAAAACTGGAACGCCTCCGCGTGTCAAGGCATCATCTATCAATTATGATGTAACCGAGATTCAGCCAGGTGATGAAAAGGCCAATCATTTCTCTTACACATCTCGAGATGAGGACTATGTGAAAGATCAAGTTCCTTGCTGGTTGACTTATACCAATGCGGAAAGTCATGAGATTATCCAAAATAACCTGCATCGGGCGCCTATGTTTTCAGGAGTAGTCAAGGGAGTGGGGCCACGCTATTGCCCGTCTATTGAGGATAAGATTGTCCGTTTTGCAGACAAGGAACGCCACCAGCTTTTCTTAGAGCCTGAGGGACGTGATACAGAAGAAGTTTATGTACAGGGGCTATCAACAAGTCTGCCAGAAGATGTACAGAAGGACTTGGTTCACTCTATCAAAGGTCTTGAAAATGCTGAGATGATGCGGACAGGCTATGCCATTGAGTACGATATGATTATGCCTCATCAGTTACGGGCAACCTTGGAAACTAAGAAAATTTCAGGGCTCTTTACAGCAGGTCAGACCAATGGGACTTCTGGTTACGAAGAAGCTGCTGGTCAAGGAATTATCGCTGGGATTAATGCGGCCTTGAAAACCCAAGGTAAGCCAGAGTTGATTTTGAAGCGTAGTGATGGTTATATTGGAGTCATGATTGATGATTTGGTCACTAAAGGGACGGTAGAACCTTATCGACTCTTGACTAGTCGAGCTGAGTACCGTCTGATTCTCCGCCACGACAATGCCGATATGCGTTTGACAGAGATAGGACGAGAAATTGGTCTGGTAGATGATGAGCGTTGGGCTCGTTTCGAGATTAAAAAGAATCAATTTGACAACGAGATGAAGCGTTTGGAATCTATCAAACTAAAGCCTGTTAAGGAAACAAACGCTAAGGTAGAAGCGCTAGGCTTTAAGCCTCTGACAGATGCAGTAACTGCCAAAGAATTTATGCGGCGTCCGGAAGTGTCTTACCAAGATGTAGTTCAGTTCATTGGTCCGGCGGCAGAGGAGCTTGATGAAAAGATTATCGAGCTAATTGAGACAGAGATTAAGTACGAAGGCTATATTTCTAAAGCTCTTGATCAGGTTGAAAAGATGAAGCGCATGGAAGAGAAGCGGATTCCAGCTAATATTGACTGGGATGATATTGACTCGATTGCGACTGAAGCGCGACAGAAGTTTAAGAAAATCAATCCAGAAACAATTGGTCAGGCTAGTCGTATTTCTGGTGTCAATCCAGCAGATATTTCCATTTTGATGGTTTACTTAGAAGGCAAGTCTAGAAGCATTTCTAAAAATCAAGCGAAGTAACTCTTGTAAAAGGCTTAGTTTCCTTTGGGAAGCAGCCTTTTTGTGTAAATTTACAAGAGGTTTACAACGTTGTAAACTTTGAAAGGCTGTTTTTCGCTTTCTTTACCCTTCTTAAATGCTTTACTTATTGGGAGAAATTCGCTTTTTTCTAGGATTTATGGTAAAATGGCGGAATAAGAGGTCTATGATGAGAAAATTTCGTTTTGCCCCAATTCACTTGGCGATGGCGGGTCTAATTTCCTTTATAATCTTAGCCATCTGTCTGAGGCTTTTTGGTGATAGTTTGGCCATGCTAGCTGCTCTCATGCTTGTGCTGGCTCTTTTGATTGTGCTTTTTATCCAGCAACAGAGAGTATCCGAGCTAGATGAGATTGAGCAGATTCATTATGTCAATCATCAAGCAGAAGGAAGCCTCGCTTCCTTGCTGGATAAGATGCCAGTTGGTGTCATTAAAATCAGTGAAGATAATGGTGATGTAGAGTGGTTTAATCCCTATGCGGAACTGATTTTTACAACCGAAGATGGTGATTTTGATGCTGATATGCTCAAGAATATCATGAAGGCTGCTTATTCAGACTCTGGTCATTATGCTACGGTTGGAGACAAGAAATATTCGGTTTACTTGGACCGTGCATCCAGTGTGTTTTATTTTTTTGATGCATCCAATGAATACGAAGCCACTGTTGGTCTGGTAACAACGCGCCCGGTAATCGGGATTATCTCGGTGGATAATTATGATGATTTGGAAGATGTTGTTTCAGACACGGATATCAGTCATATCAATAGCTTTGTGGCCAACTTCGTAGCAGAATTTTCTGAGCAGTTTCATATGTTTTACCGTCGGGTTGGCATGGATCGGTTCTATCTTTTTACCGATTACACAGTCCTGGAACAGCTAATGGAAAATAAATTTTCTATCATTGATCAATTCCGAACGGAAGCTAAAAATCGAGAGCTGTCACTGACACTCAGTATGGGCTTTTCTTATGGTGATGGCAATCATGATGAAATCGGTAGGGTTGCCCTGCTTAACCTCAACTTAGCTGAAGTTCGGGGCGGGGATCAAGCTGTCGTCAAAGAAAATAATGACAATATGAACCCAATCTTCTTTGGTGGAGGAACGGCGTCAGCTGTTAAGCGGACGCGCACCCGTACTCGGGCTATGATGACTGCGATCTCCGATAAGATTAAAAGTGTGGATCAGGTCTTTGTAGTCGGACATAAAAATCTGGATATGGATGCCTTGGGTTCTTCTCTTGGTATGCAGCTTTTTGCTAGTAATATCATCGAGAAAGCTTATGTGGTCTATGATCCGTCTCAGATGGCTTCTGATATTGAGCGCTCCATTGCAAAGCTCCAGCAGGAAGGGGCTGACTATCTGGTGCCGCTTTCTGAAGCAGTAAATATGGTGACCAATCGTTCGCTCTTGATTATGGTTGACCACTCCAAGATATCTCTGACGCTGTCTAAGGATTTCTTTGATCAATTCAGTCAGATTATCGTAGTCGACCACCATCGCCGTGATGAAGATTTTCCGGAAAATGCTGTGATTGCCTATATCGAAAGTGGGGCTAGCAGTGCCAGTGAGTTGGTAACGGAGCTGATTCAGTTCCAGAATTCTAAAAAGAATCGTCTCAGTAAGATGCAAGCCAGCATTCTCATGGCGGGGATTATGCTTGACACCAAAGGATTTTCATCTCGAGTCACCAGTCGGACCTTTGATGTGGCCAGCTATCTGCGGACTCGAGGCAGTGACAGTGTTGTGATTCAGGATATTTCCGCTACGAATTTTGAGGAATATCGTGCGATTAATGAGCTGATTTTAAACGGCAAGAAGATTTTGCCTAATGTCATTGTAGCAGCTGGTCCAGAAGAGAACACTTATGATACAGTTGTCATCAGTAAGGCAGCTGATACCATGCTCTCTATGTCAGGAATTGAAGCAACTTTTGTCGTGAGCAAGAATACCAAAGGTTATGTGTCTATTTCGGCTCGCAGTCGTAGCAAGATCAATGTTCAGCGAATTATGGAAAAGCTGGGCGGTGGCGGCCATTTCAATCTGGCGGCAGCTCAAATTGAAGGTAAAACAGTTTCTGAGGTCCTTCAGTCGCTGAATCAAGAAATTATGGACCAAGTCATTAAAGAGGAAGTAATAATAGACGAGGAGAAAAAAGGATGAAAGTAATTTTTTTAGCAGATGTAAAAGGCAAGGGCAAAAAAGGCGAAATCAAGGAAATGCCGACTGGCTATGCTCAAAATTTTCTGATTAAGAAAAATTTAGCCAAGGAAGCAACAGCGCAGGCTATCGGTGAGCTGCGCGGTAAGCAAAAGTCTGAAGAAAAAGCCCACGCTGAACTAGTGGCAGAAGCTCAGGCTATTAAAGCTAAGTTAGCAGAAGAAGCTACTCTTGTTGAATTTACTGAAAAAGTTGGTCCGGACGGCCGCACCTTTGGCTCTATTACCAGCAAGAAAATAGCAGAAGAGCTGCAGAAGCAGTTTGGCATTAAAATTGACAAGCGCCATATTAAGGTGGACTCACCGATTCGCTCCATTGGTCTGATCGATGTTCCAGTGAAAATTTATCAGGATATAACTGGGGTGATTCGTTTGCGGGTTAAAGAAGGATAATAGTGATTTGAAGGAAGGATTTACCGATGGCAGAGATTGATGAACTCCGAGCTCAGCCTCAGGATATTTTAGCGGAGCAGTCCGTTTTAGGAGCCATTTTCATTGATGAGAGCAAACTGGTCTTTGTTCGTGAGTATATCGAGCCTGCTGACTTCTTTAAGTATGCCAATCGCTTGATTTTCAAGGCTATGATTGACTTGGCTGACCGCGGCGATGCCATTGATGCAACGACTGTTCGCAATATTTTAGACAGTCAGGGTGACTTGCAGAATATCGGCGGTCTCAGCTACTTGGTGGAAGTGGTCAATTCTGTGCCAACCTCTGCCAATGCTGAATACTATGCTAAAATCGTTGCAGAAAAGGCTATTCTAAGGCGGCTGATTTCGCGTCTGACAGAGTCTATCAATCAAGCCTACGATGGTGACCGTCTGTCAGAGGAAATTATTGCCGGAGCTGAAAAAGCTCTGATTGATGTCAGTGAAACAGCTAACCGCAGCGGTTTTAAAAATATCCGTGATGTGCTGAATCTTAACTTTGGCAATCTGGAGGCTCGGTCTCTGCAGACATCAGATATCACTGGGATTGCGACTGGCTACCGTGAGCTGGACAAGATGACGACTGGTCTGCATGAGGAAGAATTAATCATTTTGGCGGCCCGGCCAGCGGTCGGAAAGACAGCCTTTGCCCTCAATATCGCTCAGAATATCGGAACCAAGCTGGATAAGACTGTAGCCATTTTCTCTCTGGAAATGGGGGCGGAGAGCTTGGTGGACCGGATGCTGGCTTCAGAAGGGGTGATTAATTCTCATTCCATTCGTACGGGGCAACTGACAGATGAAGAGTGGCAAAAATATACCATTGCGACAGCTAATCTGGCTAACGCTAGTATCTATATCGATGATACACCAGGGATTCGGATTACAGAGATTCGCTCGCGGGCTCGAAAACTGGCCCAGGAAACGGGGAATCTAGGGCTGGTTTTGATTGACTATTTGCAGCTGATTACGGGAACTGGGCGTGAAAACCGCCAGCAAGAGGTTTCGGAAATTTCCCGGCAGTTGAAAATCTTGGCTAAGGAGCTCAAGGTGCCGGTCATTGCGCTGAGTCAGCTCTCGCGTGGCGTAGAGCAGCGGCAGGATAAGCGACCAGTGCTGTCTGATATTCGGGAATCAGGTTCCATTGAGCAGGATGCGGATATCGTTGCTTTCCTTTACCGGGATGATTATTATGATCGGGCTGGTGAGGAGGAAGAAGGCATTCCCAACAACAAGGTTGAAGTCATTATTGAGAAAAACCGGAGTGGGGCGCGTGGTACAGTAGAGTTAATTTTCCAGAAAGAGTATAATAAATTCTCAAGTATTTCCAAAAGAGAGGATGAATAAAGATGAGTGATGCATTTACAGATGTGGCAAAAATGAAAAAAATCAAAGAAGATATCAAGGCGCATGAAGGACAAATCGTTGAGATGACGCTGGAAAACGGTCGTAAGCGCCAAAAAAGCAAGCAAGGCCGTCTGATTGAAGTCTATCCGTCTTTGTTTATCGTGGAATATTCCAATGAAGGCGGTCAGCCAGGGGAAATCTCCAATACCTATGTGGAGTCTTATACTTATTCTGACATTTTGACAGAAAAGAACCTCATCCGTTATTTTGATGAATAGAAAGGTCCAGTGGGCCTTTTTACTTATATTTGAAGCAATTCCTCAGTCAAATCGACGTATATAGAGGATGATAAGCAAAGAAAACAGGTGGTCATCATGATTAAAAATTTGGTTTTTGATTTGGGCAATGTTCTGATTGAATGGAATTCTAAGAAAATCCTGACATATTTTGAACCTGAGAAAGAGCGGCGGCAGGTTCTTAGACAGGCCATTTTTGAGTCAGGTGTCTGGCATCAGACGGACAAGGGAGAGCTGAGTTTGAAAGAAGCTTGTGAGGGAGTCCAGACTCAGTTAGATGCTTCCTATCATTCTGCCGTTAAGAATATCTTTTATCATTGGTATGAGGTTGTGCATGTTTACAGTGGTTTACAGGAAAGGATTCGGCTATGGTCTGATCAAGGTTATTGAATCTATATCTTGTCAACCACTTGTGAGATTTTTTATCATATTGAAAAAGCTGGTTTGTTGCCCATTTACCCACTGCTGTCGGGCTATATCCTTTCCTCAGAGGTTGGGGTCGTCAAGCCAGAAGCAGAGATTTACCAAAAGCTGTTGAAAAAATATAATCTGAATCCAGTGGAATCCGTCTTCATTGATGATATTCAGGCTAACTTAGATACGGCAGCTGAATTGGGTTTTGAAACCATCTTATCCACAAGCGAGACAGAGAATATCAGTGCTATGGAGGATTTGCTGGCTGTGAAAGGGAATTTGACTGAGCCATGATTATTTGCTTCACTTATCGTTGAAAAGTAGTGAGTCTGAGCTCCAACCTTGACATTTGCTGATGATTGCGCTATCATAGTCCTATATATGGGAGTCTGTGTACAGTCTGAGAGGAAGTGTAAGCTTCGACCGCACCTGATCTGGGTAATGCCAGCGTAGGAATCATACCGAAAATAGTGGTATTTGTGCGCCTTTTCCATATATGGAAAAGGCCTTTTCTTTTATCATCTTTATCGATGGTAATATCTTGAAGAATTGCAGCACCAAAATGCAGGAAGGGAGGAAAATAGTTCTAATGAAAGCACTACAAAGGCTGATGCGACAGCAAATCGGTCTCTTAGGTATGCTGGGTGTACTTGTCATCTGGCAGGTCATGGGCTGGCTCAAGCTCTTGCCCAAGTTTATCCTGCCGACACCTCTGGAAATCGGTCAGGCCTTTATCAGAGATGCTGGCTTTCTAGCAAGTCATAGCTGGGCGACCTTAAGAGTAGCCTTACTGGGTTTAGTCTTGGGTGTCATCTTGGCCTGTATACTAGCTATACTCATGGACAGCATGAGCTGGCTCAATGATCTGATTTATCCCATGATGGTCGTGGTGCAGACGATTCCGACCATTGCTTTGGCGCCAATCCTGGTTCTTTGGCTGGGTTATGGGATTTTGCCCAAGATTGTGCTGATTATTCTGACGACGACCTTTCCAATTATCGTCAGTATTCTGGATGGTTTTCGGCATTGTGATCGGGATACTCTAACTCTCTTTGAGCTAATGCAGGCCAATCGCTGGCAGATTCTCTGGCATTTTAAGATTCCAGCTAGTCTGCCCTATTTCTATGCGGGCTTGCGCGTCAGTGTTTCCTATGCCTTTATCACGACTGTGGTTTCCGAATGGCTGGGCGGTTTCGAAGGCTTGGGTGTCTATATGATCCAGTCTAAGAAACTTTTCCAGTACGACACCATGTTTGCCATTATTATATTGGTTTCGGTCATCAGTCTTCTGGGGATGAAGCTGGTGGCTGTCAGTGAAAAATATGTCATCAAGTGGAAATAGGAGCTCATCTCTGCTATTTCCCAAAGAAAGAAAAGAGGATAATGATGAAAAAAAGTTATAAAGTGTTGCTGGCAGGCTTGGCTGCCGTGTCAATCATCGGCCTAGCGGCCTGCGGTCAGTCGAAATCTACGTCTGAAAGCAAGGATAAAAAGATTGATTTTATCCTAGACTGGTCACCTAACACCAACCATACCGGCCTCTATGTAGCTCAGGAAAAGGGCTACTTCAAGGAAGCAGGCGTGGATGTGGATATCAAGTTGCCGCCGGAAGATAGCAGTTCGGATCTGATTATCAATGGCAAGGCACCTTTTGGTATTTATTTCCAAGATTCTATGGCTAAAAAACTGGATAAGGGCGCAGAAATCACAGCTGTCGCGGCTATTGTAGAGCATAATACTTCGGGCATTATTTCCAAGAAGTCTGCAGGGATTACAAGTCCTAAGGATCTGGCTGGGAAGAAATATGGTACCTGGAATGATCCAGTGGAGCTAGGCATGCTCAAAACTTTGGTTGAAAGCCAAGGCGGCCAGTTTGATGAGGTAGAAAAGGTTCCCAACAACGATTCCAACTCCATTACGCCGATTGAAAATGGCTTGTTTGATGCTGCGTGGATTTATCATGGCTGGGACGGTATCATGGCTCAAACTCAGGGCATGGACACTAATTTCTTTTACATGAAGGACTATGTCAAGGAGTTTGACTATTATTCTCCAGTCATCATTGCCAATAATGACTATCTGAAGAAGAATCCGGACGAGGCGAAAAAGGTCTTGCAGGCCATCAAAAAGGGCTATCAATATGCCATGGAGCACCCTGAAGAAGCAGCGGATATTTTAATCAAGCATGCGCCAGAGCTGAAAAATAAGCGTAACTTTGTCTTGGCTTCTCAAAAATATTTGTCCGAGCAATATGCATCGGATAAGGACAAGTGGGGTCAGTTTGAGGCTAGCCGCTGGAATGCCTTTTATAAATGGGCCAAGGATAAGGGTATCGTGGACAATGATTTGAGTGACAAGGGATTTAGCAACGATTATATAAAATAATGACAGAAATTAAACTTGAAAATGTAAGCTATGCTTATGATGAGCAGCAGATTTTGAAAGATATCAGCCTACAAGTAGAAGCAGGCCAGGTCGTAGCGATTTTGGGATCAAGCGGAGTCGGGAAAACGACCCTCTTTAACCTCATTGCTGGGATTTTGGAGGTCCAGTCGGGCAGGATTATCCTAGATGGCCAGGAAAATCCCAAGGGCCGGGTGAGTTATATGCTGCAGAAAGACTTGCTGCTGGAGCACAAGACGGTGCTGGGCAATGTCATCTTGCCCCTGCTAATCCGAAAGGTATCCAAAAAGGAAGCAACGGAGCAGGCAACCCAGATTTTGAAGGAGTTCGGGCTCTTTGATGTGGCAGAAAAGTATCCACATGAGCTGAGCGGGGGGATGCGGCAGCGCGTGGCACTGCTACGGACCTATATGTTCGGCCACAAGCTATTTCTTCTAGACGAGGCCTTTAGTGCTTTGGATGAGCTGACCAAGATGGAGCTGCACGCTTGGTATCTGGATATTCACCGTAGGCTAGGTCTGACGACTCTTCTCATTACTCATAGCATCGAGGAAGCTCTGGCTCTCAGTGACCGTATTTATATTCTGAAAAATCGGCCTGGGCAAATTGTTGCAGATCTCCAACTGACTTGGTCAGACAGCGAGGATAAGGAACTGCAGAAGCTGCGATATAAGCAGGAGATTTTAAAGATTTTGGGAGTGTGAAGTAACTGCCTGAATTCCTTTGCTTTCAAGAAACAACTTCAATCAAGCCTTTTGGCTTGATTTTTTGTCTGAGGCCCTTTACTTTTGACTTTATTAATGGTACAATAGCCTTTGTGTGAAATAGCAGCAGGAAAGCATGGAGCTCGTCAACAGAACATCAGCTATAAA
This sequence comes from Streptococcus sanguinis, assembly GCF_003943735.1. Classification (GTDB taxonomy): domain Bacteria; phylum Bacillota; class Bacilli; order Lactobacillales; family Streptococcaceae; genus Streptococcus; species Streptococcus sanguinis_E. Next base: position 51,117 of record NZ_RJMV01000006.1, on the reverse strand, counting down.
AGTAGCCTTAGCTGTTTGGGCGAAAATGTTCTGCACGAATCAGGGCTTTCTAAGTGACTATTTCCTCAAAAATATTTTATAGGAGGACATTTTTATGTCACGTTATACAGGACCATCTTGGAAACAAGCTCGTCGTTTGGGTCTTTCTCTTACTGGTACAGGTAAAGAATTGGCTCGCCGTAACTATGTACCTGGTCAACATGGACCAAACAACCGTAGCAAATTGTCAGAATACGGTTTGCAATTGGCTGAAAAGCAAAAACTTCGTTTCACTTACGGTGTAGGTGAAAAACAATTCCGTAACTTGTTTGTTCAAGCTTCAAAAATCAAAGAAGGAATCCTTGGTTTCAACTTCATGCTTCTCTTGGAGCGTCGCTTGGATAACGTTGTTTACCGTCTTGGTCTTGCGACTACTCGTCGTCAAGCTCGTCAATTCGTAAACCACGGTCACATCCTTGTTGACGGCAAACGTGTTGATATCCCATCATACCGCGTAACTCCAGGTCAAGTAATCTCAGTTCGTGAGAAATCATTGAAAGTGCCTGCAATCCTTGAAGCTGTTGAAGCAACTCTTGGACGTCCAGCATTCGTATCATTCGATGCTGAAAAATTAGAAGGTTCATTGACTCGCCTTCCAGAGCGCGACGAAATCAACCCAGAAATCAACGAAGCACTTATCGTTGAATTCTACAACAAAATGCTTTAATTTGTATTTGTTCAGAAGCCGGGAAACCGGCTTCTTTTTTATACTCTCAATGAACTAATAAAGCTGATTCTAACTAAGAATAGGTCGAAAAGAGGCAGCTGTTTTTCAGAAATTGGTTGATTTCTTTCTGCTCCTATCCAATCAGGTGTGACATTTTGTAAAGATTTTTTCCAGCTTTTTTACGGAAGATTTACTGAAATGGTGTATAATGGGGACAAGACAGAAACAGAAAATTGTATGAAAGGAGTAGCGATGAAGGTTCTAGTGACAGGAGCGACTGGCTTTCTAGGAAAGTATGTTGTTGAAGAGCTGGCTGAACAAGGCTATCAGGTGCGGGCTTTTGGTCGTAATCTGAAGGCTGGTCGGCAGTTAGAAGGTCCTTTAGTAGAGTTTTTTGCTGGAGATTTTACCAGAGAAGAAGAAATTTTTGCAGCCTGTGAAGGAGTGGATGCAGTGGTGCATGCTGGGGCTCTCTCAACGATTTGGGGACCCTGGGAGCAGTTTTATCAGACTAATGTGGTAGGAACCAAACTGGTTATGGAAGCCTGCCGGCATTTTGGAATGCAAAGACTGGTCTATATTTCCTCCCCAAGTGTTTATGCTGCTGCGCGTGATCAACTTGCTATCAAAGAAGAGGCTGCTCCTCAGGAAAATGAGCTGAATTTCTATATAAAAAGCAAGCTCATGTCTGAGCGGATTGTCCGAAGCTATCCTCAAGTTCCATCGGTTATCTTGCGCCCAAGAGGGCTTTTTGGTATTGGGGATACCAGTATCTTTCCTAGGATTCTGCGCTTAAGCCAAAAACTGGCGATTCCACTCATCAGAAATGGCCAGCAAATGATGGACATGACCTGTGTGGAAAATGTGGCCTTTGCTGTTCGACTGGCTTTGGAAATGCCAGAAGCGCAAGGACAAGTTTACAACATTACCAACGGAGAATCCCGTAGTTTCAAGGATATGCTGGATGAAGCTTTAGATGGTTTACAGGTTCGTAAACGTTATATTAAATTACCTGCTGTTTTTCTAGGATTGCTGGCACAGGGATTTGAAAGCTTTTATCGCTTCTTTCATATTGAAAAAGAGCCACCTCTGACTCTTTACACTTATTACTTAATGCGTTACAGTCAAACGCTGGATATATCAGCAGCAGTAAGGGATTTGGGCTATCAACCCAAGTTGACAATCAGTGAAGGGATTGCAAAATATGTCCAACATTATCGAGAACATTGAGTATCTTCAGCCTGGGCGCTGCAGTAGTCACTTGCAGCAGATGTTTAAGGGAGTTGGCAAGAAAAAAATGATTTTTCCAGCTGGTGTTTTCCTCTTGAAGCATCGTGAGAAAGGCTATATTCTCTACGACACTGGCTATTCTCCAGCTATTCTGAAGCCCAATTTCAAATACTGGCTTTATGGTCTGGGAACGCCTGTTGATATGTCAGAAGAGGAGCGTGTAGATCGTCTTCTTGAGCAAAAAGGAATTGCGCCAGAAGATATTTCTTATGTCATCTTGTCGCACTTGCATCCAGATCACATCGGCGGAGCCGCTTTCTTTCCCAAGGCTCGCTTCATTCTGACCAAGACCGTCTTCAAAACTTATCAACATGCCAAGCTTAAGGATTTGATTTTCAAGGAATTTCTTCCGCAGGATTTTGAGAGTCGGTTGGAAGTTGTGGAACCTCAGCAGGTGCAAGAAGCATTCCTCTATCGCAAGACAGTCGACTTGTTTGGGGATGGCAGTATATATCTGGCCTCAGTTGATGGCCATGCCGCTGGTCAAGCTTGTCTCTTTTTGCCAGATTATCATCTGTTTATCGGAGCTGATTTGTGCTGGGGCGTGGATCTTTTGCCGTATACGGAGCAGATGCGTTTCTTGCCGTCACTGATCCAGGATAGCAAGGAAGAATACATGGCCGGTGTGGCCTTGCTTCGGCAGTTGCTTGCTGTCGGCTATCAGGTGCTAGTCAGTCATGATCCGGCTGAGAGAGCGGAGCAGATTTTGTATGAAACTAGGAACATTTCTAAAAACCTTTAGCGTCATGCGCTGGGGGCATCGATTTAAGGATCGACAGGCCTTGGAACGCTATCAAGCCAAGGCTTTAGCAGCTTATCGGGAATTTCTGCAGCAGGAATCGCCTTATTTTAAATCAGGCATTCCAGCAGATTTTAAGATGAATAAGGCCTTTATGATGGAGCATTTCAATGAGCTCAATACTCAGGGACTGGATCGAGATAAGTTGCTAGCCTTGGCACTGGAGAGCGAGCGGACACGTGATTTCAGTCCCATGATAGGAGAAATCGCTGTCGGCCTGTCTTCAGGAACATCTGGTCATCGAGGTTTATTTGTTACCACTGAAAAGGAGCGCAGTATGTGGACGGCAGCCATCTTGGCCAAGATGCTGCCTAAAGGCAAACTTTTTGGACATAAAATAGCCTTCTTTCTTCGGGCAGATAACCAACTCTATCAGACTGTCAATTCAGGCTTGATTTCTCTGGAGTATTTTGATACTTTTCAGGGAGCCGAAGAGCATGTAGAGCGCTTGAATGCTTACCAGCCAACAATTTTGGTGGCGCCAGCGTCAATGCTCTTGGAGTTGGCTAAACAAGTCCAGGCAGGGAATTTGCAGATTGCCCCTAGCAAAGTCGTATCAGTGGCAGAAATTTTGGAAGAGCCAGATCAGCAGAGTATTCAAGAAGGATTTGGTCTAAAAAAGGTGGATCAGGTTTACCAAGCGACCGAGGGCTTTTTAGCCTGCAGCTGTGCCTACGGTGATCTTCATCTAAATGAAGACATTGTCCATGTAGATAAGCACTACTTGGATGATAGGCGCTTTTACCCAATTATTACGGATTTCAAGCGGACTTCTCAGCCAATTTTTCAATATGAGTTGAATGATATCTTGGTGGAAAATCCTGAACCTTGCCCCTGCGGGTCGGTCTTTACACGGATTGATAGGATTGAGGGGCGCTCAGATGATATTTTCATTTTTGAAAATGCTGCAGGTCAGTCGGTGGAGGTCTTTCCAGACTTTATCCGCCGCTGTCTGCTCTTAGTTGATGGGATTGGAGAATATCAGGTAGCTCAGAAGCAGGACCATTCGCTGACCATTGCTATCGAACATCGTAGTCAGCAGCGAGAAGACGAGCTTGTCCAGCAGTTTCAGAACTTGGCGACTGATAAAGACTTTCTTATACCGGCTATTTCTTTTGAAAATTATCAGCGGGACAGAAGCCGTAAGTTGAAACGTATCTATCGGGCTTAAGAATGCTCCAAGTAGAAAAACATATGAATCAGAGGCTGAAGCGCTTTGGCAGTTTACCCAACTGTCAAGCAGTCTCAAGTCTGACAAGAAGGAGTTTAATATGACTGCAGTAAAGAATCATATAAAGATAGTTGGTTACGGTACGCATCTACCTAGAAATACCGTGACTTTTAAGGATCAGACTCGATATCGAGTGGTGGAAAATGAAGAAACCCAGCTTTCCATGGCAGTTAAGGCAATTGAAAAAGCCCTAGAGCAAGCGGGCTTGACAATCAAAGACATCGATTGTATCGTGTCAGCCAGTGCGGTGGGCGTCCAGCCTATTCCTTGTACTGCTGCCCTGATTCATGAGTTGGTAGCCAAGGGCTTGTCCATTCCAGCCATGGATATCAATACGACTTGCACCAGCTTTATCTCGGCTTTGAGTCTCATGTCTCATTTGTTGGAGGCTGGTGAGTATCATAGAATCCTCATCGTGTCTAGTGAGGTTGGAAGCCTAGGCCTCAATCCTAATCAGAAGGAAAGTTTTGAGTTGTTCAGTGACGGGGCAGCAGCTTTGATTTTTGAAGCAACAGAGGAAGAAAGAGGGGTCATCTCCAGCCTGCAGCGAACCTGGTCCGAGGGAGCTCACGATACAGAGATTCGTGGTGGTTTGACATCATTTCAGCCTAAGGAGTATTCGGATGCTACCAAGACTCACTACATGTTTGACATGAATGGTAAGAAGATTCTCTTGCTCTCTGCCAGAAAAATTCCAGAAATGTTTAAAGAATTTAAAGAAAAGAGTGGCCTCAGCCTGTCTGACTTGGATTATATCATTCCACATCAGGCTAGTCGTGCCCTGCCAATGGTCATGCGCAGCTTGGGTATTCCTGATGATAAATACCTTAATATTGTGCAAGACTATGGGAATATGGTGTCAGTGGCAGTGCCTTTTTCTCTCTGCTATGCTCTGGAGCGCAATCTAGTCAAGGAAGGGGACACCATCGCTCTGATGGGAACAGCAGCTGGTATGACAGTTAATATGCTGGCTATGAAACTATAATATAAGAAAAATAGGGTGTACAGAACCAAAAGAGGTTTTGTACACCCTGTTTAATTTTTCAAAATATGAAAAGAGCTGGAACCCATTGGGTTCCAGCAACTTCTTACAGCATTTTCAAAAGAAATTCTGCTATTTGTTCAGGACTTTCTTTCTTTCCTCTAGCAATCCACATTTGGCAGACACCAAAGAAGGCATTGGCGAGAAAGACTCTGCTGTATTCTTTTTCAAAATTATTGTAAACACGTCTACTAAAACGGTCCTGCAGACTATCCGCCAGCATCACCTGCAGCTTATGGCGCAGGAAATTTTGGATCTCTTTCGTGCCGTTTTCTGTCAAAAGAGCAGCCAAGAGTGGCTCTAGCTGGAGGAACTGAAAGACCTCTGTAATCGCAGTTTGAACATCTTCTTGATTATTCTCAAAAATATATCCCAACTGATGAAAGAGGTTTTGCTGATAACGTTCAATCATATCGTACTTGTCCTTGTAGTGAGTATAAAAACTACTACGGCTGATGCCAGCAGCTTGAGCTAGCTGGACAGTAGTGATATGGTCGAAGGACTGCTTATGCAGTAGTGAAACCATGGCTCTTTCAATAATAGCCTTGGTTTTTCGGCGTTTATTGCTTTCTAACATAAAATCTCCCTTTGAGGCTAAGCCTCAGTCTGCTCTTCAAGCGAATAGCCATCATAGCAAACTACTTTTTCTTTTTCTCCGTGTACTATTATATCAAATGTTTTTCCAGTGGAAAAGAGTTAAATTCCGGAATTAAGCATAGATAGTCAAAATTTTATCTGATTAGGCTTAGTCGACTGGTAAAATAATAAAGCCGAGGCTTAAAGTAAAGTCTCGGCTTTTGTTATGAACATTATTTGAAGTAGAGGTAATCAGGGTCAGGAGTTACGTAAAGTAGCTCGCCTTCCTGTGAGAAGATAATAGAAATTTGTTCATTTTTATAAGAGTAAATTGTGTAGGTATTTTGTAATCTTGATGCTTGAGCAATGTCAACTACACCCGCTAAGAAAGCACGCGCTTGTTCGGTACTTATTTTTTGCTCCTGAACCAGTCTTTTAAGATTTTCTAATTCTTTGTTTTGGAAGGCTTCATATTCAGAAGCGAGATCGGTGCTTATTTTTTCTGGTTCGCCGAGAATACTTTTAACTTTTTCTTGGGTATATCCTTTAAATTCAGGAATTTGAGCTTCAAAACCGCCAGATTCATAGGATTGGTAATAAACCTTGGCATCGCCAGTCGCATAAATCTTATCTTTCTAATATAATGCTGATTTTCTGTGTACCTACCTATGGGAAAAAACTTTTTATTTACAGATTGTTCAGAGATTAAAGACAGTAGGGCGAACTTATTCCGCTTCCCTACAATCTTTTTAAACAAAATTAGACACGGTGTCCAATTTTTAAAGAATAAACTTGTAATAATCTTCGATTGGTGTATAATCAATTTTATTGAAATTTGGACACTGTGTATAATTTTAGGAGGTAGATATGTTAAGAGAATGGAAAGCTATTTTAAAAAAGCCGGCTTTTATCATTGTGATGTTAGGAGTCTCTATGATTCCAGCCTTGTATAACGTTATTTTCTTAAGCTCCATGTGGGATCCATATGGAAAGGTTTCAGACTTGCCAGTGGCGGTCGTCAATCAGGATAAAGCTGTAACTGCTAGTGGTAAGACCTTGTCTATAGGCGAGGATGTTGTTTCCAGCCTCAAGGAAAATAAAAATCTGGATTTTCACTTCGTCAGTAAAGAAGATGCTCAAAATGGTCTGGAAAAGGGTGATTACTACATGGTTGTGACGCTTCCAAGTGATTTATCTGAACGTGCAGCCAGTATTTTGACTGATAATCCTCAGCAAATGAAGATTGACTATCAAACGTCTAGCGGCCACAGTTTTATTGCTGGTAAGATGAGTGATTCAGCCATGGCTTCTTTGAAGCAGACGGTGGCGCAAAATGTGACGGATACTTATACAAGCGCCATATTTAAGAATATGGGAGATCTAAAAACTGGCTTGGTTAAGGCATCTGATGGTGCTCAGCAATTAGCATCTGGCAGCCAACAACTAGGCTCAGGCAGTCAGACAATTGCAAATAATTTAAGAACTTTGAATCAAGCTACGAGCAAATTATCATCCGGTGCAGCTCAATTTAACACAGGACTACAGACTTATACTGGGAGTGTTGCACAAGTATCGTCTGGACTGGGTAGTTTGTCAAATGGGATAAACACTTATGCTAATGGTGTAAGTACCGTGGCCGCAGGTGCAAATCAGCTGTCGGGTCGATCAGCAGACTTATTGGGTGGAGTCCAACAGCTTACTCAGTCAGGAGATGGAGTTCAGGCCTTATCAACAGGTGTAACGAATCTGAATACGGGCTTGGCTACATTAAAGTCATCGGTAGATACCACCTTAGCTAACAACCAGCAAAATGTGAGTGATTTAGCAAATGGTTTGACACAGTTGAATGCTAGTATTCAAGCTGCAGCAAGTGACTCAGCTGTTTCGACAGACAGCATTGAGGCTTCACTGACTAGCATAGCAGCATCCGCTCAAGCCATTATCAATAATAATCAAGATGCCAAGGCCGCAGCTTTGGCAAGTGTTCAAGCTACGAGCGCTTATCAAGGGCTTTCTAGTGAGGCTAAGGCTGAGATTGATGCAGCAGTTGGTGCTAGTCAAGCGGGAAGTGATCAATCTGCTCAGACGATTTTATCAGAAATCGATACGATGAGGGCTTCTCTTGAAACGATAAAAGGCGCTAGTCAAACAAAACTTAGTCAGTTAGAAGGTGCATCAAATCAAGTTCTGCCACAGGCAGCTAACATGATTAATGGCCTTTATAATGGCTTATCAACGGTGAGTACTGGCCTCGGTTCAGCAAGCGGAGGAGCCAATCAACTAGTCGCAGGTGTAGACACCCTAAATGAGAAACTAACGACTGGCGCGACACAATTGGAACAAGGGGTGACAAGTTATACCAATGCAGTCGGTCAGCTATCTGAGGGGACATCAGCTTTGGCAAGTAAGAATCCTGATTTGCTAGCAAATACAACAAAATTAGCAAACGGGGCAGCCCAATTAACAGACAAATCTCCAGAATTGACCTCTAGTTTCGGGAAATTAGCAGATGGAACCAATCAATTAGCGAGCGGTACAGAAAAGCTGGCTGATGGCAGCAGTGCTTTAACAGATAATCTCTCTAAACTTACTGTGGGAACGAGCGATTTGTCCAATGGCCTCTCAGATGCAGGCGATAAATTGTCGACTGTTTCTACTAAGGAAGACAATGCAAAAACTCTGGCAGATCCTCTGACACTGAGCAAGACAGATGAGAATAAGGTAGAAAAAAACGGCATTGGGATGGCGCCTTATATGATTTCAGTAGCTTTATTTGTGGCAGCTATTTCAACTAATATCATCTTTAGCACACTTCCATCAGGTCAAGAACCTAAGACGAGACGAGACTGGCTGAAGGCCCGTATAGAGGTAAATGGAGTCATTTCTGTCGTGGCTGGTGTTTTGGTCTATGGTGCTGTGCACTTGATAGGTCTATCTGCTAACCATGAGTGGGCAACTCTTGGTTTGATTGTCCTAGCCAGCATGACCTTTATGGCTCTTGTGACGGCTTTGGTTACTTGGGATAGCAAGCTCGGCGCCTTTGCTTCTCTGATTCTTTTGCTTTTACAGCTGGCTTCTAGTGCAGGAACTTATCCATTGGAGCTGACTAGTAAGATTTTCCAAGTTATCAACCCTTGGCTGCCAATGAGCTATTCTGTATCGGGCTTACGCCAAACGATTTCTATGAACGGCCAAATTGGTAGTCAAGTGCTCTTCCTTGCTTTTGTTTTAGTTCTTTTCATGGCACTTGGCACTCTGGTCTATCGAACAGATAAAAAACAGCTAGCTTAGGGTTCGTACTTTTATGAATGTGTAAAAATGTAGATGAAAAGTCTATCTGTAATTCGTTTATTTTTTCTCTCATCAACATCTCCTGAAAAGGGAGATGTTTTGTTTTCTTTATCTTTCTTTTAAGTTTTCATCTTTAAAATTGCATTACATTCAAGAAAGATAGAGAGGTGAGAAGCCCATGGCAGAAAAATTTTTTAAACATCATTTTCAGCGCTTTGAAACCAAATACATCATTTCCAAGGAAACTTTGCTGGATCTATTGCTAGAGTTTGAAGGCTATCTGGTGGAGGATGAGCGAGCTTATTCGACTATTAACAATCTCTACTACGATACGCCGTTTTATCAGCTCATTCGTGAGTCCTTGGAAAATCCTTGCTTTGACGAGAAGGTGCGCTTGCGGACTTATCAAGAGCATCCGACCGAAGATAGTCAAGTCTTTTTGGAAATCAAGAAAAAGACAGAAGGTCTGGTCACCAAACGCCGGCTTGCAGCAGATTTGCTGACAGCGGAAGCCTATCTGGATGGTGATTATAGTCAGCTAACTGACCTTCAGATAGATAAGGAAATGGTCTGGTTGACCCAGCATTTTGGCAACATTCAGCCCATGATGTATATCGGCTACAATCGTTATTCGATGAAGGGGATTGAGGATGAGCGGATTCGGATTACCTTTGATCACGACCTGACCTACCGTCCTTATGATCTGAGTCTCTTAGCCGGTCGCCATGGAGATCATCTCCTGCCAGCCAATCATGTCATTATGGAAGTTAAGATTCCAGAAACCTGCCCGCTATGGCTGAGCGAGATCATGGATCGCTACCAACTGTCTCCAAGCTCTTTCTCCAAATATGGCTTTGCCTATAAAAGGGCAAACTGTATCAGCAGTAAATAAGATAGATAGGAAAAGAAAAATGAAACAATCAAAATCAACCCTTAAAAAAATTAAATTGATGATTCCACTGGTCTTGATGACAGCAGTACTGGGAGCATGCAGCTCAAATGCCAGCAGCTCTACAGCTTCAAGCAGCACTCAGACTGCTAATGCTACCAACACCAGTCAGACCAAGACCAATACTTCTGATTACTTTGCCTCAGAGGACTCAGACGCTTCTTATGATGAGTCTAAGGCGACAACCATCAGCCTGAGTGGCTCTAGTGCTAAGGCCTCTGGTGACGGGGCTAGTGTCTCCGGCTCGACTGTGACAATCTCAAAGGCTGGAACTTATGTCGTTTCCGGAACGAGTGAAAATGTGCAGATTGTTGTCAAAGCAGGTGATAGCGACAAGGTTCAAATTGTCCTAAATGGCGTAACCATGAGCGGGACAGACGCAGCTATTCTGGTAGAAAATGCGGGTAAAACAAGCCTGACTTTGGCTGACGGCAGCCAAAACACCATCTCAGACTCATCTAATCACAGTAATACGGATGCAGATGCAGCTATCTATAGTAACTCTGACCTGACTCTCAATGGCTCTGGAAGTCTGACAGTTGACGGCAAGTATGAAACAGCGATTAAGTCTGAGCAGACCTTGCGGGTGACAGGTGGCACTTATACGCTCAAGGCAGCTAAGAATGGTCTGTCTGCAGCTTCAGCCATTAATATCAAGGACGCTACTATCGATATCACAGCGACAGAAGATGCCATCCATGCAGACAATGATGAAGACACTTCTCTGGGGAATCTCTATATCCAATCAGGCACCATCACGATTAATGCTGGTGATGATGGTCTACACGCTAGCAATATTGCTTTGATTGATGGTGGGACGATTACAGTTTCCAAGAGTGTAGAAGCTCTGGAGGGAACGAATGTCACCATTAACGGCGGTAAGCTGGACCTTTATGCGACAGATGATGGTATCAATGCCGCTAGTGACGTAACTGGCGCTGATATCTTTATCAAGATTACCGGTGGCGATATCAAGGTCGAGGTCGGTGAAGGCGATACCGATGCTATCGATTCCAACGGCGATGTCATTATGTCAGGAGGAAACTTAGATATTACTTCTACGGTATCTGCCTTTGACTTTGATGGAACGGCTACCTACACTGGCGGCACCATCATGGTCAATGGTGAGAGCCGAACAGAAATTACAGCAGACGGACCTGGCGCTGGTGGACCCGGTGGCGGCGGTGCCCCGGGCGGCCAAGGCGGTTTTGGTGGACGATAAGAAAGCCAGCAAGATAACAATGAAATAGTGCCTAATGAAAAAGAAGAATCCTCATTCCAGCTGGAATGAGGATTTCTTGCTATTCATCAATTCTGATAGATAATTTTTCCGTATCCACGGTCACTTGAGCACCGATGGTAATGGTAAAGAGTGGCTGAGTATGAGCAAAGTCCAAGTCATAGAGGACAGGAATTGTCTTTAGAATAGGATGTTTGTCCAAGATATAGAGGAGCAGCTCCTCTGTCATCTGACATTCTTTTGGAAAGCGGCCGATGAGAAGGGCCTGCGGGTTGGGATAGGCCTGAAGCAGGGCAGCTAGATTGCGGTCAAACTCCACATAATCATCTTCCTCCGCCTCTTCAACAAAGAGGACATAGTTTTCATCTGTCGGGGCATAGGGTGTTCCACGCAGGAGTGAGAAGGTGGAGAGATTGCCGCTGATAGCAGTGGCTTGGGCTTGCCCATGGTGATAAACTTTCCACTCCGTCTCATGGAAGGTCAGTGGGGCATCAGGCAGATACCAAGCATTGTCGCCCCATTTTTCACTAGGAGTCAATTCATAAGAAGTCTGGCTGACGGCCTTGAGCCAGCTCTCGGTCTGATAGTCCTGCAGGGCATCCATTTTAAAGCTGGAGTAGGACGGTCCCATGTAGGTTTTCATGCCGGTCTTGCTATAGATAGCGTTGAGCAAGGCTGTTGTGTCTGAGTAGCCGCAGAAAATCTTAGGATTTCTAGCAATCAATTCAAAGTCCAGATAGGGCAGGAGCTCATTGCAGTTGAAACCGCCGATGGTGGCCAGAATAGCATCAACGGAGTCATCCGAAAAGGCAGCATGAATGTCTGCCACCCTGCTTTCGATGGAGGCAGAGTCTAGAATATCATTTTCCAGATAATGCTCCGAAAAAGACACGATAAAACCCAGCTTTTCCAAGCGCTCCTTGGCGGCTAGATTGGCCTCAAAGCCACCGATGTGTTCGATTGATGCCGAAGGGCTGACGACCCGAATGTGCATACCAGGTGCGAGTTTTTTCATAGGAACCTCCTTGGGATAAATTTTTATAGAATATCATAGCACAAAGGCCAAGACCTGTAAAGCAAACTTAGGTCAGTGCGGGAATTTTTATCAAAAAAAGGGAGCCGCTGAAGACTCCCTGATTGTATATATTCTTTTCTATGATTTATTCGCTGAGCTTAATGCTACCGCTTTCGACGCTGGCAGTAAGTGTAGTTGTCGGATTTTCGACTTTACGGATGGCAGAGCCGCCAAGTTCATGGCCTTTGGAGTGCTCTACACTTATACTACTAGGGATGTCAATTTCACCTAGATCCGTTTTCAGATCAAAGGATAGCTGCGACAAACTGCCAGAAACCAGATGCAGATTAATATCGCCCAGTTGGTTAGTGATAGAGATTGTACCAGCTAATTCCAACTGTTCAGAGTTCAGTGAGCCGCTTGAGATTTTCAGAGTGCTGTCGGAGATTTTGCTCGAGTTTAGATTGACCTCTCCCAGAGAGTTTGATATTTCGCCAGATGCGAACTGGCTGTTGCTCAGAGTGATGGTACCCGAAGAATCAATGATTTTTCCAGAGCTAATCTGACTGTTATTGATGGTAATCTCTCCCAGAGAGTTCTTAAATTTACCAGATGCGAATTGGCCATCATTCACAGTCAACGAGCCCTGAGATAGAGAGAAGTCAGCATTTTTGGCTGATAGATTGGACAGCGTAACATCTCCTAATGACGAACTGCCGCTGAATGTCTCAAGCTTGGTCCCCTTGGGCAGGGAAAGCTGCACAGTACGCTTCCCCTGAGATTCTTGGTCAAATAAGCTGAGTAAGGAGCGGATGCCAGTGCTTATGTGGAAGGAGAAGATGCCAGAGCTTATGTTGAAGGAGCCTGCACCATCTTCCTTGATGTTTAAGTTTCCATTTTCAGAACTTGTTGTTATTTTTCCAAGTGTGCTGCCGTCAATCTGATAGTTGCCGTCGCTTTGGTAATAGGTCAAGTGAGCCTTGTCATCAGGAGATTCGCTGATGACGAGGTTTCTAGCTGCTAAATTAATATTTAGGGAAGAAAGATCAGAGAAACTTTCTTCTTTTTTCGTTAGTTTTACCTTGCTTTTGGCAGAATTGACCAAGTCATTGACACCGCCTGTAATGGAGCCAATCGTTGTCAGGGCTCCACCAAAGAGGCAGGCTAAAATAGCTGCGGATAAAAGAGGTTTTTTCAATTTGATGTTAGCCATGACGTGCTCCTTTCTTTGCGAAAAGTTGAGCTAGTTTGACAAAGCCAGCCTTGCCAAACTGAGTAACAGGAGAAATGCCTGCGTAGAAGATGCCGGACAGTCCCAGAGCTAGAACACTGAGCCCCAGAGTGAACAGGAAGGCCGGGATCGATGTCGTCAGTCCCACTGTCAAAGTGTCCCAGATCAGGCTGATTCCAAAAATAAAGAAGGCAAAGGCACCTATAGCCATGACGAGAGCAAAGATAAAGACTAAGAGGAAGAAAACGAAAGTCAAAAGAGCTGCTACTATAAAGAGCGGAATAGCCAAGGGTGCTGCCAAAATGGATAGGATAGCAATCTGGACGATGTTCTTAGTGTTTTTTGAGGAACTGCTGTCTTGATTATCTTCCTCGACTTTTTTGTCCAAAAGATTCAACATAATCTCGTGGGCCGCTTCCTTAGGGCTGCCTAAATCAGCAATAGCGGCTGCCTCGCCCTCTGGGCCTACCTCGTCGAAGTACTCAGTGAAGTAATCCATAGTTTCTTCATAGTCCTTGCGTGGCAGTTTTTTTAGATATTTTTCTAGCTCAGCTAGATACTCGGTTCTTGTCATGACGGATGCTCCCTTCTATGATACCGCTGATGGTCATGGTATAAGTTTGCCACTCTTCTTTTAGAGTGAGTAGATGTTCGTGCCCGTAGGCAGTGAGTGAATAGTATTTTCGTTTTCGTCCTTGGTACTCCTGCGAATAAGTCGTGAGGCAGTCATTTTGCTCCAGCTTCTTCAGAATGGGGTAAAGTGTTGATTCTTTGATATTGGCAATCAGCTTGATTGTCTGGCTGATTTCATAACCGTAGGAATCGTCTTTTTCAAGGATGGCTAAGATGAGAAACTCAATCAAAGCCGATGATGTGGGGAAAGACATAGGACCACCTCCTTGTGTAAAATATTTATATATAATCTTTCTATATATAGTCTACAACCTCTTAGGAAAAAAGTCAAGCAAAATATATAAAATTTTTATATATTTTTTGAAAAAGTCTTTTAATGGCTGTTTATAAGGCACATCAAAGTACATTTCTTCCTTACAAGAACTTTACATCTTCCTTAGCTTTTGTGTTGAAAACATCTTCCATAAAATGGTAAAATGGTGTAAGTCTAACTAAAAATATAAGAGAGATCAATGAAAAAACATCAAACCCTATATAAGTTTTTGGGCCAAACCCTACTATATTTTGTTATCTTTCTGGCCTTGCTTTATTTCTTTAGCTATCTGGGTCAGGGTCAGGGCGGCTTTATCTATAATGAATTTTAATGTGAGAGAGTAGGAAACAATGTCAAATAAAGTTATACAAGATATGATTGAAGCGATTGAGCATTTTGCTCAGGTGCAGCCGGATTTTCCGGTCTATGATATTTTAGGTCAAGTTCATACTTATGGCGATTTAAAGAAGGATTCCGATTCGTTGGCGGCTCAGATTGACCGTCTGGGACTTCCTGACAAGTCTCCGGTTGTGGTCTTTGGCGGCCAGGAATACGAGATGCTGGCTACCTTTGTGGCCTTGACTAAGTCTGGTCATGCCTACATTCCTATCGACAGCCATTCAGCCTTGGAGCGCGTGGCAGCGATTGTGGAAGTTGCTGAGCCAAGCTTGATTATTGCCATCAATGATTTTCCGCTGGCAGATGTAGCTGCTCCTATTTTCAGTGCGGAGCAAGTTCAGACAGCCTTCAGAGAGGGAGCGTCCTATGAGCTTAGCCATCCGGTGCAGGGAGATGACAACTATTACATCATTTTCACATCGGGAACGACTGGCAAACCTAAGGGAGTGCAGATTTCCCACAATAATTTGCTCAGCTTTACGAATTGGATGATTACGGATAAGGAGTTTGCGACTCCGGAGCGTCCTCAAATGTTGGCTCAGCCTCCATATTCTTTTGACTTGTCAGTCATGTACTGGGCACCGACTTTGGCCTTGGGAGGGACTCTTTTTGCCCTACCTTCGGCTGTGACTCAGGATTTCAAGCAGCTGTTTGAGACGATTCTCAGTCTGCCTATTGCTATATGGACTTCGACGCCTTCCTTCGCAGATATGGCCTTGCTGTCGGATGACTTTAATAGCCAGAAGCTGCCTCAGCTGACACATTTCTACTTTGACGGCGAGGAGTTGACAGTCAAGACAGCTCAGAAGCTGCGCGATCGCTTCCCTCAAGCACGCATCATCAATGCTTACGGTCCGACTGAGGCAACAGTGGCCCTGTCTGCGGTAGCAGTGACAGATGAGATGCTGCAAAATTGCAAGCGCCTGCCGATTGGCTATACCAAGGCGGACTCTCCGACCTTTGTCATTGACGAAGAGGGACGGAAAGTGCCGAATGGTCAACAGGGAGAAATCATCGTCTGCGGCCCAGCCGTATCCAAGGGCTATCTGAATAATCCTGAGAAGACAGCGGAGGCCTTCTTTGAATTTGAAGGTCTGCCAGCTTATCATACAGGAGATGTCGGCTCAATGACAGATGAAGGCCTGCTGCTCTACGGAGGCCGGATGGACTTCCAGATCAAGTTTAATGGTTTCCGTATTGAGCTGGAGGATGTGTCTCAGAACCTGAACAAATCTAAATACGTTGAGTCTGCGGTGGCTGTGCCCCGCTACAATAAGGACCACAAGGTCCAAAATCTGCTGGCCTATGTCATTCTCAAAGACGGTGTGGCTGAGCAGTTTGAGCGAGAAATCGATATTACCAAGGCAATCAAGGAAGATCTGCAGGATATCATGATGTCCTATATGATGCCGTCCAAGTTCCTCTATCGAGAGACCCTGCCTCTGACCCCGAATGGCAAGATTGACATTAAGGGGCTGATTAGCGAGGTCAATAAGCGATGATGGATTTCTTGAAACAGCTGCCTCACTTGGAACCCTACGGCAATCCAGTTTACTTTGTCTATATCGTTCTGGCAGTTCTGCCAATCTTTGTTGGACTTTTCTTTAAGAAACGTTTCCCCCTTTATGAAGCCTTGGTCAGCTTGGTCTTTATCGTCTTGATGCTGACAGGTCCCAGTCTGGCGCAGCTTTGTGCTTTGTTAGGCTATGTCATCTGGCAGATAGTCTGGGTTTATTCATACAAGCTCTATCGCCGGTCGCGGGACAGCAAGTGGATCTTTTATCTGCATACCTTGCTGGCGGTTCTGCCGCTTGTGCTTGTCAAGGTAGAGCCCGCGATCAGCGGTCATCAGTCTCTCTTTGGCTTTTTGGGAATTTCCTATCTGACCTTTCGCTCGGTAGGGATGATGATTGAGATGCGCGATGGGGTTCTGACAGAGTTCACGCTCTGGGAGTTCTTGCGTTTCCTGCTCTTCATGCCGACCTTTTCAAGCGGTCCTATTGATCGTTTCAAGCGTTTCAATGAAGATTATTTGAACATTCCTGAGCGCGATGAGCTGCTGGATATGCTAGAGCAGTCTGTCAAGTATATCATGCTAGGCTTCCTTTATAAGTTTATCCTGGCCCATATCTTTGGACACCTGCTGCTGGGTCATGTCAAGACCTACGCTCTCTATACCGGCGGTTTCTTTAATCTAGGAACTCTGGGCGTTATGTATGTCTTTGGTCTGGATCTCTTCTTTGACTTTGCCGGTTATTCGATGTTTGCGCTAGCTATTTCCAATCTCATGGGAATCAAGAGCCCTATCAACTTTGATAAGCCCTTTCTCTCACGCGATTTGAAAGAATTTTGGAATCGCTGGCACATGAGTCTGTCCTTTTGGTTCCGTGATTTTGTCTTTATGCGGCTGGTCATGGTGCTGATGCGCAATAAGGTCTTTAAAAACCGCAACACGACCTCCAGTGTGGCCTATCTGATCAACATGCTGATAATGGGCTTCTGGCATGGTGTGACCTGGTACTATATCGCCTACGGTCTCTTTCATGGAGCTGGTCTGGTCGTCAATGATGCCTGGCTGCGCAAGAAGAAAACGCTAAACAAAGAGCGCAAGGCTAAGGGGCTTCCGCCTCTGCCAGACAATAAATGGACTCAAGCTTTGGGGATTGTGGTGACCTTTCACGCAGTCATGTTCTCATTTTTGATCTTTTCGGGATTTTTAAATGAGCTTTGGTTTAAAAAATAAAAATGAATGAGGAAGAAAAATGGATATAAAAGCAGAAGTAATTGAAATTATTGAAGAACTATTTATGGAAGATGTGTCAGACATGATGGACGAGGATTTGTTTGACGCTGGTGTCCTAGACAGTATGGGAACGGTCGAGCTGATTGTTGAGCTAGAAAACCGTTTTGATATCCGCGTGCCAGTGTCAGAGTTTGGCCGCGATGACTGGAACACAGCCAATAAAATCGTTGAAGGCGTAACGGAGCTTCGCAATGCTTAAACGACTCTGGCTGATTCTGGGGCCGGTTTTCTGCGCCATGGCCATGGTTGCCCTGCTCTTTTTCTTCTATCCGCTTGATAAAAAGCATAATATAGAAGCAGAGAAGCGCTCGGCAGTGACTTTGACAGCAGAAAACTTCAAGAGCCGCAGCAAGAAGGTGACAGCCTTGACCGATAAGAAGATGCGCTTTGTTCCCTTCTTTGGCTCTAGTGAATGGCTGCGCTTTGATAGCATGCATCCGGCGGTCCTTGCCGAGAAGTACGACCGCTCCTATCGGCCTTATTTTCTAGGCCAGCGCGGGGCAGCATCATTTAATCAGTACTTTGGCATGCAGCAGATGTCCTCTGAGCTGAAGGGACAAACGGCGGTCTATGTGGTGTCGCCCCAGTGGTTTACCAAGACCGGCTATGATGCTTCGGCCTTTCAGCAGTACTTCAACAGTGATCAGCTGACGGCTTATCTGTCTCAGCAGCAAGGAGATGCGGCGGCGCAATATGCAGCCCAGCGCCTCCTGCAGCTTTATCCAGATGTTGCTATGGCAGAGAGCGTCCAGAAGCTGTCTGAAGGTAAAAAGCTGAGCAGCTTTGAAGAGCGTCATATTGAGATGATGGCTCATCTTAATGAGCGCCAAGATGCTTTTTTCAGCAACTTTGCTGCCCTCAATAATGAAAACTATGACCAGCGAATTTTGCCTTATATGGCTGATCTGCCAGACACCTTCTCCTATCAGGCTTTGGAAGAGATTGCCACAGCAGAAGCCAAGAAGAAGACCAATAACAATCAATTCGGCATAGACAATCAATTTTACAAGACCCGTTTGGCTGGTAAGGTTGCCAAGCTCAGAGGTTTTCAGACCAAGCAATCTTATGAAAAATCTCCTGAGTACAACGACTTGCAGCTAGTTCTGGATCAGTTCGCCAAATCAAAGACCAATGTTATCTTCATCATTCCACCGGTCAATTCTAAGTGGATGGAGTATACAGGACTCAGTTCTGAAATGTACCAGCGGACGGTTGCCAAGATTCGCTACCAGCTGGAAAGTCAGGGTTTTACCAACATTGCTGATTTTTCTAAGGACGGCGACAAGCTTTACTTCATGCAGGACACTATTCACATGGGCTGGAATGGCTGGCTGGCCTTTGATAAGGCGGTTGATCCTTTTGTAGCCAATCCACAGCCGGCGCCAAACTACCAGATCAATGACCGCTTCTTTAGCAAGGAATGGTCTCAGTATACTGGCAAACCAGAAGAATTCAAATAAGGTTGGGACTTTCCAGCCTTATTTTTATAAAGGAGGAAAGATGAAAATTCGTTTGTCCCAAATAGAAGATATCCCAGCCATTATGGCGATTTATGATGTGGCCCGTCAGTTCATGAAAGACCAGGGCAATCCGACTCAGTGGGATGGAGGCTATCCTAGCGCGGGTTTGATTGAGGAAGATATTGTGGCTGGCCACTCCTTTGTTGTCGAGGAAGAAGGGCAGCTGGTCGGCACCTTTGCCTTTATCATCGGAGAAGACCCGACCTATCAGGTCATCGAAAAGGGCAGCTGGTATTTTGCAGAGCCTTACGGCACCATTCACCGCATCGCCTCGAACGGGCAAGTCAGAGGCCTATCCCGTCAGGTCTTTGATTTTTGCTGCCAGCAGATTCCCTATTTGCGAATCGATACCCATGCGGACAATCAGGCTATGCAAGCAGCAGTGCTGAACTACGGCTTTAGGAAGTGCGGTATTATTTATGTAGCTGATGGCAGTCCTCGCCTAGCTTATGACTACCATCAATAAAAAATCTGCCCTTGAGCAGATTTTTTGCCTTATAGTAAAACATACTTTTCGACAGCTTCCGCGACCCCGTGCTCATTGTTGCTTTTAGTGACGGCTTTTGCCTTGATTTTGACTGCTTCAGGGGCATTGCCCATAGCGACTCCAAGTCCAGCCAGTCGCAGCATAGGAAGATCATTGAAGTTGTCTCCGATTGTCATGATCTGCTCTAGAGGCACTTGGTAGTGCTGAGCAATTTCGTACAAGGCTTGCTCCTTGGAGACATGCTTGGCCGTGACTTCCATGTAGTTCTCCTTTGAAAGGTAGAAGGCTGTCTTGGGAAAGTCTAAGGTCTGCAGGTAGTCATGGAGTTTCTGGATGACAGGCGCTTGATCAATCAGAAGTAGCTTGTGGACGGGCATTAGAACGTCCAGCACTGGCATTAACACATTCTGAATCATCGGTCGCTCACCTGTAATCTCAGCCTCTATCTGCACCCATTTATCCAGACGATCAGCAATCCAATCCTTACCAGAATAGAGATTGATGGACACGCTAGGAAATTCAGCCTTGACAAGTTCCAGAAAAGTGCGGATTTCTTTCTTGTCCAGAGGATGCTCAATAATGGTCTCGTAAGCTTGCGGGTCTCCCTTGATGACTAGAGCGCCATTGTAGCAGGCCAACGGATTATCTCCCAGTCCCAGCTCACGCGCAATCGGCTCCATGCCTAGAGGAGAGCGAGCAGAAGCGAGGACGAAAGGGATTTTTTCTCGGTTTAGCAGGGGAATCATGTCCTTGAGTTTAGAATCTACTTGGTGCTGGTCATCCAAAATGGTGCCGTCAATGTCGCTGATAATCAGGCGAATCGCTTGTTTTGTCATGGGTCGTCCTCCTTTGTATCGAATGAACTGATTTAATAAATGATTTGAACCTTGTCTCCAAGCGATTTTTGGACTTCAGGGATGGGCTCTTGGTCCGTAATCCAGTAGTCAAAGTCGCTGACAGGCCTCAGGATGTACTTGGACTCTTTCTGCCATTTGTCTTGCTCGGCCAGCAGGATTTTAGTCTTGGCGTGCTTCAAAGCCAGTTTTTTCAGGTGAGCATCAGCCTCGTCTTCAAAGCTGACTAGACCATCAGAGACACTAGCTGCCCCTATAAAGGCAATGTCAAAGGAAATTTGCTCCAGCAGCTCTGCTTCATTGAGCGCGTAGTAGAATCGGTTTTTGGGATAGAATTTTCCGCCTAAGAGGTGAAAGTTTACTTTGTCCTGACTGCTCAGCATGATTGCATTATCCAGAGAATGAGAATAGATTGTCATAGGCTCCTTGATGCGCTGAGCCAGATGGAGAACGATGGTTGAGACATCAAAGAAAGCAATCTGCCCTGGCTTGAGAAAGTCATGAGCCTTCTGAGCAATAGCCTTTTTTTCTTGACTTAGTTGGTTGATGCGGTCGTTAAAGGAGGGGATTTGCCTGCTAGTGTCCAGCGGGATAATACCTCCGTGGGTGCGCTGCACAAGCCTACGCTCGCTCAAAATCGAAAAATCTCGCCGAATAGTATCTTTAGAAACCTGAAAATGCTCAATCATATCCTTGGCTGACAGCTGTTTTTTCTCAGCCAAGAGCTCTAAAATTTCAGCTAAGCGTTGTTCTTGGTACATGCTTGTCCCTCCTTGCTTTTCTGAATAGAGTATAACACAAGAAATAAGTTTTTACAAGTCTATTTAATGATTTATAAGTTTTAAAAAAATACATTGGAGAAAATCAAAAAACCGAGCGAAACTCGGTTTTTATGAATTATAATAATCGAAAGGCTTTTTTCAATTAAGGTGTTTGGATATTGACAGATCCATCGCTGCCGACCTTAACATCAACACCGCCGCCTTGAACATGAACGCCATCTTCATTTACGCTAACACCAGCGTTGTCAGTTTGTACATTAGCACTACCGTCTCCGTTAGTTTCAACAGAAGCATCTCCGCTTTCGTCTCCGCCATTTACATTAACGCTAGCATCTCCGCCGTTTACGTTGACTTTGGCACTACCGCTTTCTTCAGATGTGCTGCTAGAGCTTGTCTTAGCTTTAGATGAAGAAGATACGCTTGAGCTGGAACTTGAGCTTTCTTCAGTCTTCTTATCTGCAGAATTTCCGCAAGCTGCCAAAAAGAAAAGTGCAATTAGTGGTAATAAAAATAAAGAAATTTTAGATAATTTTTTCATCTTACCCCTCCTTCTAGTATAATATTAAACAAATATTTCATTTGAAGCAATGAAAAACCGGATTGATACATAAATAACATACTCTGTTAATAAAAATGTTACAAAATATATGTATGATAAATAGATAATACATAGATTTTATAAGCTTTTCTACGATTTTCCGCTTATTTAGTGTGTAATTGTTTTGTAATATAATTCTTGCCCATGAGAAGGAGAAAAATAACATTTTTGCAACATTTCTTTTCCTCTGTAAATGGAGAAATCATGCTATAATCAACCTATGTTATCAAGAGATTTTCAGAAACTAATCGAGGCAGATACGGTTGCAGCAGCGCGAGCTTTGCTAGGTATGCAGCTGATTCTAAATGGCCAGAAGTTAGGCCGGATTGTCGAAACAGAAGCCTATCTAGGAAGTCAGGACAGTGCCTGTCATTCAGCTAGAGGGCGCCGTTCCCCTAAGAATGAATCCATGTATCTGCCAGCTGGTCACTGGTATATCTATCAGATTCATGGCCATCAGATGCTGAATCTGGTGACCAAGGCTGAAAATGTGGCCGAAGCCGTACTGATTCGAGCCTTGGAGCTACCGGATGGCCGTCTTTTAGCTAATGGTCCTGGCAAGTTAACCAAGTATGCTGGGATTGATAAGCGCTTTGATGGGCAGAGTTTAGCGACCTCCAGTCTGCAATTAGCCTATGACCTGACTCCCAATCAGATTGCCAGCCGTCCGCGGATTGGCGTGACCTGCACAGATGCTTGGCGGGAGGAGCACTTGGGCTTTTATGTGGCCGGCAATCGTCATGTCTCAAAAATTCCCAAGCGAGGCCTGCTGTATGATGAAGACACCTGGAAGAAGGAGTAAAGGATGAAGAAAACAGAGATTTTTGAGCAAGTTGTAGAAATTATGCGAGAGGATTCCTCTACAAAGAAAGACATCAAGGGTGCAAATCCCGAAGAATATCGAGCGCGTATCACAGACCAGATGAGCAAAGAGGACTTTCTTTACCAGATGCATTGTTATATAGCCAGTTTTGGAATTTTGTCTCATGTTTGGTTTGGACTTAAGGAAACGCAAATGCCTGGTTTTAAACTGAGATACTACCAAGACTGCCTCTACGTCCTGCAGGCAAATAATGACACGGGGCTGAAACGTGGCGACCAGATTCTAGCCTTGGATGGGAAAGCCT
The DNA here is from genome assembly GCF_003943735.1 of Streptococcus sanguinis. GTDB lineage: Bacteria > Bacillota > Bacilli > Lactobacillales > Streptococcaceae > Streptococcus > Streptococcus sanguinis_E. The sequence goes on along the minus strand of NZ_RJMV01000006.1, from coordinate 28,231 downwards.
TGCCTCAGGTCTATCAAGAACACAAGGATTATTTTGTCAGTTCCACACCAGAGCGACAGCACAAGGAGTGGGCTTACTTTGTGGAGCATGCCGGAGAAGTTACGGTGGTACGCAATGGCGAGGAAGAGCAACTGCATGTTCAGCCAACCGCGCACCCAAAGAAGCCGCCGCAGTTTGAATGGCGCAGCCTTTCTGAGGATGTCGTCTATCTTAAGTTAGAAGATTTTACGGATGAGGCAGCTATCACTCAGCTATATGCAGACAGTCAAGCAGCTATTGAGCAGGCCAAGTATTTAATCATTGATGTTCGAGTCAATTATGGCGGGACGGACTCGCTTTATTATCCACTTTTTAAATATACTCTCCCTCAGGGAAAGGCCTTCAGTGACTTAGATTTGCCAAACGATGATGGGATGGAGATTCTCTATACTGATAGAAATGTTGATTTGCGTCAGCAACTGATGCAAAATATCCTAGAAGATCCAAACTTGTCAGCAGAAACTCACCAGATTCTCAAAGAATTTCTAAAAGAGTTAGAAGAAAATCGGGGCAAAGGTTATGTCCTTTATGGCGATGAGGACAGTGATCAGAACATTCTGCCAGACGTCCTAGGCCTAGCACGCCCTGAAAAAGTCTTTGTGCTAGCAGATGTTACTTGTGGGTCTTCAGGTGACAATTTTGTTGATACCATGAAAAAGATGCCCAAGGTTACGGTCCTAGGGCGTCCGACTATGGGAATTTTAGATTATTCCAATTGCTGTGTGAAGGATTTTGGTGACTATGAGCTCCTGTTTCCTACTTCACGTGACACTAGGATTGATCAAGGAAAGGGCATGAATGACAAGGGAGTTGAGCCGGATATCTTGATTCCTTGGACACCAGAGCACTTAGAACGGGATGTGGACCTGGAAGAGTGCCTCAACTATTGCAAAAACGCTTAGGATTTCTAAGCGTTTTTTCGTCTATATTAGATCTTGTCAAACTTCTCAATGTAAAAGAGAGTTAGTGTCACGATGGCAGCCAAGCCAATGAGAATGAGGATGGCTGGAGTCCAGGAATGGAATAAATCAAAGCTGTATCCAAAGAGGCTAGGACCAAAGGCGGCCAGAATATAACCACCAGTCTGGGCTAAGCCAGATAGCTGAGCGGTTTGCTCAGGAGTACTGGTTTTCAGCGAGAAAGTAACCATAAGGTAAGGGAAGAGGGCGCTGACGGACATACCGATTAGCAGATTGAGAATGAGCCAGTAGATAAAGGAATCTGTCTTGACCAGCAGCATGCCCAGACCAACCATACCAGTTACAGAAAAGAGAGCAATCATCCCCAAGCGTTTTTTAGCGGATAGACGCGTTGTCAGACTAGGTATCGTCATAGCCAAAGGAAGGCTGATAATTGAAAAGATAGAGGCTAAGAATCCAGTAGCATCATCGGAAAGTCCTGCCAACTGGCCAAGAGTCGGCAGCCAAGTGATAGCCGTATAAAAGAGTAAAGACTGCAGGCCGCCGAAAACAATCAGAGCCCATACTCTAGGATTTTTTAGCAGACTCCCCATTTGCTGCTCGCGGCTTTTGCTAGTCAGTTGGTGATTGTGCCGACTGTTGGGCAGCCAGATTAAGCAACCCAGTAAGCAGATGAGGGTCAGGACGAGAATCAAGCCTTTCCAGCCAGCTAAGCGGACAATAGGCGCAGCCAAGGGAGACATGACTGAGATGGCCAGTCCCATAGAAGTGATATAAAGCGTGGTTAAAAAACCAATTTTTTCTGGCTGATTAGCCTGAATGACATTGGGCAGAAGCACATTTAAGACGGCGATGGCAGCCCCTAGCATGATTGTACCTGCATAGAGTAGAGGCAGGTTAAAGATACGAATAAAAGAGCCTAGAGTTAGCACAATCATGGCTAGGGTAAAGAGCTTTTCCAGACCGACCTTTTGAGCTAGGCGTGGGGAAAAGGCTGAGCAGAGGGCAAACATGATCAAGGGCAGGCTAGTCAGCAGTCCCAGTGAGTTGACGGGAACTTGCAGCCCCTTGGCAATATCGCCCAGAACAACGGGCAGCACTGCAAAAGGCGCCCGTAGGACAACCCCTACCATCAGAATGCCTGGAAGTAAAAATTTCGAATGTTGCTTTTTCATAAAGTTAAGTTTCCTCCTATATAAATATCAAAATAAAATCAGTCCATCAAATCCAGAAAATACTGGCTGATAACTGTTTCTGGCAATGTTTTCTTCTGCTGGAGCCACCAGCTGACCGTCTCCACAAAGGTAGAAGTCACATAATTTCTCAGAAAGGGCTCTGGCAGCTGAGATTTTTTCTGAAGGAGCTGTTCCTGAATCATCGGAAAGAGATAGTTTTCCAGCTCAATCTTTAAGCGATTGGTGAAATAGATATTTTTCGAAAGCAGTAAGGTTGCAATCTTGTCCTGATTCTTTTGGAAATGCTTGAAAATATGGGCGGTTGCTTCAAAGAGATCCTTGCCGTCGTCGCGTTCAAGAAAGGTATGCTGAAAGAGGTCTTGGCAAACCTCCTCCAGCAAGGCTTCCTTGGTATCGAAATGGGCATAAAAAGTCGACCGGCCAACGTCTGCCAGGTCGATGATTTCTTGCACTGTAATGCTTTCGTAGCTTTTTTGATGCAGCAGGCTGATAAAAGCTTGGTAAATAGCTGCGCGTGATTTCTTGACTCGTCTGTCCATAGCGTTTCGGAACAAAAGAGCAGGATTGTTCAGTAACAGACAAAGCCCCTCAATTGCTTCTTGTTTCCTTTCTGAGAATAAGGGATAATAAAGATGAGAAAAACTGAACAAGGTGTTCCGTTTTGATTACATTATACTATAAAATTTGCTAAACTGAAAGGAGGCAGCCGTGAAATCTAGTAAAAATATGACCATTGCCTTTCTGTTAAACTTTTCCTTTGCCATTCTTGAGTTTATCTTTGGCTTCATGTTCAATTCCAGCGCTGTACTAGCCGACGCTGTGCACGACACAGGAGATGCGATGGCCATCGGACTTTCCACCCTTTTTGAAAAAATTTCTAATAAAAAAGAAGACAAGAAATACACTCTGGGCTACAAGCGCTACAGCCTTTTGGGAGCCCTGCTGACCTCGGTCATCTTGCTGGTTGGCTCGACCTTGGTGATTATTGAAAATATACCCAAGGTCTTTGCGCCTGAAAAGGTTAATTATGACGGCATGCTGGTGCTGGGTATCTTTGCCATTATAGTCAATCTAGCAGCCAGCAAGGTGGTAGGCCATGGTCATGGACACAGTCATAATGAGTCTATTCTCAGTCTCCATTTCTTAGAGGACATTCTGGGCTGGGTGGCTGTTATTCTAGTCTCTATCGTGTTGCGCTTTACCGACTGGTATTTTCTTGACCCACTGCTCTCCCTGCTTATTGCGGGCTTCATTCTCAGCAAGGCTCTGCCTAAGTTTTGGGAAAACATCAAGATTTTTCTGGATCACATCCCAAGCGATATTGATCTGAGTCAGCTTTATCAGGAAATTCTGGCAGTTGAAAACGTTCAGGCTATTACCCAGCTCAATGTCTGGACCACAGACGGTTTAGAAAAATTTGCCATGATCCATATCTGTCTTGAAAATCCAGAGCTTCTGGCCGAGACCCAAGCCACCCTGCGTCAAGAACTGCAAGCTTACGGTATTACCAAAATCACTATCCAGACAGATAGTAGCTTGGAAGAGCATGAAGAGTGGTGCATAGGTGGAGAGGGCGATTTAAAACCTCATACTTAATAGTACTACTGTAAACATATCTCTGCAGTCCGATAATCGGGCTGTTTTTTGTTTTATAGTCTGATTGCCATCTTTTAAGTACTTCTAATTTTATGATTTTCTTCTTATTTAATGTGTCTTTTTCCCTGTCTGAAAATTCTAGCTTTTTTGTTTTTGTTGGATTTCAAGAAAAAATAGACAGGCCGCGCACAATGTGCATTTTTAGATAGGTTTTACATATAATAAAGTGCAAATGTATTGACAATGCTTTTTCTTTAGCATATACTATTGGGTAGGAAGAAACAGGCAAAGCTTGCTAAGCCTTGTCCTGAAGCGCCTTTCCTAAGCATATCGACTACCGATCAGAAGAGGACAGATGCTGTCACACTGTCCATCTGAAGGTTGAAAAAGAAGCAGTAAAGGGGAAATTTCCTCAAAAAAAATTGCTGTTTTTTAAACTTTGAAAGAAAAAAAGCTATTTAAAAAACGTTAGAAACGTTGATATAACAAGCTTTTATCAAAATTAAACATTTTTTTAAATGCAATCATTTTTTTCGAGGCAAACCTGTTGACAAGATGTCAATTATGTCATATACTGTGATAGGTAAATGTTTTTTAAAGCAAATAAAGCTTTTGTTCCTAGCATTTCCTACCAAAATATGCATATCGGTAAAAAGAAAAAACCATAAGACAAGAATTCTTATCTTATGGCACTGGCTGCTTGCTGATTCGGGTTAAACCAACTTCACACACACACGGTTTAACCTAAATCTCAAAGCATGAGAAATTTTGCAAGAGAACTTGCTTTGTATAGTATTTAAGAACGCAAGAACAAATGTTTTTGGCATCTGCTTTTTTGCGCCCCTTTTGACAAAACTAAAACGTCCCTTGTCAATCCTAGGATTGGTTTAAGGACTGTTTACTAGGTTTATCAAATAGAGATACTGCTCAAAGCATCTAACTTAAAACATTAAGTTTGGTTCTATTGGTAAATTTTCCATGTACTAGCCTAACTTAAAAAGCTTAAAGAAACCTTAAAGGAAACTTTAAGCGAGGGAGATTTTTTAAGAAAGCTGTTATCTAATAACGCATAGAAAGAATTGAAGGATTTTTACAAAAAAATCACAGACAGGAGAAACAAATGGCACTAATCGCTATATTGGTTCAATTCAATCTGATAACGGCAGCTCAAAAAGAAGAAATTCTTCAAGATATGCCACAATCAAACATGCAGTTAGAGAGATATCTAATCAGCAAGGGCTATGTGACAGAAGAAGATATGCTGAAAGTCATGAGTTACTATTATCGTGTACCTCATGTCAATCTATCACAGTTTGTGATAGAAAAGGAAGCTGTCGAGAAGGTTTCAGAGAAAGTTGCTAAACGTCATGGATTGATTCCGATCTCTTTCACAGATGGGGAAGAGGGAGAAGAACCCAAGTTAGTAGTTGCGATGGCAGACCCAAGCAACTATATCGCCCTAGACGACGTTAAAATCGTTTCTAAGATGGCGGTAGAACCTTATGTAACTTTTCGGGATGATATTGAGAAGTATATTGATCAATACTATTCTAAAGGAGAAGAAGCCCAACAGGCAGCGACCGAAATCGAAGGTTTTAATGTGGACGAGGAGATTGTCGAAGAAGATCTCGAAATCAAAAACGCTCCGGTTGTACGTTTGATTGACTCGATTATTAGTCAGGCAATCAAGACGCGGACCAGCGATATCCATATTGAGCCCTTTGAAAAAGTTGTTCGTGTTCGTTTCCGGGTTGACGGGACCTTGGTGGAAAACATGCAGTTGAAAGCCAATGCTCACTCAGCCATTGCGACACGGATTAAGATCATGAGTGGTCTGGACATTGCCGAGCGGCGGATTCCTCAGGATGGACGGATTGAAACAACCATCGACGGCAAAGAAGTCGATATGCGGGTTTCAGTCTTGCCTACTGTATTCGGTGAAAAAATCGTTATTCGGATTTTGAGCCGGAATGCAACCCTCCTCAGTAAAGAGGAGCTGGGATTCTCACCAACCAATCAGAAGCTCTTTGAAGATATTCTTAAGGCGCCAGAAGGCATTATCTTGCTGACTGGTCCTACGGGAAGCGGAAAGACAACCACTCTTTACACAGCGCTCCGTGAGCTCAATGATGTAGGAAAAAATATCATCACCGTTGAAGATCCGGTTGAGTACCGATTGGAAGGGGTCAACCAAGTTCAGGTAAATAATAAAGCTGGACTGACCTTCGCGAGTGGTTTGAGAAGTATCCTGCGTCAGGACCCGGACATCGTTCTCTTGGGGGAAATTCGGGACGAAGAGACAGCTAGTATCGCGGTTCGGGCCGCTATCACTGGTCACGTCGTTCTCTCGACTATCCACACCAATGACACAGCTAGTACAGTCAACCGTTTGGTCGATATGGGCATCAAGCCTTATCTGGTCTCAACGGCGACTGTCGGTATTATCGCACAGCGCTTGATTAAGCGCATCTGTCCTAAGTGTAAGACTGAATACACTGTAGAAACAAATGAACATGCAGGTATCGGTATTCACAAGGGAGACACCTTGTATCGCGGACGCGGCTGCAACTACTGCAGCGGTACGGGATACTATGGACGTATCGCTATCCACGAAATCATGGCAGTGACACGGGAGATTAAGTCACTAATTAATGATGGTGGAACAACGTCACAGCTTCGAGCAGAAGCTAAGAAAAATGGTATGCGAGACTTGGCGGAGGAGGCCATTGATATCGCAAAACAGGGGACTACAACGATTGAAGAAGCAATGAAGATTGCCTTTAGTCTAGAAGGGGAAGTTTAGGATGAATTTGGATGAGTTAATTAAGCAGGCGATTGAAGCGGGTGCATCAGATATCCACTTCACGGTTGGCGCTGAGCCAACCATGCGTCTGCACGGGAGGTTAACACAACTCAACAATACAATTTTGACCAACGAAGACACGGTTCGCTTCACCAAGCATATTTTAAATGAGAAGCAGATTGCTCATCTTTTAGAAGTCGGTGAAGTGGACTGTGCCTACGAGGTCGATAATGGCTATCGCTTGCGGGTCAATATCTTTAAGCAGAAAAACAACTGCGGGATTGCCTTGCGGGTCATTCCCAAGGATATTCCATCTATGGAATCTCTGGGATTGCCACCAGTTATCAAAAAGCTAGCTGAGAAACGTCGGGGTCTGATATTGGTTACCGGACCAACAGGAAGCGGAAAGTCAACGACCCTGGCAACCATGATCAACTACATGAACAGCTTGCGGGACGAGCACATCATCACGATTGAAGATCCGATCGAGTACATGCACACGCATAATAAGTGCTTGGTCAACCAGCGTGAGCTGGGAGCGGATACACAGAGCTTCGGCAATGCTCTTCGCGGTGCACTCCGTCAGGACCCGGATGTCATCCTAGTCGGCGAGATGCGGGATAAGGAAACGATTGAAATCGCCCTGCGTGCGGCGGAAACAGGTCACTTAGTCCTGTCAACCCTCCACACGGTCGGTGCCGTAAACACCATGGACCGGATTATCGACGTATTTCCAGCCGAGCAGCAAGAGCAGATCCGTGTACAGCTTTCCGCCGTTATGGAAGGAGTTGTATCGCAGCAGCTTATGCGTACAGCGACCGGCAAGGGGCGTGTAGCTGCCTTTGAAATCATGCTGGGGACACCCGCTATTCGCAACCTCATTCGCGAAGGGAAGACCCACCAGCTGCTGACGCCAATCCAAACAGGGGCTCAGCTAGGCATGATTACCATGGATACTTCGCTCATGGGACTCTACCGTCGCAATGTCATCGACCAAAGAACGCTGCTGTCCTACTCAGTGGATCGCGCTCAAGTTGAAAAATCCCTAGGAATAGTGGGGTACTAGAGCATGACAGTATATGTTTGTAAATACTTAGACACTCGCCAAGGGGTCGTCACACTAGAGGTGGACGCTCCTAACCGGACAGACGCCGTCAATCGGATCCGTCTCAAAGGGAAGCCAATCAGTGTCGAAGAAAAGGTCATGGGTTCTAAGGAGATTGTCCTTTTCCAAAGCAAGAAGATCAAGCTCAAGGACATATCGCTCTTCTGTAAGCAGATGTCAGTTATGCTGGAGTCAGGGATTCCCCTCAATAATGCAGTGGATATCCTAGAACAACAGGCTACTTCAAAGAACCTCAAATCTAGCCTTAAAATCGTCAGCAAGAGCCTAAAAGAAGGTAGTCAGCTGTCCAAGGCTATGCTGGATCAGGAAGGGATGTTTCCCGATCTCCTGATCCGTATGGTGCAGGCTGGTGAAAAGACTGGTAAGCTGGACGAGGTGCTGGAAAAGATGTCTGAGCACTATAACAAAGAGCTCAAGACCAGCCGCCAGATTCGTGGAGCTATGATCTATCCTGCAGTCCTGGCCTTTCTGGCTGTGGCGGCAGTCCTGGCCTTGCTCTATGTCGTTATCCCAAGCTTCTCAGGAATCTTTGAGCAGAGTGGGATGGCCATGCCGCTACCAACGCGTATCGTACTAGCAGCTAGTAACTTTGTCCGCTCTTCATGGTACATCCTCTTCGGTGTGATAGGGATTCTGGTCTTCCTCTTCTTACGCTATCGCAGTACAGAGGCAGGCCGCTACCAACTGGATCGGCTCAAGCTTAATCTGCCGGTCATCAAGGGGCCAATGCAGAAGATTGTCACTGCTCGCTTTGCCAGCACCTTGGCTATCTTGACCAGTGCAGGTATCCCTTTGGTCGAGGCTATTGAGTCTGCTGCTGCAACGACCAACAACGCTGTCGTCATTGAAAAGATGAAGATCGCTAATGAAGGTCTGCAAAAAGGGGAACGTCTGACAGGGATGATTACCTCAACCGGTCTCTTCCCGCCTATGATGCTCTCCATGGTCAAAATCGGTGAGGAGTCTGGGTCTCTGGAGTCCATGCTGGTCAAGACATCAGATTATTATGAAGAAGAGCTTGAAACAGCTATCAAGCAGTTGCTCTCACTCTTGGAGCCAGCCATGATCATCGTCATGGGGGTTATCATCGGAGGTATCGTTGCCTCTGTCATGCTGCCAATGTTTGAGCTTGCTCACGCTGTGGATGCAGGATCTGGAGCCGACCAGTAGGAAGGTGTTTCAGAAAAGTTTAGGAGGTAGCAGGGCAACTGCTCTGCACAAAAAGTTAGGAAATCGTTCTGCTGCTGGGAGTTTGTAGGGTCTCCCAGCTAGGAACAAAACAAATGCCCCTGTGGGCAAAAATAGTAAAAATTGTGAAAAAATAGGAGATCTATTCAAAATGTTAAACAAATTGCAAAAGTTCCGTCAGGACTTGAAGAAAAAAGGTAAAGGTTTTACCTTGGTTGAGTTAATCGTGGTAATTATCATTATCGCTATCATTGCAGCTGTAGCTATCCCAGCTATCACTTCCTTCCAAGATAACGCACGCCGTTCACGTATCCAATCAGAACACCGTGAGCTGGTATCAGCTATCCAGTCTTATATCGGAGCGCAAGATGATCCATCTAATCCAGGTGAGATTACACTTGAAAAACTAGCACCATACATTTCTAAAAATGCTAAAGGCGATTCAACTAAAATCGTAGATGCTCTAGCTAAGAATGGTACTGCAACTGCTCATACAATTGACTCAACAAACCATATTTTGACTTCTACCTTTAAGCCATCAGGCGCTAAAGATGCTTCAAAAGATAAAGTATGGAAGTATGACTGGTCAGCTAATGGTGTAAATGCCAACTAAAGAAGTAATCTCTAGTTAAGCTGTTTCAAAAAGTGGTAATACTTATCAAATCATCTAAGAAAAGATGAATTAAAACCCTACATTTGAGAGATATTAAAAAGGCTGCTCAGCAGCCCTTGTGAAAAAGAATTAGGAGAAGTTAGTGCTCAACAAATTGCAAGAATTTCGTCGTAATTTGAAGAAAAAAAGCAAAGGTTTTACCTTGGTTGAGTTGATTGTGGTTATCATCATTATCGCGATTATCACAGCTGTAGCGGTTCCTGCCCTTACTTCTTTCCAAGATAACGCGCGTCGTTCACGTATTCAATCGGAACACCGTGAGTTGGCAACTGCTATTCAGTCTTATATCGGATCACAGGATGACCCGGAAACTGTAAAGTCAATTACAATGGAGCAATTGGCACCATACATTTCTAAAAATTCCAAGGGAGATTCGGCTAAGATTATGGATGCCCTTGCTAAGAATGATACGGAGCCAGCTCATAAAATTGATGGAACAACTTTGGTTTCGACCTTCCATCCCTCAGGAGTGGGAACTGATAAAACCAAGGACAAAACTTGGCTTTACGATTGGAGATATAGTGGTTCAAATACAAACTAGCCCAATTAAATTTAAAACTAAGCTGATATTCAGCGAAAAATAAAGATAAAAAGAAAATAGGAGAATATTTAAATGTTAAACAAATTGCAAAAATTCCGTCAGGATTTGAAGAAAAAAGGTAAAGGTTTCACCTTGGTTGAGTTGATCGTGGTAATCATCATTATCGCTATCATCGCAGCTGTAGCGATTCCAGCTATTACTTCCTTCCAAGACAATGCACGTCGTTCGCGTATTCAATCAGAACACCGTGAGCTGGTATCAGCTATCCAATCTTATATCGGCGCGCAAGATGATCCAACTAATCCAGGTGAAATCACTCTTGAAAAACTAGCACCATACATTTCTAAAAATGCTAAAGGCGACTCAACTAAGATTGTAGATGCTCTGGCTAAGAATGACAAAAACACAGCTCATACAATTGACTCAACAAACCATGTTTTGACATCTACTTTTATCCCATCTGGCAAACAAGCAGGTGATAAAAATCAAAAACAATGGAAGTATGACTGGTCAGCTAACGGTGTTAACACTTCAGCGACAGCAAACAACAATGCTGGTGGCGCTACTCCATAATCATCAAATCATCTAAACATAGAGATTTCTCTACTCCGACTGCTTTAGCAGTCGGATATTACCAAAGTAGTTGTCAGACTGTGACAACTATTTTGGCAATATCAAAAGTAGAAATATTAGGAGAAGACTAAAATGAAAGGAAAAAAAAGACAGGGGTCTACGTTGCCCATGGTTATTGTGACCATTGTGATTCTGGTCGCTATGATTGGTATTTTAGCATCTATCGTAGATACTGGGCAAACCCAAACTCAGCGCATGTTTAGCTACCTAAAAGCTAAGTACACAGCGACTTCTGGCACGCAGTTGGCTTGGGGTGCCTATTTGGATCCTGTTGACGGCAATCCGTCATCGGTTTATGAAGAGTTTTACGAGCGGGCTCATAGCACGGATCCTTCAAGCGTGCCGATTAAGTCAACCCATACTTTTAAGGATGGCGGTGTAGCAGAGATCGAGATGAATGGTCAGCTTGTAGATGGTCTGACAGGTCCGGAAAATTATAATATCACGATTAAATCGAAGTCAAAATTAGCTGGGTCCAATGACTATTATGAGCATATTGTAACATTCAACTTTGACACAAAAGGAATTCGCTCAGAAGAAGGCCATGTAAGATCGGCACAAAAGTAAAAAAATAGGTAGGAATGATGAAACAAATACAAAAAGGTTTTACCCTGGTCGAGATGATTATGGCTATCATGTTGATGAGCATGATAGCACTCATTATCGGCGTTATATTTAACACCATGTTTTCCAGCCGAGAATTGATCGAGCGTGAAGCCAGTATCCAGGCGGAAATGCGAACCTCCATGCAGTACGTGGACCGAACTGTTGGTAAGGCAACCTCAATCTTTATCTTGGATGATTCCAAGTTCAAAGGTTCCAAGCAAGGACTAACCAGAGAATGGAGCTATATCGGCCTATCTGCGGATGGCAAGAAGGTCATGAACTATGTATGGAATAAGAAAAAACAGGACTGGGATGTCAGCGAGCTGGGAACCAAATCTCTCTACAATATGAAGTTGGACTTGGAGTTTAAGACAGAGGGCGCCTATCAGGACAACCGCTTGATTAGCTATAATCTGACAGGGAAATATCCAGATACCAATAACAAGTTAGGCATTGATACAGCTATATCAGCACTCAATACTAAGCAGGTCTTTTCCAAGGTTGCTAAAGGCAAGAAAGGGATTGCTATTGCTTATCGAACTGACCCTATTCAAGGGCAGATGAATATTGCCGTTTCTTTTGTTTTTGATATTTCTGGTTCTATGCTAGGAGCATTAAACGGAGCTAATCCAACAGCAAAAAATCCTAGTAGAATGCAGATTTTACGTGAGAAAGCTGCCATAATGATAGATGAACTTCAAAGTGTTGGGAATGTAAGTGTTAATTTAACAACTTTTTCGACCACGGGAAGTTATAAACAAAAAAATTTTTCTCAGCTAGACAAGGAGTCTAAAACCATAAAAGACAACATCGATTCCTTGCAATCAGATAGAGGCGCAACTAATCCTGGTGATGGCCTTCGCTACGGGATGGTCAGCCTCCAGCAACAACATGCTCAGCTTAAGTATGTGGTACTATTAACAGATGGTGTTCCCAATACTTATTTGGTCAACGAACAAGGACAGGCTGGAGGTTATCAGTTTCAGGGACCGAGGGCACAACATTTTAATAAGCTTATTTTTGAACTTTCGCCAAATGTTCCAACAAATTATAATTTTAGCCGTATTGGATATGATCTTAATTCGAATGTTTCTGAGGTTCGAGATGCATCGATAAACTATGCTGGAGAAGTATCTAAAAAATTTGGCCTTGGTGTTAAGCGGGTCAATGTGATTGGTTTTTCAGGTTTGAATCATGAGATCGCTTATGGCCAAAATTTGACAGATAAAATCCGCGAAGGTGGTGTGGAGGCTAAATATGTATCAGCCACGAAAGAAGAAGAGTTGCAAAAGACCTTCTCTGACATTAAAAAGCAGATTCAGCAGGATTTGTGGTTTGTATCAGGGCCATAGAAAGGAGCAGAGATGAAAAGATTAAAGAGACACAGAGGGATTACACTGGTCGAAGTCTTGGTTTCTCTGATTCTGATTGGTGTTATTGCGGCAGGGTTCTTGACTTTCTTTTCTGGGAGTTTTAATAATATTCTCCGTCAGCGAAGTCAGAATGCTATCAACTTTGATATTCAGGAGTCTTTCGAGAAACAACTGGCTGAAAGCAAGAAACGTGAAGGTACAGGAACGGATATTGAAACCTTTACCTACCAAATCGGTAATGGGGGCAAGCAGAGTATCGATGTAAAAGGAACAAATCTATCTTATAATGATAGAATCAAAAAGATACATCTTTTTGCTGCTAATGCAATTGAAACTCCACTGGGACTTCCTGATATGAAGGTTACTATCCCTGGTGGGAAAAGGTATTATTATGCTGGTATGGGGATAACGACTCCTGGTGGTAAGGTAGATACGGCTGATATTCAGAAAAAGAGTAAGGCTCGGATTTACACAGAATCTGGATGGTTTCTAAGCGATCGTGCTATAGGACAAGGGGTGTCTGGAATTGTCCCAGTAGGAACGATAGGTAAAAGTGGTGATGGTACTGTATCGCAGACTGTCTATCCAGAAATATCTACAGATTTTAAACAATTATCAAAGTTAGAAACCGGGATACAGATTACAGATGATATGAGAGGGAAGTACCTGACTTTTGCTGCTCGAGCCATTAACTCTTATGGACGGGTAGGAAATTATCAGGAAGCAGATCGTATTTGGGTCATGGGACTGCCGCTAACTCAGAACCTTCGGATTCATACAGATGCAGACTTGGCACTGTTAAAGAATGGGAATACTACCTCGATTATACCAACTGATAACCGGTCACACACCAACACAGAGGTAAGAGATTATTTTAATGATGTTGTTTATGGCGCTACTATCCCTGTTCTGAATTATAAAGAGCCTGCAATTAACCAGACCCGCCAGTTAATAGCACTTGATGGCCGTACGATGCAGTTTAGTAATCATAATTTTAATAATGGCTATACGACTTCTGTATTGATTGGGAATCGTCAGCAGACCGGACCGCTTCTAACCTATAAACTAGATGATACACTAACTTGGGGGATCAATCTGGAAAACGATGGTAGAATTGCTATTAAAACAGTAGATACAACTACAGCTAATAACGGTGGTCAGGAATATATACAAAATGTTAAGTTAGACTATAGTAATGATAATTCTATACAAGTGCGTAGTGCTGCGAAGAATGGCTCTTTAGGGATTGAAATTTTTATCAATGGACAATCAGTCTATAATAAAACAGTTTCGCTGACCAGAAACAGAACGACGCATAATATTAGTAGTGGTCAGATTATCTTTGGTGGCAATACTTATATTAATGAGTTTGCAGTTTATACTGAAAGTCTGAATAACAGCAATATACAAAAACTTGCTGAATACTTCCGCGATAAGTATAAGGCAAGCTAATAGTGAAATAGTTTTTAGGAAAAATAAGGGAGATTAGGAGATTATGGCAAAAAATATGTTTTCGTCCAAGGGGCGCAGAAGAGCTCTGGACGAAGAAGATAATGAGAAAAAAGGTTCATTTTTAGGAAAATTAAATAAACCGCTCTTCTCATCAAAAGGGAAACATAAAGAACACTTATCTATTCAAGGAGTTCAGATCAAGTCAGATCGTCAAGAAGACTTTGACGATGAGGAAAAGTCAACGGCAAAAGGGAGCTTCTTAACCAAGCTCAACAAGCCGCTTTTTTCTAAGAATAGTGGCAGTGATGATATGCCTGCTAAGTCTGGAAATCGTTCGCTCTTTGCTAAGAAAGGCAGTGGTGCAGCGAGCCAACCGGTTACTAGAATGCATGCACCTTACACTATGTTTGGCAAGCCAATTAAGGGTAATCTGATGGCCATTGACTTCACTGACGAATCAGTCTATCTGGTTGTTGCTAGACAGAAGCGCAATGAGCTGGAGATTATCAAGATGGCATCTGCTAATCTGCCAGAAGGTGTTGTACTGAATAGTGAGATTATCGACCCGATTACTCTCAAAAATATTATCAGTGACCTGATGGAGCAGCATGCTATCACTGCTAAGTACGCTTTCTTTGCACTTGGCAATACCAATATCATCGCCCGTTCGGTTGATGTAGCAGCTAGTGTGCAGAATGATGAGGATATTGAGGGCTTGGTATCTTACGAGCTCCAGCAATATCTGGATATTGATCCGACTTCTTATGTCATCCAGTTCCAAGAGCAAGAGTCTAATTCAGCTTTTCCGCTTGATGAAGATACTCGCTCACTCATGGTCTATGCTGTGCCAAAAGGCGTGGTAGAGCAATATCTGGGCTTGGCTGAGAATTTGAAGTTGACACCTTATGTCTTTGACCTTCAGTCTAATACCTTTGAAAAATGGCTGGAACGCGTTCAGGCGGTTAACAATCGTGCCAAGAAGCTGACCAAGGAAAATGTCGGCATGGTACATCTGAGCAAGAGCTTCATTGGTGTTTATCTCTACTCAGAAGGCAAGTTTGTGACCAGCAACTATCTCAACCGTGGCTACAAGGACATCCTGAGCTATGCAGACGACGCTAGTCTATTGCAGAAGCTTCCAGCAGTGGCTTCAGATGATCTGGATACAGGTCTCTTGAAGAGGGCCTTGGATGAGTGGGTGGCTGATGCTAAGAACCACATTCTCAATACTGAAAACTTCTTTAGCGGATCAACCGGTCTCAACATTGACAGTTTCTACGTCTTTGGTGATCAGGACATTTGCTGGCAGTTGGCAGCTATTCTGAAGCAGAGCATGAATCGGGAATTCATCTCAATTGATAATGTAGATTATGAGAATGTACTGTGGGAAGGTTCTGCCGAGTTTAATGCGGAGTTCATTCCGGCCACAGCCATGTTGATTAGGAGAGCGAACTAATGCGGAGAGATTTAAACTACTTTTCAAAATATCATGTGGCACCGGCTAAAGCCAGTCCACTAAAACTTGCTGCTATTTCCGCTTTTACTGGGATTGTAGCGATTATGATTGTGCTGATTGGCTTCTTCCAGTTTAGCGCTATGCACCTCCAAGGCGAGATTGACCGAGCGGAGCAGACACTCAAGAGTCCAGAGATGGCTCAAGAGCTGAAGGCAGTCTCTGAGACTGAAGATAAGATTGTTACGGTCAAGAATGACGAACTTCTCTTTACCAGCCTAGAAGGCGACTTCCGCCGCCTGCATCGAGTAAACAAAGCTTTTATGGACTTCCTTAATAAAAACGTGACACGGAACCTGGTCTTTGACGATATCAAGATTAATAACGACAATGTAGAAATCAATGGTTCGTCTCAAGAGCATCTTTCTATCGCTAAGTTTGAGGAAGAGCTTCGTAAGTCTGAGAAGTTTAACCATATTTTTGTGGATAACATTACTCGCGAGGAAAAGGATAACAATACAGTGTACAAGTTTAACATTAAAATTTTGACGAAGGATGTAGATTTCAATGAAGAGCAAAAATGAGAAAGAAAAGAAAAAAATCCTGAGTAATTTAAATGAGCGTGATAAGAAATTGTTGGCCTGTGTTGGAGGAGTAGCGGTACTTGCTGGTGGTGGGTATCTGGTAACAAATTCTTATACACGGATGGCGCAGTTAGCTGAAGAGCATGCAACTATCTCGACAGAGTTGGAAGGTAAGAATGCCAAGATTAGTCAGAGGAAGTCTCTTACCAAACAGCTTCAAACTTTGAATGCTAAGACTCTGGATCAGGCTAAGAAATACTATGGTACGACCAATCAAGGGGAGTTCATTTTCTTGATTGATAAGTTGGTCAACGAAAGCGGTATTAAATTCAAGTCTGTCAACTACACTGAGAGCACAGAGTTGGAACTCCAGCAGGAGGGATTGGCTGCGACTTCGTCCAAGGGGNAAAACTCCAACTCTTCTGGTACGACTAGCAGTTCAAGCTCGAGTGAGACGTCTTCTTCATCCAGTACGACCTCTAGCTCGTCTGGTACATCGTCTTCATCTTCATCTAGCAGCAGTTCTTCATCTGATGCGAATACTGCAACAACAACTGCAGCTAATACAGCGACACCAGGGAACGGAACGACCAATAATACCAACATCACGCAGATGACAGCGGACATTGAGTTCGAAGGAACTTATACACAGGTTCTGAAATTGTTGGAATTGATTGATGGCAATCAACAAAAAATCGTTTCCAGCGAGCTGGAATTGGGTGGAAAGAAAAGCCTGTCTAGCACGGAGGAAAATAAAAACCCTGATCTAACCAGCGGTAAAATCAAGCTGCGTTTCTATCAGGTTAAAGACGTTGAGCGCTATGTGACTCTGGAGAGTAATGTCGATAAGACGCCTATTCAATTTGCCAATTGGGAGTCTCCATTTGCGATTCCGACTTGGCAGGCAGGCTCTATCTCTGTAACAACAGCTGGTGGTGGCACAGATGCAACTGGCAATAAGGGCAGTTTGGGGGCCGCAACAACCAATACAACTAGCAGCGCGAATGCTAACAGCAGTACCAATCTGGCTCCGTCTTATCTGGAGCAGCTTAGCACTCAGTCTAGTCGGAACGATGGTCTGTCAGCTTATTACAATTCATCAACTATCTACCGCTTCGAATCACCACTGAAGCTGATTCAGTCAGGCGGTAGCAATCAGTATGATGTGACGGTTGACAATACGGACTTCCTTGAGGGTTCAGGTTCCAATGTGGTTAAGATTCCAGCAACCAAGTCTTCTACTATGTATGAAATGGAATTTGCAGCACCGTATGTATCCTTGAACAATAAGCCGGATGCTATCAGCTTCTCTCTATCTATGTCTAATCAATGGCAGGGCAAGATTGGCTTGATTGTCAAGAATGCCAGTGGGCAGAAAATTTACCTTCATGTAATTCGTCCAAACAGCTGGACTGGCTGGCGCGAAGTTAGCTTCGATCCTGAAAACATTCCAGGATTCAGCTATCCAATGACTATTGTGGGTTACTACTTTGAAACTCCAAGCGGAGAAAGCCCTGAAACGACTATGAAGCTGGATAACCTATCTGTGAACAACTTGGTAGTCAGCTAAAATACTTTGAAAAAATACCAAATAAGTCTATGGTTTAAAATTTCAAGAGCATGAGTAAATTTTTCTTAAAAAAATGCTAAAAACCAAGTTATTAGACTAGTATTCACGGTGCATTTATAGTAAACTAAAACATAGAGATATTTGAAGTATAATACAAGCAAACTCAGAATAGACGCCCGAGTCTATTTTGGGTTTTAATGGAGTTTATGGAAAAACAAAATCAAGTCTGGTTTTGCATTGAAAAAGTTTAATATCATTTAGAAAGTGGGGGGTGTCGAAAATATTCAAATGGCATATTTTTTACCTTTTGGAGCAGGGCTTATAGCACTGCATACGATTAGCATTTTATTTGTTTCTAGGATTTCATTAATAAAGCGCCTTTTTCTCGTAGTATGGGTCATGCTATTTGCGATTGGTGCTCCATTCCTCTTTCAACAAGTTCCCGGCATAGCCTTTGTTGGGCTCTGTGCCTTGGCCTTGGCTGTCTATATGGTGCTGCTCTTTTCACAGGAGCTAGCTCCAGTCAAGAAGAGAGCAACTGCTTCTGCGCGAAGCAGAAGCCAGAAGCACGCCAAGAGCACACGCAAGAAAGTGGAAGCGACGAGCGCAGGCTTGTCATCTGCTAGAGATTTGAACTTTTCCAATGCTTCAGCCGGTAGGATGAGAAAGGAAAGTAAAGAAAGGGTTCAGGCTGAGGAAAGTCCGGCAAGGCAGAGAGTATCTGCTTCTGGTCGCACCCTGGCAGACCGTTCTATCAAAAAGGATATGACAAGATTTGAGAAAGTAAAACCTCTCTACCCTGTTGATAATCTGGCTACAGCTCCTGCCTTTGGAGAATACGAGCCAAAAAGTCAGCTAGCGGCAGCTGAGGTCGGTATGGTGGGTATGGACCACAGCGCACAAAAGGCCAATGATGAATTTTTGCAGTCCCTGCTTCATCACCGAAAGGGTTCTACTAAGATTAAGGTGGCCAACTCTCTGATTCAGCCTACGGAAGCAAATGCAGCCGGCAATCAAGGCTATACAGATATAGATGATCCAGCCTTTGAGACTGCTGTTCTGTCTAAGATTAGACCGATGTCCTATACGGAGTCTAGCTATGGCAACTTCAGACCGCAGGCGGTTGAGGTGACAGGTGTTGTTTCTCAAGATGAGGAAGAATTCTTCACTGAGCAAGAACAAGCTCAGCAGCCAGTGGCAGAAGAAGTAGGCAACAGCCTGGAAGATGTTTTTGCTGCTACGGGAGATATCAAGCCAGTTAGAGCGGAAGAGTCAAGAGCAACAAACAGCTTAGAATCTCTCTTCTTTGCTGATTCAGACACTGAGCCACAAGCTAAGATGGATTCAGCCTTCAGCCAAGCTGCTGCAGAGCCAGAATTTTCTGCTTCTGAAGAGTCTATGGTTAGCCGTGATCGCGCTGATATTCAGGGTTATCAAGATATTCTCAGCCAGATTCAGCATGATTTTCTGGGATCTGAAGAGGAAGATTTAACTGCTGAAGTGGCAGAGACTTGGGAAGAAGAAAGCAGCTTCTCACCTGCTGCAGAAACGTTTGAGTTTGAAGCAGCTGCTGAACCAGCAGTTGTTCAATCAGTTTCTGAAAACGCTCTTTGGACACAGGCTGAGCCTATTCAAGAAGCAGTTGCAGATGAGACAGAAGAAGACTTGCTCAAGGGAATTGCTGACATCCTCAAAGCTGAGGAAGCACAAGTCAAAGCAGCTCCAGTCGTTCCGGCTGCAGATGAAACAGAAGAAGATTTACTTCAGAAAATTACTGATATCCTCAAGGCTGAGGAAGCAGCAGAAGCAAGACCAGCTGCAGCAACTGCGGGAGATAAAGAAGTCTATTTCCAATTCCTCCTACTGGAAAGTCAGGAATTATTGGCTTCTAATGTAGTTCAAGAAGCTGAGAGCTATCTGAAAGAAATTGTCCAAGGCAGCTCAGATCAAAATCTTCGTCAAGAAGCGTTCAACATGCTGGACAAAATCGTGAAAAATTAATACTATATAAACATACAATTGATTGTAATCAATTAGAAGGGTTTTAGGGGAAATTATGAAAAGTTGTAAAACAATCACAGGGACCGTTGTCATTGAGATTGAAAAAGGGATGGGACTGGGTGAAGTCCATGAAGTCTTTGTTGACGAGGGGGTCAATCTGACTTTTGTTATTAAGTCAAAGCAGTCTGAACAGCCTTTTGCCTTGCTGTCTAGCAAGAACATCCAAGGCATCGGTGACTTTGCGGTCATGGTAGAAAACAGCTCAGTCTTTCAAGAGCTGGAAGAGGCTGATCTGAAGGTCTTGAACGACAAGCAGGGTAGCGTCTTTGACGAAATTGTCATCACAATTGATGGAAACAAGGTGGGAACTGTTGTTGACTATCATATTGATGAAAAGAATGAAATTGGTTACTTGGTGGTTAATTCTGAAGATGCCAGCGAGGAAATTCAGATTCCTAAATCACGCATCTTGATGATTGGCAAAGAGTACATCATCCTCAATGATGAAAAAAAGACAGCTCCTCATCTTGAAGCAGATGTAGAGATGGGCCGTCTGGCTGCAGCAGATTTGCTCCATGAGACTGAAGCTGCAAGACCTGCCGAAAAAATTGAGGAAGTAGTTGCTGAAGAATCTGTATTCGAGCCAGTTGTAGATGAAAAAGTAGATGTAAAAGAAGAAGCTGCGACAGATTTGACAGAGGCCTTGGCTGCTGTAGGTCTGGGAGCTGCTGCTTCTGAGTTGGAGTTTTCTGAAGCTGTCGTAGAGACAGCAGAAGAGCCAGAAGTTCAAGACTTGGTACAAGAAACAACAGCTCCAGCTGAAGAAGAAGTTGAAGAAACAGATGCAGCGCTGAGCTTAGATGCTGCTTTGGAAGAAGTATTGGCAGCTCCTGCTGAGGAAGTAGAAACAACTATCAGCACAGCTCCAGTTGCTGAAGAAGAGTCAGCAGCAAAGAAAGCTGTCAACGACTTTATCGATCGGCAAAAACGTCTTCTGGTAGGCAAAACACTGCAAAAAGATCTTGTTAATGCAGATGGAGGAGTTATCCTGAATGCCGGAGATACTGTTTCAGATGACATCATTGATTTTCTTCGCCGTATCGACCGTAAATTCCTTATCCGCTTAGCTGAATGCGTAGTATAAGGTTGGGATGAGATTCATGTCAAGAAGAAAAAGAAAGGTTTCATCAAAATATCAAAAACTACTTCCAGCAGCGACACTTGCTGCCTTTCTGCTGGGTAGTTTATTTTATGTCATTTTTGTCTTTAATCCAACGATTGACCTGAGTATCAACGGCCGTCCCTCTATGAAGGTACGCTCTCGGAGCGAAGCTGAGATTGAAGTTTACAGGGAGCTGCCCTATAAGGCTACATTTCAGCTGTCTACGGGGCAACACTTCTCTGTAGATATGCGCTTTTTAGGACTGAGCTATTTCACAGAAGAAGAGCTCAAGCGGCTGGATAATATTTCAGCCAAGACAGTCTGGGATAAGTTTACACCGTTTTTTGATACCAAGGAAAATCTACAGATTTCCATCTATCCTAACCGTCTTTTTTGGCTTAGACCTTTAAACGATGTCTTAGCTGCCCATCCTGATGTTCTCAGTCAGCTTCCAACGACCAATCATCTGGTCATGGACGGCGAGTCTAACGTAAAGGTGGGAGACAAGTCTAATGGCTATAAGATTGACCCTGCTGCTTTTATCCAAGCATCTGAGGAGATTGCCAAGACTGGTAAATTTGATGATGTCAAGGTTGAGAGTACACCTGTTGAAGCAGAAGATCAGAGTGAGCTTCTAAGTCAATATACGCACTTTATAGAGCGTAAGGAAGTACCGCTGCCGACTAACGCTGCCCAAGCTCAAAACATGAAGACAGCCTTTTACAAGCTGCAGAATGTTTACTTGGCTCCTGGGGAGACCAAGTCTATCTCAGAGTTGCTGGGAGCTTTGAATGCGGAGTCTGGCTATCTGCCAGTCAAGGGCAAGGATAATAAAGAAGTTTACGGTCAGGGTGCTGAGCAGATTATAGATGCCATTCAGCAGCTCGCCTTTTCACGGACCAATGTTATTTCCTATCGAGGACAGTATTTCAACATCGGAACGCCTGCTGAAGGTTTGACCGAATTGACCATTCAAAACAATACAGAAACAGATATGGTGTTTTCATTAAGTTTGGAGGAGGGGCAAGTATCCATCATTCTGGCATCTAAGTGATACTCAAGGGAAGTCGAAATTTGACATCGTCACCTGAGACTTTCAAAGAGTATAAAAAGGGAAAAATTATGATTGCAAGTTTAGTATTTATATTAGGTGTCGTATTTGGGAGCTTTTTCAATGTCGTCATCTACCGTGTACCACTGGAAAAGAGCATTGCCAAAGGTCGGTCCATGTGCCCGTCCTGCGGTCATGTCTTGACTTCGGTGGAGCTGATTCCGGTTGTGTCGATTATCATGCAGGGCTTTAAATGTAAGCACTGCAAGGAGCCGATTTCACCGCGCTATCTCATTGTGGAGCTCCTGACGGGTCTGCTCTGGTTGGCCTCTTATCTGATCTTTCAAGATCAGGGGCCATGGATGGTTGTTTCAGCCTGTCTTTTGGTGTCGCTTTGTCTCATTATCGGTTATATTGATTTTGATACTCAGTACATCTCGGACTCGGTTCTGCTGGTTTTCTGGCTGGGCCGCATGGCTGTTACGTTTTTTACCAATGAGTTCAATTGGGACCTGCTCCTTTCGCTGCTAGTCGGCGCTGGTCTCTACTCTCTCATTTATTTTGGGGCCAAGGCTTATTACAAGAAAGAGGCTTTCGGGATGGGAGACATTCTCTACTTAGCTGCCCTGAGCAGTTGGTTTAGCCCCTTGAATACGCTGATTTTGGGATATGGTTCTTTCTTTGTGGCTGGAGCTATTCTCTTAATCGCAACCATCTTTAAGAAATTCAAATTTAAGTTGAAAGAAGAAGTCCCTTTTGGTCCTGCTATGAGTATCATGGCGGTCATCCTATATTTCTGGGGAGGAATTTAGGAAACCAAAAGCGACAATAGAAATGGATAGAAAAAATGTTTAGGAAGAAAAAAGTTATCATAGCATTAGCGACAGCTACTGTCCTTTCAGGCAGTGTGTTGCCTGTCAGCCGCCCAGCGGCAAATGAAAAGGCCAGTCTGGATCCGTCTTTAGTGCAGGTGTCAGATCAGTTTCAGGCCAAGAAAACAGGAGCAGTCGTCTTTTCAGAAGATGTAACAGTGCCAAGCACAGTGTCAGCCGATTTCATTGATAGTCGTCTGGCTGGCACACCGATGGCTGGATTGGGAAAAGCTTTCAAAAAAGCAGAGAAAGATCATGGAGTTAATGCAATTTTTCTCGTAGGGCTGGCTATTCACGAATCGGATTACGGCCGCAGTCAGATTGCTCAGGCCAAGCACAACCTGTTTGGTTTCATGGCTTATGACTCCAGTCCTTTTTCCAGTGCAGGAAATTTCGCAACATTTGACGATGGTATAGATACCGTTGCCCGCTATCTCAGCGAGCACTATCTCAAGCCTGGCGGTCAGTTCTATAATGGTAAGAGCATGGCTGCTATCAATGTAAGATACGCATCTGACAAAACTTGGTCAAGCAAGATTATGATTCGTATTCGAAATTTTTTGAAAAAAGGTTAAGGAGGCTGGGACAATCGTGTCTCAGCTTGCTTTATTATAGAAAGAATTTCTTTTGGTGAGGCGATTGACGGGGTTTTTCTTGTTCTATGGGGCTCTAAAAATTCCTAATCATCCTCTCAGGACTAGAAAATAAAAAAATTGCTTCTGCGACATCGTCTTTTATGGCGAAAAATGACTTAATTAGGGGATTTATGAAGAGAAAGTTTGACGTAAGCGATGTGTTAAAGGAAGCCTGGGGACTGACTGTTGATTACTTTTTTGTATGGACAGCAGGGCTTGCTATCATTCAACTGCCATTTTTTATTCTGGGGCTGTTAATTCTATTTTTTTCTCCATTGACTTCTACATTTCTTCCAAGTATAATTCTGTTGGGATTTCTATGTTCTTTTGTGATTGCTTATATCCATAAGTTTTCCTTGACCATGGTTCGTAATCCGCAGATGGTGCGAAGAAACTTCTGGAGGGCTGTTGGCTACAGTATTTCTGATGGCTTTTTTGGGCGTTTGCTTTCTATGTCTATTTACGTCTTTATATCTTTCTTGGCTATATTACTTCTTATTGTATACTTCTATAATCTCTTGATGACAGATGCAAATTTTCAAGAGATTATGAGAACCGGGCTTATTTGGGTTGCAAAAAATCAAGAGAAGATAGCTAGTATGCTCTTCCTGCTTTTTTTGATAGCACCAATGTTTAACTTGGTATTCCATTTGTTTTACAGCTATTTTATAGTCTCTCACTTCTTCTTATTGCCCTATATTATTCAGGATACCAACTCCTCTGATAATCTCTTGCGTCCTCTGTCAGCCTTTGGCAGCTTGGGCAAGTCCTTTTCTTGTATGAATGGTCAGAGGGGGCGTTA
This sequence comes from Streptococcus sanguinis, assembly GCF_003943735.1. GTDB lineage: Bacteria > Bacillota > Bacilli > Lactobacillales > Streptococcaceae > Streptococcus > Streptococcus sanguinis_E. Next base: position 3,955 of record NZ_RJMV01000006.1, on the reverse strand, counting down.
CTTACTGGTAGAGCTTGTCTTAAAGCTTATTCCTGTAGTATTGGGTCTGATAGAAATTTTGAGTTTACTTTTTAGTGCTGGTGTGTCTAATATTGTGGGAATGATTGTTAGTATGATAAATGGCTTTTTGCTGATTTATGCCTTGGCAGCCCGTTCGGTTATGGCTGACATCCTGATGTCTTATGATCGGGAAATAGTTAATTTTGGAGATTAATATTTATGAAAAAATTAGAAAGGGTTTTAGGATTTAGGATAATGAACGATGAATGATGTAAAAGTAACAAGGGTTTTCAGAGAAGCTTGGATTTTTGTTACAGAATATTATTTTGTCTGGCTGAAAGGCCTTTTGCTGGTCGGAATCCCGCTTGCAGTGCTGGGCTGGTTTCTTTTTCCGCTGGTTTCGAGTTGGTCTTACCGGTCCATTTTAGTCTTGACTTGTTTGGCATTTATAATTGCCTTCGGTTTTGCTTACGTCAATAAATTTGCCTTGACAGTGATACGAAATCCGCAGATGGTTAAGCTCTATTTTGGCTATGCGGTTTGGTACAGTATCTCAGATGGCTTGCTTACTCGCCTCTTTTATTCCTTCATTGTCAGTGCAGTCCAGGTTCTGATTTTGTACATGGGTTGGTCGGCAATCGGCATCAATCTTGGGGTGGCTAGTCTCTTTGCCTTTTATCGGAGAGCAGTAAGTCCAGAGGCCATTGTAATTTTCCAGTTTCTTTTTCCTTTCTTGTTCATGGTTTTTTACCTGCTCTTCACTTATCTGGTTGATTCGCACTTCTTTTTGCTGTCTTATATCATTCAGGATACTAGCTCCAGGGACAATCTGGCCAAGCCGCTTTCTTTTTATGGCTGTTTGAGAAAGTCAGTCCTGTTGATGAAGGAGCGCAGGGGTCGTTATGTTCTGCTCAGCTTTTTTCTAGCTTCTTTTGGTGGGCTGATTGGGCTGGGCACTCATCTCCTGATGGATCTGATAAGGCAGTATATTGGTCCCTTGCTGGGGGAACTGGATGATTTACTTGGCCTGATTCAGATGATTCCTGTCCTAGTTTTCAGTAGCTTTTACTGTGTATTTGTTCTGGTTGTTCGGACAGTTTTTGCTGATACTCTGATGGAAAATGATGCAGAAGTGGTGGATTTTGGTGATTAATTTAGGAAGTAGCAAGACCAGACAATACTTGATAGAAACAAGAGGAAGGATATGAAATCAGTAACAAGAATCTTAATAACAGCTTTGGTGCTAACTGGGATAGGCTTTATTCCTCTCCCTTATGAATTAGAGACCGTGAGGCCGGCTTTGAATGCCAAAGACTTTGTCCAAGTTCAAGGAGGAACTGATAAAGGAAAAGGTAAAATCTATGTCATGGCTGTTGGTGTTTCCAAGGCCCGAGTGTTCAGTCTCTTTTTGACTCTGCTGCCTAATTACAGGCTGGAAACAGAGTATGTCTCTGTTCCTGAAAACTATTTCGATAAGGAGAAGGGACGGGAAGAGCGAGAGAACAGCACAATGGGGTCTTCCCATCTTAATGCCTTGCAGGTGGCTTATCAGGCTGCTGGTCGTACAGTTGAGATTAGGCATAAAGAGATTTACGTAGGTGGTATCAGCAGCGAGACGCCTCTGTCAAAGGAGTTGCAGCGAGGCGATGTGATTTTAAAGATTGACAATCAGACTTACACTAGCCCATACGACATCGTTGATCAGATGGAACAGCGGCCAGTTGGCGATGTGGTATCCATTGAGTACAGTCGTAATGGTGTAATCGGTTTGGCTAGCGGTCCTGTGATTGTGGATGAGACAACTGGTAAGCCTGGTTTGGGAATCGAATTGGGTTCTAAAGCTAGTGTTGCCATGAATCCTCTGACGGAGTTTAAGAGCAACGGTGTAGCAGGTCCCTCTGGTGGACTCATGTTCAGTTTGGAGCTTTACAATCAGCTCGTGTCTGAAGACATTACTAAAGGAAAAACTATTGCTGGTACTGGAACGATTGACCACAAGGGAAATGTTGGCCGGATTGGCGGGATAGAGATGAAGGTCATGGCTGCAGATAAGGCAGGCGCTGAGATTTTCTTTGTTCCTGATGATACTATTGACGCCGATATTGCCCAGTACAATCCCAAGTTGCGCTCTAACTACCATGAGGCACTTCGTGCTTCTATCAAAATCAAGAGTAAAATGAAAATCGTCCCTGTCAAAACCTTCAACGAAGCTTTGAACTATCTCAGAGAGATGGAATAAGGGACTTTGCTATTCTTGAATAATCAATAAAAACATAGGACCTTGCTGGTTATTTATCTGGCAAGGGCTTTTATTATAGAATTTTTTCAAATAATTGCCACCTTAGCACATAAATACTTGATTTATAAATCGCTGTGTGATATATTTATAACATAAAGAGTGTTAAATATTTCTAACACCAGGAAAGGAGTCTATCATGAAAAATAGTCAAAAAACGGGTGGTCTCATTGCGATGATTGCCGCAGCTCTCTTTATTGATTTTACTGTTTTATTTGGTTCTAATCTTAGTTGGGGACCCAAGTTGCTTATTGTTGGTATTTCAGCATTAGGTCAGATTGTAGCTATTTGGGGCTGGCTACATATGAAACCATGGCCGGAGAAGACTCAAGAGGTTAAGGAAAAGCAAGTATATAATCTAACCATGAAATTTTATAATGTACTTACTCTTATAGCAACCTCTATCTATACTGTCGGAATCGGGTTGTCGACTCCAAACACCAATCCGCCCTTTATAAAATATATTGCCTTGGGAGGTCTCCTCGCTATCCAGTTTTTCTTTCTTCTGTTCTTTTCTTTGAAAAAGATCAAAGAGAGAGCGGATGAACGCTTTTATGCTAACCTGGCAAAAGCAGCTACTTTGATGTTTGCCATCTGTATAGCAACTTTACTGGTTCTTGCAGGTATGAGTGCTATTTTAGGATCGATTGCAATCAACGCTGGAATATTTTTTATCATGATTGGTATATTGGTTCTGCTGTTTAGTTTTGTCTTCTTTCTATTTGATAAGGGAGGATAACCATGGCAAAAGAAAGCAAGATTATCACTAATCTCAAATCCGTTCGCGAATCCATGGGCATGACCCAGCAGGAGCTAGCCGACCGCATCGGCATGAGGCGCGAGACAATTCTGCACTTGGAAAATAACCGTTACAATCCTTCGCTGGAAATGGCTCTCAAAATTGCTCAAGTCTTCAATCTAAAAGTAGAAGACCTCTTTGAACTCAGACAGAAAGAGTAGGCTTAATTCTTTTCGAGACCTAGTATTAAGTTCGTTGATTAATTAGGAATTGAAGCCAAAAGAAAAAATCCTTTGAAACTTTGATTTCAAAGGATTTTTGTTATTAAAAGTGTGGCTTACTAAATGTCCATTTTTTGTTATTAAATCGGTTATNCAAATAATTGTTCTGAGATAGAGTAAATGGTTTGTTTGAAATGACAAAATAGTTTGCTGTATTAATGGTTGCTTGATTTAAATACTTAATCTTGTCTGATGTCAACAATATTAACATATTTTTCGCTTCATCAATTGAATTGTGTGTAAATTCAAGAGCTAAAAATGGACATATAGGCAGAACAATTCGTTTCCACATGTCAGTGCCAATTACAGGATTGTCACTCGTTAGTAAATTTTCTTTACTAACTGCAATATGGAAATTCATACTATCATTTTTTTTAAATTGTAAGTAGTTTTCTAAAACTCCATCTTGTTTAAATAACTTGTTAAATTTTTTAATCTTTTCTTGATTTTCTTTTATCTCTGCTAACTCTATAGGTAAAGTTCTAGGTTTGTATGAGAAAATATTTTCATACATTGTGATAAAATTGATTCTGCCAGCATCCGTTCTTAAGTATTGTAACCAAAGGTATAAATATAAGAATTCCTGTTGTTCTTTTGTAACTGTAAAATCTTCAGAAGTAATATTATTTAAAATATAAT
>NZ_RJMV01000005.1 GCF_003943735.1 Streptococcus sanguinis | reverse complement strand
TTTAGGAATAGACTTTTACTTTGCGGACGCTTATTCATCTTGGCAAAGAGGAAGTAATGAAAATTCAAATGGTTTGCTTAGAGAATATTTTCCTAAGAGGACTAATCTAACCGACATTACTGATGAATCGTTAGTAAATGCTTTACTTGCTATAAATCACCGTCCAAGAAAATGCTTAGGTTACAAAACAGCATTTGAGGCACTTATGGATGAATTTTAGATTTGTTGCACTTTTTATTGCAATTTATCATCTAAAAAACTCAAGCTAGATTTTCTAGCTTGAGTCTTATGTGATATTACACTCCCAATCGGATATGAGGGAAGTGGTTGTAGAGGTAGTCAAAGGTTGACTGAAGTTTAGTGTCTGTTGTTTTACCAATATTCTTAAAAGGCATTTGGTATTTCTTTTGATTGTTCCGAATAGCAACTAAGGTTGAGTTTCTGTTTGAAGCAACGAAGCCGCGCTGCATGGTGAGAATGTGGTGGTAGAGATGGACGACCTGTTTGAGATCAATCGCCTTGAAACCTCTATAGTAGGTAATGAGATGGTCTTTATAGACAGCAATTTTTAGCACATCGTCGTGGAAAGAAGCTTGCTCAAGCAGGATATTGAGATTGTTCTTGGCCTCTGGATAGGCTGCATAGATTTCTTCGTAGGCAGCGATATTTTTCTTGCGGCCGATAATTCCTATAACGACAAAGAGAACACTGAGTCCAATCAAAAACAGAATGTAGAACATGAATGCAAGATTGTCAGATTCAAATTCAGTGATAGAGATATAGGAGCTGCTTGACATTACTGTGATGACTTCGGGATTGTCTGCTAAGAGACCGCGAACGAGGCTGCCATAATTAGAGATATATCCCTGATTTTTTTTAGGGGAGTTAGCATTAACATAGGAGCCAACGATTCGGACAGGATTTTTTTCCAGCTCGCCCTTTTTCTCTTTTTCCAAGAGCTGGGCAATCTGCTTGTCCCCTTTTTTAGCCTGCAGACCAACATATCCGTCTTGATAGGCAACCAGCCAAACTTGAGTATTATCTTCTACTTCAATCAGGGCCTCTGGAAAAATATATGACACTTCAGCATAGACTGCTGAATCTGCTCCCGACTCGCTATTTCGGTCATAGGCGGTCTTGGTGTTGACCTTTTGGTATTGGATAAAGCCCATTACTGCAGCAACAACTAGAAAAATAAGAGAAATTACCAGTAGGGCGATGGTACCCTGGTTTCGTCTTTCCTTGAGCATAGCTCAACCTCCAAAATATAATCTAAAAAAATAATTTGATTAGCAAACTATCTTTTTTTGTATAGTATAACATAAATGCTTGACAAGTGGCAAGATTGTGTTAAAATATGAATGAACACAAAATATAATTCATTCATAAAAGAGGCATGGAAATGGATAAAAAAAATGAGCTCCTGGCTGCGGCTAGAGAAGTCTTTGCGGAAAAAGGCTATAAGGCAGCTGGAATTTCTGATATTGCTAAGAGAAGTCAGATGGCTGTCGGATCCTTTTACAAGTATTATGAGTCCAAGGAAGCTATCTTCTTGGAGGTTTATGTAGCTGAAAATAGCCGTATACGTGAGGAAATCATGCAACGCGTAGACTGGCAGGGCGAGCCCGAGGCAATCGTTGAACAGCTTTTTGCAGTCACTTTTGAATTGATTTCACCCAATAAAATTCTGGCTGAGTGGAACAAACCAGGCATTTCTCAGATTCTGCATGATTACTATAATCAGGATTCTGGACGAGCGTCCAACGCTTTTCATCAGTTTCTGATTCAGACCTTCAGCCAGCGCTTGCAGGAAGAGGGCTTTTCGAAAGAGAAAATAGCTGAGATCATGAAGGTTTATGACTTGATTTACTACATAGACATGCATGTCACGGAGCAGGAATTTTCAGGCTACTTCGATAGTCTTGAGACTTTAGTGAAATATTTTGTTAAGGGGATTTTTTCCAAATAGAGGAAATTCCTTTTCTTAGAAGCGTCAGTGAATGAATTTACAAAATTATTCATTCACAAACAAAGGAGGTGATGTCTTATGTCCTGTGATTCGGAAATGGAAAGGAACGTAATTAGATAAAGTATATTATTTTTTATCATGATATGAATGAATATTTTTGATAATTCATTCAAAAAAACAGAAAGTGAGGAAAAGAATGAATAAGCAAGGAGGATTTGCCATGAGCGGAATGGCTATTTTAGGTATCTGTCTGGTGCTGATTGGTCTTTTGACCATTGGCTACGGCGGTGCGACAGTTGGTTTTAGTTTAAGTGTGGATTTTCAGTCATTTTTAGTCGGAGGTCTCATTGTTGTCCTAATCGGAGCAGCTTTAATTCCGGGCTTGCCGGCAGTTGCTAAGCTGACGGTACTGGCTTTGACAACTTTATCATTGCTGATGTACATTCACATGATGCCAGATTTAGAGTTCATGCTTATGCTCATCTCAGATGTCGTAGTTTTAGGCTTTGCAGCTTGGGTTGCTATCCTTTTTTTAAGAAAGTAGGTGAAGAAGATGATTGTAGTTTATGATTCAAATACTGGTATTGGAAAACGATTTGCAGAATCACTGGGTTATCCGACCCAGACCATCAAGGAGAAACTGGAAGAGCCTTGTATTCTCATTACTCGAAATGCTGGTGCTGGGAAAATTCCTTGGTCTACCAAACGCTTTATCAAGAAACATCCTGGGCTGATTAAAGGTTTTGTTAACAATGGCGACTCTGTTAAACACGGCCGGACCTTCTGCGGAGCGACTGTTTTGATTATCGAAAAATATGGGCTCCAGCATATCTGTGATATTGACCGAGGCGGTAGTCCAGAAGATGTCAAGACTGTGCAGGCATTTTTGGCGAAGTGCTAGTCTCATCAAGCTTCGCATAAATGGAGGACTCGTATGTCTAGGTTCAAGAACATTGGGAGCTTGTTTCTGTCTCTGATTTCTGTCTTTATCCTAACGGCCTGCGGGCATGTACAGAAAGAGCCTGACACTTCAGATAAGACGGAAAGAAATTCTTCCAAACAAGAAGAAACAAATCAGAATCAGGTAGATGCAACTTCCAGTGCGTCACAGAAAGATTGACTTTTTGTCAAAATAGAAGAGCTGAAGTTGTTCAATGATTTCAGCTTATCTGTTCATTATTTGGCCTGTTTTGCTTACCATAAAGGAGAGAGAAGACTAACATCTTCTTTCTCCTTTTTATGATATAACCCTCTGAGCATTCCTATAGTTTTTTAATAGTCAATATGGTACAATGAATTAGTATTGTCTTTCCAGTGTTTGTCAAAAAGGCAGAAGAACATGAAAAGAGCGTGTTCAACTGGCTTGTCAATACGCTGTACTTTTAAACAAATTTTACTTGTGAGAAAGGAAGATTGCATGAATAAAAAACTGAGAGTATGGTTTCAGCTCATCATTCTCTGTCTAGGCGTGTTCCTGCCTTTCCTAGCCGGAACCCTTAAGGCTCAGGCGGCGGAACTCAATGATGTCATCACTGAGATGCACCTCACCACTAACTCTGGTGAGCAGCTGACCAATGGTGTGGATATCTGGCAGACCTTCCGCGTCTATGCTAAGTTTGCCCTGCCGGACAACCAAGCCCATGCGGGTGATACAACAGTGATTCATTTGCCGAATGAGTTTACCTTTGGGAATTCTTCAGCTATTGAGCTTAAGGATGAAAACGGAGCCCTGGTGGCTAATGGAGTCCTGGATAGCGATGCCAAGACCATCACATTGACATACACAGACTATGTGGAGCAGAAATCTGGTGTCAGAGGCGAGTTTTTCTTCTATTCGCGGATTGACCACGAGGTTGTCACAGAGGAAAGAGATATTCCAGCTACTTTCACTGTAGGCAATAATAGGATTCCTGCCGGCAGCATTCACTATAATGGACCACCGAAAAAGTATGAGTCTCTGTTAGAAAAGAGTGCTTTTCAGTGGGATGCTGATGCTAAGAATGAAATCCGCTACAATGTAGCCATTAACCGTAACATGGGCAACTACAAAAATGTCTCTGTGACGGACAAGCTGGGTGATACAAACGCTAAGATTGTTCAAGACTCTGTACGAGTTTATAAGGTTTCTTGGCGCTGGAATAATGGTGATTGGGCGCGTGATTCGACTGAAGACGTAACAGCTGACTTCCAGTCTAAAATGACCTTCGGCGCTGAAGGTGATAGCTTGACAATCAACTTCGGAGATGTAGAAGGCTTCGGCTACCTAGTTGAGTACAAGACATTAGCCAACTATGATTTGGCTGATGGAGAGGTTGTAGGAAATAAGGCGACTATGAACTACAACAATACCGAGACAGTGTCTGTAACTAATGAATACTCTTATCAAATTGCTGGCGGAAAGTCAGAAGGCTATAACTTCAAGGTGAAGGTTCACAAAACAGATGAGTCTAATGCTTCTCTGAGCGGTGCAGTCTTTGAAGTGGTGCGGAAAGCGACCAATAAGGTGGTTGGCACAATCACGACAGATGCGGATGGGAATGCGGAAGTTGGTAATCTTCTGCGCGACACTTATATCCTACGTGAAACGACTGCTCCAGCTGGTTACGATCGCCTGACAGAGGATATTACCATCAGTCCGACGGATTTTGGTAAGACTTTGAACGTAGGCAATCCGGCATCTGGAGATTCTGGGGACAGCAGATTGGTTGCAGTCAATGTAGTCAATAAGCAAACGCAAACTCCAACAGACAAACAGGTTACTTTCAGCAAGGTCAATCTAGCTGGTGAGGAAATTGCTGGTGCGCAGATTCTGATTTTCAAGGGACAGGAAAGCAAGGGCAGTCCTGTCGCATCTTGGACTTCAGAAGCTGACCAATCCAAGGAAATTAACCTAGAGCCGGGTATTTACACCTTCCATGAAGAAGCGGCTCCGACAGGTTATCTGGCTGTGACAGATATTATCTTCCAAGTTAATGAAGATGGCACTGTAACAGTTCTAGACGCTAATAGCAATGCTGTAGAATATACAGATGGTAAGTTGTTCATTACTGACCAAGCGGCACCTGCTGAACCAAGCACACCGGATAAGTCGGTTCAAGGCGGTATTAAGCCAAATCCATCATCTGATTCTGATAAAGCAGCAGACGGTCAAGGAAAATCTAAAAAAGTTCTTCCTGCGACTGGCTCTGCTGAAAGCCTTGGACTAGTTCTTGCTGGTCTGGTAGTCCTGACTCTTTTAGGACTTTACCGTAAGACTCGACTGAGCAAATAAATAAAGAGAGGATAGAGCAGAATGCTTTATCTTCTTTTGTTTGCACATTTTTGGTCTAGCTTTATTGCAGCTTACTGAGCAATTTCTTCCAGTTACTCATGCAGGGCAGCCACTTACGGAAAAACTCTTGTTTTTAGCTCAGAATCCTCTATAATAAATGGCAAATAGAAAAAGGAGACAGAAGATATGACAGATACAAAAATACAAGAGAAGCTGAAGCCAGGATTGAAGTTAGAGGATCTTCAAAAAGACGGGGACATCTATCTGGCGCTGAATCCGGACTATGTCTCAGGGGACAATGCCAAGTATATGACCATGTACAATCGCTTGGCTCGCTGGTATGATTTTGGTGAGAAATGGATGGGGCCACTTCTCCATGGCAAAGCTATTGACAAGCTGAGAAAGGACCAGATGGCAGAAATAGAATGGCAGGATCATCTATCCGTCCTTTATGTCTCTATCGGGACTGGTCAAGACCTGCGCTACATTCCTGAGAATATTGACCTGAAAAGCCTAGACTTTGTCGGAGCGGATATTTCCATAGGCATGCTGAAAAAATGTCAGAAATCCTGTGCCAAGAAGACAAATCTGCAGCTCTTTCATGCTTGTGCAGAGGACCTGCCTTTTGCAGATAATAGCTTTGACATCGTCTATCATATCGGTGGAATTAATTTCTTTAGTGATAAGGCCAAGGCCATGCAGGAAATGCTGCGGGTGGCTAAGCCAGGAACTAAGATTATGATTTCAGACGAGACGGCAGACTATGTGGACAAGCAATATAAGAAGAACCGCTTCAGCAAGAACTATTTTAAGGACGCTACTGTTGATTTAGGAGAAATTGAGGCCGCTATACCGACAGGAGTCAAAGAGAAGGAGTTAAAACTCCTCTGGGATGGGAAATTTTATGCCCTGACGTTTAGGAAATAAATCAGAATAACCGGACTTTGTTTCCGGTTTTTCTATGTTATTGAGGACATTGATTGTCAGACGTAATTGGCCCTAGCAATAGTGGTCTGATTTGCAAATGAACCATATAAATCGTCCACCTTTTCTAAATGACAAAAAGCTAAACAAATGTTAAAAAAAATCTCCTTTTGTGTATAGCCATTTTTCTTATAGTATGATAAAATGTAGATGTAATGTATCTATAAATGTTCGCTTTTTAGAAAGTGGGCACTGACAAGATGGGGAAGCTCAGTTAGTATACAATTACATTGTACATTTAAAACTGAATATTGTGAGAAAGGAAAATTGCATGAACAAAAGGATTAGAGCATTGCTCCACCTTATTATTCTTTGTTTAGGAGTCATTTTGCCATCAGTTGCTCCTCTTACTCAGGTGCAAGCAGCTGAGTTTGGTGATGTTATCACTGAGATGAGCCTGAAGAATTCTTCAGGTGGTGATTTGACGCAGGGAATTGATATTTGGGAAACTTTTCGAGTTTACGCAAAGTTTGTCTTGCCGGATAACCAAGTACATCAAGGAGATACGACAAAAATCACCTTGCCTTCTGAGTATGCTTTTGGGAACTCTTCAGCTATTGAGCTTAAGGACGGCTCGGATAACGTAGTGGCAAATGGATTTTTGGATTCAACCAACAAGACCATTACTTTGACCTATACAAATTATGTTGAGCAAAAGTCTGGTGTCCAAGGAGAATTCTTCTTCTATGCACGAGTTGACCATGATGTTGTGAGACAAGAAGGTGACTTGAATGGTGGATTTACCGTAGGAGGTCGGATGTTATATCCGGGAATCGTCCATTATAATGGACCACCCAAAAGATATGACTCAAAAATTGAGAAGAGCTCTTATCAGGCAGCAGAAGACGGTAAGAACGAGGTTCATTACAATATTGCGATTAATCGCAATATGGAGCATTATACCGGAGTAACGATAACTGACAAAATTACCTCGCCTAATTTTAAAATCATGAGGGACTCAATTCGGGTCTATAAAATTGCTTGGCGCTGGAATAATGGAGATTGGGTGAGGGATTCAACAGAAGACGTGACAGCTAATTTCCAATCAAAGATCACGGAAAATGCCGCTGGTGATGGATTCACGATTGACCTTGGCGACATGGATAGTTTCGGGTATTTGCTGGACTATAAGACAAAAGCAGATTACGATCTAGTTGATGGTGAGCGTGTTTCCAATAGTGCTACCATGACCTATAATGGTGGTCAAACAACGACATCAGCTGAAAATCGCTCTTACCAAATTGCAGGCGGTGTTGGAGAAGGCTACGTTTTCACTATTAAGCTTCATAAGGTTAATGAAAATGGTGAGAACCTGCAAGGTGCAGAATTTGAAGTTGTTCGTGATCGGAGCGGTGCAGTTGTCGGAAAATTAACCACAGATTCTAACGGGAATGCCAACTTGGGTGACTTGTTGCGCGATGATTATACCATCCGTGAAGTGACTCCTCCTACAGGATATGATAAATTAACTGAGGAAATTAAGATTGGTTCCCAGGATTTTGGAACAGACAAATCTGTATCGCGCGAGATCGTCAATAAGAAGACGGTAACCGAGCAGGATGTAACTTTCAAAAAAGTAGATCCAAACGGGAAAGAAATTCCTGGTGCGCAACTGAAAATCTATAAAGGTGATCATGTTGACCAGGAAGAAGCTCCTGTTGCAGACTGGACTTCAGAAGAAAATACTTCTAAAGTGATAAAATTGTCTCCAGGAACCTATACACTGACTGAAGCGAATGCTCCTGCTGGTTATCAATATGTAGAAGACATCACATTTACAGTAGGTGCTAATGGCACTGTTGCTCTTGTGAAAAAAGGAGCAGAAGATACTGTTCAAGCAGCAGGCTCAATTCTGACGATTACCGATAAGGAGGACAATAGTCCTAAAGCCATTACCTTCAGTAAGGTCAACCTAGGCGGTACTGAAATTGCTGGCGCTCAAATTAAGATTTTCAAGGGCAACAAAGCGCAGGGTCAAGCAGTAGAAAGCTGGACTTCCGAAGCTAATCAGTCTAAAGCAATCAATTTGGAGCCTGGTATTTACACCTTCCATGAGGAAGCAGCTCCAACTGGTTACCTCAAAGTAACCGACATCACTTTCCAAGTCAAACATGACGGCACAGTGGAAGTGACCAATGTCGGCGAGAAAGACTCCAAAGGAGAAAACAATAAGGTTGTGACTGACGGAGCAATCTTGAAGGTAACAGACAAGGATGACGACTCAGAACGAGATGTGACGATCAAGAAAGTAGATCCAAACGGGAAGGAAATTCCTGGTGCGAAATTGAAACTCTACAAAGGCAGTCAGATTCGTCCTGAAGCTAAGCCTCTTGCAGAGTGGACATCCGAAGCCAACGCATCTAAGGTAGTAAAATTAGCTCCAGGAACTTATTCTCTGAAAGAAAGCCTTGCTCCTGCTGGGTTTGTAGCTGTAGAAGATATTAAATTCACAGTTCATTCTGATGGCACCATTACAGTTGATGCTAAAGGCGCAACAGATTCTGTTGAAGCAAATGGCTTGGTTCTTACTGTAACAGATAAAGAGGACAATAGTCTGAAAGCCATTACTTTCAGTAAAGTTAACCTTGGTGGTACAGAAATCGCTGGTGCTGAGATCAAGATCTACAAGGGCGAGAAAGCCGAAGGGAACGCAGTAGAAAGCTGGACATCCGAGACTAATCAGTCTAAGGACATCAATTTGGCACCTGGTACTTATACTTTCCATGAGGAAGCAGCTCCAACGGGTTACCTCAAAGTAACGGACATCACATTCCAAGTCAAGCATGACGGCACAGTGGAAGTGACCAATGTTGGTGAGAAAGACTCTAAGGGTGAAGACAACAAGGTCGTAACCAACGGCTCAACTGTTACAGTAACGGATAAAGACGATGATCTTCCACGTAAGGTAACCTTCAGTAAGGTCAACCTCGGCGGTACTGAAATTGCAGGTGCTGAAATCAAGATCTACAAGGGCGAGAAAGCCGAAGGCCAATCAGTCGAAAGCTGGACATCCGAGGCTAATCAGTCTAAGAACATCAACTTGGCACCTGGCACTTATACCTTCCATGAGGAAGCGGCACCGACCGGCTACCTTAAAGTTACTGACATTACTTTCCAAGTCAAAACTGATGGAACAGTAGAAGTGACCAATGTCGGAGAGAAAGACTCCAAGGGTGAAGAGAACAAAGTCGTAACCAACGGCTCAACTGTTACAGTAACGGATAAAGACGATGACCTTCCACGTAAGGTAACCTTCAGTAAGGTCAACCTAGGCGGTACTGAGATTGCCGGTGCTGAAATCAAGATTTATAAGGGCGAAAAAGCTGAAGGCCAAGCAGTCGAAAGCTGGACTTCTGAAGCTGGTAAGTCTAAAGAATTAAACTTGACTCCAGGTACTTATACTTTCCATGAGGAAGCAGCCCCAACCGGCTACCTCAAAGTAACAGACATTACTTTCCAAGTAAAAACTGACGGAACAGTAGAAGTGACAAACGTTGGCGAGAAAGACGCTAAGGGCGAAGAGAACAAGGTCGTAACAAACGGTTCAACTGTTACAGTGACCGATAAGGATGATGATCTCCCACGTAAGGTGACTTTCAGCAAGGTCAACCTTGGTGGAACAGAAATCGCTGGTGCAGAGATCAAGATTTACAAGGGCAACAAGGCTGAAGGCACAGCAGTCGAAAGCTGGACTTCTGAAGCTGGTAAGTCTAAGGATATCAACTTGGCGCCTGGCACTTACACCTTCCATGAGGAAGCCGCTCCAACCGGTTACCTCAAAGTAACCGACATCACATTCCAAGTGAAAACTGACGGCACAGTAGAAGTGACAAATGTTGGTGAGAAGGACTCTAAAGGTGAAGAGAACAAGGTCGTAACAAACGGCTCAACTGTTACAGTGACCGATAAGGATGATGATCTTCCACGTAAGGTAACTTTCAGTAAGGTCAACCTTGGAGGTACAGAAATCGCCGGTGCTCAGATCAAGATCTACAAGGGCGATAAAGCTGAAGGCCAAGCAGTAGAAAGCTGGACATCCGAGACTAATCAGTCTAAGGATATCAACTTGGCGCCTGGCACTTACACCTTCCATGAGGAAGCAGCCCCAACCGGCTACCTCAAAGTGACCGACATCACTTTCCAAGTCAAACATGACGGCGCAGTGGAAGTGACTAGTGTAGGAGAGAAAGACTCTAAGGGTGAAGAAAACAAGGTCGTGACAAACGGCTCAACTGTTACAGTAACCGATAAGGATGATGACCTTCCACGTAAGATTACCTTCAGTAAGGTCAACCTTGGTGGAGAAGAAATCGCAGGAGCTCAAATCAAGATCTACAAGGGCGACAAGGCAGAAGGCAATCCAGTAGAAAGCTGGACTTCGGAAGCTGGTAAGTCTAAAGAACTAAACTTGGCACCAGCTACTTACACCTTCCATGAGGAAGCCGCACCAACCGGCTACCTCAAAGTAACGGACATCACCTTCCAAGTCAAGCATGACGGCACAGTAGAAGTGACAAATGTTGGTGAGAAGGACTCTAAAGGTGAAGAGAACAAGGTCGTAACAAACGGCTCAACTGTTACAGTGACCGATAAGGATGATGATCTGCCACGTAAGGTGACCTTCAGTAAGGTCAACCTTGGCGGTACAGAAATCGCTGGTGCAGAGATTCAAATTTTCCAAGGCAAAGAGGCAACTGGCAATCCTGTAGCAAAATGGACTTCAGAAGCAAATACATCGCACGAGCTTGAATTAGCTCCTGGAGTATATACCTTCCATGAAGCTGCAGCCCCAACCGGTTATCTAGCTGTTACCGACATTGTGTTCCAAGTGAATCTCGATGGCACAGTAACAGTTGTAAATGCCGATGGAAATACAGTAGAATACAAGGATGGGACGTTAGTCGTAACTGACCAAACGAAACCGACTGGCCCAGAAAAGGATCCGTCTAAAAAAACAGATGAACCAGATCCGAAAAAATCAAATCAAGATAAACCTGGAGATAAGGGGAAGACGAAGAAAATTCTGCCTTTCACAGGTACAGAAATCAGCTTTACGCTACTTGCTTTCGGTTTGATTCTGATAGTTGGTTGTGGGGTTTATTTCGGGATCCGTTTCAAAAAATAAAACAGAAAACAAGTGTCAATGAACATTGACGCTTGTTTTTTTATGTGCTTGATGAAAGAAGCCGATAGGTATCGGTGAATTTAGGCCTATTGACGCAGTTTAAGGGAAATCGAAAACTATTTTTCTAAGTGACAAAAATGTAAGTTTAAAGGCTAAAATGAAAGGTTATCTTATGGCAGCTAGCCTGGGAATTCGCTATCCTATAAGTGTAAAGAAAAAGAAGATAATTATCTTCCAAACTAAAAATCAGATTTCAAGAAGGAGGCCCGCTATGAAAATCAATCTTTTTAACCATCGCCAAAGTAAACCTAAAGCTCAAAAGATTTCCAAGGAAGAAATCGAGAAGACTCGCCTAGGCTGTGCTTCCAGTCAATATTATTTCTGGCTGCAGTACAGTCACTGAGAGATTCCGTTATTCAAGGGTAAGAGAAAGGTCAGTTGACTTTTCTCTTTATCTGACTTGGAGCACAAGATGACAAAAATGTAAGATTGGCAGGCAAAATGAAAGATTAGGTTATGGAAACTTGTCTGTCTTTCCGGTATGATAGTAGTATCAAGTAAAATAAAGAAGAGGTTCGAGTATGACATTATTAGACGTACAGCACGTGAAAAAGATTTATAAAACCCGCTTTCAGGGCAGCCAGGTTGAGGCACTGAAGGACATTCACTTTACGGTAGAAAACGGCGAATATGTCGCCATCATGGGGGAGTCAGGCTCTGGGAAATCCACCCTGCTCAACATCCTAGCCATGCTGGACAAGCCAACAGAGGGCCGCGTCTTTCTCAACGGAACTGACACGGCAACCATCAAAAACAGCCAGGCTTCCAGCTTCCGTCGGGAGAAATTAGGCTTTGTCTTTCAGGACTTCAATCTGTTGGATACCCTGTCGGTCAAGGATAATATTCTCCTGCCTCTGGTCCTCTCTCGTCGCCCCATTACCGAGATGATGCAAAAGCTGGTTACTACCTGCAACGAGCTGGGGATTAACAAGCTGCAAGAGAAGTTTCCTTATGAGATTTCTGGAGGCCAGAAGCAGCGGGTCGCAGTGGCTCGGGCCATCATCACAGACCCTGAGATTCTGCTGGCGGATGAGCCGACAGGAGCCTTGGATTCCAAGTCTTCAGCGGCGTTGCTGGATGTCTTTGACGACATCAATGCACGAGGCCAAACTATTCTCATGGTGACCCACTCAACTGCAGCGGCTAGCCGCGCCAAGCGGGTGCTCTTTATCAAGGATGGGATTCTCTACAATCAAATCTTCCGAGGCGACAAGACCGAGCGGCAGATGTTCCAAGAGATTTCTGATACTCTGACAGTTATGGCAAGTGAGGTGAAAGACTAGTGTTTCGATTAGCAGCAAAATTGGCGGTATCCAATCTGATTAAGAACCGCCGTCTCTATTATCCTTTTGCACTGGCTACCTGTGTGGCTGTAGCCATTTCTTATATTTTCAACTCCTTGGCTTTTAATCCCAATCTATCCAAAATGACAGGTGCCAGCTCTGTTATCCTCGTTTTGGTCCTAGGGGTTGTTATTGTAAACATCACAGCTGGAATTATTGTCTTTTATGCCAATCAATTTGTTATGAAGAATCGCTCCAAGGAGCTAGGGCTTTATGGTATGCTAGGTCTTAATAAGAGTCATCTCTTTGTTATGACCTTTATTGAGCTACTAATCTTCGGGCTAGTGGCTGTAAGCTTGGGGCTGACTATAGGTCTTCTCTTTGACCAGTTGATTTATGCCTTTTTGCTCAAGCTCATGGGTACCAAGGTGGTTCTAGTTTCGACATTTCAACCTTTTGTATTGGTATTGATTATCATTTTCTATGCTTTTGTATTTTTCTGTTTGCTAATTAAAAACGGCTTTTACTTAAGAAAGTTTGATGCTCTGCAATTAGTCAAAGAAAAAAATAGCGGGGAGAAAAAGAGTCGCTTTTTACTCTTGCAAACTATTATTGGTATGTCTTCTCTCGCTTTTGGCTATTATCTTGCTTTAGGTGTATCTAATCCGATGGCAGCCATTATCATTTTCTTCGTAGCTGTACTTTTTGTTATTCTAGGGACTTATCTACTTTTCAATGCAGGAACAACTGTTTTCTTGCAATTTTTGAAAAAGAAGAAGACGTTTTATTATCAGCCTGATAACATGATTTCAGTATCTAATCTAATTTTTCGAATGAAGAAAAATGCAATCGGTTTAGCGACGATTTCTATTTTGTCGACAATGGTTCTGGTTACTTTATCTGGTGGAGCCAACATTTATGCTGGTGGTGATTATATGCAGAATGCCATGTTCCCGCATGATTTCAGTATTCAAGGAAAAGAAATAACAGGTGAGGTGCTGGACCAAGCTTTGACAGAGTTTGTTCAGGAGCAGCAGCTACAGATTAGTAAAAAAGTTATTTACCAGTATTATACGATAGGAGTTAGCGGTCGAACTGGCAATCAGCTAGATATTTATTCTAAGGGACAGAAATCATTCACTCCAAATCTTTATATTTTGGCCATTTCTGAGAGTGATTATCAAGGAATGACGGGTCAAAGTCTTCAGCTTAAAGATTATGAAATAGCCATATTTGAGCAAGGACTGGAACTAGACAGCAAAAAAGATTTACAGCTAGCTGATAAAAATTTAAAAATCAAGAGAAAATTAAAAGAAGATTTCGTTTTCGGTAATATACCCGATCCGATGAATATGATAGTGCCTGAAAAAATCTATATGGTAGCTAAAAATCCGAGTCAAATCTTTTCTTCATTGATGAACGATTACGCTGTTAATGTTAACTATTATGGAGGATTAAATCTCAAGCTTCCAAAAGAAGAACAGAGAAAACTCAAAGAAGCATACCAAGAAAAGCTAAGCAGTTTTAATACCACCTTACCTGAAAATCAAGGTATTTATGGTTCGGTGACAGCTTTTGATAAGCAAGAAATAAAAGGAATGCTAGGTGGTATGTTCTTTATTGGAATTTTCCTATCAATCGTTTTTATGCTTGGAACTGTTCTTATCATCTACTACAAGCAGATTTCTGAAGGCTATGAAGATCGAGAAGGCTTTGTTATTTTACAAAAGGTTGGATTGGATGAAAAACAAATTAAGCAAACAATTCGTAGGCAAATTCTGATAGTCTTTTTCCTACCACTAATCTTTGCTTTTCTTCATTTGGCATTTGCCTATCACATGTTGAGCTTGATTTTATCTGCTTTAGGGGTGCTGAATGCCACACTCATGTTAGTGGTGACTCTGGGTGTTTGTGCTCTGTTTATTGCAGTATATGTCGGTGTCTTTCTCATCACATCTCGCAGCTATCGCAAAATTGTGGCTATGTGATAGCAGAGACAGGCATCATATACCTTTCATCTATTTTAAAGACTTAGGCTGAGATTTCTCTCAGCCTTTCTTTTCTCGGAAAATTTCTGAGAAAGATTCCTAAAAGCGTGGAAATATGATAAAATAGGGCGTTAATGCAATTAGGAGAATAAGAATAGATGAATATTTTTAGAAAAAAAGATGCCAGCAAGGATAGAACGGGCATGCGCCGTCACTTGAAAATTCCTGATCTGATTTTGCTTGGTATTGGAGCAATGGTAGGAACTGGGATTTTTACCATCACTGGGACCGGGGCAGCCAAATATGCTGGGCCTGCTCTGACCGTTTCGATTGTCATTTCAGCTCTTTGTGTGAGTATTTCAGCTCTTTTTTACGCTGAGTTTGCTTCACGGATTCCGGCCAATGGCGGAGCCTACAGTTATATTTATGCGGTTTTGGGGGAATTTCCTGCTTGGCTGGCTGGCTGGCTGACCATCATGGAGTTCATGACCGCTATCTCAGGTGTTGCCTCTGGCTGGGGCTCTTATCTGAAAGGATTGCTCAGCGACTTTGGTATCCAGCTGCCGGCAGCCCTGAATGGTACCTTCAATCCCAAAGCAGGTACTTATGTGGACTTGCTACCCATTCTGGTCTTGGTCTTTGTTACGGGAGTTGTCCTTCTGAACTCCAAGGCAGCCCTGCGCTTCAACTCAGCCTTGGTTGTCTTGAAATTCTCAGCCTTGGCACTTTTTATCATTGCAGGATTTTTCTTCATCAAACCAGAAAATTGGTCTAACTTTGCACCTTTTGGCTTTGGGGAAATTTATGGCGGTAAGGTCGGCATCATGGCTGGGGCTTCACTCATGTTCTTTGCTTTTTTGGGCTTTGAGTCCATTTCCATGGCGGTTGATGAAATCAAGGAGCCTCAAAAGAACGTTCCGCGTGGAATCGTCTTATCTTTGAGCATTGTGACCATTCTCTATATTTTGGTGACCTTGGTCTTGACTGGGGTTGTCCACTATAGCAAGCTGGATGTCTCAGATGCGGTAGCCTTTGCTTTGCGCAGCGTCGGACTTGGCTGGGCGGCTAACTATATCTCTGTCGTCGCTATTTTGACTCTGATTACGGTCTGTATCTCCATGACCTATGCTCTGTCGCGGATGATTTACAGTATTGCGCGTGATGGGCTCTTGCCTCGCTCTTTTAAAAAATTGACAGATACCAGTCGGGTGCCAAAGAATGCAACGATTTTAGTAGGGATTGCCTCAGCTGTCTGTGCCGGTATCTTCCCCTTGGCTAGCATCGCCTCTTTCCTCAATATCTGTACCTTGGCCTATCTGATTTTATTGGCACTTGCTGTCTTGAAATTGCGGAAAGATCAAGGAATGCCCAAAGCGGGAGAATTCAAAACGCCTCTAGTACCTCTGACACCGATTTTATCCATTATCATCTGCCTGTCCTTCATGACCCAGTATACCAAGGAAACCTGGCAGGCCTTTGGAATTGCCCTAGCGCTGGGAAGTCTCATCTATGCTTTCTATGGCTATCGAAACTCAGAAATCGCTGTAAAAGAGAAGTAGCGAAGAGATTGGTTGAGAAGATGAAGTGCAGAAACTTGGTAACTATAAACAAAGCAGAAAGAGTTTTATGAAGAAAAATTGTATAAAAGGCCGATGCTATAATATCTCTTTGAATGGTAAGAAAACTTTTCTCGGATGGTTCTTAATAATTTCTGATAATGGACAGGAATATCTCGTGGAGAGAAATGGAACAATGTCTTGTGGCTGTTCTAGAAAGGTTTATCAAACAGACTATTCTTTCATACCGCATACTGAATTTTTAAACAAATCAAATAATCTACCTGCTATTGCAGGAACTTCCATAGGTCTTATCTTGGCTAGAATGCTGAGAAAAATAATTCCACTAAATTTTTTCTTTGGGCCAATAAATCGACCAATGGATATCGGAACTGGTCTTGTAAATATTGGTGTGGCGATAGGATCGATGGTTCTTGCTATGTTTCTTGTAAAGTATTATAGAAAGAAACGGCTTGAATTTTTTCTAAATAAAAAAGGTTGCAAACTTAGCTTGATTGGAAAAGTAAGGACAAAAGAGCCTATTAAAAAATTGCCTAACGGAATAGAGGTGTGGTAAATGAAACGGTTTAGCATTCGTCAATTATTGGTATTAAGCACTTTATCAAGTGTAGTATTGTTTGTTATGTTTTTTACTCAGCCCAGATTCTTTTTATTAATACCTATTTTTATTGGAATAGTCTTGTTTTTCAGAGGTATAGAAGTTAGTGGAGACAAAGAGATAGAATTTGAACTAATAGAAATAGAAAACAATGAAGAACCTTAACCTAACCCAAAAGAAGAAAATCTGGCTCTTTGTCCTTGCTTTGTTTGCCCTGATTTTGCTGGCGATTGTGATTAATATTCAGCTGAACCAGCCCGAAGATATGAATGCTGATTATGTCGGGCTTTGGAAGACAACTTGGCATGAGAAAAATAAAGACTGGCTCTATCCACTCAAAAATATCTGTCTTGTTATTCTGGCAGTTCTGGCTGGGTCTGGTTTGATGATTGCATTTTCCAAGAGTGAGAGATGGAAATAAGCTTTTGTAGATTTAAACGAAATCATCTTACAAAAATGTAAGATTGACGATGATAAATGTAAGGTAGAGACATGGAAAACGTGTCTCTATTTTGCTACAATTAGCTCAGAAATCCTCACAAGAAAGGTTGTGCAATTATGAAAAAAGTCCTTTTAGGTTGCTTGGGGACAGTACTGGTTTTGCTTGCTCTTTTAATAGGTTTTCTAGCCTACTTTGGTCCAGACTATGGCATTTTTCTTTTTCCGCCTAGTCCGCAAGACTACGCTCGCTCGGTCGTGAAAAAGCTTGATTTCGGTCTTTATACGGATAAAGATTGGGAAAATGAGAAGAAGAAAGCCTTAGAGAAACTTGAATCTGCCAAGACTTATCAAGATACCTATCCTGTCTTGGAAAAATTAACCAAAGAGGCTGGCGGGAAACATTCTTATTTTTTAAGTCCACAGGATAATCCCGAAAATAGTCCGGAAAGCAAAAATCAGCCTGAAGTGCAGAATCGGGAGGGTATTCTCTATTTAAAAGTTCCTGCTTTTACCGGTGATGCACAAGCGGCGAAGACTTATGCCAAGAAACTGTCAGCAGCTCTTAAAAAGGATGATTATCAGGCAGTTCTTGTGGATTTGAGAGATAATACCGGCGGGAATATGTATCCGATGCTTGCTGGACTATCCTCTCTTCTGCCTGATGAAGACCTCTTCCAATTCATTGAAAAAAATGGAAGCAAGAGCGCGGTTTCTCGATCAGATATTCTGAAACAGCTTGGTTTGGAGCAGACTGATGATAAAGCAAAGAAAGTGCCCATAGCCGTCCTTACCAATGAACGTACAGGAAGCTCAGGAGAAATGACTGCTTTAGCTTTTAAGGGACTTGAAAATGTTAAAATTTTTGGTCAGCCAACGGCAAGCTATACTACGGGAAATAATTATTATCAACTATATGATGGAGCGGTTTTGCTCTTGACTACCTCGAGTATCCTAGATCGCACGGGCAAGCTTTATAAGAATGAGGCAATTCAGCCCGATGTCCTAACAGACCAGCCTTTAGAAGAGGCGGAGTCTTGGTTGAAGGGACAGATAGGAGAATAGTTCATTGAAAGCAGTCAAAGAGACTGCTTTTCTGCTATAATAAAGAGAAGAACGAGGTGACAGATGATTCGTAAAGTAAAACTAAGAGATGCTGCAGCCATTCAGCGGCTCAATGATGAGTGTCTGGGCTACGATTTCGATAGGGAAGCGACGAAGGCTCAACTGAAAAAGTTACTAGAGAATGACCAGCATTTGATTTTGGTAGTTGAAGAAGACGGTCAGGTCATAGGCTATGCTCATGCTGCTAGCTACGACTGTCTCTATTTCCCGTCCTTGCTCAATCTCTTGGCTTTGGCCGTCGCTCAGGATTTTCAAGGGCAGGGACATGGCAGAGCGCTGATGCAAGCTTTGCGTGAAGAGGGAAAAGCAGCAGGCTACACAGGAATTCGGATTAATTCAGGCATTTCCCGCTCCGCAGCCCATGAATTTTATCGCAGCCTCGGCTGCAGCGAAAAAGCAGACCAGAAACGCTTTTATTGGGGATTTTAGAAAAAAGAGGAGTAGATGATGATTGAACCACTAACCCAGCAGCATGCTTTAGAAATTGCTAAGGACTGGCATTATGAGGTGCCTTATGACTTTTATGACATGAAAAATGACTTGGAGGATTATGAAGAAATGGTCTCCCCTGAAGCGCGTGGGGACCGTTATTATCAAGTCCTGAGAGAAGGGGAACTCTATGGATTTTTCTGCTTAGAGCAGAAAGGAAATCGAATTTTGGAGCTTGGTTTGGGGATGAAGCCGGAGCACTGCGGAAAAGGTCAGGGAGCGGCATTTTTGCAGGAAATTCTGGGTTTTATCATGGAAAATTTTGCGCCCCAAGTCATCAGGTTATCCGTGGCTGACTTCAATCACCGAGCCCAGCAGCTTTATCTCAATATGGGCTTTGAAATGGTGAGGCGCATTCCGCAGGAAAGCAATGGCGATATTCATCTCTTTGTGGAGATGGAGAAGAAGGTCTAATTTTAGACTTTATTGCAAAGCAGCAGATAAAATTGTTGACAGTCAAGAAAAAGTCGTTCAATATACTTATGACTACTGGCGGCTAGCAGGGAATTTGTCAATGATTACCAATAAACAAAAGGAGAAAACCATGACATTTGAAGAAATTTTACCAGGCCTTAAGGCCAAGAAAAAATATGTACGTACAGGCTGGGGCGGAGCGGAAAACTACGTCCAGCTCTTTGATACGATTGAGCAGAATGGGGTGGCTCTTGAGGTGACACCTTATTTCCTCATCAATGTTTCAGGTGAAGGGGAGGGTTTCTCCATGTGGAGTCCGACTCCTTGTGATGTCCTCGCGACAGATTGGGTGGAAGTAGATGACTAAGACGGTACTGGTGACGGGAGCTAGCTCTGGCATCGGCCGAGCTCAGGCTCTGACCTTTTTGGAAAATGGCTACCGGGTTTATGGGGTGGACAAGGATGAAAATCCTGGCTTTCTAAATGAGCTACGTTTTGTCAAGATGGATTTGACAGGTGATTTGACACCACTCTTCACTAGCTTGCCTGAGGTGGATATTCTCTGTAATACAGCAGGTATTTTGGACGATTATCGTCCCCTGCACGAGACCAGCGACGAGGACTGGGAGCAGATTTTTGCCCTCAATCTGACCGCAACTATGAAAATCACTCGCTTTTACCTGCAGAAAATGCTGGAGAAAAAGTCTGGTATCATCATTAATATGTGCTCGATTGCTAGCTTTCTGGCTGGCGGTGGCGGTGCTGCCTATACAGCCTCTAAGCATGCTCTGGCTGGCCTGACCAAGCAGATAGCCTTAGACTATGCGGATAAAAATATCCAAGTGTTTGGCTTGGCGCCAGGTGCTGTCAAGACAGCTATGACTGCTGCAGATTTTGAGCCAGGCGGACTGGCAGACTGGGTTGCTGAGGAAACGCCTATCAAGCGCTGGCTGGATCCTCAGGAAGTATCTGATGTTAGTCTCTTTCTAGCCAGTGGTAAGGCTTCTGCTATGCAGGGCGAGATTATCAAAATTGACGGCGGCTGGAGTTTGAAGTAAGTAAATGAATAATGAAAACAATGAAAAAGCTAAGAACCTTTTCCAAACCTGGACCAAAAATATGGTGATTTACGGTTTGGATGCTGGCCTAGGGCAGTTCTTCATGAATGCGCCTGAGACATCCTGCCTTTACCAACTAGGAAATTTCATCTTTCCAGTTGGTCAGGTGGATCGGGATTTTTGGCAGGATTATAGTAGCCAGTATGGTCTGGCTGATAAGATTATCATCTCTGAGGATTTCAGCTGGCGAGAATTTTTAGATAGTCAGAGTGAGTTGCAGCAGTTTACTCGCTACGCTTTTTCGGACAGGGCTGATTTTGATACAGAGGCTTTGGAGAAATGGAAGAGCAGGCTACCAGCAAATTACTACCTTAGTCCGATTGATAAGGAGTGTTATGAGTGTTTGGCTAGGGAAGCCTGGTCTCAGGATTTGCAGGGTGATTTTTCTGATTTTGATCATTTTCAAGCGGAGGGTGGCTTTGGCTTTTTGCTCTATTCAGGAGAGGAAATCATCGCTGCTGTATCAACAGGTTTGGTCTATCATGGAGCCCTTGAGATTGAAATTGCTACCAAGCTATCCTACCAAAGGCAGGGCTTGGCCAAAATCTTGGGTGCCCAGATGATTTTAGAAGCCCAAAACCGCTCACTCTTTCCTCTCTGGGATGCGCATAATGAAGCTTCCAAGAAGGTTGCAGAAAGCTTGGGCTATCAGAGTCTAGGAGCTTATCCGGCCTATGAATGGAAAGGGACTTTTGACCAATGAAGAAAAACCAAAGCTATGACTTAAAAGATATCATTCAGGCTGTGAAATCAGAAAAGCTAGATGATGATTTCTGTTTGTATGCTAAGGAAAATGGAGAACTGAATTTTCAGGACAGCTACTTGCCTTGTAGATACATTTGGCAATGATTTTGAGAGTTTGAAAAACCAATTAGCCTTTCTTCCACTACATTCTTCAAAGACCGTTTCTGAAAAAGATTGAAAATAGCTCTAAAAAAGCTTATAATATAAGCTATAAAATGACAGAAGGCTTCTAGGAGGATTAATTTTGAAGAAGGTTCATTTTTTTATCATTTACGGCTGTGTCTGCTTTGTACTGATTGGCGGAACCTTTCTCTATACTTACTTTAAGCCTGGAGGAATCGCAGAAGCTCTTGAATCCCGCTTTAAGCTATCGGCTGTAGTGGATGCATCTTTGAAAAAATTCGATCATGATAGTTTCTACATGGATCGGCTGTCTGAGTCGACCTATTTAGAAGGCTACAAAAAAAGAAAAGCCAAGACGGTTAAACAGCTGACTGTTTCAGATTCACCTTATTTAGCTAAGCTTTACGAAACCTATGATGATCAAGAACTGACCCATTATTTCAGCGAAGATCGGATGTACTTGGAAGAAAAGGATGGATTTGAGACCATTGATGACACTGAGTCACGGAAACATATTGATGGCTATTCGGGCATATCCTCTTTTAAGGCTTTGCTGCAGGTCATGGTAGATAATGAGTCAGAACTGACTAAGAAAAAAGTGGACGGGGGCTATGAGTTTTCGGTGACGGCAGAAGGTGATTTGGCCTATGACCTTATCGATGCCTTCTACTATGCTTATAATGATGAGCATTATGATACGACCATCGACATTGAGAAGTGTCAGGTTGCCTTTGTGGTTGACCCTAAGACTCGGACCATTCGCTCTATTGATATGACCATGGATTTGGATGAAGATACAGCCTTAGATGGGGAATTGATTTACTTCAAGCAGCGGGCTGTTTTCAAAGACTATGGCAAAGCAAAAGTCCATCTTCCAAAGAAAATCAAAGAAAAAGAAGCAAAATCAGCTGTTTAAAGGCTGATTTTTTTGTGCAAAAGTTTTTTCGTTGCAGATTTTTAAGGGGATGGCTTGATTTTAAATTTTTAAAAATTACCTTTTAGTGATATAATAAAGGTGATATCCTACAGAAAAGAGATAATTGATGACAAATTACGCGATTATTTTGGCTGCGGGTAAGGGTACTCGCATGAAGTCAGATTTGCCAAAGGTACTGCACAAGGTTGCAGGGATTTCCATGTTGGAACATGTTTTCCGCAGCGTCAATGCTATTAATCCAGAAAAGACCGTGACAGTTGTTGGGCACAAGGCGGAGCTAGTTGAGCAAGTCTTGGCAGGTCAGACAGACTTTGTCCGTCAGACCGAGCAGTTGGGAACTGGTCATGCCGTTATGATGGCCGAGCCTGTTTTGGAAAATCTGACAGGTCAGACGCTGGTCATTGCTGGCGACACTCCTTTGATTACAGGAGAAAGCCTGAAAAATCTGATTGACTTCCATATCAACCACAAGAATGTTGCGACTATCCTGACGGCAGAAGCAGATAATCCTTTCGGCTACGGCCGTATCGTTCGCAATCAGCACGACGAAGTTTTGAAAATTGTCGAGCAGAAGGATGCTTTTGATTTTGAGCAGCAAATCAAGGAAATCAATACGGGGACTTACGTCTTTGACAATGCCCGTCTCCTTGAAGCCCTCAAAAATATCAATACCAATAATGCTCAAGGCGAATACTATATCACAGATGTGATTGGTATTTTCCGCGAAAATGGTGAAAAAGTCGGCGCTTATACGCTGAAAGACTTTGATGAGAGTCTGGGGGTTAATGACCGTGTGGCTCTTGCTACAGCTGAGAGTGTAATGCGCCGTCGGATTAACCAGCAGCATATGGTCAATGGTGTCAGCTTTGTCAATCCTCATGCGACCTATATTGATGTGGATGTAGAAATTGCGCCAGAGGTTCAAGTTGAAGCAAATGTGACCCTGAAAGGTCAGACCAAGATTGGGGCAGAGACTATCCTGACCAATGGTACTTATATTGTGGACTCTGTCATTGGAGAACGGACTGTCATTACCAACTCCATGATTGAAGAGTCAAGTGTTGCGGATGGAGTGACGGTCGGACCTTACGCTCATATTCGTCCAGGTTCTAGTCTGGCCAAGGATGTCCATGTCGGCAACTTTGTAGAAGTTAAAGGATCGTCAATTGGCGAAAATACCAAGGCTGGTCATTTGACCTACATTGGAAATTCTGAAGTCGGTGCTAATGTCAACTTTGGTGCGGGTACGATTACGGTCAATTATGATGGTCAGAAGAAGTACAAGACTATCATTGGCGACAATGTCTTTGTTGGTTCCAACTCGACCATTATTGCCCCAGTTGAGCTGGGTGACAACTCACTGGTCGGTGCGGGTTCTACCATCACGAAGGACGTGCCAGCAGATGCTATTGCTCTGGGACGTGGCCGTCAGATTAACAAGGAAGATTATGCTAAGCGTCTTCCTCATCACCCTCAAAATAAGTAGGTTTAGTCATGGAATTTGAAGAAAAAACCGTCCAACGGACGGAGATTTATCAGGGACCGATTTTTAAAGTGGTTCAGGACCAGGTAGAGCTGCCAGAGGGCAAGGGTCAAGCCCAACGGGATTTGATTTTTCATAATGGGGCGGTGGCTGTGATTGCTATCACCCCGGAAAATAAGATGATTTTAGTCAAGCAGTACCGCAAGGCGATTGAAGCGACTTCTTACGAGATTCCAGCTGGGAAGCTTGAGCTAGGAGAGAATGCAGATCCCCAAGCGGCTGCCCTCCGAGAATTAGAAGAAGAGACCGGCTACACTGGACAGCTGGAGTTGGTCTATGATTTCTACTCTGCCATCGGTTTTTGTAATGAAAAAATCAAGCTCTACAGCGCCAGCCATTTAACAAAGGTCGAAAACCCTCGTCCCCAAGACGAGGATGAAACATTGGAACTTTTTGAAGTCAGTCTGGAGGAGGCACATCAGTTGCTGCAAAACGGTGACATCTGCGATGCCAAGACCATCATGGCCCTTCAGTACTGGCAACAAAAGAATCTGAATAAATAGGAACGTAGATCAATGGGAAAAGCTTTATTAACAGATGAAATCATTGAGCGGGCCAACCGCGGTGAGGATATTTCGGGGCCGCCTTTCATGGATGACGAGGAAACCAAGATTCTTTCAACTGGCAGAAGCTCCTTTAGCTCGCAGCAGTCTAGCCGACAGGATACTCAGTTTGGCTATCAAAGCCCTCAAAACCGCTTTGGTTATGAAGAAGCTCGGTCTCAGCAGTATCAGAGTCAATTTGGCCATCAGACTGCTCAAAACCAAGAGGAGTTTACGGATGAGACTCTGCACATTGAGGTAGATCCGACCGTGACTAAGAGCCGTCGGATTGAAAACCAAAAGCGGAGCCTCTTTCAAGCCAAACTCAATAAGATTCTCCTTTGGGTGGTTATCCTGCTGATTGGTTTGATTGCTGCTATTATTTGGTGGCCTTAAAAACCTGCTCTATTGCACTTAAAAGGAAGCCTAGCCTGTCTAAGCTTCTTTTTCATCAGATGATTTGAGGTATTATATGAAAATTGGAATTATCGCAGCCATGCCTGAGGAGTTGAAGATTCTGCTGGAGCATATAGAAAACCCGCAGAAGCACCTGCGTTTGGGTCATGTCTATCATACGGGCTCCATCGGCTATCATGAAGTGGTGTTGGTCGAAAGCGGGATTGGCAAGGTTATGTCCGCTATGAGTGTGGCTGTTTTGGTCAATGACTTCAAGGTTACAGCCGTGATTAATACAGGCTCAGCTGGAGCAGTGGCTGAAGGTCTGGCTATCGGCGATGTGGTGGTCGCAGATCGTCTGGTCTACCATGATGTGGATGTGACGGCCTTTGGCTATGACTACGGTCAGATGGCACGGCAGCCGCTCTATTTTGAAGCGAGCCGCTATCTGGTCTCTGAAATGAAGAAAATTTTGGAAAAGACCCATCAAAAGGCCAGAGTAGGTTTGATTGCAACAGGTGACAGCTTTGTTGCCGGTCAAGACAAGATTGATCGCATCAAGGAGCATTTTCCAGATGTCCTTGCTGTCGAGATGGAAGGGGCAGCTATTGCTCAAGCTACACATTCGATTGGCCTGCCCTTTATGGTTATTCGCGCCATGAGCGATACGGCAAGTCATGATGCTAATGTCACTTTTGATGAATTTATTCTTGAAGCTGGTAAACGCTCTGCAGAGACCCTGATTCAATTTCTGAAAGAGTTGGTTTAAAGGGGGAGAAAGTATGTACAAAGAGTCTTATTTTGATGGTGGTCTCTTTTCTTACATCGGTCATGTGATTTTAGCTACCTTGATTACAGTATTTACACTGGGAATTTGTGCACCTTGGGGCATGTGTATTCTGTATAATTGGAAGATAAAACATACAGTTATTGACGGGCACCGTCTTTACTTTGACGGTACTGCTATGCAGCTTTTTGGAAATTGGATCAAGTGGTGGCTCCTGACCATTGTTACCTTTGGTATTTATGGCTTTTGGCTGAAAATCAAACTGACCCAGTGGATTACCAAGCATACACATCATGCGAATTGAGAACAAGCAGGCGAGACTTAAGTGGCTCGCTTTTCCTTTTCTTCTATCTTGCCAAAAAATCCCTTTTGATGGTATAATCAAGGAACTGCAATCAATGATAGAGGAGAAAAAATGAGTATCTTAGAAGTGAAAAATCTCAGCCACGGTTTCGGAGACCGGGCTATTTTTGAGGATGTATCCTTCCGTCTGCTTAAGGGTGAGCATATCGGCCTAGTCGGTGCCAATGGTGAGGGAAAGTCAACCTTTATGAGTATTGTGACGGGTAAAATGCTGCCGGATGAAGGCAAGGTCGAGTGGTCCAAGTATGTGACAGCTGGCTATCTGGACCAGCATGCTGTTTTGGAGCAAGGCCAATCTGTCCGTGAAGTTTTGCGCACAGCCTTTGACGAGCTTTTCAAGACAGAGGCTCGTATCAATGAAATCTATATGAGCATGGCTGAGGATGGAGCGGACGTTGATGCCCTGATGGAAGAAGTGGGCGAGCTGCAGGATCGCTTGGAGAGCCGAGATTTCTATACGCTAGATGCCAAGATTGACGAGGTTGCACGGGCACTGGGTGTTATGGACTACGGTATGGAGAGTGATGTGACGGAGCTGTCTGGAGGACAGCGGACCAAGGTTCTCTTGGCCAAGCTGCTTCTGGAAAAGCCGGATATCCTGCTCTTGGACGAGCCAACCAACTATCTGGATGCTGAGCACATTGACTGGCTCAAGCGTTACTTACAGAACTATGAAAATGCCTTTGTTCTAATCTCGCATGATATTCCTTTCTTGAATGACGTGATTAATATCGTCTACCATGTGGAAAATCAGCACTTGACCCGCTATTCTGGCGACTACTATCAATTCCAGGAAGTCTATGAGATGAAAAAATCTCAGCTAGAAGCAGCCTACGAGCGGCAGCAGAAAGAAATTGCGGACCTCAAAGACTTTGTAGCTCGCAATAAAGCCCGCGTAGCGACTCGTAATATGGCCATGTCCCGCCAGAAAAAGCTGGATAAGATGGACATCATTGAGTTGCAGAGTGAGAAGCCAAAGCCTTCCTTTGACTTCAAGCCTGCCCGGACACCTGGCCGTTTTATCTTCCAAACCAAGGATTTGCAGATTGGTTACGATCGACCGCTGACCCAGCCCCTTAACCTGACCTTTGAACGCAATCAGAAGGTGGCTATCATCGGGGCAAACGGAATTGGAAAAACAACCCTGCTCAAGAGTTTGCTGGGGATTATCCCGCCTATCGCAGGTCAAGTCGAGCGCGGGGACTATCTGGAGCTGGGCTATTTCGAGCAGGAAGTCGAAGGCGGCAATCGTCAGACACCACTGGAAGCAGTCTGGAACGCCTTTCCAGCTCTTAATCAGGCGGAAGTCCGAGCGGCTCTGGCCAAATGTGGCCTGACTTCCAAGCATATCGAGAGCCAGATTCAGGTCCTCTCAGGTGGAGAGCAGGCCAAGGTCCGCCTTTGCCTCCTCATGAACCGAGAAAATAATGTTCTGGTGCTGGATGAGCCGACCAACCACCTAGATGTCGATGCCAAGGAGGAGCTCAAACGAGCTCTGAAAGAATACAAGGGCAGCATCCTTATGGTCTGCCATGAGCCTGATTTCTATGAAGGCTGGATGGACCAGATCTGGGATTTTAACCAGTTGACTTGATAAAATTTAATAAAGGAAAAGAGACGGCTCATTGAGAATCGTCTCTTTCTGTTGCTAATAATTCAAAAATTGCTCGATTTCCTGCTTCTCAATCTGTTTGCCATGTTGGCAGACAGGGCAGGTAAGGTAATGTTTTCTACCGTAAGGAAAAGTTGGAATCCAATAGAGTGTAAACTTTCGGCCGGTTTCAATAATGTCCCAAGGTGCGACATTGTGGCAGTTAGCACACTCGATATTGCTTTGGGTCTGTCCTACGTTTTTCTGATAACCTTTATATCCCCAGATAATCATATTGATTTCCCTCCTTAATTAGTTGGGCAGCAAGCTTATTTGCTGAAGTCATAGTCCTTGATAATCTCGATTTTTTCAATCTTGATATCTTTTTTAGGCTTGTCATTGTCGTCTGTTTCTGCGGCAGCGATTTTGTCCACCACATCCATACCTTCCAGCACTTGGCCAAATACGGTGTAAGCTCCGCCATCTAAAGTAGGATTTCCACCGTTTTTATAAGCTTCGATGATTTTAGCAGGGAAGGAATCCGTAGACATTTGGCTAGACAAGTCTTTCTTGCTTTGGTTGATGAAGAACTGACTGCCATTGGTACCAGGGCCTGCATTAGCCATGGATAGGGCGCCGCGAATATTATAAAGATATGGAGAATACTCATTTTTAAAGCCGTTTCCAGAGTCTTTAGACTTGTCTTTTCCCTTCCAGATAGACTCGCCTCCAGTGCCGTCACCTTTAGGGTCTCCGGTCTGAATCATAAATTCATTGATAACACGGTGGAATATAATGCCGTCATAGTAGCCTTCCTTGGCATGAGTTAGGAAGTTTTCAACGGCCAGTGGGGCTTGTTTTGGAAAGAGCTTGATGCGGATATCGCCTTCAGTCGTTACCAACTTGACTTCCGCTTCATCCTCTGCAACTTCTGTAGATAGCTGCGGGAAGTTGGCATTTTCGTTGGTCATGGCATCCTTGAGTTGCTCACGGAGTTTGCTGGTCTCCTCTGGGTCAGAGCTAGAGCTTACTAGAGAGGAACTGCTGGATGAGTTGGAGGAGCTAGTAGTCTCCTCTTCTTTGCCTTTGCCAGAGCAGCCAGCCAAGACAAGTCCTGATAAGAGGCTAATAAGAAGAATTTTTTTCATATAAAACCTTTCTCGCATTAGATTGTAAACTACTGATATTTTACTACAATTAGGCTAGTTTTTCAAACCCTCCTGTGTCAGACAATCCAGAAGCAGATTTTTAAGTCCTGCTGGCTGTATGTTTAGGCCGCAAATTGCTTCTATGTCTACCCATTCAGGCTTATAGAGATTCCGGGCATGACTGCGAAGGGCTTCCTCGCCCTGAATCATTGGAGCTGATGTATGGCCGATAGTGGCATGGAAATAGATTTCTAAGTGTTGGCCATTTTTGAAAGTAAAGGCTGGCTGCAGCTGCTTTTCAGACAAGCTCCAACCCAGCTCTTCCTGAATTTCTCTCTGAGCTGCTTGGACTGCAGTCTCACCTGACTCGGCTCCGCCTCCCGGTATCACAAAATACTCTTCTCCATTTTTCCAGCGGTGGATGAGCAGTATTTGCTTAGTTTGGGGATTGAAAAGAATGACTCCGGCTCGCATTATCTTCCTCCTGAAATATTTTTACTGTTTACTAATTAGAATTTCCTTTTATTCTAACACAAGAACAAGAGTTTTGCTGGGACTTTCTAAAAGTATGGTAGAGTGAACAAATTCATCTTGATCTAATTAATTTTTATTTGAAAAGAGAGTTTAATAGCAGGCGAACTTGTGCATAGAGAAATGTTATGGTAAAATAAACAGTGTAAAAATAATAAGGAGTGTTTTCCATGGAGAAAAGACTGACAAGAGATGTCAACAACAAGAAAATCGCTGGTGTATGTGCTGGTATCGCAAACTACTTTGATTTGGATCCAACCTTGGTCCGTATTCTTTGTATTGTTTTTTGCTGTGCAGCAGGTACAGGTGTCTTGGCTTACTTGATTGCCTGGGCGGTTATGCCAGAGGCTTAATAAGAATTTTGTGATAGTGAAATGAGAACTGGTTAGCCCAGTTCTTTTTGCGTGGATAAATAAGTTTTTTGCTTCTGATCTAGATAAAAGATTTCTCATCTAAGTCCCAAATATGGTATAATAAGGGTTATGGCAACAAAGAAAAACACGAAAAAAGGCCGGACTACTCGTCGGCCGACAAAAGCAGAATTAGAAAGACAAAAAGCAATAAAGAGAATGATTGCCACCTTTGTGCTGGCTCTTATTCTTTTGTTTGCAGCAATTAAGCTGGGCGCCTTTGGGGTCACTATTTATAATATGATTCGCCTCTTGGTGGGAAGCTTGGCCTATCTGGCCATTCTGGCCAGCTTTGGCTATCTCTTTTTTTTCAAGTGGCTGCACAAGCACGAGGGGACGCTTTCAGGATTTATCAGCCTCTTTTTGGGACTGGAGTTAATTTTCCAAGCTTATTTCGTCAGTGTGTTGAAGCTAGAAGGGGCAGCTGTCTTATCCACAACTCTAGGCAGGGTTTTGACTGATCTGACAGCCTTTAAGGTCAGCTCCTTCGCGGGAGGCGGTCTGCTGGGCTCTCTCTTATACGCGCCTATCTCTTTCCTTTTTTCAAATATCGGTTCCTATTTCTTCGGCCTGCTGCTCATTCTTTTGGGCGGTCTGCTTATGAGCCCTTGGTCTATCTATGACATTTCAGAAAAGGCTATGGCAGCCTTTCAAAATTGGAGAGAAAAGCAGGAAGAAAAGCGTCAGCTCCGTTTCCTTGAGCAGGAAGAGAAAGCTGCACAGGCAGCGATGCAAGCCATTGAAGTAGAGCAAGAAGAAGCTGAAGTCGATCCTGAAACAGGAGAGATTTTAGATGACGAGGACTTGTCAGAAACAGCTGTGGACTTTGACGAAGCAGACTATGAGGAACTAGGAGAGTATGACCCTCATGAGCCTCTGGACTTTGGTCGCGAAGAAGAGATGGAGGAGGCAGACGCGGACGTGGACGTAGAAGTGGACTTCACCGCCAAGGAAAGTCTGGACTACAAGCTGCCGACCATCAACCTCTTTGCGCCTGACAAGCCTAAAAACCAGTCTAAAGAAAAGCGCATTGTCCGAGACAATATTAAGATTTTGGAAGAAACCTTTGCTAGTTTTGGCATCAAGGCTGCTGTTGAGCGGGCTGAAATCGGACCTTCCGTCACCAAGTATGAGGTCAAGCCAGCAGTCGGTGTCCGGGTCAATCGAATTTCCAATCTGGCTGATGACTTGGCTCTTGCCCTAGCTGCTAAGGATGTACGGATTGAGGCACCAATTCCTGGGAAATCCCTAGTCGGGATTGAAGTACCCAACTCTGAAGTTGCGACCGTGACTTTCCGAGAACTTTGGGAACAGTCCAAGACGGATGCCAGCAAGCTCCTAGAAATCCCACTTGGTAAGGCTGTCAACGGCTCTGTCCGTTCCTTTGACTTGGCTAAGATGCCCCATCTCTTGGTAGCGGGCTCTACTGGCTCTGGAAAATCTGTGGCCGTAAACGGTATTATCGCCAGCATTCTCATGAAGGCCAGACCGGATGAAGTCAAATTTATGATGGTAGATCCTAAGATGGTGGAGCTGTCCGTTTATAATGACATTCCCCACTTGCTTATCCCCGTCGTGACCAATCCCCGCAAGGCTAGTCGAGCTCTGCAGAAGGTTGTAGACGAGATGGAAAACCGCTACGAACTATTCTCCAAGGTCGGTGCCCGCAACATTGCCGGCTACAATGCTAAAGTAGCTGAGTACAATGCTCAGTCAGAATACAAGCAGGTTCCCCTGCCTTTAATCGTTGTCATCGTGGATGAGTTGGCTGACCTTATGATGGTGGCCAGCAAGGAAGTGGAAGACGCCATTATCCGGTTGGGACAAAAGGCGCGTGCGGCTGGGATTCACATGATTCTGGCTACCCAGCGGCCATCTGTAGATGTTATCTCCGGTCTGATTAAGGCTAATGTGCCTTCTCGGATTGCCTTTGCTGTGTCCAGCGGGACAGACAGTCGGACCATTCTGGATGAAAATGGGGCGGAAAAGCTCTTGGGGCGTGGGGATATGCTCTTTAAGCCTATTGATGAAAACCATCCGGTTCGTTTGCAGGGCTCCTTTATCTCAGATGAAGATGTGGAGCGAATCGTAGCCTTTGTCAAGAATCAAGCTGAAGCGGATTATGACGATAGCTTTGATCCGGGTGAAGTATCTGAAAGTGATTTGGATACTAGCGGGAGTGACGATGAAGGCGATCCTCTCTTTGAAGAAGCCAAGGCCTTGGTTATCGAGACTCAGAAAGCCAGCGCATCTATGATTCAGCGACGACTCTCGGTCGGCTTTAACCGCGCTACTCGACTCATGGAAGAACTTGAAGCAGCAGGCGTTATCGGTCCAGCCGAAGGAACCAAGCCGAGAAAGGTTTTGCAGACAAATTGATTCTAATTTCACTAGTCTGCCAGCAAGATAGCCATTTGATAAAAACAAATCTGCCAGCAGTCAGCCGGCAGATTTTCTCTACTTATTCCAAGGAAAGGAAAAGAAGGTATGAAACTAGACACCATTCACCATGTAGCTATCATCGGTCATGATTATGCTAAGACCAGGGAGTTTTATGTGGATAAGCTAGGCTTTGAGCAGCTGGATGAGCACCACCGACCAGACAAACAGGATATTCTCTTTAATGTCCGCAAGGGAAATCTGACTCTGGAAATTTTTATCAAGGAAGAAGCTCCTAAGCGGCCAGCCTTGCCTGCTCCAGAGCATACAGGTCTGCGGCATCTGGCCTTCCGAGTGACAAATGTCGAAGAAATACTGGAAGAATTTGACCGTTTGGAGATTCCTCATACCGAGCTGCGCTATGACGACTTTGACGGCCGTAAGATGGCTTTCTTCTTTGATCCGGATGGCCTGCCTCTGGAGATTCACGAATAAGACTAGGAGCATCGGAAGGTCCCTTTTTCTCGGTAAAAGAACGACTTGTAAGTCCTGCATATGAAAAACCCATCGGCTATCTAATAACCGATGGATTTTGTTTTACATTGTTACAAAAAGAGTCCGATGACCATGCCTAGATACATGAAGAAGGTCAAAAGAAAACCAGCCCGCCAGAAGAACTTAAAGAACTTAGGATAGTAGAAGCTTCGTTTTTTCTTGAGAAAATAGATGGTGATGGCGATAGCGAGAACTGAGAGAGCTAGGGTAAGCTGGGGCAGTAAGCTATGATAGTAGGCCTTGTCTGAAATGATATAAAATTCCACAACAAAAAGCGGAAAAGCCAAGTCCGCAAAGTTTAAACCGTATTTTCTTAATTGAAAAACTCGCACAGTAATAGTGGTTAAAATCAAAGTTAAAAAGATAAATAAAATCGAAGCAATCTTTAATAGTGTCATAAGATTATTTTACCACAAAAAATTCAAAAAAGAAGATAAAATTCCTTGCATTTAACAAAGTTTAGTGTATAATAGAAAGGTATGCGAAAAGCATACTTGTGGGAGGTAAAAATATTTATTTACCGCCAAAACCACAAAGGAGGATTTAAAAATGGCTAAAAAAGTCGAAAAACTTGTAAAATTGCAAATCCCTGCTGGTAAAGCTACTCCAGCTCCACCAGTTGGTCCTGCGCTTGGTCAAGCCGGTATCAACATCATGGGATTCACTAAAGAGTTCAACGCTCGTACAGCTGATCAAGCTGGTATGATTATTCCAGTTGTTATCTCAGTATACGAAGACAAATCATTCACTTTCGTAACTAAGACTCCGCCAGCTGCTGTTCTTTTGAAGAAAGCTGCAGGTGTTGAAAAAGGTTCTGGTGAGCCAAACAAAACGAAAGTTGCAACAGTTACTCGTGCGCAAGTACAAGAAATTGCTGAAACTAAGATGCCAGATTTGAACGCTGCAAACATCGAGTCTGCAATGCGTATGATTGAAGGTACTGCTCGTTCTATGGGATTCACTGTTGTTGACTAATCAATAACACTCGTCCCATTTGCCCGCACTACACTTGATCAGATTGACGAGTGACGTGGGAGATGAAAATCGATTGAACCACTTACAAGGAGAAAGATAAAATGGCTAAAAAAAGCAAACAACTTCGTGCTGCTCTTGAAAAAATCGACAGCACAAAAGCATACAGCGTAGAAGAAGCTGTAGCACTTGCAAAAGAAACTAACTTTGCAAAATTCGATGCAACTGTAGAAGTTGCTTACAACTTGAACATTGATGTTAAAAAAGCTGACCAACAAATCCGTGGCGCAATGGTATTGCCAAACGGAACTGGTAAAACTTCACGAGTTCTTGTTTTCGCACGTGGTGCTAAAGCAGAAGAAGCGAAAGCTGCTGGTGCAGACTTCGTTGGTGAAGATGACCTCGTTGCAAAAATCAACGACGGTTGGTTGGACTTTGACGTAGTAATCGCTACACCTGACATGATGGCACTTGTAGGTCGCCTTGGACGTGTCCTTGGACCTCGTAACTTGATGCCAAACCCTAAGACTGGTACTGTAACAATGGACGTTGCAAAAGCAGTTGAAGAGTCTAAAGGTGGTAAGATTACTTACCGTGCAGACCGTGCGGGTAACGTACAAGCTATCATTGGTAAAGTTTCATTTGAAGCTGACAAGTTGGTTGAAAACTTCAAAGCTTTCAACGACACAATCCAAAAAGCGAAACCAGCTACTGCTAAAGGTACTTACGTAACCAACCTGACTATCACTACTACACAAGGTGTTGGTATCAAGGTTGACGTAAACTCACTTTAAGAATTAAATTGAACTGCCTTCGGGTAGTTCTTTTTTTTGAAATAAAATTGATGATAGCGATTACAAACTTATAGAAACATGTTATAATAATATCGAATCAATTTATTTTATAACAAAAGGAGACGGTGTCATGAAAAAAGATCAGAACCAGCTAACCTGGCTGATGGTATCTCTGATTGCTTTTAATATGGTCTGGGGTCTGGGAAATGTGGTTAATAACTACTCCCAGCAGGGTATTTCGGTAATTGTTTCTTGGATTCTTATCCTTGCTATTTACTTTATTCCCTATGCCCTTATCGTGGGGCAGCTTGGATCGACTTTCAAGGAGAGTGGAGGTGGTGTCAGTGACTGGGTAGAGAAAACCTCTACCAAGCGTCTGGCTTATTTTGCGGCCTGGACTTACTGGGTGGTGCATATTCCATATCTGGCTCAAAAGCCGCAGGGAGTTTTGATTCCGCTGGGCTGGGTTATTCAGGGAAATGGCGACTTTTTGAGCAGTCTTGATATTCACTGGATTGTTATTCTTAGCTTACTGATTTTCGGTGCCTTTCTCTACTTGTCTACCAAGGGGTTGTCCACGCTCAAGGTGATTGGGGGCT
Organism: Streptococcus sanguinis; assembly: GCF_003943735.1. Classification (GTDB taxonomy): domain Bacteria; phylum Bacillota; class Bacilli; order Lactobacillales; family Streptococcaceae; genus Streptococcus; species Streptococcus sanguinis_E. The sequence goes on along the minus strand of NZ_RJMV01000005.1, from coordinate 107,137 downwards.
TGGCAGGAAGTGCCATGCTGATTATGTCTTTCCTCTTCGTTCTCTTAGCGGTCGGCGCGCCTTTTATCAAACCTGACATGCAGTTTGCGACGGCCAATATGGATAAGCTTAGCACTTATATTCCCAACTTTGATTTTTCTTATTTCACGACCATCTCCCTCTTAGTCTTTGCGGTTGGTGGAGCAGAGAAAATCTCTCCTTACGTTAATCAAACACGCAATCCAGCCAAGGAATTCCCAAAGGGAATGATTGTAATGGCTGTCATGGTTGGGGCATCTGCTATCCTAGGCTCTATTGCTATGGGCATGCTTTTTGATGGCAGCAATATCCCTGAGGATCTGATGCGAAACGGCGCTTACCAAGCCTTCCAAAAGCTGGGCAATTACTGGGGTGTGGGAAATGTACTAGTAGTCATTTATGCCCTGACCAACATGGTTGGACAGATTGCTGCACTGGCTTTCTCTATTGACGCACCTCTGCAAATCATGCTCAATAATGCCGATGAAGAGTTTGTCCCAAGCTGGCTGCGTAAGCGAACATCAAAAGGTGTCCTCATTAACGGTTACATTCTGACAGGGATTTTGGTTAGCTTCTTGATTATTCTGCCAATCTTTGGAATCAAGGAAATTGACGGCCTAGTCAAATGGATGACCAACCTCAACTCCATCGTTATGCCCATGCGGTATCTCTGGGTATTCCTGGCCTACATGATGTTGAACAAGGCCTGGAAGAAGTACAAGGATGCCGAGTACAAGTTTACCAAAAATCCAAAAGTTGGCTTTGCCATCGGAGCTTGGTGCTTCCTCTTTACAGCCTTTGCCTGCATTTTAGGGATGGTTCCCAAAGTAGACTTTGCCAAAGACCCAGCAGGCTGGCAATTCTCTCTATTAACAAATATCCTGACGCCGATCGTCTTAATCAGTCTGGGTGTCATCCTGCCACTCTTAGCTAAGCGGGAAAAGAAACAGTCGCTCAAGTAGTGAGTAGGTTTTGCAAAAGATAATTGAAGTATTTATTCCCAGTCCTATCTGATGATGGGGCTGGTTTTTTGTGAAATGAGCTTGTCTGCTCTGCTATTTTACAAAAAGGAAAAAAGAAAAATTTCAGTGATTTAACTATATAAAAATCATAAAATGTGGTAAAATAGTACAGATAAAATAAGGAGTAAAAAAATGGTAGAACCTAAGTATAAGCGTATTTTGATTAAGTTGTCAGGTGAAGCTCTTGCCGGTGAAAAAGGCGTTGGTATTGATATTCAGACTGTTCAGAAGATGGCGGAAGAAATCAAAGAAGTTCATGATTTGGGAGTTCAAATTGCTCTGGTTATCGGAGGTGGAAACCTTTGGCGGGGTGAGCCGGCAGCAGAAGCAGGCATGGACCGCGTGCAGGCCGACTATACTGGTATGTTGGGCACTGTCATGAATGCGCTGGTAATGGCCGATTCGCTCCAGCAGGTAGGTGTAGATACGCGCGTGCAGACAGCGATTGCCATGCAGCAGGTGGCTGAGCCTTACATCCGTGGTCGGGCCCTTCGGCATCTGGAAAAAGGCCGTATCGTCATTTTCGGTGCAGGTATTGGTTCTCCTTATTTTTCAACCGATACAACCGCTGCCTTGCGCTCAGCTGAGATTGAAGCAGATGCGATTCTCATGGCTAAAAATGGCGTGGACGGTGTTTACAATGCCGATCCTAAGAAAGACAAAACCGCTGTTAAGTTTGATGAGCTGACCCACCGGGATGTCATCAGTAAGGGACTGCGGATTATGGACTCAACGGCTTCGACTCTGTCTATGGACAATGATATTGACTTGGTTGTCTTTAACATGAATGAGCCGGGCAATATTAAACGCGTTGTTATCGGTGAGCAAATCGGAACAACAGTATCAAATAATTTATAAGAACGGAGATTAGAAACTCATGGCAAATGCAATTGTAGAAAAAGCAAAAGAAAGAATGACCCACTCGCACCAAAGTTTGGCTCGTGAATTTGGCAGCATCCGTGCAGGCCGCGCCAATGCCAGCCTTTTGGACCGCATCCATGTGGAGTACTATGGAGTAGAAACTCCGCTCAATCAAATCGCTTCGATTACGATTCCGGAAGCGCGTGTTCTTTTGGTGACACCTTTTGACAAGTCTTCTATCAAGGACATTGAGCGTGCGCTTAATGCTTCTGACCTTGGAATTACGCCAGCCAGCGATGGCTCTGTGATTCGTCTGGTCATTCCAGCTCTAACAGAGGAAACTCGCCGAGACTTGGCTAAAGAAGTGAAAAAGGTCGGTGAAAATGCTAAAGTTGCTATCCGTAACATCCGCCGCGATGCTATGGACGAAGCTAAGAAGCAGGAAAAAGCCAAAGAAATCACTGAAGACGAATTGAAGACCTTGGAAAAGGACATTCAAAAAGTAACGGACGATGCTGTCAAACATATCGATGAGATGGCAGCAAATAAAGAAAAAGAACTCTTAGAAGTTTAACATTTTTATCAGAATCAAAACTCAGTTGGCTTTGGCTGACTGAGTTGTTTTAACATCAAAAATCCTTGCCTAGTTTGAAGAAGCAAGGTAGAAAATAGGTCTATATGAATACAAATCTTGCCAGCTTCATCGTGGGTATCATCACGGATGAAAATGATCGCTTTTACTTTGTTCAAAAGGACGGTCAGGTTTACGCTCTTTCTAAGGAAGAGGGAGCGCATGAGCTGGGTCAGTCTGTCAAAGGCTTTGCCTATAGCGATATGAAGCAGAAGCTTCGCCTGACAACCCTTGAAGTTACAGCTACTCAAGAGCAGTTTGGTTGGGGAACAGTGACGGAGGTTCGCAAGGATCTTGGTGTCTTTGTAGATACCGGTCTGCCGGACAAGCAAATCGTCGTGTCACTAGACATCTTGCCAGAAATCAAGGAACTCTGGCCTAAGAAAGGCGACCGCCTTTATATCCGTTTAGATGTGGACAAGAAAGATCGCATCTGGGGCCAATTGGCTTATCAAGAGGATTTCCAGCGTCTGGCTCGTCCTGCTTACAATAACATGCAAAATCAAAACTGGCCAGCCATCGTTTATCGGCTCAAGCTTTCTGGCACTTTTGTCTACCTGCCGGAGAATAATATGCTGGGCTTCATTCATCCGAGCGAGCGCTATGCAGAGCCTCGTCTCGGTCAGGTCTTGGACGCACGGGTGATTGGCTTCCGTGAAGTAGACCGCACCCTTAACCTCTCCCTCAAGCCTCGTTCCTTTGAAATGTTGGAAAACGATGCCCAGATGATTCTGACCTATCTGGAGAGCAATGGCGGCTTTATGACCTTGAACGACAAGTCTTCACCAGACGATATCAAGGCGACCTTTGGCATTTCCAAAGGCCAGTTTAAAAAAGCTCTGGGTGGGCTGATGAAAGCTGGTAAAATCAAGCAGGACCCGACCGGAACGGAGTTGGTGTGAGGGTAGAGAGTCTCGTATCTAGAGCTGATGCTTGGAAGGATATGATCTTAAAGAAATGAAAGGAACCTATGAGAAAATCTTTTTACAGTTGGCTGATGACAGAGCGTAATCCTAAGAGCAAGGAGCCCAAGGCTATTTTGGCGGATTTGGCTTTTCAGGATACAGCCTTTCCTAAGCATACGGATGATTTTGATGAGGTCAGTCGTTTTCTGGAGGAGCATGCAAATTTTTCCTTTAACTTGGGCGAGTTCGATGCTATTTGGGAAGAGTATCAGGCCCATTAAGTGGATAGTGGCTAGGGATAGTCATTTTCTGCTTGCTTTGATATAATAAAGATAATTCATTCAAAAAAATAAAATAGAGAGGTTCTTTGTTTGCAGGAACATTCAGTAGAATTGAAACTGGGCCATCCAGATGATGCCTTTCATCTTTTTGGTTCTAATGAACGCCATCTGCGCCTAATGGAGCAGGAATTGAAGGTAACCATTCATGCCCGAACCGAGATTGTGCAGATTTTGGGTACGGAGGCTGCCTGTGAGGAGACTCGACAGGTCATTCAGGCTCTGTTGGTCTTGGTTAATCGTGGCATGACCATCGGTACGCCCGATGTTGTGACAGCCATTACAATGGTCAAAAATGATGAAATTGATAAGTTTGTAGCTCTTTATGAAGAAGAGATTATCAAGGACAGTTATGGCAAGCCAATTCGGATCAAGACACTTGGTCAGAAAATCTATGTGGACAGTGTTAAAAATCATGATATTGTCTTTGGTATCGGGCCAGCCGGAACAGGGAAGACCTTTCTGGCGGTGACCTTGGCGGTGACAGCTCTCAAACGTGGGCAGGTCAAACGAATTATCCTGACACGTCCAGCAGTGGAAGCTGGTGAGAGCTTGGGCTTTCTGCCTGGTGACCTTAAGGAAAAGGTAGATCCATATCTGCGTCCGGTCTATGATGCCTTGTATCAGATTTTGGGTAAGGACCAGACGACGCGCCTCATGGAGCGAGAAATCATTGAGATTGCTCCCCTAGCCTATATGCGGGGACGGACGCTGGATGATGCCTTCGTGATTCTGGACGAGGCTCAAAATACTACCATCATGCAGATGAAGATGTTTCTGACACGGCTGGGATTCCAGTCCAAGATGATTGTCAATGGAGACATCAGCCAGGTTGACCTGCCTCGCAATGTCAAATCAGGACTCATTGACGCTCAGGAGAAATTGAAGAACATCTCTCAGATCGACTTTGTGCATTTCTCAGCTAAGGATGTCGTTCGTCATCCAGTGGTGGCGGAGATTATCCGAGCTTATGAACCAACTCCTGTTAAAGAGGCTGCAACTGAGCCATAAGAAATGGAATAAGAGAACTAAATATCAGTATACATCGGCCATGATATAGAATTTTTAAGATTTATAAAATGAATAAAAATGATTATTTAGAAAGATAAAATTTTAAAAAGGGGTAGAAGATGGATTGGTATGATTACATGATTAATGCTTCTAGGCAATCAAGGTTTAACGCCAGTCATTGGTTTCGTTACCTTAGAAAGGTTATTTTTGAAGATAGTTCTTATTTGACTGACAAAGATGTGGAACGTTTGTTGGCTTCAAAAGAGTTGACAGATTTTCAAAAGGTTAGTCTGAAATATGCTCTACAAGAACACACTCCCACGCATGAGTATGTGGTTTCTTTAAACAAACCTGCTAAGTTAACAAATGTTCAAGAGCTGATGGAGAAATACAAGCATGGATAAAATGAAACCAGTTTTTGAAGCCTTAAATCAAGAATTGGCCCAAGCCAACCTTACTTTAACTATTATCTGTGTTGGGGGCTATGTCTTGGAACATCATGGCTTGCGAGCAACGCAAGATGTAGATGCTTTTTACCAAGAAAACCAAAAAATCAATGAGATTATTGCGAGAGTAGGACAACGATTTAACCTCAATACTCATGAAGAACTTTGGCTCAATAATAATGTAGCGAGTATGAACAAGCAACCTGCGGTTGACTTATGTGAGACCTTATATACTTTTAGTCATTTAAGGGTTTTAATGGTTCCGATTGAATATGTTTTAGGAATGAAAATGATCAGCATTAGAGAACAGGATTTGAAAGACATCGGAGCTATTATCAAATACAAAGATTTTCATTCCCCATTCAATACCTTTGAGGACCTGAGAAAGTTGGGCTTTGATACGATTGATTTTTCTGTTCTTTTAGAAGGTTTTAGTCATGCCTATGGTATGGAATGGCTAGAGGAATTTTTCAAAGAAAATCAGGAAGAGCTAAAGGGGTATTACTAAAGAAAGCTTTGATTTTTATCTAATAACATACGAAAAGAGCAGATTTATTTCTGCTCTTTTTTGTGCGATTGATTTTAAAGTTGAAATAATCAACTAAACGAGTTCGTCAATAGATGTGTAGTCCTTGTTGAGGCCTTCTGCAACTGGCTGACTGGTGATGTGGCCTTGGTAGGTTGTGACACCTTGACGCAGGCCTGGGTCATCTTCAATGGCTTGTTTGAAGCCTTTCTCTGCCAAGGCTTCAATATAAGGAAGGGTGACATTGGTCAAGGCGATAGTAGAAGTGCGGGCTACGGCACCAGGAATATTAGCAACTGCATAGTGGAGGACACCGTGTTTTTCGTAAACAGGCTCGGTGTGAGTCGTTACGCGGTCAGCAGTTTCAATAACACCGCCTTGGTCAACAGCTACGTCAACAATGACAGAGCCTGGATGCATTTGCTTAACCATATCGTCTGTCACTAGTTTCGGAGCTTTCGCACCTGGAATGAGGACAGCGCCAATCACGACATCTGCGTCTCGAACGCTAGCTTCGATATTGAACGGATTAGACATGAGGGTCTGGATTTGATGACCGAAGACATCTTCTAGGACAGACAGACGCTTAGCGCTGATATCCAAAATAGTCACTTGAGCACCCAGTCCTAGAGCGATACGAGCGGCATGAGTACCTACGACACCGCCACCGATGATGGTGACTTTACCTTTCGGAACACCTGGTACACCACCGAGAAGTACGCCAGATCCACCTTCACGCTTAGTCAGGAAGTGGGCTCCGATTTGGACCGCCATCCGACCAGCTACCTCACTCATAGGTACCAAGAGTGGTAGTTGTCCATCTTGATCGCGGACGGTTTCATAGGCCAGACCAGTCGTCTTGGCACTTGTCATAGCATCTGCTAGCTCAGGAGCGGCAGCCATGTGCAGGTAGGTAAAGAGTAAGAGGTCATCGCGGAGGAAGCTATATTCGGCTGCCAGAGGTTCTTTGACCTTGACCACCAGCTCAGCTGCCCAAGCTTCTGCAGCAGTAGGGACGATTTTTGCACCTTGCTTTTGGTAGTCTGCATCTGTAAAACCAGATCCCAGCCCTGCATTTGTCTCAATCAGCACTTCATGTCCTTTACCAACGAGGCTTTGAACACCAGCTGGTGTCAGAGCGACACGATTTTCATTGTTTTTGATTTCTTTTGGAATACCGATTAACATAAAAAATATGCTCCTTTTTTAAGATGTTTTTATTGTATATGAAAACGCTTCAAAAATCAAGAAAAAATCGGAGCGGTTTGCTTTCATTAGTGAATTGTGCTATTCTGTTAAGAAAAACTAGGAGGTCCTGATGGAAAATATCTATGTCAAACTGGCTCGTCATACCAGACTGGAAACTGAGCGGTTGATTCTGCGTCCGGTGACCTTGGAGGATGCCCCGGCGATGTTTGAGTACGCATCGGATGAGGAAAATACTCGCTATACTTTTGAGACAAATAAAAGCTTGGAAGAAACACGCAATAATATCGCTCTCTTTTATCTGGCCAATCCTCTGGGACGCTGGGGGATAGAAGTGAAAGAAAGCGGCAAATTCATCGGTACGATTGACCTGCATAAGATCAGGCTGGATTTGAAAACGGCGGCTATCGGCTATGTAATCAATAAAAAATACTGGAATCAGGGTTATACGACAGAGGCCAATCGCGCAGTAATCAAGCTGGCTTTTGAGCAAATCGGGATGAACAAACTTGTGGCGCTGCACGATGCGGACAATCCAGCATCTGGCAGGGTTATGGTCAAGTCGGGTATGAAATATTCCCACGAAGAGCCTTACGCATCACTAGACAAGCATGAGAAAGGCCGTATTGTGACACGGGTTCATTACTATCTGACTAAGGAAGATTATTTTGCAAAAAAATGAGAAAGGATATTGACAAGCACCTATCTACATGATATATTAGATAGGTACGCTGATTTAGCTCAGTTGGCAGAGCGCATCCATGGTAAGGATGAGGTCGCCGGTTCGATCCCGGCAATTAGCATCTTGTAGGACAAGGTTGGGTTTTCCCAGCCTTTTCTTTTTGTCAATGACAGCAGGTAGTGGAAGGCAAAGTTTTGAGGTGGGTAAAAATGAAAATAGCTGTTTTTGTCTTTGCGGTGAGAGGTTGACAAATCTGCTCTGCTATTTTCCAAAACCCTGCCCTCGGCTCCCTAAAGTGAGTCAAAATATGATATAATAAGGTAATACTAGCAAAGCGGGTAAGATATGTATATCGAAATGGTAGATGAAACGGGTCAGGTTTCAGAAGAGATTCTTAAACAGACTCAGGAAATTTTAGAGTTTGCGGCTCAGAAAACGGGCAAGGAAAATAAGGAAATGGCTGTGACTTTTGTCAGCAATGAGCGCAGTCATGAACTCAACTTGGAATATAGAGATACAGATCGGCCGACGGATGTGATTAGCTTGGAGTATAAGCCTGAGCTGGACATCGCTGTTGACGAGGAGGATTTGCTGGACCATCCTGAGCTAGCTGAGATGCTGGAGGATTTTGATGCCTATATCGGCGAGCTGTTCATTTCAGTGGACAAGGCGCGTGAGCAGGCTGAAGAATACGGCCACAGCTTTGAGCGGGAGATGGGCTTTTTGGCAGTGCATGGTTTTCTGCATATCAATGGCTATGATCACTATACGCCGGAAGAAGAAGCAGAAATGTTTGGTTTACAGGAAGAAATTTTAACTGCTTATGGACTCACAAGGAAATAACAAACGCAAATGGAAAAATCGAGATGTGGTCTCGAGTCTGGAATTTGCTTTAACCGGTATTTTTACAGCCTTTAAAGAGGAGCGCAATCTGCGCAAGCATGTCCTTTCGGCTTTGGCAGTGATAGTTGCGGGACTGATTTTTGACTTGTCCGCGATAGAATGGCTCTTTCTCTTTTTGAGCATTTTTTTGGTCATTGCCTTTGAGATTGTCAATTCTGCCATTGAAAATGTCGTAGATCTGGCCAGCGATTACCACTTTTCTATGCGGGCCAAGAATGCCAAGGATATGGCAGCGGGAGCTGTTCTGGTCGTGTCTGGCTTTGCCGTTGTGACAGGACTGATTATTTTTGTTCCCAAGATTTGGGATTGGATTTTTTAAAGATTTGAAAATCGGGGGAGACTGCCGATTTTCTGCTGTTTTAATGGAAATAATAGAGGTGAAATAATGACTTTTAAATCAGGCTTTGTAGCTATTTTAGGACGTCCTAATGTTGGGAAATCAACCTTTTTGAATCATGTTATGGGGCAAAAGATTGCCATCATGAGCGATAAGGCTCAGACCACGCGCAATAAGATTATGGGGATTTACACGACGGATAAGGAGCAGATTGTCTTTATCGACACGCCGGGAATCCACAAGCCTAAGACGGCTCTAGGCGATTTCATGGTAGAAGCAGCATACAGCACTCTGCGCGAGGTGGATACTGTCCTCTTCATGGTGCCGGCTGATGAGCCGCGTGGCAAGGGCGATGACATGATTATCGAGCGCTTGAAAGCGGCTAAGGTGCCAGTTATTTTGGTGGTTAATAAGATTGATAAAGTCCATCCGGATCAGCTTTTAGCGCAAATTGATGATTTCCGCCAGCAGATGGACTTCAAAGAAATCGTGCCGATTTCCGCACTGCAGGGTAATAATGTTTCCCGTCTGGTTGACATCCTCAGTGAGAATTTGGAGGAAGGCTTCCAGTATTTCCCTGAAGACCAGATTACCGACCATCCGGAGCGCTTTCTGGCGTCAGAGATGATTCGGGAGAAAGTGTTGATGTTGACACGGGAGGAAATTCCCCACTCAGTCGCGGTGGTTGTTGACAGCATGAAGCGAGACGAAGAGACGGACAAGGTCCATATCCGAGCGACTATCATGGTGGAGCGCGACAGCCAAAGAGGCATTATCATTGGTAAAGGCGGATCCATGCTGAAGAAAATCGGATCCATGGCTCGCCGCGATATTGAGCTCATGCTGGGGGACAAGGTCTTCCTAGAAACTTGGGTCAAGGTCAAGAAAAACTGGCGGGATAAGAAGCTGGACTTAGCGGACTTTGGCTATAATAAGAAGGAGTATTGAGGTTTTCTAAGCTAGTAAGTGAGGTGATGGAGATGCCGTCATTATTCATTGACGAAAGAGGGCAGCAAAATTTAAAAAGTATTATCTTTTTGCATGCTTCAGGCTCTAGCAGTCAGATGTGGCGACACCATGTTGCTGTGCTTGAGAAAGATTTTCATTGCATTCTTGTGGATTTACCTGGTCACGGAGCCAGTCATAATATTGAGTGGACAAACTTTGATGATGTCGTGGAAATGATTGTGGCTGTCATTAAAAGCAAAGCACATGGCAAGCCGCACTTGGTTGGTCTTTCATTAGGCGGTTCCCTCATACTTAAGTTGTTGGAAAAACATTCCAGTCTTATAGATAAAGTCATTGTGGATGTGGCAAGTCCTCAGCCAATTAAGGGCTATCGCAAGATCATTGCCATTGTCTATCTGATGTCTTTCTTGAAAAATACTAAATTTGTAGCTAATTTCCTGACAAAGATGATGCAAGAGGACGGAGCACCTGTCCAAGACGTTCAGAGCTTTGTTGCAGATTTCCAAAGAGCTGAACAGCGCTCATTTCGCCATGCGATGTCAAAGGCAAATCTGTTGAGACTTGACTTGCAGTTTGATAATCCTGCTTTCTTTGTCTCAGGTGGAAAAGAAGCTGAGACCATTCATGACTGGCACCGCAGGTTGGCGCAGAAAAATGCTAGGTCTGAATGCGCCTACTATCCTGGCAAAGGGCATGCTTGGCTTTTTAGTGATGTGGATACGCATATTCAGCTATTGCGCTATTTCTTTCAAAACGCTGCCTTTCCAGAGAAATTGAAAGGATTTTGATATGGACTATATTTCCTATATTCGCTCCAAGGTGGGGCATGATAAGGTTATCCTGAATTTTGATATTTCCAATTTTTACAATGAGGAAACTTTACGTTTAGGCTTTTTTTCTAAAGAAGAAATAGCAGAGCTGGAAAATGTATCGGATAAACACCGCCTGATGCTGGATGAGTATTTTTCGGACAGCTTTGCTATGGGGCTTTGATATCTTACTATGAGCATGTCATTTATTTAGAACAATATCATACTTCATAGTTTGATTGAATTATCGTTTTATAATATTTCTTGACCTAGTTAAATTATTGTTTTATAATAATTGTAAGGATAAATTATTGTAAAACAATAAGGAGGTAAGATATGAAGATGCGAATTTTGAAACAAGTAATAACCATAATTACTTGTTTGGTACAAATATTTTGTGCTTTCTGGTTTTTAGCTAGAGGTTTTGTAGCCATTGTCTTGATGATTTATAACTGGCAATCAACTGCTACCCCACTTTCAGAGTTATTAAGGTTCTCTTATGAAATGCTTTGGTTGGGTTTGCTTCCTATTTTGCTTTTTGGACTGATTCGCCGATTTTTACACAGTATGATAAACCATCAACTTTTTACAGATGAAAGTTATAAGATTAGCAGACATCTATTGATTTTAGTCACTTGCTTACCTATTGGTAGTGTTATATGGGATGTTTTTATCGGTCAAAAGTCCATACAGACTTGGCTAGAGCTTGTAGATAATATATTTCTACCCTATATGGATAGTCTTGCTCTGGTAATTGTCTTGGGGGTCTTGCATCTTGTCATAAAAAACGGGAAGACAATTCAAGAAGATGTAGATGGTTTTGTGTGATGGGAAAAATCAAGGTTAATTTAGATAAAGTGTTGGAAGAAAAAGGCCTGACCTCGAAAGAATTGGCGACAATTATTGGCATTACACAAGCAAATTTGTCCATTCTAAAAACAGGCAAGGCTAAAGGAATTCGCTTTGCGACTTTGCTGGCTATCTGTGAAACGCTGGATTGTCAGCCTGCTGATATTTTAGAGTATATTTCTGATTAATGAATAGGAGAAAGAAAGGAGCTTTATGCCTGAATTACCTGAAGTGGAAACGGTTCGGCGCGGTTTGGAGCGTCTGGTTGTTGGCAAGACGATTGGGCAGGTGCGGGTCCGCTATGCCAAGATGATTGGTACGGGAGTGGATAGTTTTGTCCATGACTTGCCAGGTCAGACCATTGAAAGGATTGGCCGTCGGGGCAAGTATTTGCTCTTTTACCTGACAGGCGGAGTGCTGGTTTCCCATCTGCGAATGGAAGGCAAGTATCTTTTTTATCCTGATGCGGTGCCTGAGCGCAAGCATGCTCATGTCTTTTTCGAGATGACGGATGGCGGGACGCTTGTTTATGAGGATGTCCGCAAGTTTGGGACCATGGAGCTGTTGAGAAAGGACAAGCTGGAGGCTTATTTTACTGCCAGAAAGCTTGGTCCTGAGCCGACAGAGGCGGACTTTCTTTTGTCACCTTTTGCCGCAGCTTTGAGTCGTTCCAAGAAGCCCATCAAACCCTATTTGCTGGAGCAGACCTTGGTCGTCGGTCTAGGCAATATCTATGTAGATGAGGCCCTTTGGCGGGCGCGGATTCATCCGGCAAGGCCAGCAGCTAGTCTGAAACCAGCTGAAGTGAAGCGGCTGCGTGAGCAGATTATAGAAGTTTTGCAGCTTGGGATTGAAAAGAGAGGATCGACCATTCGGACCTACCGCAATGCTTTGGGTGAGGATGGCACTATGCAGGATTTTCTGCAGGTCTATGGAAAGACTGGCCAACCCTGCGCTAGATGCGGCAGCCCGATTGAGAAAATTAAGCTGGGTGGACGCGGTACTCATCTCTGTCCTCATTGTCAGAAAGCGAGGTAACTGTCATGGTAAGAATTATCGGTATCACTGGCGGCATTGCCTCGGGTAAGTCAACAGTGACAGAGTTTTTGAGGCAGCAGGGCTACCAAGTCATTGATGCGGATCAAGTAGTGCATGAACTGCAGGAGCCGGGCGGACGGCTTTATCAAGCTCTTTTATCCACTTTTGGCCCAGCTATTTTACAGGAAGATGGCCGCTTGGATCGGCCTAAGCTGGGAGCTATGATTTTTGGGAATCCCGAACTCTTGGCGCAGTCCAGTCAAATACAAAACCGTATTATTCGCGAGGAACTGGCTGGCAGACGAGATTTGTTGGCAGAGATGGAAGATATCTTTTTTATGGATCTTCCCTTGTTGTTTGAGTTACAATATGAAGATTGGTTTGACCAAATCTGGCTGGTGGACGTGACAGAGGAAACTCAGCTCAGTCGTCTTATGACTCGAAACTCTCTTAGTCAAGAAGAGGCGGAAAAACGCATAGCAGCTCAGCTGTCTTTGCAAGAAAAACGAAAGAGGGCGGACGTGTTGATTGATAATAATGGCTCGCTAGAGGCTACTCGACAGCAGATTCGCGATGCCTTGCAGAAATTAGAAAGAAGTTGATTTATCACGACACAAGTAAACTGGAAACATAACCTGAAAATCGCTTGGTTTGGGAATTTCCTGACAGGTGCCAGCATTTCTCTGGTGACGCCTTTTATGCCACTTTTCGTGGAGCAGCTAGGTGCTAGCGGTCATGAGGTGGAGTATTACGCTGGGCTAGGGATTTCTCTCTCGGCAATCTCAGCGGCACTGCTCTCTCCTGTATGGGGAAGTCTGGCCGACCGATATGGCCGTAAGCCTATGATGGTACGTGCAGCTACTGCCATGGTTTTCACTATGGGCGGTATTGCCTTTGTACCCAATATTTTCTGGCTCTTGCTCCTACGCTTTCTAAATGGGGTTTTTGCTGGTTATATTCCCAACAGCACAGCTCTGATTGCCAGTCAGGCTCCCAAGGAAAAAACGGGTTATGCTCTGGGAACTCTCTCGACCGGTGTCGTTGCGGGTAATCTTATGGGACCATTTATTGGCGGTCTGATTGCGGAGATGTTCGGTATTCGCAATGTCTTTCTCCTGATTGGCGGCTTCTTTCTAGTGGCAGCCTTGATGACCTTTTATTTGATTCGGGAGGATTTTGTGCCGGTGACCCGACAAGAAGAGGTAGGCTTTAGGGAATTGCTGCGCCAACTCAGGTATCCTAAGATGCTGATGAATCTCTTTCTGACCAGCTTTGTCATACAGTTTGCAGCTCAATCTATCAGCCCTATCCTTGCCCTCTATGTCAGAGAGCTGGGACAAAAGGACAATCTGATTTTTGTTTCGGGTCTCATCGTATCTAGCATGGGACTTTCCAGCATGATGAGCTCCAGTATTCTGGGGCGGTTAGGAGACCGTATCGGCAATCACCGGCTTCTAGTGCTGGCTCAGTTCTATTCAATCCTGATTTATCTGCTCTGTGCCAATGCTGGCTCCCCTATGCAGCTGGGCTTTTATCGCTTTTTATTTGGCCTAGGAACAGGTGCGCTGATACCAGGAGTCAATGCTCTGCTAAGTAAGATAACACCCAAATTTGGAATCTCTAGGATTTTCAGCTATAATCAGATATTCTTTTATCTGGGCGGGGTGGTCGGTCCTATGTCTGGATCGGTCATTGCGGCAGCCTATGGCTATCATTCAGTCTTTTATGCAACAGCAGGGCTAGTCGCCATCAGTATGTTGGCCAATCTCTTTAGTTTTCGAAATTTATTTAAAAAGAAGGATATCTAGTGCGCGTTAAAATAAATTTAAAATGTTCCAGCTGCGGCAGTCAGAATTATCTGACCAGCAAAAATACTAAAACGCATCCGGAAAAAATTGAGGTCTTAAAGTATTGTCCTAAGGAAAGAAAAGTTACTTTACATCTTGAATCCAAGTAGATTTTATGATAAAATAGATAGGATTTTAAGGAGTTTTTATTTATGTACAACCTATTATTAACCATTTTAGTCATTTTATCAGCTATTATTGTCATTGCAATTTTCATGCAACCAACCAAAAATCAGTCCAGCAACGTTTTTGATGCCAGTGCCAACGACTTGTTCGAACGTCCTAAGGCACGCGGTTTTGAAGCTGTGATGCAGCGTATGACGGGAATCATGATTTTCTTCTGGCTACTGATTGCATTGGTATTAGCAGTATTATCTAGTAAATAAAATGGGCTCTGACTTCGTCTTGGCCTATTTTTTAAGTTTGAAAGAGATTTAAAAGAGATGAAGAAAGAACTCATCAAGAGAAGAGGAATATGAAATCAGAAATCATTGAATATTTAAAAGACAGGCAGCAGGCTAGCGTGGATGAGCTGGCGGCTGCTTTGGGGAAAGAGTCTTCCAAGGATTTTAGTAGCTTGGTTAAGACCATTTCCCAGATGGAAAGAAAGCATCAGATTCGCTTTGATAACGAGGGGCGGATTGAGCTTTATGAGAAGAAAAAGCAGGAGCGTATGACGCTCAAGGGTGTTTTTCATGCTCACAAGAATGGCTTTGGCTTTGTCACCCTGAATGAGGAAGAGGATGACCTCTTTGTCGGCCGCAATGATGTCAATCATGCCATTGATGGCGATACGGTGGAAGTAGTCATCACCAAGGTGGCAGACCGTATCAAGGGAACGTCAGCCGAGGCTAAGATTATCGATATTTTGGAGCACAGCCTGACGTCAGCAGTTGGTCAGCTGGTTCTGGATGAGGAAAAGCCCAAGTATGCGGGCTACATCCGCTCGAAAAATCAGAAAATAAGCCAGCCTATTTATGTCAAAAAACCAGCTATGGTTCTGGATGGTACAGAGGTGCTCAAGGTCGCTATTGACAAATATCCGACCAAGAAACACGATTTCTTCGTGGCTCGTCTGGTCGATGTAGTCGGTCATGTCAACGATCCAGGTATTGATGTATTAGAAGTGCTGGAGTCGATGGACATTGTCTCTGAGTTTCCAGAAAAGGTCTTGGAAGAGGCCGAGCGAGTTCCAGATGCGCCGACAGAGAGTGATTTGGCAGGGCGTTTGGACCTGCGTGAAGAGGTTATCTTCACCATCGATGGAGCGGATGCCAAAGACTTGGACGATGCTGTCCATATCAAGCGCCTGAAAAATGGCAACTTTGAGCTAGGCGTCCATATCGCAGATGTGTCCTACTATGTCAAAGAAGGCTCTGAGCTGGACAAGGAAGCCCTCAATCGGGCGACTTCAGTCTATGTGACCGACCGCGTGGTGCCTATGCTGCCAGAGCGCCTGTCCAACGGAATCTGCTCGCTCAATCCAAATGTGGATCGGCTGACCCAGTCGGCTATCATGGAGATTGATGCCAAGGGGCGCGTGGTCAAGCATACCATCACCCAAACTGTCATCAAGACGACCTTCCGCATGACCTACAGTGATGTCAACGACATCATTGCTGGAAATCAGGAAAAAGCTGAGCAGTTCAAGGAAATTGTGCCTAGTATTGACAGTATGGTCCAGCTGCATGAGATTCTGGAAAGCATGCGATTTAAACGAGGTGCACTCAACTTTGACACCAATGAAGCCAAAATCATGGTCAACAAGGAAGGTCGTCCGGTGGATATTATCCTGCGTCAGCGGGGGATTGCTGAGCGCATGATTGAGTCCTTTATGCTGGTGGCGAATGAGACGGTGGCTGAGCATTTTGCTAAGCTAAATCTGCCCTTCATCTATCGGATCCACGAGGAGCCTAAGGCGGAGAAGGTGCAGAAGTTTATCGACTACGCCTCTAGCTTTGGGATTCGGATATACGGGACGGCTAGCTCTATGAGTCAGCAGGCCCTGCAGGATATTATGGAATCGGTCAAAGACCAGCCTTATGAGGATGTCCTATCCATGATGCTTCTGCGCTCCATGCAGCAGGCTCGCTACTCCGAGCACAATTACGGCCACTACGGTCTGGCAGCGGAGTTTTATACGCATTTCACCAGTCCGATTCGCCGCTATCCGGACCTTCTGGTTCACCGGATGGTGCGGGATTATGGCAAGTCTAAGGAAATAGCAGAGCATTTTGAGCAAGTGATTCCAGAGATTGCCAGTCAGTCCTCCAGCCGAGAGCGTCGGGCTATCGAGGCCGAGCGTGAAGTTGAAGCTATGAAGAAGGCTGAGTACATGGAAGAATTTGTTGGAGAAGAATTTGACGGCGTGGTTTCAAGCGTGGTCAAGTTTGGACTCTTCGTAGAGCTGCCTAATACGGTCGAGGGCTTGATTCATGTCACCAACCTGCCAGAGTTTTACAGCTACAATGAGCGGACGATGACGCTACAAGGAGAAAAGTCTGGCGTGGTCTTCAAGGTCGGTCAGCAAATTCGCATCAAGCTGGTCCGAGCGGATAAGGCTACGGGTGAGATTGACTTTGAATACCTGCCTAGTGAATTTGACCTGGTAGAAAAGACAAGCAAGAGTGTCAGAGGCAAATCCGGCAGAAAGAGACGCTGTGAGGATGACAAGCGCAACCATTCTTCCAAAGAAAAAGGCTACAGAGATAAGAAAGATAAGAAGTCCAAGAAAGGCAAGAGCCAGAAGGCATTTTACAAGGAACTAGTCAAGAAAGGAGCCAAGCATGGCAAAGGGAGAAGGAAAGGTCGTCGCGCAAAATAAAAAAGCCAGACACGATTACACCATCGTGGATACCATCGAGGCTGGCATGGTGCTGACAGGGACGGAAATCAAGAGCGTCCGTGCCGCCCGCATCAATCTCAAAGACGGCTTTGCCCAGATTAAGAACGGTGAGGCCTGGCTCAGCAATGTCCATATTGCGCCTTATGAAGAGGGCAATATCTGGAACCAAGAGCCTGAGCGTCGTAGAAAGCTGCTGCTGCATAAGAAGCAGATCCAAAAGCTGGAGCAGGAGACCAAGGGAACTGGGATGACACTGGTGCCACTCAAGGTCTATCTCAAGGACGGCTATGCCAAGCTCCTCCTGGGCCTAGCTAAAGGAAAGCACGACTACGACAAGCGCGAATCCATCAAACGCCGCGAGCAAAGCCGCGACATTGCAAGACAGATGAAGAACTTTAATACAAGATGAAAGACTGGGGGGACCGGTCTTTTTTTATTTTAGGGAGCAAGTTTTCCAGTTATTCGATTGTCTTCGATGACTTTTCTAATTTTAAAAAAAGAAGTGAGCATAATAGTTGATAAGTAACCATCCAGATGATATACTTGTTCTTGTATTAGATACAAGTTTATGAAAAAGGAGTTTCTATGGATACAAAATTCTCAGTGGCTTTGCATATCTTGACAATGATTAGTGAGAGTAGGGAGACTTTGAGTTCGCAAAACTTAGCGACGAGTGTAGGAACTAATTCTAGCTATATCCGAAAAGTCATTACCTTGTTAAAAAATGCAGGTTTAATTATTTCTCATCAAGGTAAATCGGGCTACCAACTCGGTAAAACTCCTAAGAAGATGAGTTTACTTGAGATTTATTATGCTACCCAAGAAGTTAAGCACATTAGTTTGTTTCAAATGCATCAGAACGCTAATCAAGAATGTCCTGTCGGACAAAATATTCAAGAAGCGGTCTCGCCGATTTTCGCTAGCACAGAAGCTCAACTAGAAAAAGCACTAAGTCATCAAACATTAGATGATGTCATCAATAATTTATATAAAACAGCTAATCAAGTTCGAAACTGACTTGTAAAATCTTAGTTTTAAAAACAAAAATACAGTCTTGCACTTGATGCAAAGAAGATAAAGGATAGAAAAGAGATTATAATGAAAGCAGCACTACATACAAAATATGACAAAAAGAACATCAACCTTACGATAACAGAAATAGCAAAGCCTATCATTACAGATAATCAAGTTTTGGTTAAGGTCACTGCAGCGGGAGTCAATCCTTTGGACAATATGATTTCCCGAGGAGAAGTTAAGATGATTGTCCCTTACAAATTGCCGCAAACAGCTGGAAATGAAGTTGTTGGAGTTGTTGAAGAACTTGGAAGCCGTGTCAGCAACTTCAAGCTTGGCGACCGTGTTTTTGCTCGCCTTCCACTTGATCATATCGGAGCTTTTGCAGAATATGTTGGCGTAGATAGTGAAGCCTTGGCAAAAGTCCCAGAATATTTGACAGACATTGAAGCCGCTGCGATGCCTTTGACAGCTTTGACTATTATGCAAGCTCTTGAGCTTATGGGAGCTCAAGCTGGTAAAACAATCTTCATCTCTGGAGGGACAGGTGGTGTTGGTGGCATGGCGATTCCTATTGCTAAAGCAAAAGGCTTGAAGGTTATCACGAATGGTGCTGCCGTTAACGCTGAGCGTATCTTGAACCTAGGGGCAGATCGCTTTATTGATTACAAGACGGAGGATTATACAAAAACTGTCAGCAATGTGGACTATGTTTTGGATACACTTGGTGGTGCTGAAACAGAGAAGCAAATGTCTATCATGAAAAAAGGCGGACACTTAGTTTCTCTTCGAGCGATGCCAAATGGTGCTTTTGCTAAACGTATGAACTTGCCAAAATGGAAACAAATCTTGCTAGGACTTGCTGGTCGTAAGTTTGATAAGATGGCTGAGAAGTATGGTGTTCATTATCATTTTATCTTTGTTGAAAGTAATGGTGCTCAATTACAAGAAGTAGCAGATATTTTCAGTAAACTTGAAATCAAACCATCTATTGATACAGTTTACACGTTTGATGAGGTGAATGCTGCTCTCGATAAGGTTGCGAATGGACGTTCACGTGGGAAAACAGTTCTCAGCTTTGAATAATTAGAAAGAAGTTTATGTCTTACATCACAACAAAAAATCAATACATCTCTGTTGCTGGCAATCAAATTGCCTATCGTGAACTTAGCAAGGGTAAGTCTGACTTTCCGCTTGTTATGTTAGTTCACTTGGCTGCGACCTTGGACAATTGGGATCCAAAACTTTTAGATTTGATTGCGAAAGAGCATCATGTCCTTGTCTTAGACCTACCAGGTGTTGGGGCAAGTCAGGGAAAAGTTGCAACGACTATCCAAGGCATGGCAGAGCAAACCATCGCCATTATAAGTGATTTAGGTTACAATCGTATCAATCTTCTAGGACTGTCTATGGGAGGTATGATTGCTCAAGAAATAGTTCGTATGGATTCTGATTTGGTTAATTGTCTTATTTTGGCAGGAACTGGTCCTCGAGGTGGATTTGAAATGGATAAGGTTACCGGAAAAACATTCAAATATATGTTTAAAGCTGCCCTTGAGCGTATTGACCCAAAACGCTATATTTTTTACAATCATGATGAGCAAGGTAAAGTAGAGGCTTTGAAGGTTTTAGATCGTATGGGCGCGCGGACTGAGGAATTTAAGGACAAAGACATGAAAATTGCTGGTTTCTTAGCGCAGCTCAAGGCAATCAAGGCTTGGGGACAAGCTCCACAAGACGATCTGAAATATATCACTCAACCAACCTTAATTGTGAATGGTGATAAGGATATGCAAGTCCCAACAGAAAATTCTTATGCTATGCATGAAAAGGTAGAAGGCAGCAAACTTCTTATCTATCCAAATGCTGGACATGGTTCCATTTTCCAATATGCGGATGAATTCTCAAAGGAATTGTTGAGTTTTTTGGCAGCATAAATAGTCAAAATGCTAGGGTTAAAAAAGGACATAGCAACTTTCATACAAGATAAAAGACTGGGTGACCGGTCTTTTTTAGTTTTATCTTAGTGATTCTCATCTACAGTAGCCATCTTAAATTGTTCGTTGTCGAAATTACCAAACAAAAAAGTTCTGTCCAATTTAACACTTGTCAAGTTTATCCTTTTCGAGTATGATAAAGACAGTTAGATTATTCGGAGCTTGGCTTTAAGAGAAAGGATTTTTTATGATAGAAGAATTGCTAGCCTATAAACGCATGCCGTTGTGGACGGCTGAGACCATGCCAGAAGCGGTAAAGAGAAAGCACAATACCAAAGAGGGAACTTGGGGCAAAATTACTGTTCTCAAGGGACGCCTTAAGTTTGTCGAGATGTCAGAGGAGGGTGAGGAGCTGGCTGAGCACATCTTTGAGGCTGGTCAGGACAATCCTTTTGCCCAACCCCAAGCTTGGCATCGGGTCGAAGCCTTGACGGATGACCTAGAGTGGTATTTGGAGTTTTACTGTCGGCCTGAGGATTATTTCTCAAAGAAATACGGCAGCAATCCAGTGCACTCAGAGGTTTTGGAAGCCATGCAGACAGTCCGACCAGGGCGGGCGCTTGATTTGGGCTGTGGTCAGGGTCGCAATGCTCTCTTTCTAGCCAAGCAGGGCTTTGAAGTGACGGCTGTAGATCAGAATGAGCTGGCACTGGAGATTTTACGCAGCATTGTGGAGCAGGAGGGTTTAGATCTGCCAGTGGGTAGCTACGACATTAACTCAGCTAGTCTGACCCAGACTTATGATTTGATCGTTTCCACCGTTGTACTTATGTTCCTGCAGGCGGATCGGATTCCGTATATTATCCGAAATATGCAAGAGCATACAGCGCTTGGTGGCTACAATCTCATCGTCTGTGCTATGGATACAGAAGACTTCCCATGCTCTATGCCTTTTCTTTTTACTTTTAAGGAAGGTGAGCTTGCCGAATATTACAAAGACTGGGAGCTGGTTAAGTACAATGAAAATCCTGGTCACCTCCATCGCCGGGATGAAAACGGCAATCGAATTCAGCTGCGCTTTGCGACTATGCTGGCTAAAAAGGTTCAGTAGAAGACAGTAGGACAGAAGTTGATTTTTGAAAATTTAGCTTGGCTCACTTATTTTGAGGCTTAGGTTTAAAAGGTCTGGGAGACAATTTAAATTGTCTCAGATTCAATATTTTTTGAACGTAATAAAGCTAGACTGAGGCATTTTTGTCTCAGTTTTTTTATTTTAGTAAAAAACTTTAGAAATATTTTAGAATTTCTTGAGAAATATCTGAAGTTTGGACGCTATACTAGAAAGTGCAAGGAGGAGAGAAAAGAGCTGGAAGCAACAGGACAGCTGATAGAAACTTTAGTTTTTCTTTAAGTGTGAGTCTAGAGCAGATCACTTTTAAAAGCAGACTGAATGACCTTATTCTCTCTTCTTGCGGCAAATTTTTCCAGACCTTCAGTTTTCTGTTGACGAGGAAAAAAGAATATGTTAAAGTAAATGAGTAAAATAAAAAAGTCAATTATATTTTACTTAAGATACAAGGAGGAACTCATGAAGAAAAGAACCAAAATCATTCTAACTTCTACGTTGACTGTGACCGGCCTAATCTTGGCTGCCGGTGGCTACTGGGCTTATAAGACCTTTGTCCCTCAGGAGACACCGATTGATAAGAATGCCACAGTGAGGACCAATTACTATCAAGCCATCAATAAAAAATGGTTGGAAAAGGCAGAAATCCCTAGCGATCAGCCGTCTAACGGTGTGTTTTATGAGCTGAACGAGCAGGTCAAGGATAAGATGAAGGCGGATGTCAAAAATCTAGTCTCTGGTAAAGAAGAGTCAACGATTGAAGGCATGCCTGAGTTTATCAAATACTACCAGCAAGCGACGGACTTCAAGCAGCGGGAAAAGGATGGCTTAGATCCTCTCAAGTCCTATCTCAAGGAAATTGAAGACTTGTCCGATCTAAAGGACCTAGCTAGCAAGGCTGTTGACTGGGAAAAGCGTGGTCTAGCACTGCCATTTACCTTTGAAATCAGTTCTAACCTAGAAAATACCAATCAGAAACAAGTGAATCTGTCCAGTCCAAGTCTTATGCTGCCGGATAAGAGCTACTATGAAGATGAAGCTGCTAAGAAAAGGATGATGGATCCGCTGGAAAAAGCATTCAAAGAAGCCATGCAAAAGCTGGGCTACAGTGAAAAAGACAGCGAAAAGATTGTCAAAGAAGCCTTAGAATTTGATGGAGAACTGGCCAAGTATGCCCAAAGTAATGAAGAAACTTCGGAAATTAAAAATCTTCACCATCCTAAGACGGCAGAAGACATCAATGCCTACTCTGATACCTTTAAGTTTCACGATATTATCAATGACTATCTAGGCCAGGAATCTGGCGATGTCAATGTTCCTAACCCTAAGTATTATGAAAATTTTGCCAAGGTAGTCAATGACAAGAACTTTGGCAAGCTCAAATCTTGGATGCTTGTGAAGCAGGCAGCATCAGCATCTAGTTTTCTAACCGATGACTATCGGCTGATTTTTGCAGAGTACCAAAAATCCTTGCAAGGAACTAAGGAAGCAACTTCAAAAGAAGATGCAGCCTACAATCTGACAACAGGAACTTTTTCAGATGTCTTCAGTCTTTACTATGGACGTAAATATTTCGGTGAGGAAGCCAAGCAAGAAGTAACCCAAATGGTCAAGGATATCAAGGAAGTCTATCGGGAACGTATGCTGAAAAACGAATGGCTATCAGAAGAAACCAAACAGAAGGCAGTCAAGAAGCTGGATACTATGAAACTCTATATCGGCTATCCTGAAAAAGTTCGCGAAGCGACTAAGGCCTTGAAAGTAGACGATAAGAAATCCTTCTTTGAGAATGCAATTGCTTTGAGTCAAGCAAAACATCAATATGATGTTGAGCACTTCTCGGAGCCAGTAGACAAGGACGAGTGGGTCATGCCTTCCTATGATATCAACGCTTACTACTCACAGGAAAATAACAGTATCAACTTCCCAGCCGCAATCCTGCAGAATCCATTCTTTGATGCTAAGCAAGAGATGGAAAAGAACTACGGCGGTATTGGTATGGTTATTGGTCATGAGATTACTCACGCCTTCGACTCAAACGGTGCAAACTTTGATGAAGAGGGGAATTTGAACAATTGGTGGACTGAAGCAGATAAGAAAGCTTTTGACAAGAAAATTGAAGCTGTTACCAAGCAGTGGGATGGTATTGAAATCTACGGTGGCAAGGTCAACGGCAAGCTTACGGTAACAGAAAATGTAGCCGATGCTGGAGGACTTTCAGCTACTCTTGAAGTTGTGAAAAAGAAATATCCAGATGCGGACTTGAAGAATTACTTTGAAAACTATGCCAATATCTGGAGAAGCAAGGCCAGTCTGCAATTTAACCAACTTCTTCTGAAGGTAGATGTCCATGCTCCGTCCGAACTGCGGGTCAACCAGCAACTCAAAAATGTAGAGGCCTTCTATGAAACCTATCCAGAAATCAAAGAAGGTGATGCCATGTATCTGGCTCCAGATAAGCGGGTCAGCGTATGGTAAGATTGCTTGTCTAGAGAAGACGGTAAAATAATCTAAGCTATGAAGCACAACCAGTTTGGAAATAGGAGAGAAGTTTGTCCTTTTTCTCCTATCCATTCTTTCCTGCAATACTTGCGCGGCTGCGGTTTGTGCCTCCGCAGCCACGTGTCTTTAAAGTCAGATTTTATCTGGCTTTTTTCTATTTTGAAATGAATTATTTATCTAGTAAATCTTACACGTCAAAAAAATGAAATCGCTTGCAAAACCTAGAGTAAAAGGCTATACTGAATATAGTATTTAATTTTGTAATTTTTCACAAAAAAACAAAGGAGATATTTTTATGAAAAAAATATTGTTTCGTTCCTTGTTAGCTCTTTCGACCATTTTTCTCTTTCCTTTCCAAGTGGTCGAAGCCTGCACAGGATTTATCGTCGGGAAAGACCTGACGGCAGACGGCACAACGCTTTACGGTCGGACAGAGGACTTGGAGCCAAATCACAATAAGGTCTTTCTGGTTCATCCGAGAAAGACTAATGCGAGTGGTGCCAAACTAGTCGATGAAGCCAACGGTTTTGAATGGACCCTGCCGGCAGAAAGCTACAAGTATACTTCGGTATCAGATGTGACCCCATCCCAAGGTATTTTTGATGAGGTTGGCTTCAATGAATACGGTGTTTCCATTTCTGCGACTGTTTCTGCCAAGGCTAATGATGCCATCCAAAAAGTGGATCCTTATGTAGCAAATGGTTTGGCAGAGTCTATCCTGACAACCGTCGTTCTGCCCCATGTTCAGACTGCCCGTCAGGGTGTGGAGCTGATGGCGCAGATTGTCAGAGAGAAGGGAGCAGCAGAGGGTAATATTATCACCATTGCTGACAAGACTGGTGTCTGGTATATGGAAATCCTATCTGGTCACCAATATGTTGCTATTAAATTCCCAGATGACAAGTATGCTGTCTTTCCTAATACTTTCTTCTTGGGTAGTGTTGACTTTGACGATACAGAAAATGTTATTGCCTCAAAGGGTGTTCAGAATGTAGCCAAGCAAGCTAACTCTTATAAAGAAATTGACGGCAAATTCCACATTTCTCAGTCCTACAATCCACCGATGGCAGAGGCAGATCGTTCGCGTGCCTGGGCAGGTATCACCAGTCTAGATCCAAATGCGGCCGTGTCTTATAACGACTCTTACTTTGATCTCATGCACTCCACAGACAGAAAGATCAGTGTAGCAGATGTCATGGCTATGCAGCGCAATCGCTTTGAGGGCACTCAGTTCAAACCTCTGGACCAAATGGAGCTAGATGGTAAGGGGCTGCCACAACGCGGTACGACAGACCCTGTTTACAAATATCCGTTGGGCAACCCAAATGTCATGGAAGCTCATATTTTCCAGCTCAAAGACGGCGTTCCAGCCAATATGGGCGGAGGCACTATGTGGCTGGCGGTAGGCAGTCCGCGCTTCTCACCTTACCTGCCTTATAATGGGAATATCACGGATACTTACGATGCTTATAAGGTCAACACAACTAGCTACAGTCCAGACTCTTGGTACTGGGTAGCATCTCATATCTACGATATGGCGGCCAAGCATCAGGACCTCTTTGGAACTTCTGTCCAAGATAAGTGGAAGGCTTTGGAAACCCGATTTATTGAGGAGCAAAATGCTCTAGATGCAGCCAATGCAGCTCTTCCAGACTCTTCAGCCAAAGTCACAGAGGAAACACAGGCTCGAGCAGCGCAAGTCTTTAAGGAAATGAAAGAGCTAGAAGCTGAAATGGAAGCTAAAATCAAGGAAGCAACAAAAACAACTCCATCTAGCTCCAGCAAAGATTCTAGCAGCTCTTCATCAACTCAAAACTCGTCAAGTTCTTCCTCTTCAGCAACTTCTAGCAGTTCGGATACACGGACGGAAGTCAATGTAGAAGATGACAGCTTGGTAGATGTCACAACTGGCATTCGCTTGAAAAATGCTGACTTGGTCAAGGCTGGTCTTCAGCTGTCAGTGAAAAAAATGGAAAGCAAGATTCAGCCGACAGATACTTATGACATTAGCTTGACCGATCCGAATGGTCAGCCGGTGCATCAGGTCAGTCCAACACTTGTGACGATTCCAGTTCGCAAAGACTTGCCAGTAGATGCCGTCTATGCTCTGGATGAAAATGGCAAACAAGTTGAGAAATTTGATGTAACGGTTAATCAAAACCAGACCATCAGCTTCACGACCAATCATTTCTCTGTTTATCAAGTGCAGTATCGAAATGAGCAGTCTGTCAAAGCTAAGAAAAAAGACCTGCCATCAACAGGTGAGCAAGTCACCATCATAGGCCTTGCAGGTTTGATTATCCTAGCAGGAGTCTTCTTCCTTTTGAAGAAAACAAATAAAAACTAATCTAAAATAAAAAGAAGGCCGAGCAAAATGTTCGGCCTTTCTTGGTGAAAAAACGATTTTTGTCTAGGCTATCCTTTAAACTAGAGCCCTTATCTTAAATAATCATAGTTATAAGTAGTCAAAATTATGTCAGTGAGTTCTTCAGGTTCTTCTTGAGCTCCGCCGGCTATCCAAAGAGAAATAATCCCCTCAACACTGGATAGGAAGATTTCCAAGGCGTATTTCTGAGGGATATGGAAGTTCTCCTCTAAAAAACGCTGGGTAGCATCCTTTTGCTTATCACTCAGAATGATAGTGGTTATGTACTCCCGAATAGCTTCGCGAAAGTCAATATAATGGCTCTTGGTCAGGGCATTGATAAGACGTTCATTAGCGCGCAGTATATGGAATTTTGCTATCATTAACTTTTTGGGATATTCGTTCTCTGCTTCAAACAAGCTATAACTAGAAAGTTGGGAAATAATTTCTTTTTTGAGACTATCAACCATCTGATATTTATCTTGGTAGTGGAGGTAGAAGGTGCCGCGGTTAATCCCAGCCCGCTTGCAGAGCTTGCTGATGGAAATATTATCAAACCTTTCCTCTGATAGTAGCTGAATCAAGGCTTCTTTGATGTCTTCCTTGGTACTAGTTTTTCGTTTCTGGACCATTTTTCTTCCTTTTTCCTTAAATCAACACTTTGTTGATTTTTGGTTATTGCTTTTTATCTAAGCTCATTATATAATATCTGTGATTTAGAATCAACACCTTGTTGGTTTAAGGAAACGAGTTTTGAAAAGGAGAGATGATAACATGGCTTACATTGAAATGAAACATAGTTTTAAACGTTATCAGGTAGGTGACACGGAGATTGTCGCCAATCATGATATTTCTTTTGAGATTGAAAAGGGGGAACTGGTCATTATCCTGGGTGCTTCTGGTGCTGGTAAGTCAACAGTGCTTAATATTCTTGGAGGTATGGATACCAATGATGAGGGAGATATCCTGATAGACGGCCAGAATATTGCTGACTACAATTCCCACCAGCTGACGGACTATCGCCGCAATGACGTGGGTTTCGTCTTTCAGTTTTACAATTTGGTGCCCAACCTGACGGCCAAGGAAAATGTCGAATTGGCTTCGGAGATTGTCAAGGATGCTCAAGATCCAGTGGCCGTTCTAACCGCAGTTGGTATGGAAAATCGCCTCAATAACTTTCCTGCACAGCTATCAGGAGGGGAGCAGCAGCGGGTGTCTATCGCTCGGGCAGTGGCAAAGAATCCCAAGATTTTGCTCTGCGACGAGCCGACAGGTGCTCTGGACTACAATACCGGCAAGCAAGTGCTGCAAATCTTACAGGACATGTCCCGCAATCAAGGGGCGACGGTGATTATCGTAACCCACAATGCTGCCTTGGCTCCCATTGCTGATCGGGTTATCCGCATGCACGATGCGAGGGTCAAGAGTGTTACAGTCAATGAAGAGCCTCAGGATATAAGTACATTGGAGTATTGATATGAAGAGAAAGATTTATTGGAAAGATATTCTGCGCTCCTTCACTAGCTCTAAAGGACGTTTCCTATCTATTTTAATCCTCATGATGCTGGGCTCTTTAGCTCTTGTGGGGCTCAAGGTCGCTCCACCCAATATGCGCAGAACAGCAACAGATTATTTGAAAGAACAGAGAACCATGGACTTGGTTGTTATGGCGGACTATGGTTTGGATGCGGAGGATCAGAAAGAGCTGGAAGCTATCAAGGGAGCCGATGTCGAGTTTGGCTATCTGACAGATGTCACCGTGGACGAGGAGGCTCTCCGAGTATTCTCAGATACCAAGGATATTTCAAGCTTTCAAGTGACCTCCGGTCGTCTTCCCAAGAATGAGCAAGAAATTGCCCTAGCTAGCTTTTGGTCTAAAAAATATAAAATTGGCCAGGAGATTGATCTGACTGAAAAGGCCGGCAGTCGGTCAGTTCTGAAAAACAAGACCTATAAGATTGTGGGTTTTGTCAACTCGGCGGAGCTATGGTCTGATAGAAATCTGGGCAATGCGACTAGTGGCAGCGGGGCTTTATCAGCCTATGCTGTAGTAAGCCCCAAGGCATTTGATACAGATGTTTACAGTATTGTCCGCCTGCGCTATCATGATTTAAAAAAGCTGGCTCCCTTCTCTGAAAGCTATCAGGAGCGTTTGGAGCAGCACCAGACTGCTTTGGACAAGAGCCTGGAAGATAACGGAGTGGCTCGCTTTAAGCGATTAGAGGCAGATGCCAAAAGCACCATTCAGAAGGGCCAAGATAAGATTGGTCAGGCTGAGAGTGAGCTGACCCAAGGTAAAAAACAGTTAGAGCAAGCTCAGAGTCAGCTAGACCAGCAAAAAAGCCAGCTATCGGCAGCTCAATCTGCTTCTATCCTCCCTTCTGCACAGCTCAGTCAGAGCCAGCAGCAGATTCAGGAAGCTGAGTCCCAACTCAATCAGAAAAAAGCAGAGCTAGCAAAGGCAGAGAAAGACTTATCAGCTAGTAAGGACAAGCTAGCTGACGCTAAGGCAGACCTGAGTCGTTTGAAAGAGCCGGCCTATCATAGCTATGATCGCAAGTCTCTGCCAGGTGGGAATGGCTATCATATGTATAAAAACTCCATGAATAGTATTGCGTCGATTGGTAATATCTTCCCGGTGGTGCTCTATCTGGTGGCAGCTATGGTGACCTTTACCACCATGACTCGCTTTGTCGATGAGGAGCGAACGAATGCAGGCGTCTTCAAGGCTCTAGGCTATCATAGCCGAGATATCATTCGCAAGTTTGCTCTTTACGGTTTGGTGGCGGGGAGTCTAGGTACCCTCATAGGGATTCTGCTGGGACATTATTTCTTGTCGGGAGTGATTTCTTCTATTATTACCAGAGGGATGGTGCTCTCTGCCCCTCATGCATATTTTTATGTTTCCTATAGTTTACTGGCCCTGGGGCTTTCCCTTCTTTCCAGCGTTCTCCCTGCCTATTTGGTGGCAAGACGGGAGCTGACAGAGGAAGCAGCTCACTTGCTTTTGCCCAAGCCACCGGTCAAGGGCTCCAAGATTTTCTTGGAAAGACTGCCCTTTATCTGGCGATATCTTAGCTTTACTCAGAAAGTCACAGCACGCAATATCTTTCGCTATAAGCAGCGGATGTTTATGACCATCTTTGGTGTGGCGGGTTCTGTTGCCCTGCTCTTTGCCGGTCTAGGACTCCAATCTTCTATTGGTGGTATTCCCAAACGTCAGTTTGAGGAGATTCTGCGATACGACTTGATTGTTGCTGTCAATCCTGGGGAAAATCAAGCCGAACAAGACAAGCTGAAAAAGATGCTGGCAGATGACTCGATTGCTGACTATCAGGAAATCCATAGTGAAACCCTAACAGAGAAATACAAAGGGAAAAAAGAGACAGAGTCAGTCACTTTAATGGTTGCGGACAAGGAAAATTTTGAACCTTTTATTTCTATGGAAAGTCCTGACAACCAGCAAAAGCTGACTCTCAAGGACGGTGTAGTTGTTTCGGATAAATTGGCCCGCATAGCTGGAGTTAGCCCCGGTGGTAGTATAGAGCTGGGTGGCAAGCCTGTCAAGCTCGCAGCAGTCAATGAGAATCATTTTGGCCATTTTGCCTTTATGAAGGCGACTGACTACCAGAAGATTTACGGGAAAAAGCCCGAGAAAAACGCTTATCTAGTGCGACTCAAGGACTCTTCTAGCAAAAATATTGTTGACAAGGCCAATGAATTTATGAGTCTCAAGTCTGTCAAGAGTGTTTCCCAAAATGCTAGCATGGTGAAGCAGTTCAACGTTCTAGCTGAATCTCTTAATAATACGATGCTGGTTTTGGTCCTGATTTCCATTCTTTTAGCAGTCGTCATTCTCTACAATCTGACAAATATCAATGTGGCCGAGCGGATTCGCGAGCTGTCCACTATCAAGGTTCTGGGCTTCCACAATAAGGAAGTGACCCTCTATATCTATCGAGAGACCATTATTCTGTCAGTGATTGGGATGGCAGTTGGGCTTCTAGGCGGTTTCTTCCTTCATCGTTTTTTGATTGAGAAGGTTGCGCCTAGCATTATCAGCTTAAACCCTCAAGTAAGCTCCTCAGTCTATTCGTTTCCTCTAACTGCAGTGACTCTTATTCTGACCTTGCTTGGCTTCTTTGTCAACTACCGTCTCAGACGAGTAGATATGCTGGAAGCACTTAAGTCTGTCGATTGAAAAAAACACTTCAAAACTTTCACTCACTTGATGGGTGGAAGTCTTTTTGAACTTTGATATAATATTCTTTGTAAAGAAAGAGAAAGACATACGATGACACGAAAAATTGCCTTATTATCCGATGTGCATGGGAATAGCACAGCCATGGAAGCAGTACTGGCGGATGCGGAAAGCCAGCAGGTGACAGACTATTGGTTTTTGGGGGACTTGCTCCTGCCAGGAACTGGCCGCAGAAATATTTTAAATAGGATGGAGAAGCTGCAGAACAGCCTCCAGGTTAGAGGGAATTGGGAAGACAGTCTCGGGCATGCCCTGCATCAAAAGCTGGATTTGGATCGTCCCAGCCATCTCTATCTGACCCGGCTCTGCCATTTTGTTCTAGAGGAAATCTGTCCTGAAGAGATTGACCGCATGCAGGAACTTCCTCTACAGGTCTTGACAGAAGTAGAAGGCTTGAAGATTGCGGTTAGCCACCATCTACCAGATAAGAATTGGGGGCGGGAGTTGATTCATATTGGCGAGCAGAGTGATTTCGACCGACTTTTCGAGGGAAACGACTGCGCTGTTGCTGTTTATGGTCATATTCACCAGCAGTTTCTCCGCTACGGGACTCAGGGGCAGCTGATTATCAATCCCGGCTCTATTGGTCAGCCATTCTTTCTAGATTCGGCTTTGCGTCAGGACTTGCGAGCCCAGTATGCCATTTTAGAGATAGATGAGACGGGTCTGGCTGATGTCGACCTACGGCGCGTGGCCTACGATGTGGAGCAGGAGCTGAAATTGGCTCGGGAGCTCCACTTGCCTTACTATGAGATTTATCGGGAGAGTTTGGTCAATGGTATCCACCATACCCACAACCACGACCTGCTGCGGGAAATCAGTGAGCGGGAAGGCTATGCGGATGAGATTGCAGCTTTCTTAAAGTCCAGTCGTAACTCTTGAAGTTACACCATTTTTGAGATATAATAGTGAGAGAAAATGATGAGGGAGGAGAAAAAATGCAGATTTCTAGCCGTTTTACCATTGCCACTCATATGCTGATTGTCCTAGCTTTGGAGGGAAAAAAACAAAAACTGACAAGTGATATTCTTGCTAGTAGTGTCGGCGTCAATCCAGTTATTATTCGCAAGACCCTGTCCCAGCTCAAGAATGCAGGAATGATTACCGTTGCTCGTGGGACTGGAGGAGCGGAGATTGCCAAAGATTTGAAAGATATTAGTCTGTTGGACGTCTATAGTGCGGTTGAATGTCTGGGTAAGAGCGGCCAGCTCTTTAGTTTTCATGACAAGCCCAATCCAGACTGTCCTATCGGTAAGAACATTCACAATGTCTTAGACGACCGCTTGGCGGCTATCCAGGCAGCCATGGAAGCTGAATTGGCTCAGACCAGTCTTGACGAGGTCGTCGCAGCAACCGAAAAAGAAATTAAAGAACAATCTGTTACCTAGTGAGCAGATTTTTTTGTTAAGAATTTTCTGAGATGTAATTGTTGACATTACATTAAGATGTGCTATACTAATAGATGTAACATAAATAATTACAATTTAAAATAATCTTTCGAAGCAAATGGAAAGGCAGGCATCCGCATCAAGGAACCTATCTCTGTTTTGAGAAAATAAAAAGAAAGATTAGGCAGGAAACCTGCTGACATTTAAAATTAAAGAGAGGAGAAAAAACATGACTTTTGAATATGAAAGCAAGATTTATCTAGGAGAGGTGGCACTTTATGTGGCTGACCTAGCAAGACAAAGGGATTTTTATCAGCGTGTTTTAGGGCTGGAGCTTTTGGAAGAGCAGGGCGGACAGGTAGCTTTGGGCAGGGACGGACAAGTGCTGGTGAGACTCTTAGCGACCAGTGACCGGCAGTCAGTCAAGTCGGCTTACGGTCTTTATCATCTGGCACTCTTACTTCCAAGCCGTCAAGCTTTGGCGGATATCCTTAAGCATTTATCAGAAAATAAAGTTCCTATGGTTGGAGGGGCGGACCACGGTTATAGTGAAGCCATTTATCTGGAGGATCCAGAAGGCAACGGCATTGAGCTTTATCGGGACAAACCTCAGGATGATTGGGATATTCGAGAAGATGGTCGCATTATCGGAGTGACGGAAGCTCTAGCTGCTCAAGAAATCTATGAACTGGGTCAGGAAGTCCAGCCGTTTAGTATTGCTGAAGGCACTCGTATGGGCCATGTCCACCTGTCTGTGAAAAATAGCAGAGCAGCCAGTCATTTTTACCAAAAGCTTCTAGACTTGGAGGACAAATTTTCTGTACCTTCTGCTAGCTGGCTGGCATCAGGAAACTACCATCATCATTTAGCAGTTAATGAATGGGGAGGTTCTCACTTGAATCATCGCAAACCCAAGCAACTAGGACTAGTCTATTTTGAAGCCCAAGTTCAAGGAAAAGAAGACCTAGTAGCAATTTATGAAAATGCTCTGGATTTGCAGGCGCCAGTCCGATGGATTAGCTCCCAAGAGCTAGAAGTCACAGACCCAGATGGGATTGTGGCTAAGCTCCAAGTCACCTAGTTAAATACGATGTCATCCCCCATCTGCTAAAGATAGGGGGATTTTGTTTTTCTGATGAGAAAGCCAGATTGTTATATTTCCGCTTCCAAAATGATGGTATAATAACTAAAAGAAAGGTGGAGAAATGTTAGCTAAAAATATAATCTATTTAGAAACGTCATCTATCTTTGACTGGGGACAAATCATTTCCTACTTATCAAGAGAGGAAAAGGAAGTGATGTACCAAGTTGCAAATGACAGAATTAAGCGCTTGTTTAAAGTTGAAAATGAATTTTATCTTTGTACGATTTTTTACAATGAGCAAGTTCAAGAGATATGTATCCAGGCGGAAAATCAGACTATTTTTTCTGCTGAGGCTAGAAAAGTTATTAGCAATTTTGTCAGAGATTGGTTGGATTTAGATCAGTCGTTAGATAACTTTTATCAGTTTGCACAAGAAGATGATATTTTATCTCCTTTGGTTCAGAAATTTTACGGACTTCGTTTGATTGGTGTCCCAGATTTTTATGAGGCTATTACTTGGGGAATTTTAGGACAGCAGGTAAATCTTGCTTATGCTTATACCCTAAAAGAACGTTTTGTCAAGAAATATGGCGAAGCTTTTCACTATAACCATGAAACTTACTGGCTTTATCCAAAGCCAAAGATGGTTGCGAATAGTATGGCTGAGGAGTTATTGGAGTTGCAAATGACTCGTAAAAAAGCAGAATATTTGCAAACAATATCAAAGCTCTTGTATCAGGGCACCATTTCAAGAAGTTATTATCAAAAGTTAGATACAGCTGAGCAAATTGAAAAAGAGCTGCTTAAACTTTATGGTGTCGGTCCGTGGACGGCTCATTATGTGATGATGCGATGTTTTCGTATCCAATCGGCTTTTCCGATGGCTGACATTGGATTGCAGAATGGCATATCTTATATACTTGGTTTAGATGAGAAACCGTCTAAGGAATTGCTGTTAAAGTTAAAAAATGAGTGGGGAACATGGTGTTCATATGCAGTTTTTTATATTTGGCGTTTGCTTTATTAGTTGATTATCATCGAAAAGGAGAAGAAATGTACATAACTTATTACAAATCCCCAATCGGCCGTATTCTCATTATGACGGACGAAACTGCCCTGCTGGGGCTGTGGCTGGAAGGACAGAAATATTATGGTGCAGGCTATGATTTGGAGCAAGCACAGCAGGAGGAGACAGAAGTAAGCCAACGCGTTGTTGCATGGCTAGATGCTTATTTTAAGGGAGAAAATCCCCCAACAGATGAAATTCCATTGGCACCTCAAGTGACTGAGTTCAGAAGCAAGGTTCTGGCAGTGTTGCAGAAGATTTCCTACGGTCAGACGGCTACCTATTCAGATATTCTACGAGAGTTACAAGCCGAGTATGGTAAGATTGGTTCGGCCAGAGCAGTCGGAGGTGCGATTGGGCATAATCCTATTTCTATTTTAATTCCCTGTCATCGGATCGTTGGAAGCGATGGCGAGCTGACGGGTTATGCCGGCGGACTTGATAAAAAAGCTTACCTGCTGAAGCTGGAGGCGAGGAAATGATGGCGTTAGGACATATGGCTGAAGATTGGGAGTGGGAGGCTATTAAAAGTAATAACAGTGATTATGATACGTTTTTTTGGTATGCTGTTAGAAGTACCGGAATTTTCTGTCGTCCCTCATGTGCCTCTCGTCTTCCCAAAAAAGAAAATGTAACGATTTTTCAAAAAGCAGAGCAGGCAGTTGAAGCAGGATATAGACCATGTAAACGATGCCGTCCACTAGGAAAGCCGGTTAGCAAAGAGGAGTGGGTAGAAGAAATTGATCATATTTTAAAAGAATATTTCCAGCAAAGTTTAACTTTGAATGATTTAGCTTTTATGGCAAAAGGCTCTGAGTCTTATCTTCGGCATGTCTATAAGAGTGTGACTGGAAAAACACCACAAGAACGTTTACGCGAACTTCGATTAGAATACTCTAAAGAAATACTAATCAACACTAATCTCTCAATACAAGAAGTTGCAGAGCATTCAGGTGGCCTGCATGCAGCCTATTTCGCAAAATTATTTCGGAAGACTTACGGAGTGAGTCCGATGGAGTATAGAAAACGACATTATAAATAAGAGTATAATGAATTCTCATGATGTTACAGTGTAGATTTTAATAGCGAATACCTGTTGGTAATAAATACTTATTGGAAACCATATATATAATTGTTGGAGAAGAAAGGAGATTTTTACTATGTCTAAACAAATTATAGACCCGATTCAATTGCGTCACGGTGCCAAATTAACCCACCGTTTGGTACTGTCCCCTATGTATACTTTCAGTGGCTTAGAAGGAGGATTTGTGTCTGATGATACTTTGCGATACTATGGAGCACGCTCTCAGGCAGCAAGTCTTTTGATTACTGAATTTCATTATGTTAGCCCATCAGGAGGGCCTTGTAACCAGACTGGTTACCCAGTTCAATTAGGTATTTACTCTGATGATCACATCGAAGGGGAGAGAAAATTAGCTGCTGCCCTTCAGAAAGATGGTAATAAAGCAATTTTGCAGCTTCATCATGGTGGGATAGCAGCTTCCGGCCGTGCTTTGAAGGGTGAGGAAGTATTGGCTCCCAGTGCCTTAGATTTTTCTTTTCTGCCTTATCCTGTGAGAGAATTGACGGATGAAGAAATCCTTGAAATTATCAAGGATTTTGGTCGGGCAGTCAAACGTGCAGTTCAAGCTGGTTTTTCAGGAGTGGAAATCCATGGTGCCAACCACTATCTGCTGCAGCAATTCTTTTCTAGCACTTCCAATGTTCGTCAGGACAGATGGGGCGGAACTTTGGAAAAACGTATGGCTTTTCCTTTGGCAGTAGTCGAGGAAGTGAAGCGTGCTGCGGACAAGTATGCGCCGGAAGATTTTATTATTGGCTATCGGATTAGCCCAGATGAAATCCATGAAGGCCAAGTGGGCTATACTTATGAAGAAGCCAAGCTTTTGGTCAAGGAGCTGGTCAAGCACGAACTAGACTACATCCATTTGTCGCTTTTGACTGGCTATGCTTCAAAACCTGCAGGATCTGACAAGACCTATGCAGATCATTTTAAGGAAGTGATGGATGAGCAAACTAAACTGATTACAATCGGTGGTGTCTTTAGTCAGGAAGATGCAGAAGCTGCTATTGAGGATACAGCTGCGGATTTAGTTGCAATCGGCCGTGGCACCTTGATTGACCCGCTGTTTGGCTATAAGGTACAGACGGGACGAGGAGCAGAAATTGTCCATGAGATTAGCCCTGAGCAGTTGAAAAACTCTCAATTGACACCAGGCTTGCTTGAAGTGTTCAGCCGTAAGGATTCTGGCGGGCTGCCCGTTCTACCTGGTCATGACAGTATTATCCACCTTCATACTGGTAAATTTGGGGATGAAGGACAGTAATAATTTTGGTGTAATTTTTTCCAAGACTTTTACCATTTTACTGGTGAGAGTCTTTTTTACGTACAGCAATAAACCAAAAATCCCCTTTGTCAACTGCTGTAAGCGACAAAGGGGATTTTCATTAGTCAATATGCCATTGTGTGGCTAGCCAGTCGGAAAAGGCAGCATAGCGCTCTTTGATGGCTTCATGATGCCCATAAGGGTCAAAGATGGAGAATGTGGTAAGGATTTCTTTCTGAATCAAGCGATGAATTTCTTCAGCATAAAAAGGAGCCTTGGAAAGTCGATTCGAGTGATTCGCGCCTTCTGTTTTCCCATTCTGCAAATAAACTAGACAGCCCTTGTTTTTCAAGTTCTGGGTCCGGCAATAGTCGGTAAAACCTGAGTACCAAAAGGAACCGCAGATAGAAAAGACACAGGGAATCTTGTAGTCGCTATAGAGACTGTAAACAGCCGCTAGTCCACCGAGAGAGTAGCCACCGTAGGCAATTCTCTTATCATCCAGTAGGTAGTACTGTCTGATTTCTGCTAATATACTGCTGAATAGTTTCTGATGGTAGCTATCTGCTCTGCCGCTAAAATCAGGATTGCCAGGCTTTAGAGCATTGGCTTTCCAGGGTGTATAATCGTCCAGCCTGTTGTTTGATATCAGTCCGATCAAGATTACCGATGAGGAAAGCCTGCTCAGGTAGTTTATCAGGCCATCATTTAGCAAGATTGCTGGATAAGATCGCGATTTGTCATAATCTTGGGGCAGGGCAATTTTGACAGTGATACCCTCCCAGACAAAGGTCTTATTTATTGACAAAGTCATTGATTTTCTCGAGTGAGTCGATTACAGCAGGACCATAATCCATGAACTCATCATAGGAGATGGTCATGATTTTCTGATTTTTGACTGCTGGGACATCTTCTAGAACTGGATTAGCCTTCATTAGATCAACTGCTTGCTCATCCATGGCCTTGTTGCGGTCGCTGGTTACGTAGATGATGACTTCAGGATCCATAGAGACCAGATTTTCCAAGGTTAGGTCAGAGGTTCCAGTCGCTACATTAGTATAGCCGAGCTGGTTAAGCAGACTCTCCTGCAGGGCAGATTTATAGGCACCGAAAGTCTCATCGTTGTAGGCACACATGATGAGCGCTTTTTTCTTTTCCCCTTGACTAGCCTTATTGGTTTTCTTTACACTGTCAATTCTTGCCTGCAGCTGGTCAGCATACTGATTGGCCTTGTCTTGGACATTAAAGATGGTTCCTATATTCTTGACATCTTCAACGATATTGCCTAGATCTTGCTTGGTATTGGACAGGGAAGCCTTCTGTGTATAGACAGGGATTTTGTTTTCATTCCAGGCACTGACTGTCCCCAGAGACTTCTCGGAAAACATCATGTTTCGGCCAAGAAGAGCATCTGGCTCATAGGATAGCACAGTTTCCTGTGATACGGTTTTCTTGTCGCCGACTTGCGGAATGGTGGCAATATCAGCCTTGTATTTATCTGTGACATCATTGTCTGGATTGAGCATACCAGCAATCTTGTCTTTCAATCCTAGTTCAATCAGGATTTCGGTCGTCGAAAGGTTGTTGGTGATGACCTTTTCCGGTGCCTTTTCAAAGACCTGATCAATCTCCTTGCCTTCGCCATCGTAAGTTTTGATTGTCACTGGATATTTTGTCTCTGCTGTGCTCTTTTTCGCGCTCTCTGTTTTGGAAGAAGATTGCGAAGTTGAGCTTTCTTTCGTACTTTCCTTAGATGAAGAATTGCAGGCTGCCATTGTCAATGCAGCAGTTGCGACGAGTAAGATACTGAGTGTTTTTTTCATATTGCCTTCCTTTCTTGGGCTTGAAGCTTGTATAGATAAAGCTGAAAACAGGCTCTTATAGATATTGAATCATAGCCTGTCGATCCTTGGTCCAGATCACTTTGCTCTGAATGCCATAAACGCCTTGCAGTGAATCATGGGTGATGGCCTCCTTTGGAGCGCCTTGGTATGCAATCTCACCTCCCTTCATGAGGTACAAATAGTCTGAATACCGACAAGCCAGTTGGATATCGTGTAAAACAGCCAAAACATTGATCTTCAGGTCTTTGACGATACGCAGCATATCCAGCTGGTATTTGATGTCCAGATGATTGGTTGGCTCGTCTAGGAGCAGTAGGCTTGGCTGTTGAGCCAAAGCGCGTGCCAGCAGGACTCTTTGCTTCTCACCACCAGACAGGGATAGATAGGTTCGGTCCCCCTTATCTAGCATGTCCACCTGCTTCAAGGCATGACGGACAAGGGCATAGTCTTTTTCGCTCTCTTTTTGAAAAAGGGACAGATGGGGCGTCCTGCCCAGCATGACGATGTCTTGGACAGTGCAGTCAAACTGAAGATGGTTAAACTGAGTTACAACGGCTATTTTCTGGGCTGCTTTTTTTATGCTGACCTGTTCAAGTGGCCTACCGTTTAGATAAATGTTCCCGCTGTCAGGTTTGATTTGGCGGTAGATGGTTTTGAGCAGACTAGTTTTGCCGCTTCCATTGGGTCCTAAAATGGTGTGAAACTGATTTCCCTCGACCGTTAGTGAAATCCCTTTTAAGATTTCTTTTTGGCCGACAGCATAGTGGACATTTTGGCAAGTTAGATCCATATCAGCTACTTACCTCCTTTCGGCTTTTGGCTACAATGTAGATAAAGAAGGGGGCGCCGACCAAAGCGGTGAAGATCCCAATCGGCAGCTCGGCATTTTTGACCAAAATTCGAGCCAAAACATCTGCCCAGACCAGAAAGAGGGAGCCGAGCAGGGTAGCGATAGGAAAGAGCCTTTTGTAGTTGGTACCGACTAATCTTCGAGCAATGTGCGGAGTGATTAGTCCGACAAAGCCGATAATACCGCAGCAGGCAACCAGTACCGCAGTCATTATTGCGACAATTGTGATATAGAGGAACCAGTAAAAACGAAGAGGTACCCCCAGTGTCAAAGCTGCTTCGTCCCCCATCATCATAGTATTGAAAATACGATACTGGGAACAGAAAAACAAAAAGGAGAGACCAACAACAAGAGCAGGCAAGGCAAGATCTGACCAAGAAGTTCCAGCCAGTGAGCCCATAGTCCAGAACTTGATTGTCATAAGGCTGTCAGCATTAGCACCGACAGAAATGATAAAGTTGGAAAAGGCGATAAAAAGGGCATTTACAACTGTTCCTGATAAAATCAGACTGCTTGTCGTCATTTTTCCCTGCATAGATGCGATAAAAAGGACCACAGCCGATGCCAGAATGGCTCCTATAAAGGCACCTGTGCCAGTAATGGATTTGAGCCCTAAGATAATGCTCAGTGTGGCTCCGAAGGTTGCACCCGCTGAAATTCCCAAGATATAAGGCTCTGCGATAGGATTATTGACAGTAGATTGCATGACGCTGCCACAGACAGAAAGGCCAGCACCAGCTAGGATTCCCAAGAGTACTCTTGGAACCCGCATGTTCCAAACAATAGCGATTGTAGACGGCGATAGTTTGCCTGTACCAAGGGAAAAGCCGAGCTTGCTGAAAATAATCTGGTAAGTGTCTTGTATGTCAATAGTGACCGATCCCAAGGAGACAGCTAAAAAGAGAGAACAAGCCAGAAAAATGATGAGAAGCAAGAGCAGACAGATATAGCGAGAAAATCCGTGATTTTCTGACCTTTTGAAGAACATCCAGACCTCCTTAACAGCAAAGATTAGAATTTTTAGACAATTTCATAAAAAATTATAACATTTTTAAATCAGAAGGGCAAGAAGGGATAAACACCTCTGATATGATAAGTTTTTGTTGGTAGCAAAATTTTTTTATCTTTTCAGTGATGAAATTATCTTGCTAGTGTAAGAACTAGATAGTGAGGAGTAGTTGAGTTTTTCGGAAAGTATATGACAACCGATATTATTGGAGGAAAAGTAGGTGAACCTAAATGGCTTAGTATAATTACTAGGAAACAAGAAAAAACGACAGAAAGTTTTCTATCGTTTTTGGAAATTATAAATGCGTAAGGACTAAGATAGCTATAACGATGTCCAACAATGATAGCTCAAATAACCAGAAGTCCTTTGCCAAGCCCAATAATCATTCAAGACATAATATAGGCTTATAAAATTCTATTCAAAATACAGCAAGTCCTTGCTAGTTTCGGTGAAGAGTTCAAAACCATTCTTAGTGACATGGCCACAGTCTTCGATGCGGACACCGACCTTATCAGGAATGTAGATGCCAGGCTCAACAGAGAAGCACATGCCTTCTTCGATGACCATGTCGTTGCCCTCCATGATGGATGGAAATTCGTGAACATCCATACCAATACCGTGGCCGAGACGGTGGTTGAAATACTCACCGTAGCCTGCTTTTTCAATGACTTGCCGAGCGGCACGGTCTACTTCATGAGCTGTGACACCTGGCTTGATAAAGTTAAGAGCAGCTTGCTGGGCTTCCAATGTCAGATGGTAGATATCTTTTTTGAACTGGTCAGGCTGGCCAACAGCAACAGTCCGCGTCATATCGCTAGCATAGCCATTGACCATGCAGCCAAGGTCAAAGAGGAGGAGGGCGTTATTTTCGACCTTGTTGGCACCGGGAATGCCGTGCGGGTTAGCTGCATTATTTCCCGTCAGGACCATAGTTTCAAAGCTCATCTCATAGCCTTCGCGCTTGATGGCAAAGTCAATCTGAGCGATGATATCTGTTTCGGTATTTTCCAGTGAAATATTGTCAAAACCGATATTGACAGCCTTATCAGCATATTGCCCAGCTACCAGCATTTTCTGGATTTCATCGGCAGACTTAATCAGGCGCAAGCGGTTGACGTAAGGAGTCAGGTTGGCAAATTCTGCAGTTTCAAAGACAGTTTTCAATCCATGATATTTGGTCAAAATCAAGTTATCAAACTCAAGAGCGACAGTCTTAAAGGAGTGAGCCGGCAGGGCTGCTTTAATCTTCTGCCAAGGATTTTCCGAGTCCATATAGCCAAGGACTGAAAAGGAAACAGCTCCTGAAGCCCGCTCAACTTCTAAAGCTGGCACGAAGAGCAGGGGCTCATGGTCAGGATAGACAAACAAAAACATCTGCCGCTCATGCGGGTCGCTGTAGAAACCGGTCAGATAATTGATAGTGACTGGATCAGACAGGACAGCAGCATCTAGCTTCTCATTCTCGAGATAGTGGGTGATTTGTTGAATTTTTGTCATGGTCACAACCTTCTTTCTATGCCTCTATTTTGGCAAAAAATGTCAAAAAAAGCAAGACTTTTCAAAAACTTATCAAAATACTTGAAAGTGTTTACAAGAAGTGATAAAATGGTGAATGTAGGAAAGTGAAAACGATATTTTCAATAGAAGAAAGGAAACTATATGAACACAGACGACACAGTAACGATTTATGATGTCGCCCGTGAAGCGGGAGTTTCGATGGCGACAGTCAGTCGAGTGGTGAATGGAAATAAGAACGTCAAAGAAAACACACGTAAAAAAGTTTTAGAGGTCATTGACCGTCTTGACTATCGTCCAAATGCGGTAGCACGTGGACTAGCCAGTAAGAAGACTACAACCGTCGGCGTTGTCATTCCTAATATTACCAACAGCTATTTCTCTACTTTGGCAAAAGGGATTGACGATATTGCTGAAATGTATAAATA
Source organism: Streptococcus sanguinis (assembly GCF_003943735.1). Taxonomy (GTDB): domain Bacteria; phylum Bacillota; class Bacilli; order Lactobacillales; family Streptococcaceae; genus Streptococcus; species Streptococcus sanguinis_E. Next base: position 65,157 of record NZ_RJMV01000005.1, on the reverse strand, counting down.
CAATATTGTCTTGGCTAACAGTGATGAGGACGATGATAAGGAAGTATCCGTTGTCAATACCCTCTTTTCTAAACAGGTGGATGGCATTATTTTCATGGGCTATCATCTGACGGAGAAAATTCGCTCAGAGTTTTCACGTTCGCGCACACCGGTCGTTTTGGCGGGGACTGTTGATGTGGAGCATCAGCTTCCGAGCGTCAATATTGACTACAAGCAAGCAACGGTTGATGCTGTAGAATTACTGGCTAAGCGCAATAAGAAAATTGCCTTTGTCAGCGGACCGCTCGTAGATGATATCAACGGTAAAATCCGTCTATCAGGCTATAAAGATGGCTTGAAGAACAAGAAACTTTCATACAGCGAAGGCTTGGTTTTTGAATCTAAATATTCTTATGATGATGGCTACCACTTGGCAGAGCGTGTCATTGCTTCCAAAGCAACTGCTGCTTTTGTCACAGGAGATGAACTGGCAGCAGGCCTCTTAAATGGTCTGTCTGATCAAGGCATCAAAGTTCCAGAAGATTTTGAAATCATTACCAGTGATGATTCGCAAGTAGCTCGTTTCACTCGTCCTAACCTTTCCACAATCGGTCAGCCCCTCTATGACATCGGCGCTATCAGTATGCGCATGCTGACTAAGATTATGCATAAGGAAGAATTGGAAGAACGCGAAGTTCTCCTAGCTCACAGCATTAGCGAGCGTAAATCAACTCGGAAATAAGCGGTGAGATAGAAGCTTAATTATCAAGTCTTCTGAGCTTGAAAAGCGACAAAGGAGATCAAACAAATTACTGCTTTAAGAGAGTTTTATGATTATGAAGCGAGGCTGAGGTGTAATACCTCAGCTTTTTTGTGTTTCCAATTAGCTAGGGGTACTTTTCTAAGCCTTATCAGGCTTTGGATGGATTTTTTACCCCATTTGCCCTTGTGGATTTCCTTTTTATTTTATTTTAGGTATAATAGGAAGTATGAAAGTATTACTGTATCTTGAAGGAAAGTCCGTTTTGGAGAAATCAGGAATCGGCCGAGCCCTCCAGCATCAGATGCATGCCTTGGATTTGGCTGGGATTCCTTATACGACGGACGTTTTAGGAGATTATGATGTGGTCCACATCAATACCTATGGTCCCCGTAGCTTGCTTCTCCTGCATGCTGCCAAGAGGGGCAATAAAAAAGTGATTATGCATGGGCATTCAACTAAGGAGGACTTTGAAAATTCCTTTATTGGTTCCAATCTCTTTGCCCCGCTTTTTGGCAAATATCTGACGCACATGTATAAAAAGGCGGATTTCATTATCACGCCGTCGGAGTATTCCAAGCAGCTTATCCAGTCTTATGGGGTCACAACACCTATGGTGGCTGTGTCAAACGGTATTGACCTGCCTAAGTATAAGAAAGATGCTCGCAAGGAAGAAGTTTTTAAAAAGTACTTCAAGATTGAAGAGGGGCAGAAGGTGGTCGTTTGTGCTGGTCTTTATTTCCGCCGCAAGGGGATTGAGGATTTTGTAGAGGTTGCCCGCAGGATGCCAGATGTGCGCTTTATCTGGCTGGGCTCTATCAATCTCTGGCTGATTCCGCGCAAGATTCGCCGTCTGGTTCTCTTTGACCATCCTGATAATGTTGAATTTCCCGGCTATTTTAAGGGAGCGGTATTTCAGGGAGCCATGTCTGGAGCGGATGCTTTCTTTTTCCCGTCCTATGAGGAAACAGAAGGAATTGTTGTCCTGGAGGCCTTGGCCAGTGAGCAGAATGTTGTGCTGCGCGATATTCCAGTTTATCATGGCTGGGTGGATGAGCGTTCAGCCGAGCTCTGTCATAACGTAGACGAGTTTGTCCAGTCTCTGAGAAATGTCTTAGATAAAAAGGTGGACAAGCGCGAAGCAGGTTATCAGGTGGCTAAAAGCCGGTCTATTGACGATGTTGCAGATCAGTTAGTCAAGGCTTATCAAACAGTTTTGGAGATGTAAGATGCGTATTGGTCTTTTTACAGATACCTATTTTCCTCAGGTTTCTGGGGTTGCTACCAGTATTCGGACTTTGAAGACGGAGCTGGAAAAATTAGGTCACACGGTATTTATTTTTACGACGACGGACAAGGATGTCAATCGCTATGAGGATTGGCAGATTATTCGGATTCCCAGCGTACCTTTTTTTGCCTTTAAGGACCGAAGAGTGGCTTACCGAGGCTTTTCTCACGCCTTAGAAATTGCCCGTCAGTACCAGCTAGATATTATCCATACCCAGACTGAGTTTTCACTAGGGCTACTGGGGATTTGGATCGCCAAAGAGCTGCGGATTCCGGTAGTACATACCTATCATACCCAGTATGAAGATTATGTGCATTATATTGCCAAGGGGATGGTCATCCGTCCTAGTATGGTCAAGTACATCGTCCGTGGCTTCATGAGTGACTTGGATGGGGTTATCTGCCCTAGTGAGATTGTTTATGATCTCTTGGTTGATTATAAAATCGAAGCAGAAAAACGGGTAATTCCGACAGGGATTGAGCTGGCGAAGTTTGAGCGGCCGGAAATTTCGCGTGAGGATATCAAGAAACTCCGTTTCAAGCTAGGACTAGCTGAAGATGAGATTATGCTGCTCAGTCTGTCGCGAATTTCTTATGAAAAGAATATTCAGGCTATCGTTGAGGCGATGCCTGCTGTCCTTGAAGAAAATGACAAAGTCAAGCTAGTCATTGTCGGCGACGGTCCCTATGCGGAAGACTTGAAAGAACTGGTTGCCAAGCTTCAGATTGAAGAAGCTGTCATCTTTACGGGGATGATTGCTCCTAGTGATACGGCCCTTTACTACAAATCTGCGGATTTCTTTATCTCTGCGTCAACCAGTGAGACCCAAGGTCTGACTTATCTGGAAAGCTTAGCCAGCGGCACACCGATTATTGCCCATGGTAATCCTTATCTGGATAATGTTATCAGTGACAAGATTTTTGGGACCCTTTATTACCAAGAGCGGGATTTATCAGGCGCTATTTTAGAGGCGATTATTGCGACGCCTGACATGGATGAGCAAAAGCTAGCAGACAAGCTTTACGAGATTTCAGCGGAGAACTTTAGTCGCAGAGTCTATGAGTTTTATCTGGATTTAACCATTTCCAAGGACTTCCATAACGAGCTCAGCCCAGAGGAAAGTGCTGCCAAGCGTCTGGCCAAGACAGTGGCCTATCTGCCTGGCAAGGTCATCTCTCTTCCAATCAATGGCTCCGTTCGTATCCTCAAAGCTTCGAGTAAGCAAGTTAAAAAAATCAAGAATATTACTAAGTTATTAGAATAGAAATATGCCTTGCATCATTGTGGCAATAGCTATTTATGCAAGGTTTTGTTTAAAAATAGAGGAGAAATCTTATGAAAAAATATCTCAAACAGTTGCCGTGGTTGCTTTTGTTCTATGGCATTGTCGTTGGTTCGGGCTTGATTTGGGAACAAATTTGGCAATATTTTATAAATAATACAGAAAGTATGGAAAGCGATTTGAGCTGGCTTTCTAATCTTAATTTATTTTATTATGCTGTGCTGCTTCCTTTGATTGGCGCAGTGATTGTTTATATAAATACTCGGATGCAAGGTTTTTCACTGCCCTTTCTTCTTTTGATTCCAGGGGTTCAGTATTATTACTTATTCAAAAACTTTTTTGACGGACTTTTTTACTCAGGAGACAAGATTTATAATCCAATCACTTCCACGCTTTATAATGCTAGGGATATTCATGTCTTGTTATTCCTTTCTTTGGGAGGAATGCTGCTGGCAGAGCAATACCGTAAAAAACGTCAAGTTGCCACTTTGAGTCAAGAGGCTCTAAATCGTTTTTCTGGTTTTGATGGTCAATAGCTCTTGCAAATTTCTCCAATCGTGCTATAATGTTTTCTAGAGACAAATCACCTGCAGGAAATCTTTTAGAGAGCGCGTGGAGCTGGGAATCGCGTAGAGGATGCAGTTGGGACTACTCTATTAGCTTTTATGCAAACATAAAACGGTGGCTACGTTAGAGCCGATTCGAGGTGTGAGTCTTTCGACTTGCATAAATGAAGGTGGAACCACGTTGCGACGTCCTTTTTGGATGTCGTTTTTCTTTTGTCAGAAGGAGGGAGAATGGTGCTTTATATGATTGGCGGATCGCCTTGTAGTGGGAAGTCAACAATTGCTTCACTTCTTGCTAGACAGTATCAGCTGCTTCATATCAAACTGGATGATTTGGTAGACGAGATGATGAGTCAAGCAAGTGCAGACTCACAGCCGATTTGCCTTCTTAGACAGGACAGAAATCCGGAACAAATCTGGATGAGAAATCCAGAAGAGATGGCAGATGAAGAATGGCGCTTTTATGAAGAGATTTTTCCTTATGTAAAATCTTACTTGATAAAAAATCAAGATAGACCTCTCTTGGTGGAGGGGGCAGGACTTTTGCCTCACTTGGTAAAGGAGCTTGAATGCCCAGTGCCCTCTTATCTATGCTTGACTCCGACAGCTGATTTTCAGAAAAAGCATTATAGACAGAGAGAATGGGTTCCTTATGTCTTAGAGGGAACAACCAATCCTGAGCAAGCTTTTGAAAACTGGATGCAGCGAGACATTCTTTTTGCTCAAATGGTTCGGAAGGAAGCGGTGAGACTAGGCTATTCTAGCCTCATAACAGATGGTAGTCAATCAGAAAAGCAGACTGCGGAAGAGATTGCTCGAATCTTTAAATTGTCCAATATAAATAGAATAGATATTAAAGGAGAAAACTCATGATTAAGATTACTTTCCCAGATGGCGCTGTGCGTGAATTCGAATCTGGCGTGTCAACTTTTGAAATTGCTCAATCTATCAGCAATTCTCTGGCTAAAAAAGCTTTGGCTGGTAAATTCAACGGCAAATTGATTGATACGACTCGTGCCATCACTGAAGATGGTGCCATTGAAATCGTGACATCTGACCACGAAGATGCTTTAGATATCTTGCGTCACTCAGCAGCCCACCTGTTTGCACAAGCGGCTCGCCGTCTTTTCCCAGATATTCACTTGGGCGTTGGTCCTGCCATTCAGGATGGTTTCTACTACGATACAGATAATGAAGCAGGGCAAATTTCAAATGAAGATTTGCCTCGTATTGAAGAAGAAATGAAGAAAATCGTCAAAGAAAACTTCCCATCCATCCGTGAAGAAGTGACTAAGGATGAGGCGCGTGAAATTTTCAAAAACGATCCTTACAAGTTGGAATTGATTGAAGAGCACTCAGAAGATGAGGGCGGTTTGACCATCTACCGTCAGGGTGAATATGTCGATCTCTGCCGTGGGCCTCATGTCCCATCAACTGGTCGCATCCAAATCTTCCACCTCTTGAACGTGGCCGGTGCATACTGGCGCGGGAACAGCGACAATGCTATGATGCAGCGTGTATATGGTACTGCTTGGTTTGACAAGAAAGACCTGAAGAAATATCTGCAAATGCGGGAAGAAGCTAAAGAACGCGACCATCGCAAGTTAGGTAAAGAGCTGGATCTCTTCATGATTTCTCAAGAAGTGGGTCAAGGTTTGCCATTCTGGCTGCCAAATGGTGCGACTGTCCGTCGTGAGTTGGAGCGCTACATCGTTGACAAAGAGTTAGCTTCAGGCTACCAACACGTCTACACTCCGCCTTTGGCTTCTGTAGAGCTCTATAAGACTTCTGGCCACTGGGAGCACTATCAAGAGGATATGTTCCCAACCATGGATATGGGTGATGGGGAAGAGTTTGTTCTGCGTCCTATGAACTGTCCTCACCACATCCAAGTCTACAAACACCATGTTCACTCTTACCGTGAGCTTCCAATCCGTATTGCTGAGATTGGCATGATGCACCGTTATGAGAAATCTGGTGCCCTGACTGGTTTGCAGCGAGTCCGTGAAATGTCCTTGAACGATGGCCACCTCTTTGTAACGCCAGAGCAAATTCAAGAAGAGTTCCAGCGTGCGCTGCAGTTGATTATCGACGTTTACGCTGACTTCAACTTGACAGAATATCGTTTCCGTCTGTCTCTTCGTGATCCTCAGGATACGCATAAGTATTTTGATAACGATGAGATGTGGGAAAATGCCCAAACCATGCTGCGAGCAGCCTTGGACGAAATGGGTGTGGACTACTTTGAAGCAGAAGGAGAAGCAGCCTTCTACGGTCCAAAACTTGATATTCAGGTTAAAACAGCCCTAGGAAATGAAGAAACTCTGTCAACTATCCAGCTGGACTTCCTCTTGCCAGAGCGTTTTGACCTCAAGTATGTCGGAGCTGACGGTGAAGAGCATCGCCCAGTTATGATTCACCGCGGAGTTATCTCAACCATGGAGCGCTTTACAGCCATCTTGATTGAAAATTACAAGGGTGCCTTCCCGACCTGGCTGGCTCCGCATCAAGTGACCTTGATTCCGGTTTCCAATGAAGCCCATATTGACTACGCTTGGCAAGTGGCTAAGAAGCTGCGTGACAAGGGTGTCCGTGCTGATGTGGATGAGCGTAATGAAAAAATGCAGTACAAGATTCGTGCTTCACAAACTAGCAAGATTCCTTATCAGCTTATCGTTGGTGACAAAGAAGTAGAAGACGGTACTGTTAATGTCCGCCGCTACGGTCAAAAAGAAACACATACAATACCGGTAGACGAATTTGTAGAGCAGATCTTAGCAGACATTGCCAACAAATCACGTGTTGAAAAGTAGAATTCATTAGATAACGATGAAACCCGAGCCAATTGGCTCGGGTTTAATTGTTTTCTATCTGTAGGTAGAAACTTCTTTAACTAATTATGTTAGCAAGTTTAAACTTAATTCAAATATTTATCCACATAATCATCAAAATCAGGATACTCATTTCGGTTCATGGCATAGAGCATTTCCCCATAGAGAGGGTCGCTAGACGGGTCGTCAGGTTCTAGAAGAGTAGCTATTTTCATATCATCATCTGGGAAAAGGATGGTGTAGTGATAGGTGTCGCTGACAGTGATACTGTAATATTTGGTATTATCTTGATAGCCTGACTTATCTATCTTATAGTGAAATTCTTTATCGCCTAGCTTGCCGGTCTTGTCATTGAAGACAATGTCAATGTCCTCTCCATTTGCTTTCTGAGCCTTCCATTTTCCCTGGAAACTAGAGTGCTGACCGCAGGCGCTGAGAAAGATTAGTGTTAAGAAAGTGATGAAAAGCCATGTTAGTTTTTTCATATCGTTCTCCTTGTCTATCCTTTGATATTATTCTACCACAAATATTAAAAATAAAAAAGCTGAGTTGGCAAAACTCAACTTTTAGAAAGTAGTTCTGTATTTGAGCTACTTATTCTGCAGCTTGAGCCCAGTGTTGGGATAGCTTGCGCGAGAAGCTGGAAATAGCGAAGTTAATCAGGAAATAGATGGCTGCTACTAGTAGGTAGAGCGCGAAGACTTGTTCAGCTTCAAAATAGCGTCCCATCAGAATTTGAGCAGAACCAAAAAGTTCTTGGAGCGCAATAACAGAATAGAGAAGGCTAGTATCTTTAATCACTGTGACAAACTGAGAAATGATGGCTGGCAGCATTTTCCGAATAGCCTGAGGTAGGATGATATAACGCAGTATCTGAAACTGGGTAAATCCTTGAGATAAGCCAGCTTCAGTCTGACCTGGATCAATGGCATTGAGGCCGCCCCGGATAATTTCTGCCAAAGCAGCAGAAGTAAAGACAGTGAAGCTGATGATACCGGCTGGTGTTGACTTAATCTGAAAGACTAAAAAGATGGTGAAAATCCAGAGCAGATTGGGTACATTACGGACAAATTCGATATAAATGCTGGCAATTAGCTTGAGCAGTTTATTTTTTCCGTTTCTCATGACTGCTAGAATAGTTCCAAAAATCGTGGATAGGATAATGGAAATGAAAGAAATTTGCAGTGTCAGCCAGAGCCCCTTAAGGATAAAGAGGAGGTTGTTTGTGGTTAAGACTTTTAAAATATTTTCCATAGACACCTCCTTAGATGCTGTAAGCTTGTTTATTGGCTTCCTCTACCCTACGTCCCCAGCTGGCGATTGGGAAGCAAAGGAGGAAGTAGAGCAGAGCTGCTCCGGCAAAGGCTGGGATGTAGCTGGAGTTCAGAGCAGACCAAGACTTGGTCACGAACATCAGATCCATACCAGAGATAATAGCGACGGTAGAAGTGTTTTTTATCAGATTGACGACCTGATTGATTAGCGGTGGTAGGATAATCCGAAAAGCTTGGGGCAGGATGATGTATCGCATAGTTTCGACATAGGTAAAGCCCTGAGATAGTGCAGCTTCGGTCTGCCCACGAGGAATGGACTGGATACCTGAGCGGATGACTTCGGCGATATAAGCACCGTGGTAGAGCCCTACACAGAGCACCGCAGTCCAATAGATTGAGGGCATGATGGTGTAATTGCTGACTAGCGGAAGACCGTAAAAGACAATCACAAATTGCACTAAGAGTGGTGTATTCTGATAAAACTCAACAAAAATACGAGCTAGACCACGTAGAACTTTATGCTTACCTGTGCTGATAGCTCCGAAGAAAATCCCTAGTAGAAGAGCCAAGGTCAGGGCACCGATAGAAATAGCTAAGGTAAAGAGGAACCCTTGGAAAAACTTGCCAAAGTCTGCAAAGTAGGCTTGCCAAGAAGAAATACTAAAACTCATGTGGTCTCCTTTCTAATCATCTGTTGAAGCAGATGGTTTTAAATTATATTTGTCATAAAGTTTCTGCAGACTGCCGTTTTCCTTCCATTTAGAGATTAGGCTATCTACATAGTCATTCAATTGAGTATTTGATTTTTTTGTTACCACACCGTAATCGGCTTTTTTGAAGCTGTAATCCAGAATGTTTGACTTGGAACTTACATAGCCGGTCAGGATAGACTTGTCAACAGAAATGGCATCAATACGGTGAGCCCGCAAGGAAACAGCAAGTTCAGGGTAGGAGCCTAACTCCACATATTTGAAGTTGAGCTTTTTCTCTTGGGCGATTTCTTCCAGCAAGGTTTGAGTAATAGAGCCCTGGACGACACCGATAGTCTTGTTATTCAAGTCCTTGACGTCTGTAATTTTGCTGGATTTATTAACTAGAAAACCAGAAGCATCGGTATAGTAAGGGGTTGTAAAATTATAGATTTCCTTACGCTCATCTGTGATGGTAAAGGTCGCAATTACCATGTCAACTTGTCCGTTGTCCAGAAGTGGTCCGCGGGTTTGTGCAGTAACTGGGACGTAGTTGATTTTGACGCCTAGTTCCTTGGCAATTTTCTTTGCAATATCGATTTCTAAACCGCTGTAAGTATTGCTATCAGGATTGAGGTAACCAAAGTTAGGTACATCCTGCTTGACACCGACATTAAGAACTCCGCGTTTCTGGATGGCCTTGACCTGTTGGCTGGTACTGGAATCGGCTTGTGCGGGAGCGGCGTGAATCAAGCCTAGAGTCAGAAGGAGTAAGAGTAGGCTGATGATTATTTTCTTTAGTTTCATAAATCTTCTCCTTTTTAAGAAAGCACGTTATCACTCTCATGGTTGATAATTTTACTGAGAAACTGCTTAGCGCGAGGTTCGGTAGGATTGTCAAAGAAAGCATCAACATCAGTAGTATCTACTAACACCTCACCGTCTGCCATGAAGATAATACGGTCAGCTACCTCACGAGCAAAGCCCATCTCGTGTGTGACCACAATCATATTCATGCCGTCTTTGGCTAATTTTTGCATAACAGCCAGAACATCCCCGATTGTCTCAGGGTCAAGAGCAGAAGTCGGTTCATCAAAGAGCAGGAGCTCAGGGTGCATGGCTAAACCGCGGGCAATGGCAATCCTTTGCTTTTGTCCACCAGACAGCATGCCTGGGTAAGAGTCTTTCTTATCCCACATGTTGACAAATTCTAGATATTTTTGAGCGATTTTTTTAGCTTCTTGTTTATCCATTCCTAGAACTTTAATAGGTGCCAAGGTAACATTTTCTAACACTGTTTTGTGGGGGTAAAGATTAAAATGTTGAAAGACCATTCCGACTTCTTTACGTAAGTTGACCAGATCTTTGGCAGCAGCGTTCACGACCTCGTGGCCGTTGACAATCAGACTTCCCTGGTCAATGCCTTCTAAAGCGTTGATTGTACGGATAAGAGTAGATTTTCCAGAGCCAGATGGTCCCAGCAGTACAACCACTTGCCCTTTTTCAAAACTGAGATTGATATTGCGCAGAGCATGGTAATCTCCGTAATACTTTTCGACATTTTTAAATTCAACTAAAGCCATATCTTTCTCCTTTGTGTTAGATAATATGACATAGATTTTACCATAGAATAAATAAACTGTCAAATTGAATAAAAATGACTATTTTTATTCTGAGAAAAAATTTTTTTGGATGAGAATTGTCCATTTTCTACAAATGTGGAATAAAAATGGCTTGAATTAGTGTTTTTTAAGAAAACTTTGGTATAATAAGACTAGATAAATAAATAAAATTGGATTGGGAGTCTAGCTAGGTAAACTAGATTACCTTTTGCACGTTTTGATGCAGGACGACTTAGCTGACTATGTCACAACTTTTCTATCATGGAGTTGATTCAATCCCAATCTTATGTTAAGGTGAACATATGAAGAAAATATTAGTTGTAGATGATGAGAAGCCAATCTCAGATATTATTAAGTTTAATATGGCCAAGGAAGGCTATGAGGTTTTGACTGCCTTTGATGGTAAGGAAGCCTTGGAAATGTTTGAGGCAGAACAGCCAGACATCTTGATTCTAGACTTGATGCTGCCAGAAGTGGACGGACTGGAAGTGGCTCGGACTATTCGCAAGACCAGCAATGTTCCGATTATTGTATTGTCTGCTAAGGACAGTGAGTTTGACAAGGTTATCGGCCTTGAAATCGGTGCAGATGACTATGTGACCAAGCCTTTCTCAAATCGTGAGCTGCAGGCGCGTGTCAAGGCTCTTCTTCGTCGTGCAGACCTTGTGGTGGAAAACCAAGTAGAAGAAAGTGGCCCGAACGAGTTGACCATTGGGGAACTGCAGATTTTGCCAGATGCTTTTGTAGCTAAGAAGCATGGCAAGGAGCTGGAGCTGACCCACCGTGAGTTTGAGTTACTTCACCATTTGGCGACACATATCGGTCAGGTGATGACACGTGAGCACTTGCTGGAAACAGTATGGGGCTATGACTATTTTGGTGATGTCCGTACAGTGGATGTGACCATCCGCCGCCTGCGTGAAAAGATTGAAGATACGCCAAGCCGGCCTGAGTACATCTTGACTCGCCGCGGAGTTGGCTACTATATGAGAAATAATGATTGAAGCAATTAAACAATTTGTGGTTTCTGCGGATTTTGTCTTTGCAATCATTATTATCGGCTTCATTGTAGTTGTTGCTCTGCTTTTATTGGAAAATCGCCGTGATAACCAAAAGCTTGTACAGCTTAATCAAAAGGTTAAAGATTTGATCGCAGGGGACTATTCTGAAGTGCTGGACATGCAGGGTAGTCCAGAAATCACAGATATGACCAACAGTATCAATGATCTTTCAGAGGTCATTCGACTGACACATGAAAACCTTGAGCAAGAAACAAAACGCCTTTCCAGTATCCTGTCCTATATGACAGATGGCGTGCTTGCGACCAACCGCCGGGGGCAGATTATCACTATCAACGATATGGCAACCAAGCAGTTGGGAGTTAAGAGAGATGAGGTCCAAAATATGAGTATTTTGGATCTGCTTTCGATTTCAGACGAGTATGATTTGAGGGACCTGATTACCAATGTCCCTGAGCTGACCATTGACTCTCAGGATGAAAATGGTGAGTACTTGAGCTTGCGGGTTCGCTTTGCCTTGGTAAGGCGGGAATCGGGCTTCATTTCTGGTTTGGTAGCTGTCTTGCATGACACGACAGAGCAGGACAAGGAAGAGCGGGAGCGTCGCCTCTTTGTTTCCAACGTCAGCCACGAGTTGCGGACTCCGCTGACCAGTGTTAAGTCCTATCTGGAAGCCCTAGATGAGGGGGCCCTGTCTGAGCCAGTAGCACCGGACTTTGTCAAGGTATCGCTCAATGAAACCAACCGCATGATGAGGATGGTGACGGACTTGCTTAGTCTGTCCCGTATTGACAACGAGACCAGTCATCTGGAAGTAGAGCTGACGAATTTCACAGCCTTTATCACCTTTATCCTCAATCGCTTTGACAAGATAAAAAATCAAGACGAGACCAAGAAATATGAGATTATCCGTGATTATCCGATAACACCGATTTGGGTGGAGATTGATACAGATAAGTTGACCCAGGTCATTGATAATATCATGAACAATGCCATCAAGTATTCGCCGGATGGTGGAACCATTACTGTTTCCATCAAGACAACTGATGAGCAGTTGATTCTTTCGATTGCAGATGAGGGACTGGGGATTCCCAAGCAGGATCTGCCTAAGATTTTTGACCGCTTTTATCGAGTGGATAAGGCACGTAGCCGTGCACAGGGCGGAACAGGTCTGGGGCTAGCTATTGCTAAAGAAATTATCAAGCAGCATCAGGGCTTTATCTGGGCTAAGAGTGAGTATGGTGTGGGTTCGACCTTTACCATTGTCTTACCTTATGAGAATGATGGCGTCCGGGATGACGACTGGGATAATGAAGATGATATATAGAAAGTAAACATGACTAAAGGATTTCAATACAGTATTCTGGCGTCAGGATCAAGCGGTAACTGTTTCTATCTGGAAACAGATCAAAAGCGGATTCTGGTTGACGCTGGCTTATCAGGGAAAAAAATTACTAGCTTGCTGGGCGAAATTGGCCGCAAGCCTGAGGATTTGGATGCCATTTTAGTGACCCATGAGCACAAGGACCACATTCATGGTGTTGGTGTATTGGCCCGCAAGTATAATTTAGATATTTATGCTAATGAGGCTACTTGGAAGGCTATGGAAAAGGACTTGGGCAAGCTGGATGCTAGTCAAAAGCATATCTTTGAACTGGGAAAGACCAAGACTTTTGGAGACCTAGATATAGAAAGCTTCGGAGTCAGTCATGATGCAGCCTGTCCGCAGTTTTACCGCTTTATGAAAGATGACAAGAGTTTTGTCATGCTGACGGATACGGGCTATGTCAGTGACCGGATGGCTGGGATTATCGAAAATGCCGACGGGTACCTGATTGAGAGCAACCATGATATTGAAATTCTTCGCAGCGGTGCCTACCCTTGGAGTCTCAAGCAGCGGATTCTGTCGGATATGGGCCACCTGTCCAATGAAGACGGAGCGGAGACTATGATTCGGACTCTGGGCAATCGCACCAAACGAATCTATCTGGGCCATCTCAGTAAGGAAAACAATATCAAGGAATTGGCTCATATGACCATGGTCAATCAACTGGCTCAAGCCGATATGGCAGTTGGTCACGACTTCCAGGTCTATGATACCTCGCCTGATACCGCAACGCCTTTAACGAGTATTTAAACACTAGACCGCAAGGTTTGGTTTTCTTGCTCTAGTGCGGTATCCATTAAATATTTAAAAAGTAACGGTTTTATTTTGCAAAGGAGCTTGTATGCGGCCAATTTACTTTGTGGTAGGTCTATTATCTTTAGGGTTAGGAGTTTTGGGGATTTTTCTGCCTCTACTGCCGACGACACCATTTCTTCTCTTGTCCATTGCCTGCTTTTCGCGCAGTTCCAAGCGTTTTGAGAATTGGCTCTATCATACCAAGATGTATCAGACTTATGTGGCGGATTTTCGAGAGACGGGAACGATTGCCAAGGAGCGTAAGAAAAAGATTATTGTTTCCATCTATATCTTGATGGGGATTTCCATTTTCCTGGCGCCTATTATTTGGGTCAAGATTGGTCTGTTGGGTCTGACTGTTTTTATCACCTATTATTTGTTTAAAGTAATTCCGGATAAGGAATAGAAATCACTTTCAGCAGGTGCGTTTGCGCCTGTTTTTTGTTATAATAGAGACTGTATATCTTTGGAAAGGAAAAGGTATCATGCTGCTTATCTGACTGAAGTCAGCATGATGTAAAATAGTAATGGAAAATTTGAAAAAAGCATTGCTGGAGCAGTTTGACTTGGTCTTCTCTGACGAGACCTTGTTGGAAACGGCTTTTACCCATACGAGCTATGCCAATGAGCACCGCCTCTTAAAAATTTCACACAATGAACGCTTGGAATTTTTAGGAGACGCTGTTCTGCAATTGATTATTTCGGAGTATCTTTATACCAAGTATCCTAAGAGGCCAGAGGGCGACCTGTCCAAGCTGCGGTCCATGATTGTTCGGGAGGAGAGTTTGGCAGGCTTTGCCCGTGATTGTCAGTTTGATCAGTTTATCAAGCTGGGACGCGGTGAGGAGAAGTCTGGCGGCCGGAATCGTGATACGATTTTAGGAGATTTGTTTGAGGCCTTTTTAGGCGCCTTGCTCTTAGATAAGGGTGTGGAAGCAGTCAAAAGCTTTCTCTATCAAGTCATGATTCCCAAGGTGGAAGTGGGAGATTTTGAGCGGGTGACGGACTATAAGACCAAGCTGCAAGAGTTGCTGCAGATTAATGGTGATGTGGAAATTACCTATCAGGTCGTCTCCGAGACAGGGCCGGCTCATGCTAAAAATTTCGAGGTGGCTGTTCTCATCAATGGCCGCAAGTCCGGTCAAGGCCAGGGGCGTTCTAAAAAGCTGGCCGAGCAGGAAGCTGCTAAAAACGCATTTGAAAAGGAAAGTTCTTCATGTTTTTAAAGGAAATTGAAATTCAGGGCTTCAAGTCATTTGCTGATAAGACTAAAGTTGTCTTTGATCAGGGAGTGACAGCGGTTGTCGGGCCAAATGGCTCCGGCAAGTCCAATATTACAGAAAGCCTGCGCTGGGCCTTGGGAGAGTCCAGTGTGAAAAGTCTGCGGGGCGGCAAGATGCCCGATGTGATTTTTGCGGGAACAGAAACCCGCAAGCCACTTAATTATGCATCAGTGGTAGTGGTTTTGGATAACAGTGACCAATTTATCAAGGATGCTGCCAATGAGATTCGGGTGGAGCGTCACATTTACCGCAGCGGTGACAGTGAGTATAAGATTGACGGTAAAAAAGTCCGTCTGCGCGATGTCCATGATCTCTTCATGGATACTGGGCTGGGACGAGATTCCTTCTCCATCATTTCCCAAGGGAAAGTTGAAGAAATCTTTAACAGCAAGCCCGAGGAACGCCGGGCAATCTTTGAAGAGGCGGCTGGAGTGCTTAAGTATAAGACACGTCGCAAAGAAACGGAAAGCAAGCTTAGTCAAACTCAGGATAATCTGGACCGTCTGGAAGACATTATCTACGAGCTGGAGAGCCAGGTCAAGCCCTTGGAGAAGCAGGCTGAAACTGCTAAGCGCTTCTTGAGTCTGGATGGCCAGCGCCGAGAGCTTTACTTGGATGTTTTGGTCGCTCAGCTGACAGCTAATAAGGAAAAGTTGATCAAGGCTGAAGAAGATTTAACGAATATCCAGCAGGAGCTGGCAGCCTACTACAGCAAGCGCGATGAGCTGGAAGTTGAAAACCAAACCTTGAAGGCCAAGCGCCATGAGCTCAATCAAACTTTGTCTGATAATCAGGCTAGTTTGCTGGAATTGACCCGCTTAATCAGTGATTTGGAGCGTCAGATTGACCTTTCTAAGTTGGAGTCCAGCCAGGCAGCGACGAGCCGTCGGGAAAATGAAGAACGCTTGGCTGCTCTGTCAGAAAAACTGGCTCAGATAGAAAGCAACATAGAAGACAAGCAGGCTGAATTGAGCCAAATAGCTGCCAAACTGAGTGACAATGAGCAGTCTATCGCTTCTTTGGAAGCAGAATTAGTAGACTTTTCAGATGATCCAGACCAGCTGATTGAACATCTGCGTGAGCAGTATGTCAAGCTCATGCAGGAAGAGGCAAATCTTTCTAATGACTTGACTTCTCTGGAGAGTCAGCTGGCTAGTGAGCTTAAATTGGCTGAGAGCAAGAAAGCTGACTATGCTAAGCTGCAGGCTGATTTGGAGGCTAGTCAGGCGCAGGAGCAAGCTGGTTTGGAGGAGTTAGAAATTGCTCGCCAAGCCCTCAAGAATCTACTAGCAGACTACCAAAGTCAGGTTCAGTTGGTAGAGAAGCTAGAGGCTGATTATAAGCATCAGCAGACTAAGATGTTTGAGCTTTTGGACGACCTCAAAAACAAGCAAGCACGTTCCAATAGCTTGGAGGCCATTCTTAAAAATCACAGCAATTTCTATGCTGGGGTTAAGAGTGTGCTGCAGGAGGCTGACCGCCTAGGTGGTATTGTAGGAGCAGTCAGCGAAAAGCTTAGCTTCGACCCCCACTATCAGACAGCGCTGGAAATTGCGTTGGGAGCTAGCAGTCAGAATATCATCGTGGAAGATGAGGCGGCTGCGACTCGGGCTATCGAATTTCTGAAGAAAAATCGAGCTGGCCGGGCAACCTTCCTGCCTTTAACAACTATCAAGCCGCGTCAGCTGCCTGACCATCATCGCACTACGATTGAAAAGAGTGCCGGTTTTCTGGGACTGGCCTCTTCTTTGGTCAGCTATGAGTCATCGTTAGACAGCATTTTTCAAAATCTGCTGGGAACGACTGCTATTTTTGATACGGTAGAAAATGCTCGAGCGGCGGCTCGCCAAGTGCGCTATCAGGTTCGGATGGTGACTTTGGATGGAACAGAGCTTCGGACTGGTGGTTCCTATGCCGGTGGTGCCAACCGCAATAACAATACTATCTTTATCAAGCCAGAGCTAGATGCTTTGCTAGAGGAGATTAAGCAGAAAAATGTCAGCCTGAAAGAGCAGGAAGAAGCAGTGCAAATTCTGCAAAACCAACTAAGTCAGGCTAAGCAGGTATTGGAACAAATCAAGACAGACGGTGAGCAGGCTCGCTTGGCTGAGCAAAAGGCTAATCTAGCCTATGAACAGTTAGCCAAGCGCGTAGAAGAACTTACAAGCCTGAAAAATCTACAGGAACAGGAATTGGCTGGTCAATCTGCTTTGGATATTTCAGAAGAGAAAGACCGACTGCAGACCCGCTTGACTAAGATTGAGCAAGAAAAAACGGACATCACTGCAGAAATAGAGCAGGTTAAGTCAAACAAAGATGCAGTTCAGGCTCGTTTCGACAAGCTTTCCTCTCGCCTTGCTGAACTCAAACTTCAGCGAACAGAGCTGACCTCCAACCAACGCTTTGAAAAGAATGACTTGGAACGTCTGTCCGAGGAAAAAGCCAGCCTTGAAAAAGAGCAGGCGACCTTGGAACTTTTGATGGAGCAAAAGGAGCAGTCCAGCTTGCAGAAGGTGGATATTACAATTCTGGAAGAGCAATTAGAGACTGCCAAGCAAGAAAAGATTGAGCTGGATCAAAGACTGATTCGTCTGAAATTTGAGCTTGAAGATCTAGAAGGTCAGTCTGACGATATCGCCAGCCGTTTGGAGCAAGCCCGCCATCAAAATGAAGAATTGATTCGCCGGCAGGCTAAAGCAGAGGCAGAAAAGGATAAGCTCATGGATGTCATGCGCCGTCTGGCAAGCAATCTGACAGATGACTATCAAATGAGCTTTGATGAAGCAAGCAGCCAGGCTCGTCCGTTAGAAAGTCTGCCAGCTGCTGAAAGCCAGGTGAAGGATCTGGAAAAAGCCATTCGAGCTTTAGGTCCAGTCAATCTGGAAGCAGTCGAGCAGTTTGAAGAAGTCAGCAACCGTTTGAACTTCCTCAACGAGCAGCGAGACGATGTTCTATCAGCCAAAAATCTGCTCTTAGAGACGATTGAAGAGATGAATGACGAAGTCAAGGAACGCTTTAAATCAACCTTTGAAGCCATTCGTGAAAGCTTCAAGGTGACTTTCCGTCAGATGTTTGGCGGTGGTTCGGCAGACCTGATATTGACGGAGGGAGACTTGCTGACTGCAGGTGTAGAAATCTCCGTGCAGCCACCTGGCAAGAAAATCCAGTCGCTTAATCTGATGAGCGGTGGTGAGAAGGCCTTGTCAGCTTTGGCTCTGCTCTTCTCTATCATCCGCGTTAAGACCATTCCTTTTGTCATCTTGGACGAGGTGGAAGCAGCGCTGGACGAGGCTAATGTTAAACGCTTTGGGGATTACCTCAATCGCTTTGACAAGGACAGCCAGTTCATCGTGGTCACTCACCGTAAGGGAACCATGTCAGCTGCAGACTCTATTTACGGAGTTACCATGCAGGAGTCTGGTGTTTCTAAGATTGTCTCGGTCAAGTTAAAAGATTTAGAAAGTATGTAACATGAGTATAAAATTAGTAGCAACGGATATGGACGGCACCTTTTTGGACAGTAAAGGTCAGTTTGATATGGACCGTCTCAAGCAAGTTTTGACTCGCTTCAAAGAAAAAGGCATGTATTTTGCCGTAGCCAGCGGGCGGGGCCTCTTGTCGCTGGAAAAGCTGTTTGAGGAAGTGCGCAATGAGATTATTTTTATTGCTGAAAACGGCAGTTTAGTGGAATTTCATGGCGAGGATCTCTATGAAGCAACTATGCCTCGGGACTTTTACCTCAAGGTTTTTGACAAGCTGCAGGAATCTCCCTATGTCAATGTCAACGAGCTGCTTTTGACGGGCAAACGTGCCTGCTATGTCTTGGAGACTGTGGATCCGACCTATCTTTCCTTCAGCGCTCATTATAATGAAAATATTCAAAAAGTAGCTAGCCTGGCTGATATCAACGATGAAATTTTCAAGTTTACGACCAATTTTGCTGAGGACCAAGTCGCAGCTGGTGAAGCTTGGGTCAATGAGAATATCGACGGAGTCAAGGCCATGACAACTGGCTACAAGTCCATTGACATCGTTCTGGACCATGTGGATAAGGGGGTTGCCATTGTCGAGCTGGCCAAGAAGCTAGACATAGATCTTTCTCAGGTTATGGTTTTTGGTGATAATCTCAATGATTTGCACATGATGCAGGTGGCTGGTTATCCGGTCGCGACTGAAAATGCTCGCCCTGAGATTTTAGAAGTCGCCAAGGAAGTCATCGGTCACCATGATGCTCAGTCGGTTATCACTTACATGGAGGGATTATAATGGCAGATATAAAACTGATTGCTCTGGACTTGGATGGAACTCTTCTGAATTCAGACAAGAAGATTTCTGACCGCAATTTAGCAGCTTTAAAAGCAGCTCAGGCCAAGGGAGTTAAGGTAGTTCTGACGACTGGCCGTCCCCTTAAGGCCATGGACTTTTTCCTACATGAGCTGGGAACAGACGGTCGAGAGGATGAGTACACCATTACTTTTAATGGTGGTCTTGTTCAGCGCAACACTGGAGAAATCCTTGATAAAACGGTCTTTTCTTATGATGATGTAGCCCGGATTTACGAGGAGACAGACAAGCTCCATATCCCTCTTGATGCTATCTGCGAAGGACTTGTCTATCAGATTCAATCCGATCAAGACTCGCTTTATGCTCAGTTCAATCCTGCTCTGACCTTTGAGTCTATTGATTTTAGTGATTTGTCCAGCCAGCAGACTTATAATAAATGTGTCACCGCTTATGCTCAAGAACCACTGGATGCGTCTATTGAGCAAATCTCACCAGAATTATTTGAGCGCTATGAGATTTTCAAATCTAGAGAAATGTTGCTGGAGTGGTCCCCTAAAAATGTCCATAAGGCCAATGGTTTGGAGAAACTGATTGCCCATTTAGGCATTGAGAGAAGTCAAGTTATGGCCTGTGGTGATGAAGCCAATGATCTTTCTATGATTGAGTGGGCTGGTCTGGGAGTAGCCATGCAGAATGCAGTAGCTATTGTCAAAGAAGCAGCCAATGTTGTGACACCTATGACCAATGATGAGGATGCAGTGGCTTGGGCTATTGAAGAATATGTACTAAAGGAGGATTAGCCGATGGGATTATTTGACCGCCTTTTCGGCCGAAAAAAACAAGAACCGCCGATTGAAGAAGTTGTCAAGGAAGCATTGGAAAACATTGGCGAGCTTGAAGAAGAAACAGCGCCTGTTCCAGAAGCAAGAGAAAATCTTGAAGCGGAAGCTGTTCAGTCCTATCAGGGCGAGCAGCAACTTGATGACCAAATTTCGGATACAAAAGATAGTTTGGCTGATGTTGAAGAGCTAGCATCTCAAGCTAACCAAGAAGAAAGCAAGGAGCCAGAGCATGAAAGAGAAATTATTGCAGAAAATCAAGAAGTGGCTCAAGGAGCAACTCAGACTGAAGAAACTCTAGAAGAGCACCAGTCTGAAAGCAATGACGAAACGGTAGAAGAACTTGTTGAACAAGCGGATCTTTCGGATGAAGCATCATCTCATACTGAGCATGAAGCTGCTTCCTATGACGAGGTGGCAACTGATTCAAATAATGAGGTCGAGCTAGAAATAGAAGCTGAACCACTGGCTGAATCAGAACAGGTCGATCAAGCAGCAGCTACAGAAGAGTCTGTGGAACTTCCTCAAGAGGAATCCACTCAGGAAAAATATGACCGCAGCCTAAAGAAGACTCGGACAGGATTTGGAGCACGGCTCAATGCCTTCTTTGCTAATTTCCGATCAGTAGATGAAGAGTTCTTCGAAGACTTGGAAGAGCTGCTCATCACTAGTGATGTAGGGGTTCAAGTGGCTTCCAGTCTGACTGAGGAACTACGCTATGAAGCCCGTCTGGAAAATGCTAAAAAACCAGCTGCTCTGCGTCAGCTGATTATTGAAAAATTGGTGGACATATATGAGAAAGATGGCCGCTTTAATGAAAAAATCAATTTCCAAAACGGTCTGACTGTCATGCTCTTTGTTGGGGTCAACGGAGTCGGTAAGACCACCTCTATCGGTAAACTAGCCTATAAGTACAAACAAGAAGGCAAGAAAGTCATGTTGGTAGCAGCAGATACATTCCGAGCTGGAGCAGTGGCTCAGCTGGCTGAATGGGGTCGGCGCGTAGATGTTCCAGTAGTAACGGGGCCTGAAAAGAGTGACCCTGCCAGCGTGGTTTATGACAGTATGGAGCGTGCTCAGGCAGAGCAGGTTGATGTTCTTATGATTGACACAGCTGGTCGCCTGCAAAATAAGGACAACCTCATGGCAGAGCTAGAGAAAATTGGCCGTATTATTAAGCGAGTGGATCCAGAAGCACCGCATGAAACTTTCCTAGCTCTCGATGCTTCAACTGGTCAGAATGCTCTGGTTCAGGCCAAGGAATTTTCTAAAATCACTCCAGTCACAGGAATTGTACTGACGAAGATTGATGGAACAGCTCGAGGCGGGGTTGTGTTAGCTATTCGTCAGGAATTGGATATCCCAGTGAAGCTGATTGGCTTTGGAGAAAAGATTGATGATATCGGTGAGTTCAACTCAGAGAACTTTATGAAAGGCCTGCTTGAGGGCTTAGTATAAAGCTAAAAAGCCAGTATACGTACTGGCTTTTTTATGAACAATTTTTAAATTTTATTTGTTTGGGGACCATTGCCAGTCAGCTCCAAATTCTCTAAGGAGTTCAAAGGATGCGTCTGGTCCCATAGATCCGACAGGATATTCATAGAGAGGCACTTCATTGCTATGCCAGAGCTCTTCAATCTGATCAATCAGCTCCCAGCTGGAGCGGACTTCATCCCAGTGGCTGAAGTTAGTTGAGTCATTGTTAAGGACGTCAAAAATTAATTTTTCGTAAGGATCAGGGGAAGCACCACTAGCTGTTGCGTCTGTTCGAAAGTCCAGAGAGAGAGGAGCTAAGCTGAAGCGCTCGCCAACCTCTTTGCCATTCATGCTGAGAGAGAAGCCCTCAGTCGGCTGGATATGAATGGTCAGAACATTGGGTACTAATTCCTCACCAAAGATAGACTCCATCTGCTTGAAGACAATATTGACAAGAGTGCCTTTTTCAGTGAGGCGTTTACCAGTTCGGAAGAAAAATGGAACATCACGGAAACGCTCGCTATTTACAAAGAAAGCTCCTGAAGCAAAGGTTTCAGTCATGGAGTCAGGATTGACATTAGGTTCACTCCGGTAGGAGATGTATTTCTTGCCTTTGACTGTGCCAGACTTATACTGACCGCGGATAAAGAAGCGTTTTAGGTCTTCTTTATTCGGCTCTACCAAGCGTTCAAAAACTTTGACTTTCTCTGCCCGAATGTCTTCTTTGCTGAAGCTTTTCGGCTTGTCCATAGCTAAGAGTGACAGTAGCTGTAAGGTATGATTCTGCACCATATCCCGTAGAGCACCGGACTGGTCATAGTAACCGCCACGTTCTTCGACACCTAGCTTTTCTGCAAAGGTAATCTGGACATTGTCAATGTAGTCACGATTCCAGATGTTTTCAAAGATAAGATTGGCAAAGCGGATAGCGAAGATGCTCTGAATCATTTCCTTGCCTAGATAATGGTCAATACGGAAAATCTGCTCTTCATCAAAGGCCGCCAAGAGTTCTTCGTTAAGTTGGCTGGCAGTTGCCAAGTCCGTTCCGAAAGGTTTTTCGACAATCAAACGTTCAAATCCTTTGCCATCTACAATGTTTTCAGACTTGAGGTGTTTGGCAATGGTACCGAAAAATTGCGGAGCCATGGATAAGAAGAAGAGTTTATTGTGCTCAGCTTGGTATTGCTCATTGAGTCGGTTTTGAAGCTTGCGCAGTTCAATGTAGTGCTCGGTATCCTGCACATCATGACTTTGATAGTAGAAGTGACTGGCAAACTCTTGGGCTTGCTCTGGACTGTCAGCTAAATCAGCGATTGCTTCGACAACGACAGACTCAAAATACTCCTTGCTCCAAGGCCGGCGGGCTGTTCCAATAACAGCAAAATGCTTGGAAAGATTGCCAGACTTATAGAGCCTGAAGAGGGATGGATAGAGTTTTCTTTTTGCCAAGTCACCGCTGGCTCCGAAAATTGTTACAATAACTTTTGAAGACATCCTGATACCTATTTTCTAAATGATGTTTCTATTTTATCACAATTTTTCTAAAGATTGTATTCAGAAATTCGGTTTCTGAAAAGGGAGACAAATAGAAAGAAATTGACCGCTGCTTGAAACATATTCAAATACAAAAAATGAGGCTTAGACACGATTGTGCCAGCCTCGTTTTCTTTATTCAAATACCCGATAAACGTAAGGATTTTCCGGTTTTTCTACCTTATCAAAGCTTTCAACTTCTAGAGTTGGCAGGCTTTGCCCCAAACTTTTATGGTAGTGCATGGTAATTTTTCCCTTGGCATGAATCCAGGTATTATTCTCGAAATGCTGGGTATTTCCAGTCGTCAAGAGGCCATAGACACCTGAGTCGGCGATACAATGGATAATACCGAAGCGAAAAAGAAATTGGCTCTTCTGGTCGCTGGGGTCATTGTAGACAAAGCCGGTGAACTCCAGCGTTTTGCCTACAAACTCGTCGGGATAATCATAGATGACCTCCATGATTTCCATGTAGTTCTCAGTTGTGACCTGAATGGTATCTTGCTTGACATATTTCTTGGCGGCTGCCCGCATTTCTTTTTCGTAAGCCCCTTTGGTAAAGTAGGTGCTGGTATCCGGCTTTAGGTATTGGCTGGTTGTGCCTTCGTCCTGCTGAATAGCAGTTGAAGTTCCCTCAGCCAGCGGGAAATGAAATCCTTTAGCCGAAACTGTTGTCGAATCCAAGGTAACAGTTGGAAAGAAAATTCCCACAAAAAGTGGAATGACAAGGAGCAGCACGCTACCTAACTTGGCCCAGCGAGTGTTTAAATGACTGTGGACCTCCATCCTCTTCATCCAGATGATAAGCTGCACAACTGCTAAGACAAAGGACAGAATCATAGATAGATAGGCCAGATAGGAGTAGTGGAGATTGATATATTGGTTGAGCTTGCCTGTCAGCTGCAGATACATGGTAATCTCAAAGTAGCCGACTAAGATTAAAAATCGAATCATAGCACTACCCCCACAAGCCAAGAGTAAAGAAAGACGACGACGGTAACCAGGCTGATAAATTGCCAGATAAAGCGCGTCTTAAAGTAGTTTTTCATCATCAGCAGATTCTTGACATCTAGCATAGGCCCAATGACCAAGAAAGCTAAGACTGGCGATAAGCCGAAACTAGCAATCAAGGAGCTTCCAATGAAAGCATCAGCTTCACTGCAAAGTGAGAGCAGGAAGGACAGTAGCATGAGCAGAAGAATAGCAACAGCTGGTGTTGAGCTGATGGAGGTCAGGATTCTGGTTGGCACATAGACCTGGACTAGGCTGGCAAAGAGACAGCCAAAAACCAGATAACGACCTGTATCGAAAAATTCGTCAATGGCCTGCACAAAGACCTGAAAAAGTTTTTGTCCCTTACTGAGATGTGAAAAGTCATGTTCATGGACTGCTTTGCGATTTTCTTTTTGAATATTGCTATCCGCAAAGAAGCCCAGAAAAATCCCTAAAAGAATAGCCACGACCATAGAACCTAAAGCACGAAGCAGAGCCATTCGGAGGGAATTTCCAAAGGCTGAGTAGGTCGCAAAGAGCACGATGGGGTTGATGACTGGAGCCGTTACCAGAAAGGGCACAGCCGTGTAACTGGGAACTTTCTTTTCTAGAAACCGATTTATAATGGGGACGATCCCGCACTCGCAAGAGGGGAAGACAAAACCAACCAAGCTTCCAAAGAAAATCCGAGTCCATTTGTTCTTGGGCAGGAAACGATAAACCTTGTCTGGCGTGACATACACCTCGATAAAGCCAGAAATGATACTTCCGATTAAGACAAAAGGCAGGGCCTCAATGATAATGGAGAGAAAAATGGCACCAGCTTGCAGGACACTGGCCGGTAGCTGAGAGAAGAAGTTCATTCTTTCTTATCCTTCTCATTTTTAGATTTTTTCTTGTCTTCCTCAGGGAACTCTACCTTTTCCATCTTGGGCAGGGTCGCAAATTCCTCGAACATTTTGTCCAAATCATCTGATCTAGTAAATTTAACAGCCATAAAGGCACCTCATTTCTAAAATAATAATTCTATTATACTACCAATTATCAAAAAATGAAATTTTGAGACATAAGAGACCCTTTGTCGTTAATTTACCCTAAATTTTTTTGTACAAATAGTACTAAATAGTTCTAAAATAGCCTATCTTTCAAAGCACTTGTGATATAATAGGATTGTTATGGAAAATATAAATATTGAAAAAATTGCCCAGAAATTGGGCCTTAAAGAAAGCCAAGTATCACAGGTTCTAGATCTGACCGCTGAGGGAAATACAATTCCTTTTATTGCTCGTTACCGTAAGGAAATGACAGGAAATCTGGATGAGGTCGAAATTAAGGCAATCATTGACTTAGATAAGAGCATGACTGCCTTGGCAGAGCGTAAAGCGACGGTCTTAGCTAAGATTGAGGAGCAGGGAAAACTAACGGATGCGTTGCGCTCTGAGATTGAGGCTGCTGAAAAGCTGGCTGATGTGGAAGAACTTTATCTGCCTTATAAGGAGAAACGCCGTACCAAGGCTACAATTGCCCGTGAAGCAGGTCTCTTTCCTTTGGCCCGCCTAATCCTACAGGATGCGGCTAACTTGCAGGAAGAAGCTGAGAAACTGACTAGTGAAGCCTTTCCGACAGCAGAAGCTGCTCTAGCAGGAGCAGTGGATATTCTGACTGAAGCGATTTCCGAAGACACCAAGTTACGGGCTTGGACCTACCACGAGATGCAGACAAATTCTTCTATCGTATCCAGTCTCAAAGATGGTGATTTGGATGAAAAGCAGGTCTTCCAGATTTATTATGATTTTTCTGAAAAAGTAGCGACCATGCAGGGCTACCGAACACTGGCCCTTAACCGTGGTGAGAAGCTAGGTATTCTCAAGGTTGGTTTTGAGCACAATCTTGAGAAAATTCTGCGCTTCTTTGAAGTACGTTTCAAGGTGAAAAATGCCTATATTATTGAAGCTATCCAGCAAGCGGTTAAAAAGAAAATCATTCCAGCCATGGAGCGTCGTATTCGAACCGAGCTGACTGAGGCTGCTGAGGATGGAGCAATCCAGCTCTTCTCAGAGAATCTCCGCCACCTCCTCCTAATCGCTCCTCTCAAAGGCCGCGTAGTACTGGGCTTTGACCCAGCCTTTCGGACAGGAGCCAAGCTAGCTGTTGTTGATGCGACAGGCAAGATGCTAACGAATCATGTTATCTATCCAGTAGCGCCAGCAAAGCCAGCTCAGATTGAAGCATCTAAGAAAGAGTTATCAGAGCTGATTGAGCAGTTTGGCGTGGAAATCATTGCCATCGGAAACGGAACTGCCAGCCGAGAAAGCGAAGCATTTGTAGCAGAAGTTTTGAAATCTCATCCGAATGTCAGCTATGTCATCGTCAATGAGAGCGGAGCATCTGTCTACTCTGCTAGTGAACTGGCTCGATATGAGTTTCCAGATCTGACTGTTGAAAAGCGCTCAGCTATTTCCATAGCCCGCCGTCTGCAGGATCCTTTGGCAGAGCTTGTTAAGATTGATCCTAAGTCTATCGGGGTTGGTCAGTACCAGCATGATGTTAGCCAGAAAAAACTATCCGAAAGTCTGGACTTTGTCGTTGATACAGTGGTCAACCAGGTCGGAGTTAACATTAACACCGCCAGTCCTGCCTTGCTGGCTCATGTAGCTGGTCTCAATAAGACTATTTCAGAAAATATTGTTAAGTACCGGGAAACGGAAGGTTTGATTCGGTCTCGCGAAGCCATCAAGAAAGTGCCGCGTCTGGGCGCAAAGGCTTTTGAACAGGCAGCCGGCTTCCTGCGTATTCCTGAAAGTGATAACCTGCTAGACAATACGGGCGTTCACCCAGAGTCTTATAAGGCGGTGGAGGAGCTCTTTAAGCGTCTGGAAATTAGCAGTTTGGATGAATCAGCCCAAGCCAAATTAAAAGCAGTGCAGACTGCTAGTTTGGCTGCAGAGCTAGGCTTGGGAGAAGAAACCCTAAAAGATATTATTGCGGATCTGCTCAAGCCTGGCCGGGATTTGCGTGATTCCTTTGACGCGCCAGTTCTGAGGCAGGATGTCTTGGATATCAAGGACCTGCGCATCGGTCAAAAGCTGGAAGGTGTCGTCCGGAATGTTGTCGATTTCGGAGCCTTTGTGGATATCGGTATCCACGAAGACGGTCTTATTCATATCTCCAAGCTGAGCACAGACTATATCAAGCATCCTAGTCAGGTTCTATCAGTTGGTGACTTAGTCACAGTCTGGGTGGATAAACTGGATGTGGAGCGGGAGAAGGTCAACCTCTCTCTAATAGCACCAAATGAATCTAACTAACTATGTCAAGCGGGTTTCAGCTGAAGATTTTGGCTGGGAATTCCGCCACCAAGCTTATTGGAACAAGCGTCTCCGTACTACAGGGGGACGCTTCTTTCCTAAAGACGGACATCTGGATTTTAACCCAAAAATCTATGAAACTTTTGGGCTGGAGACCTTTCGAAAAATTGTCCGCCATGAGCTGGCCCACTATCACCTCTATTATCAGGGCAAAGGATACCGCCATGAGGATAGAGATTTTAAAGACCTGCTCAAGCGAGTTGATGGTCTGCGCTACGCTCCATCATTGTCCGACTCGCAATCTTTTCTCATCTATGAATGTCTGAGCTGCGGAGCACTTATCCGTCGCAGACGCAGAGTCAATCTTCAAAAATACCGTTGCGGACGCTGTATGGGCAAGCTTCGTTTGTCGGAGAATGCTTGATAATTAGTAAGAGAGTTCATTGAAGAACTCTCTTTTTTAAAGAATGAATTTTCTAAGGCACAATCAGACTTTGGCCCGATTGTTTTTTCATGAAATGTGGTAGAATAAAGTAAATATGATCATTGAGGTCTCTATCATGAACGTGAAATTCTATAAGTTGAAAAAGAATCGACTGATTTCCGGTGTCTTGTCCGGTCTGTCTGATAAGTTTGATTTTGATCTGAGCCTGGTGCGCTTCCTCTTTATTATCTTTACTGTGGTCAATTTCGGCTTGGGAATTCTCATCTATATCCTGCTGGCTATGGTTATGCCCTATAAAGAAGACATAGAAGAAGAAATGTACGGAACTGGCCCACGCAAACGAAAAGAAGCGGAAGCTATCAAAGACGATAAAGACGGATGGTTTTGGTAATTCTTAATAAAATAGAAAATTTCGGGATGCACTCCCGATTTTTTACTAGATGAAGAGGAGAGAATGATTTTATGAAAAAATTTTCAATCATATGGTATGCACTCAAGTTCTTGCTTTATATTATTCTGTCATTTATTGTTAGTTTTGGAGGGCTTGGTCTTCTGGCTTTTCTCCTTAAGTCTAATTACGGCACTAGTTTGACAATGTCTTTTCTAGGGATGATGATTTTTGGCTATGGCTTTTTGAATTTTTTCTTCTTTCTGTTTACACCGCCAACTAGTCAATCTCTGAAAAAAAGTGTTTTGCTACTTTCTATTTTTATGCATCCGCTTTTTATTGCAGTTTCTGTTTTCTTTTTGAATAGTTCTCATGCAGCTGGTCTAAGTAATTGGCTCAATAGCCTTAAGAGCATGATTCCAATATTCTTCATTATTCTTCTGGTTAATACGTTTCTCTATTTCTTTGCCTATTCTATCAAAAAAGCACGTGAGCAGCTACATATGGCTAAACAAATGGAAAAGAGTGAGTCACTTGATTTATCAGATCATTTTGAAAATTAGAAAGGCAGCATTATGAAACAATTTTCTTTACCGGTGTATTTGTGGAAATTTTTCCTGTATTTGATTATTAGTTTAATTCTACATCTAGTTTTTATTTTTGCAGCGGGCATGGTGGCAGGAGGATATGCTCTCTTTTTTGTTTTCTTTATAGGTATTCTAGCTTTTCCATTTGGTCTATGGAATTTCTTCTTTTTCTGGAAAGTATTATCCCCAGAGCAAAGCTCAAAGCGTTTAGTAGGACTTACATCTATCTTATTTCTGCCAGTTCTAACTCTCATAATTTATGGTTTTGTTGGAGGTTTCCAAATAATTATAAACTCCCTTCCTAGCAGCCTATTTTATATTTTTGGTATGCTAGTTTCAAATACAATCGTATTCTCTATAGCTCATTCAATAAACCTTTCTAACTATAAAAAGCGAGCTATGTCTCAAACTGAAAATGGTCAGAGTGAAATAGACTGAACCTTACAAATTTAACAAAATCCTAAGCATTCATCCAAGGAGGAAATATGACAGAATTTTGGAATGCCTATGACTTAAATCGAAATCAACTCCCTCATCTCCTGGTTCGAGGAGACAAAATTCCTGAAGGACAGTTTCATCTCTGTGTCAATGTCTTGGTTCGCCATCAGGATGGCGATATTTTATTTATGCGACGGTCAGCCAATAAAAGTCTCTATCCTGGCTACTATGAGTTCGGAGCGGGAGGCAGTGTGCTGGCAGGAGAGGATAGTCAGACAGCCGCCCTGCGTGAATTAGAAGAAGAAACAGGCCTGGTTCCTGACAGCATCAGGCTTTTGGAGCAGGTGTGCTCTATCAAAGACCAGTGCCATTTCGACTATTATGAAGTGCTTGTGTCTGGCGATAAGAGTCAAGTCCGCTATCAGGAAGGCGAAACAGATGCCCATGTCTGGTTACCCCTGAAAGAGGTCCCGGCCTTTGTAGAAAACCATCCTTGTTTTAAGAACCAAAAGAAAATTCTCAGTAGCCTGATTGATTGATGTCGCGGCTGTTTTTCTATTTTCACTAAAAAGTTGATTTAAATCAAAATATTTTTTCGACCTAAAATCAATCTTAAAGATTCTTTTGAGGTAAAAATTTGCTATAATAG
This sequence comes from Streptococcus sanguinis, assembly GCF_003943735.1. Lineage (GTDB taxonomy): Bacteria > Bacillota > Bacilli > Lactobacillales > Streptococcaceae > Streptococcus > Streptococcus sanguinis_E. The sequence goes on along the minus strand of NZ_RJMV01000005.1, from coordinate 35,442 downwards.
AAGCAGACAAATTTGAAGGGAGAAGACAATGTCAGTAAAGGTCAAAGACCTCTTAAAAATGTCTCGTCTGTCTCAGGAGTACGGAGATAAAGTTTTACTGGAGAAAGAAATTAAAACTTCAGATATTTCTCGGCCTGGACTTGAAATGACTGGATATTTTGATTTTTATACACCCGAGCGGATACAACTGATTGGGATGAAAGAGTGGTCTTATCTGATGAAGATGAGCTCTCATAATCGCCATCAAGTACTGCTGAAAATGTTCCAGCCTGAGACGCCGGTGGTTATCATTGCTCGAAATTTAGAGATTCCTAAAGAAATGATTGATGCGGCTGATGAGAAGCAGGTTGCTATTCTTAGAAGCAAAACCTCCACCAGTCGCTTGTCTGGAGAAATTTCCAGTTATCTTGATTCCCGGCTAGCTGAGAGAACCAGTGTCCATGGGGTCCTGATGGATATCTATGGCATGGGAGTTCTCATCCAAGGAGACAGTGGAATTGGTAAAAGTGAAACAGGGCTTGAGTTGGTTAAGCGTGGCCATCGTTTGGTTGCGGACGATCGAGTGGATATCTATGCCAAGGATGAAGTGACCCTTTGGGGAGAACCGGCTGAAATCCTGCGCCACCTATTGGAAATTCGTGGTGTTGGTATCATCGATGTCATGAGCTTATACGGAGCCAGTGCAGTAAAAGATTCTTCTCAAGTTCAGATAGCTGTCTATTTGGAGAATTACGATACTCAAAAAACTTTTGACCGTCTAGGTAATGATACAGAGGAGCTGGAGGTTGCCGGTGTCAGAATTCCACGTATTCGGATTCCTGTAAAGACTGGTCGCAATATCTCAGTCGTGATTGAGGCTGCAGCGATGAACTATCGAGCTAAGCAAATGGGCTATGATGCTACCAAGATCTTTGAAGAACGCCTCACTGATTTAATTAGCCGAAATGAGGTGAAACATGATTGATCCAGTAGCTATCCAACTTGGGCCTATCAGTATTCGCTGGTATGCCATCTGTATTGTCACAGGCTTGGTCTTGGCCGTCTATCTAGCCATGAAAGAGGCTCCGCGTCGGAAGATTATTCCTGATGATATTTTGGATTTTATCCTAGTAGCTTTTCCCGTAGCCATTGTGGGTGCCCGACTTTATTACGTGGCATTCGAATGGGATTATTACGGTAAGAATCTGATAAAAATCATTGATTTTTGGAATGGCGGAATAGCCGGGATTGCCATTTACGGTGGGCTGATAGCTGGTGCCATCGTTCTCTATTTCTTCTGTCGGAGAAGGTTGATTCACCCAGTCGATTTTCTAGATATCGCAGCACCAAGTGTGATGATTGCTCAGAGTATTGGGCGCTGGGGAAATTTTGCCAACCATGAGGCCTACGGTGCGGCAGTTAAGAGTTTGAACTATCTGCCTAGTTTTATTCGTGAGAATATGTATATCGAGGGCAGCTACAGACAGCCAACGTTCCTCTATGAATCTGTATGGAACCTAATTGGCTTTATCTTGATTATTGTTCTCCGCCGTCGGCCTAAGTTGCTGAGACAGGGAGAAATCGCCGCCTTCTATCTGATTTGGTATGGATTTGGTCGGATGATTATTGAGGGGATGCGGACGGACAGTCTTATGTTTGCTGGTCTGCGCGTTTCCCAATGGCTGTCGCTGATTCTTATTTTTGTAGGAATAGGCATCATCATTTACCAAAGAAAAAAGAAAGCCCCTTATTATCAAGAATAAGAAATACATAGAGCTGCTGACTCTTATAAGAGATGTCAGCGATGAAAGGAGATAAATATGATAATTGAAATTGCTTATGCTTTACTGGCGGTTGCCCTTATTATCTTCGTGATTTATTTGACGATTACTGTCAAAAATCTGGGCGAGAAAGCTGGTAAGATGCTTGATGAAACAGAAAATACCATCAAGGTCTTGACTTCTGATGTCAACGTGACCCTTCACCAAACCAATGATTTACTGGCCAAGGTCAATGTCTTAACTGACGACATCAATCAAAAAGTCGCAACCATTGATCCTTTGTTTACAGCTGTGGCGGACCTGTCTGAGTCCGTTTCAGATTTGAACGTTCAGGCGCGTACGCTGAGTAAAAAAGCGGTGTCTGCTGGTAAAGGAACCGTCAAAACTACAGCTGGTTTATCTGCTTTGCGTTTTGCTTCAAAATTGTTTAAAAAATAAGAAAGAAGGTCTATTATGGGAAAATTTTCATCACTGTTATTGGGCGCTGTTACTGGTGCAGCTGCTGCCTATTTTCTGACCAGTAAGAAAGGAAAGGAAACGACAGATAAGGTTCGGGACTTTGTAAAGGAATATCAAGAAAATCCTGATGATATACACGAAGCTGTCGTTCAGTCCGCTAAAGACTTTTCAAATCAAGCTGTCAGTGCAATTCAACAAACCAAAGAAAAGGTTGAGAAAGGCGAGATTACAACTGAAACAGTCATCGAATCTGTCAAAGAAACGACCAAGTCAGTCGTTGACTACTCACAAGATAAGTTTAACGAAATCAAAGAAAAATTTGATAAAGAAGAAAGCAGCTTTGCAGAGGAAGAGCCTGTAATCTTTCAAGAGGAAGAAGAGGAATCTTCAGAAGAAATCATCATTGACTTCGGAGAAGAAGCGACAGAAGGACAAGAAGAAAAGGCTGTTGAAACAGACAGTCAAGAAGAAAAATAAAACAAAGAAGACTAGCAAAATTGCTAGTCTTCTTTGTTTACAAGAATGAAAAAAAGAACCGAGGACTTAAAGCGTCGTCGGTTTTTCTTATATTTTAAAATCGTAGAATCACAAGGTTGGTTTATTTGCTAGTTTGGCGTTTCTTTGCGAACAGGCGATAAGATTGAATGCTAATCAGGCTGGAAGCAATGGCCAAAGTGAAGGACATAAATGTATTCATTTTTAAACTCAAAAATACAAAGCTAAACAAAACTGTCAAGACACAGAAAACAGCAATATTTAAGAAGAAAAAGAGTTCACTTAATCTTGGTGACGTTTCTGCTTCAGGTAAGTACTCTTGATAGAGTGGTGTTTGTTCAGATTCAATTTCTTGGTAGTAGTAGTCAGTTGGGTCATCATATTGTTGGTATTTTCTTACGTGCATAATTCTCTCTCCTTACAGTACCCTCTAATTCTACCATTTTTTTGCAGTTTTAAATATTACAAAAGAGTTACAAAACGAATAAATTCGAATGAAAAACCACTCCTTTATATTTTTTTGCTATAATGGTTTTATGAAAAAGATAATTATTACAGCAACAGCTGAAAGTATAGAACAAGTTGAGGAACTTTTGAAGGCGAATGTCGATCGAATTTATGTCGGAGAGAAAAATTATGGCCTTCGTTTACCTCATAATTTTAATTTAGACGAATTAAATCGAATTTCTGACTTGGTTCACCAAGCAGGAAAAGAGTTGACCGTTGCGGTGAACGCGCTCATGCATCAAGAAATGATGGATAAGATCAAGCCCTATCTTGATTTTCTGCAGGAGATTGGGGCAGATTATATTACCGTTGGTGATGCTGGTGTTTTCTATGTGCTGCAGCGCGATGGTTATAAATTAAAGACCATTTACGATGCCTCGACCATGGTTACCAGCAGCCGTCAGATTAACTTTTGGGCTAAGAACGCAGGAGTTTCAGAAGCTGTCCTAGCGCGTGAGATTCCTTCTGCTGAGCTTTTTAAGATGCCAGAAATTCTGGAAATTCCTGCTGAAGTCTTGGTATACGGAGCTAGTGTCATCCATCACTCCAAGCGTCCTCTTTTGCAGAATTACTATAATTTTACTCATATTGATGATGAAAAGACACGGGAGCGAGACCTCTTTCTGGCGGAACCAAGCGATCCGCAGAGCCATTACTCGATTTTTGAGGACAATCATGGTACTCATATTTTTGCCAATAATGACTTGGATTTGATGACCAAGCTGATAGAGTTGGTTGACCATGGCTTCTGCAACTGGAAGTTGGAAGGTCTCTACACACCTGGTCACAACTTTGTTGAGATTGCTAAGATTTTTGTAGAGGCGAGAGATTTGATTGAAGCAGGCAAGTTTAGCTCAGACCAAGCCTTTGTGCTGGATGAGGCGATTCACAAACTGCATCCGAAAAATCGTTTTCTCGATACCGGATTTTATGACTATGACCCTGATATGGTAAAATAAATATTTAAACTAGAACTCCTTTTAGGAGTTCTTTTTTGAGAACAAAATTGATATTTACTAAAATAGGATTAAAAAATAGATGTTTTTTGAATTAATTCGAAAAATCTGGAAATTAGAATTGTGAAAATAATTCAAAGAACCTTGCTTTTAGGGGTAAATTACTATAAAATAATAAGGATTAGACATCAACACTTTTATATTGCAAATAGGAGAAAATGATGGCAAGAAAGTTAAAACGACCAGAGGTGTTGTCACCTGCTGGTACTTTGGAAAAGCTAAAAGTAGCTGTTCGATATGGAGCAGATGCTGTTTTTATTGGCGGACAAGCCTATGGTCTGCGCAGCCGGGCTGGGAACTTTACCTTTGAACAGATGGAAGAAGGGGTTCATTTTGCGGCTAGTTATGGTGCCAAGGTCTATGTCGCGGCCAATATGGTCATGCACGAGGGAAATGAAGAGGGAGCTGGTGAGTGGTTCCGCCGTTTGCGAGACATCGGGATTGCCGCTGTCATTGTTTCAGATCCAGCTTTGATTGCTATTGCAGCATCAGAAGCACCTGGTCTGGAAATCCATCTGTCAACTCAGGCCAGTGCGACCAACTATGAAACGCTGGAGTTCTGGAAAAATCTAGGACTAACTCGCGTTGTTCTAGCTCGCGAAGTTTCTATGGCTGAACTGGCAGAAATTCGCCGACGGACTGATGTTGAAATAGAAGCCTTTGTTCATGGAGCAATGTGTATTTCCTACTCTGGACGCTGTACATTATCCAACCACATGAGTATGCGCGATGCCAATCGTGGAGGCTGCTCACAATCCTGCCGTTGGAAATATGACCTCTACGATATGCCCTTTGGTCAAGAACGTAAGAGCTTGAAGGGGGAAGTTCCGGAAGAATTTTCCATGTCCGCAGTTGATATGTCCATGATTGACCGCATACCAGACATGATTGAAAATGGAGTGGATAGCTTGAAGATTGAGGGACGGATGAAGTCTATTCATTACGTTTCCACGGTGACTAACTGCTATAAAGCAGCTGTAAATGCTTATCTAGAAAGTCCTGAAAAGTTTGAAGCTATCAAGCAGGACTTGGTTGATGAGATGTGGAAGGTTGCTCAACGCGAATTGGCCACAGGATTCTACTATCATACTCCAACTGAGAATGAGCAGCTGTTCGGAGCGAGGCGTAAGATTCCAGAATACAAATTTGTAGCAGAAGTAGTAGCCTATGACGCAGACAGTCAGACAGCGACTATTCGTCAGCGAAATGTTATCCATGAAGGCGATCAGGTTGAGTTTTACGGACCGGGCTTCCGTCATTTTGAAACCTTTATCACAGACCTTCGTGATGCTGATGGTAACAAAATTGATCGGGCTCCTAATCCGATGGAGCTTCTGACCATTCACTTGGAGCAGCCTGTAGAGGCTGGCGATATGGTGCGGGCTCGAAAGGAAGGCTTGATTAATCTTTATAAGGAAGATGGCACTAGCGTGACCGTCCGAGCTTAATCTTATATTCATAGGTGGCTTTTTAATCTAAAAGCCATCTTTATGAATTGAGGTTATCAGAGAGGAAATAGCATGATTCAGGTTTACGGAGATACTCTTGATGAGGAGACTCGCTGCCAGCATTATCATAGTGAGAGAGATGTCATAGCTCTTAAGTGCTTTGCTTGTCAGAAATACTATCCTTGCTTTCTCTGTCATGACCGCTACGAAGACCATGCTTTTCTAGCCTATCCTGTGAGTCGCTCAGAAGATCGAGTAGTTCTTTGTGGTCATTGCAGGACTGAGCTGACTATTTCTCAGTACCTTGGCTGTGAGGATACCTGCCCTTTCTGTCAACATTCCTTTAACCCTGGCTGTAAGAAGCATCGATCAATTTATTTTCAGACAAATAAATAACTCTTCCATCCAGTTGGATGGAAGAGTTATCTTTTGAAACGACGATTGGTGATGCGAATGTCTTTCTTTTGGGCTTCACGGATATTATTGGGTACGAGACTGATTCGCTTTATGTCCTGCACGCGGATAATAGTGGTCATACTTTTCTTGAAATTTTTGATAATCAGCTGCTGGCGCTCGCGATCGTATTTAACAATGTCGCCGGTGAAGCTTTTATCCAGAAAGATAACGTGGACACCAGATTGTTTACGCAGAGCTAACTCGATGGTACGCAGGATGCGGCCGCTGTCCTCTGGTCCTTGTTCATTCTTTTTGCCACTGATAAATTCGTTGGCTCTTTGTAAAATCATTTCGAGATATTTTTTCATAGCTAAAATCTCCATAACTTGTTACAATATATTATATAACAAAATTCCCTAAATTGTAAATTCTTTTACGAATTATTAGTTGGAAAATAAAACAAGAGGTGAAATATGGCAGAATTTACATTCGAAATCGAAGAAAAACTTCTGGTCCTATCTGAAAATGACAAGGGCTGGACCAAGGAACTCAACCGAGTTAGCTTTAACGGAGCACCAGCTAAGTACGATATTCGGACTTGGAGCCCAGACCACAGCAAAATGGGCAAGGGGATTACCCTTTCTAATGAAGAATTCCAAATTCTCGTGGATGCATTTAAAAACTGATAGAGAAAGCTCTATCAGTTTTTTCTATTTCTCTGAAAAGTAGGAATGGAATTTCAGACTCTTAAAAATAGGGATGCTAATAATGGTGATAGCAATCATTTTTAGCAAGTCAGGCAGGATAAAAGGAGTCAGGCCAACCGCGACTGACTTAGAGAAATCAAGCCCCCCCAAGAAATGCAGTCCTAGGATACCACCGACAAAGACGAGAGCGTCACCCAATACATTGGCTATAAAAATCATATAGAAAGGACTGTCCTTGTGGCTCAGACTGGATGTCACAAGGGCAAAGAGTAAGTAGAACCAGAGATATCCGGCGCTTGGGCCAAAGAGAGCCTGAAAACCACCGCTTCCTCCAGCAAAGACCGGCAGGCCAATAGCTCCCAGCAGCAGATAAATAAAGACTGATAAAACCGCTTCGCGAGGTTTGAAAATTGTCGCAATCAAACCGACAGCAAAAGTCTGCAACGTAATGGGAACGGGACCAATGGAAATAGTTAACTGGGATAGGACAGCTAGGAAAGCAGCTCCGATAGCTGGGAGGGCAAGAAGAAAAGCTTTGTTCTTGTTCATAAATAGTAAACCTCTTTTTGATTTTATGGTAACTATTTTAAAAGCTAAATAAAAAAAAGTCAAGTCCTTCTTAATCGGACGAGACAATTATACAGACAGATTCTTATTTCTCTGAAAAGTAGGGATGAAATTTCAGACTCTTAAAAATAGGGATGCTGATAATGGTGATGGCAATAATTTTTATCAATCCAGGCAGGATAAAAGGAGTTAGGCCAACCTCTACTGACTTAGAGAAATCAAGTCCTCCAAAAAACTGCAGCCCTAAGATACCACCGACAAAGACGAGAGCGGCACCCAATACATTGGCTATAAAAATCATATAGAAAGTACTGTCCTTATGAGTCAGACTGGATGTCACAAACGAAAAGGGTAAGAAGAACCAGAGATAGCCGGCGCTAGGGCCAAAGAGAGCCTGAAAACCACCGCTTCCTCCAGCAAAGACCGGCAGACCAATAGCTCCCAGCAATAGATAAATAATGACTGACAAAACCGCTTCGCGAGGTTTGAAAATCGTCGCAATTAAGCCGATAACAAAAGTCTGTAGCGTGATGGGAATGGGGCCGATGGAAATAGTAAATTGGGACAGGACTGCTAGGAAAGCAGCTCCGATAGCTGGGAGGGCAAGAAGAAATGCTTTGTTCTTGTTCATAAATAGTAAACCTCTTTTTATTTTTATGGTAACTATTTTAAAAGCTAAATAAAAAAAAGTCAAGTCCTTCTTAATCGGACGAGACAAATATACAGACAGATTCTTATTTTCGTTTCTTGCTTCTGATAAGCAAGACAAAGAAGGCGATAAGACCAAAAATATTAAAGAAAAGAATACCCAAGGCTGCAAGAAGCTTTTTCGTTTTACTCATCTGTTTTCCTCGTTTCTGGATTGCTTTGTTCTATCATATCAAAATTTTCAATGTTTGAATAGGTTTCATTAGAAAAATTAGCTATAGCTTCAAACTATATTCTTATCAATAAAAAAGGATTATCTAAAAGAGCTATAAAGAATTGCAGCAGCACACTTTGATTGATATAATAATGCAAAAGTAAATAAGAGTTTTTGCTAGAGGTGTGGGTGCGTAATCAACATCTTTCCAAAGCAAGACTGACTAGATTGGAGAAGGCTATGACAGATTTATTAAAAATTTATCAGAAACTACAGGAGAAAAAATGGGTCAACTTGTCCCATCAGATCAAGGAAGATAGTCCGCATTTTCCCGCTCTGCCTGCCTTGGAGAAAAAGGATATTTTCACTTTGAAAGATGGTTTTCATGTTCAGCAGTTTTCTGTAGTTGGCCAGTACGGGACTCATATTGATGCTCCGATTCACTTTGTGGAGGGTGGTCGCTGGTTGGAAGAGATTGAGCTAAAAGATCTTTTTCTGCCTTTGGTAGTTATTGATAAGTCTAAGGAAGTAGCAGAGAATCCAGACTTTATTCTGGGCAAGCAGGATATTTTAGATTTTGAAGCGGAGCACGGGAGAATTGAGCCAGGAACATTTGTTGCCTTTCGCTCAGATTGGTCCAAGCGTTGGCCAAGTCAATCTGCCATGCGAAATCTGGATGATCAGGAGGTTCAGCATACTCCTGGGTGGGGACAGGATGCTCTAGAGTTTCTTATCCATGAGCGTGGTGTCAAGGCGGTAGGCCACGAAACTTTTGATACAGATGCGGGTATTCCCACAGCGGAGCATGGACTACTCAATGAATATTATCTTTTGGAGCAGGACATTTACCAGCTGGAAGTTATGACCAATCTGGATCAGCTGCCGGCTAAGGGTGCTCTCATCTCGATCAGCTTTCCAAACTGGCATCAGGCCAGCGGTTCACCAGTGAGGGCTGTAGCTATTTTACCATAATGAAAAAGGAGTCTGAGGTTTCATTTCAGGCTCCTTGTCTCATATAATAACTAATAAATAGATTGCTTTTTATAATTTTTGGAATTTCTTGATGGATATTTGACAATTTACCCTTTAAAATAGTGATGCAGTAGTCTATGGTCTGAAAAAAATCTGACTTTCTTTCATTAGACTGATATTTGAAAGGAAAGTCAAATGAACCTGAAATAGCTAAAATTTACAATCTTACAAAAATGTAAGATTCGTCTGTAAAATGAAAGATTAGGTTATGGAACGGTCATCATCTTTATTATAAAATGGTAGCAGAAGTCAAAAAGAGGCTGGAATACCAAACCTCTTCTGATTTTGAATTTTTTATCGCATGGTCACGAACTCTTCGGAGCCAGTCGGGTGAATAGCAACTGTAGCATCAAAGTCAGCCTTGGTAGCGCCCATCTTCATAGCAACAGCAAAGCCTTGAATCATCTCGTCTACTCCGTAGCCAATGCCGTGCAGGCCAATGACCTTTTCATCCTCACCGGCAGTGATGAGCTTGAACTTGGCCTGTTGGCGGTGTTGGGTGACAGCAGAGTACATGGATGTGAAGCTAGATGTGTAAACGTGAATATTTTCTGCTCCATAAGTCTTGATAGCCTCTACCTCAGTCAGGCCGACTGTCCCAATAGCGGGATGGGAGAAGACAACAGTTGGAATAGTTGAGTAGTCCATTTTAGCATTTGTTTTACCATTGAAAAGACGCTCAGACAGAGTTCGTCCAGCCTTGATAGCAACAGGAGTTAATTCTTTTTCACCTGTTACATCGCCTAGAGCATAGATACCTGGAACCACAGTGTTTTGGTACTCATCGACAGCGATGAAGCCACGTTCATTGAGAGTTACGCCAGCTGCTTCCAGATTGAGGTCTTGAACATTTGGCTTACGGCCGATGGCCCAAATAACATGCTGGGCTGTGTGGCTGCTGCCATCTTCAAAATAGAGCTTGAGCTGACCATCAGTAAGTTTTTCAAGCTTTTGCGGAATCTTATGGGTATGAAGCTGGAGCCCAGAGTTTTCCATTTCTTGGAGCAGACCGTCAATCAGATAGCTGTCAAAGTTGCGCAGCGGTCGATCCTTACGAACAAAAAGGTCTGTTTTAACTCCTAGAGCATGGAGCACTCCGGCTAGCTCAACTGCTATATAGCCTGCTCCGACAATGGCAACAGATTCAGGTAACTCTTCCCAAGCGAAGACATCATCGGAAGTTTCTCCGTAACCTGCGCCAGGGATATTTGGAATAGCAGCATGAGCACCTGTTGCGATAACGATATGCTTGGCGCGAATAAGCTCACCGTTGACTTGGACAGTATTTGCATCCACAAAACGGGCACGGCCTTCGATCAGCTCAACACCATTGCGCTTGAAGCTACCATCGTAGGACGAACGTGCTCTGTCAATATAAGCTTCTCGATTTTTCCGAAGAGTAGCAAAATCAAAAGCATGATTATCAGAGGTAAAGCCGTAGTCTGGTCCATAATGATGGATAGCTTCAGCTATTTGAGCTCCGTACCACATAATCTTCTTTGGGACACAGCCGACATTGACACAGGTGCCACCTAGTTTCTTTTCTTCAATAACGGCAACCTTGGCACCGTATTCGCCGGCCCGATTCATGGTAGCAATTCCCCCGCTGCCACCGCCAATAGCAATCATATCAAATTCTTTCATCTTGTTAGAATCTCCTTCTATTATATGAGGTAATTGTACCTTTTTTAGCAAGTGAATGCAAAAATCTGCTACGGATTTGAGAGGAGTGACTATCTGAGATAAAATAGCAACCATTTGTGAAAAACTGTAAATTTTTTTTAGAAGAATTATGATAGCCTTGTGATATAATATAACAAAAGAAAATCGTTTTCATCAAGAGGAGGAAAAAAGATGAAAAAGTTAAAGAAATGGCAATTATTTAGCATTATTGGAGCTACGATTGCAGTTGTTGCAGGAGCAATTCTCTTCATGTTTCTAAACGGAGGGAATCCTTCTGAGATGCCTGTCGACACGACTCCTCTGGTTCAGAAGGCCAAGGAAGGCTCAGTGGCTTCTTCAGTCTTACTGACAGGAAATGTCACAGCCAGCAACGAGCAGTACATCTACTATGACAGCACCAAAGGTGACTTGGAAAATGTACTGGTCAATGTCGGTGACCAAGTGACAGCCGGTCAAGCATTGGTTACTTATAAAAGTGCAGAGGCTCAGGCTGCTTATGATGCGGCTGCTCGGGCGGTTAGCAAAGCTGATCGTCAATTGCATGACTTGCAGACCAATGGTGTGACTGTAAATACGACTGGCGACGAAGAAGCAGATGGTGCGTCTGAAGCTCAGGCTCAGCGTTCTGTAGAGTCTCAGGCAGCTGACCTGCGCGATGCTCGGGCTGATGCAGTTGATAATATGAATAAAGCACAAGCTACTCTCAATGCCTTGACAGTGACCAGCACAGCAGATGGTACGGTCGTAGAAGTTAACCGTGATGTTTCAAAATCAACAACTGGTGCCACTCAAACCTTGGTTCACATTGTCAGCAATGGAAATCTGCAGATTAAGGGTGAATTATCCGAATACAATCTGGCTAACTTGTCTGTCGGTCAAGAAGTGACCATTACATCAAAAGTTTACCCAGATAAAAAATGGACTGGTAAAATCAGCTACATTTCCAACTATCCGAAAGACGGCCAGCAGGCAGCAGCTCAACCGTCTGGAACAGGTGGTAGCGGAACAGCTTCAGGTTCCAAATATCCATTTACAATTGACATTACCAGTGAGATTGGTGAACTCAAGCAAGGTTTCTCTGTCAACATTGAAGTTAAAAACAATACTCAGGGACTCATTGTGCCAGTCAGCAGTGTGGTAATGGACGGAGACAAGAACTATGTTTGGGTCCTGGAAAAAGGAGTTGCCAAGAAGACAGAAGTAACGCTCGGAAATGCTGATGCTGAAAATCAAGAAATCTCATCTGGTTTGACAAAGGATAGTAAAGTTATCATCAATCCGACAGATAGCTTGAAAGACGGTCAAGAGGTGAAATCTTATGAAGAAGCTAATTGAGTTAAAAAATATTAATAAGAGCTATCGCAATGGAGACCAGGAACTGCAGGTATTAAAAGACATCAGTCTGGAGGTTGAAGAGGGTGAGTTTGTTGCCATCATGGGACCGTCTGGATCTGGTAAGTCTACTCTGATGAATATCATTGGGATGCTGGATCGTCCGACCACTGGTGAATACCATCTAGGAAGCGAAGAAGTTGCTAAGCTAGGTGATAAGAAGCTGGCCAAGGTTCGAAATAAGCAAATTGGCTTTGTCTTCCAGCAGTTCTTTCTCTTGTCTAAGCTCAACGCCTTGCAAAATGTGGAACTGCCCTTGATCTATGCAGGTGTCGGTCAGTCTAAACGCAAGTCCTTGGCCGAGCAGTTTCTGACCAAGGTGGAGTTGGACACGCGGATGCATCATCTGCCTTCAGAGCTTTCTGGTGGACAGAAGCAGCGGGTTGCCATTGCGCGTGCTTTGGTCAATAATCCTTCTCTGATTCTGGCTGACGAACCGACGGGGGCCCTGGATACCAAGACTGGTGAGCAGATTATGGAGCTCCTAACTGAGCTCAATCGAGAAGGGAAAACCATTATCATGGTAACCCACGAGCCTGAGATTGCTGCCTATGCCAAACGGCAGATTGTCATTCGTGACGGTGTCATCTCATCTGATAGCTCTAAGGAAGGAGGACTAGCCTAATGCAAAACTGGAAATTTGCCATTAGCTCCATTCTTGGACACAAGATGCGGTCTTTTCTGACCATGATTGGGATTATTATCGGAGTGGCTTCAGTTGTGGTTATCATGGCCTTAGGAGATTCCATTACCCGGCGGGTCAATGAGAGTTTTACCAAAAGTCAGAAAAATATGCGTCTCGTCTTTTCTCCTAAAAAGAGCAAAGACGGATCCTACACACAAACGGCTGATCTCTATTCAGTAAATGTAGAAGATGAAAGCGAAGAAGTGGTGGAACCACCCAAGGCTCAGGAAGCCTGGGTTAAGGAATTGACCCATATCAAGGGAGTGGACGGATACTATGTGACCAACTCTGCTATGGAAACCTTTAGCTATGAAAATAAGAAGGCTGAGCGCGTCAATTTTGTCGGCGCAAACATGACCTATATTCAGGTGAAAAAATATAAAATCATTGCTGGTCGCGCTTTGAGGCAGCAAGACTATCAAGGCTTTGCCAGTGTTGTGCTGCTGGACGAAGATCTGGCTGCGACTCTCTTTTCTTCCGCTGAAGAAGCCATCAATAAAATTGTGACAGTAGGTGCCAGTAACTATCGGGTGATTGGGGTTTATAGGGATCCTGAAACTGCTGCTGCATCTGGCTCCATGCAGGTCTATGGTGGCAATGCCATTACGACCAATACTCTCATAGCCGCAAACTTTGGAGTAGATGAAATTTCAGAGATTGTTCTTCGAGTGAATGATACAAGCTTAGTTCCAGAACTTGGCCCTAAGGTTGCCAAGAAATTAACAGAAATTGCTGGTCTCCAACAGGGCGAATATCAAGTGACAGATGATAGTGCCCTCTATCAGGAAGTGCAAAATATTTATGGTGCCATGACAGGTGTTATCGGAGCCATTGCCGGAATCTCTCTCTTTGTTGGTGGTATCGGCGTTATGAATATCATGTTGGTATCGGTCACTGAGCGGACTCGTGAAATCGGTCTTCGAAAAGCTCTGGGAGCAACACGTGGCAACATACTGATGCAATTTTTGATTGAGTCTATGATTTTGACACTGATTGGTGGTTTGATTGGACTGGTTCTAGCTGCGGGACTTGCGTCTGTACTAGGCTCGGCCATGAGTCAAATGCTGGAAGGAACTCCAGTGATGGTATCACTCACGGTCAGCATCGTTAGCCTTCTCTTCTCAGCAACCATCGGTGTTCTCTTCGGAATCTTACCGGCCAATAAAGCATCCAAATTGGATCCAATTGAAGCACTGAGGTATGAATAGTACAACAAAAAGTCTGGTTTCCCAGACTTTTTTATGATGTAAAAAATCCCGCTGGAATTCCAGCAGGATTTGTTTTCTTAAGATTGTATAAAATACAGATTATTTCATCGTTGGGAAGAGCAGGACATCTCGAATGGTAGTTACATCTGTTAGTAACATAACCAGCCGGTCGATACCGATTCCTAGACCTCCAGTTGGTGGCATACCGTATTCCAGAGCTTCAACAAAGTCATAGTCAATGCCAGTTGCTTCGTCATCCCCCAGTTCTTTGGCTTTGGCCTGTGCTTCAAAACGAGATAATTGATCGATTGGATCGTTCAACTCAGTGAAGGCGTTGGCATATTCTTTGGTCATAATGAAGAGCTCGAAACGGTCTGTGAAGCGTGGATCTTCTGGATTTTTCTTAGCCAGAGGTGATACTGCTACAGGATGACCGTAGACAAAGGTTGGCTGAATCAAGGTTTCTTCCACAAATTCTTCAAAGAAAGCATTGATAACATGGCCAACTTCGGTGAAGTGCTTTTCAAGCGGAACTTTCTTTTCCTGAGCCAAGGCAGCAGCTTCTTCAAAGCTCATATCTTGCCAGAAGTCAACACCCGTAATTTCCTTGATGGCGTCAACCATGTGAACGCGTTTAAACGGTTCGTTGATTTTGATTTCAGTTCCTTGGTAGTTGACTGGTCCATCTCCATTTACAGAGACAGCTGCATGTTGGATAATGCCTTCAGTCAAGTCCATGATATCTTGGAAATCTGCATAGGCTTGGTAAACCTCGATAGAAGTAAATTCTGGATTGTGAGTTGCATCCATTCCTTCGTTACGGAAGATACGGCCAATCTCATAAACTCGCTCCATACCACCGACGATGAGACGTTTAAGGTGAAGCTCGGTTGCAATCCGCAGCACCATATCAATGTTTTGGGCATTGTGGTGGGTGATAAATGGACGGGCAGCAGCACCGCCTGCCTCATTGTGGAGGACAGGAGTTTCTACTTCAAGGAAGCCTTGTCCATCCAAGTAACGGCGGATTTCTGAGATGATTTTTGAACGAGTGACAAATCGTTCAAAGCTTTCGCGGTTGGAAATCAAATCCAAATAACGCTTGCGGTAGATGGTTTCAACATCTGTCAGGCCGTGGAATTTTTCAGGCAGGGGACGCAGAGCCTTAGACAAATGAGTAAGGTGGGTTGCCTTGATAGAAAGCTCCCCCATATCTGTCCGCATAATCTCACCTTCGATACCGAGGAAATCCCCTAAGTCCGCCTTTTTGAAGATTTCATAATTTTCTTCACCAACAGCATCTTTACGAACATAAATCTGGATTTGGCCTTCACGGTCTTGGATGTGGGCAAAGCCAACTTTTCCTTTGCCACGCTTGGTCATGAGACGGCCAGCGATAATAGCTGTTTCGTTGAGTTCGTTTAATTCTTCTTTATCTTTATCGTTGTATTTTTCTTTCAGTTGAGCAGAGTTAGCAGTTCGCTCAAAGCGTTTGCCAAAAGGGTCAATTCCCTGCTCAGCCAGCGCAGCCATTTTTTCACGGCGGATAATCTGCTGGTCGTTTAATTCCTCGATATGTTCAGTAGTCATGTTTTTCCTCCAAAAGTTTTCCTACCTATTTTAACACAAAAGATAGGGAAATTCATCTATATTTGGCTATAAAGTAAGAAAAAAAGCTAGAAATCCAGCTTTAATTTTCTGCCTTTTCAACTAAGTAATCCGTATTATTCCAAGTGATCAGCTCAAAATTCTCAAAGTCTTCTGTTTCAAGGATGGTGATACTAGCATTGGTCAGACCGCCATTCTTGCGCAAAAGAGGTGTGTCATAGCCTAGCATAGTCCGAATGCTGGCGGTTAAGTTAGCACCGTGCCCGACAATGAGGACCTGTTCATAGTCCTTGTCCTTTAAGGTCTTGATAAAGGAAATTGTCCGGTGGGTTGTATGGTAGACCGACTCAGCGTCAAAAAAAGTATGATTAAATTGTGAGAGGTTGTGGCGGAAGGCTGTCATCTGATGTGGATAGATAGATTCTATGGTAGAAATTTTTGCGCCTTCCAATTTTCCCAACTGCCATTCTCGCAGTTCAGGTACTGATACGATTTCAGTCGGAAACTGGCTTTCTTCTTGGATAATCTCAGCAGAGCGAATGGCGCGTGGGAGATCGCTGCTGTAAATCTTGTCAAATTGTGTCTGAGCCAGATGTTTTCCTAAGGTTTGCAGTTCTTCAACGGCGGTTGGCAGCAGTGGCGAATCACCGCTGGCTCCCTGAAAGCGGCCTTCCTGATTCCATTCCGTTCTTCCGTGTCGGACAAAATATAATTTCATAGTGGTTGATTGTTTCTTTCTTATTAGAGTTTATTGAGAATATTAGGTGCAGTATTGAAGAATTATGAGCTAGAATTCTCCTTGAGGTCTGCAAAGTCAGCTTGAACAAAATCTGCTAAATCTTGAGCCTTGATTTCAATACTGCGGCCGACTTCACCGGCAGAAACGATAATGCTATCTCGCTCTAGAGCTGACTGGTCGATATAGATTGGAAAGTTGTGCTTTTGACGGATACCGACAGGATTATTGGCTCCGTGGATATAGCCCGTTGTCTTTTCCAAATCTTTCTGGGGAATCATACTGACCTTTTTATTACCGGAAATCTTGGCCATTTTCTTTTCGGACAGATGCTCTGTGATAGGTAAGATACCGATTAGTGTGCCAGTCTTGTCTCCTGTCAAGGCCAAGGTTTTATAAATCCGCGAACGGTCCAAGTCATCGGCTGGCTGTTCAGCTAAGGCATTTAGCTGTAGACCTCGATGGTCAATCTTAGCCTTGCTTAAAATTTGCTCGACCAGTGTTTTTTTGATTTTTGTTTTTTTAGCCATTAGTATATCTCTCTTCTAATTGTGACATCCAGAGTCCCAGCCAAGTTCCTAATCCGAAGAAAAAGGCTGCAAGGACAAGTGTCAATATAGAAACTCCATGATAGCTAATGCTTTCACTGTTTCCTGCTTGAGGCACTACAATGAGAAGTGTACTGGATAGGACGATGCCAATGATAAAGTGATAGACACGAGAGTAGTAGTTTTTCAAAATATGATCCATGAGCTTAGAGAAGAGAATCAGAGCCAAGACGCCTCCTATTCCGATCGGAAGAAAGGTACCTAAGAGATCCAGTTTGCGAAAGCCATTGAGCATAGGGGCATAGAGGCCTAAAATCAGGAGAAGGTTGGACGGACTAAGTCCGGGAATTAAAATGCCCAGTGCAATCAAGGCTCCTGCTAAGATAAAAGAGAGGAAGTTGGCTGGCAAGGTGCCGACCATACCGTTTAGGGAATAAAGAAAAATTCCTGAGACGATGAGGCTGACCCAGAAAACGAGAATATCAATCCGATCACGCTCACTTTTAGCAACAGACTCTTTAATGAGGCTTGGAACAGTCCCGATGATAGCTCCGGCAAATCCCCAAAGGACAATCACTTTGTAGTTGTCCAGTAGCAGATTGACGGGATAGGAGAAGGCAGCTATTCCTAAAATCATTCCGATTCCAACTGGTATGAAATAGAGAACATTTTCGACGAAGTTTTCCTTTAAATGTGCTAAAAAATGAATCAGGCGCTCGTAAATACCTAAGATAGCTGCTAAAACACCGCCTGAAACTCCCGGCAAAATAAAGCCAAGTGCAATGACCATTCCTTTGAAAGTTCTATTCAACCAAGAAATCATTGTATTTTCCTTTTCTAATTTCATTTATCAAATCATTATATCATAAAATATAGGCTTTATTAAGAGGAAACGGCTGGAAATTTCCTATTATTTGACAATAAAAAACGACAGCAGTCTTTGAGACTTGTTCTGTCGCTCTGAGCTATTGGCTTTCTTTAGGAACTGTAAATAGCTTTTGATAAGTAGCTGTTTGGTCTTTCAAGGTTGACAGCTGGTTCAAATCAAGATAATGAGAGAAACCAGTCAGCTGACCTTGTGATGTGTACTGATGCAAGTCGTAATCTTGCTCCGTATTTGGTGCAGCATTGTAGTAGCCGTCGTCATTACCATAAGTCGGAATCCAAATTGCTGTGAACTTATCGGTAGAGATGCTATGCTCCTCCATAAAATATGTTCCAATATAGATACCAATATTTTTAACACCCAGTGACTCTAGCTTCGCTCGGAAAGCTTCAACTCCCGCATTCATGTCAGACATGGTCTTTTCTTCGACGTCTAGCCAATAATAGGTTGGATGGTACTTGGCAGAAGCCTTGTAGAAACTTTCGGCTTCTTTTTCCATTTCCTTTTTGCTATTGGCGGCCACATAGGCATAGACAGCAACAGGGATGTTGCGCTTTTGAAATTCTTTGATGTGTCTTTCATAAGATTTGTCCAGACCATTCAGATGAGTTGCTGCGTTTTCTTTTTTTGCCTGCGCTCCACTATGAACACGGACAATTACTCCTGAAACATTCTGTGCGAGTAAGTCGTAATTAATCTCACTTGGCAGCTGCCAGCCAGAAATGTCAATGATTGGTCTGGAAATAAACTCTTCATCCAAGGACGAATCATCAGATGTTTCCTCTTTTTTTGAGGAACTTGGAGTTTGTTTAGTTTGTGAAATTTTTGCCTGTGCTTGCTTTTCCTGAGAGTCAGTAATTTGCTTGCTTATCAAAATAAAAGCGATAAAAGAAGCAAAGAAAATTAGGATTGCAAGCGGTTTAATCCTCTTCCTCATACTGGTTTATTTTAACTTAAAACAAATAAAAAAGCAAAAAATATCCCCAGAATTGCTGGAAAATGAATGAAATGTAATATAATTGAAATATTATAAAGCAAAAACAAGACGTTTTGAAAGCCCAAAATGTCTTGTTTTTAAAGAAATTAGTCAGGCTATAGAAGATGAGTTGCCGTTGGATAAATCGTTTTGCTTTTTCCTACCTTTTATAATATTATAATAGCTTTTGAATGAGTTCTTCTATCTTTTGGGGAGAGGTTTGTGGAGAGAAGCGTTTGATGACTGTTCCGTCTCGACTGACCAGAAACTTTGTGAAATTCCACTTTATGTTTTCGCCCAGAAGACCGCCCTTTTCTTTTTTGAGCCAGTCAAAGAGTGGAGCAGTATGAGGGCCGTTGACATCAATCTTAGCAAATCGAGGAAAGGTCGTTCCGTAGTTAAGGCTGCAAAAGCTGTTGATTTCTGCAGCGTCTCCAGGAGCCTGCTGGCCAAACTGATTGCAGGGGAAATCCAGGATTTCAAATCTGTCTTTCTGATAGCGCTCATAGAGTTCCTGCAGTTCTTGATACTGAGGAGTGAAGCCGCAGCCGGTCGCTGTATTGACAATCAGCAGAATCTTTCCTTTATGATCACTCATTTTTTGCGGACTTCCGTCTTGTTTTTGGATTTCGATATCATAAATGTCTGTCATGTTCTCCTCCTTTGTTTGCTTCCTATCTTATCACATTTTTATATAAATAAGGCAAAGCAAGCCATGATTGTCCCTGTCTTTGCGCTAGTGCTTTTTTTTCAATCCAAAAGGTGGTATAATGAGAATTGAATTTTTAGAAGTTTAATGGTGAAATATGAAAATTGACAAGAAGCACTTGTTGAATTATTCTATCTTGATTCCTTATTTGATTTTATCTGTTTTGGGATTGATTGTGGTCTATTCAACGACGAGTCCTACCTCGATTCAGGCCGGAGGAAATGGTTTTGGAATGGTCATGAATCAGGGGATTTTTTGGATAATAAGTCTCTTTATAATTGCGCTCCTATATAGAATCCGCCTGGGTTTCTTAAAAAAAGGAAGTATTCTGACTATAGTTATCTTTGCTGAGATTATTCTCTTGCTTTTATCTCGTTTTATAACAGGGACTATCAACGGAGCTCATGGTTGGCTCAAGCTTGGAGCTTTCAGTATTCAGCCTGCGGAGTATTTGAAGATTATTCTGGTCTGGTATCTAGCTTTTCGCTTCACAAAGAGGCAGGATGAGATAAATGTCTATGACTATCAAGCCCTGACTCACAACCATTGGTTTCCTAAAGCCTTTAACGACTGGCGGACCATGGTGGCTATTCTGATTGGGATTGTAGCTATTATGCCAGACCTTGGAAATGCGACTATTCTATTTTTGACCGTCGTGATAATGATAGCCGTCAGCGGGATTGGCTACCGATGGTTTTCTACGATGCTGGGAGCCATTGTTAGTGTTTCCGGCTTGGTTCTGGCTAGCATTTGGTTGATTGGGGTTGAGCGCGTGGCCAAGATTCCAGTCTTTGGATATGTGGCCAAGCGTTTCAGCGCTTTCTTCAATCCCTTCAAGGATCTGTCTGGCTCAGGCCACCAATTAGCTAATTCCTACTATGCTATGAGTAATGGCGGCTGGTTTGGTCTGGGCTTGGGTAACTCTATTGAGAAGCGCGGATATTTGCCGGAAGCTCATACAGACTTTGTATTTTCTATCGTGATAGAAGAGTTTGGTTTCTTTGGTGCCAGTCTGATTCTGGCTTTACTCTTTTTCCTGATTCTGAGAATTATCTTGGTAGGGATTCGGGCAAAGAATCCATTTAACTCCATGATGGCTTTGGGAATTGGCGGTATGATACTTATGCAGACCTTCATCAATATCGGTGGAATTTCAGGTCTCATTCCTTCTACAGGAGTAACCTTCCCCTTCCTATCGCAAGGAGGAAACAGTCTTCTGGTCTTGTCAGTAGCCATTGCCTTGGTACTTAATATTGATGCCAACGAGCGCCGTGATGCCCTGTATGAGCAGATGGAAGCGGAGGCACAAGACCGGTCTGAGGAAGCTTAATCGCAGTTCGTGTGAACAGTTGTTGCAAAAATGAAAGGTGCAGATTATGTCATTTAACAAATTAGAAAGCTACAGCAATAAAGAAGTGATTCGAGAAGAAGTCGCCATTTTGACAGACTTACTTGCCGATATTACTCGGAATCTTCTCGACCCTGAGACCTTTGAAAAAATCTCCCTTATGGAGGAGATGGCGGTTAACTCCAAATATCATGAGTTAAAAGCGATTGTAGAAGAATTATCGACAGATGAAATGGTTTATATTTCCCGTTATTTCTCTATCTTGCCGCTTTTGATTAATATCTCAGAAGACGTGGACCTAGCTTATGAAATCAACCATCAGAACAATATCGATCAGGATTATCTTGGGAAGCTGTCAACAACTATTGACCTGATTTCAACGCGGGAAAATGCTCAGGAGATTCTTGAAAACCTGAATGTTGTGCCAGTACTGACAGCTCACCCGACTCAGGTTCAGCGTAAGACCGTTCTGGATTTAACCAATCATATTCATAGTTTGCTGCGTCAGCATCGTGATGTTAAGGCTGGCCTAGTTAATGAGAAGAAGTGGCTAGGAAATCTCCGCCGCTATATTGAGCTTATGATGCAGACAGATATGATCCGTGAGAAGAAGCTGAAAGTGACCAATGAGATTACCAATGTCATGGAGTACTATAACAGCTCTTTCCTGCAAGCTATTACCAACTTTATGGTCGAATACAGACGCTTGGCAGAAGAGCGGGGCATCAAGCTGGATAATCCTAAGCCTATTACCATGGGAATGTGGATCGGCGGTGACCGGGATGGCAATCCTTTTGTAACCGCAGAAACTCTGAAACTGTCAGCCACCCTCCAGAGCGAAGTCATCCTCAACTATTATATTGACAAGGTTTATACACTCTATCGTACCTTCTCGCTCTCGACCAACCTCTCAGAAACCAGTCAGGCAGTAGCAGAAATGGCGGCTCTGTCTACTGACAAGTCTGTTTATCGGGAAAACGAACCTTACCGTCGAGCTTTCCACTATATCCAGTCCAAGCTGATTCAAACCTTGCTTTACCTTAAAGAAGGCAACTTTTCAACTGACGGTCAGCGATTGACGGACCGAGCTGAGGAAAAATTGTCTGCGAAGGCCAACCTTTCTGTCAGCAATAAAGGAAGAGAAATCATCCCTAATTATATCCAGTCTCGTATCAGCGAGACCCTGACTGAGCTCAAGAAGGAGGAGACACCTTCTTACAGAACCGCTCAGGAATTTAAAGAAGACTTGCAGGTCATTTATGATTCTCTTATCGAACATCATGGTGAAGCCTTGGTAAGTGGGGACTTGACTGAACTTCTTCAAGCTGTAGAGGTTTTTGGTTTCTTCTTGGCCAGCATTGATATGCGTCAGGATTCTAGTGTTCATGAGGCCTGTGTGGCTGAGCTCTTGGCTTCGGCTAATATTGTTCAGGATTATAGTAGTCTGTCAGAAGAAGAAAAATGCCAGATCCTCCTCAAACAGCTGCTTGAAGATCCTCGTATCCTGTCAGCTACCCATGAGACTAAATCCGAACTCCTGCAAAAAGAACTGGAGATTTTCAAAACAGCCCGTCAGCTAAAAGATGCCATTGGTGAGGAAGTGATTAAGCAGAATATTATTTCTCATTCGACCAGTGTATCAGATCTACTTGAGTTGGCTATTATGCTCAAGGAAGTGGGGCTGATTGATGAAAATGGGGCTCGTGTCCAGATTGTTCCGCTTTTTGAGACCATTGAGGATTTGGACAATTCCTGTGATACTATGGAGAAATACCTGTCTCTGCCGGTTGCGCAGAAGTGGATTGCTTCTAAGGATAATTATCAGGAAATCATGCTGGGCTATTCAGACAGTAATAAGGACGGTGGCTACCTGTCTTCTTGCTGGACTCTCTACAAAGCACAGCAGCAGTTGACAGCTATCGGTGATCAATTTGGCGTAAAAATTACCTTCTTCCATGGCCGGGGAGGTACAGTAGGACGTGGTGGTGGTCCAACTTATGAAGCCATCACTTCTCAGCCACTCCGCAGTATCAATGACCGTATCCGTCTCACTGAGCAAGGGGAAGTCATTGGTAATAAATATGGAAATAAAGACGCAGCCTACTATAACTTGGAAATGCTAGTGTCTGCTGCCATCAACCGAATGGTAACTCATAAGAAGAGCGATAGCCATACGTCTGATAAATATGAGCGAATCATGGACCAAGTAGTCAATCGCAGTTATCAGATTTACCGAGATTTGGTCTTTGGCGACGAGCGTTTCTACGATTATTTCTTCGAATCCAGCCCTATCAAAGCCATTTCTAGCTTCAATATCGGTTCTCGTCCAGCAGCCCGTAAAACCATTACCGAAATCGGTGGCTTAAGGGCTATTCCGTGGGTCTTCTCTTGGTCTCAAAGTCGGGTTATGTTCCCAGGCTGGTATGGTGTCGGATCGAGTTTCAAGGAATTCATTGATGAAGACCCAGAAAATAACTTAGCCTTTCTGCAATTTATGTATAAGAGATGGCCATTCTTCAAGTCTCTCTTATCAAATGTAGATATGGTTCTGTCTAAGTCAAATATGAATATCGCTTTTGAGTATGCGCAGCTTTGTGAAGATCAGAATGTGCGTGATATTTTCAATATTATCTTAGATGAGTGGCAGCTGACTAAGGATGTCATTCTAGAGATTGAAGGGCACGATGAGCTACTTGCTGAAAACACTTATCTAAGAGACAGCTTGGACTACCGCATGCCTTACTTCAATGTTTTGAACTATATCCAGCTAGAGCTAATCAAGCGTCAGCGAAACGGCCAGCTTACACCAGATCAAGAAAAGCTGATTCACATCACCATCAACGGTATTGCGACTGGTCTGCGAAACTCTGGCTAATACAAAGAGAAAATCGGAATTTTTCCGGTTTTTTCTATTTTTGTAACCAAAGGGCTACTTAATTCGTTATACTTGTGACAATTCAACCGCTTTTCTTGGTATAAACCTTACTACAAATTAGACAAGGAATAATTCACAAAAAAATGCTAAAAGACTTGCATTTTCATTTAAATTTGATAAAATAGTAAGGAAAGTTAGACTGTATTGCCTACTGTCTATCTATAAAATATATTTTATTGGAGGCTTTTACTCAAATGGCAAAAGAAAAATACGATCGTAGTAAACCACACGTTAACATTGGTACTATCGGACACGTTGACCACGGTAAAACTACTTTGACAGCAGCTATCACAACTGTATTGGCACGTCGCTTGCCTTCAGCAGTTAACCAACCTAAAGACTATGCGTCTATCGATGCTGCTCCAGAAGAACGCGAACGCGGAATCACTATCAACACTGCGCACGTTGAGTATGAAACTGCTAAGCGTCACTACGCTCACATCGACGCTCCAGGACACGCGGACTACGTTAAAAACATGATCACTGGTGCCGCTCAAATGGACGGAGCTATCCTTGTAGTAGCTTCAACTGACGGACCAATGCCACAAACTCGTGAGCACATCTTGCTTTCACGTCAGGTTGGTGTTAAGCACTTGATCGTCTTCATGAACAAAGTTGACTTGGTTGACGATGAAGAATTGCTTGAATTGGTTGAAATGGAAATCCGTGACCTCTTGTCAGAATACGACTTCCCAGGTGACGATCTTCCAGTTATCCAAGGTTCAGCTCTTAAAGCTCTTGAAGGTGACTCTAAATATGAAGACATCATCATGGAATTGATGGACACTGTTGATGAGTACATCCCAGAACCAGAACGCGATACTGACAAGCCATTGCTTCTTCCAGTCGAAGATGTATTCTCAATCACTGGTCGTGGTACAGTTGCTTCAGGACGTATCGACCGTGGTATCGTTAAAGTCAATGACGAAATCGAAATCGTTGGTATCAAAGAAGAAATCCAAAAAGCAGTTGTTACTGGTGTTGAAATGTTCCGTAAACAGCTTGACGAAGGTCTTGCAGGGGACAACGTAGGTGTGCTTCTCCGTGGTATTCAACGTGATGAAATCGAACGTGGACAAGTTATCGCTAAACCAGGTTCAATCAACCCACACACTAAATTCAAGGGTGAAGTTTATATCCTTACTAAAGAAGAAGGCGGACGTCACACTCCATTCTTCAACAACTACCGTCCACAGTTCTACTTCCGTACAACTGACGTTACAGGTTCAATCGAACTTCCAGCAGGTACTGAAATGGTAATGCCTGGTGATAACGTAACAATCGACGTTGAGTTGATCCACCCAATCGCCGTTGAACAAGGTACTACTTTCTCTATCCGTGAAGGTGGACGTACCGTTGGTTCAGGTATGGTTACAGAAATCGAAGCTTAATTCGATTCCGTTCCCAGATAACAATTATAGTCAGACACTAAACCCCGTGAAAACGGGGTTTTTGTATGCTTTCTGTATTTAAGGAGATAGTTTTTTAGTCCGAGTAGGATAGTTGTAGGTTGTACTGGCGTAGATATAGCGAATTAGTATAAGATAAAATAAACGACTATGTTTGAAAGTAATCTAAATAAATCTACAATGGATAGATTTATTTAAAAACAAAGTGACTTTCATATTTTTTTGTAAGGGTAATAATGGATTTTTTGATTCTGGTTATACAAACACACTAGAAAGTGGTATAATAGAATGGATTGTAAAATCTTGAATTGAGGGAAATCATGAAACATGTCTTCATCATCGGGAGTCGGGGACTTCCTGCCAAATATGGAGGATTTGAAACTTTTGTCGAGAAATTGACAGAGCATCAAATCTCTTCTCAAATCCAGTATCATGTGGCTTGCTTATCGGATGATGAAGCTTTTCATCATTTTGACTACAAGGGAGTAAACTGCTTTACAGTCAAGCCACCCAAGCTTGGTCCGGCCCGAGTAATTGCCTATGATATGATGGCTGTTTCCTATGCCCTCAAGTTTGCTAAGAAAGAGCAGATTGAGCAGCCAATTTTTTACATTCTTGGAAATACTGTTGGTGCTTTTATCTTTCCCTTTGCTCGTCGTATCCATCAGGCAGGCGGTAAATTCTTTATCAATCCTGACGGGTTGGAGTGGAAGCGGGCCAAGTGGTCTAAGCCAGTCCAATCCTATCTCAAGTATTCTGAAAAGGTCATGACCAAGCATGCTGACTTGGTTATTGCGGACAATCAAGGCATCGAAAGCTATATTCAAAAAGCTTATCCTTGGTCTAAAACGACCTGTATCGCTTATGGAACCGACCTTTATCTGTCTAATCTGACGGAAAACGAAGGCAAGGTCAGGGTCTTCTTTGAAAAGTGGGCCAGTAAGGAAAAAGACTATTACCTCATTGTCGGACGCTTCGTTCCGGAGAACAACTATGAAACCATCATTCAAGAGTTCATGAAATCCAAAACCCAACGTGACTTGCTGATTATCTGCAATCATGAGGGAAATCCCTATTTTGAAGAGCTTAAGCAGAAAACGAGCTTTGACCGTGATTCTCGCATTAAATTTGCTGGGACGGTCTATGATCAGAATCTGCTCAAATATATCCGTAATCATGCTTTTGCGTACATACATGGCCACGAGGTTGGCGGGACCAATCCGGGACTCTTGGAAGCACTGGCTCAGACAGATGCCAATTTGGTGCTGGATGTGGACTTCAATCGGAAGGTAGCAAAAGAAACGGCTCTGTACTGGAAAAAAGAACCCGGCCAGCTGGCTCAGCTGATTGACCGAGTAGATGCTCAAACAGATTTTACGGAGCTAGGTCAAGCCGCCAAAGAAAATATGAAAGAAAACTACACCTGGGAAAAAATTGTGGGTGAATACGAGGATTTATTTTTATCATGAAAGTGACCATTCTTCTGTCCACCTATAATGGGGAGCAATTTCTGGCCGAGCAGATTAAGAGTATCCAAGAGCAGACATATAGAGACTGGCAGCTGCTGATTCGTGATGATGGCTCTACAGATGGGACGCGTGCTGTCATCGAAGACTTTTGCCGCAAGGATGACCGCATTTCCTTTATCAATCGGGAAAATCCACAAAATCTGGGTGTCATTCAGAGTTTTCATAGCCTGCTTCAATATCAAGATTCGGATTTTTATCTTTTTAGCGACCAAGATGACGTTTGGCTGCCAGACAAGATTGCTATGCAATTGGCTGAGGCAGACAAACATGATAGCAGTGAGCCCTTGCTGGTTTATACTGACTTGAAGGTCGTGGATCAAGAGCTACAGGTTGTTCACGAAAGCATGATTCGCACTCAGTCAGATCACGCTAATACAGAACTAGTCCAAGAGTTGACGGAGAATACGGTGACGGGCGGCGTTTCTATGATAAATCGCGCCTTGGCCCAACTTTGGACTGGGAAGGAAGAGCATGAACTGCTCATGCACGATTGGTATCTGGGCTTGCTGGCTGCGGCTTTTGGCAATCTAGTCTATATTGACAAGCCAGGTGAGCTCTATCGCCAGCATTCAAACAATGTTCTAGGAGCTCGAACGCTCAGAAAACGCGTAAAAAACTGGGTGCGTCCCCATGTTCTTTTTGCCAAATATTGGAAATTGATAAAAGACAGTCAGACCCAGGCTAGAAATTTGCTGGTCCTGCCGCTGACTGCTGAAAATAGAGAGTTAATTGAGAATTTTGTGACCATTATGGAGGTGCCTTTTAAGGAGCGCTGGCGCAGGATTCGTCAGTATGGCTACCGTAAAAACCGTACTTTCCATACCCTTGTTTTTACGAGCCTCATTCTCACAAAGTTTGCTTATAAGGAGTAATATTCATGGATTTTTTTAGTAAAAAAAATCGAATTCTTTTGAAAGAATTAATCAAGACGGATTTTAAGTTGCGTTATCAAGGGTCCTTGGTCGGCTATCTCTGGTCGATTTTGAAGCCGTTGATGATGTTTACTATCATGTATCTGGTCTTTGTCCGCTTTTTGCGCTTGGGAGGAAATGTACCACATTTTGAAGTAGCTCTGCTCTTAGCCAACGTCATTTGGGGCTTCTTCTCAGAAGCGACGGCTATGGGGATGGTCTCTATTGTGACACGTGGGGATTTGCTACGAAAGTTGAATTTTTCTAAGCATATTATTGTTATTTCGGCTGTAGCAGGAGCGGCTATCAATTTCTCAATCAACTTGTTTGTTGTTTTGGTGTTTGCTATTTTGAATGGTGTCCAATTTACTCTATCTGCTTTGTGGATTTTTCCTTTGTTTTTGGAACTCTTTTTAATCTCGACTGGCCTAGCTTTCATTTTAGCAACGCTTTTTGTTCGTTTTCGTGACTTATCCCAAATTTGGGAAGTGTTTATGCAGGCAGGACTTTATGCAACTCCTATTATCTATCCTATCAGTTTCATTGTAGATAAAAATCCTTTAGCTGCTAAGCTAGTTATGATGAATCCTTTGGCTCAGATTATCCAAGATATGCGCTATTTCCTGATTGATAAAGCTAATACACCAGTCTGGCAAATGGTAAATAATAAGCTAATTCTTGCTATTCCATATTGCCTTCCTTGGCTTATCTTTATATTTGGATTTTGGATTTTTAACAAAAATGCTAAGAAATTTGCGGAGATTCTCTAATGACAGAAAATAATATTGCAGTAAAAGTTGAACATGTTAGTAAGTTCTTTAAATTACCGACAGAAGCAACCAACAGTTTGCGGACAGCTGTAGTCAATCGTTTTCGAGGTATCAAAGGTTACAAAGAACAGTATGTATTGAAAGATATTTCCTTTAATGTTGAAAAAGGTGATTTTTTTGGAATTTTGGGAAGAAATGGCTCTGGGAAGTCTACCCTTTTAAAAATTATTTCACAGATTTATGTGCCGGAACGGGGCTGCGTGACGGTTGATGGTAAATTAGTTTCTTTTATAGAATTGGGAGTTGGTTTTAATCCTGAACTTACTGGACGCGAAAATGTGTATATGAATGGGGCTATGTTGGGATTTTCAACAGAAGAAGTTGATGCCATGTATAGAGATATTGTTGAGTTTGCAGAATTGGAAGAATTTATGAACCAAAAACTCAAAAATTATTCTAGTGGAATGCAAGTTCGACTGGCTTTCTCGGTTGCTATTAAGGCACAGGGGGATATTTTGATTCTAGATGAGGTGCTGGCTGTAGGAGATGAAGCTTTTCAACGTAAGTGTAATGATTACTTTATGGAGCGTAAGGCTTCTGGTAAGACCACTATATTAGTTACTCATGATATGGGAGCAGCAAAAAAATACTGCAACAAGGCTGTTTTGATTGAAAATGGCTTGGTAAAGGCTATGGGGTCGCCAGAAGATGTAGCTAATCAATACAGTTTCGATAATGCTGTTCAGAAAATCAGTCATGATGAAAGTGAAGATAATTTAGATGCATCAGAAGTGAATAAGGGGAAGGTTCTTGTAGAAAATTTGCAGGTAGAACTGCTTTCAAATCCCAGAATAACTCAGCATGAAGATGTGGAGTTTAGAATTTCGTACGATGTTTTAGAAGATATTTCGACTCATGCTGTATTTTCCATGACTGATATAGACCGGAACATCTGGATTTATAATGATAATTCTTTTGACTCTCCCACTGAGACTAAAGGGCATAAAAGTTTGATTTATAGATGTAGTCTAGCTGCCATCAATAATATAAAATTAAAACTACAGGTAACGATTTTAGGTGATTCTAGAGAAATGCTAGCCTTTGCAAGCGAGAGTAATGCTCCTATTATAATGATAAACCGAGATGACATTGCTAGTGACGATTTTTCAGCTGTTGATTCAGCTGCTGGATTGATTCATAGAAATGGTGAGTGGAAGATTGAGGGATAATTTGATTCCCAAACGATAAGAAAACATATGGGTAATTAGATATTCAAAAGCTTTAAGATTGGATGATAGTTTGCAAAGAAGCGTCAAGAGTACTTGAGAACTTCAGTATTTTCTATTGCTTCAAAATTTAAGGAAGTGTGAATTTTAATTTGAAAGAATTGTGAAGAAAGGATGAAAATATGACTGAACCAGTTGTATCTGTGATTTGTACGGTTTACAATAAAGAAAATTTCTTACCGAAGACCTTAGATAGTTTACTAGAACAAAAAACCTCCTTTTCTTTTGAGGTAATTATTATTGATGATGCTTCTACTGATCATTCAAGAAATATTATTGAAGAGTATCAGGCTAGATATCCTGAACTTATTCGAACGTTCTACAATGAAGAAAACTTAGGGATTGCACTTACCTGGAAGCGAGTCTGTCAAGAAGCTTGTGGGAAATATATTGCCCGCTGTGATGGTGACGATATTTGGTTAGACAATGAGAAACTCCAGAAACAGTATAGAGCTCTGAGAGAAAATCCTGAATATCGTTGGTCTACAACAGATATTTGTTTTATTAATCAAGATAATCAAATTACAGAAGATCAAGTTTTTTCTAGTGGACAGATGCCACTGATTACTTCTTACGAGGTGATGTTAGCAAGCCGAGGTTTTACAGCTCCATCTACTTGGTTAATTGAAAGAGAACTGATGTTGGAAGTTAATGATGAGATGGATCCAACAACAGCTGACGATACTTTTGATATGCAACTTGATCTCTTTCAAAGGACAAAAAAGCTCTTCTTGCCAGAAGCTATGGTTGCTTATCGAATACATGAAGGTTCAGATTCTAGACCTAAGGATTTTGAAGCTTTGCAAAAACGATTTAATCGTCTTTTGGAAACCCAACTTTTCTATGTTGATAAATATCCCCAAAGTGATTTTAAAGAAATGGTTAGATTCCTCTTAGAACGGATTAACACGTATGAGATATATTTGTCCCGGCCAACGAATTCCTTGTCACATATTGGCATTGAAAAACTGACCATCTATTTTGCAGATAAGCTGGGAGTTTTTTCCCAAGAACATATCTTACAAAAAAAACTACAGTTTGAAGATGAAGTTTCTTTTAGGCTTCCCCCAGAATGTAGGAGGCTGCGGGTTGATTTATCAGAGCTTCCTAGCTTTTATTCTCAGGTTTCCCTATTGGACGTAGATAACAATACTGAGATATTACCTAGTGCATCAAATGGATTTACTGCAAAAAATTTTTATTTTTTTCCTCAACATGATCCACAATTGCTTTATGATTTGAGAGACTATCATGGGAAAAATCTTATTTTACGCTATAAAATGCTAAATATTGATGATCCAGTAAAATCAGATTATGTAGCCGTTGTTTTGGGAAAAGAATTGGAGATTTTAACTAGACAGCTGGAAAGGCAAGCAGAGGACAAGGCTGAGTTAGAAAAAATGAAACAGGAAAATCACCGACTACAGAAAGATATTGAGAATATTACCCTTCAGTATAATTCTGTAGTCCATTCTAGAAGATGGACTCTTTCTAGCAAAATTCTAAATATATTTAAAAAAAGGAAGTAAAATGAAAAGAATACTTTTCTATGTTCACTATAATAAATTGAGTATAATTAGCCAACATGTGCTTTATCAACTGGAACACATGAGGCCACTGTTTTCTAAGATTGTTTTTATTTCTAACAGCGCACTAAATGAAAATGATAAGAAGAAAATAGAGAATCAGCATTTAATTGATTATTACATTGAAAGAGAAAATGTTGGTTTTGATTTTGCTGCCTGGCGAGATGGTATGGCTGAAATTGGATTCGAAGAAATAAAAAATTATGATTCTGTAACACTGATGAATGATACATGCTTCGGTCCTCTGTGGGATATGAAGGAAGTATATCGGCGTTTTGAGAATGATTCTTCTGTTAATTTTTGGGGTATGACTAATTTTCGCAGAACCAAGCACTTTCGGGAGCATATACAAAGTTATTATATGTCTTTTTCTAAGGAAGTAGTAGCTTCAAATGTTTTTCAAAACTTTTGGCTTTGTGTACAGAATTTCACCGATGTCCAAGATGTCATTAATCATTATGAAACTAATATTACTACCAATTTAGTGGATGCCGGATTTAGCTACCGAACTGTTTTTGACACAGTTGGTGAAGATACTGCAGGCATGCTTCATCCGGATTTTTCCTATTACAACCCAACGGCCATTTTGCGCCACAAGGTACCTTTCATAAAAGTAAAAACTATCTCTGCAAATCAAAGTATCACACCTTATATTCTAGACGAAATTGAACGAAAAACCGCTTATCCAGTTGATTTAATTGTCTCTCATATGTCTAAGATTGGTTATCCAGATTTGCCTTATCTCCTAAGTAGAAAGTATTTGAAAGAAACGAAGAATGGGCAATTTGAGAATAAGAAGATAGCGGTTCATCTACACGTCTTTTACTCGGATCTATTAGAGGAGTTTTTAGAAGTTTTTCAGAAATTTGAGTTTTCCTATGACCTTTTTATTACGACCAACACAGAAGAGAAAGCATTGGAAATTAAAGATAGTCTCAAAACTTTTCATCAAACAGCTCAGGTTTTAGTTACAGGTAATATTGGTCGAGATGTCTTACCTATGCTCAAATTAAAAGAACAGCTAGCTACTTATGATTACATTGGGCATTTCCATACGAAAAAATCCAAAGAAGCGGATTTTTGGGCTGGGCAGTCTTGGCGAACAGAGTTGATTGATATGTTAGTTTTGCCAGCAAATAATATTATCAAAACTTTTAACCAGCAAGACGATTTGGGTTTGGTCATTGCTGACATTCCAACTTTTTTTCGCTATAATCGGATTGTTGTTGCTTGGAATGAACATCTAATTGCCCCAAAGATGAATGATCTTTGGGAAAAGATGGGATTGAAAAAATCTATTGATTTCAACTCCTTTAATACATTTGTTATGAGCTATGGAACATACATTTGGTTTAAGTATGATGCATTAAAGCCTCTTTTTGATTTAGAGTTGACAGATCAAGATGTTCCTGCCGAACCGTTGCCCCAGAATTCAGTCTTGCATGCCATTGAACGTCTCTTAGTTTATATTGCTTGGGATAGGAACTACGATTTTAAAATTTCACCGAATCGGATAGTACTGACATCTTTTATCGATAATAAAATTCTCAATAATCGAGGAGATTTGCAGCCGTCAACATATGTTGATTTTAACTATATGGGTGGTATAAAAGGAGCGCTAAAATATATTTTTATTGGGCCTGTAAGAGCGGTTAAATACATATTAAAACGTTTGATAGAGAGGTAAGAAACTTNCAGAGTTTTATAAAAAAAATAGATATCATTACTATTGTCAATAAAACTTTATTCGCTTTATTTATGTTTTTCATAAATTTTTTCTTGGTAAATTACTCTATCTTAGACAAGATAGTTAATAATGGTTCGAAAATTGCAGAAAATATCAGGATTCTATCTTTTGTTNTGTATGTTATTTCTGTTTTAGCGGTGTCGCTCTATACGACGAGAATTTTAAGTAGGAAGTTCTTGTTAAAATTAGGTATAGGATATGGAATTTATGCAGTAACTTCTTACGCCATAGTGGTAACTCGAAATCTTAATAATGAGGGTTTTAAGTTATTTGATTTGATAAACAATAATTTTATTCAGTTCAACTTCCTTCTTACGGTACTGGGGATGATCTTAATAGTATATGGTTTTAAATATCTTATGAAGCTACCATATTTTAATCGATATTTCCGTATAGGAGCACTGGATAAAGTTGGCAATATTTATCCACTCTGCCTGTTTTTAGCTTCTTTTGCAGCTAACGATTTCCTTTTAACAGATTATATTCTAGAAAGGAATCAAGTGGTAATAACAAATAATATTAATAGTACGGCATTTCAACAATACCTCTTACATTCTGGAGGGAGTATTTTTATTACCTTAACTGCATTTGGTGTTCTTAGTCTTATATACTTTAAAGGAATGAGTGATGCTAGGCATAATCAAGCTAGTTTTTCATTGGTCATATTGACAAGTTCAATTTTGTCCTTAATTTTTAATTATACACTGCAATATGGTGTTAAAGGGGATGATAGACTTCTAGAAAGATATATTTTCCCTGGTGCAACTCTGTTTCAAATATTAAGTCTTTTTATAGTTTTTATGCTAATATATTTATCTATCAATAGATATTTACTACCAACTTTTCTTATTATCAGTCTAGGCATTNTTTTATCTTTAGCAAATGGTATAAAACAAGGGATGCGTAGTGAGCCATTACTTGTAACTGATTTTGTGTGGTTGCAAGAACCAAAATTGCTCTTAAGTTTTGTAAGCAAATCGGCAATTATTCTTTGCATCAGTTTTTTGGTCACCATAACAGTAGTTTATTATTTGTTGAGAAAACGTATACTTGTTGAAAAGTTGGTAGTAAAAAAACGTTTTCGCTATTCAATGATCTCATTTTTGCTTATAGTATCTCTGTCAGTCTTTGTAGTTTTTAAAAACGAAAAAAATGGGAAAATTACTGAGGGAATTCCTGTTTTATCTACTGTTAACAATTGGGAAGATATAACTTGGATGGGTTTTTCTGTAAATGCACGTTATAAATCACTAATGTATGTATGGATAAAGCAGTTATCTAAAACATTAATGGAGAAACCGGATGATTATAGCAAAGATAGAATTAGTGAAATTGCTAAAAAATACGAAAGGCGTGCACTTGAAATTAATAAAGACAGATTTGAGGATATACATGATCAAACTATTATTTATGTTTTAAGCGAAAGTTTTGCTAATCCAAATAGATTACCTGAAGTACATCTTTCTGAAAATGTTATTCCAAATATAGAATCTATAAAAGAAAAAAACACAGGTGGTCTTATGATTTCGAATGGTTATGGTGGCGGAACAGCAAATATGGAATTTCAAACATTAACAGGTTTACCTTTTGATAATTATTCATCAGCAACTTCTGTTCTTTATACTGAAGCAGTTCCGAATATGAAAGTATTCCCAACGATTAGCAATCATTTTGATTCAAAAAATAGAATAGTTATTCATCCGTCTGGTGCAAATAACTATAATAGAAAAAATATATATAAACAGTTAGGTTTTAATAAACTAATTTTTTCTAGTGATTCTAATAGACAGTTAAAAAATGTCCAGTATGAGGGAGTGAGTGTTAGCGATGAAACGGTATATAATAATGTTTTATCTAATCTCAATGCCTCTGAATCACAGTTTTTTTCAGTAATAACAATGCAAAATCATGCTCCATGGTCTGATCCTCAACCAGAAAATGTGACAGCGACTGGTGATGGCTTAAATGATGAGGAAAATGAAAATCTAACTAGTTATGCAAGGCTATTAACACATACTGATAAGTCAACTATGGAATTTTTAGAAAAATTAAAAAATATAGACAAAAAAATTACAGTGGTTTTTTATGGGGATCATTTACCAGGATTATATCCTCCTAGTATTTTTGCTAATAACCCTTCTTTACAATATGAAACAGATTATTTTATCTGGAGTAATTTCCAAGAAAAAAAAATAAACTATAATTTTGTTGCTGCTAGTGATTTTATAGCAGAATTATTTG
>NZ_RJMV01000004.1 GCF_003943735.1 Streptococcus sanguinis | reverse complement strand
GGTATCCGCAAGTACCTCAGCGTCCACGAGTGCATCAGTTTCAGCAAGCACCTCAGCGTCTACTAGCGCGTCAGTCAGCGCAAGCACCTCAGCCTCCACGAGCGCGTCGGTAAGTGCAAGTACCTCAGCATCGACGAGTGCGTCGGTAAGCGCAAGCATGTCCGCGTCCACGAGTGCATCAGTAAGTGCAAGTACGTCTGCTTCGACGAGTGCGTCAGTATCTGCAAGCACCTCAGCCTCGACGAGCGCGTCAGTAAGTGCAAGCACGTCCGCCTCGACGAGCGCGTCAGTATCAGCAAGTGAGTCTGCCTCCACGAGCGCGTCGGTAAGTGCAAGTACATCCGCTTCAACCAGTGCATCCGTAAGCGCAAGTACCTCAGCGTCAATGAGTGCGTCAGTAAGTGCCAGCACGTCAGCGTCCACAAGCGCATCTGTATCCGCAAGTACTTCAGCGTCAACTAGCGCGTCGGTAAGCGCAAGCACGTCCGCTTCAACGAGTGCGTCGGTAAGTGCAAGTACCTCAGCGTCCACCAGCGCGTCTGTGAGCGCCAGCACGTCCGCATCGACAAGTGCGTCGGTAAGCGCAAGTACCTCAGCATCGACGAGTGCGTCGGTATCCGCAAGTACCTCAGCGTCCACGAGTGCATCAGTTTCAGCAAGCACCTCAGCGTCTACTAGCGCGTCAGTCAGCGCAAGCACCTCAGCCTCNACGAGCGCGTCGGTAAGTGCAAGTACCTCAGCATCGACGAGTGCGTCGGTAAGCGCAAGCACGTCCGCGTCCACGAGTGCATCAGTAAGTGCAAGTACGTCTGCTTCGACGAGTGCGTCAGTATCTGCAAGCACCTCAGCCTCCACGAGCGCGTCAGTAAGTGCAAGCACGTCCGCCTCGACGAGCGCGTCAGTATCAGCAAGTGAGTCTGCCTCGACGAGCGCATCTGTATCCGCAAGTACTTCAGCGTCAACTAGCGCGTCGGTAAGCGCAAGCACGTCCGCTTCAACGAGTGCGTCGGTAAGTGCAAGTACCTCAGCGTCCACCAGCGCGTCTGTGAGCGCCAGCACGTCCGCATCGACGAGTGCGTCAGTGAGTGCAAGTACGTCGGCCTCAACGAGTGCCTCAGTATCCGCAAGTACCTCAGCGTCCACGAGCGCCTCAGTTTCCGCAAGTACGTCCGCTTCCACGAGTGCATCCGTAAGTGCAAGTACGTCTGTTTCAACGAGTGCATCTGTGAGTGCCAGCACGTCCGCTTCAACGAGTGCATCAGTAAGTGCAAGTACGTCAGCGTCTACTAGCGCGTCAGTGAGTGCAAGCACCTCCGCGTCCACGAGTGCGTCAGTAAGTGCAAGCACCTCAGCATCCACAAGTGCATCAGTAAGTGCCAGCACGTCCGCCTCAACAAGTGCATCCGTGTCAGCAAGTACGTCGGCCTCAACGAGTGCATCTGTGTCTGCCAGCACGTCCGCGTCTACTAGCGCGTCGGTATCAGCAAGTACATCAGCGTCCACGAGTGCATCTGTAAGTGCAAGTACCTCAGCTTCCACGAGTGCATCAGTGAGCGCAAGTACGTCCGCTTCCACGAGTGCATCAGTAAGTGCAAGTACGTCTGCATCAACAAGTGCGTCCGTAAGCGCAAGCACGTCCGCTTCCACGAGTGCATCTGTGAGTGCAAGCACCTCAGCGTCCACCAGTGCATCTGTATCCGCAAGTACGTCCGCGTCGACGAGCGCGTCCGTAAGTGCAAGCACCTCGGCATCCATGAGCGCATCCGTAAGTGCAAGCACCTCGGCATCAACGAGCGCATCAGTGAGCGCAAGTACGTCCGCTTCAACGAGTGCATCCGTATCTGCAAGTACGTCTGCTTCCACGAGCGCATCAGTTTCAGCAAGCACGTCCGCATCGACAAGTGCGTCAGTCAGCGCAAGTACCTCAGCCTCGACGAGTGCGTCGGTATCCGCAAGTACGTCCGCTTCAACGAGTGCATCTGTGAGTGCAAGCACCTCAGCGTCTACTAGCGCATCCGTAAGTGCAAGCACCTCGGCATCAACGAGCGCATCAGTGAGCGCAAGTACGTCCGCTTCAACGAGTGCATCCGTATCTGCAAGTACGTCTGCTTCCACGAGCGCATCAGTTTCAGCAAGTACGTCCGCATCGACGAGCGCATCAGTAAGCGCCAGCACGTCTGCTTCAACGAGTGCGTCAGTAAGTGCAAGCACGTCTGCCTCAACGAGCGCATCAGTAAGTGCAAGTACCTCAGCATCGACAAGTGCGTCTGTATCTGCTAGCACGTCCGCATCTACTAGCGCGTCAGTGAGCGCAAGTACGTCAGCTTCAACCAGTGCATCTGTGAGTGCAAGCACCTCAGCGTCAACGAGTGCGTCCGTATCAGCAAGTACGTCCGCGTCCACGAGCGCCTCAGTAAGCGCCAGCACATCCGCTTCAACGAGTGCTTCAGTTTCAGCAAGTACGTCCGCGTCGACAAGTGCCTCAGTAAGTGCAAGTACGTCCGCGTCGACGAGTGCGTCAGTAAGTGCAAGCACCTCAGCTTCAACGAGTGCGTCCGTGAGCGCCAGCACGTCAGCGTCCACAAGTGCCTCTGTATCAGCAAGTACATCCGCATCAACAAGTGCGTCAGTATCCGCAAGTACGTCCGCGTCGACGAGTGCTTCAGTTTCAGCAAGCACGTCGGCTTCAACAAGCTCATCTGCGAAAGCGAGCGAGTCCGCCTCCACGAGTGCATCTGTATCTGCAAGTACCTCAGCCTCCACGAGCGCGTCAGTAAGTGCAAGTACATCTGCATCGACAAGTGCATCAGTAAGTGCCAGCACATCTGCTTCAACGAGTGCATCAGTAAGTGCAAGTACGTCAGCGTCAACCAGCGCGTCAGTGAGTGCCAGCACATCTGCATCAACAAGCGCGTCAGTGAGTGCCAGCACGTCAGCATCAACAAGTGCGTCAGTAAGTGCAAGTACATCTGCATCGACAAGTGCATCAGTAAGTGCAAGTACCTCAGCGTCCACAAGTGCATCCGTGAGCGCAAGTACGTCCGCCTCAACGAGCGCCTCAGTAAGTGCCAGCACGTCTGCCTCAACGAGTGCGTCAGTGAGTGCAAGTACGTCCGCTTCAACGAGTGCGTCAGTAAGTGCAAGCACCTCAGCATCGACCAGCGCGTCAGTAAGCGCAAGCATGTCAGCATCGACGAGTGCGTCGGTAAGCGCAAGTACGTCCGCGTCGACAAGTGCGTCAGTGAGCGCAAGCACGTCTGCCTCAACGAGTGCATCAGTAAGTGCAAGCACGTCCGCTTCAACGAGTGCATCAGTATCTGCAAGCACCTCAGCGTCCACGAGCGCATCAGTAAGTGCAAGTACGTCCGCGTCGACGAGTGCGTCAGTGAGTGCAAGTGAGTCAGCTTCAACTAGCTCATCTGCGAAAGCGAGTGAGTCCGCATCGACGAGCGCTTCTGTGTCTGCAAGTACATCTGCCTCAACGAGTGCATCTGTAAGCGCAAGCACGTCCGCATCGACGAGCGCGTCCGTAAGTGCAAGTGCGTCCGCTTCAACGAGTGCATCAGTATCTGCAAGCACCTCAGCGTCCACGAGCGCATCAGTAAGTGCAAGTACGTCGGCCTCGACGAGTGCATCTGTATCTGCCAGCACGTCCGCCTCGACGAGTGCATCTGTATCAGCAAGCGAATCCACTTCAGTAAGTGCATCTGCTTTAGCGTTGGCAAGTATATCTGCTTCAGTAAGTGCCTCAGAATCCGCAAGTACTTCAGCTAGTCTGTCTGGTTCAGAAAGTGCTTCGATTAGTGATTCTCAGTCAATCAGCGAGTCTACCTCACTGAGCACCAGCACCTCAGTCTTGCATAGTCAGCTGGATCTGGTTCATGAGAAGGAATTCTATTCACTTAGCCTTTCTACAAGTGAGTCACTATCAGCAACAGTCAGCCTCAGCGAGCTTGCCCGTGTCAGTCAGTCTGTATCGGAAAGCCTGTCTACGAGCCTGTCAGCTAGTCAGAGCACATCCGAAAGTCTGTCCGCTTCAGCAAGACAGTCTGAGCTGGATCTGATTTCCAGAGGTCGTCTGCCTCAGACAGGGGAAACGGAGAGCAAGGCTTCCATCCTGGCTCTGGGCTTAGGAGCATTGGGCTTGGCCTTCAAGAGACGTAAAAAGAAAAGCGACTCTGAGGAGTAGCAGTAAATAGAGCCAATCAGTTTATCTTTGTAGTCCGTCAAAAGTTCACTAAGTTAGTGAGCTGTGGAAGTGATGGGCAGAGTAAGTCGTAAGGGAATTAACTTGATAATTTCTGGTGCTTGCTTCCTAAAATCCTAGATTAGGAATTAGTAAAAAGAAACCGAGAGGCAATAGAAACAGGAAGTTTTGACAACTTCCTGTTTTTTTGACAATTTAGTAGAAAAAAAGTGTCCTTTATTCTGCAGGAAAGTCCTTGAGAATATAGATTTTTTGGACAATATTTTATATAATATCAAGTATAGAAATGATGTTTTAGAGTTTATGAAATGAAAGAGTAAGGGAAAAAATGAAAACGATTGTTTTGGTTGGGGATCAGGCCTATCAAGAGCAAGTTTCGACTGCAATTAAGTCGATTTTGTATTACAATAAAAATGCAAAAATCTATGTTTTCAATCAAGGATTAAGTGACGAATGGTTTCATGAATTTAATGAGCTGGCCGAGCAGCTGGATAGTGAACTAATTAATATCAGCTTGGACCAAGTGATGATCAGTCCAGAGTGGCTGACTCAGGACCATATCAGCTCAGCAGCCTATGCACGCTATTTCATTCCGCAGTTTGTAGCAGAGGAGCGCGTCCTTTATCTGGACAGCGATCTGGTGGTCAATAGAGATTTGCAGCCTTTATTTGATATTTTTCTAGAAGGCAAGCTTGTTGCAGCGGTTGGAGATGCCGGTGGTTACGGATTTAACTCTGGAGTTCTGCTAATTGATAATCGAGCATGGAAAGAAAGGCAGCTGCAGGAGACCTTTATCAAGGAAACGGACCGCATCATGGACTTGGTCCAGTCTGGCCAGATGGAGGATTTCAACGGCGATCAGACGGTTTTAAATCATGTGCTGGCTCAGGACTGGCTGCCCTTGGATAAGATTTACAATCTGCAGGTAGGCCATGATTTGGTGGCCTTTTACAGCGGCTGGAATTGGCATTTTGAGCTGGATAAGGAACCGATGATTATTCATTATACGACTTATCGTAAGCCTTGGAATTCGGAGATCAGCTATCGCTACCGTCAGCTTTGGTGGGACTTTCAGGCCTTGAGTCTGGAGGATGTTTTAGCCCATCATCGGGGAAAGTTTGAGATGCAGGACCGTTGGGAGAAGGCCGCTCTCAACTGTATGCTCCTGACAGATGTGCAAGAGCTAGAGCAGATTGAGTTTTTAGCCCAGTCCCTGCCTAGCGTTCATTTTTATATAGCCTGTTACACAGATATGGGAGATTATCTGCGTTCTTTGGATCGCTATGAAAATATCCATCTCTATCCGCAGGTTATCCATGCAGTGCTGGATGAGCTCATTGATAAGTGCCAGGTCTATTTGGATATTCACCATGGGAACGAGCACTATGAACTGAGCAGTCGTTTCAAGACACTTGGCAAGCCAGTTCTGGCTTTTGACAATACTAAGAAAAATGAAAAGGAAGAACTGGTCTATCCCCATGAGCACCCTCAGGAGATGTTGAGAAAGCTGCGCAGTCTGATGAAAAAAGAGAAGCCGCAAGCCTTTCGTGCTGTGGTGCTGGCGGCTAATGCTACCTATAGTGAGCAGGTCTTAACCACCATTAAGTCCATCGTCTGCCACAATCGCTTTATCAAGTTTTATGTCATCAACAGTGACTTTCCAACAGAGTGGTTTGTCAGCGTGCAGAAAAAACTGGCCAAGCTGGACTGCCAGATCATCAATGCTCGGGTGGATGGCAGTCATATTAGTCAATATAAGACAAATATCCATTATTCAGTTTTTTTGAGATATTTTACGGCCACTTTTGTAGAGGAAGATCAAGCCCTTTATTTGGACTGTGATATTGTAGTTACACGTGACTTATCAGAAATTTTTGCACTTGATTTGGGATCCCATCCGCTTGGAGCGGTAAGAGATCTGGGTGGAGAAGTATACTTTGGCGAGCAGATTTTTAATTCAGGTGTTTTACTGATTAATGTGAACTACTGGAGAGAAAACGATATTGCGGGTCAATTGATTGAGATGACTGATAACTTACATGATAAAGTTACTCAGGATGACCAAAGCATTCTCAATATGCTCTTTGAAAACCGCTGGATGGAGCTGCCTTTTGCTTATAACTGCATTACGCTGCACACGACTTTCTCGGACTATGAGCCAGAAAAAGGTCTCTATCCGCCTGTGATTCACTATCTGACCGAGCGCAAGCCTTGGAAAGAGTATACCCAGTCTATCTATCGTGAGGTCTGGTGGTTCTATCAGGGACTGGATTGGTCGGATATGCAGGAGCCAGTCGGAGCCCTGACTCAAAAGATGGTGGAAGGTGAAGGGGGCTCAAGTCTGTCCTGCCTAGTCTACACCTATTCTTGTGACCTGATGCATATCAACTATCTGATTCAAGCCCTGCCTACCTGTCATTTTTACATCGCGGCACCGGTAGTGGTGGCAGAGCCAATCACGCGTCTGCTCCAGTATCCTAATGTCAGCGTCAGCTCAGATATTGCTGGTATTCCGGCTCTCTTGGAGTCACTGGAAGCCAAGTCTCAGCTGCTGCTGGATATCAATGCCGGTGATGAGGTAGGGGACATTATTGCTCGCTTTAAGTCTGCTGGCAAGCCAGTCTTTGCCTTTGACAGCACAGTCCATGGCCAGCAGGGGCAGGAGGTCTTTCCTGCCAGTCATCCTGAAGTCATGGTGCGGGCTATTGAGTCCCTGCGCTTGCCTGAGTCCGAAGAGCGGCAGATTTCTGTCCTCTCTATCAACCAATCACTGGATTATCTCTTGGAGAAAGGTGCTTCAGTGGTTCGTTTTGGAGATGGGGAGATGGATTTGGTTGCGGGCCGTAGTATCGTCTATCAGGACTTTGATCCAGAGCTGTCAGCACGCTTGAGAGAGATTATGTCTATGGAAAGCGATGAGCATTTGATGATCTGTCTGCCCGATGTCTTTACAGGGCTAGAGCGCTATTCCATCGATGCCCAGAATTTCTGGAGTCTAAATCACTTGCCACATTTTCTTGAGAAATATAAAAATATTTGCCGAGCGCCTTGGTATGGCTCGACCTTTATTTCCCGTCCTTATATCGACTTGGAAGATAAGACACCGTCTGCGGGTTATTTTGCCAAGCTCAAGCAGCTTTGGCAGGACAAGGACCTCTTGATAGTAGAGGGCTTGACTTCCCGCTCTGGTGTGGGCAATGACCTCTTTGACGGGGCTAGGTCCATCAAGCGGATTATCTGTCCTTCGCGCAACGCCTACAGCAAGCTGGAGGCCATCAAGCAGGCTGTCCGAGAGCATGCGGACAATCGTCTGATTTTGACCATGCTGGGTCCGACGGCCAAGGTCTTGGTCTATGATCTGGTTCAGGAAGGTTATCGGGCGCTGGATATTGGGCATATTGACTCGGAGTATGAGTGGTTCCAGATGGGGGCTAGCCACAAGGTCAAGCTGTCGCACAAGCATACGGCTGAGCACAACTTTGATCAGGATATTGAGTTTAGAGATGACCAAGCTTATGACAGTCAGATTGTTGCCAATCTGGCTCAGGAATGAAGATTAGAAAAAGAATATGAAAGTTAATATTACCAATCTATACGGTATGTCTGGCCAGAGTACGGCCTTGATTGCCCAGAATGATGTGACCAAGCTAGCCAAGCAGCTGGGCTTTAATGAACTGAGTTTTTACTTTTACGATATTTACAGCGATAGCCAGTCGGAGCTCAGTCGGCGTCTGGACGGTATCATGGCTAGTGTAGGCTATGGCGATGTGGTTATCTATCAGTCGCCGACTTGGAATGGCCGGGAGTTTGACCAGGCCTTTATCAGCAAGCTCAAGATTTTGCAGGCCAAGCTGATTACCTTTATCCATGATGTACCGCCACTGATGTTCCCGTCAAACTACTATCTGATGCCAGAGTATATCGATATGTACAATCAGTCAGATGTAGTCATCGTTCCTTCTGAGCAGATGCGGGACAAGCTGCTGGCAGAGGGGCTGACGGTGGACAAGATTTTGGTCCAGCGCATGTGGGATCATCCTTATGATCTGTCCCTGCACCAGCCTCAGTTTGTGCCTAAGCTGTATTTCGCAGGAAGTGTGGAGCGTTTTCCACATCTGATTAATTGGTCTTATGCAATGCCGCTAGAGATTTTTTCGCCTGAAGAAAAGTCAAATCCAGAGGCCAATGTCAGCTATCGCGGCTGGGTCAGCCGGCCAGAGTTGCTCTTGGAGCTGTCCAAGGGCGGTCTGGGTCTGGTCTGGGGCGTTGAGGAAAATCCAGCAGACGAGCCGGAATACTACGGTCTTAATATCTCTCATAAGTCTGCCACCTATTTGGCAGCCGGGATTCCGGTCATCGTTCCTTCTTACCTGTCCAATGCAGAGCTGATTCGCGAGCGCGGTCTGGGCTTTGTCGTAGACAGTCTGGAAGAGGCCAGTCGGATCGTAGAAAGCCTGACTGCCGAGGAGTATCAGGCTATGGTCGAGCGGGTTAGAAATTTCTCTTTCTTGCTCAAGGAAG
Source organism: Streptococcus sanguinis (assembly GCF_003943735.1). GTDB lineage: Bacteria > Bacillota > Bacilli > Lactobacillales > Streptococcaceae > Streptococcus > Streptococcus sanguinis_E. The sequence goes on along the minus strand of NZ_RJMV01000004.1, from coordinate 232,236 downwards.
GTTATTTTAGCAAGAAAGTCTTAGTAGATGCGGTGATGGAAGTCTTATCTTAGAGTCCCTCCAGCCATCGTCATGAGGAGTCAGTGTGAAGTCATTTTTTAAACCGGTCATTATCAAGAAGTTTCTGTGGACCTTATTTTTCTTATTTATCTATGTCTTGGGAACCAAGCTGACCCTGCCTTTCGTTGATATGAGTAAGGCAGCTGCCATGGACGGAACCTCTACGACCTTGAACTATGCGACAGCCCTGATGGGGGGGAATCTGCGCAGTATGTCGCTCTTTTCTGTCGGCCTGTCTCCTTGGATGTCCTCTATGCTGATCTGGCAGATGTTTGCTGTGTCCAAGCGCCTAGGCTTGAGTAAGCTCCCTCTGGAAGTGCAGGAAAGGCGGCGGATGCTGCTGACTTTGGTCATTGCCTTGATACAGTCTGTGGCACTGGTCCTAAACTTGCCACTGCAAGAAGCAGGTGGGGTGGATATGACTACGATTATCGTCTTAGATCCCTTAGTCTTGATGGCTGGAACCTACTTTCTCATCTGGCTGACGGATTTGAATGCTGCTATGGGACTTGGCGGCTCCATCATGATTGTCATGGCCAGCATGATTGCCTACATTCCGCAGGACATCTGGCATTCCATTCAAGAGCTGAAGATTTCATCTCTTTGGCTGGGCTTGCTGCTGGTTTTCAGCCTAGTCTTTCTCTATTTGGCTGTGACCGTCGAGCGCTCCAAGTACCGGATTCCAGTCAATAAGATCAATATCCATAACCGTTTCAAGAAATACTCTTATCTGGATATTCGTCTGAATCCTGCTGGTGGGATGCCGATTATGTACGCTATGACCTTGGTCAGCATTCCCCAGTATTTCCTTTTGATTATCCACTTTCTCCAGCCGAACAACCAGATGATTGAGCAGTGGATAGAAGCGCTGTCTATGGGAAGTCCAGCTTGGTTTATCCTCTATCTGCTGACTATTTTCATCCTGGCACTGGCCTTCGCCTTTATCAATATCAGTGGCGACCAGATTGCTGAGCGGATGCAAAAGAGTGGAGAGTATATTGAAAATGTTTATCCCGGAGCAGCAACCCGCCGGTATATCAATGGTTTGGTGACCTATTTTGCTCTAGTGGGGGCTTTCTATCTTATCCTGATTTCTGGCCTGCCTATGTTGGTGGTGCTTCTGGACATTCGCTATCTGCGGCTCAGCATGATTCCGGGGATTTTTATGATTTTTATCGGGATGGTCTTTTCTATTAAGGACGAGGTGGATGCCTTGACGCTTAATGACCGTTATCGTTCATTGTTGTAGGAGAAACTATGTATTACTTTATTCCTTCATGGAGTGGCAGTGGGGATCGGGTTTGGCACCGGGATATTGTCCCTTGGTATCGCTCCATGCAGCGACTGGAGTTTGATGACTCGATTCATCAGATTCGGATTTTCCAAAGTGAAAATCTGCCAGTCCAGCTGCTTTTGCCAGCCTATATGCCACATGCCCGCTATCTCTTGCATCGGCAGGATATTTTTGAGACGGACTATTACTCGGTCTTTGATGAGATTCAGGGAATCCAGTCTAAAGAAATGCAGGTCTTGCAAATCAAGGATCTGGACTGGGAACCAGACTGCGAGTTTGTCTATACGCCCTTTCTAATCATGGTTCGCAGGCAGGAACAGCTCTATGCCCATGTCGAGTTTGGAGTAGAAGGCTTTGTCAGCTTCATCAAGTTTTTCAAGGATGACCAGCTGGAGAAATTTTATATCTTTGATGATCGGGGCTTTGTCTCCAGTATCACCTATTATGAAGAGGGGCAGCCCCTTTATCAGGACTACCTGCAGCCGGATGGTGATTGGCGGATTCGTGAGCATCTCAAGCCTGACGACAGTCGGGTAGAGGTCAACCCTGCTTACTTACTGGACTTTGATAAGCTGGAGTATGAGCGGATGCCGGACTTAATCTTGGAGAAATTGGGACACTATATCGAGCGCAATGCAGGAGAGGACAGCCGGTTTGTCCTAGCAACGCATCCCTTATACACTCAAGCCATTTTGCGCTTATTGCCCAAGAATGTTCAAATCATTCTCAGCTTTTTCCACGAGCGCAATCATACAGTGGATTGGTCAGCTCTAGAAGCAGATTTGCAGCAGGCAGATTTAGTCTTGACTGATCGTATGGATTTCAAGAAGGCTATCCAGCGCTACCTGCCTAGGCAGGCTCAGAAGGTGCATTACCTGTCGCCTTTTGATACCCGTCTGCAGCTGGGCAAGAGCCAACGCCGCCGTGAATCCAAGATTTTTTATCAGATTAATCTGGAAGAAGGGCTTAATGACTATGCCATCTTCAAGGTTCTCCACTATGTGGCCAAGCATCCGGATACAGAGCTGACTATCGGTGTTTATAATGCTTGGCAGGAAGGAATCCAAAAGGTGGAGACCAAGGTGCAGGAGGTTATTGATGAATATCTGAATCGGTATGAATTTGTCAAGAACTACCGTCGCAGTGAGCAGGCTGAGAATGCCCTGCTGGAAAATCAGGAGCAGGACCTCCGCTTCACCATTAAGAATATCACGGACGAGCTCAGCTTGATTCAAGAGCTGGACGATACGCGGTTAATCATTGACCTAAGTGAGCAGCCCAATCTCTATACACAGATTGCTGGGATTTCTGCTGGGATTCCGCAGATCAATCTGGTGGGCTCGGACTATGTGACCCATCTGCAAAATGGCTATATCTTGGATTCTATCTCTGATCTTCCGACTGCTGCAGATTATTACTTGGAAGGTTTGAAAAATTGGAACCAGGCCCTGATTTATTCTATTGAAAAAATCCATCATAATACTGGTCTGGAGCTGATTGGCCGGTGGGAGCAGTGGCTCAAGGAGGCTGAGAATGCAAAATAAGCTGAAAATCTTACAGATTGGCTCAAGCGACTGGAGCAAGGAGCTTGCCATTCCAGACAATATGGCTTGGTATTATTTCTTTCCAAATTCCAGTCTGGCTCTTAAAAAGGTCATGGAAATGGATAAGATTGCCAAGTTCGATGCGATTTTGGTTGATGACCTGCGTCTGATTCCGGATTTATTTATGATTGAAGACAGGATTGTCCCCCATACGGTTTTCTATGACAAAGAACAGGAAACCCAGGAAGCGGATATTGAATATTTCCTCAAGCGTCACTGCGCTCAGCCAACGGATATGGGTGATCGAGCTGACCTGGTCCGCAAGCTGTCCAAGGCTCTCTTTTCCGGTCAGTATGGCGATAAGATGACACCGCTCGATATGGTGGTCAGTCCCGGCTTTCGGGGCAAGATTTGCTACAATGGATATGAAAATCTAGAGCTGGAAGGTGACTTTGGTCAGGACTTTCAGCCTGTCCTCTCTTGGAAATACAATGTCGTGGCCAATGCCTCCAATCCAGTTGAGCTCTGGCTTGAGTATGAAAAGTCCGGCAGCTGTGAGCTGCGGTTGCGTCTCTATAATATCCAAGAAGGCTCGACTGCGGACATTGCTCGCGAGACTGTTTTCGCAGAAGAGGATATGCGGGAATCCATGGTTCTGGACAATGACTTTACTTCCTATCTGGGCGTCAGTCTGGAGGCTAGAGGCGAGGGACGGATTCAGGTCGGCGCTCTGCATCAGCGTCTGACCCGCTTTGAGTTTGGTAAGTATGTTCTGGGTGGAAAGATTTTTCGCGATAGCCACCGTCAGGAGATTAATTATTTCTTTTATCCGGGTGATTTGAAGCCGCCTTTGGCTGTTTATTTTTCTGGTTACCGTCGGGCGGAAGGCTTCGAGGGCTTTGGGATGATGCGGAGTCTGGGCTGTCCTTTTCTCTTGTTTTCAGATCCGCGCGTGGATGGCGGTATGTTTTATCTGGGCAGTCAGGAGCTGGAGAGCAGTATTCATAAGATTATCCAAGAGCATTTAGATTTTCTGGGCTTTACCGAGCGTGATTTGATCCTATCGGGCATGTCTATGGGAACCTACGGTGCGGTTTATTACGGATCAGAGTTTCGTCCGCGAGCCATCGTTTTGTCCAAGCCCTTGGGAAATTTAGGGACTATTGCCCAACGTGGTCGTTTACGCCTGCCCAAGGTCTTTCCGACGGCTCTAGATGTCCTTCACCGTCACACGGGTGGCAAAGATAAGGAGCATGTAGAGGAGTTGAATCAACGCTACTGGCGTAAGTTTGAGAAGGCTGATTTCAGCCGGACGACCTTTGGTATCGCCTATATGAAAGAAGAGGACTATGATCCGACGGCCTATGAGGACCTGGTGGCAGCTCTTCATCTGACTGAGGCCAAGCTGATTAGCAGAGGTGTCCCTGGCCGCCATAATGATGACTCCACTATAGCCATATCTTGGTTCATGAATTACTATCGAATGATATTGGAAAAAGAATTTGGGAGAAAGAAATGAACATTCAAAAAAGAAAGGGTATATACTGGGGAGAGCTGAGAGGGGTTTCAGCGGCTAGTACTATGATTGATTTTACCTATCTTTATGGCACTACCCTTATCATTCATTCCCCTTCACATATATTTTTTGAAAATAAACTGATGGCCTCCGGCCAGACCATCCATGAATGGTCTTCCAAATGGAACTATCAGCGAGACCGGCAGGTGCCTGCTCTCCCCTTGCTCAAAAAGGGAGCTCGCTATTGTCTGTCTAGAGATATGACCACCTATCCTGAATCCAGCGTCTTTCTGAAAATCATCTTCTTTGACCGCTATGAGAAAGAAATCAGCAATCAAGTGGAGCGCTCGGAGAGTATGATCTTTACCTACCCAAAGGAAGCCTATAGCTATAAGGTTCAGCTGCTGAGTGCAGGAGTTGAGTCCTTAGAGTTTCATTGCCTAAACATTGACCAAATCATAGAGGAGTCTGATGATTAAAAATCATTTTCAAATTCAGCGCTTAAAGAAAATCTTAGCCAAAGTCAAAAGCTTTGAGTCAGAAATGGCTGGCTTGTCAGATGCTGAGCTGCGAAAGAAAACTCAGGAATTTAAGAAGAGACTGACCGCAGGTGAGACTTTAGACGACTTACTGCCGGAGGCTTATGCTGTGGTGCGGGAAGCGGACAAGCGGGTGCTGGGCATGTTTCCCTACGATGTGCAGGTCATGGGGGCGATTGTTCTCCATGAGGGCAATGTCGCTGAGATGGCTACAGGGGAGGGCAAGACTCTGACGGCTACCATGCCGCTCTATCTTAATGCCTTATCTGGTCAAGGAGCTATGCTGGTGACCACCAATACCTATCTGGCTCTGAGGGACGCTCAGGAAATGGGGCAGGTCTATCGTTTTCTGGGGTTGACTATTGAGGCAGCGGTGGTAGCTGATGAGACTGAAAATTTGACTCCCAAGCAGAAGCGGCTGATTTATCAGGCAGATATTGTCTATACGACCAATAGTGCCTTGGGCTTTGACTATCTGATTGAAAATCTAGCAGAGAATAAGGATAGTCAATACCTTAGTCCTTTCAACTATGTCATCATAGACGAGATTGACTCCATCCTTTTGGACAGCGCACAGACGCCTCTGGTTATCTCTGGTGCCCCTCGGGTTCAGTCTAACTTCTATGCCATTTTGGATACTTTCATTACTACCCTGAAAGAAGAAGAGGATTATCACTACGATGACGAGAAAAATGAAGTCTGGCTGACATCCAAAGGTATTCTGGCGGCGGAGTCTTTCCTTGACTTGGAGCATCTTTTCTCCAAGGAAAATCAAGAGTTGGTCCGCCACCTCAATCTAGCCTTGCGGGCTCACAAGCTCTACAAGAAGGACAAGGACTATGTTGTTCGTCAGGGTGACAAAGAGGCAGAAGTTGTGCTTCTGGATCGCTCAACCGGCCGTCTGCTGGAAATGACTCGGCTTCAGGGAGGCCAGCACCAGGCTATTGAGGCCAAGGAGCATGTCAAGCTGACGGAGGAAACGCGGGCCATGGCTTCCATTACCTATCAGAATCTTTTCCGGCTCTTCCGGAAAATCTCTGGTATGACTGGAACCGGCAAGGTGGTGGAGAGCGAGTTTATGGAGACTTACTCCATGTCTGTCATCAAGATCCCGACCAACCAGCCAGTTATTAGACAGGATTTGCCAGACCAGCTTTACCAGACCCTGCCAGAAAAAGTCTTTGCTTCTCTGGACGAGGTCAAGCACTACCATGCCCAAGGCAATCCGCTCTTGATTTTTACTGGCTCAGTTGAGATGTCAGAGATTTACTCTTCCCTACTGCTGAGAGAAGGCATCGCCCACAATTTGCTCAATGCCAACAATGCGGCCCGTGAGGCGCAGATCATCGCTGAGTCTGGGCAGAAAGGTGCGGTGACGGTAGCTACATCCATGGCCGGCCGCGGTACGGATATAAAGCTGGGACCAGGTGTCGCAGATTTGGGCGGTCTCGTGGTGATTGGTACTGAACGGATGGAGAACCAGCGGATTGACCTACAGATTCGTGGCCGTTCCGGCCGCCAAGGTGATCCTGGGATTAGTAAGTTCTTCATCTCGCTAGAGGATGACCTGCTCAGGAAGTGGGGGCCAGACTGGCTCAAGAAGTTCTATAAGGACTACTCTACTGAAGAAGTTCAGCAGCATCCAGTCCAGCTGGGGCAGCGCCGCTTTAGACACTTAGTAGCCAAGGCACAGAGAGCCAGCGAGAGCAGCGCCAAGATGTCCCGTCGGATGACGCTGGAATATGCCCAGTGTATGAAGATTCAGCGGGAGATTACCTATGCTGAGCGCAACCGTCTGATTCAAGCCGAAGAGCGGATTGACGAGGAAATCAACCGTGTCCTTAGTCAGGTCATCCATCAGGCAGCCTATGAGCAGTCCTATGCGACACGGGCTGACCTCTATCGCTTTATCTTAGACCATTTCAGCTATCATGCTGAGCGTATTCCTTATGATTTCGATATTTATTCGCCAGAGAAAATTGCAGAGCTCTTGCAGGATATTGCCGAGCAGGAATTGCAGGCAAAGAAAGCCTATCTCAAGTCTGACAAGCTCTTTACCCATTTTCAGCGGGTGTCCGTTCTCAAGGCTATTGATGAGAACTGGGTCGAGCAGGTAGACTATCTGCAGCAGCTCAAGACAGCCTTGAGCGGTCAGCATTTCTCTATGAAAAATCCTCTGGTAGAATACTACCAAGAGGCTTACGATGGCTTTGAATATATGAAGGAGCGCATGAAACAGCAGATTGTCAAGAATCTTTTGATGAGTGAATTAGCACTCAACCCTAAAGGAGAAGTCATCATGTACTTCCCGTAAGACGAGGAGAATATGACAGTATATAACATCAACTTAGGCATCGGTTGGGCCAGCAGCGGTGTAGAATACGCCCAAGCTTATCGGGCTCAGCTTCTGCGCAGGATCCAGCAGCCGGCTAAGTTTATCTTTATGGATATGATTTTAGCGGATAATATCCAGCATCTGACGGAAAATATTGGTTTTCTGGATGAGGAAGTTATCTGGCTTTATAACTATTTTACTGATATCAAGATTGCACCGACGACGGTGACGCTGGACCAGGTGCTGGCTCAAGTCGCAGGTCAGCCGGAGCGCTCGGAGAGAGAGGGCAAGATTGTCCGTTATTTCTATCCGCAGGATGATCAGTTTATCACTTGCTATCTGCGGCAGGAAGACCAGGACTTTGTGGAGCATGTGGAGTATGTCTCGCGGGGGAGATTGATTCGCAAGGATTATTTCTCCTATGTCCGCTATGCCAGTGAATACTTCGCACCCCACAATGATGCTGCAACCCTCTACCAGCGCCGTTTCTACCATGAAGACGGCAGTGTGGCCTATGACATGCTGATAGAGGATGGTCAGGAAGAGCTCTATCGCTTTCCAGATCGGATTTTCTATTCCAAGGCTGAGCTGGTCCGCTATTTTCTCCAATGTTTGCAGCTTCAGGCAGATGATGTGGTCATCTTGGATAGGGAGACAGGGATTGGTCAGGTTGTCTTTGAGGAGAGTCAGAAGGCTAAGCTGGGAGTAGTGGTCCATGCGGAGCATTTTAGTGAAAATGCCAGCAGTGACGACTACATTCTCTGGAATAATTTTTATGACTACCAGTTTACTAATGCTGACAAGGTGGACTTTTTCATCGTGGCAACAGAGGCTCAGAAAACGATTCTAGAGCAGCAGTTCCAGCATTACTCGAACAAGCAGCCCAAAATTGTCACCATACCGGTGGGAAGTCTGGACCAGCTGACTTATCCCAAAGATCCTCGCAAGCCTTTCTCCATGATTACGGCTTCGCGTCTCGCTACGGAAAAGCATATCGATTGGCTAGTGGCAGCGACTGTCCAAGCACAAGCCCAGCTGCCTGAACTGACTCTGGATATTTACGGTAAGGGGGGCGAAGAGGAGAAGCTGCGCCGCAGGATTGAGGAAGCAGGAGCTCAGGACTACATTCGGCTTAAAGGGCATGCGGATTTGAGCCAGATTTATGCAGGCTATGAGCTTTATCTGACAGCTTCAACCAGTGAAGGCTTTGGTTTGACTCTCATGGAAGCGGTCGGATCAGGTCTGCCCCTCATCGGCTTTGATGTCCGCTATGGCAATCAGACTTTTATTGATGATGGTAAAAATGGCTATCTGCTGCCAGTCAGTTCCAATCAGGTCGAGGATCAGATTATTGCTGCTTTTGTGGAGAAAATAGTAGCTCTCTTTAGCCAAGGACGCCAGCAGGAGATGAGCCAACACTCTTATCAAGTGGCTGAGAATTATTTGACCAACCGGGTTGAAGCGGCTTGGTCCCAGCTTTTAAAGGAGGTCAGAGATGATTCAGCTCTTTGATTATTACAATCAGGAAACCCAGGATCTGCATGATTCCCTCCTTGCAGCTGGCTATGACTGTCCGACCATTGTCATTGAGGCAAATGGCTTTCTGCCTGACGACATGATATCTCCCTATACATATTTTCTAGGGGATGAAGAGGGAGTAGACCACCCACTCTTTTTCAATCAAGTGCCAGTGCCGCCTTTCTGGGAAATTACAGGCGACCATCAGTCGGCGCGTGTCAGTGACATGGGGGAAGAAAGGGCACGGATTCACTATGCCAGTCAGGCCAAGGGCCGGCTGGTCAAGCAGGTGGATTGGCTTGATAAAAAAGGCCAGCTGCGACTGAGTGAGCGCTATAATAAGCAAGGCCGCTGCTTTGCAAAAACAGCCTATAAATCAGGTCAGGAAGCCTTCAACACGACCTACTACAGCACTGATGGCCAGGAGCGTATCGTGGAAAATCATGCCACCGGTGACATCATCCTGACTCTGGACCAAGAGCCCTTGCGAATTTTTAAAAGCCGAGTGGATTTTATCCGTTTCTTCTTGGAACGGCTAGACTTTGACTTGGATCACATTCTCTTTAATTCGCTGGCCTATTCTTTCCTAGTTTCTCACAGCTTGACGGGTCGAGCTGGACAGGACATTCTCTTTTGGCAGGAGCCCCTGTATGACGAGCTGCCCGGCAATATGCAGCTGATTCTGGGAAATAGTCAGCTGCGGGCGCAGACCATTGTCATTCCAGATTTGGCAACCTATGAAAAGGCCAAGAGTTTGGCTGCAGCTGACCAGCAGCAGAAGTTCCTGCATCTGGGCTATCATTATGACTTCAAGCGGGACAACTACCTACGAAAAGATGCTTTAATCTTGACTCATTCGGATCAGATTGAAGGCTTAGAGACCTTGGTTCAGGCCTTGCCGCAGATAGTTTTTCGCATTGCAGCTCTCACGGAAATGTCGCCCAAGCTCTTGTCTATGCTGTCCTACAAGAATGTTGTTCTTTATCAAAATGCCAGTCTCAAGCAAATTGAGCAGCTCTACTTGGAATCAGACATCTATCTGGATATCAATCACGGCGGACAGGTTCTGCAGGCAGTGCGCAAGGCTTTTGAGAATAATCTCTTGATCCTAGGCTTTGAGCAGACCCTGCATGACAGGCACTACATTGTCCAGCAGCATATTTTTGACAGCAGCCAGCCAGCTCAACTGGCATCAACTTTGGAAGAAGCCTTATCTGGTGTCGAGCAGATGCGGTCAGCCTTGCAAGCTCAAGGTCGACATGCCAACGATGTGCCCGTCAGTCTTTATCAGGAGGCTCTCCAAAGCGTATTAGGAGGTCAGCATGGCTAAAAAAGATTTATTTCATAAGGATATTGAGGGACGGTTAGATGAGCTTAAGCATGGCAAGCCCAAGAAAGAAAAGGCTAGCTTGGGAGAAAATCTCAACAAGGTTTTTGTCATTGCCTTGGGCTTGATGATCTTGATTGGCTTGGTTTTTACATTGATTGGAGCCTTGAGGAAATAAAATGCAAACAATATTGATTACACTTACCATTGTAGCAGCCCTTGTCTTGATTTTGCTGGTTAGTCTGCTTCCCAGAGAAAACCAGCAATTTTATAGAGAAACTAATACATCGATTGGCAAGTCAGGCTACTGGGAAACCCACCTCGCAAAGAAAATCCTAGTTCTTTTAGCAAGCCTTTCCCTGATTGTGCTCATGATTTTCTTTATGATTCAATCCCTCTAGCATCTGTTTAGGAAGTTACTCAGACGACTGCTAAATAAGAAAGACCCTCTATTGCAGACAATAGAGGGAATTTTTATAAGCAAATTTTGGATGTAAAGGTTTTAATTTCTGAATGAACCTTGATATTTTTCTGAAAAGGAGTAAACTGGATATACAAGTGATGGAGGTTTGGTATGAAATTATACGTTCAGTTGATGATTATTTTTATGATTTCCCTCGTTGGAGAAGGGATTTCAAGTGTTTTCCATCTGCCTGTTCCGGGCAGTATCATTGGTTTAGTCTTGCTGTTTTTGGCGCTGCAGTTCAAGCTTCTGCGCCTGCGTCATATCAGCATGGTTGGCAATTTTCTTTTGGCAAATATGACCATTCTTTTTCTGCCTCCAGCAGTTGGTATCATGGATAAATTTCAGGTCATCGCGCCTTATCTACTGCCGATTATTTTGATTGTTTTAGGAGCAATTGTGCTTAATGTCTGCGTGATTGCAGTTGTGGTGCAGCTGATTAAGACTCGTTTCGAAGGAGATTATGAGGAAGGAGACGCCAGCAATGTCTGATTTATGGAGCAACCCTCTCTTTGGCCTTGCCTTGTCTATCTTGGCCTATCTGTTCGGCCTATTGATTTTTCGGAGATTTCCTCATCCCTTGACAACTCCTTTGCTGATTGCAGCAGTTTTGGTTATTGCTTTTTTGAAATTAACCGGTATTTCCTACAAGGATTACTATGTCGGCGGCTCCTATTTAAACAACCTAATTGTGCCATCTACGGTTGCTTTGGGGATTCCGCTTTACAAGACTTTTCATTTGATGAAGCACCATGCGCGCAGTATTTTGATTGGGACCTTTGCGGCGGTTGTAGTCAATACCAGCTTTACGGCTCTGCTGGCTAAGTTTTTCGGCATGGATTTCTTTCTGGCTGTTTCTCTTTTTCCGAAATCTGTCACAACGGCCATGGCTGTCGGTATCACAGACAAGCTGCAAGGTCTTGCTACAGTGACATTAGTGGTGGTGGTTGCGACGGGCATTCTGACCAGTGTCTTAGGACCAACGCTTCTTAAGCTTTTAAAAATCACAGACCCGGTAGCTATTGGTCTAGCTTTAGGGGGAACCGGCCATGCGGTAGGAACGGGAACCGCCTTTAAATACGGCCAGGTCGCAGGAGCTATGGCAGGACTTGCGATTGGCGTGACCGGCCTCATGTACGTTCTGGTCAGCCCCATCGTGGCAGCCATTATTCTGAAGTAAAAATAAACAAGGTTGAAACGTTTTGTTTCAACCTTGTTTTGCTTATTGCAGATTTAGTTTGTTTTTTACGATGGCATAGATTGTAAAATAGAAACCGAAAATTTTGACGAGTTCAAAGACGATTCGGATAATAATGAAACCATCTAGCATCTGTTCAAATTCCGAAGAGGAGTAACTATAATCATATAAACTAAGTAGTCCATATGAATCAAAAGAACTAGGTAATAAGAGTGACAGGACTGCCAGAACAGTCCAAATTAAAAATCCGAAGAGCACAGCCATCATAATCCGATTCTTCTTGAAAAGCTGTCCGACTGAGATTGCTAGGTAAAAGAAGAGGATACCAGAAAGGATTTGAAGGAGATTAAGGAAGCCGTATTTGACAATCCATAGCCACAAATCTGGTATTTCACCAATAAATTTGAAAATCTCATTGAATGAAAAACCTACAAGGGGAAGAGCAATGCCAAAGATGACTAAACCACTAATAAACATAGTCAGCATACACAAGAGGGTCCAAACAAATGCGGAAAGAAGCTTGGACAGAAGAATCTGATGCGGGGTGACCGGCAAGGTCCAAGTCAGGTAGCCTTCTCTCCCAAAGATATTTTTATAAAATCGACGGATAATAATGATGGTATTGGATAGAAAGACTGCGCAAGATGCAGAAAACAGCAAGAGAAATAGTAGATAGAAAGTGATAATAACACCACTAATAGACAATGGATGTTCACTATAGCGATTCATTGCCTCAGGTCTTAGGATGCTGCCAGCTATGATTCCCATAAAGACTGATAGAGTGAGAAGAATGGCAAAGGTGATACAATACCATTTGTAATTAGACTTAAAGTCGTATTTAAACAGTTTTCCAAACATATAATGAAGACCTCCTAATAAAAGCGAAACTGGCTGCGGAAGAGATTATCAATGGATTGATTGTACTGTTGACGCAGCTGATTAGCATTTTCATGCAAAAAGATCTGACCTTGGTTAATCAGGATTACTTCATCCAAGATTGGCTCGATATCCGCAATCAAGTGGGTGGAAATGATGACAGAAGACTGAGGTGTGCGGTTTTGAATGATGGTCTGCAGGATATAGTCACGAGCAGCCGGATCAACACCACCGATAGGCTCGTCTAGGATATACAGTTCCGCATGGCGGCTCATGACCAGAATGAGCTGCATTTTTTCCTTGTTTCCTTTTGAAAGGCTTCCGATGCGCGCTTGAGGATCGATATGAAGATCCTTTAGAAGCTGCATGGCTTTCGCGCTGTCAAAATTATCATAAAAATCTTGAAAATATTTTACAGCTTCGATTACTTTGGAGCTGTCGCTTAGATAAGTCGTATCTGGTAGATAGGAAACGATTCTTTTGGTATCAGGAGAAGGTTTGACGCCTTTGAGATAAATATGGCCAGAGGTCGGCTGCAAGAGACCATTGATAAGCTTGATAATAGTTGTCTTGCCGCTGCCATTAGGACCTAGAAGTCCGATAATTCTGCCAGGCTGGATGTTTAAGCTTACATCATACAGGGCAGGTGCGTCGCCATAATTTTTATGGACATGGTCAAGATAGACCAGAGGATACTGATTCATACATATCTCCTTTATTTTCTTCAATTTACAATTATTATACCTTTTCCTTAGGAAAATGGCAAAGAAAGCCGGAAAGGGTGAATGGAATCTTTCTGTTCAGTCAAACTCCTATTTCCCTCATTCAGTGAATTGCGGTATAATAGTTATAAGAAGAAGCAAAGCGTGTTCAAGGAGAATAATGTGGTAATACAACTTGATACCAAGACTGTTTACAGTTTTATGGATAGCTTGATCCCGATAAAGAAATATGTGCAGAAAGCCAAGGAGTTAGGATACAGTCATCTGGGCATGATGGATGTGGACAATCTCTATGGGGCTTATCATTTCTTAGAGGAAGCCGAATCTGCGGGATTGCAGCCGCTTTTAGGATTGGAGCTGAGTCTGATTAAGGCAGAGCAGGAACTTCATCTCCGTCTGCTGGCCTTAGACAGTCAGGGCTATCGCAATCTGATGAAAGTCTCGACTCTCAAGATGATGGGACAAAAGAATTGGGAGGATTTCCAGCATCTCTTTAAGGGATTGGCTGTGATTGTTCCTGCTTTTGACGGAGTAGCAGATCTGGATTTGGGTTTGGATTTTTATGTTGGAGTTTTTCCAGCAACGCCCCAGCAGGAGTTTAGTCGACCAACCCTGCCTCTGCATACCGTCCGATATTTTGACACAGGAGATCTGGAAACCCTGCAGATGCTCCAAGCCATTCGAGAGAATGTCAGTCTGCGAGAGATTGGTAGCCTGTCCAATCATGAGTTTCTAATGACTCCAGCTGCTCTGGCAGGAGCTTTTAAGGAAACTTTCCCAGAGAGTCTGGCTAACCTTGAGAAGCTAGTCCGTCATGTTCACTATGATATCAATAGGGAGCTGAAACTGCCACGCTTTAATCGAGAGCGGCCAGCCGTGGAAGAGTTAAGGGAGCGCTCCGAAGCTGGCTTAAAAAAACGTGGTCTAACAGGTAAACTTTATCAGGAACGACTGGACCAGGAGCTGGCTGTCATTCATCAGATGGGCTTTGATGATTATTTTCTCATTGTCTGGGATTTGCTGCGCTTTGGTCGCAGTCAGGGCTATTATATGGGCATGGGCCGAGGATCTGCTGTTGGCAGTCTGGTGGCCTATGCCTTGGAGATTACTGGGATTGACCCAGTCAAGAATAACCTGCTCTTTGAGCGCTTTCTAAATCTAGAGCGCTATACCATGCCCGATATTGATATTGATATTCCTGATGTTTACCGGCCGGAGTTTATCCGCTATGTTCGCGACCGCTATGGCAGCATGCATGCGGCTCAGATTGTGACCTACTCGACCTTTGGAGCCAAGCAGGCCATTCGCGATGTCTTCAAGCGCTTCGGTCTGCCAGAGTATGAACTGACCAATATCACCAAGAAAATCCGCTTCGGCGATAGTCTAGCTTCTGCTTATGAGAAAAATATGGCCTTTCGCCAGATTATCAATAGTAAGCTGGAATATCAAAAGGCCTTTGAGATTGCTAAAAAAATCGAAGGTCATCCCCGTCAGACTTCTATCCACGCAGCCGGCGTTGTGATGAGTGACAATGACCTGACAGACCAGATACCGCTCAAATACGGTGAGGACATGTATATCACTCAGTATGATGCCCACGGTGTGGAGAGCAACGGCCTGCTCAAGATGGACTTTTTGGGCTTGCGCAATCTAACCTTTGTCCAGCGGATGAAGGAAGCAACCCTGGAAAAATATAAGGTAGATATTAAGATTGCAGAGATTGACTTGGAGGATGTGGAAACTCTGAAACTCTTTGCAGCCGGACAGACCAAGGGGATTTTCCAGTTTGAGCAGCCGGGCGCTATCAGCCTGCTTAAGCGGGTTCAGCCAGTTTGCTTTGAGGAAGTAGTGGCCACAACTTCTCTCAACCGTCCTGGAGCCAGCGATTATATCGACAATTTTGTCAAGAGAAAGCATGGACTGGAGCAGGTGGAGTTGATTGATGACAGTTTGGCTGATATTCTAGCTCCGACTTACGGTATCATGCTCTACCAAGAGCAGGTTATGCAGGTAGCCCAGCGCTTTGGTGGCTTTAGTTTGGGGAAAGCCGATATTTTACGAAGGGCCATGGGGAAGAAAAGTGCTGCTGAAATGCACCGCATGCAGGAGGACTTTGTTGCAGGTGCTCTCAAGCTGGGTCACTCGGAATCCAAAGCCAAAGAAGTCTTTGCTATTATGGAGAAGTTTGCTGGTTATGGCTTTAATCGCAGCCACGCCTATGCCTACTCAGCTCTGGCTTTTCAACTGGCTTATTTCAAGGCTCACTATCCAGATGTTTTCTTTGATGTCATGCTCAATTATTCAAGCAGTGACTATATCACCGATGCCTTGAGTTTTGACTTTGAGACAGCGCCGCTCAGTATCAACAATATTCCCTACCATGATAAGTTTCAGGATAAGAAGATTTTTTTGGGTCTGAAAAATATCAAAGGCCTGCCTAGGGATTTGGCCTACTGGATTATCGAAGAGCGACAAAATGCTGCCTTTACTGGGGTAGAAGACTTTATTCTGCGCCTGCCTCAGAATTACCATAAGATTCCGCTGCTGACTCCTCTGATTCAGCTGGGACTCTTTGACAGTTTTGAGAAAAACCGCCAAAAAATTCTAGCCAATCTGCCTAATCTATTTGTATTTGCGGATGAGCTGGGCAGCCTCTTCGCGGATACGACCTACTCTTGGACAGAGGCTCAGGATTTCAGCGATGCCGAAAAGTTTGAGCTGGAACAGAGCATTATCGGTGTGGGGCTTAGTGATCACCCCTTGGTTAAACTGGCCAAAGAAGCGGACCAGCCCTTTAGCTGGATTAGTGATTTGACGGAAAATAGCAGAGCTAGGATTCTGGCTGAAGTCCAGTCTATTAAGACTATCCGGACCAAAAAGGGCGAGAATATGGCTTTCTTGCAGGTTTCAGATACGAAGAAAAAACTGGATGTTACCCTCTTCCCTGATACCTATCGTCAGTTGGCCGAGCGTATTAAGGAGAAGGGCATTTACTACTTGACTGGCAAGGTGCAGGAACGGGATGGGCGCTTACAGTTGGTCTTGTCAGATATAGAAGAAGTCACTACAGAACGGTTCTGGATAAAACTGGCTGGACATGAGCATGATCGAGAAATATCTCATATTTTGCAGAAATACCCCGGCAATATTCCGGTTGTCCTGCGCTATGAAGATGAGAAGCGAACCATATCTGCACCTCATTTCCGAGTGGAGAAATTGGAGCAGCTGCAAGAGGAATTGAAGAATTATACTATGAAAACGATTTTTCGTTAAAAAATATGGAAAATAAGAGAATTTTCATGATGATTGTGGTATAATCTATAAGAATGTTAAAAAGAAAAAGGAGCAAAAAGCGAAATGAAACGTATTGCTGTTTTGACTAGTGGTGGTGATGCCCCTGGTATGAATGCTGCTATCCGTGCAGTTGTTCGTAAAGCAATTTCCGAAGGAATGGAAGTTTACGGTATTTATGATGGTTACGCTGGAATGGTAGCTGGCGAGATTTACCCACTTGATGCGACATCAGTTGGTGACATTATTTCTCGCGGTGGGACTTTCCTTCACTCTGCACGTTACCCTGAGTTTGCCCAAGTTGAAGGGCAGCTGAAAGGGATTGAGCAGCTTAAAAAACATGGCATTGAAGGTGTCGTTGTTATCGGTGGAGATGGATCTTACCACGGTGCGATGCGCTTGACAGAGCACGGCTTCCCAGCTGTCGGTGTTCCAGGAACCATTGACAATGATATCGTCGGAACAGACTTCACTATCGGTTTTGATACAGCTGTTACTACAGCTATGGATGCGATTGACAAGATTCGGGATACCTCATCCAGTCACCGCCGTACTTTCGTTATCGAAGTAATGGGACGTAATGCTGGTGATATTGCTCTTTGGGCAGGTATTGCATCTGGTGCGGATGAAATCATCGTTCCTGAAGAAGGTTTCAAGATCGAAGAAGTTGTTGAAAGCATTAAGAGTGGCTATGCCAAGGGTAAGAAGCACAACATCATCGTCTTGGCTGAGGGTGTCATGTCAGCGGATGAATTTGCTGAAAAGCTGAAAGAAGCTGGAGATATGAGCGATTTGCGTGTCACAGAGCTCGGACATATCCAGCGTGGAGGCTCACCGACTGCGCGTGACCGTGTTCTTGCATCTCGTATGGGAGCACATGCTGTTAAACTGCTTAAAGAAGGTATCGGCGGAGTTGCTGTTGGAATCCGCAATGAGCAGATGGTTGAAAGCCCAATTTTGGGAACTGCTGAAGAAGGAGCACTCTTTAGCTTGACTGCTGAAGGTAAGATTGTCGTCAACAATCCGCACAAGGCTGATCTGGACTTGGCTGATTTGAACCGCAGCATCAATATTTAATTATTATTTGTTATTCAGGCCAAGAGGCCAAATAGAAGAAGGAGTTTCATACAATCATGAATAAACGTGTAAAAATCGTTGCAACATTAGGTCCTGCGGTAGAAATCCGCGGTGGTAAAAAATTCGGTGATGACGGATATTGGGGAGAAAAGCTGGATGTTGAAGCATCAGCTCAAAACATTGCTAAGTTGATTGAAGCTGGCGCAAACACATTCCGTTTCAACTTCTCACACGGTGACCATGCTGAGCAAGGAGAGCGCATGGCAACTGTTAAACGTGCAGAAGAAATTGCCGGTCAAAAAGTTGGTTTCCTTCTTGATACAAAAGGACCAGAAATTCGTACAGAATTGTTCGAAGGCGATGCAAAAGAGTATTCATACAAGACTGGTGAAAAAATCCGAGTTGCTACTAAGCAAGGTATCAAATCTACTCGTGAAGTAATTGCTTTGAACGTTGCTGGTGGATTGGACATCTACGATGATGTTGAAGTTGGCCGTCAAGTATTGGTTGACGATGGTAAACTTGGTCTTCGTGTTATCGCAAAAGACGATGCTACTCGTGAATTTGAAGTAGAAGTTGAAAATGACGGCATCATTGCTAAGCAAAAAGGTGTGAACATTCCTAACACTAAGATTCCTTTCCCAGCGCTTGCTGAGCGTGACAATGACGATATCCGCTTTGGTCTTGAGCAAGGAATCAACTTCATCGCGATTTCATTTGTACGTACTGCAAAAGACGTCAACGAAGTTCGTGCAATCTGTGAAGAAACTGGTAATGGCCATGTTCAATTGTTCGCGAAAATCGAAAACCAACAAGGTATCGATAACTTGGACGAAATCATTGAAGCTGCTGATGGTATCATGATTGCCCGTGGTGACATGGGTATCGAAGTACCATTCGAAATGGTTCCAGTTTACCAAAAAATGATCATCACTAAGGTAAATGCAGCTGGTAAAGTGGTTATCACAGCAACTAACATGCTTGAAACCATGACAGAAAAACCACGTGCAACTCGTTCAGAAGTATCAGACGTATTTAACGCTGTTATCGACGGAACTGACGCAACTATGCTTTCAGGTGAGTCTGCAAACGGTAAATACCCACTTGAGTCAGTAACAACAATGGCTACTATCGATAAGAATGCTCAAACCCTTCTTAACGAATATGGCCGTTTGACAACTGATAACTTTGAGCGTAACTCTAAGACTGAAGTTATGGCTTCAGCAGTTAAAGATGCTACAAACTCAATGGATATCAAGTTGGTAGTTACCCTTACTAAGACAGGTCACACAGCTCGCTTGATTTCTAAATACCGTCCAAATGCTGATATCTTGGCTATCACTTTTGACGAATTGACTCAACGCGGTCTTATGCTGAACTGGGGTGTGATTCCGGTGACTACAAACACTCCATCTAACACAGATGATATGTTTGACATCGCTGAAAAGATTGCGGTTGAGCAAGGCTTGGTTGAATCTGGCGATGATATCGTTATCGTTGCTGGTGTGCCGCTTGGTGAAGCAGTTCGTACCAACACAATGCGTATCCGTACAGTACGTTAATCTAAGACAATAAAAAGAACCGTTGATTGAAAAATCATCGGTTTTTTCTTGTCAAAGTGATGACCATTATCTTGCTTGAGAAGGAGGACACGTCAGCGTTTTGATTTTTGAAATAAGATTGTCCCTTTGTCTATTTCGTCTAAAAATGATATAATGGTATAAAAGAGATGGGAGAGACAGATGTTAAAGAGAGATTTATTAAGAAATGTCATTATTTTTTCAGTTCTAGCAGCCATCATTATAGGGCTGAGAGTTTTTATTTATACGCCTTATCGAGTGACTGAGCAAGACAGTAATGCTTATTTGGCAAAGAATGACTTGGTCTTGGCGACGAGAAAGCAGGACATCAAGCGTGGAGACTTTGTCCTCTATGAAGTGGACGGCAAAGACTATGTCGGCCGGGTCATTGCCCAGGAAAAAGATCAGGTAACCTATATGGATGATCTTCTTTACCTGAACGGCCAGGTCATGTCAGAAGAATATATTGAGAAAATGCGCGAGAAATATCTAGCTTCAGCAGGAAGTTCTGGTTACTACACTCATGATTTCTCTATTATGGATTTAAAAGACTCAAAGTCTGATAAAATTACTAAAGATTCTTATCTGATCCTTAATGACCGACGTGAAAATACCAAGGATAGCCGAGAATTTGGGCTCATCAAAGCCAGTCAAATCAAGGGAGTGGTGGAGTTCCGACTCTCACCGCTGAGTAAATTCGGATTTATCGAAACGAAGTAACCCACAGTTGCTTTGTTTTTAAAAAAAATCTTTTTAGAAAGAAAATTACTGTTTACAAAAAAAAACAACTAGACAGCCTGTCTAGTTGTTTTTTCGTGTCTCTTGGTGAAAGATATTTTGCCATACTTCGTGGCGGCGCCAGAGGCTGGTATGGATAACACCGTCCATTTCATAGCGGATGAGCTTGGTTTTCTGGCTGACAGAGAGCAGTTCAAAGTTTTTGATAGGTGTTTTTGAGGCTCTTTCTGTCTGAAACTCAGCCTTGTTCAGCTGTCGGCCATCTTGGGAAATATAGAGAAATTCTGCTGACAGAAGTGTATCCAGTTGGCTGCCTTGCTCAACGAGCTGCTCACGCATGAGTAGGTTTGGGTAAAGATTTTCCAATCTCTCATCTTCAGGAATGGGAGCGGGCTCGATATGAATGTCAATGTCAAAGACCCCGAAGCGTTCCATTAACATCTCTTCAACTTGATCAGCAATCTCATGGCTCTCAAAAACAGACAAATCGGGATTCATTTCCAAGATAATATCCAGATAGATATTACTGCCATAGGTCCGGCCCCGCTGGGATTTGACCTGAGTGATTTTAGGAATTTCTAGGATGGCTTGCTTATAGTCTTGGAGCAGGCTTTCATCAAATCCGTCGGACAGGCTGAAGGAAGATTCCATAAAGATATCATAGGCCGTCTTGAGAATGAAGAAGGTAATGACAATGGCTGCCAGCTTATCAACTATTGGAAAGTTAAAGGCGCTGGCAATGATAGCAACTGAAGTGCCGATAGAAGTGACAGCGTCTGACAAGTTATCCTTGGCTGCAGCATCCAGAGCCTTGGAGTGAGCTTTTTTAGCCAGTGTTTTATTGTAAAAATAAACACCCAACATAATGATAGCCGAGAGGATTCCGACCACGGCACCAACAGGGTCAAGCTTGGTTTCTTGGTTGGAGATGATTTTCTGAATGGTCTCAATCAGGACATCCAATCCAACGAAAAACATGATAAAAGATGTGATGAGACTGGCCAAATCTTCTATCTTCCAATGGCCGAAGCGATGGTCACGGTCGGCTGGTTTTCTAGCCATACGCAGGCCAATTAAAACGGCGATATTAGCCACGATATCAGAGACGTTGTTAAAGCCATCGGCCGTCAGACTGGAGGACTGGAGGGTCGAGCCTGCGATAATCTTGACCGCTGAGAGAATCAGATAGGTAGCGATGGACAGGATGGCTCCTCTCTCCGCTAGCTTCAGATTGTTACTAGGATTTTTCATGACAGCCTTTCTTTCTATGTGGGGCAGCAGAATGGAAAAGAGACTTGTGAAAAAGTCATCTCTGGAAAGATATTCTAAGTCTCATATGGGCATATTATAGCAAAAATAGAGTTGATTTTCAATTTCTATCGGGCTTAGGGGGCTTAAATGGCTTTGCCTAAAATCTAATCTAAAATCAGAAATTCCTCTTCTTTCTGGTTTAGCTTCATCAGGATTTTTGTTATAATAGTAGCATTGACTTTGAAAGAGGAAGAAACATGCATCCTTTATTAAACGGTATGAATGACCGTCAGGCTGAGGCGGTTCAGACAACAGAAGGGCCTTTGCTGATTATGGCGGGAGCTGGATCGGGTAAGACCCGTGTCCTGACCCACCGCATTGCCTATTTGATTGATGAGAAGATGGTCAATCCTTGGAATATCTTAGCTATTACCTTTACCAATAAGGCGGCGAGGGAGATGAGAGAACGGGCTGAAAAACTTAAAACGGAGGCCCAAGACTGCTTAATTGCCACCTTCCACTCCATGTGTGTGCGCATCCTGCGACGAGAGGCAGACCATATTGGCTACAACCGCAACTTCACCATCGTTGATCCGGGCGAACAACGGACTCTGATGAAACGGATTCTCAAAAATCTCAATCTGGATCCTAAAAAGTGGAATGAGCGTGCCATTCTGGGGACCATTTCCAATGCTAAGAACGACCTGATTGATGAGGTGGCCTATGCGAATCTAGCTGGTGATATGTATACAGAGATTGTGGCCAAGTGTTACACAGCCTATCAAAAGGAATTGCGCCAGTCTGAGGCCATGGACTTTGATGATTTAATCATGCTGACCCTGCGGCTTTTTGACCAAAATCCTGACGTTCTGACCTACTACCAGCAACGTTACCAGTATATCCATGTGGACGAGTATCAGGATACTAATCATGCCCAGTATCAGCTGGTCAAGCTCTTGGCTTCCCGCTTTAAGAATATCTGCGTGGTCGGAGACGCTGACCAGTCTATCTATGGCTGGAGGGGAGCCGATATGCAGAATATCCTGGACTTTGAAAAGGATTATCCAGAAGCTAAGGTAGTCCTGCTGGAGGAAAATTATCGTTCCACCAAAACCATCCTTCAGGCAGCTAATGAAGTCATCCGAAACAACCGCAACCGCCGTCCTAAAAATCTCTGGACTCAAAACGAAGACGGTGAGGAAATTGTCTACTATCGGGCTAATGACGAGCAGGACGAGGCTCTCTTTGTCGCCCGGACTATTGATCAGCTGAGTCGAGAAGGATACAGTCATAAGGATTTTGCAGTTCTTTACCGGACCAATGCCCAGTCACGGACGGTGGAGGAAGCCCTGCTCAAATCCAATATTCCCTATACCATGGTCGGTGGTACCAAGTTCTACAGCCGCAAGGAAATCCGAGATGTTATTTCTTATCTCAATCTCATCGCCAACCCTAGCGATAATATCAGCTATGAGCGCGTGGTCAATGAGCCCAAGCGTGGTGTCGGACCAGGAACGGTGGAGAAAATTCGGAATTTTGCGTCCAGTCAGGAAATCTCTTTACTGAATGCGTCAGCCAATATCCTGCTTTCGCCAGTCAAGGGTAAGGCGGCTCAGGCAGTCTATGATTTTGCTAATATGCTTCTGGATTTGCGGGAGCGCTTGTACGACTTTACAGTGACGGAGCTGGTAGAAGCCGTTTTAGAAAAGACAGGCTATACTGCATCCTTGGCTGCGCAGGCAACCTTGGAAAGCAAAGCACGGATTGAAAATATCGAAGAATTCCTGTCTGTAACCAAGAATTTTGACGAAAGTCCAGACAATCCTACTGATGAGTCTGGTCTTGATAAGCTCAGCCGTTTTCTCAATGACTTAGCCTTGATTGCAGACACAGATGACGGAGATACGGAGAGTTCTGAAGTGACTTTGATGACCCTCCACGCAGCCAAGGGATTGGAATTTCCGGTCGTCTTTCTGGTTGGAATGGAGGAAAATGTCTTTCCTCTTAGCCGGGCATCTGAAGATGAAGATGAGTTGGAAGAGGAGCGGCGTCTGGCCTATGTCGGTATCACCCGAGCAGAGAAGATTCTCTATCTGACCAATGCCAATTCCCGTATGCTTTATGGTAAAACCAACTATAATCATCCTACACGCTTTTTGAGAGAAATCAGCTCAGACTTGCTAGACTATCAGGGACTGGCTCGACCGTCAAATAGCTCCTTTAAGGTTAGTTATACCAATAGTGATACCAGTCAATTCGGTCAAGGCATGAGTCTGGCCCAGGCCCTGCAAGAACGGAAGCGTCAGGCAGCACTAAGTTCCATTTCTACAGGCAGTCTGCCTTTTGGAAAGAGCGGTCAGAGCCAGCCATCTAAGCCAGAAGTTGCTTGGGCTATTGGAGATATTGCCCACCATAAGAAATGGGGCGATGGGACAGTTCTAGCAGTCTCTGGCAACGGCAATAGCCAAGAGCTCAAGATTAATTTCCCAGAAGTCGGTCTGAAGAAAGTGCTGGCCAGCATAGCACCGATTGAGAAAAAATCATGATGAGGCAGTCGATTGAAGCCTGGATCTATCATCCAGAGGATCGAGAAATCTTGCTCTTGAAAGTGGAAGCTGAGAAAGTTTCCTTTTGGCAGCCTATTACTGGTGGGATTGAGAGCGGCGAGAGTCCAGAAGAGGCCTGCCTTCGTGAAATAAAAGAAGAGACTGGCTTGCTCTTAGCTTGTTCAAATCTGACTAGTCTTGGAGATTTTACGGTAAAGATTGATGAAAATCTGACCATCCATAAAAAACTCTTTCTAGTTCTGACAGAACAGAAAGAAATCCAGATTTCTGATGAGCATGTGGGAGCTCAGTGGGTAGCTTTAGACAAAGTTTCGTCGCAGTTGTACTGGCCCAGCAATCAGGCGACTTTTGAGATTATATCTGAGAAGCTATAAGATATAGCTTCTCTTTATTTCTTTTGATAAGGAAATTCTATTAGTCAAGCGGGGCGTTTAGTGGTAGACTTATCACATAACTATAGTGAGGTGACCTTATGACACGTGAATTTAAATTTGAAACTCTGCAGCTTCATGCCGGACAGACAGTTGATCCGACAACCAAGTCGCGAGCTCTGCCTATTTACCAGACAACTTCCTATGTGTTTGACGATACTCAGGAGGGAGAAGATCTTTTTGCCCTACGTAAGCCGGGCAATATCTACACTCGGATTACCAATCCGACCCTGTCTGCTTTTGAGGAACGGATTGCGGCTTTGGAGGGTGGAGTCGGAGCTCTAGCGACAGCTTCTGGTATGGCGGCCCTTACCTATACCATTTTAGCTTTGGCGCATGCTGGCGATCATGTAGTAGCAGCTTCCACCATCTACGGCGGTACCTTTAATCTGCTCAAGGAAACCCTGCCTCGCTATGGCATTACCACGACTTTTGTGGATATCGAAAACTTGGCTGAAGTAGAAGCAGCTATTCAGGACAATACCAAGCTGGTTCTGATTGAAAGCTTGGGCAATCCTTTGATTAATATTCCTGACTTTGATGCTTTGGCAGAGCTGGTTCATGCTCATAAAATTCCGCTGATTTCCGACAATACCTTTGCTACACCATATCTGATCAATGTCTTTTCTCACGGAGTGGACATTGCGGTACATTCTGCGACCAAGTTTATCGGCGGTCATGGAACCAGCATCGGCGGTGTGATTGTGGACAGCGGTCGTTTCGACTGGGAAGCTTCTGGCAAGTTTCCGCAGTTTGTTGATCCGGACCCGAGCTATCATGATATCAGTTATACGCGCGATGTCGGAGCAGCAGCCTTTGTTACTGCTGTTCGGACCCAGCTCTTGCGCGATACAGGCGCTGCCATGTCCCCCTTCAATGCCTTTCTCTTCTTGCAGGGGTTGGAAACTCTCTCTTTGCGCGTAGAGCGCCATGTGTCCAATGCGGAGAAGATTGTAGATTTCCTAGCAGGGCATCCCAAGGTCGAGCAGGTCAATTATCCCAAGCTTGCTGACAGTCCTTACCACGCTTTGGCAGAAAAATATTTCCCTAAAGGCGTGGGCTCTATCTTCACCTTTAATGTCAAAGGTGGGGAGAAAGAAGCTCGTAAGGTTATTGACAGCTTGGAGATTTTCTCTGACTTGGCAAATGTAGCAGATGCTAAATCCCTGGTCGTCCATCCAGCTACAACGACTCATGGTCAGATGTCGCCAGAAGATCAGCTGGCAGCAGGCATTACACCAAATCAAATTCGTCTCTCTATCGGTCTGGAAAATGTGGAAGACTTGATTGAGGATTTGAGAATCGCCTTGGAATCTATCTAAATTTCAAGGTCTCTAGACTAAGCAATAAGAATAAAACTAGGTTTGAAATAAGCCGCACCCCAAAAGCTAGATTTTTTGTATCTAACTTTTAGGGTGCAGTGCATTTCGCCTAGTTTTTTGTTATAATAGGATGAAATATATAAAAATAGTAGGAGATTAAAATGACAATTTCGGTGATTGTTCCGTGTTTCAATGAAGAAGAGTCTATTCCTCTGTTTCATGAAGCCATGGAAGCGGTCAAATATCAAATCCGTGACCAGTTTGAATATATTTTTGTCAATGACGGATCGACGGATCGGACTTTGCCTGTTTTACGTGAGCTCAGCAGTCGCTGTCCAGATGTGCACTATCTGTCCTTTTCTCGCAATTTCGGAAAAGAAGCAGCTCTCTATGCTGGTTTGCAAGAGGCGAGTGGGGAATTTGTGACGGTCATGGATGTGGACTTGCAGGATCCTCCCGAGCTCCTGATTGAGATGAAGGCTTTGCTGGACTCGAATCCTGAGCTGGACTGTGTTGGTACCCGTCGTACTACTCGCGAGGGAGAGCCGCCTATCCGAAGCTTTTTTGCCAATTTGTTCTATAAGCTGATTAACAAGATTAGTCAGGTAGAGATGGTAGATGGTGCGCGTGACTTCCGACTGATGCGCCGCCAGATGGTAGAAGCTATTCTGGAAGTTTCAGAGTATAATCGCTTCTCCAAGGGGATTTTTGCCTGGGTTGGCTTCAATACCGAGTACTTAGAATACAAAAATGTCGAACGAGTAGCTGGCAAGACCTCTTGGAATTTCTGGTCTCTATTCAACTATTCTTTGGAAGGCATCGTCAATTTCTCCGATGCGCCGCTCAACATTGCTTTTTTAGGGGGTATCCTGTCTTGGATTTTAGCCTTCATCCTGATGGCGGTGATTATTATCCGTACCTTGGTTTTTGGTGACCCAACATCGGGCTGGCCGTCCCTTATGACCGTCATTCTCCTTATCGGCGGCTTCCAGCTGCTGACTATCGGTATCCTAGGCAAATACATCGGCAAAATCTTCATGGAAACTAAGAATCGCCCAATCTATGTGATTAAAGAGAAGAGTAAGTAATATAGCAGATTTTTTCTGCTTTTTTTGTTATAATAAACTCATTGAATGTTTATGATGTGAAAGGAAAAACAAATGATTTTAATTACAGGTGCGAATGGACAGCTGGGTACAGAGCTTCGCTATCTTTTGGATGAGCGTAATGAAGAGTATGTGGCTGTTGATGTGGCAGAAATGGATATTACCAATACCCAAGTGGTGGACAATGTCTTTGCGGAGGTCAAACCAAGCTTGGTTTATCACTGCGCTGCCTATACAGCAGTTGATGCTGCTGAGGACGAAGGAAAAGAGCTGGACTATGCCATCAATGTGACTGGGACCGAAAATGTGGCAAAAGCTGCAGAAGCTCACGGAGCGACCTTGGTCTATATCTCAACAGACTATGTCTTTGACGGCCAAAAGCCAGTCGGTGAGGAGTGGGAAGTAGATGACCGGCCTGATCCACAGACAGAGTATGGCCGTACCAAGCGCATGGGTGAGGAGCTGGTTGAGAAATATTCCAGCCGTTTCTATATTATCCGTACTGCCTGGGTCTTTGGTAACTACGGTAAAAACTTTGTCTTTACCATGCAAAATCTTGCTAAGACGTACAAAACTCTGACTGTAGTCAATGACCAGCATGGCCGTCCGACTTGGACTCGTACGCTGACTGAGTTTATGACTCATCTGGCTGAAAATCAAAAGGAATTTGGCTATTACCATCTGTCTAATGATGCGGCTGAGGACACCACTTGGTATGACTTTGCAGTGGAAATTCTCAAAGATACAGATGTGGAAGTCCAGCCGGTTGATTCCAGCAAATTCCCGGCCAAGGCTAAGCGACCTTTCAACTCAACTATGAGCCTGACCAAGGCTAAGGCTACAGGCTTTGTCATTCCGACTTGGCAAGATGCCTTAAAAGAGTTTTACAAGCAAGAGAAGAAACAGTGATTTTCTTTGAAGTTTATAACAGCGACAGAACTTAGTCTCAGACTAGGTTCTGTTTTTTCTTCTAGCAGACTCAAGAAGTGATTTTGAGGTGCGTGCTCTGGTGGAGAAAGAGCTGGCTTGAAGATGCGGGTGGGAAATGATAATGAGAAGAATTTTCCACAGATCTTATCCCCTTAAAATAAAGATGTTTCAATTTGATGAAATTCTGTGGATAACCTTTATTATTTCATTCAACTATGTTACAATGTTACTATAAATAAAATAGAAGAGGTGTGTGAATATGTCACGTAAACCATTTATTGCTGGTAACTGGAAAATGAACAAAAATCCTGAAGAAGCAAAGGCTTTTGTAGAAGCGGTTGCTGCTAAGCTTCCTTCTTCAGATTTGGTAGAAGCTGGTATCGCTGCTCCGGCACTTGATTTGACAACTGTTTTGGCAGCAGCTAAAGGAAGCAATCTTAAGGTTGCAGCGCAAAATGCTTACTTTGAAGATGCAGGTGCCTTCACTGGTGAAAACAGCCCTAAAGTTCTTGCAGAAGTTGGAGTTGACTACATCGTTATCGGTCACTCAGAACGCCGCGATTATTTCCATGAAACAGACCAAGACATCAACAAAAAAGCGCACGCTATCTTCCGCAATGGTCTGGTGCCAATCATCTGCTGTGGTGAATCGCTTGAAACTTACGAAGCTGGTAAAGCTGTAGATTTCGTTGGTGCCCAAGTATCAGCTGCTTTGAAAGACTTGACAGCTGAGCAAGTTGCATCATTGGTTATCGCTTATGAGCCAATCTGGGCTATCGGTACTGGTAAGTCAGCAACTCAAGACGACGCTCAAAAGATGTGTAAAGCAGTTCGTGACGTTGTAGCAGCTGACTTTGGTCAAGAAGTAGCGGACAAGGTTCGCGTTCAGTACGGCGGTTCTGTAAAACCTGAAAATGTTGCGTCTTACATGGCTTGTCCAGATGTTGACGGTGCTCTTGTTGGTGGTGCATCACTTGAAGCTGAAAGCTTCTTGGCATTGCTTGATTTTGTAAAATAAAAAAATGTTGAAAAAAGACTTGTCCTCCCAAAGGTGACAAGTTTTTTAAAAGTTGGAGAGAAAAGTTGAAATCGAAAGAATTAGTTTATTTAGCGAGTACGGCTATTTTGTTGGCAGCGACTGCCAATGTTGCAAAAGCCGAGGAACATACTGTCGCTGAGTCAGGAGTTTTAAAAACAGAAAGGTCTGTTAGTTCCCAGAATCAGACAGTGAATGCGGCCGCATCACAAACGTCTAATCAGTCGACTGTAGCAGTGTCAACTGTAGAACAGTCAGTTCAAGCTGTTAAGCAAGAGGAGCAAGTAACGAACGCTGTAGGAACAGCTGTTGAGTCTGGAGGAGCAGCTCAATCAGCCACTGTAGAAACTCAGGTAGCACCTGATAGGCTAGAAGGGCAAAGTCAGTCAGAAGCAAATGCTTCTAATCAGAATGAAACTGTAGCTGATCAGTCAGCAAAAGCAAGCTCTTCTGTTGCAGATTCTGCTACTGCCTCAGAGCCCAAGGCCAGTCCTGCAGTAGCATCAGCACCAAAAGCTAATAATGCTGGAAAAACTGTATTTTACAATGCTGGTTCAAAGGCTCAGGCAGCCCGCGGGAATTCCCAAGCGGAGATAAAAGGCACTTCCTTTGTAGATGTCAGCAGCCACAATGGCCATATCAGCATAGACGACTATCGTAAATTAGCCCAGCAAGGGGTTGGCGGTGTCGTTGTCAAACTAACTGAAGGAACCCATTACACTAATCCATTTGCCGAGTCTCAAGTGAGAAATGCGCAGGGAGCCGGTTTACAAGTATCGACCTATGCCTTCTCGCACTATACCAGTGATGAAGAAGCGAGAGCAGAAGCTCGTTATTACGTTGCCTTTGCTAATAGACTAGGTTTGCCTAAAAACACAGTCATGGTCAATGACATGGAAGATCCCAAAATGCAAAATGGGATCAACCAGCATACCCAGGCTTGGGCGGATGAGATGCGCAGACTGGGTTATTCTAACCTGATGTATTATACTAGCGCCAGCTGGCTGGATCAAAATAATCTTCGCAGCAAGGGACCGGTTAATACATCGCAATTTGGCTATAGCAACTTCTGGGTAGCCCAGTATCCGTCTTCTAATTTAAATCTTGATGGAGCTAAATCTCTCAAATACAATAGTGGTGCTGGAGCATGGCAGTTTACAGCTCAGGCTCAGCTGTTAGCTGGCAAGCATGTATTTGACCATAGCGTTGATTACACTGGGAGATTTACCCAGCAGTCTGCTCTTGCTAAGCAGCCTTTGAAGGGTAACATCAGTATTCAGAATAAGAATAATGTCAACGGCAGCTTTGATGTTGTGATTTCAAACGTTTCTGCTCCTTATGGAGTGTCTGTCGTTAGTGTTCCGGTTTGGTCTGAAGATAATGGTCAAGACGATATTATCTGGTATACAGCTACTCAGCAGGCCAATGGTACTTATAAAGTTTCTGTTGATTCTGGCAGACATAAGGATTCAGTTGGCAAGTACAATGTCCATCTCTACTATGTTCAAAATGACGGCCAATTAGTCGGTGTCGGCGGTACTACAACCAATGTATCTGTCATCAAGCCACAGGGCAAAATCAGCATTCAGAATCGTAACAGCGAAACTGGTGATTTCGATATTGTGGTTTCAGGTATCTCATCCCCTGGTGGTCTTAAGACTGTCTCTCTGCCGACTTGGTCAGAGGCCAACGGCCAAGATGACATCAAATGGTATACTGCTGAACGTCAGGCTGACGGCACCTATCGGAAGCGGGTGCGCATAAGCGACCACAATAATGTGCAGGGCGAGTACAATGTGCATCTCTACTATGTCCAAAATGACGGCCGCTTGGTTGGTGTAAGTGGCACTAAAACGACCGTTTCTCTTGGTAAACCTAAGGGCACCATCAGTATTCAAAATCGAAACAAAGAAACTGGCGATTTTGATATTGTGGTTTCAGGTATTTCATCTCCGGGCGGTCTGAAGGAAGTTTCCCTGCCAACTTGGTCTGAGGCCAACGGCCAAGATGATATCAAATGGTACAACGCTGAGCGTCAAGCTGATGGCACTTATCGCAAGCGTGTCCGTCTGAGCGATCACAAAAATGTCGAGGGTGAGTACAATGTGCATCTCTATTATGTTCAAAATGATGGCAGCTTGGTAGGTGTAAATGGCACTAAAACGACTATTTCTATAGAAAAACCAAAAGTTCAAGGTAAAATCAGTATTCAGAATCGCAACAGCGAAACTGGCGATTTTGATATTGTGGTTTCAGATATCGTATCGCCAGGCGGTCTCAAGAATGTTTCCCTACCAACTTGGTCAGAGGCCAATGGCCAAGATGATATCAAGTGGTACAATGCAGAACGTCAGGCTGACGGTACTTATCGGAAACGAGTTCGACTGAGCGATCATAACAATGTCCAAGGCGAATATAATGTGCATCTCTATTATGTGCAAAATGATGGCAAGTTAGTAGGAGCAGGCGGTATCAAGACCAACGTTTCTATCAGCAAGCCGCAGGGCAAAATCAGCATCCAGAATCGCAACAGCGAAACCGGCGATTTTGATATTGTAGTTTCAGGTATCGTATCTCCAGGCGGTCTGAAGGAAGTTTCCCTGCCAACCTGGTCAGAGGCCAACGGTCAAGATGATATCAAGTGGTACAACGCAGAACGTCAGCCAGATGGTACCTATCGTAAGCGAGTCCGTGTGAGTGATCACAAAAATGTTGAGGGCGAGTACAATATTCATCTTTACTATGTGCAAAATGATGGCAAGCTGGTTGGTGCTGGTGGCATCAAGACTAATGTTTCTCTAGGCAAGCCAAAGGGCAACATAAGTATTCAAAATAAGAATAATGTCAACGGCAGTTTTGATGTTGTGATTTCGAACGTTTCTGCCCCTTATG
Organism: Streptococcus sanguinis; assembly: GCF_003943735.1. Classification (GTDB taxonomy): domain Bacteria; phylum Bacillota; class Bacilli; order Lactobacillales; family Streptococcaceae; genus Streptococcus; species Streptococcus sanguinis_E. Next base: position 200,623 of record NZ_RJMV01000004.1, on the reverse strand, counting down.
AAGTGTCTGCTGTCAGTGTTCCTGTTTGGTCTGAAGCTAACGGTCAAGACGATATTATCTGGTATACAGCTACTCAGCAGGCTAATGGTACCTATAAAGTTACTGTTGAATCTAGTAAACATAAAGACTCAGTTGGTAAGTATCATATCCATCTTTACTATGTCCGTAACGACGGGCAGTTAGTCGGTGTTGGCGGTACTACAACCAATGTGTCAGCAGTTAAACCACAGGGCAAAATCAGTATTCAGAATCGCAACAGCGAAACTGGCGATTTTGATATTGTGGTTTCAGATATCGTATCTCCAGGCGGTCTGAAGGAAGTTTCCCTGCCAACCTGGTCAGAGGCCAACGGTCAGGATGATATCAAGTGGTACAACGCGGAACGTCAGCCGGATGGTACCTATCGTAAGCGAGTTCATGCGAGCGACCATAACAACGTTCAGGGCGAATATAATGTGCATCTCTACTATGTGCAAAATGATGGCAGGCTGGTAGGAGCAGGTGGCATCAAGACCAACGTTTCCATCAGTAAGCCGCAAGGTAAAATCAGTATTCAAAATAAGAACAACGATACTGGAGAGTTTGATATTGTAGTATCAGGCATTGTGGCACCAGAAGGTCTCAAGACAGTTTACCTGCCGACTTGGTCAGAGGCGAATGGCCAAGATGATGTCCAGTGGTACACAGCGGATCGTCAGGCTGATGGAACTTATCGTAAGCATGTATATGCGCGTGACCATAAGAATAATGCAGGCGAATACAATGTTCACTTGTATTACTTAAATAATCAAAATCAGCTGCAGGGAGCTGGCGGAGAAAAGACCTCTATCTCTGTGAACCGTCCTCAGTCAGCTAGTCAGCGAGACCGTGTTCTTGCGGCGGCAGCTGCTATGGTAGGTGTCAGGGGAGGCAGCGCTGAGCATCAGCGCTTGGTCAACGATTATAACAGTGTCAGACCGCTGCCAGTTGGCTATGCTGTGAAAAACACAGATGACTGGTGCGACATTTTCACGACGGTTATTTTCCAAAGAGAGGGCTTGAGCGATCTTATCGGCCGTGAGTGTGGTGTAGAGCGCCATATTCATATTTTCCAAAGACTAGGTATCTGGAATGAAGATGGTAATTCGACTCCTAGCGCAGGCGATATCATCACCTTTAACTGGGACAAAGATACCCAGCAAAACGATGGCTGGGCTGATCATATCGGTATTGTCGAAAAAGTTGAAAATGGCATCATTCACACGATTGAAGGCAACAGCAATAACGTAGTTAAACGCAACACTTACCGCATCGGTCATGGAAATATCCGTGGTTTTGCGACACCTCGTTATAGATAAACATACAAAAAAACCAAGGGGAACCTTGGTTTTTTTAACGTCTTAGAATTTTCTTTATGAGCTGAAGCAGCTTAAACTTGAGAGGGTTAGGATAATAACGGAAAGTTCCCATTTTTCGGATGATGAAGCCGTTGAAGTTCTGCTTGAAGCGCAGAACACCGTCAGAACCATCGAAAATTCCCATAATGCCTAGGAAATTATAAAATGGAATGTCTCTCTTGATGCTTTCGGTCATAACGTATTCCTGCAGCAGGGCTGGAGCGTAGAATTTGTTAAACTCAGGATAGGAGCCGCTGAAGAGATAGGTTGCTTCCTGGGGGGTGTAGATAAAGAGGCTGGCAGCCAGGATCTGGTCTTGGTCGCCGTACTTATCAATCAGTTCTTGGGCTTCAGCTTTGCGGGTTTCAAAGCTGTCAAACTGGCTGGAAAGCTCTCGTAGCTGATTTTGTTTCTTTTCAGATTGAGGATTCTTTTCCAAGTCCGCCTGCAGTTTCTGGATTTTTTGGCCCAGTTTCTCTTGATCCTTTTGTAAGTTCTGAAGATAGTCCTTGAAGTTGAGACTAGCAGTCATAAAGTCCGCCTGCTGACCAAAGCTATCATAAAAATCTTGATAGTAGTCTAGTGGCTTGTCATCATATTCCCGCCGGTCAGAAGTGGCAGCTGTGATGTCTTTAAAAATGCTGAGTTGGTCACGTTCCAGCCTTTTTAGCTTGATGCCAAAGGTATTCGCTTTTTTGACGGTCGCCTTGCCGTTTTTACTGAAGGATTTGAGCAAGTCTTTCTCTGTCAGACCGGCTAAGTCTTTGACATAATGCCAATCAGGCTCTCCGCCTGGATAGCCTGTCTGTAGGCCGTCAAAGGCAAAGCCTAAGTCAGTCAGTTGCTGGATAAGCTCGACTTTTTCATCAGATGTGGGCTGGCCATTGCTGTCAAAGGCCTGATAAGTCTCGTAGGGCTTGATGATGAGCTCTAGAGCGCCTTCTTTTTTAGCGTAAGCCTGCAAAGCTTGATAGAAGGGAGTCAGGTATTTAGCATCGGTAGAGACAGGACCGCAGTTGATTTCCATATGGAGGCCGCCAGTCATCGGCATACTGTAGAGGACAGCAGACACCACGACCTGTCCCTGCGGGTCAGTGTAGCCGACATACTGGGTACTGAAGCCACGCTTGCTCAGTAGCTCTGCCATTTCCACGGTCTGCATAAAAGAGCGTTGGGAGCTAGCTGAGGTATGCTGGATAAATTCTTCTTGGCTGAGAAGTTTAAAGGTCATAGGCTTCCTTTCTGTTAATGCTTGCTGCGCAGTTTCTTTCTGAGAGTGTAGGCCAGGTTGGAGAGGTGGTAAAGAGGATTGGTTGGCAGGTTGAACTCACCAGCAAATTCCTCAATGGTTGGATTGAACTTGGATTTAAAGCTGTAGAGACCGCCCTTGAGGTCGTTTTCGATTCCGCCCATATTTTGCCAATCTGCTCCGCGCTCAAAAGCATGTTTGGCCGTTTCGTACCAAGTGATGATGGCTGGCTGATAACGGCGGTACTCCTCGTCCATTCCGGCATAGATATTTTCAGAGGTTTTGCCGTATTCCAAGACCAGTGTGCCAGACAGGGGAACGACAGTAGCACCTTGGCTGATTTTGTCCTGCAGAAAGTCAATCTCTTCTTGGAGGCGTTTTTGTTCTTGCAGGTTATTCTCAATCTTGCCAGGCTTGGTTTTCTCGGTAAATTTCTCTGCTTCCTTGAGTGTCTTAGTCAGCTGAGCCTGCAAGTCTTCCAATCGTGCCTTTAGATCAATACTGGACAAGGTGACATAGGAGTGCTCAGGATAAGTATCCAAGAGTTTTTGGTAATAGTCTTTGCCTCGTAGGTGGATGTTTTTTCTGTTTTCTGTCTTCTTCATCAGGGCTGAAAAGTCATCCAGTAATTCTGCTCCGCCAAATTGGATTTGGATGCCTTTGTTACGGGCTGTACGAATAGCCTGGCGAGTACTCTTAGAAAGCAGATCCTCGCTAAAATCTTCTTTATGGATATTGGCCTGCAAGCGAGGCTGGATGGTTTCGTCTAGAGACTCAGTCCGTCCGACCCAGACGGCTCCAGCATGCTGCAACTGTTGAATCAGCTCAACTGTCTCTGCTTTGTCTTGCAATTCAGCACCCATCTTGCTTTCTGCCAGAAAGAGGCTAGGGTCAAACTTGACAAAGAGCGCTTTTTTCTCCTTGGCAAATTTCTTGAGCGACGCCAAAACAAAGGCCAGCAGCTCCTTGTCACCATAGTCCATGATAGGGCCGCGTGGGATATAAAGCATGGTCATCCCCAAGGGCAGTGGTTTGATCAGGACACTGGCTGCGGCAACCAAGTGGTCATCTTTATAGAAGCCCAAGCGCTCATTGGCCCAGTTATCCTTAATCTGAGCCCAGGCTGAGCTCTGCAGAAGATTGGCCTGCGGATGAGCCGTGACAAAATCGTCGTGTTCCCGAGCTGAAATTCCAATTTTGTAATTAAACATTATTTTAAAACCCACTCTCTAATGGCGTGTGCTACGCCGGATTCGTCGTTTGATTTGGTGATATATTTGGCGATTTTCTTGAGTTCTTCCTTGCCGTTTTCCATGACAACAGGAGAGCCGACGGCTTCCAGCATGGCACGGTCGTTTTCTTCATCACCGATAGCCATAGTCTGCTCCTTGCTCAAGCCAAGTTTTTCAGCCAGATGAAGGATAGCAGCCCCTTTATTGACAGTCTTTTTGACAATTTCCAGATAGAAAGGAGTTGATTTAACCAGTGTATATTTTTCGGCTAATTCTGGTGGCAGCTTAGCAATGGCCGCATCCAGAATTTCCGGTTCATCAATATACATGCACTTGACGATTTCTTTATTGGTCATTTCTTCAGGTGTGCGGTAGAAGATAGGCATGCTGACCAGATTGGACTCGTAAACAGTGTACTTGCCGATGTTGCGATTGGCAGTATAAATGCCGTCCTTGGTGATGGCATGCATGTGGACGCCTAATTTTCGCCCGAGCAGTTCGATATCCAGATAGTCGTCGTAGGTCAGTGTTTCTTTGATTAATTCTTGACCTGTAACAGTATCCTGCACAAGTCCGCCATTGAAGGTAACGACATAGTTGCCTGGCTGATTAAGCTCTAGCTCCTCGAGAAGCTTTTGAACACCCGCAATAGGACGGCCGGTTGCAATAACGATTTTTACACCAGCAGCCTTGGCATCCTGAACAGCGCTGAAGACTTCAGGAGTGATTTCTTTTTGGTTATTTAAAAGGGTGCCGTCAATGTCGACGGCAACTAATTTGATAGACATATTATTCTCCGTAGGTAAATTGGTCGTTTTTGATATAGTGCATAAAAGTCTGATTTTTTTCGCTGAAAAGTCCGGTCTCTGCTAGCATTTCCTTGGGGAAGTAGAAGCGATTATCGCCTTGTCTAGTTCCGGCTAGCGAATGAACGATAGGAGACAGGCTGGACAGTTCTGCTAAGCTGCCATCTTTTTGCAGGATTTCTATCTGGGTCCGAGGTTTTTCAACGTCAGGCCGGTAGAAATCATAAGGCAAATCAAAATTACGATGGATAGCAGTATAGTAATCAGGGTCGAAACCAACCTGTCCAACTAGGTCTCGCATGATATCCAAATGCGCTTCGTTTTCTTGAGAAAAGACGATAGACTTAAAGACCTTGCGGTTGATAAAACGCTGAGCCAGGTCAGATAAAATCTTGTCTGGACTAGTCATCCATACTTGGAAATAGGTATTCATAACACCATCATCCAAGGCCAGATAATCCTGCAGGGTCACTCTGTTTTCAAAGAATGGAATGAGATTGGGAGATGACAGCGCAAAATAATCCTTCTGAGCCGGATAGAGAAACTTGGCCCGCTTGAGCAGATTTTGCAGCAAAACTTCCATAGCCCTGCTGGCCGGGTGGAAATAAACCTGCATGTACATCTGGTAGCGGCTGACAACGTAATCTTCTACCGCATGCATGCCATTGCGCTTGAAGGCGATGCCGTTTTCTACTGGACAAATCACTCGTAAAATTCTGGTTAAGTCAAATTGCCCATAGGAAGCACCAGTAAAGAAGGAATCTCGCAAGAGATAATCCATCCGATCCACATCAATCTGGCTGGAAATCAGCTGAACTACCTGCTTATTGGGATAGGTATGGTTGATGACACTAGCCACCTTTTCTGGGAAATCTGGCGAAACCTGTACCAGTACTTGATGAATCTCCGTCTCAGGACTGGTGATAATTTGCCGCGTAATGTCCTCGTGATTGGTGTCAAAGAGGCGCTCGAAAGTGTGTGAATAAGCTCCGTGCCCCAAGTCATGCAGGAGAGCGGCTGTCATGGTCAGCAGGCTTTCATGGCTATCCCAGTTGTCTTGGTATTTTTCATTGAAAATCTTGGTGATGCGCCGAGCAATCTCGTAAGCTCCCAGACAATGCGAAAAACGGCTGTGCTCCCCACCGTGGAAGGTATAGCCGGAAGTGCCCAGCTGTTTGATGCGGCGCAGCCGTTGAAATTCTTTGGTATTGATTAAATCATAAATAACCTGATGGTCCACATGAACATAATTATGAACCGGGTCCCGAAATACTTTTTCAATCATGCTACCATTATACCATAAATCATAGTAGGAAAAAAATTAAAGCTATAACTGAAAGAAGAGCAATTTTGTCCTTTTTTTGATAAAATAGGGAAAGAAAAACAGAAATGAGATGAAGATGCAAATCAGAATAAAAAATCAAATCCAGCTGGACGGGCATACCGAGCTCATCGATCAGGTCTACGATACGGACTGGACGCAAAAAGGAGACTATCATTATCTGCTATATAAGAATGAAGAAGGAGAGAAAGTAGTTCTGAAGTTCCACGATAAAGAGTTGGTTATGACGCGCTTTTCTGAGCCTAAGTCCATCATGCGCTTCATCAGTCAAGGGCAGGCGTTGGTTGGCATCCATACACCTGTGGGCTTGCAGCAGTTTGTGACCGATACTCCTTTTTATAAGGTTGATTTTACCAAGCAGGTTCTGCAACTTCATTATCAGCTGAAAACTGTTGACGGAGAGCAGATTTTTGCCAGCTATGAAATGGAGATTAGCTGGGGTTAGCTGCAATTCTCTGAGAAATCTCTTGAAAATCATAATGTTTCCCCTTGCAAAAGCTTGAAAATTTGGTATAATAGTTTCTAACTCAAGGGAGTAGCTAACGGAATAACCGTTACAAGGTCGTCAATACGAAAGAAATTTCCGGCCTTGTATGAAATAGCGAGACTTGTTAATAAACAGGTCTCTTTTTTGTTTCTGACTTTTTGGATATGGCTGGTGCGGCTTGAGATGATGAGTCCTAGTGGTCAGAAAACTTCAGAAATAAAAGAGACCAAGAGGAGGAATACATTGTCAAAAGAACAAAAGCGCCAAGCTTTTTATACCCAGAGTCCTGAGGAAATTTTCAAAACTTTGGACGCTTCAGAGCAAGGTTTGTCCAGTCAAGAAGCAGCCAAGCGTTTAGCTGATTATGGCCGCAATGAACTGGATGAAGGGGAGAAAAAATCTCTCTTAATGAAGTTTTTGGAGCAGTTCAAGGATTTGATGATTATCATCTTGTTGGTAGCAGCTGTCTTGTCTGTTGTCACATCAGGTGGTGAAGACATTGCAGATGCTTTAATCATTTTAGCAGTCGTAATCATCAATGCCATTTTCGGTGTCTATCAGGAAGGCAAGGCTGAAGAAGCAATTGCGGCACTCAAATCTATGTCCAGCCCGGCTGCGCGTGTCCTTCGTGATGGTCATGTCACAGAAGTAGATTCTAAGGACTTGGTACCTGGTGATATCGTTAGATTGGAAGCCGGTGATGTTGTCCCAGCTGATATGCGACTTTTAGAAGCTAATTCACTGAAAATCGAAGAAGCGGCTCTGACAGGTGAGTCTGTGCCGGTTGAGAAAGATTTGACTGTTGAGGTAGCTGCAGATGCTGGTATTGGAGACCGTGTGAATATGGCCTTCCAAAACTCAAATGTGACCTATGGTCGTGGGGTTGGGTTGGTTGTCAATACAGGGATGTATACGGAAGTCGGTCACATCGCGGGTATGTTGCAGGATGCGGATGAAACGGACACACCGCTCAAGCAAAATCTTAATAGTCTGTCTAAGGTTCTGACCTATGCTATCTTGGTGATCGCTGCGGTGACTTTTGTAGTCGGTGTCTTCATTCAAGGGAAAAATCCACTGGATGAACTGATGACCTCTGTAGCCTTGGCAGTTGCGGCTATTCCAGAAGGTCTGCCTGCTATCGTTACCATCGTGCTGGCTTTGGGAACTCAGGTTCTGGCTAAGCGGAATTCGATTGTCCGTAAGCTTCCGGCTGTTGAGACTTTGGGATCAACTGAGATTATCGCTTCAGATAAGACTGGTACCCTGACCATGAATAAGATGACGGTCGAAAAAGTCTTTTATGACGGGGTCCTGAATGAAGCTGGACAAGATATTGAACTTGGCTTGGAGCTGCCTCTCTTACGTTCAGTTGTCTTAGCCAATGATACCAAGATTGATCAAGAAGGGAAGCTGATTGGTGATCCAACAGAAACAGCCTTTATCCAGCATGCTTTGGACAAGGGCTATGATGTGAAGGCCTTTTTAGAGAAATATCCTCGAGTAGCTGAGCTGCCCTTTGATTCAGATCGTAAGCTCATGTCTACTGTCCATCCATTGCCAGATGGGAAATTCCTTGTGGCAGTCAAGGGTGCACCAGATCAACTATTGAAACGCTGTGTTGCCCGTGATAAGGCTGGAGATGTTGCATCGATTGATGACGCTACTTCACAGCTGATTAAGTCTAACAACTCAGACATGGCTCACCAAGCTCTGCGTGTGCTGGCTGGCGCCTACAAGATTATTGATGCAGTTCCGACTGACTTGACATCTGAAAGTCTAGAAAACGATTTAATCTTTACTGGTTTAATCGGTATGATTGACCCAGAACGTGCAGAAGCAGCAGAAGCTGTTCGCGTCGCTAAAGAAGCTGGTATTCGTCCGATTATGATTACTGGTGACCATCAGGATACAGCTGAAGCTATCGCTAAGCGTTTGGGTATCATCGAAGAAGGAGATACTGAAGACCATGTCCTGACTGGTGCAGAGCTCAATGAGCTTTCTGATGCAGAATTTGAAAAGGTTGTTGGCCAATACTCTGTCTATGCCCGGGTTTCTCCTGAGCACAAGGTACGGATTGTCAAAGCGTGGCAAAACCAAGGTAAGGTAGTAGCCATGACAGGTGATGGTGTCAATGACGCACCAGCTTTGAAGACAGCCGATATCGGTATCGGTATGGGTATTACAGGTACAGAAGTATCTAAGGGTGCCTCTGACATGATTCTGGCAGATGATAACTTTGCGACCATCATTGTAGCCGTGGAAGAAGGACGCAAGGTCTTCTCTAATATTCAAAAGACCATCCAGTATCTCCTTTCAGCTAATACAGCTGAGGTGCTGACTATTTTCTTAGCAACCCTCTTTGGTTGGGATGTGCTGCAGCCAGTTCATCTGCTTTGGATTAACCTAGTAACGGATACCTTCCCTGCCATTGCTTTGGGGGTTGAACCTGCTGAGCCAGGTGTCATGAGTCATAAACCTCGTGGCCGTAAGTCTAGCTTCTTCTCAGGTGGAGTGATGAGCTCTATAATCTATCAGGGTGTCCTGCAAGGGGCTTTAGTTCTGGCGGTTTATGGTTATGCTATCTCTAATCCCGTCCATGTCGGTGATATCAAGGCTATCCATGCGGACGCTCTGACAATGGCCTTTGCAACGCTTGGTCTCATCCAGCTCTTCCATGCTTACAATGTAAAATCTGTTTACCAGTCTATCTTTACAGTTGGTCCATTCAAGTCTAAGACCTTTAACTGGTCTATCCTGGTTTCTTTCATCCTATTGATTTCAACCATTGTAATTGATCCACTGGAAAAGATTTTCCATGTGACCAAGCTGGACTTGTCACAATGGACAGTTGTTCTGATTGGTAGCTTTGCCATGATTGTCATTGTTGAAATTGTTAAGTTCATCCAACGTAAATTAGGTATGGAAAAGAATGCTATTTAACAGCAAAAAGTCATCTTCGGATGGCTTTTTTGCGTACAAGGCGGTATAATCAAATTCAAAGAAAGCAACTCGAAAGGACGGTGAAAGTATGTATCAAAGCTTACGAAAGAAGTTGGAAGAAGCTTCTCCTTTATATTATGAGGAAGAAATCTTATGGTTACTGGATCATATTGGTCATCCAGAAGCGACAATCCGTGATGAGTTAGTCTTTTCGTCCTTAGCGAGGGGACTTCAGGCTGGCCTGTTTTCAGCTGAACAGTTTCGTTTCTTGGCTCAAGAAGCAGTCAAAAGACAAGGAATTTTTTACGAGAGTGATAAAAATGGGCAAGCTACCTTAACACGTTCCTTCACGGCTTTACTTTATGCCAATCTCTTAAACTGTGATGGCAATCCAAACTCTTCGTATTATCAAGCTTTATCAGTGCAAGAAAGAAAATATTTACTAGATAAGGGGCTAATCTACTTGTCAGTAGAAAGAGACACAAGAGGTTACTCTAGAAAATACGGTTGGGTTCATGCCTTCGCTCATGGAGCAGACTTATTGACAGAAGTGGCTTGTCATCCGGACTTTCTCTCCAGTAGGATGCCAGAGGTTTTAGAGGTCATTCATCAAGTTTTTAAAAGAGTTTCAGTCCGTTTCGGAAATGATGAGGATTGGCGCTTAGCCCAGGTGCTCTATCAAGCTGTCTTAAAGAAAAAACTGTCGCAGCATGAACTTAGACTGTGGCTTCAATCACAGAGTTTTCCATTGGAAAACAACCAAGATTTCATTGCTTTTTCCAATTTTCGTTCCTGTTTATTAGAAGTCTATGTGCAGTTGGACAGCAAAAACAGCTCTCAGATGAGCTGAGAGCTGCAATTCAACATTTCCATTACTGAACTTCAATCACCATTAAAGCATCTCGCAGTTCGTCTGCTAGGTGTTTTTTCTTATAGTCTCGAAATTCGGCTAAATCTTTAACAGCATTATAACGCTTGTGCAGGCGGTACATCTGGGGAATTTTATACTGAGGAAAGTCATTAAAAAAGTTTCGAGTCAGTTCCCATTCGCGGATATAGCCCAGAGGACGCATATGGTAGCGGACACCTTCGATAACACGGCTTTGGTGGCGGTGATGGAGATGACCAAAAATCACTTCTTTCACCCTGTATTTGACAAAGAGCCGATGAAAAGCTTGGCTTCCTAGGAAGGCGTTGAAGCGCTGGAAGTAGGGATGGTCGTATAGAAAGTCTTGATGGGGGACAAAATGCAGAGCAACAATAATGGGACCATCTAAAGTCATCAGCAGTTTTTCTAACTCTTGCAGTGTCTGAGCTGTAATGCTAGGGTCGTCGAGTTGACGCTCCAATCTGCGGTCAAACCAGAAATTAGTCTTGGTTCTCAGATGCTCTTCCTTGCTTTTTTCTGGACCAAAGCTGTAGTCGTACCAGCCAGAAAAGCTGATGAGCTTGGTCTGGCCAAATTGCTGGATCTGAAAATCATAGTTTGAAATTTCTTGCTCAGAAAGTCCCAGCATATCGTGGTTTCCCAGATTAAAAGAGAGGGGAATCTCTTGCTTCAAAGTTTCAAGAAAGGGCAAACTGATCTTGGTCAGGTCGTTGGACAAATCTCCTGCAATGTGTAGGTGGTCAATCCCTTCCTCTTTTAAAAGCTGGCGAAGAACTTGCCGCTCAAAATCTCCAAACTGGTTGGAGTCCAGATGGAGGTCGCTCATAAATCCGATTCTTGTCATAATTTTAGTCTAGCATATTTTTCAAAACTTGAAAATGCTTAAGGTCCTATGGAGTTTCTCCCTTTTATCTAAACACCTCATAAATTATCGTAATTTTGTATTTCGTTTATCCATAGATGAAGTCTAGGAAGGCTTGAAATAATTCTTCCAACCCCATGTCATTATATTACTTTTCTAACAATTAAGTGACAAGGAGTCGCTTGTCTTGCCTAGCTAGGGAAAATCCGATAAAATGTAAGCTGCTGAATGTGAGATTAGGCAAACTGTTTAATTTATGTTATAATTAAACGATATGTGAAAAGAGGTATTTATGGACATTTCAGAAATTCGTCAAAAGATTGACGCAAATCGTGAAAAATTAGCTTCTTTCAGGGGGTCTCTTTGACTTAGAAGGTCTGGAAGAAGAAATTGCCATCTTAGAAAATAAGATGACAGAACCCGACTTTTGGGATGACAACATTGCAGCCCAGAAGACTTCTCAAGAGCTAAATGAACTCAAGCAAACCTATGAAAATTTCCATCAAATGACCGAGCTTTTTGATGAATCGGAAATCTTGCTTGATTTTCTGGCTGAAGATGAGTCGGTTCAGGGTGAGTTGGAAGAAAAGCTGGCTGAACTCGAGAAAATGATGACCAGCTATGAAATGACCCTGCTCCTATCTGAGCCTTATGATAATAACAATGCCATCCTTGAAATTCACCCGGGCTCTGGTGGTACAGAGGCCCAGGATTGGGGAGATATGCTGCTGCGTATGTATACACGCTTTGGCAATGCCAAGGGCTTCAAAGTTGAGGTCTTGGACTATCAAGCTGGAGATGAAGCAGGCATTAAGTCGGTTACACTTTCATTTGAAGGACCGCACGCTTATGGTCTGCTCAAGTCAGAAATGGGAGTCCACCGTTTGGTCCGGATTTCGCCATTCGACTCAGCTAAGCGTCGCCATACTTCTTTTACCTCAGTAGAGGTCATGCCAGAGCTGGATGACACCATTGAGGTGGAAATTCGCGATGACGATATTAAGATGGACACTTTCCGCTCGGGAGGAGCCGGCGGGCAGAACGTCAATAAAGTTTCGACTGGTGTGCGACTGACGCATATTCCTACAGGAATCGTGGTGCAGTCTACCGTTGACCGGACCCAGTATGGAAATCGTGATCGGGCGATGAAGATGCTGCAGGCCAAGCTTTATCAGCTAGAGCAAGAGAAACAAGCAGCTGAAGTCGATTCACTCAAGGGAGATAAGAAGGAAATTTCCTGGGGCAGCCAAATCCGTTCCTATGTCTTTACGCCTTATACCATGGTTAAAGACCATCGGACCAGTTACGAAGTAGCACAGGTGGACAAGGTGATGGACGGAGATTTGGATGGTTTCATCGACGCTTATTTGAAATGGCGTTTGAACTAGGAAATGTAAGAGATTAGAATTAGATTGAAAGGAAATTTCAATAGATGTCAATAATTGAAATGAAAGATGTTGTCAAGAAGTATGGCAACGGGACCACTGCCCTTCGTAGTGTGTCTATTAATGTAGAACCTGGGGAGTTTGCCTATATTGTAGGTCCTTCAGGAGCAGGAAAGTCAACCTTTATTCGTTTGCTTTACCGGGAGATAAAGCTGGATAAGGGAAGTCTGAAAGTAGCTGATTTTGACTTAGCTAAGATTAAGAAGCGTGATGTTCCAATGCTGCGCCGTCAGGTTGGAGTCGTCTTCCAAGACTATAAACTTCTTCCTAAAAAGACAGTGTATGAGAATATTGCCTACGCCATGGAAGTTATCGGTGAGCGTCGCCGCAATATTAAAAAACGGGTTATGGAAGTGCTGGATCTGGTTGGTCTGAAGCACAAGGTTCGTTCATTCCCTAATGAGCTTTCCGGTGGTGAGCAGCAGCGGATTGCCATTGCGCGTGCGATTGCCAACAACCCTAAAGTCCTGATTGCGGATGAGCCGACAGGAAACTTGGACCCAGATAATTCTTGGGAGATTATGAACCTGCTGGAGCGGATTAACCTTCAGGGAACAACTGTCCTGATGGCAACCCACAACAGCCAGATTGTAAATACTCTGCGTCACCGCGTTATTGCCATTGAAAATGGCCGTGTGGTACGTGATGAAGCGGAAGGAGAATACGGATACGATGATTAGAAGATTTTTTCGTCATTTGATTGAGTCGCTTAAGAGTCTTACGCGGAATGGTTGGATGACTGTAGCGGCTGTCAGCTCGGTTATGATTACCTTGAGCTTAGTGGCTGTCTTTGCTTCAGTAATTTTAAATACAGCCAAGTTGGCAAATGATATTTCCAATAATGTCCGCGTTATGGTATACATGCGTAAGGATGTTGCCGACAATAGCGAAACGATTGTAAAAGAAGGCCAAACAGTTCAGAATGAAGACTACCACAAGGTCTATGATGCTCTGACTTCTATGAAAAATGTAGAGAAGGTTACTTTTTCTAGCAAGCAAGAGCAGTATAATAAGCTAACAGAGACCATGGGTAGTGAGTGGGATGTTTTTGATGAAGAAAATAATCCTCTTTACGATGCTTATATTGTTGAGACCAAGGCACCTAAGTATGTTGAATCTGTTACAAAAGATGCTCGTAAGATTGATGGTGTTTCTGAGGTTCAAAATGGTGGTACCAATACCAAAAATCTCTTTGCGTTTTCTAATTTCATCCAAACATGGGGATTGATTGGGACAGCGCTTCTGATTTTCATTGCTATCCTCCTCATTTCCAATACTATTCGGATTACCATTATTTCCCGCAGTCGCGAGATTCAAATCATGCGCTTGGTTGGTGCCAAGAATAGCTATATCCGTGGACCATTCCTGTTTGAAGGAGCATGGATTGGCTTGCTAGGAGCAACAGTTCCGTCACTTGTAGTATATTTGACATATGGTATAGCCTTCCAGACTATGAATAAGAGCTTGGTAGGTCAAGGGCTTTCTATGATTGATCCAAAACTCTTTAGTCCAATTATGATAGCAGCACTCTTTGTGTTGGGAATTCTTATCGGATCATTGGGATCTATCATCTCTATGAGACGCTTCTTGAAGATTTAACAAATCATAAAAAACAGAGTTTGAAGATTTTCAAACTCTGTTTTTGTTATAGGTAATTGCTTTAATAGCTACTGAGCTAAAAATGGATTAAAGATTTTTTCATGTGAAATAGTGGTATCATGACCATGTCCAGGATAAACAGCATAGTCTTTAGGTAGGACCAGAAGTTTCTCACGAATAGACGTCAGTAATTGCTCCATGTTTCCTGTAGGAAGATCCGTTCGTCCAATGCTTTCCCGAAAGAGGGCATCACCTGTCAAAACAAGGCGGTCATCTGGAAAGACTAGAGAGACACCTCCGATGGAGTGGCCAGGTGTTGCAAGCACATAGAAGTGAAAGCCTCTAAGATCATAGTCTGTTTCGTAGGAGAAAAACTCTTCTGCTGGTCGACAGATAATATCATCCATATCAGCATGGCGCGCCAGACCAGATAGGTTATCTGTCGGTGTATAGAGCCAGCTGCTTTCGCTCTCAGCCACATAGACAGGTGGGGCCGCATAGTGCTCTCGAACCTTTTCTAAGCTCATAATATGGTCATAATGGGTGTGGGTCAAGAGAATAGCAATCAGAGGCTTAGCTAATTCCTCTAGCTTGCGTTCAATCTTTTTCCAGTCACTGCCAGGATCGACGACTAGGAGGCCCTGATTATTTTCTAATATATAGGTGTTTTCAAATGCAACAAGGTTGATAATTTTATGAATCTTCATTTGATTTCCTCGGAAAATGTATTCTGCTATTGAGTGTAACAGAAAAGAGAATTTTTTGCACAGAATTGCTTCATAGACTATGGCTGAAAATTTTCAGATGTCTCAGAATGGCTTTTATGATATAATCATAGCAGTATGACACAAAATGATTATAAGTATGCCGTTGTGGACTTGGAGGCTACAGGAACGGGCAGCAGTGCAAAGATTATCCAGATTGGCATTGTTCTGATTGAGAATGGAATCATTACCAAGACTTATGAAACAGATGTCAATCCTCATGAGGAACTGGATGAGCATATCAAAGAGCTGACGGGATTGAATGATGAGCGGCTTGGCAAAGCCCCGGAGTTTTCTCAGGTAGCAGCTGAGGTATATGAGCTGATTCAGGACGCGATTTTTGTCGCTCATAATGTTAAGTTTGACGCCAATCTACTAGCAGAGTCTCTTTTCTGGGAAGGGTTTGACTTGCTGACACCGCGTGTGGATACGGTGGAGTTGGCTCAGGTCTTTTACCCGACCTTTGATAAATATTCCTTGGGCAATCTCTGTAATTTGCTGGATATTTCTTTGGAAAATGCCCACACTGCTCTGGCAGATGCTCAAGCAACGGCTCAGCTATTTTTAAAAATACAAGACAAAATCAAGAGTCTATCCAAGGCCTTGGTTGAGAAAATGCTAACTTTGGCGGACAGCATTATCTATGAGTCTCGCTTGGCTATCGAGGAAGTTTATCAGACGATGCCGGATCAGCAAGATAAGGAACTGCAATCCTGCCATGGTATTTTCCTGCGACTTCCCCAAAAGCTGACTTCGGAAAAGAAACTGTCGCAGGATTTCCTCACCAATCTATACCTGCTGGGCTTAGAAGAGCGGTCTGAACAGCTCAAATTTGCTCGTTTTATGGAGGAAGCTCTGGACCAGCAGGTCCCTAGTTTTTTAGAGGCACAGACAGGCTTGGGCAAGACCTTTGGCTATTTGCTGCCCATTCTGTCTAGAGGCCGGGAAAAAGTACTAGTGACGGTTCCGACTAAGATTCTGCAGGACCAGCTGTTGCAAAAGGAAGGACGATTGTTGGAGGAAGTCTTTGGTATTTCCTTTCACAGTCTAAAGAGTCCGGAGAATTATCTCAAGCTTGACCATTTCTATCAGACACTAGACAGGGAATATGACAACCGTCTGATTAATCGCTGCAAGCTACAACTCTTAGTCTGGCTGACAGAAACTAAAACAGGTGATTTGAGTGAAATCGGGCAGGCTCATCGCTTTTCAAGCTACTTCAATGAAATCCGTCATGATGGCAAGCTAAGCAAACATTCTCTTTTTTATGAGGAAGATTTTTGGCGGCTGGGACAGGTCAAGGCGGCCACCAGTCGAGTCGTGATTACCAATCATGCTTACCTGCTGACGCGTTTAGAGGATGACCAGTCTTTGCTGGACAATCGTATTCTGGTAGTTGATGAAGCCCAGAAGATGTTTTTCGCCTTGGAAAGCTTCTCTCAGTCCAGTATAAATCTATCTAAAACCCTGCAGCAGATAAATCATCTCCTTCAGGAAGAAGGGGAACTTCTGCAGCAACGGCTTTTGCAAAGCATTCAGTTTGAGCTGGCTGATGCCGCAGAGAAGCATCGCAAGAAAGCATCTGAGCTAAGTCCGGAAAAGATTGCCCGACTGCTTCAGGATGTGTCCGAGTTAAAGACTAGTGCCCTGCCTGAGCTGCAGCACTTGTTCAGTGGCAAATACCAGTATTATTGGTTGGTTGATGAAGTTTTGGCAGACCAACGCTTGATGACACTGCATGCTGGCCGTTCAGAATTACTGCATTTCACAGACTTTTTAACTGAAAGGGCTAAGGTTATCTTGGTTTCGTCCACTCTGGAAATCAGCTCAAAGGTCAATCTGGCGCAGTTGCTAGGCTTTGAAAGTTATCACTTTTACAAGCTGAAAACCAAGAAGAAACCACTGCAGAAGCTCTTTTTAGATGAGAATTTTCCAGCAGTAGTGGATTTGTCAACTGAGGATTTTGCGCAAGAGATTGTTACTTGCCTGCAAGAAGTGGCAGAACTTGGTCTGCCTATTGTCGTCCTCTTCACCTCTAAAGACTTGCTTTTGACTGTTTCGGACTTGCTGGCTCTGCCGCATTTGGCCCAATATAAAAATGGCGATGCTGGCAATATCAAGCGGCGTTTTGATAGAGGAGAGGCAGGTATTCTTTTGGGCTCTGGCAGCTTTTGGGAGGGGGCGGATTTTGCTGAGCAAGACCAGATTATTCAGCTGATTACTCGGATTCCATTTGACAATCCAAAGGATTTCTTTGTTCAAAAGATTAACAGCCGCCTGAAAGGGGAAGGTAAGAATGCCTTTTATGATTATCAACTGCCTCTTGCCATCTTACGGCTTAAGCAGGCTATTGGCCGGACCCGGCGCAATGAACATCAGAAGTCAGCTGTTATTCTTTTGGACAATCGCATTTCTAGTAAACGCTATGGCAAGCAGATTCAGCATCATCTGTCACAATTGGCTTCTTTGGATATTCTGCCGGAGGCAGCCATTATGAAGGAGTTACGAGACTTTTTTGACTGAAACTATCTGAAATCAGCTGAGTTTTATCGGCTGATTTTTTAAATTCATTCAGATTTTTAGGATAAAATTTGTTATAATGAGAGGCATAGGAAAGAAGGGGTGTTCGTGAAAAAATATTTACCAGGAATTCTGTTATCCTTTGGCATAGCGGCTGTTTCTATCTTTTTAGGCGGTTTGTTTCCCTTGATAGGCTCTAGTGTTTTGGCTATTGTCTTTGGGATTGTTTTGAATAACAGCATGAAGCTGCCGGCTGCTTTTCAGGAAGGACTCAGCTATTCGGGGAAAAAATTGCTGCAGTATTCCATTATCTTTTTAGGATTTTCTATGTCCATAGGTCAGGTTTCTGAGACGGGGATTTCTTCTCTTCGTATCAGTCTTATCACGATTGTGATAGCCTTTCTGGCGGCTTATCTGGCTGGCTGTTTCTTTAAGATGAACCGCGTCTTGACTATTTTAATTGGTTTTGGAACAGCCATCTGCGGCGGTTCTGCCATTGCGGCCGCATCACCAATCTTGGAAGCTGATGAAGAGGAAATCGCTCTGTCTATCTCCACTATTTTCTTTTTCAATATTTTAGCAGTATTCATTTTCCCTTTTTTAGGGCATTTGCTGCAGATGTCGGATGCATTTTTCGGGACTTGGGCTGGAACAGCCATCAATGATACTTCGTCAGTAGTGGCAGCAGGCTATACATATAGCTCGTCAGCTGGAGACTTGGCGACCATTGTTAAGCTTAGTCGGGCTCTGATGATTGTACCGGCCTGCTTGATCTTCGCAGCTTATCGCTATATCAAGTCTAAGCAGTCATCACAAAAGACAAACTTGAAACAGATTTTTCCTTGGTTTATAGCTTGGTTTGTCCTAGCTTCACTTATCAGCAGTCTTGGGTTTCTGTCGGCTGCTGTCATCCCCTATACAAAATTCATTTCTCAGTGGCTGATGGCTATGGCCTTGGCAGCTATTGGCGCGAAGGTTTCCTTTAAGCAGTTTAAGCAAGCAGGAGCGGCGCCTTTGCTGACTGGTGCCTTCGCTTGGTTTTGCGTCGCTGTTTCTAGCTTGATTATCCAGTATTTTTTCTAAAAAGGAGGGACTATGCCCTATCAAAGACGGACGTTTGAGTCTCGGATTGATTATAGTTTAATTTTGCCTGTTTTGATGCTGCTCTCAATCGGTGTTGTGGCTATTTACATTGCTGTTAGTCATGATTATCCTGACAATGCCTGGCCCATGGTTGGTCAGCAGATTGCCTGGATTGCGGTGGGCTTCCTGCTCAGCTTTATCCTCATGTTTTTTAACACCAAGTTTCTCTGGAAAATTACGCCTTATCTCTATGTTTTTGGTCTTGGCCTCATGGTCTTGCCTCTGATTTTTTACAGCCAATCTCTGGTAGCCTCAACTGGTGCCAAAAACTGGATTGCTATTCGTGGTGTGACCCTCTTTCAGCCCTCGGAGTTCATGAAGATTTCATATATTCTCATGCTGTCGCGGCTGGTGGTTCATTTTCTCCAGCAGCACAAGCAGGATGAGCGAACCTTGGCTTTAGACTTTTTTCTGATTCTGAAGCTTGGGCTCTACACAGTGCCTGTTCTGGTTCTGTTAACCCTTCAGAGTGATTTGGGGACAGCTTTAGTTTTTGTTGCTATATATGGCGGTATCGTTCTACTGTCAGGTGTTTCTTGGAAGATTATTCTGCCGGTCTTTCTGACGGGAGTACTGCTGTTGGGAGGATTTCTCTTTATCTTTATTTCCGATGGCGGCCGTGCCTTTCTGCATAATCTAGGCATGCCAACCTACCAAATCAATCGGATTTTGGCTTGGCTTCATCCCTTTGACTACGCTCAGACTACCACCTTCCAGCAAGCACAGGGACAAATCGCTGTCGGAAGCGGCGGTCTGACTGGTCAAGGCTTTAATGTTTCGAATCTCTTGGTGCCTGTTCGGGAAAGCGATATGATTTTCACCGTCATTGCAGAAGATTTTGGCTTTTTGGGCTCAACCTTGGTTATCATGCTCTATTTATTGCTGATTTACCGCATGCTCAAGATTACGATTAAATCCAATAATCAGTTTTATACTTATATCTCAACTGGCTTTATCATGATGCTGCTCTTCCATATCTTTGAAAATATTGGAGCGGTGACAGGGATTCTACCTCTGACAGGGATTCCGCTGCCCTTTATCTCACAGGGTGGCTCTTCTATCATCAGTAATCTTATCGGTGTTGGTCTCCTACTGTCCGTCTCCTATCAGAACAGCCTGACGGATGAAAAGAAGGAGCGAATTCCAGCTGTCCGTAAAAAAGTCGTACTGAAGAAATTAAAATAAAAAAGCAAGTTTTTGACTCACAAATCAGATGTGTTTTTGTGATTGGCTCATATCAGAAAGGATATTTTCATGAAAAAAGCAGCTTTACTCTTAGCTCCCGGCTTTGAAGAAATCGAGGCCCTGACGGTTGTGGATGTCTTGCGCCGTGCAGGTCTTGTCTGTGATATGATTGGTTTTGATGAATCAGTGACTGGCTCTCACGCTATCACTGTTCAGGCGGATCAGGTCTGGAAGGGCAGACTGGATGACTACGATATGGTCATCTTGCCAGGGGGGATGCCGGGATCAGCTAATCTTCGCGATGATGACCGCCTGATGCAGCTTTTGCAGGACTTTCAGCAGGAGGGCAAATTCATCGCTGCCATTTGTGCCGCTCCCATTGCTCTTGACCGCGCAGGTATCTTGACTGGTAAGTATTTCACTTGCTATGATGGTGCTCAAGACAATATTAAAAATGGAACTTACCGTAAAGAAACAGTTCTTGTTGATGGGAAGCTGATTACTAGCCGCGGTCCATCAACTGCCTTGGCTTTCGCCTATGAGCTGGTTCGTCAGCTGGGCGGAGACGCTGACCAGTTGGCTGATGCCATGCTATACACAGATGTATTTGGGAATTAAAAATATGCTGGGATTCATAATGTGTCCCAGCTTTTTTGAAGTATAATTTACATTTGCGCTCCTCTATATGGAACGGGTTCAGAGATGTTGGAATGGACGAAATTAGCAGCCATTTTTAAATTTTAGATTCTTTGAGATATTTTGTTTAGAAAAAGGGTTGAAAAAAGTCGGAAAAGTGCTGGGTTCGGGCAAATATTAGCCCCTTTTTCATGAAAATTATGGTATAATGAAAGGTATGAATTATCAAGATTACATCTGGGATTTAGGTGGAACACTCTTGGATAATTATGAAACTTCGACTGCAGCTTTTGTTCAAACCTTGAAAGAGTTTGGTCTGCAAGCTGGTCACGACGAAGTTTATAAGGCCCTCAAGGTGTCTACGGACTATGCAGTCCAGCAGTTTGCTCCCCAAGAAAAAGACTTTTTAAAGTTTTATAAGGCCAATGAAGCAGAAGAGTTGAGTCACCCTGTTTTATTTGACGGAGCGGCAGACTTGCTTAGGCGGATTGTGGACAAGGGTGGTCGGAACTTTCTGGTCTCCCACCGGGACAATCAAGTGCTGGAAATCTTGGAGAAAACTGCGATTGCATCAGCATTTACAGAAGTGGTGACATCGGCGAATGGTTTTCCAAGGAAACCCTCTCCAGACTCCATGCTCTATCTAAAAGACAAGTATCAGATTGCCTCTGGCTTGGTCATTGGTGACCGTCCGCTGGATATTGAAGCAGGGCAGGCAGCTGGCTTTGACACCTATCTCTTTGATAATATGCAGCATCTTGAAGAATTTATAGATATTGATTAGAAAAGGAACACTATGACAGAAGAAAAGCAACAAGATATACAGGCCCAAGAATATGATGCCAGTCAGATTCAGGTCTTAGAAGGCCTAGAAGCCGTTCGTATGCGTCCAGGAATGTATATCGGTTCGACCTCCAAGGAAGGTCTTCACCATTTAGTATGGGAAATTGTTGACAACTCAATTGATGAGGCGTTGGCTGGTTTTGCTAGCCACATTCAGGTCTTTATTGAAAAAGACAATTCCATCACAGTAGTAGATAACGGTCGGGGAATTCCGGTTGATATTCAGGAGAAAACAGGCCGGCCGGCCGTAGAAACCGTCTTTACTGTACTCCATGCCGGAGGAAAATTCGGCGGTGGCGGATACAAGGTATCCGGAGGTCTGCACGGTGTGGGCTCTTCCGTTGTAAATGCCCTGTCCACTCAGCTGGATGTTCGCGTTTATAAGAACGGTCAGATTCATTACCAAGAATACCGTCGCGGTCATGTAGTCGCTGATTTAGAAATCATCGGTGAGACAGACCGTACTGGTACGACAGTTCACTTTACACCAGATCCAGAGATTTTCACTGAAACAGTAGAATTTGACTTTGAAAAGCTCAATAAGCGGGTACAAGAACTGGCCTTCCTCAATCGTGGCCTCAGAATTTCCATCACCGATAAGCGAGACGGAATGGAGCAGGTCAAGGACTACCACTATGAGGGTGGGATTGCCAGCTATGTACAATACATCAATGAAAATAAGGATGTAATCTTTGAAACGCCGATTTATACCGACGGCGAAATGGACGACATTACAGTTGAAGTAGCTATGCAGTATACGACTGGCTACCATGAAACAGTCATGAGCTTTGCCAATAACATCCATACCCACGAGGGTGGAACGCATGAGCAAGGCTTCCGGACAGCCCTGACACGGGTTATCAATGACTACGCTAAGAAAAATAAGCTTCTCAAAGAAAATGAGGACAATCTGACTGGGGAAGATGTTCGTGAAGGACTGACAGCGGTCATCTCTGTCAAGCACCCCAATCCTCAGTTTGAAGGTCAGACCAAGACCAAGCTGGGCAATAGTGAAGTAGTCAAGATTACCAATCGCCTCTTTAGTGAAGCTTTCTCAGATTTTCTTTTGGAAAATCCTGCGGTGGCTCGAAAAATCGTTGAGAAGGGAATTTTGGCTTCTAAGGCTAGAATTGCTGCCAAGCGAGCTCGGGAAGTAACCCGCAAGAAGTCTGGCTTGGAAATCTCCAATCTGCCAGGTAAATTGGCTGATTGTTCGTCCAATAATCCGCAGGAAACTGAACTCTTCATCGTGGAGGGGGATTCAGCGGGTGGTTCAGCTAAGTCCGGCCGTAACCGTGAATTTCAGGCAATTTTGCCAATTCGTGGTAAGATTCTCAATGTTGAAAAAGCCAGCATGGATAAGATTTTGGCCAATGAAGAAATCCGCAGTCTCTTTACTGCTATGGGAACTGGCTTCGGTGCTGACTTTGATGTCAGCAAGGCCCGCTACCAAAAATTAGTCATCATGACCGATGCCGATGTAGACGGTGCTCACATTCGGACCCTGCTCTTGACTTTGATTTACCGCTATATGAAGCCGGTTCTGGAAGCTGGATTTGTCTATATCGCTCAGCCGCCAATCTATGGTGTCAAGGTCGGAAGTGAAGTCAAAGAATACATCCAGCCAGGTGCCAACCAAGAAGAAGAGCTTCAAGCTGCTTTGGCTCGTTACAGTGAAGGTCGCTCCAAGCCAACCATTCAACGCTACAAGGGTCTCGGAGAGATGGATGACCATCAGCTTTGGGAGACGACTATGAATCCTGAACATCGCTTGATGGCACGGGTTTCAGTTGATGATGCAGCGGAAGCTGACAAGATTTTTGACATGCTGATGGGGGATCGCGTTGAACCTCGTCGTGAATTTATCGAAGAAAATGCTGTATACAGTACGCTCGACGTCTAAAAAAATCAGAAAAATCAACCATTATGGGCAAAAATATGATATAATCATTATGTTTGCTTTATAGTAACAATGTGAAGGAGTTCTATATGTCTATTGGACTAGTTATTCTCGTTGCTGTGGTAGCTCTGCTTTTGGTTGTCGGCTATGGTACTGCAGTTCTGATGAGAAAGAGAAATGAAGCTTTACTTCAAAATTTGGAGGAGAGAAAAGAAGCACTCTATAATCTCCCTGTGAATGATGAAGTTGAAGAAGTAAAAAATATGCATTTGATTGGACAGAGTCAGGTAGCCTTCCGTGAATGGAATCAAAAATGGGTAGACCTGTCCTTAAATTCATTTGCTGATATCGAAAATAATCTATTTGAAGCAGAAGGCTACAATAATTCTTTTCGTTTCATAAAAGCCAAGCATGCTATCGGCAATATTGAGAGTCAGATTGATTTGATTGAAGAAGATATCAAGATGATTCGTGCTGCCTTGGAAGATCTTAAAGAGCAAGAGTCTAAAAACAGCGGTCGTGTGCTTCATGCCTTGGATTTGTTTGAAAAACTGCAAACCCAGGTTGCGGAGAATGCGGACTCATATGGGCAAGCCCTAGCTGAGATTGAAAAACAGCTGGAAAATATCCAGTCAGAGTTTTCTCAGTTTGTGACCCTTAATTCTTCAGGCGACCCGGTTGAGGCAGCTGAAATCTTGGATAAGGCAGAGGATCATATCCTTGCTCTGACACATATCGTTGAGAAAGTTCCTGCCATTGTTGAAGAGTTGACTGTGAAACTGCCAGATCAGTTGGAAGACTTAGAATCTGGTCATCGTAAGCTCTTGGAATCTGGTTATCACTTTATCGAAACAGATATAGAGTCTCGCTTCCAGCAGCTTCATGCAAGCCTCAAACGCAATGAAGCCAACATTTCAGCGTTAGAGCTGGATAATGCTGAGTATGAAAATGAGCAGGCGCAAGAAGAGATTAACGCTCTCTATGAAATTTTTACGCGGGAAATTGAAGCCCACAAAGTAGTGGAGAAGCTGATTAAAAACTTGCCTAGCTATCTGGCTCATACAAAGGAAAACAACCAGCAACTCCAAAAAGAGATAGAACGTTTATCCCAAACCTTCCTTATCTCTGATACAGAAACTTCTCATGTCAAGGAGTTGCAGGCCGAGCTTTCTGCCCAGGAAGATGTGGTACTTAGCGCGGTAGAAGATTCTTCTGAAACCAAGCAAGCTTATTCTGTGGTTCAGGAAGAGTTGGAAGCTATCCAAGAGCGTTTGAAAGAAATCGAAGATGAACAGATTTCTCTTGGCGAAGCACTGGCAGAGATTGAAAAAGATGATGCTAATGCTCGTCAGAAAGTCAATATCTATGCTAACAAATTGCATACCATTAAGAGATATATGGAAAAACGCAATTTGCCAGGGATTCCAGACTCTTTCTTAGAAATTTTCTTCTCAACCAGCAACAATATTGAAGAGTTGGTGAAGGAATTGGAAGCTACACGAGTCAATATCGAATCAGTTAACCGTTGGCTGGAAATTCTAGGAAATGATATGGAGCAATTGGAAGAAGAAACCTATCGTATCGTCCAAGATGCTACCTTGACTGAGCAGCTGCTGCAGTATTCAAACCGCTATCGTTCCTTTGATGATAATGTACAAGCAGCTTTCAACAAGTCCTTGTATGTCTTTGAACATGACTACGACTATGCTCAATCCTTGGAAATCATTTCAAAAGCTTTGGATCTTGTCGAGCCAGGCGTGACAGAGCGCTTTGTGACGTCCTATGAAAAAACACGCGAGAATATTCGTTTTTAAAAGAAGTTCCTTCGGGAACTTTTTTCTTTTACAAAGGGAACGCTAGAGAACAGTCAGTAACAAGGATTCTGAGACTTCAATTTTTCCCAGCTTGTTTTGAAATAGAATTTCCTGTATAATACAAAAAAATAGAAAGAATGAGGTCGGACAATGAAAACTGTCAAAGGCTTATTAGTCATGGATGTAGACAGCACCTTAATCATGGAAGAGGGGATTGACCTGCTAGGAGAGGAGGCGGGTGTAGGTGCTCAGGTTGCGGCTATTACAGAGCGCGCCATGCGAGGTGAATTGGACTTTGAAGCTGCCTTACGTGAGCGGGTCGGTCTTTTAAAAGGGCTGCCAGAGGATATTTTTACTCAAATTGCAGAAAAGATTCACTTCACTCCGGGAGCCGAGGAACTGGTCGATGAGTTGCATAAACGTGGTTATAAAGTAGGCTTGGTGTCAGGTGGTTTTCATGAGACGGTGGACAGACTGGCTGAGCAGCTTGGAATTGACTACGTCAAGGCAAATCGTTTGGAAATTCAACATGGCTTTTTGACAGGCCGAGTCTTAGGAGAGATTGTCACTAAGGATACCAAGCTCGCCATGCTAAAAGCATGGGCGGCTGAAAATAAGTTGGAATTAAATCAAACGATTGCTATGGGGGACGGCGCCAATGATCTGCCTATGATTCAGGCAGCAGGAATAGGAATTGCCTTTATGGCCAAGCCAATTGTGCGAGAGCAGGCTCCTTATCAGATTCAAGAATGTAATCTCTATCGGGTCATTGATCTTTTAGACAATAGAAAAGCATAGGAGAGTAATATGCATATTCTAATTGCACCGGATTCTTTCAAGGAAAGTTTGTCAGCGGCTCAGGTTGCTCAAGCTCTGCAGACGGGCTTTTCTCAGGCCATGCCAGATGCCAGCTTTGACTTGCTACCGGTCGGTGACGGCGGCGAGGGGACAATGGCTGCGCTGACAGCGGCCTTGGGCTGGGCTGAATTTCATCACACTGTGACTGGACCCTTTGGCCAGCCAGTAAAAATGCCCTACGCCAGAAATGGTCAGCAAGCGCTTTTTGAAATGGCTGACTTGGTAGGACTTGCCTCTATTCCTAAGGAAAAAAGAAATCCCTTGGCCATAGAAACCAGAGGATTGGGAGAATTAATTTTGCGTCTGGCTGAAGACGGTGTCAGAAAGATTTTAGTTGGTGTTGGAGGTTCGGCCAGCAACGACGGTGGGATTGGACTAGCAGATGGCCTTGGCTATGAATTTTTCGATGCGGATAACCATAGACTGCGCCCCATTGGCTCGTCTTTGGGAAAGGTAGCTCGAATATCGGCTGAGCAGGTTCCTGCTTTCTTGAAAGAAGTTGAGATTGAGATTTTGACGGATGTTGACAATCCTCTTTGTGGTGAGCGCGGTGCGACAACTGTTTTCGGAGGTCAGAAAGGTCTAGCTCCCTTATTATTCTCTCAAGTGGATCAAGCCATGTCAAGCTTCTATCAGTTGGTCGATTCTCAGGTGATTGATATGGATGGAGCTGGGGCCGGAGGCGGAATGGCAGCAGGACTGGTTGCTTTTGCTGGAGGAAAAATTGTTTCGGGTATTGAAACCTGTCTAGATTTACTGGATTTTGATGACAGAGTTAAAAAAGCGGACTTGGTCGTAGTGGGCGAAGGACGGCTGGACCGTCAGTCTTTGGCGGGCAAGGCACCAGTCGGGGTCGCAAGACGAACACCTGAAGGCATTCCTGTACTGGCTATTTGCGGCAGCCTGGCAGATGATTTACCGGATTTCCCAGTTGAGAATATCCAGGCAGCTTTTCCGATTATTGCGCGAGCAGATAGTTTGGATAGGATTCTAGAGCAGGCGGAGCAAAATTTGATTCGCACAGCCAGAAATATTGGCAATGTACTAAAAATGAAAAAAAGCGGTTAGTCCGCTTTTTTTAGTAGATATTCAATTTCTTTGACTATTATGCCTTTCTCAAAGAAGAAGATGTCACAAGACAGGTCACCAAAGTCATTTTCTAAAATGGTCACAATCCGATTCTGGTCGGGACTAAGCTGATAATAAGTGCAAGAAAATTAGACGGGGTTCTTATGGTAGACTTTTTGAATTTTAGTCAGGTAGTCCGCTTTACCTTTGATGATTTCAATTGTGTCACCTTCTAATTCCCAGCTAACATGATCAGAAAGAAAGGTCTGATAGGTTTGCCAATCTCGCTGATTTTCTGCTTCAAAGAAGGCGAAAAGTTTTTCTAAATTTGTCATCTTACCCAAACCATTTTTTCCAGAGAGAGCGCTTTTCTTTTGCTGGTTTTTCTGCTGGCTGAAGGAGGCTTGCAAACTGTTGGCTCATGTCCTTGTCATCTACTTGGACAAGATGGTCGCTATGGACAATCAGGCCAAATGGAGAAGACTGGTAATCACTTGAGACGATAGTAGCCTCGCAGCCCAGTTCCTTGGAGGTTTTTAGATAAAAGATTTGATTGCCAGACTCGACTTCTGGGGAAATTTTAACAATTACAGGTTGGCAGTTTTTCATGATGCTGCTGAGCATTTCCTTGAAATGACTGCGAATGAGGGTCTCGTTGGCTTGCTCAATAGAGCAGGAGGCTAGCACTCGCTCCTCAAAAGTCCCTAAAAATCTACGCTGTTCATCAGGATTGAGCTTGACTCCGCCCTGGGCTTTTTCCATGATTACTTTATTAATATCAGTCATAATAAAATTGTACCATAAAAGGAGAAATTCTAAAAGGTTGAATATTCGTTCTGGCTCGCTGGAAAAACATTTATATAGTAAGTTTGGAATCGTTTTCTTGTGCAAAAATTCTCAAATTTGCTTAGATTCTCTATTTTTCCTTGAAAAAAAAGCGTTTTTGAGGTATCATAGACTAGTAAATAATTTTAAATAATAAGGAGAGTAAGAAATGTCAATTATTACTGATGTTTACGCTCGCGAAGTCCTAGACTCACGCGGTAACCCAACACTTGAAGTAGAAGTTTATACTGAATCAGGTGCTTTCGGACGTGGTATGGTTCCTTCAGGAGCTTCTACAGGTGAGCACGAAGCAGTTGAACTTCGTGATGGCGACAAATCTCGTTACGGTGGTCTTGGTACACAAAAAGCAGTTGATAATGTAAACAACGTTATCGCTGAAGCTATTATCGGTTACGATGTTCGTGACCAACAAGCCATCGACCGTGCAATGATCGCTTTGGACGGTACTCCTAACAAAGGTAAATTGGGTGCGAACGCAATCCTTGGTGTGTCTATCGCTGTAGCTCGTGCTGCTGCTGACTACCTTGAAATCCCTCTTTACAGCTACCTTGG
This sequence comes from Streptococcus sanguinis, assembly GCF_003943735.1. Taxonomy (GTDB): domain Bacteria; phylum Bacillota; class Bacilli; order Lactobacillales; family Streptococcaceae; genus Streptococcus; species Streptococcus sanguinis_E. The sequence goes on along the minus strand of NZ_RJMV01000004.1, from coordinate 172,267 downwards.
CGGATTCAACACTAAAGTTCTTCCGACTCCAATGATGAACATCATCAACGGTGGATCTCACTCTGATGCTCCAATCGCATTCCAAGAGTTCATGATCTTGCCAGTTGGTGCTCCAACATTCAAAGAAGCTCTTCGTTACGGTGCTGAAATCTTCCACGCTCTTAAGAAAATCCTTAAATCTCGTGGTTTGGAAACTGCCGTTGGTGACGAAGGTGGATTCGCTCCTCGTTTTGAAGGAACTGAAGATGGTGTAGAAACTATCATCGCTGCTATCGAAGCTGCTGGTTATGTTCCAGGTAAAGATGTATTTATCGGATTTGACTGTGCATCATCAGAATTCTACGATAAAGAACGTAAAGTATACGACTACACTAAATTTGAAGGTGAAGGCGCTGCTGTTCGTACATCTGCAGAACAAATCGACTACCTTGAAGAGTTGGTTAACAAATACCCAATCATCACTATCGAAGATGGTATGGATGAAAATGACTGGGATGGTTGGAAAGCTCTTACTGAACGTCTTGGTAAGAAAGTACAACTTGTTGGTGACGACTTCTTCGTAACAAACACTGACTACCTTGCACGTGGTATCAAAGAAGGTGCTGCTAACTCAATCCTTATCAAAGTTAACCAAATCGGTACTCTTACTGAAACTTTTGAAGCGATTGAAATGGCTAAAGAAGCTGGTTACACTGCAGTTGTATCACACCGTTCAGGTGAAACTGAAGATTCAACAATCGCTGACATCGCTGTTGCAACTAACGCAGGTCAAATCAAGACTGGTTCACTTTCACGTACAGACCGTATTGCTAAATACAACCAATTGCTTCGTATCGAAGATCAACTTGGTGAAGTTGCTCAATACAAAGGTCTTCAAGCTTTCTATAACTTGAAAAAATAATCTAACAACCTATAAGAGGAGCTAGGACTTAGTCCTAGCTTTTTTGATGTGTAAAGATATAACAATGGATATTTTTTGATTTAGGAACCACCCTAGTTGATGAGAGGGTGATTTATCATCTTTTCCTAGAAAATTGACTAGAAGTACTGTGTGGGGCTGGTCATGCTCTTTCCCTTGAAAAATTTGAGGACAAGATGACGGTTTTTATTTCGGAAAATAAAATTAAAAGTTCCCTGCGTTTCCTTGTGACTACATGCTTGAAAAAGTGAGCGATTTACTGAAGATTTTATAGCTTTCTTGTATCAAAATCAGTCTTTTATGGTATACTAGCAAAGTGGAAGGAGGAGTACAATGGAAGAATTATTAAATCAGGTCTTACTATCACAGGATAGTGAGGTTTTCAATCAGATATTTGACGATTACTATCCCATTGATATTGCTCTTTCTTTGGAGGCTTTGGAGGATGAGGAAGGAAATCTCCTCAAAACCTTTACGGAAATGGCTAGTGATGATCAATTGGTAGAGATTTTAAAAGAAGCCGAGCCGGAGTTGCAACGACAGATTATCCAATCGATTTCTTTCAAACGTACCAGCACTCTTTTTCATCTTATGCCAGATGATGATGTGGTAGATATTTTGGGGTACTTGAGTGTGGACCTGCGTAAGCAATACTTAAGTATGATGAAAAATACCAGTCAAGAGAATTTGAAAGCTATGTTGGCTTACGATCCTCAGACAGCTGGTGGTCTGATGACGACAGAATTCATTACCTTAAATGAAAATCTGACCGTTTCAGCAACTCTCAATAAATTGAGGGAGATTTCGCCCAATACGGAAGTTATTGATACCTTATTTATTAGAAATGTGCATCATTCGCTAGTTGGCTGGATTGATATTCGTGATTTGTTTATTCATGATGCGGAGATGAAACTCAGCGAATTTATGAATACTCAGATAGTGAGTGTAACGCCAGAGGTTGACCAAGAGGAAGTGGCACAGCTTTCTGCCAAATATAATTTATCTGTCGTACCGGTCGTCAATCATCGGCAGGTATTGTTAGGAATCATCACTATTGACGATATCGTCGATGTTTTGCAAGAAGAGTATCAAGAAGATATCTTGCGGATGGGGGGTGTCCAAGAAAGTGAAGAAATTGGAGGACCTTTCAAAGAATCACTCAAGAAACGCTTACCTTGGTTGATGATTAACCTAGTGACAGCCTTTCTAGCTTCTGCGACAGTGGCACTTTTTGATGATACGATTTCAAAAGTTGTAGCATTAGCAGCGATTAGTCCTATTATTACGGGAATGGGAGGAAATTCTGCCTCTCAGACACTTGCTTTGGTTATCCAGGGAATTGCCTTGGGGAAACTGGATTTGAAAGAAGATCAGAATTTAGTATTCAAAGAAATCGTGCTAGCTTTGGTTAATGGTTTCTTTACTGGCTTGATTGCAGCGATTGTCATGTTTGTCTTCTATCAAAATTTCTATCTGTCTGTTATTGTGGTATTGGCTATGATGATTAATCTAGCATGTGGCGCTCTATTTGGTTACTTTGTACCGCTGATTATCAAGACACTGAATCAGGATCCGGCTCTAGCCTCGACCATTTTCATTACCACAGCAACAGATGTGTTAGGTTATCTAGCTTTTCTAGGCTTAGCACAAATTTTCTTACCATTGATTTTATAAAAAAGAATAAAAAACGCTTGATTTTTCAAGCGTTTTTGTTATGTTTACTTAGAACAAACCTTTAATTTTATCAATTGCACCGCTGGCCATTTTATTTCCAGCTACTAATTTTTTAGCTTGATCTAGGTATTCACCGAGTTTGTCTTTGTTTTCTTCGATAAACTTTTTAGCGCCATCAAAGTCTTTCTTTTCAATCATTTCTTTTACTTGATTTAATAAATCTACTGAATTCATGGTTGTTGCTCCTTAGTAATTTTTTATACCATTTAATCAAATTTCTAATAGAAAGACAAGAATTCTGCTTATTTAAAGGTCACACAAACAGCTTCGGGAACGTAGAAATCGTGGGAGATTTCTGTTAATTTTCCACTCTCTGCATCTCGTTTGAAAATAGTTGCATTATCAGAGTCTTGATGGACGGCGATGATATGGTTTTGATCTGGTGTGATGTTGAAATCCCGCGGATTTTGACCATTGGTAGGTGCAATCTGGATTAACTCCAAGCTGCCGTCAGCTAAGATTTTGTAAACGGCAAGAGAGTCATGGCCACGGTTGGAACCGTAGAGGAACTTGCCATCAGCAGACAGACGGATAGCAGCTGTTCCATTGGCTCCTTCAAAGTCCTCTGGCAAGGTGGAGATAGTTTGCAGGTGTTCAAAATGGCCGACTCCATCGTAAATTAGGACTTCAATAGTAGAATTAAGCTCACAGATTAAATAGGCGATTTTGTAATGATGGTGGAAAACGATATGGCGGGCACCAGCTCCAGCGGCACATTTGTAGGTATCCAGAGGAGTAATCTTTCCATCTGCAGCAACATCATAGGTGGTTACTTCATCAGTTCCCAAGTCGCAGGTGATTAGGTATTGATCTGGTGTAAGGTCAGCATAGTGGACATGAGCAGAGGCCTGATTAGCGTGTGGTCCTTGACCTTGATGGCTAGCTGAGTCAGCCAGTTCCAGTCTGCCATCAGCCAGTCGTCTGTAGACCAAGACTTGTCCCTTATGATAATTGGCACCGTAAACCAAGTCGCGTTCTTCGTCAACTGCCACATAGCAGAGCGGAGCTCCTTCTTCAACGACATGGTTGAGGAGCTGACCTGCCTTGTCAAAGGCTGCAATACCTCCCTGCCCCTTCTCTGCTCCAACAGAATAGAGATGTCCAGCCTTGTCAAAGGCTAGGTAGGTTGGACTGGACTCTTCAGCAACCAAGGTTAAGTTTTCTAAAGTTTCTTTGTTAGAATTAAAATCTGCCTTGTAAATTCCCTTGGAATCTCTGCGAGTATAGGTTCCAAAGTAAACTGTTTGTGTCATTCCATTACCTCTTATATATTTAGATTACTTGCTACTATTATATCATAAAAGCAGATGATAGGTCTTAGAGCGAAGGATTTGCCTGATTTTCAAAAGAATAGTATTGATTCGAAAAAACAGATAAAAAACAGATAGCGGGTAGGAAGGGGATAGATGGCTTTGTTAGAATAGAATTGTTCAAAAAAACAATTACTGTCAGGAAGCAACAAACTTCCTGCTTGTCAAACAAAGGAGAAATCAAATGAACGTTAAAAAAATTGCTATGCTCGTTGCCCTTATCGGAATGTCAGGATTCTTTTTAGCCGCATGCGGAAATAAAGAAGCTGATAACTCAGAAATTAAGGATGGCAAACAAGTGGACTTCCAGAAGGATGCTGTTGATAAGAAGACTAAGACAGTCGATGGCAAAGAAGTGACTGAATACACAATGCCTGATGGGAACGTTATCCAAATCCCAGCAGATGGTGAGGAAATTCCAGAAGATGGATCAGGATCTAGCTCAGAAGCTGAATAAAGATTAAAACATGTAGGTTGGAGGCAATATGTTTCGAAGAAAAAAAATGAATCGTAAGACCATTCTATTGGGCAGCACGGTCATTCTCGCTTGTGCTGGGCTGGGAGGCTATCTGTATTTTAGACAGATCAATCAACAACAGGCCATGAAAATGGTAGATAAGACGATTGATTCGCTGACAGTCCAAGAAGCTGTCAATAACAGCAAAAAAACAAGCCTGGTTTTATCTGGGGAAGTAGTTGCCAACAATAGCAGTAAGGTCAAGATTGACCCGTCTAAAGGGGAAGTCAAGGAAGTATTTGTCAAAAATGGTGATACCGTTACACAAGGACAGCCGCTCTTTTCCTATGCGACAGAGCAGCAATTGACAGCCCAGTCGGCTCAATATGATGCCCAGTCCAAGGCTAATGGCATTACAGCCGCTCAAAATAGCGCTGCGATTAAATGGGAAACTTATAACCGCAAGCTGGCCAGCCTCAACGCTCTCAAGGACAAATACAATTCCAGTCAGGATGAGTCATTGCTGGAGCAGATAAAGTCAGCTGAAGACGAGTTGGCTCAAGCGCTGAGCGATGCTAAGACTGCGGATAATGAAGTAACGACAGCTCAGATTGAGGCTGAAAAGGCTCAGGTGACAGCCCAGACAGAATCAGATCGGATGAAGTATGATACTGTGACTGCCGATACAGCAGGAACAATTACCTCTATGAATGAAGATTTGCCCAATCAGTCCAAGGCCAAAAAGGAAGAAGAAAACTTTATTGAGATTATGGACAAGTCCAAAACTCTTGTCAAAGGGACTGTCAGTGAATTTGACCGTGAAAAGCTGAGTGTTGGCCAGAAAGTGGAAGTGGTGGATCGCAAGGATCCTAAGAAACGCTGGAGTGGTACAGTAACTCAGGTCGGCAGTCTGACAGCAGAAAATACTTCCAATAATAATGGTGGGAATAAGCAACAGGAAAATCCCAACCAAGGTAAGTATCCTTATACAGTTGAGCTGGATCAGGGTGGTGAAATGCCACTGGTGGGCTCCCATTCCTATGTCAACATCGTGGAGAATGCTCCCGAGGCAGGAAAGGTAGTCGTCAATAAAGCTTATACTTTCAGTAAAAATGGCAAGACCTATGTCTGGAAAGTAGAGGGCAAGACTCTGAAAATGCATGAAGTCAAGACCAAGAAAGTTTCTGACCGTTTGGTGGAGATTACAGAAGGTTTGACTATGCAAGATACCATTTCGACCCCAAGAGCAGGTATGGAAGAAGGGATGGAGGTAGGACAGCATGTTAAAGCTTAAGGATATCCACAAATCTTATCAGCAGGGCAGTCAGGAATTTCCAATTTTAAAAGGAATTGATCTGCATGTGAAAGAGGGGGATTTTCTGGCTATCATGGGACCTTCTGGATCTGGCAAGTCCACTCTGATGAACATTATCGGCTGTCTGGATAAGGCAAGTTCAGGGACTTATCATATTGAAGGAACCGATGTGTCTGAGCTGTCCGACAATCAGCTGTCCGATTTGCGCAATCAGAAGATTGGCTTTGTTTTTCAAAATTTTAACCTCATGCCCAAGCTAACTGCCTGCCAAAATGTAGAACTGCCTCTGACTTACATGAAAATTCCTAAAAAAGAGAGACGGGAACGGGCTCTAGAAATGTTACGATTGGTCGGGCTGGAAGAAAGAAGTGATTTCAAGCCTATGGAGCTGTCCGGTGGTCAAAAGCAGCGGGTAGCCATTGCACGAGCCTTGGTAACCAATCCCAGCTTCATCCTTGGTGACGAACCAACGGGGGCTCTGGATACCAGGACCAGTGTGCAGATTATGGACCTCTTTAAGCAGTTTAATGATGAGGGTAAGACCATTGTCATCATTACCCATGAGCCGGAAGTAGCACAACTCTGCAAGCAGACGGTTATCCTGCGGGACGGTAATATAGAGAGCAAAGCGATAGGATAGAAAGGAAGCTGTATGGAAGATATTTTTGTAGCTCTGAATTCAATCTTGTCGCATAAAATGCGCTCTATGCTAACTATGTTGGGGATCATCATAGGGATAGGCGCTATCATCGCTATCTTTTCCATCATTGAGGGAAATACGGAAAATACCAAGCGTCAGCTTATCGGTGGCAACAATAACACAATCAAGGTCGTCTATGACAAGAAAAGCGCCATCGATCCAACCATTCCAGAGAAATCTCAAGCTCAGAAGCCTTCTTATATCCCATTTATGGGAGAGGATGTGTTGAGCAAGATTAAGGAAATCTCTGGGGTCAAGAATGCTCTGCTGACCTATGGTACAGATGAGAAGATTTACTACCTGAGCCAAAAGTCATCTGGGAAGATTCAAGCTGTTTCGCAGACAGCCGCTGATATCAAGCAGCAACGTCTGCTAGAAGGTGAAGGATTTGACTCAGAAGCCTTTAAAAATCAAGAGCAGGTGACCTATCTGGAAAAGTCACTTTATGACAGTCTTTTTCCAAAGGGTGATGGTATCGGCAAATATGTTGAAGTCTTAGGCAATCCTTTCAAGGTCATTGGCGTGTTTGAGTCGACTGAGCAGAGTGGCTTAACAGCTGGTGCGGAAAAGGTGGCCTATATTCCCCTGCAGCAGTGGCATCGGATTTTTGATACCATTAATGTCAGTTCTGAAGTGACTGTCCAAACCCACAAGGCTGATGATTTGAAGCAGGTGGCCAAGAAGGTCAGTGATTATCTCAATCAGCAAATGCCACCGTCAGACTATATGTTTGGTGTGCTCAACCTGCAGGAATTTGAACGGCAGCTGGACAATCTCAACAAGTCTAACTTCGTCTTGCTAGCAGGTATTGCCAGTATCTCCCTCCTAGTCGGAGGTATCGGTGTTATGAATATCATGCTGGTTTCAGTGACAGAGCGGACTCGTGAAATCGGGATTAAAAAGGCCCTGGGAGCTCGGCGGAAGATTATTCTCAAGCAGTTCCTGATTGAGGCAGTTATCCTGACTCTGATGGGAGGGATTATTGGCGTGGTGGCTGGTATCGCCTCGGGCTTTGCCATCACCCAGTCTCTAGCCTATCCGTATATTCTATCCCTCTTTTCTGTCTTTGTAAGTTTGATCTTTTGTTGTATAATAGGAGTAGTATTTGGGCTCCTGCCAGCTGTAAAAGCATCCAAGCTGGATCCAATCGAGGCCCTGCGATTTGAATAGGTAAAGGAGAAAAATCTAAGTATGCACAAGATTCTAGTGGTGGAAGATGATACGACGATTAATCAAGTGATTTGCGAGTTTTTAAAGGAAAGTCAGTATGAGGTGAGGCCAGTATTTGACGGAGGCGATGCTTTGCAGGCTTTTGAAGAAGAACCCTTTGATCTGGTCATCTTAGATATGATGCTGCCTACCAAGAGCGGTCTGGAAGTACTGAAGGAAATTCGCAAGACTTCTCAGATTCCGGTCATGATTTTAACAGCACTTGATGACGAGTATACCCAGCTGGTCAGCTTTAACCATCTCATCAGTGATTATGTAACCAAGCCTTTTTCACCGCTAATCTTGGTCAAACGGATTGAGAATATTCTGCGCAGAAATACTCTTGCTTCAGAGATTGCTGTTGGCGACCTGACGGTTTCGATTGATGACTGCACGGTTTACTGGCAGGGTGAGAAGATGCCTCTGACCAAGAAAGAATATGAAATCTTGCAGACTCTGGCTAAGAGGAAGGGCCACTTGGTGACCCGTGATCAGCTGATGAATACCATTTGGGGCTACAGCGAGCTGGATAGCCGGGTGCTGGATAATCATATCAAGAACATCCGTAAAAAGATTCCTGGTGTGCCGCTGAAAACCATTACGGGTATGGGTTATCAGCTTGGAGGAGAAGACAAGTGAAAATTGTCAAAAAGAACTTTCTCTTGACCTCGTCCATCATTTTCGTGGTGGTGACTATCGTTCTAGCCAGTCTTTACTTTGCCATGCCGGTGTACTATCAGCAGGTTAAGAGCGGAGAAGCTCAGCGAGAATTTGACCAAGTTTCCAAGCAAGTCAAGGGAAAGTCCAGTCAGGAAATCGGCGAGCTGTTGAGTGATTATAGTAAAAAGAGCAATCTGATTTGGTTTACCTTGCTGGCGAAAGATAATACGATTCTCTATCCCTCACTCGAAGCTGGCGATGAAAGTTCTCTACAGCTGACCATCGTTCCAACGATTGCCAACAGCGACTATGAGAGCAAGAGTTTATCAGAAAGTTTTCGAACTTCAGATGGTAAAGAAGTTGTCCTGAGAGGCGAATATTCCTTACAGCCTGTTTCTGATGCTAGTCGGATTTTGCTCAATCTCTATCCATTTGTCTTGCTTGTGTCTCTGAGTCTGGGTGGTCTAGCTGCCTATCTCTATAGCCGGACTTCCAGTCAGCGTATCAAAGCCATCTCTAAGAGCACCCGTCAAATGACGAGTCTGGCTCCGGATGTGACATGTCAGGTTAAGGGGCGTGATGAGATTGCTGAGTTGGCCCAAGACATCAATCATCTCTATGCTAATCTACTGACCAGTATTGAGGCTCTGCGCCTAGAAAATGAAAAGGTAGCAGAAAGCGAGCGGGAAAAAGCTGAGTTTTTGCGGATGACATCGCATGAGCTCAAGACACCCATTACCAGCATGATGGGGATGGTTGATGGCATGATTTATGGTGTAGGAGAGTTCAAGGATCGAGACAAGTATTTGCAGAAGTGCCGAGAAATCCTAGAGGAGCAGTCGGAGTTAGTCCAGTCTATCTTAGCCATTTCTAAACTGGAGATGAAGACTGAAACTGAACAGGAAGTCTTTTCACTCAAGCAGGTCTTGGAGGAAAATCTGAGCACCTATCGAGTTTTAGCAGATGTCAGACACTACCATTTTCAAGTTGAGCTGGCAGAAGCGAAGGTCAAGGGTAACCGCACCTATCTGCTCAAGGCTATCAAGAATCTTCTGGACAATGCCTTTCATTACACAGTAGAAGGCGGAGAGATCCTACTCAGACTGGAAGAGCGTAAGCTAGTCATCGAAAATGAAGCAGAACGCGTCTTAAACAAAGACCAAATCCAGCAGATTTTTCAGCCTTTCTACCGGCCAGACTACAGTCGCAATCGCAAGGATGGCGGGACTGGTCTGGGACTCTTTATCGTTCAGCAGATTTTGGACAAGCATGGTCTGCGATATCAGTTTGAAGCCGTTGATGGGCGGAAGATGCGCTTTAGCATTTCTCTGCCGGCTGTCGAGAAATAGCCTTGCATTCTAGCTGGCCCTGCAGGAGCCGAAGAGAGAAGTCAGAAGCTGTATTTTGTGAAAAATACAAGTCTTCTGGCTCCTCTCTTTTTTTTGCGTCTCCCTATAGCTGAGCAGAGAATTTTTCTCTGAAAAATGTTACAATGAAATGACAAGTTAAAGGAGGAGAATATGGAGCACAAAGAAAAAGATTTTAGCCTATCTTGGTTTTTTAAATGGTTTTTAGATAACAAGGCCATTACAGTATTTCTAGTAACCCTTTTGATGGGACTGAATATTTTTATACTTAGTAAAATCAGTTTTATTTTTAGTCCAGTCATTGAATTTTTGGGAGTAATCATGTTGCCGGTTATTTTGGCTGGTCTGCTTTATTATCTGTTAAATCCGATTGTTGACTGGATGGAAAAGCACAAGATTAATCGACTGATTGCTATTACCATTGTCTTTGTTTTAATTGCTTTTTTGATTATCTGGGGCTTGGCTGTTGCTATTCCTAGCTTACAGCATCAGGTCATGGCCTTTGTCAGAAATGTTCCGGCTTATCTAAAGCAGGCTGACAAGTTCATCGATGATGTCGTGACTAAGTATATTTCGGCAGATTTCAAGCCGCAGATTGAAGAATACACTAGCAATCTGTCTAGCCAGATTACCGATTGGGCCAGCAATTTTTCATCTAGGGCAGTCAATTGGGCGGGGAACTTAATCAGTACAACTTCGCAGATTGTCGTGGCTATTATCATCATGCCGTTTATCCTTTTTTACCTGCTGAGAGATGGGAAAAATCTGAAAGGCTATGTGACTCAGTTTCTGCCGACTAAATTCCGAGAATCTTTTGGTCAAGTGATGACAGATATCAACAGCCAGCTGGCCAACTATGTGCGAGGTCAGGTGACGGTTGCTATCATTGTAGCTCTAATGTTTATTGTTTTCTTCAAGATTATTGGCCTGCGCTATGGTGTCACTCTTGGAGTCATTGCGGGCGTTCTCAATCTGGTGCCTTATCTGGGCAGCTTTTTGGCTATGCTTCCGGCTCTGGCAATCGGTTTGATTGCTGGCGGTCCAGTGATGCTGGCTAAAGTCATTGTCGTTTTCATCATTGAGCAGACTATCGAGGGGCGTTTTGTTTCTCCTCTGGTCTTGGGCAGTCAGCTCAGCATTCATCCAATTACGATTTTATTCGTATTATTAACTTCCGGTACTATGTTTGGCATTTGGGGCGTTTTCCTGGGAATTCCTGCCTACGCTTCGGCCAAGGTTGCCATTGCGGCCATCTTTAAGTGGTATCAGAAAGTAAGTGGCCTTTACGAAGCCGATTTTGAACAAGAAGGAGAAATCAGTGAGCAAGAGTGAGCAAATGTTGGCAGCTATACAGGAGCAGGACCTAGCTCTGGCTGACCGCTATTTCGAGCAAGCCCTGACTACAGACAGCGAAGAAGAATTATTGGATTTGGCCGATTACTTAGAGAGTATCGGCTTTTTCCCTCAGGCCAAGCGTATTTTTGAAAAGTTGGCTCCTGACTATCCGGCTTCTTATATCAGTCTGGCAGCTATTGCCAGTGACGATGGGGACTTGGAGCAGGCTTTTGCCTATCTGGAGGAGATTCAGCCGGACAGTGACTGGTATGTTGCTGCTCTCTTGGCTAAGGCTGACCTCTATCAGCTAGAGGGGCTGCCTGATGTCGCTCGAGAAAAACTGGCTCAGGCAGCGGCGCTGACTGATGAGCCTTTGGTAACCTTTGGTCTGGCTGAGATAGATTTGGAGCTAGGGGATTTTTCTCAGGCGATTAAGGAATACGCTCAGCTAGACAATCGTACAATCTTTGAGCAGACAGGTGTTTCGACCTATCAGCGGATTGGGGTCTGCTATGCCAGTCTTGGAAAATTTGCAGCGGCCATTGAGTTTTTGGAGAAAGCTGTTGAGCTGGAGTATGACGATGCTGCGGTTTATGAGCTGGCAACTATATTAGCGGATCAGGAAGAATACCAGAAGGCCAATCTTTATTTCAAGCAGCTTGATACTCTGTCGCCGGATTTTGAAGGCTACGAATATAGCTATGCACTATCTCTTCATGCGGAGCATCGAACAGCTGAAGCCCTGACTCTTGCCCAGCAGGGCTTGGCTAAGAATCCTTTTGAGACTCGGCTCTTGCTCTTAGCCTCGCAGCTTTCTTATGAACTTCATGATGAGGAAGCGGCTGAACATTACCTCTTGCAGGCTCAGGAAGATGCGGATGATTTGGAAGAGATTTCCTTGCGACTGACTACTCTTTATTTGGAGCAGGAGCGCTATGAGGATATTTTAGAATTTGCAGAGCAAGAAGTCGATAATGCCTTGACCCGCTGGAATCTAGCGCGTGCTTATCAGGCTTTGGAAAATCTGGAAAAAGCAGAGGAACTCTATAATCAACTGGCTCGTGAACTGCAGGACAATCCAGAGTTTCTAGAGCAGTATGTCTATCTCCTTCGAGAATTAGGTCGATTTGAAGAAGCTAAAAAGGCTGCAGCTTCTTACCTGAGATTGGTACCTGATGATGGTGCCATGGAGGAGCTTTATGAAAACTTGTAAAAGTTGAGGAAGAACTTGCTCAGCCCTTTCCCGCAATTTATGGTATAATGATTGGCGGTAGAAATTCAGTAAGCACATGTAATAAGGATGAAAAAAGCTTAGCTGGATGGGTAATAATATTTTTAGGAAGAGAAAGATTAAGGAAAAAGAATGGCAGAACCAATCAAATTATTTCAATATAATACTTTGGGAGCTTTGATGGCTGGTCTTTACGACGGCAGTATGACTGTTGGAGAGCTGCTGCAGTATGGAGATTTGGGCTTGGGAACGTTGGACTCTATTGATGGAGAGCTCATTATTCTCGATGGTAAGGCTTATCAGGCAAAGGGATCTGGAGAGGTGCCAGAAGTGGTTGAAGTGTCACCGGATATGACTGTGCCTTATGCGGCAGTGGTTCCTCACCAAGCGGAGGTCATTTTCCGTCAGCGCTTTGAGATGGACGACAAGGAGCTGGAAAAGCGGATTGAGTCTTATTATGATGGGGAAAATCTTTTCCGCTCTATCAAGATTCATGGTGATTTCGCCCGCATGCATGTTCGGATGATTCCCAAGTCTACAACGGAGCGGAAGTTTGCAGAAGTAGCGGTTAATCAGCCTGAGTACTGTAAGGAAAATATCTCAGGCACCATCGTCGGTATCTGGACGCCAGAGATTTTCCACGGAGTCAGTCTGGCAGGTTATCATCTGCATTTTGTATCGGATGATCTGACTTTTGGCGGACATGTTATGGATTTTGTTATCAAAGAAGGTGTCGTCGAGTTGGGTGCTGTAGACCAGCTGGATCAGCGTTTCCCAGTACAAGATCGCAAGTATCTCTTTGCTAAGTTTAATATGGATGAGATGAAAGAAGATATGGAAAAGTCGGAATAAATAGCAGGGGCTAGCATTGTTTGCTGCCTCTTTTTTTGATATAATTGGAAAAAGAACAGAGGAGAAGAGAAGCTATGATTTATTTGGTAAACGCCAGTCCAAATAGGAATGGCAATAGTTTTAAGCTGGGGCACTTTTTTCTGCGAGATAGAGATTATGAGTCTCTTCAATTAGTGGATTACCATATTGAGCAATATGGCCAGTCGGCAGAAAACGATCAGTTCTTTCAAGTCTATGAGCAGCTGAGCCAAGCCGATGTTTTGGTATTTACCAGTCCTATTTATTGGTGGTCTTTTTCAGGCTTGCTAAAAACTCTGTTGGACCGAGTGGCTGATGTGCATGAGCCGCAGGAAGCACTTAAGGGCAAAAAGGTATTCTTTCTCTTGCAAGGTTCTCAGCCTAGCAAAGAAATTGAAATGCTGGACTACGTAATGAGCCGTTTTTGCCGGAACTGCGGACTCAAATATGAGGGGCTGGCAGTAACCACTCATGAACTGAAAGAAATCGAAGGTTGGGAATTAGCAGCCCTGCAGGAAAAGTTAGATAAGGTTTTATCAGAAGGTTAAAAGTGAGAAGATTCGTTTGCGGATCTTCTTTTTTACTATAAAAATGGAGCTTTTTTTTTATGTGTCCATTTTTGGACACAATAGCCCTCAACTACAGTCATATCCATGGCTAACTAAATATAAATGTTGTATAATACCAGTTGCTATTAAATATTAATATAGGAGATTCTATGGGAAAAGAATTATTTAATCCCCATTTAAACAAGTTTTCAATTCGAAAATTAAATGTCGGAGTTTGCTCGGTATTATTATCTACCGTTTTCCTTTTAGGTACTGCGGCTACGGTCAATGCAGATGAAACTGCCAGCGGATCTGTAGATGATAATATCTCACTGCCAGAAAAACCGACGGACTCTGCTGTGAGTCAGCCAGTCAGTCAGCCTGCTCTTGAGAATACAGCAACATCTGCTGTTTCTGAAACAGCTAACTCAGAAGCAAGTGTTAATCAAAATCAGCTGGTTAGTCCAGCTGCAGCTCTAGAGCAAGCGACACCTGAAAAGCCACAAGAAGCTAATCAGACAGCTGAGACCTCTAATGAAGCAAGACCTGCTGAAGCTAGTCAGACTCGCTCTTATTCAGTGCAATATACGCCAAAACCAAGTTCTGCAGCTATGCCGAGGTCTGAGCGTAATGGCCAGCCAATGGAGACAGGAACATCATTTCGTACTACCAGTCCTGCTGGTCAAGCTAGCTCTGCTATACAAGATGCAACAGCTAATCCTACAGTTTCTAAACCAACACTGGAAGAATCAGTGAGGAAACGCTCTGATGAGTTGATGAAGCAGGTAAACTGGCTAGATTTTGGTGATACTAAATCACTGAGAAATCTAGATAAAGATGGCTCCTTTAAAGTTGGAACAGTATATGAAAAGGAAATTTCGCCGGGCTATGTGGTCAAACTGACCGTGACGGAATTGAAACCTTTCTATGCGACAGAGATCTATCGTGATCGAGTAAAGGGAACTGAGTACGAAAGCAGTTATGATCCCAATGCAAAAAATACTTGGCTTCAATATAACAATAGTAATAATTATGCTTATCAGTATTGGTATGGTGATGATTACCGTCCTAAAATTACTGGTGCAGCTCAGAATCAATATTCAGCTATTAAGTCAGAGGGAATTGATACTAAAGGGCGTAAAACCCAACTGCAGGTTCCTAAAGATGAAGCCAACTATGGCGTGAAGTTCAAAGTTGAAGCTAGATATCGTGGGAAGCCAGTTAAAGCAACAGTTGTCATGGCTGATGGCGAAGAGGCAAACCCTGGTGAGTATGCTATCTTTACAACCAATGGTAAGGGTTGGGAACATTTAGCCGAGTGGAAGCGTACAGTTACAGACGCAAATGGTGTGACTACTGAGATTACAGAAACCTATAAGCCAATGAAACCTACCACAGAAGGCCAATTTATTGGAGATGACGGTACTGGTGTTCATTGGCAGGCCTATGTCAGTCCTGACCAAAAGACTGGCGGACTGGGAAGTCAAGTATTTGGACCGAACGTTTCTAGAAACAATACAATTCCGCTTGTCATGACTCGTGGTGCTTCAGAGGTTGGTATTTACATAGCTTCTTCTGGTCAGCAGGCTGCGATGATTGGTTTTATGGCAATCGATGAAGGTGATGCACCGGATTCCTATGGAAAAGCTATCCATGCTATTTCAAGATACAATGCAGAAACTGGCGGTCAAAATCCACAGCCATTCTTGGGCCGTGTTGCGGCTGATATTGATACCACATCTGGAAACAACTGGAAGCATGACGATCAGAATGATTTAGCCGATGAAGGTATTAATCAGCTCTTGTCTGATGATTTAGTCGGGAAAACCAATGGTCTTTTTCCAGTAAACCGTCTGCACGACGGAGATTATTCTCTCCGCATCCATGCTTCAGCTAACGGATACGAAAAAGCCTATGTCCGTGCCTGGATTGACTTCAATAATAATGGTGTCTTCGATGAAGATGAAGCCAGTGAATTTACCGAAGTAACAACTGCGGGAGATTATACTGTTAACTTTAAGAAGAACCCAGCCATGACCAATCCTGAACTTAGCAAACTGGGAATGCGGGTTCGGATTGCCTTGAACAAGGGAGATATTGAGAAACCTACTGGAACAGCATTCAGCGGTGAGGTGGAAGACCTAGAAGTTGAACTGACCTATCCACCAAAAGGAGAGAAGAAGGAAAGTACTGGAATCCGTGATCAGAGACAGACAGCCACTCTTCATTTCACTCCACAGGGGATTGCTCAAAATACTGAAAACAAGAGAGTAGCGATTGATACTACTAAAGATCCGATTGTATTAGATGCGAGAGGAAATGCCCTGACTGCTGATGCAGCAGGCTGGTACAACACTGCTGAAGGCCGTTATAAAGTAACAGCAAATGGTGCTGATGTAGACGTGGTATATGAGCCTAAGGCTGGCTTTATCGGCACAGCTCAGGGGATTAACATCCGTCGCTTTGACACTAATGGTGCAAGCACAGACTGGGTTGCTAAGAATCAAGCTGAAGCAGTCATCAACGATCAGCTCAACACTATGGATGGACGCTATGTGCCAACCGTGCTGAATGTTCCTAAGTATGAAACAAGGGATGCTCAAGGACTAACGCAAGAAAAGACACCTGTCTTTAATGATGGAGATGCTGGCAAAACTCCTGCAAGTCCAAGTACAACAAATCCTGTAAAATTTGTGAGAGCAGATGGAACGACTACAGATGATACTAGAGTTCCAGCTTTATCAAATGGTCAGGAAATTGGTCGTTTTGAAGTCGAGCCTTCAACAGGTAAGATTACTTTCAAACCAAACAAAAACTTCGTTGGTACTGTTGACCCTGTGTCTGTTCAAATGCTTGATGGCAAAGGTATTCCGCATCAAGCTGTTTATCAGCCAAAGGTGACTCCTGTTAGACCATCTGCTCAAGGTGCCAGCAGTGAGGGCATTCAAGGTGCAGTTCAGACAGGACAGCTGACCTTCAATCCGGGCAATAATCGTGTGCCTATTGATAGCAAGAAGTTGCCAACCTTTGATAATGGCAGCCAGACTAAAATAGTTGCTGGTGTTGGTACCTATCAGGTTGATAATCAAGGTCTAGTTACCTTTACTCCACTGCCGACTTATACTGGACGTCCAGCAGCAGAGACTATCAAGCGAGTAGATGTCAATGGAACAGAAGTAACAGCTACCTATCAGGCTGATGTAAAAGCAGCAGCACCAAGTGCGACGAATGCTGAAACCAGTGGTATACAAGGCCAAGTGCAGCAAGGGAAAGTCAGCTTCACAGAAGGTTCTGCGCAAGTCAACGGTCAAAAACAAACAGTGGTCTTTCCGGCTGGCTCAACTCCGCTCTTTGACAATGGTTCGACTGTTAAAGAAGTGCCTACTGTTGGTAAGTTTGAAGTGGATGTGAATGGAAATGTAACCTTTACTCCAGAGAAACAATTTAAAGGCCTTACACCTGACATCAGGATTACTCGTACAGATACGAATGGCAGCACAGCTACAGCTATCTACAAGGCAACAGTCACTGCTGTAACTCCAACAGGAACAAACATCACCAGCACTGGTAAACAAGGCCGTCCACAGACAGGTAAGCCAAACTTTGTCAGTGGCAACCCAGATGTACCATTGGATAATGATACTCCAGCGACTTTCGAAGATGGAAGCAAGCGCAAGGTGGTTCCAAATGTCGGAATCTTTGAAGTGGCACCAGATGGATCTGTTACTTTCACACCGGACAAGCAATATGTTGGCACACCAGATCCGGTTGTTGTTAAGCGTGTAGATAAGAATGGCACTCCTGTGACGGCTAAGTACACGCCTACTGTTGAGAAAGTGACTCCAAGAGCCACAGGCGCTCAGACAAAAGGCCCTCAAGGTCAAGTTCAAAAAGACAAGGTTACTTTTGAACCAGGAAGTCCTCAGGTTGGTTTCCCAGAAAACAGCACTCCAGTCTTTGATACTGGCACGAATGTGAAAGAAATTGCCAAAATCGGTAAGTTCGAGGTGGACGGAGAGGGGAATGTCACCTTTACTCCAGTCAAAACATTTGTAGGTAAGACACCAGAAATCGAACTCAGCCGTACAGATGTCAACGGTACAGTAGCTAAGGCCAAATATCGAGCGACTGTGACTGCTGTGACTCCGACGGGAACTGGAGATCAGACAGAAGGTCCGCAAGGCCAAGTTCAAAAAGGACGTGTAACTTTTAAAGCTGGAGATCCTAAAGTAGGATTCCCAGTTGACAGTTCACCAGTCTTTGACACCGGCACCAATGTAAAAGAAATTGCCAAAGTCGGTAAGTTTGAAGTAGATGCGGAGGGCAATATCACCTTCACGCCAGACAAGCGCTTTGTAGGTGAAACACCAGAAATTAGCATTTCTCGCAAAGATGCAAATGGTATTGCCGCGAAAGTCACTTATATCGCGACAGTTACACCAGTAACTCCAACAGGAACTAATGTGACTAGCACCGGTCCACAAGGTCTTCCTCAGACGGGTACCCCAACTTTCCAAGGTGGTGATCTACTGGTTCCAATTGATGAAGCAGTAGAGCCAACTTTCGAAGATGGCAGTAAGAAAAAGGCTATTCCAGGTCAGGGAACTTACACCATTGCACCAGATGGCACAGTTACCTTCACACCAGAGAAGCAGTTTGTAGGAAAGCCAGATTCAGTGACAGTGAAACGTGTTGATAAGAATGGTACACCAGTCACTGCGACTTACAGTCCTGAGTTTACTAAAGTCACTCCAACTGGTACTGGAGATAAGACAGAAGGATTGCAAGGTCAGGTTCAAGAAGGCCATGTTACCTTCACACCTGGTCATGCCTCAGTTCCATTCCCAGCTGAAACAACTCCGCTCTTTGACAATGGTTTGACTGTTAAAGAGATTCCAACCGTTGGTAAATTTGAAGTGGATGCGAATGGCAAGGTGACTTTCACGCCAGACAAGCAGTTTAAGGGAATCACTCCTGAGCTGACATTGGTTCGAGCAGATGTGAATGGCACTCCTGTTACCGTCAAATACCAAGCAGTGGTGAAAGAAGTGGTTCCAACGGGAACAAATATCACCAGCACTGGTGAGCAAGGCCGTCCACAAACAGGCAAGCCAAACTTCGTGAGCGGCACTCCGGGAGTTCCACTGGATAATGATACTCCGGCTACTTTCGATGACGGAAGCAAGCGCAAGGTTGTTCCAAATGTCGGTATCTTTGAAGTGGCACCAGACGGTTCTGTCACCTTTACCCCAGATAAGCAATTTGTTGGCACACCAGATCCGGTTATTGTTAAGCGAGTGGACAAAAATGGCACTCCTGTGACAGCCAAGTATACGCCAACTGTTGAGAAAGTGACTCCAAGAGCGACAGGTGCTCAGACGGAGGGGCTTCAAGGCCAAGTTCAAAAAGGCAAGGTTACTTTTGAAGCAGGAAGTCCGCAAGTCGGCTTCCCAACCGACAGCACACCGGTCTTTGATACTGGTACTACTGTAAAAGAAATTGCCAAAGTCGGTAAGTTCGAGGTTGATACAGAGGGGAATGTTACTTTCACACCAGTCAAATCGTTTGTCGGTAAGACACCAGAAGTTGAACTCAGCCGTACAGATATCAACGGTACAGCAGCAAAAGCCAATTACCAAGCGATTGTGACCGCTGTTACTCCGACAGGTACTGGTGACAAGACAGAGGGCTTGCAAGGTCAGGTTCAAAAAGGTCATGTCACCTTCACACCAGGTCATGAATTAGTTCCATTCCCAGCAGGCTCGACTCCGCTATTTGGTAACGGAAAAAATATTAAAGAAGTACCAAATATCGGTAAGTTCGAAGTAGATGCTGATGGCAGTGTAACTTTCACTCCAGACAAGCAGTTCAAGGGTGAAACACCAGAATTAGGAATTATTCGTGTGGATGCCAACGGAACTCCAGTAACAGTCAAGTACCAAGCGATAGTGAAAGAAGTAACTCCGATAGGTACTACCGTTACGAGCACCGGTCCACAAGGTATCCCACAAACAGGAACTCCAATCTTCAAAGCTGCGGACCCACTAGTTCCGATTGATGAAACAGTTGAACCAACTTTCGCAGATGGAAGTAAGGAGAAGAAGATTCCAGGCCAAGGAACTTACACCATTACTCCAGATGGCGTAGTGACCTTCACACCGGACAAGCAGTTTGTAGGTAAACCGGACCCAATCACAGTGAAGCGAGTGGACAAGAATGGCACTCCAGTAACGGCAACTTACAGCCCAGAATTTACTAAAGTAACTCCAACAGGTACTAATGCAACCAGCACCGGTCCTCAAGGCCTTCCACAAACTGGTACCCCAACCTTTGAGGGTGGAGATCCACTGGTTCCAATCGATGAAACCGTTGAGCCAACTTTCGCAGATGGAAGTAAGGAGAAGAAGATTCCAGGTCAGGGCACTTACACCATAACTCCAGATGGCGCAGTGACCTTCACACCAGACAAGCAGTTTGTAGGTAAACCGGACCCAATCACAGTGAAGCGAGTGGATAAGAACGGCACTCCAGTGACGGCAACTTACAGTCCAGAGTTTACTAAGGTAACTCCAACTGGTACTGGTGATAAGACTGAAGGATTGCAAGGTCAGGTTCAAGAAGGTCATGTTAGCTTCACACCTGGTCATGCCTCTGTACCATTCCCAGCAGGTTCAACTCCATTATTCGATAATGGTACCGCAGTTAAAGAAGTGCCAAATGTTGGTAAGTTCGAAGTGGATGCGGACGGCAAGGTGACTTTCACTCCAGACAAACAATTCAAGGGTGAAACACCGGAACTCGAATTGACTCGCATTGATGCCAATGGAACATCAGTAACCGTCAAGTACCAAGCGGTAGTGAAAGAGGTAGCTCCAACAGGCACCACCTCAACCAGTACAGGCCCACAAGGCCGCCCTCAAACAGGTAAACCAAACTTTGTTGGTGGCGACCCGAATGTACCACTGGATAATGATACTCCAGCGACATTCGATGATGGAAGCAAACGCAAGGAAGTTCCAAATGTCGGAGTCTTCGAAGTAACGCCAGATGGATCTGTTACTTTCACACCTGACAAGCAATATATTGGTACACCAGATCCGGTAACTGTTAAGCGGGTAGATAAGAATGGTACACCAGTGACGGCTAAGTACACACCAACTGTTGAAAAAGTCACTCCAAGAGCCACAGGTGCTCAGACAGAGGGGCTTCAAGGCCAAGTTCAAAAAGGTAAGATTACTTTTGAAGCAGGAAATCCGCAAGTCGGCTTCCCAGAAAACAGTACGCCAGTCTTTGATACTGGCACAAATGTCAAAGAAATTGCCAAAGTTGGTAAGTTCGAAGTAGACGGAGAGGGTAATGTCACCTTTACTCCAGTCAAAACCTTTGTAGGCAAAACTTCAGAAATCGAACTCAGCCGTGCCGATGCCAATGGTACAGTAGCTAAGGCTAACTATCAAGCGACTGTGACTGCTGTAACTCCGACAGGAACCGGTACTAAGACAGAAGGACTTCAAGGCCAAGTTCAAGAAGGGAAAGTTACCTTCACGCCAGGGCATAAATTAGTTCCATTCCCGGCAGGTTCAACTCCGATGTTCGATAATGGTTCTTCTGTCAAAGAAGTGCCGAATGTTGGTAAGTTTGAAGTGGATGCGGATGGCAAGGTTACTTTCACTCCAGACAAACAATTCAAGGGTGAAACGCCAGAACTCGAATTGACTCGGACTGATGCTAATGGAACACCAGCAACTGTCAAGTACCAAGCAGTAGTGAGAGAGGTAACTCCAACAGCTACTACGTCAACTAGCACTGGTCCACAAGGCCGACCACAAACGGGTAAACCAAACTTTGTCGGTGGCGACCCGAATGTACCACTGGATAATGATACTCCAGCGACATTCGATGATGGAAGCAAACGCAAGGAAGTTCCAAATGTCGGAATCTTCGAAGTAACGCCAGATGGATCTGTTACTTTCACACCTGACAAGCAATATGTTGGTACACCAGATCCGGTAACTGTTAAGCGGGTAGATAAGAATGGTACACCAGTGACGGCTAAGTACACACCAACTGTTGAGAAAGTGACCCCAATAGGTACTACTGCAACTAGCACTGGCCCACAAGGCCTTCCTCAAACGGGTACTCCAACCTTCACAGGTGGTGACCCACTAGTTCCGATTGACGAAACAGTTGAGCCAATCTTCGAAGATGGAAACAAAGAGAAAAATATTCCAGGTCAGGGAACTTACACCATTACTCCAGATGGCGTAGTGACCTTCACACCGGACAAGCAGTTTGTAGGTAAGCCGGACCCAATCACAGTCAAGCGAGTGGACAAGAATGGCACACCAGTAACAGCGACCTACAGTCCAGAGTTCACCAAGGTAACTCCAACTGGTACTGGTGTCAAGACAGAAGGGCTTCAAGGCCAAGTCCAAGAAGGCAAAGTGACCTTCACGCCTGGTCATGATTCAGTTCCATTCCCAGCGGATTCGACTCCGTTATTTGACAATGGTTCCACAGTTAAAGAAGTACCAAATGTTGGTAAGTTTGAAGTGGACGCAGACGGCAAGGTGACCTTCACTCCCGACAAACAATTCAAGGGTGAGACACCAGAACTCGAATTAACTCGCACTGATGTCAATGGCACCCCTGTTACAGTTAAGTACCAAGCGGTAGTGAAAGAGGTGACTCCAACAGGCACAACCGTAATGAGCACTGGCCCACAAGGTCTTCCGCAAACCGGCACTCCAACTTTCAAAGGTGCAGACCCACTAGTTCCGATCGATGAGACAGTAGAGCCAACTTTCGAAGATGGAAGCAAGAAGAAGACCATTCCAGGTCAGGGAACTTATACCATTACTCCGGATGGCGCAGTAACCTTCACTCCCGACAAGCAGTTTGTGGGCAAACCAGATCCAATCACTGTGAAACGAGTAGATAAAAATGGTACACCAGTAACTGCGACCTACAGTCCAGAGTTCACTAAGGTAACTCCGACTGGTACTGGCACTAAGACAGAAGGTCTGCAAGGTCAGGTTCAAAAAGGTCAAGTGACTTTCACGCCAGGACATAAATTAGTTCCATTCCCAGCAGGTTCGACTCCACTCTTTGGTAACGGAAAGAATATTAAAGAAGTGCCAAATGTTGGTAAGTTCGAAGTGGATGCGGATAACAAGGTGACCTTTACTCCAATAAAACAATTCAAGGGTGAAACGTCAGAACTGGGATTGATTCGTTTAGATACTAACGGAACTCCTGTTATTGTCAAATATCAAGCAATAGTGAAAGCAGTAGTCCCAACTGGTAAAAATGCGACCTCTACAAATATCAAGGGGCATGTTCAGACTGGCAAACCTGTCTTCGAAGCAGGTGATCCATTGGTTCCAATTGATGAGTTAGTAGAGCCAACCTTCGAAGACGAAAGCAAGGAAAAGACTATTCCGGGTCAGGGAACTTATACTATCGCACCAGATGGTACAGTCACCTTCACTCCAGAAGCTGATTTCCTTGGTCAGGGAAGCGGTGTGACCCTTGTCCGTCGTGATAAGAATGGCAGCTCAGTGACGGCTCGCTATGTTCCAACCGTGGTTGAACCATCAACCAGCAAGAACAGTGTGTCCAGCGGTCGCAAGGGTCAAGCTCAAACGGGCACGCCAACCTTTGAAGGGGCGATTGACCAGGCAGTAGCACCGACCTTTGCGGACGGCAGCACCGAAATGGTTGTCCCAGGTGAGGGAACTTACAGGTTCAATATGCTGGGAGCAGTGACCTTTGTGCCGGAAGCCGACTTTGTCGGAACTGCTCGCGGAGTTGTCGTGAAGCGTTCAGATATTTATGGCAATGCCGTAACAGCGACTTATACTCCGACTGTATTGGGAAGCACTGATACAGAAGATACCAGCAGCACTGGGCTTAAAGGGCAGCCTCAGACTGGTAAACCTATCTTTGAAGGCGACGTGGATCCAACCGTTCCGCCAACTTTCGAGGATGGCAGCACCGAAAAGGCTGTTCCAGGCCAAGGTACTTACACGATTGCGCCAGATGGTACTGTGACCTTTGTACCGGAAACGGGCTTTGTCGGTCAAGCTGACGGCGTAACAGTGATTCGCAAAGACCGCAATGGTCAGACGATTTCAGCGGTTTACGTTCCGACTGTGACAGAAAATCCTGTTCAGCCGGAGCGGACGATTACACCTGCACCACCGTCTCTTTCTAAGAGTGAGGGTGCAAAATCCCTTCCTAAGACTGGTACAGAAGAAACCTCATACTTAGCTGCAAGTTTACTTGCGGGAGTATCAGGTTTGGGACTGATTGGCTTAGAGAAGAGAAAGAAAAAGTCTGAAGATTAAATGGTGAGAGCTTAGGTTTCAGACTCTAGATTGAAAGAGGAAAGATTCGTTTATGGATCTTTCCTATTTTTTGTTAAAAATAGACTATTTTTAACAAAGTGTCTAATTACAATGTTAGTTTGTTACAATAATAGTTATATATATGGATAACTAAAATAGAATAGTGTATAATAAAAGCTGCAATTTAAATGATTATTTAGGAGATTATTATGGGAAAAGATTTATTTAATCCTCACCTGCGTAAGTTTTCGATTCGGAAACTAAACGTCGGTGTTTGTTCTGTGCTCTTATCAACCCTGCTTCTTTTGGGAGCAGCTGCGCAGGTTAGTGCTGATGAAACTGTTTCTTCTGGGACTCAAAGCGAGGTTTCTCAAACAGGCATAGCTGATTCCTCAGTAAGTACTGCAGAATCAGTAAATTCACCAGCTGAGGAAAATAAGCCTGACACTATTGCAGTTCAAGCAGAAGATGCGTCTGCGGTAGCTACTGCAAGGCATGATTCAGTTGATAAGTCAACAAGTGAGCAGCCAGCGACAGAAACTACCTTTGCACCAGCTGTTGTTCCTGCAGAAGTTAAGACTGAAGATAATGCCCAACCAGCTCCTGCTCAACCGGCAGGAACTACAGAGACTGCTCAGCCTAGTCGCTCTCGTCGCGTAAGACGGGATGCGGCACCTACTGGTCTTCGAGATGGTGATCCTAACAACACCATTGAGAAGCCTACTTTGGCTGACTCTGAAAAAAAGAACCCCACGGAGTTGATGAAGCAAATCAACTGGCTGGATCTTGGCGATAAAACTGCCATTAGTAACTTAGATACGGATGATTCCTTTAAAGTTGGTACTGTCTATGAGAAAGAAATTTCTCCAGGCTATCGTATTAAACTGACAGTGACGGAATTAAAACCTTTCCACTCAACAGAGATTTATCGTGACCGCGTCAAGGGTACTGAGTATGAAAACAGCTATGATCCGAATGCGAAAAACACTTGGTTCAGATATGTAAATGAAGACTATAAAAAGCAAGAAGCCGAAGGAGATTCAGCTAGACCGAAAATTATAGGAGCGGAACAGAATCAATGGACAGCCGTCCGAGACCAAGGGATTAACACCAATGGTCGAAAGACTCAATTACAAGTCCCTAAAAATGGTGCTAGCTACGGTATAAAATTCAAGGTAGAAGCGACTTACCTTGGAAAACCTGTAAAAGCAACGGTTATCATGTCTGATGGAGAAGAAGCCAACCCAGGGGAGTATGCTATCTTCACGACCAATGGCCAAGGATGGGAACACTTGGCAGAATGGAAACGTGTTCGGACAGATGGGTCTGTAATTACCGAAACTTATGCCCCAATGAACCCTAACAGATATGGTCAATATATAGGAGATAATGCGACTATACCTGTAATCGACTGGACTGCTTTTACTAATCCAGATCAAAAAACAGGAGGCTTAGGCTCCCAGGTCTTTGGTCCTAATACTTCTAAAGATCACACAGTTCCGATTGTGATGACACGAGGTGCTTCAGAAGTTGGAATTTATATTGCTTCTTCTGGTCAGCAAGCTGCTATGATTGGTTTTATGGTAGTTGATGAAGGAGATGCACCAGCTTCTTATGGAAATGCTGTTCATGCTATTTCTGGTTATGATGCCAATACAGGTGCAAGAACTCCTCAGCCATTCTTGGGTCGAGTTGAAGCTGATATTGATACTACTTCGGGTAATGACTGGAGACATGATGACGATACTGATCACGCAGACGAAGGGGTTGATCAGCTCTTGCCTTCTGATTTGACTGGTAAGACAAATAACCTTTTCCGAGTTAATCGTCTTCAAAATGGTGACTACTCAGTTCGTCTCCAAGCATCTGCCAATGGCAATAGCAAGGCCTATATTCGTGCTTGGATTGATTTCAATCAAAACGGTGTTTTTGATGAAAATGAGGCCAGCGAATTTACTGAAGTAACAACGGCTGGTGACTATACTGTTAATTTTAAGAATAATCCAGCGATGACCAATCCTGCAGTTAGCAAGCTGGGAATGCGGGTCCGCATTGCCCTGAATAAGGGAGATATTGAAAAACCTACTGGAACAGCCTTTAGTGGGGAAGTTGAAGACTTAGAAGTCATCTTGACCTATCCGCCAAAGGGTGAAAAGAAGGAAAGTACGGGAATAATCGGCCAGCCTCAGAAAGCTACTCTTCAGTTTACACCTCAAGGTATTGATCAAAATGATGAAAGCAAGAAAGCGGCTATTGATACAACTGTAGCACCTGTCGTTTTGGACAATGCAGGTCATACATTAACAGCAGATGGCGACGGTTGGTACAGTACTGCTGAGGGACGATATAAAGTAACAGCCAAGGGTGCAAATGTGGATGTGATATTTGAACCTAGCACTGGCTTTATCGGTACTACTCAAGGAATTAATATCCGCCGTGTTGATACTAATGGTGCAAGTACAGATTGGATTGCGAAGAATAATGGAGAACCTGTTATCAACGATAAGTTGAATAATATGGATGCTCGCTATATTCCGACTGTTTTGAATTTCACGGAACATCGTTCGACGGACGCACAAGGTTTGCCTCAAGTGCAAGATATTGTCTTTAATGATGGCAATCCTGCTAAGACACCTGCTCAACCATCTGCAACGAATCCTGTCTCTTTCTTGGATGCTGATGGCAATCGTATTGTTGGAACAAGCGCGAAGGCAACCTCGCAAGGCCAAGAAGTGGGAACCTTTGAGTTAGATCCAGCTACTGGGCGTGTGACTTTCACTCCGAATAAGTCGTTTGTGGGGACAGTTGACCCAGTCAATCTACAATTGCATGATACCGATGGGACAGAGCACCGTGCAACCTATCAACCGACAGTAACTCGTGTTGTTCCAACAGCACAAGGAGCAAACTCTGAAGGTATTCAAGGTGCTGAACAATCTGGTAATTTGATCTTTACGCCAGGTGATAATCGTGTGCCAATTAATGAGGCAGTTGCTCCAACTTTTGATAACGGTCAAACAACTAAGGTTGTTCCGAATGTTGGAACTTATATGGTTGATAACGCAGGTCGTGTAACCTTCCAGCCAGTTCCTAGCTACACTGGCCGTCCAAGTGCTGAATCTGTTAAACGTGTTGATATGAACGGGACAGAAGTAACCGCAACTTATCAAGCTGAAGTTAAGGCTGCGACCCCAACAGGTCAAGATACACAGACTACTGGCCTCCAAGGGAAACTTCAAACGAGTCACCTAAACTTTACTCCAGGTCAAGCAACTGTTAATAACCAAACACAAACAGTCCCATTAAACCCAGCAGGACCACAATTCGTTGTGGATGGGCAGGTTCAACAGGGTAATACCTTGGCAGTTAGCGACGCAAGTGGCAAGCTACAAGGAACTTACACTGTTCAAGCTAATGGAGATATTAGCTTCCAACCTGCTCCTGATTTCTACGGAACGCCTACTCCTGCACATCTTCGTGTAAGGGATAAGAACGGTTCTACTGCAGATGCAGTTTATTGGCCAAACGTTACGCAAGTAACTCCAACTAGCATCAATGCTGAATCAACCGGCCTCCAAGGTCAAGCGCAAAAGGGGACGCCCACTTTCACTCCTGGCGACTCAGCTGTTCCAATTGACATGGATTCTCCAATGACTTTCGAAGATGGTCAGCCTAAGAAGACTGTTCAGGGAGTGGGGATATACACTATTAACTCAGATGGTTCTATCACTTTTACTCCTGAGAAACAGTATGTTGGCACACCAACACCAGTTACAGTAAAACGTATTGATAAAAATGGCACGGAAGTGACTGCAACTTACACGCCAACTGTTACTAAGGTAACGCCGGTAGGTACTAATGCGACTGGCACTGGCCCTCAAGGTCTTCCACAAACGGGCACTCCAACCTTTGCGGGCGGTGACCCACTAGTTCCGATTGATGAAACAGTTGAACCGACCTTTGAAGATGGAAGTAAAGAGAAGAACATTCCAGGTCAAGGAACTTACACGATTGCTCCAGATGGGGCAGTGACCTTCACTCCTGAGAAGCAATTCGTAGGCAAGCCAGATCCAGTTACTGTGAAACGTGTTGATAAGAACGGCACACCAGTGACTTCCACTTACAGTCCAGAGTTTACTAAGGTAACGCCAACTGGCACTAACGCAACTAGCACTGGTCCTCAGGGCGTTCCACAAACCGGTACCCCAACCTTCACAGGTGGTAATCCACTTGTACCAATTGATGAAACAGTAGAGCCTACCTTTGAAGATGGAAGTAAAGAGAAGAACATTCCAGGTCAAGGAACTTACACTATCTCTCCAGATGGGGCAGTGACCTTCACTCCTGAGAAGCAATTCGTAGGCAAGCCAGATCCAGTTACTGTGAAACGTGTTGATAAGAACAGCACACCAGTGACTTCCACTTACAGTCCAGAGTTTACTAAGGTAACGCCAACTGGCACTAACGCAACTAGCACTGGTCCTCAGGGCGTTCCACAAACCGGTACCCCAACCTTCACAGGTGGTGATCCACTAGTTCCAATTGATGAAACAGTTGAGCCAACTTTCGGAGATGGAAGTAAGGAGAAGACTATTCCAGGTCAAGGAACATACACGATTGCTCCAGATGGCGCAGTGACCTTCACCCCAGAGAAGCAGTTTGTAGGGAAGCCAGATCCAGTTACTGTGAAACGTGTTGATAAGAACGGCACACCAGTGACTGCCACTTACAGTCCAGAGTTTACTAAGGTAACGCCAACTGGCACTAACGCAACTAGCACTGGTCCTCAGGGCGTTCCACAAACCGGTACCCCAACCTTCACAGGTGGTAATCCACTTGTACCAATTGATGAAACAGTAGAGCCTACCTTTGAAGATGGAAGTAAAGAGAAGAACATTCCAGGCCAAGGAACTTACACTATCTCTCCAGATGGGGCAGTGACCTTCACTCCTGAGAAGCAATTCGTAGGCAAGCCAGATCCAGTTACTGTGAAACGTGTTGATGAGAACGGTACACCAGTAACGGCTACCTATAGTCCAGAGTTTACCAAGGTAAGTCCAACTGGTAAAGATGCGACCTCTACGAATATCAAAGGTCATGTTCAAACTGGCAAACCTGTCTTTGAAGCAGGTGATCCACTTGTGCCAATTGATGAGACGATTGCACCAAGCTTCGAAGATGGAAGTAAGGAAAAGACCATTCCAGGTCAAGGAACGTACACTATCTCACCAGACGGTACAGTTACTTTCACTCCAGAAGCTGATTTCCTTGGTCAGGGAAGCGGTGTGACCCTTGTCCGTCGTGATAAAAATGGCACCTCAGTGACAGCTCGCTATGTTCCAACCGTGGTTGAACCATCAACCAGCAAGGACAGTGTGTCTAGCGGTCGCAAGGGTCAAGCTCAAACAGGCACGCCTACCTTTGAAGGGGCGATTGACCAAGCGGTAGCACCGACCTTTGCGGACGGCAGCACCGAAAAGGTTGTTCCGGGTGAGGGAACTTATAGGTTTACCGTTCTGGGGGCAGTGACCTTCGTACCAGAAGCTGACTTTGTCGGAACTGCCAGTGGAGTTGTCGTGAAGCGTTCAGATATTTATGGCAATGCCGTGACGGCTACCTATACCCCAACTGTTTTGGGAAGCACTGCCACAGAAGATACTGGCAGCACGGGTCTCAAAGGCCAGCCGCAGACTGGTAAACCAATCTTTGAAGGCGACGTGAATCCAACCGTTCCGCCAACTTTTGAGGATGGCAGCACCGAAAAGGTTGTTCCAGGCCAAGGAACCTACACGATTGCGCCAGATGGCACCGTGACTTTTGTACCGGAAACGGGCTTTGTCGGTCAAGCAGACGGTGTGACAGTGATTCGCAAAGACCGCAATGGCCAGACGATTTCAGCGGTTTACGTTCCGACTGTGACAGAAGATCCTGTTCAGCCAGAGCGGACGATTACGCCTGCACCGCCGTCTCTTTCTAAGAGTGAGGGTGCAAAAGCTCTTCCTAAGACCGGTACAGAAGAAACCTCATACTTAGCTGCAAGTTTACTTGCGGGAGTATCAGGTTTGGGACTGATTGGTTTAGAGAAGAGAAAGAAAAAGTCTGAAGGCTAAAATTTAAGAATTTGGCTTTCTTAGATATTAAAATAAAAGGGAAAAGATTCGTTAGTGAATCTTTTTTCTTTATATCCAAAGAGAAAAACTCTTAAAAACTTCATAATAATAGCATTTCTAAAATATTAAATATTAAAGTAGAATCTGAAATATCCTTAGATTTATTTAATTTATAAGGATTTTTCTATGGTTTATTTTTTCTTTTGTTTTAAAAAATTAGACTTTAAAGTACTTTATGTCCATTTTTTAAAAAAATTTATATAATTATAGTTATATATATAGCTAACCAAAATGGAATGTTGTATAATAAAACTATTGTAACTAGATGATTATTTAGGAGATTATTATGGGAAAAGATTTATTTAATCCTCACCTGCGTAAGTTTTCGATTCGAAAACTAAACGTCGGTGTTTGTTCTGTGCTCTTGTCAACCCTGCTTCTTTTGGGAGCAGCGGCACAAGTTAGTGCTGACGAAGCTAGTGATTCTGGTGTCCAAAACGAAGTTTCGCAAACAGGAATAGCCGAATCATCAGTGAATTCTGCTGAAACTGTTGCTTCTGAACATATACAAGCAAAAG
Organism: Streptococcus sanguinis; assembly: GCF_003943735.1. GTDB lineage: Bacteria > Bacillota > Bacilli > Lactobacillales > Streptococcaceae > Streptococcus > Streptococcus sanguinis_E. The sequence goes on along the minus strand of NZ_RJMV01000004.1, from coordinate 141,575 downwards.
AAAGTTCAGCACTTGCTTTTGCTACTGAGATTCCTCAATCAGATGATAATCCTAGTCCCAGAAGCTCAGAGTCTGAGAAAGTTGGAGAATCTACTGAATCTACAGCAACTAAACCAGTTGAGAATACTCAACCAATCACTGTTCACCCAGAAATATCTAACGCGGCTGTCGTGGCTGAAAAGTCAGAAGCAATAGCAGATGTATCTCAGCCTAATCGCTCTCGTCGTGTGAGACGGGATGCTACACCTACTGGACAACAGAACAGCGTAACAACAGGAGTTACGATAGGTACTGGACCAGCTGGGGCAGATGATGCTACCTCTACGCCACGAGTACCTAAACCAAGCTTGGAGGAATCTGTCAAGAAAGATAGTACCCAATTAGCCAAACAGATTACTTGGCTTGATTTTTCGGATACTGCAAGTTGGAAAGGATTGGATTCACGAGGCGGACTCCAAGTAGGAACTACCTTCAAAAAGGAAATTTCACCGGGCTATGAAGTAACCCTGACGGTCACTGAGCTTAAACCTTTTAACTCGACTGAAACTTATAGAAAACGGGTTGAAGGAACACCGACAGCAAATACTTATGACCCAAATGCTCAGAATGGATATTTAAAGTCTGCAGCAAAGTATGGTCAAACCCCTCCTTCGGTGACAGGAGCTATTCAGAATCAATGGACTGCCATTCGTGATCAAGGGTTCAATACGCAAGGACGAAAGACCCAGCTGGTTTACCCAGAGAACTCAACCAACTGGGGAGTAAAATTCCAAATTGAAGCTACCTATCTAGGCAAGCGCGTAGCCCCTACGGTGGTTATGGCCGATGGTGAAGATGCCAACCCAGGTGAATTTGCTATCTTCACTACTAACGGAGAAGGATGGGAATATCTCGGTGAATGGAAGAATAAGAGTACTGCCAAAGAAGCCTATACCGTTATTACCAAGCAAATGTTGGATGATGAAAATGTAAAGAGAAGAGGTCTCTTAATCTTAAGAGATACAAGCGTAGACTGGTATAAATACCTCAGTCCGGATACAGTGACAGGTGGCTTGGGGACTCAGGTCTTTGGGCCAAACCGCTCTAACGAACGGACGGTTCCTGTGGTGATGACGCGTGGGGCATCTGAAGTAGGTTTCTATGTAGCATCATCTGGGCAACAGGCTATGATGATGGGATTCTTAGTGGTGGATGGCAGTGATGCGCCAGCGACTTATGGCGAAGCCTTCCATACCATTTCAGGTCGTGATTCTCTGACTGGTAAGTTAATTAATCAGCCTTACTTAGGGACTACTCCAGCAGACATTGATGTTGATACAGCTAATAATTGGGTTCTGGATGATAAAAAGGAACACAAGGACGAGGGGGCAAGCCAATTACTAGCGGACGATCAATTAAGTGCTTCTAATGATTTGCTTGATTTAGACAAAGCAAAAAATGGAACTTACACAATTAAAATCAAAGCTAACCCAAATGGCAATGCTAAATCTTATGTCAAGGCATGGATAGACTTCAATAATGATGGAGTCTTTAATGAAAGCGAAGGTAGCAACCTACAAGAGATTACAGCTGCTGGTGACTATACCTTGACCTTCAATGCCAACCCAAATATTATTGGTGGCCAAGTGGACAAATTGGGTATGCGTTTCCGAATTGCGACTAATAAAGGTGATATTGAACAACCAACCGGTATTGCCTTTAGTGGTGAAGTAGAAGATATGCTCTTACACCGCATTTATCCTCCTAAGGGGGAGAAGCAGACTACGGACGGCTTTACAGGTGAGACTCAAACTGCTGTCCTTCACTTCACACCTAAAGGAACGGATCGCTCAGACGATAGTATCAATGCAGTTATGAGCACCCAAGCGCCTCAGGTTTTGGATAAGCAAGGCCAAGTTCTGACAGCCGTTGATGGCAACTATATTCGTCCAGAAGGGACCTATCGCTTGACCATCAAGGACAATGACGTGCAAGTTGCCTTCACACCAAATGCTGCCTTTTCTGGAACTGCTGACGGAATTAATATTCGTTGGACTGACAGCAATGGCACCTCGACTGGTTGGACTTCGACGGATGCTTCTGACCCTAATAAAAATGATCAGTTGAATAACATGGACGGCCGTTATGTGCCAACAGTCCGTAAGATTCCAAACTACGAATCAAGTGGTCTTCAGGGACTGGAACAAAATAAAACGCTAGTCTTTAATGATGATGATGCGAATACGACCCCTGTCATGCCAGAAGCTACTCGTCCGGCTAGCTTTGTGGATGCGAATGGACGACTGGTAACAGAAAATACGGTGCCTGCCATGGCCAATGGCCAGCAAGTGGGAACCTATGAATTGGATCCAAATACCGGCCAAGTGACCTTCAAGCCTATCAAGACTTTTTATGGCACGCCAGACCCAGTGGTAGTTCAAGTCAGTGATACCGACGGTAAAGCACACCGAGCACGTTATCAACCTAAGGTAACCCAAGTAACGCCAAGAAGTACCAATGCTGAATCAACTGGTCTTCAAGGTCAAGCACAAAGTGGTAAGCCAACTTTCACTGCAGGTGACCAACAAATCCCAATTGACATGAGCAAAGCCATGACTTTTGAAAATGGGACGGATACCTTGGAAATAGCCAATGAAGGAACTTATACTATCAATTCAGATGATACCATTACCTTCAAGCCGCTTAAGCAATTCACTGGCAAGGCGACACCAGTTACGGTTAAACGCGTAGATGCCAACGGCACAGAAGTGACTGCTACCTATACACCTAACGTGACCAAGGTCACACCAACCAGCACATCTGCTACTTCATCAGGTCCTCAAGGGGTGCCACAAACAGGAACGCCGGTCTTCAAGGAAGGCGACCCAGCGGTCCCAATTGACTATAACAAGCAAATGACCTTTGACAATGATCAACTTAAGAAGATTGTTGCGGGCGTGGGAGAATACACCATCAATTCAGATGGATCTATTACCTTTACTCCAGATAAGAAATATGTGGGTACCCCAGCCGCGGTGACGGTCAAACGAGTTGACGAAAATGGCACAGAAGTAAGAGCAACCTATACGCCAACTGTTACCAAGGTAACTCCGACTGGTACTGGTGATAAGACAGAAGGATTGCAAGGTCAGGTTCAAGAAGGTCATGTTATCTTCACCCCAGGTCATGCCTCTGTACCATTCCCAGCTGAAACAACTCCGCTCTTTGACAATGGTTTGACTGTAAAAGAGATTCCAACCGTTGGTAAATTTGAAGTGGATGCTAATGGTAAGGTTACTTTCACGCCAGACAAGCAGTTTAAGGGAACCACTCCTGAGCTGACATTGATTCGAGCAGATGTGAATGGCACTCCTGTTACAGTCAAATACCAAGCAGTGGTGAAAGAAGTGGTTCCTACAGGTACCAATGCGACTAGCACTGGTCTTCAAGGTCTACCACAATCAGGTACACCTACTTTTACTGCGGGTGACAAAGCTGTGCCGATTGATATAGCCCAACCAATGACCTTTGAAGATAATCAAACAACTAAGAAGGTAGATAAGGTCGGTACTTATGTCATTGAGTCAGATGGTTCGATTACTTTCACTCCAGAAAAGCAATATGTGGGCACACCAACACCAGTTACAGTTAAACGTGTAGATACGAATGGCACTGAAGTTACTGCTACTTACACGCCAACGGTAACACGGGTCACACCAACTAGCACCAATGCTGAGTCAACAGGCCTGCAAGGACAACCACAAAGCGGCAAGCCGATCTTTACCCCAGGTGACCAAGCAGTCCCAATCGATATGGCCAAGCCAATGACCTTTGAAAATGGGACTGACACATTGGTAGTAGCTAATCAAGGAACTTATACGATTAATTCAGATGGTTCCATTACCTTTAAGCCGGAGAAGAAATTTACTGGTAAGGCAACACCAGTCACGGTCAAACGTGTAGATGCGAATGGAACCGAAGTGACAGCTAAATATACTCCTACTGTTGAAGAAGTTATTCCAAACGCAACTGGCGATCAGACTGAAGGTCCACAAGGATTGGTTCAGAATGGTAAGATTACTTTTGAAGCCGGAAGACCAGAAGTTGGTTTTTCAGCAGATAATTCCCCAGTTTTTGACACTGGTACTAATGTGAAAGAAATTGAAAATGTTGGCAAGTTTGAAGTGGATATTGATGGTAATATTACCTTTACACCGGTTAAGACATTCGTAGGTAAAACGCCAGAAATTGAAGTCAGTCGTGCAGATGTCAACGGTACCCTTGCTAAGGCAAAATATCAAGCAACAGTAACGGCTGTAAAGCCAACTGGTGTTGGAAACAAGACAGAAGGCCTGCAAGGTCAAGTTCAAGAAGGTAAAGTGACCTTCACCCCAGGGCACGACTCTGTTCCGTTCCCTGCTGGTTCGACTCCGCTATTTGATAATAATTCAACAGTGAAAGAAGTGCCAAATGTCGGTAAGTTTGAAGTGGACTCTGATGGTAAGGTTACCTTTACCCCACTCAAGCAGTTTAAGGGGGAAACACCAGAGCTTGAATTGACTCGCACCGATGCCAATGGCACTCCTGTTACAGTCAAATACCAAGCAGTAGTGAAAGAAGTGGTTCCAAGAGGCACCGATGCGACTAGCACAGGTCCTCAGGGCGTTCCGCAAACAGGTAGCCCAAGCTTCCAAGGTGGTGATCCACTTGTTCCGATTGATATGGATTCTCCAATGACATTTGAAGATGGTCAACCTAAGAAGACGGTTCAAGGAGTAGGGGAATATACCATCAACTCAGATGGTACTATCACCTTTACCCCAGACAAACAGTATGTGGGGACCCCAGCTTCAGTTACTGTTAAACGTGTAGATAAAAACGGAACAGAAGTGACTGCTACCTATACGCCAACGGTAACACGGGTAATGCCTACTAGCACCAATGCTGAATCAACTGGCCTTCAAGGTCAACCGCAAAGTGGCAAGCCAACTTTCAGTCCAGGTGACCAAGCGGTTCCAATCGATATGACCAAGCCAATGACCTTTGAAAATGGGACTGATACTTTGGTAGTGGCTAATCAAGGAACTTATACCATTAATTCAGATGGTTCCATTACCTTCACTCCGGATAAGCAATTCACTGGCAAGGCGACACCTGTTACGGTTAAACGAGTCGATGCTAACGGTACAGAAATAACTGCTACCTATACCCCAGAAGTTACCAAGGTAACTCCAACTGGCACCAATGCTGAATCAACTGGCCTTCAAGGTCAACCACAAAAGGGGACACCTACCTTCACTCCTGGCGATTCTGCTGTTCCAATTGATATGGATAGTCCGATGACCTTCGAAGACGGTCAGTCTAAGAAGACTGTTCAGGGAGTAGGGGAATACACTATCAACTCAGATGGTTCTGTTACCTTTACTCCAGAGAAACAGTATATTGGTACACCAACACCAGTCACTGTGAAACGTGTGGATAAGAATGGTACTGAAGTTACTGCTACTTATACACCGACCGTTACCAAGGTAACTCCAATCAGCACCAATGCGACTAGCACAGGTCCTCAAGGTGTCCCTCAAACTGGCATTCCAACCTTTGCGGGTGGTGATCCACTAGTTCCAATTGATGAAACAGTTGAGCCAACTTTCGAAGATGGAAGCAAGAAGAAGACACTTCCGGGTCAAGGAACGTATACCATCACTCCGGATGGCGCAGTGACTTTCACACCTGAAAAACAATATGTTGGTACACCAGAACCAATCACTGTGAAACGTGTTGATAAGAACGGCACGGAAGTGACTGCTAGTTATACGCCGACTGTTACCAAGGTAACTCCAACGGGTACCAATGCAACGAGCACTGGTCCTCAAGGTGTTCCGCAAACTGGCACCCCAACTTTCCAAGGAGGCGATCCACTAGTTCCAATCGATGAAATCGTTGAACCAAGCTTCGACGACGGAAGCAAGAAGAAGACCATTCCAGGTCAAGGAACATACACGATTGCTCTAGATGGCGTAGTGACCTTCACCCCAGACAAGCAGTATGTAGGTAAACCGGATCCAATCACTGTGAAACGTGTTGATAAGAACGGCACACCAGTGACTGCGACTTACAGTCCAGAGTTTACTAAGGTTACGCCAACCAGCACCAATGCAACAAGCACCGGTCCTCAAGGTGTCCCTCAAACTGGCACACCGACCTTCGCAGGCGGCGATCCACTGGTTCCAATTGATGGCTCAGTAGAGCCAACTTTCGAAGATGGAAGTAAGGAGAAGAAGATTCCAGGCCAGGGCACTTACACCATCACTCCAGATGGCGCAGTGACTTTCACGCCAGACAAGCAGTTTGTAGGTAAGCCAGATTCAGTAATTGTGAAACGTGTTGACAAGAACGGCACACCAGTGACAGCGACCTACAGTCCAGAGTTTACGAAAGTGATTCCTACAGGAACTGGTGAGAAGACAGAAGGCCTGCAGGGTCAGGTTCAAGAAGGAAAAGTCACCTTCACCCCAGGCCATGACTCTGTTCCATTCCCAGCTGGTTCAACTCCGTTATTTGACAATGGTTCTTCTGTCAAAGAAGTACCGAATGTCGGTAAGTTCGAAGTGGATGCAAATGGCAAGGTAACCTTTACCCCAGATAAACAGTTCAAGGGTGAAACACCAGAACTCGAATTGACACGCACTGATGCCAATGGCACCGCTGTTACCGTCAAGTACCAAGCAGTAGTGAAAGAAGTGATTCCTACAGGTGCCAATGCGACCAGCACTGGTCCTCAAGGTGTTCCTCAAATGGGTACCCCAACCTTCCAAGGTGGTGACCCACTGGTTCCAATTGATGACCTAGTAGAGCCAAGCTTCGAAGATGGCAGCAAGAAGAAGACCATTCCAGGTCAAGGAACTTACACGATTGCTCCAGATGGAGCAGTCACTTTCACGCCAGATAAGCAGTTTGTAGGCAAGCCAGATCCAATCACTGTAAAACGTGTTGATAAGAATGGCACTCCAGTAACTGCGACATACAGTCCAGAGTTCGCCAAGGTAACTCCAACTGGTAAAGATGCTACATCTACAAATATCAAGGGCCATGTTCAAACTGGCAAACCTATCTTCGAAGCAGGTGATCCACTAGTTCCAATTGATGAAACAATTGCGCCAACTTTCGAAGATGGAAGTAAGGAAAAAACAATTCCAGGTCAAGGAACTTATACCATCACACCAGACGGTACAGTGACCTTCACTCCAGATGCTGATTTCCTTGGTCAGGGTACTGGTGTGACTCTTGTCCGTCGTGATAAGAACGGTAGCTCAGTGACGGCTCGCTATATTCCGACCGTAGTTGAACCATCAACCAGTCAGGACAGTGTATCTAGCGGCCGCAAGGGCCAAGCTCAAACGGGCACGCCAACCTTTGAAGGGGCGATCGATCAGGCGGTGGCACCAACCTTTGCGGATGGCAGCACCGAAAAGGTTGTCCCAGGTGAGGGAACGTATAGATTTACCGTTCTGGGAGCAATAACCTTTGTGCCAGAAGCCGACTTTGTCGGAACTGCTCGTGGAGTCGTCGTGAAGCGTTCAGATATTTATGGCAATGCCGTGATGGCTACCTATACCCCAACTGTTTTGGGAAGCACTGCTACAGAAGATACCGGCAGCACCGGTCTCAAAGGCCAGTCTCAAACCGGCAAGCCTATCTTTGAAGGCGACGTGGATCCAACTGTTCCGCCAACATTCGAGGATGGCAGCACCGAAAAGATTGTTCCAGGTCAAGGTACTTATACGATTGCGCCAGATGGCACTGTGACCTTTGTACCGGAAACTGGCTTTGTCGGCCAAGCTGATGGTGTGACAGTGATTCGCAAAGACCGTAATGGTCAAACTATTTCAGCAGTTTATGTTCCGACTGTGACAGAAAATCCTGTTCAGCCAGAGCGGACGATTACGCCTGCACCACCATCTCTTTCTAAGAGTGAGGATGCAAAATCCCTTCCTAAGACTGGTACAGAAGAAACCTCATATTTAGCAGCAAGCTTGCTTGCGGGAGTATCAGGTTTGGGACTGTTTGGCTTAGAGAAGAGGAAGAAAAAGTCTGAAGACTAACATAGGCTTGAAGAAATTCCGTTAATAAACTAGAAGAATTTCGGAAAAGCTCAAAAACAGGTAGAACTTATGTTCTACCTGTTTTGTTATCAAAAAATTCTTGAAAGTGATGGAGATAATAGAATGCTTCAGCTGGCTAATGACTGTCCTGCTCCTAAGTCAGTTTGATAGTTAAAGAGGGTAACTTTATATCTTCATGCTTTTAATTTTCTCTTCATCTGGTGTGACGCGCAAGGTTTTCTGGCCCGTATAGGTGACAAATCCTGGCTTTCCACCGGTTGGTTTGTTGAGTTTTCTAGTCTCAATCATATCTACTTGGACCAGATTGGAGAGTCTGGCCTTGGAGAAGTAGGCCGCTAGCTCGGCAGCGTCTGTCTTGACCTCATCGCTAGGCTGAAGATTGCCTGTGATGACCACATGACTGCCTGGAATATCCTTGGCGTGAAACCAAAGCTCGTCCTTCTTGGCCATCTTAAACGTCAGCACATCATTTTGTAGATTGTTACGTCCAACCAGGATAATGGTTTGGCCATCTGTTGCCAAATATTTCTCCGGTTTCTGCCTTTTTTGGATTTTCTCTCTCTGGCGTCGGCGGATAAATCCAGTCTGGATTAGTTCCTCTCGTATTTCTGCAATTTCAGTCAGGCTGGCCTGAGCAAGAGCTATTTCCACGCTCTCTAGGTAGAGAATCGTAGTCCGTGTCTCCTCAATCAAGCTGGTCAGGTGTTTGACGGCTTCCTTGAGCTTCTGGTAACGTTTGAAATAGCGCTGGGCATTTTGGTTGGGAGTCAGGGCCTTGTCAAGCGAGATAATAATCTTCTCACCTGTATAGTAATTATCCAACTCAACCTGGTCCTGATCGTTAGGTACCTGATGGAGAAAGGTAGTTAAGAGCTCCCCTTTTTGGCGGAATTCTTCTGCATTCTCCGTTGCTAGGAGCTCTTCCTCTTGCTTGCCCAGCTTTTTCCGGTTCTTTTCCAACTCATTTTCTACTCGGCGAATGAGTTCGCTGGCCTGCTGGTTGACCCGATCGCGCTCTGCTTTGTCCTTATAGAAAGTGTCCAAAAGCTCGGATAGCGTGGACATTTGGGTCTTGCTGTCGGAAAATAGCAGAGCAGAGAAGGATTTTTCGGTCAGGCTAGGCTGGGTCGGACTGGAAAAAAATGCACGGAAAGTTTTGAGCTTGTCAGCTGCCAGACGGCCACTGAGTTCAGTAGCTGTATCCCGACCCAATCCCTGAAAAATCTGCTGCAGGCGTTTGGGCTCTATGTCTTCAGTATGCAGGATTTCAAAGAGCTTTTCATCACCCACAGTGAAAGGATTGAGGCTGCCTGTCTGAGGCGGTGCGACATAGGTTGAGCCTGGCAGGATCGTTCGATAGCTATTTTGTGAAAATCCGACATGTTTGATGGCTTCAATAATCTTACCGCTAGCCTTGTCCAAGAGAATGATATTGCTGTGCTTGCCCATGATTTCGATGACCAAAGTCACAGCCACGCTGTCGCCGATTTCATTCTTATTCGAAACACTGATTTCCAAAATCCGGTCATTCTCCACTTGCTGGATTGCTTCAATGACGGCGCCCTGCAGGTATTTGCGCATGACCATGATAAAGGTATTGGGAACAGCTGGATTTTCAAACGTGGTATCTGTCAGCTGGACGCGCCCAAAGACCGAGTGGGCTGACAGGAGCAGCTTGTGGCTTTTACGGTTGCTGCGAATCTGTAAAACTAGCTCCTGTTCAAAGGGCTGATTAATTTTCTGAATGCGGCCGCCCAGCAATTCGCGGCGGAGCTCCTCTGTCATGTGGTGTAAAAAAAATCCGTCGAAAGACATGTTTTTCTCCTTGAAACTTGCTAAAGAAAATTATAACAAAAAACCAAGCTAAAAGCTTCTAAATTTTTTGACAAAAAATTTTTAAAAAATTAAATGATTTTTATATAAAAATTGTTAATATAGTAGTGAGAAGGAATTTAAATATAGATGGAGCTAGAATGTTTGAAGATTATATTTTAATTCAAAAGATAAAAAATGGAGACCAAAATGCGTGGGAAAGGGTGATTGAGAAGTATTATCACTCTATCTATTTTTACTGTGTACGCAGATGTTATGGTAATGTCCAGTTAGCAGCAGATTTGACGCAAGATATTTTTCTTAAAGTGATAGAAAATATCAAAAACTATCGTTTTACAGGGAAATTTCATAATTATCTATTCACAATTGCTGTTCATCATTGTAATAACCATTATAAAAAGAAAGAAATAGAAAAAGTTGAATTCAACGAAAGTGTTTTATCTTCTCACGAAAGCGATGGTATGACAAATTTAGTAGTTAACGAAGAAAATAAGGTAATTCAACACGCCTTAAATCAGTTGTCAAATTCTCAAAGAGAGGCTATTATTTTGAGATATTACCATGATTTAAAGGTTAAGGATATTGCAAAGATTACAGGTGTAGGTGTTCCAACTGCTCAGTCCCGAATTCATCAAGGGCTTGTAAAACTGTCAAAGTTCTTAGATAAAGAGGCATTTGCTTATGACGAAAAAAGTTATTGAACGTTTAAAAAATTATCAATTAGAAGTTGATGAATCTAGAAAAAAAGAGGTTCTTTTACTCGGTGTTGCTCATCTGAAAAGTCAGAAAAAGATGATTTCTTATCTGGAATTGGCTCTTTTTACTATTCGGTTTATTAGTTTAAAAACTTGGTTGATTCAGTTCGCAGTATTGGGAATCAGCTTATTAGTTATATTAAACAATCCGCTCGGTCTCGTTTATACTCTAATAAAAAATTTAACAGGATTGCTAATAATCTCTCTACTTTTCTTTATGGAGGAATTATTTAAAAGTTTTACATCTGGAATGTGGGAATTAGAGCAAACTTTCAAGTACGATTTACGCCAGCATGTATTAGTGAAACTCTTTATTTTTGGCTTTATTGATTTTTTGATTGTTCTGAGCTTTTCTATATTAACAAACTTACTCTTTGGATTTTCTTTTTTTAGTATGTTACTGTATTTGTTAGTCCCCTATAATATTGTTTGTATTGTTTTGTTTTATTCTCTCTCTTGTTGGAGAAATTCTGGCAATCATCGTAGTGCATGGTTCGTTTTGGGTATGGCTCTTTTAATTCTATTTGTAGCTTTGAATCTATTCAATCCTTATCGTATGGCTGTTATTTATTGGTTCCTAACTTATTTAATATCTCTTTTGATTCTCGTACTTTTGTTCTTTAAACAATTAAAAAAATTGACAGCAGGAGGAATGTGGAATGGAACTCAGTCTTAAAAACATTAAAAAAGAATATGGAAACAAGTTGGTATTAGATTATGTTTCCATTTCATTAAAACCAGGACTTTACGGACTTTTAGGTTCGAATGGATCAGGAAAGACGACGCTTTTTCGGATTATTTGTGGTCTCATGAAGCCTACTCAGGGAGCTGTTTTCTTTAACGGAAAAAATATAGTTAATCAAGCAGAAAATTTTAGAGATGTTTTAGGTTTTTTACCACAGGATTTTCGATATTATCCTGACTTTACTGCTAGAAATTTTCTACTCTATATTGCCTCTTTAAAAGGGTTGAGTCGAAAAAATGCTTCTACAACAAGCGATGAATTATTAGATTTGCTTGGCTTATCTGCTATCAAAAATAAAAAAATTAGAAAACTTTCTGGTGGAATGAAGCAGAGATTAGGAATTGCACAAGCGCTCTTAAACGATCCTCAAGTTCTTGTGTTAGATGAGCCAACAGTTGGACTAGATCCTAAAGAACGGGTTAAATTCCGAAAGTTATTAAGTAGTTTATCAAAGGAAAAAATCATTCTTTTATCGACCCATATTGTATCAGATGTCGAAAGTATCGCTGACGAAATTTTGATTTTAAAAAATGGGCGTTTACGAGATAGAGGAACGGTTAATCAATTAGTTTCTGAAATATCTGACAAGGTTTGGGAATGTGAAGTAACAGAATGTGAGGCTAATAAATTAGAAGAGACTTTTCTTGTGAGCAATCGCCGCCAGGATGGTCAACATATCGTGATGAGAATTGTTTCTGAACAAGCTCCAATCCCGAAGGCTTCCTTGGTTAGCCCAACTTTAGAAGATTTGTATCTCTATTATTTTAGAGAGGAGATGCGGGATGAAGACACTTATTAGATTTGAATTTCAAAAAATTCTAAAGAACAAAACGATTTTGGGAAGTTTTGTTGCAAGTTTATTTCTACTTGCTGGTATTTTTTTCATAGGCTATCATTATTCTCAGTATCAATTTGCAGCGAGAGACAATGTTGCACATGGCTATTCCAAAGATATTGAACAGAGTTATAGAGGGGAGTTTACAGATGATAAAATTCGAGGGATTATAGCAGACGATCTCAAAAAATTTCAAGAGAGAGAACTTTCTGATGATGGAAGTTGGAAAGAGAAAGGAGAACCTTGGCTCTTTCATCCATTTTATCTCTTTACAGAACAGATAAGTGATGTTTTTGTCAAAGACGCACGTCATCTTTATGAAAAGCAGATGGAACGTGTGAAAAAAGGAAAAATGTTGACGATTGAAGACATAGAAGTACGTAGCATTAAGGATCTTGGTTTTAAAGAGTTTGGGAAACCTCTAAAAATTGGCAATTATGCACCTTGGCTTGATTTATATAAAGTTCAGGGAAATGTTTCGATTTTAGTTTCTATTCTAGTCATTTTAGTTTGTTCTTTGATTTTTTCAGACGATAAGGCTAAAAATATGAATCAAGTATTGTTGACAACTAAATATGGCCGTAATAAACTGATAAGGGCCAAGATTGGAGTGGCTTTCCTCTTGACTTTTGTACTATTTATAGTTTTTCAAATGGTCACTTATTTTGTATTTTCTAGTATGTATGATACTAGTGGATGGAGTTCTAGTATTCAGACTAACTTAGATTTGGGGTTATTCAGTTTTCCATTGGAGTGGAATCATCTACAAGTTTACTTTTGGTTTTTGTGCTTACAATTTACAGGGCTTCTTTTTACAGCGGGAGTAACATTATTGATGTCCTCTCTGCTAAACTCTCCTTTGTCTGTCTTGTCATTTTCTATTAGTCTGTATTTGTTGCCCTATTTTTTAGCTCAGATTTTTCGAGAAGGAGTTGCTCAAAAACTACTTTATCTTTTTCCAATCAATCAGCAGTCAGTCGGAAAACTATTAGGACTGTTTGCTTCGAATAAGGAATATTTTTTTCAAGATTTTATCATAAATAGTCTCTTCGTTTTTAGTTTTCTAATCGGTTTGGCTTTTGCATTGAAGATAATATCTTATTTTCATGCTAAAAATTGGAAATTTGCTTGAGTAGTCAAATCCGAACATTTTATAAAAATTTTCAAAAAGGTCTTGACATCTTTTCAGGAAAAACTTAAAATATAGGAAATTAGAAAAGTAGTAGATGAATTTGTTTTTAGCGAGCTTGTGGTTGGTGGAAATGAGCAGCAAATCTTTACGAAGTTGGGCTAATTGATAAAATGAATTTGAAACAATAAGAATTCGGTGGGCACACCTTACAGTGCAGCTTGTTTGATGACAAGATAGAGATATGGGAATATTAGCTATTTTCCATAATTGAGGTGGCACCGCGATTTTCGCCCTCACACAGAATACCTGTGTGAGGTTTTTTGTTGCTTATTATAAAAAACAAGGAGAACTGCCTATGTTTAAACGATGGCGTCCCTAGGGATTAAACAGAAAAAATATAAAACATAGAAATGGAGAAAGAACATGAAAAATAAACGATTAATAACTATCTTAGGCCTTCTGGCCATTTTGGCAATCGGTGGGATTGTCTATTCCAGCTTGAACAGCAAAGGAAACACCACTAAGACTAGTGGCGACAGTCAGACAGTCAAGGTAGGCGTGCTGCAGTATGTCAGCCACCCTTCGCTGGATTTGATTTACAAGGGGATTCAGGATGGTCTGGCTGAGGAAGGCTATAAGGGCGACAAGATTAAGATTGACTTTATGAATGCTGAGGGCGATCAGAGTAAGGTCTCTACTATGAGCAAACAGCTGGTTTCCAATGAAAATGATGTGCTGATTGGGATTGCAACTCCGTCTGCCCAAGGACTGGCTGCAGCTACTAAGGACAAGCCTATTGTCATGGGAGCTATCACAGATCCAGTCGGAGCAAACCTAGTGAAAAATCTGGACAAGCCAGGTGGCAATATCACGGGTGTCTCTGACCGCAATCCAGCCAAGCAACAGTTAGAGCTGATTAAAAAATTAACTCCAGATGTTAAGACTATAGGTGCGCTATACTCTAGCAGCGAAGACAACTCCAAAGCTCAGGTAGAAGAGTTCAAAAAATTGGCTGAAGAGGCAGGCTACAAGGTAGAGGAATACTCTATTCCTTCAACCAATGAAATTGCATCAACCATGAATGTCATGACTGGCAAGGTTGACGCTATCTGGATTCCAATTGACAATACCATTGCATCAGCTTTTGCGACAGTTGTGTCCAGCAATAAAGAAGCTAAGAAACCGATTTATCCAAGTGCAACAGCCATGGTAGAAGAAGGTGGTCTTGCCTCTGTCGTTGTAGACCAGTATGACCTAGGTGTTGCGACTGGTAAAATGGCAGCTAAAGTCTTAAAAGGTGCTAAACCTGCTGATACTGCAGTAGATATTTTTGATACTGGTAAATCTGTTATCAATACCAAAAATGCCAAAGAACTTGGCATTACTGTGCCAGAAGATGTTTTGAAAGAAGCAGGACAAGTGATTAAATAGAAAGAAAGGGAGTCTGTTGTTTTACAGACTTCTTTTTCTCGATAGTCTCTTCTTGTAAAACCTTTCCCGCAGTTGTATAATAGAATTGGCTCAAGTGAATGAGAAGAGCAAATGAAGTGCAGTTTGCTCCAGTAGATTTTACGAAGAGATAGAAGCGGAAAGGGAGTTAGTCAAGAAAGAATGGAAGAAGATATTCAAAAAAACCGCTATATGGGATCGGTCAAGGTTGGCCCCAAGGGGCAGATTGTCATTCCCAAAGAAGTGAGAGATATGTTTGAAATTCAACCTGGGGATGCTCTGGTCCTCTTTGCAGATGCCCAGCAAGGCATTGCCATCCAGCGTTACGAACTCTATGAAGATCTATTTAATCAGACCTTCAATGGAGACAAAAGTTCAAAAAGTGATTTATAAAATCGGAATCTGCTTAAGCAGATTTTTTCTTTTGCTTTTATTTGCTACTACTAATGAATGAGTGTATAATAAGTATAAGAAGTTATACAACTTATACCAAACTCTTTCGAGATTGAGTTAGAATAGCTCAGTTTTTAGCTAAATGAGTAAGTTGTGATTAACTTTAGATGTTAAACTCATATCTTTAAATTACATTTCGTTTTTTAGTTCCTCATATCTGATGAAAGGAGATGTCCTTATGTATGCAGTTGAGATGCAAGATTTGACCAAGCAATACGGCTCAAAGACGGTTGTTGATGGTTTGAATCTAAAAATTGAAGAGGGTGAATTCTTTGCCATGCTGGGCTCTAATGGTGCGGGGAAAACAACAACGATTAAGATGCTGTCCTGTCTAGTTGAGCCGACAGCAGGAGATGCCTTAATGCTAGGCTATAGCATTCGCAAGGAGGAAGATGCTGTCAAGGAAATGATTAATGTTTCGCCTCAGGAAACAGCTGTTGCTCCCAAGCTGACAGTCAAGGAAAATCTGGAGATGATTGCTCGTTTATATGGATTTTCTAAGGAAGAAGCGGTGCAAAAGACAGAGCATCTGATGGAGACATTTGACCTGACGGATAAACAGCATGATCAGGCCAAATCCTTGTCAGGTGGCTGGCAGCGCAAGCTCAGTATTGCAATGGCTCTAATCAGTCAGCCCAAGATTTTGTTTCTGGACGAACCGACCTTGGGACTAGATGTACGGGCTAGAAGGGAGTTATGGAAGAATATTGAGCAACTAAAGGGAAAAGTTACAGTGATTCTGACCACACATTATCTAGAAGAAGCCGAGGCTTTGGCCGACCGACTTTGCATTATGGATAAGGGAGTGGTGCAGATCTTGGGGACAGCCGAGGAAATTATCCAAGCTTCCGGTAAGAAGGATTTTGAAGAGGCCTTTTTGTCCTATACGGAAGGAGGGGAATGAGCATGAGAGCCTTCATTTTTGCAAAGCGCAATTTCAAAGAAATCATGCGTGATTATGTCAGCAGTCTGATGGGAATTGGTTTTCCTGTCTTTCTGATTATCGCCCTGTCCCTTATGAAACAGAGCCTCAAAGGGATGCCAGCTATATTTTCCATTGAAAATTTTGCTCCAAGTATGATGGTGTTTGGTGCTTCCTGGCTAACTATTTTTGTTGGCAGTCTAATGACAACAGACCGCAATAGCTCTTTTCTCATGCGGCTGCTATCTACACCGCTTAGAAGTGTGGATTATATCTTAGGGTATTCGATTCCAGTTCTGCCTCTGGCTCTTTTACAGGGCATAGCTAGTTTTGCAACTGCAATGATTTTTGGCTTATCCTTAAATCTGGGAACTTTTTACGCACTCTTGGTTTTGATTCCAGTAGCTCTGCTCTTTATTTCGTTGGGCTTACTTTTAGGCTCAGCTTTCTCTAGCAGTAATGCAGTCAGTGGTTTTGGAACTATTCTTGTCAATGCCACGGTTTTTCTCAGTGGAGCAGTGCTTCCGATTGAGATGATAGGAGGTGGTTTTGAAGCATTTTGCAATGCTTTGCCATTTGCCCATGCAGCCAAGGCTGTTCAGCTAGCATTGGCTCAAGATTTGAATTCACTTTTGCCTCATCTGTTTTGGGTTTTGCTTTATGCTTTCCTATTCTTTATCCCTTCTGTCTGGATTTTCAAAAAGAGGATGAAAGGGTAGAGGTTTAGTTCAATCTAGAATTCAGCTGGATTAGCTTGCGAAATATTTAGAAATCTGTTAGAATGAAATATAACTAAATAGCAATCCGCAAGACCAGTAACCTAGGGGAAGTTTAACAGGGAGGGGAGCCAGCGACTGAAAGCTCTCTAGATGAAAGCTAGGCGAATTCACTTGCTCTAGGATTGATAAGTAAGGTCTGGCTTGCCAGATAAAAAACGGATGGTACCGCGTGTCAACGCTCCGCTTATGGAGATTGGCGCGCTTTTTATTTTGGAGGGAAAATGACGAAAACGATTGAAGAACAACTGAAAAGCCTGCGTGAAGAGACTCTAGCTTCTCTTAAGCAGCTCAAGGCTGAGAATCAAAAGGAACTGCAAGATTTGCGTGTAGCTGTCTTGGGGAAAAAGGGTTCGCTGACTGAAGTCCTGAAAGGGATGAAGGACATTTCAGCTGAAATGCGGCCGATTATCGGGAAGCATGTCAATGAAGCGCGTGATATTCTGACAGCAGCCTTTGAAAAGACTGCTCAAGAGATGGAAGAGCAATTAGTAGCTCTGAAACTGGCTGAGGAATCCTTGGATGTGACTCTACCAGGCCGTCGAATTCCAGTAGGGAACCGACATATTCTCAGCCAGACTAGTGAAGAAATTGAAGATATTTTCATCGGGATGGGCTATCAGGTCGTAGACGGCTTTGAAGTGGAGAAGGACTATTACAACTTTGAGCGGATGAATCTGCCTAAGGATCACCCAGCACGGGATATGCAGGACACTTTCTACATTACAGAGGAGATCCTGCTCAGAACCCACACCAGTCCGGTGCAGGCGCGAGCTATGGACGCTCATGACTTTTCTAAAGGGCCACTCAAGATGATCTCACCAGGACGCGTTTTCCGTCGGGATACCGATGATGCGACTCACTCCCACCAATTCCATCAGATTGAAGGCTTGGTGGTTGGAGAAAATATTTCCATGGCAAACCTGCAAGGAACGCTGCAGCTGATTGTCCAGAAGATGTTTGGCGAGGACCGCAGTATCCGACTGCGTCCGTCATACTTCCCATTCACAGAGCCATCTGTTGAAGTGGATGTTTCCTGCTTCAAGTGTGGTGGTGCCGGCTGTAATGTCTGCAAGAAGACTGGCTGGATTGAGATTATGGGAGCTGGTATGGTGCATCCGCGAGTACTGGAAATGAGCGGCATTGATGCAGAGAAATATTCTGGATTTGCCTTTGGTCTTGGTCAAGAGCGGGTAGCTATGCTTCGCTACGGTATCAACGACATTCGTGGCTTCTACCAAGGAGATATTCGTTTTTCTCAGCAGTTTAAGTAGAAACCTGTATTCATAAATGCAGCTTTTCTGAGAAGGGAGTGCAGTATGTTAGTCAGAGTCAAAAAAGAAGAAGCGAGCCTCCTGCGGGAGTTGGAGGTCGCGACCTATCAAGAAACCTTTGGTCCATTTATCAAGGAAGCTGATATGGCTCATTATTTTGACAATGAGCTGTCGCTTGCGACTATCGAAAAGGAGCTGGCAGATCCTGAGTCAGAGACTTATTTTGTTGTCAAAGATGGTGAAATTGCTGGTTTTCTCAAGTTTAACTGGGGACAGGCTCAAACGGAGCAAGAACTGCCACAGGCCTTTGAGGTTCAGCGAATCTATGTCTTGAAAGCCTATCATGGTCAAGGCTTGGGCAAGGAAATGTTTGAATTTGCCTTGGAAGAAGCCGAGAAACGAGGCTTTGACTGGGTCTGGCTGGGCGTTTGGGAAAAGAATTTTAGAGCTCAAGATTTTTACTTCAAATACGGCTTTGAAAAATTCAGCCAGCACGACTATATCACTGGTGAGACGGTAGACACAGACTGGCTGCTGCGCAAGAAATTGAAATAAACAAGAAAATTTAAAGAGAGGAAATGATACGACCTAAAAGCTCTAAATTGAAATGATTTGTTTCTGAAATCAGGATTTCAGACAAATCCCTAAAATTTGGTCGGTCAAGTTCCTCAGCAATAGAATAGAGAAAGGAATTGAACCCGGGCTAAAAACTCGGAAAAAAGATAGATCTGCAATCATTCATCGAATGCTTAGCCAATCTCCTATTTTTCAGTCGTTTTTGACGCCCTTGGTATCTTAAATATGCTAGTAAGTTATAAGTGGTTAAAAGAGTTAGTGGACATTGATGTGGCAAGCGCTGAGCTGGCTGAGAAAATGTCAACGACAGGAATTGAAGTGGAAGGTGTGACATCACCAGCTGCTGGCCTGTCGAAAATTGTTGTTGGTGAGGTGGTATCGTGTGAGGATGTTCCAGATACTCACCTGCATGTCTGTCAAGTCAATGTCGGAGAAGAGGTGAACCGTCAGATTGTCTGTGGTGCTCCAAATGTTCGCGCAGACATCAAGGTTATGGTGGCTTTGCCAGGTGCTCGCATTGCCGACAATTATAAGATTAAAAAAGGAAAAATCCGTGGCTTGGAGTCACTGGGCATGATCTGCTCTCTCGGTGAGCTGGGCATTTCTGATTCTGTCGTGCCAAAGGAATTTGCGGATGGCATTCAAATCCTGCCTGAAGAAGCAGTGCCAGGTGAGGAAGTCTTCTCTTATCTGGACTTGGACGATGAGATTATCGAGCTTTCCATCACACCAAACCGAGCTGATGCTCTGTCTATGCGTGGGGTGGCTCATGAAGTGGCTGCGATTTATGATAAGTCAGTACATTTCAAAGATTTTTCGCTGGTGGAAAATCAAAAGCAGGCAGCTGACAGTCTTTCAGTAGCCCTTGAGACAGAGAAAGCCCCTTACTATGCGGCTCGTATCTTGGAAAATGTTACCATCGCCCCAAGTCCTCAGTGGCTGCAAAATCTCCTCATGAACGAAGGTATCCGTCCGATTAACAATGTAGTGGACGTGACCAACTACATCCTGCTCTACTTTGGTCAGCCCATGCATGCATTTGATCTGGATACGTTTGAGGGCGACCAGATTGTTGTGCGGGAAGCGCGTGCTGGTGAAAAGCTGGTGACGCTGGACGGAGAAGAGCGGGAGCTGGAAGTTAGCGACTTAGTCATTACTGTGGCAGATAAGCCAGTGGCTTTGGCTGGTGTCATGGGAGGAGCAGCGACCGAAATCTCTGGCCAGTCCACTCGTGTTGTTCTGGAAGCAGCTGTCTTTGATGGTAAATCAATCCGCAAGACCAGCGGTCGCCTTAACCTGCGCTCGGAATCATCTTCCCGTTTTGAAAAAGGCATCAATGTGGCAACTGTTAATGAGGCTTTGGATGCGGCAGCAAGCATGATTGCGGACTTGGCAGGAGCGACTGTTCAGGCTGGTATCGTATCAGCTGGTAGCTTAGACACTAGCGATGTAGAAGTGGTGTCTAGTCTTGCAGATGTCAACCGTGTGCTGGGAACAGATTTACTTTATACAGATATTGTGGATGTCTTCCGCAGACTTGGCTTTGGCTTGTCAGGAAATGCTGAACAGTTCACTGTCAGTGTACCTCGCCGTCGCTGGGATATTTTAATCGAAGCGGACCTCTATGAAGAAATTGCCCGTATTTACGGCTATGACAAATTGCCAGCTAGCCTGCCAAAAGATGACGGGACTGCTGGTGAATTGACTGCAACGCAACAACTGCGCCGTCAAGTACGGACCTTAGCAGAGGGAGCTGGGCTGACAGAAATCATCACCTACGCTTTGACGACACCAGAAAAGGCGATTGAGTTTACTCTCAATCCTAGTAACTTGACTGAGCTCATGTGGCCGATGACAGTGGAGCGCTCTGTTCTCCGTCAGAACATGGTTTCTGGCATTTTGGACTCCCTAGCCTACAATGTAGCTCGGAAAAATAAGAATCTAGCCCTCTATGAGATTGGAAAAGTCTTTGAGCAGACTGGCAATCCTAAGGAAGACCTGCCAAATGAAATCAATAGCTTTGCCTTTGCTTTGACAGGTTTGGTTAATGAAAAAGACTTCCAGACCAAGCCAGTAGCAGTTGATTTCTTCTATGCAAAGGGTGTAGTGGAAGCGCTCTTTGATAAGTTGGGCTTGACAGCTGAATACGCGGCTAGCAACCAGATTAAGAGCATGCACCCTGGACGGACTGCTTTAATCTCTATCAATGGCCAGCCTGTCGGCTTTGTCGGCCAGGTCCATCCTGCGACAGCCAAGGCTTACGATATTCCTGAAACTTATGTAGCTGAGCTCAACCTGTCTGCTATCGAAGAGCAGCTCCAGCCAGCACAGCCATTTACGGAAATCACTAAATTCCCAGCTGTCAGCCGTGATGTGGCCCTCTTGCTCAAGACTGAAATCACTCATCAAGAGGTCCTTGATGCAATCCTAGCAGCTGGTGTTAAACGCTTGACAGATATTAAGCTCTTTGATATCTTCTCTGGTGACAAGCTAGGTGTCGGCCTCAAATCTATGGCCTACAGCCTGACTTTCCGAAATCCAGAAGCCAGCTTGACTGACGAAGAAGTGGCTAAATACATGGAAAAAATCGAAAAATCCCTGACCGAAAAACTCGGAGCAGAAGTACGCTAATGAACGATTCCCCAGTCATGTGATTGGGGATTTTGATTAATACTCTTCGAAATTTTATTCCAATCATAGTTGATTTGTTTTCTGTCTTACTAGGATGCGAGCAATGATGTAGACGAAACGAGAAGAATTCGAAATTGAAAATCAGTAGGGAAAGTAATCATGGAAAATGTAAACCAAATCTCCCAATGTCAGACTCTTTGGGCTAGAAATAAATATCTGGTTCTCAGTCATTCTAGTAAGATCTATCTAGAAATCCGTCAGTATCTAAAAAGCGACTCGGTGGAAGCAGCACATGTTCAAGGCTTGATTGACCAGGCGGTAGCCTTGCCTGAAAACCGCGGTCAGGTCTGCAATGCCTTTCAGCATGTTTGGGGCTATTTTAAGAAAAAAGCCAGTACAACTGAAAAAGAAGATTTTATGCATCTTTTGCTTCGTTACCAATCCGGTCAGGCTGAGCAGAAAGACTTGGTAAGAGTTGTAAGGAACCTGCTAGTCAAGTATCCCAACCCTTATCTGCAGCAGTCGACCTTGATATTTGGGAATGAGGCATGAAGCTCTGAAATCAAGGGGAAAGAATAAGCTTGCTCATCTAGAAGCTTTGATGGGTGTAGATGATAAGAATAATTTGTTAGGCTCATAAACAATATTATTTTGACTAGTTTCGATAAAGAATCCACCTTGAGCAAAACGTGTCTTTAAGGTATGATTGGAGAAAAAATGTTTTTTACTTATCAGGGAAATAAATTATATTATAAAGTGATTGGTCAAGGAAAGCCAGTCTTGGCAATTCATGGTTTGGGCTGTTCATCTGAATTGATGGAAGGATGTTTGGAACCTATTTTTGAGAAATATGCTGGCTTTAAAAGGATTTATTTAGATTTACCTGGCATGGGTAGGTCTGATGCCAATCCTGCTTTTGCAAGTGCGGATGCGACTTTAGAGATGCTCTTGAACTTTATAGAGACTGTAATCAGCGAACAAACTTTTCTCTTAGCTGGAGAGTCTTATGGTGGTTATCTCGCTCGAGGAATTTTGGCTAAGAAAAGGTCAAAGATTGATGGTTTGCTGCTTATTTGTCCAGTAGTTGTACCCAATCCGCAAGAAAGAATTTTGCCTAAAGATACTCTGCTAATTAGAGAGGTAGGTTTTGATATAGCAGGCAAAAGCGAAGATTTCGTTGATTTAGCGATTTTACAGACTAAAGAAACTTATCAACGGTTTGAAAAAGAAATCCTAGCAGGGATTCAGATGATGAATGCTCCCTTTGTCCAAAAGTTGCAAGAAAACTATGCTATTTCGTTTGAAGTGGATCAAGAGATACAGGAAAAGGGCTACGATAAGCCCAGCCTTTTTATAGCAGGGAAGCAGGACCAAGTCGTGGGCTTCCAGCAGTTAGCGCAACTGTCTCACT
Source organism: Streptococcus sanguinis (assembly GCF_003943735.1). GTDB lineage: Bacteria > Bacillota > Bacilli > Lactobacillales > Streptococcaceae > Streptococcus > Streptococcus sanguinis_E. The sequence goes on along the minus strand of NZ_RJMV01000004.1, from coordinate 118,681 downwards.
ATTATCCAAGGGCAACTCATGCTGTAATGGATCTTGCTGGTCACAATGCACAGATAGATCAAGAGGCTCTCTTTACGGCCTTGGTTGAAAATTGGCTCAAGCGAATTGAACTTTCCTGATACTAAAAGATTTAATATGTTGAACAGATGCAGATGAAACTGGAGTTCATCAAAGAAATCTAATTCAGCCCAACATTGATTTTAAAATCATAGAAAAAAGCGGTCATACCGCTTTTTTGCTTATTATCCCCAGAATTTTTGGGCGATTTCTTGGCCTTGTTTAATTTTGGCCCATTGTTGCTCAATGGTGAGTTCGTTTCCAGAGTCACAAGAGGCGAAGCCGCATTGGTGGGAGAGTAGGAGTCGCTCTTTTGGTAAAACGGTTGCTGCTTTCTCGAGCAGGTCTAGGACGCGTTTTTCGTCATCCAAGCCTGTCGTCTTACTGGAAAGCAGTCCTAAAACAACTTCCGCATCCTTGTCTTTCAAAGCTGCTAGGGCTGATACATCACCAGCTACATCGCTGTCCCACTCTAGGAAGTAGCGATCATAGTGTTGGTCGCGCAGGAATTTTTCCGCGATAGCTTCGTAGGTACCCTCGGCAGCAGAGCGGCTTTCGTAGTTGCCACGGCAGTTGTGGGTCCAGACAGTCAGTCCTAGCTCATGAGCGTAGTCTACGACTTCATTGTTGATGGCGACAAACTCGTCTGCTAAGTCAGCTAGACTAGCATTGCCCTCTGCAAAGAAGCTGGCAGGATTGGACTCGTCAAAAAGCTCCCAGAGACAGTCGTCAAACTGGATAATCTGTCCGCCAGCAGCCTTATAGTCGTCCAAAAATTCCTTGTAGGCTTGAATCAAGCCTTTTTTCAAATCTTCATTGGTCTCATAAACTTGTCCTGGTCCCGCCAAGCGGTCAAAGACAGCTAACTCAGTATAAGCATGGGCAGGTCCCCAGACAGTCAGCTTGGTATCTTGGCCAGCAGCCTCATCCTTGACTAGCTTATAAATCTCAATAAAGTGATGATTTTTACCAGAGAGTGGTGCTGTGATGCGGATACCAATATCTTTCCGAGTCTCATATTGCCCACCGTCGTGGTCCTTGAAGGTATAGCCGTGGTCAGCAATGTAGCGCTCAATTCCCTTAAGTCCCCAGACAAAGTCCAGATGCCACATGGACTTGGAGTATTCTCCATCTGTCAGGATGTCAATTCCCTTTGCCTTTTGCTCAGCAACAATCTCCTTGATGTCAGCTGTCTCCGTCTCATGGTAGCCTGGGAAGCTGTCGTAGAAGGGATATTGAATATCATCGCGGTGCTCAATTTCTGTCTTATACTGGCGGAGATTTTCTGGGCGCAGAAGAGATCCAACCAGTTGAAATTTTGATTTTGTCATAAGATTTCTCACTTTCATTACCTATTACTATCTATTGTATCGAAAATTTCTCGGCAAATAAAATAGTTAATTCTGCTGGTAGGGTATATCCGAAAACTATTGCTAGCGCTTCCTAAAATTTGTCTTTCAAGATCAAAGAATCTTCTCCATCACAGTTTCCTGAGGCTGAAGCCCTAATCGCTCATAGAAACGCAGGGCTCCGACATTGTCGTTCCAAACATTGAGAGTCAGATTATAGCAGCCGATTTTCCGAGCATAGTCTTCCGCAAAGCGGTAAAGTTGCTCGCCAACCTTTTGCCCTCTGGCTTTCTCATCTACACATAAATCCTCGATAAAAAGTGTCTTGATGGGATTAAGTACAGGACTGACAGGTTCCTTGATGGAGCAAAAGAGGTGACCGAGGATTTCTCCGGATTCGCTTTCAAAGACGAAAATAGGGGTGGACTCTTGTCCCAGAATCTTCTCTAGCTCTTCATTGCTAAACTTGCTTCCTTTGTCCTTGAAAATGTCTGGCCGAGCTTGATGGTGGACAAGCAGAATTTGCTGGAGGAGTCCTTGTAGTGCAGGAATATCGCTGACTTGGGCTTTTCTGATTGGCATAATTTTCTCCTTTTATCTTTTATAGAATCATTATACGATAGGGAACTATTTTGTCAAGAGAGCTCGGAAAGATTAACAGAACAAGTAGCGTCTGAATAGCAAAGGTCAGTCAGAGTGATTGATTTAGGCAAGGTGTATTTCCTTATAATAAAAACTGCTTTTTCTTGACAAATGAAACAGACAAGTGTAGAATATAAGTATAAACTACAAATGTAGAAAAAAGGAGAAAGCGATATGACTATTACAAAAAAAGCCTTTATCGGAATTCTATCTCTGACAGCAGCAGTCCTATTGGCTGCTTGCTCAGGCAATACCAACCAAGGAGGGAATACTAGTTCATCACAGAATACACAAGGCCAGACATCACAATCTGCGCAAAATCAGACTTCGCAGTCATCAGCCACATCTTCCTCTAATCAGCCTTCTTCATCATCAAATGCAGGGCAGGCTACTAATCTAGACGGGCGCTATCAAGCAACCGACCATGATGGTGACCAGCATGTCCTGGAAATCAATGGTACGACTGGTACCTGGACTGAGACCGAGGTTGATGGCAGTAAGGAAATCAAGCAGGTACAAGTAGATGCTGCTAACCAAAGACTGATTGTCGGTGATGATGTCAAGAGTTACCGCCAAAATGGCAATCAGCTGATTGTGGACGAATTGGATGATGATCCAGACACTCTGACCTTTACCAAGCAGTAAAGAGCTTTTCATTCTGCTCAGGACAACAGGATGAGCAGTGAGGGAATCTAACTAGGAAACTCTGAGAAAGGAGTTTCCTTTTTTATAAGAATTTTATCTTAAATGATGTCAAAAATTTGACTTGAAGGGTGCTCTAAGTTGTATAATAGTTACTATAAAGATATCAAAGGAGAAGAAACGATGAAATTGGCAGTTTATACAAAAGCAGGTCAAGTTGGACTGACTGAGATTGATCGTCCGCAAATCATTGAGGCAGATGATGCCATTATTCGGATTGTTCGGACCTGTGTCTGTGGTTCTGACCTATGGCGCTACCGCAGTCCAGATATTGAAGCAGGCCATCAAAATAGTGGGCACGAAGCGATTGGAATTGTCGAGGAAATTGGCGATGCAGTAACGACTGTTAAACCTGGCGATTTTGTTATTGCGCCATTTACTCATGGATGCGGGCAATGTGATGCCTGCCTGGCAGGATTTGATGGCACTTGTGATTCTCATATTGGGAATAATTGGTCAAATGGGGTGCAAGCAGAATATATCCGCTTCGAATTTGCTAACTGGGCTCTTATCAAAATTCCGGGTCAGCCTTCTGATTATACAGAAGGGATGCTCAAATCACTCTTGACACTGGCCGATGTCATGCCAACTGGCTATCATGCTGCACGTGTGGCAGATGTCAAGCGTGGTGATAAGGTGGTCGTTATTGGTGACGGAGCCGTTGGACAATGCGCTGTGATTGCTGCTAAAATGCGTGGTGCTTCCCAAATCGTTCTCATGAGCCGTCACGAAGATCGACAAAAAATGGCCTTAGAGTCAGGTGCGACAGCTGTTGTTGCAGAACGTGGCGAAGAAGGAATTGCCAAAGTGCGTGAGATTCTAGGTGGTGGGGCAGATGCAGCTTTGGAATGTGTTGGAACAGAAGCTGCTGTTGATCAAGCTCTGGGAGTCCTTCACAACGGCGGGCGCTTAGGCTTTGTCGGTGTGCCTCACTATAATAACCGAGCGCTCGGTTCTACCTTTGCTCAAAATATTACAGTGGCAGGCGGTGCGGCCTCTGTCACGACTTACGACAAGCAAATCTTGCTCAAGGCAGTTCTTGATGGTGATATTAATCCAGGCAAGGTCTTTACAAGTGAGTACAGACTGGATGAGATTGACCAAGCTTATAAGGACATGGATGAACGCAAGACCATTAAGTCCATGATTGTCTTTGATTAGGTAAGGAAGAAAACAGCCTTGCTGCGGTCTCTTTAAGATGGCAGTGGGCTGTTTTTGCATGGCTTGGTAGTTCTTTTCATGAAAGGAAATTCATTCTTTATGCTCTTTGCACCAAGCTATCCACTTTGACCATTCGGCAGCCAGGTGGAGCTGGTGTTCTTTGATAAGGCTGTCTGGACAAAGGCTGGGGAATTCAACACAGAATCGGGCTTCTAGGCCTTTTTCTGTGTCGCGAAACTGATGGCGAATACCACCGATATTGCAACCATTCGCTAGACTGGCGGCACCGACAGTTTGGAAGGGATAAGACGCATCACGAGGCTCCTCTATTTCTGCTTCACCACCAAGGTCAAGGAAAAACTGTGTCGGCAGCGGGCTGTTTCCTGCAGTTTCAATGACTTCCAGTTTGCTGTCGTGCGGCTGCAAGGCATAATGGTCTGGACAGGCACCAAGATTGACTCGTTTATGAACATCTGACTTTTCTAACATCAACTTTTCTAGCATTATACTGAAAGAAGCAGCAGTCAGTCCACTTGCAAAAATCGTTACAACAGCTCGTTTTCGTGGTTTCTTGGACCATTTGGCTGCCCATTTCATCAAATATTGGCTCCATTTGAGTTTGGTTCCGATTTGCTGGATTAGCACTTCGTATGTCAGCTTCATTTTTGCTTCCAGTAGGGCTTGGTCTATAATCTCCGTGTTGTCAGTATTAGGCAGCTGTAGATTAAGTATCTTAGCTGCTTTGTAGATTCTCTGCTTCCGCCATTGCTCAATTCTTTCTTGACTGACTTCCTTTTGATTGATCATAATCTTCATCTTTTAATCCTCCTGTTCTTGCCTTCTGCTTATATTTATTATATAGTGGGAGCTGGATGGTAGACAAGCATCAATTTTAGATAGACTGTTGCATTTTGAGGTGAATGGCATGTATGAGAAAAAAAGAAGAGAGACAGAAAAGCGGATAGAGACTAGCTTGCTGCAGTTGATGAAAGAGCAGACTTTTGAGACAATCAGCATTCGCCAATTGATTGACTTGGCGGAGGTGAATCGCAGTACTTTTTATCGGTATTATTTGGATAAATATGATCTGCTGGAGAAGATAGAAGACAGTTTGCTAGGTGATTTGCAGGCCTATTATCAAGAGGCACGAGAATCTGCTTGCTTGTTCAAGTTAGAAAAGGATTTTAAGGTGGCTGACTATATCCATGAGAAACAAAATCTTTTTCATTTTTTTGAGCCTTACTTGGAAGACTTAGCCATTCTTTTGGGACCGAATTGCAGTCCAACTAGTTCGCGGCGATTGCAGGAAGCTTTGAGGGAGATTTTCTGGCAGAGTATTTCCTTGGCTGATCCACATTTAGAGGAGGTAGAGGTGGACTTGCTCCTGAATCATCAAGCCGCGTCCTTTATGGGAACCCTGACTTACTGGCTGGCTCATCCTCGCTATAAGGCTCAGCAAATGAGTGATTTTCATGCTAGGGTGACCGCTGTCGGTCTGGCGGGCTTTGTCAGAGAGCATATGCAGGGGGATTGACAGGATAGTTTTTCCAGCTTGCTTCTTGTATGGTATAATAGTCTCGAATATCTCAAAGGAGGACAGCTTTGTTTTTAGCTTTTAAAGAGATTGTCTACAGTCGCGGACGCTATCGTTTAGTGGTTGCTGTGGTCTTTCTCATTACCTATATGGTTTTCTTTTTATCCAGTCTTTCCGTCGGTTTGGCTAGGCTCAATCGCTTGGCTTTGGACCAATGGCAGGCTGAGTCGATCGTCTTGTCGGAGTATGCCAATAAGAATCTAATAGCTTCGACTCTCAAGGAAGAGGAATACAGCCGTCTGCTTCAAGGGGACTCAATTGCGGCTTTAGGTCAGACGTCAGCAGTGGCCAATTATGAAGATGGGACTGATAAACTCAATGCTCAGGTTTTTGGTCTCTCTTGGGATAGTTTTCTAGCGCCTGACATTATTGAGGGACGTCCTGCTGAGACTGCTTATGAAGTCATTGCGGATAAGCGTCTGCAGCAAAAAGGTGTGAAACTAGGCGACCAGCTTCAGCTTAATGGAAGTGAGCGCCTCTATCAGGTTGTTGGTTTCACAGAGGATAATAGCTTCTTTACGCAACCTGTAATTTTTATGGATCTAGATGATTTCAGGGAATTAAAGTACGGCTCTAGTCAGGTTAAGAATATCAGTGCACTTGTGGTCAAGGATGGTCAGAAGATTGAAGAAGCTGGACTTAGTCAGCTCTCTATGAGCGATTTTATAGAAAATATCCCTGGTTATCAGCCTCAGGTACTGACTTTTTCCTTTATGATTGGTGCCATGGTTCTGATTACATTTTTGGTATTGGGAATTTTCATGTACATCATTACCATCCAAAAGACGCATCTTTACGGCATTATGCGCGCCCAAGGGATTGCCAGTGGGAAGATTATTGCTTCTATTTTTTGGCAGATTTTCATCCTGTCCACTCTGGGAATCAGCTTAGCTGTCTTGGCTCTTTTGGGAACCCAGCTAGTCTTGCCAGCTTCTATGCCTTTTTACAGTGACTGGCGAGCTTATGCTGGATTGATTGTCCTGATTGTTTTCATGTCACTGGCTGGCGGACTTTTGTCCATTCACCGGGTTCTGAAAATTGACCCTATCACAGCGATTGGAGGTGAATAAATGTCAATCATAGAACTAAAAGGGGTTACAAAAGAATATGGTCAAGGGCATACGCTGGTTCAAGCCCTGAAACCAACTGATTTCCGATTGGAAGCAGGGCAGTTTGTAGCTATTATTGGGCCATCAGGATCGGGTAAAACAACCTTTCTGACCTTGATGGGGCATTTACAAACTCCCTCAAAAGGACAGATTCTCCTGCATGGGAAAGATACTTCCCAGCTCAAGGAAAAGGAACGGGCTGCTCTGCGTTTCAATGATTTCGGCTTTATTTTGCAGGCTTCCAATCTCATTCCTTTTCTGAAAATCGAAGACCAGTTTCAGCTGATTGACCGCTTATCTAAAAAGGAAAGGACGGATCTAGACAGTCTGGTTGAGTTGCTAGATCTTAAAGGAACTCTCAAGCAGTATCCGAAAGAATTGTCTGGCGGAGAACGGCAGAGAGCTGCTATCGCCCGAGCACTTTACAACAGTCCTGATATTATCTTGGCTGATGAGCCGACAGCTAGTCTGGATACGGAGCGGGCCAAGCGCGTGGTCCATTTGCTCAAAGAGGTGACCCAGAAATTCCATAAGAGCGTGGTCATGATTACACATGATACCCGCCTGCTGGACGAGGTTGACAAGGTCTATGAGATGCAAGATGGAGTGCTGACTCAAGTTCGATAAAGCGTTAGAATGGTTTAAGCAAACAATTTAAACCATTTATAGGAAACCTGTTTATCGTTGACAGGTTTATCTTTTTTTGTATATCATAGATATGATAACGAAATGTATTAAAAAGGGGAAGATAATGAGCAACCAGATTCAAAGTGATATTAGCGTAGCTTCTACTCATGCTAGCACTCTCAGTAGTAATGCTAGCTCTATTGCAACAGGAATAGGGGTAATCAAAGATTCAAGTAGTGTGCTTCAAGGAAATGAGGTGGCTAGTACTTACATTGATGATTCTGCAACTACAGCAACAACGATTTCAGAACAGTTGTCCACTTTTATAAACCTATTACATAGTGTTGCTCAGGATTTTGAGGCAGTAGATCAAGCGGTTGCTCAATCTATCAATGGGGGATAAACTTAATGAGTTGTAGAAGAAATTCAGATACTATTTTGAAAGAACGGCAGCAAGCCTTTCAGCGTTGGAATCAGATTGATATTGAGGTTCGACAAGTGAATCGTTTTGAGGAGGAAATAGATGGTTTGTATGGAAATGCTGTTTTCTCTCTCAGCCAAATCGAGAATTTACCCATGAATCGACTGGATGTCTATGATTTTCAAGACATTCTTTTATCAGTGCAGCGTAATCATCATCTGCTGAGCTTGGATGTAGAAAATAAGAGAATTGAACTTAAGAAAGAAGAGAGAGCTTTAGAAGAAAGGCTTGAGAATCTTCAGAGAGAATATAATAAAGTGCTTAATTAAGAAGAGAGAAAGATAAGGAGTTACAAAGATGGGAATTAAGATGGATTTAAGTGCTTCAAATACCCAAGCATCATCAGTTTCTTCTGCTTCGCAAAGTCGTGTTGCAAGTTATGAATCAGCTTTAACAGCTATTTATGGTTTTATCTCTGAGCAGGAACTTAAAGGCCGTGCCTATGGTAGTGCTCGGACATATGCTAAGGAGATGTTTGTGCCACTTTTTCAGGTAGCAATCCTCTATGAAGAGGGGGTGGCAGAGTCTATCAATAATCTTCCTAGTCGCTATATCACTGAAGTCGATGTAGAGAGTCTGGATCAGGATATATTACAGAGCCAGATTGATGCTTATGACCAAGTGATTGCCGCCCAACAGGCGGTTTTAGATGTTGCTAATAAGCAAAAAGGAGTATCAGCTACTACTAAGGAAAGCATTCAATCTAGTATTGATGCTATTCAGAGTAAGCGAGACGAGCTTCGACAAAAGTTGGATAACCTAATCGCTTTTGATGCTAGCTCTCCTAGTATCTTCGACAGTATGGATAGTCTCAAATTTGCTCTCAGTCAAGCTTTGGCTCTGATGACGGATAATTTCGCTAGCTTTAATGGTACCTTCAAACTGCCCAGTGCTGGGAAGATGAAGTGGGTAAATAAGGTAAATAAAGAATTCAAAAAACGAGATGAACTCAATAAGAGTTATCTTAAGGCGCTCAAAAAATTAGAAAAGGGTGAGAAGTTAAGTGAAAAAGATATAAAAGCTCTTCAAGCATATGCAGAACGATACCCTAATAAAGAATTGCCTAAAATAGTAGAGGGAAAATTAAATCTTGAGACAACAAATCTAGTTAAGACGCATAACTTGAAGAAAAAAGTCGAAGAAATCAAAAAGAGCAATCTTTCCGAAGGTAAAAAAACTGAAGCGATTGTAAAAGCTTATGAGGATTATCTTTATAACTTTTCTAATAACAAGGATGCTTTTTTAAAGTATAACGAAATAAGAAAAGAAATTGGAAAAGAGTGGGATCCTAAAAAGAATGGGACAAGTAAACAAAAGAAAGCTTTTTATGCAGAGAAGAATTTGAAGAAATCTTTGTCAAAATCAGGCATTGATATGAAACAGGTTCTTCAAGATTTGGGAGATGATGTTCTGGAGGTAAATAAAAACGATAAAGCAAATACTAGATGGAAAGAACTTTTAAAATCTAAAAATTTAAACTATTTGGATCTAATTGGAGAAGCTGGAGCTTATGAGGTTGCTTCTCATCTGAATTTCTATAACATGGTTCAGACTGGTAAACCACTTGATTTGAAAAGTCGAGTTCTTGGAACAGATCGTGCTGAGTATTCAATTTGGGCTAGAGACTGGGGTGGAGGTGTTAAGGCGGATTATGCCGGAAATTATCTATATGGATATGTTGGGAATGGGTATGTACCGGTTGGTAAAGGACAGAATCGAGCTAACTATTTGAAGACAGCAGCTGGTGCAGCACAGTTACAGTCAGATCTCAAAAATAGTTATAATGATATAAAAAAAGACCCAGAATCCTATAGGGTAATGGGAATTCCTTATTCGGAATGGTTAACCACATTTCCTAATAAAGTTGGATTGGAGTTAATTGATTATGAGATGAGCCTTTATAGAGGCGAATTTGGGGATAATTCTGGTGATGCAAAAATGATTCAAGATGGAGCAGAAGATTATGCAAAGAGACATTCAGACTAATTATTCGGTGCAAGCAAGTGATGGTCTAACTAGATTTAAAAAGAAAAAAAGGGTATTACTTTGGGTGATGATTGGGATTGGATTGTATACTATTATTACTGTCTATCTAATATCAGGATTTAGAATACTTTTTCCAGGACAGGAAACACAAGTGATTGTTAGTACTCCAGATCAAGAAGGTGCTAGCTCTCAATTTTATTTAATTAAATTTGATAAGACCAAAATAAAATTATCTGGTCAAGAAGTTTGGGGCAACCCTTATGATGACTATATGGACTACTTTAATTCAGATTCGGAGGAGGCAGTTATATATGACATCAAGAGAAAAAACAAGTACTTAGTATCTTATGGCGATGAAATGACTGAAAAAATAATCCCTAATGATAAAAGAAATGAAGTTTACTTGGCTGACGATGGTATAATTGTGCAATATCAAGGAAAACGGATGTTTGATGTTTCCGCACGAGGAGAAACTTACAAGATCAAAATCAAGAATGTATCTAAAGGTATTACAGTCATTCAAAGCCACGTCGATAATCGAGAAGGTGCTGTACTTCAAAAAAATGAAACTGAGTGAAAGGCAATCAACAGTACAGCTTCATTTAAGGGGGCTAAGATGATTAATGAAATGATGAATCACAAACCTACATTATGAAAATAATAAAAAGAAGCACATGGCGAGTGATAAAGGTAACATTGCATTATTTCTTCTATTCTTTGGAACGATTGTTATTTCAGTTTCTTTCTATTTTTCTAATCGAATATCTTGTAAATATGATGACTAGTATATTATTGGCAAGACAGAACATGAAATAATTGAACGATATGATAGTTTTGATTACAAAACGAAGTCGGGCGGACGACTGGGATACTACCTAAGATAGGATAATAATTTTTTTAGAACAAAAGAAAATCATATTTTTTATTATTTTTGATACAAATAATAAAGCTGAAAAATAGTAACTGGAGGCCAGCTTGGCATCGATTAAGTTTCTATAGAAGTGATTTAATGTATTAGTAGAAGTTAAAAAACAAGGAGATAGCCATGATTCATTATAAAATAAATCCACAGCTGGATTTTGCTGCTGTACTAGATCTCTATGCTTCGGTTGGTTGGAGCAATTACACCAATCATCCTCGGCGGTTAGAGCAAGCCTTCCATCAGTCCTTGTTTGTGATGGCAGCCTACGATGACGATGAAGAGTTGGTTGGTTTGATCCGAGTGGTCGGAGATGGGCTTACCATTGTCTTTATTCAGGATTTGCTGGTGTATCCACACTACCAGCGTCAGGGGATTGGACGGAGTCTTCTTCAGCAGACGTTGGAAAGTTTTAAGGATGTTTACCAAATCCAGTTGGCAACGGAGCAGTCAGATAAAAATCTAGCGTTTTATCGAGAGCTCGGCTTTCGCCGACAGGAAGATTTCGACTGTACGGGCATGATTTATGCACCTGATAAAAAGTAAAATTATAGAGAGAGTGGGACAGAAATCGGTAATTCGTTAGAATTCGATTTCGTCGTCCCACCTCCGCACAGTTGAGTAGGTCTGTAAAAGCTGATGAAATCAGCGTAGTAGAGCCCACTCAACCACTGCGTCTTGCTCGACAATACAAAGACAATTGAGAGGCTAGGACTTTTGTCCCAGCCTCTTTTGTCATGTTCACAAGAGGAAAAGGGAAGTAGAACTAGACCGATGAAAATATTTCTCGGTCTCTTTTGTTTTTCCTTGACAGTTAAATTATCAGAATTTATAATAAAATAAGAAAGGCGATAACGGTGTTATCGAATTGAAACCATGAAAAAAGAAACAGATGAGTTAAACGAAAAAATCTTGGAAAGCGCGAGGAGTGAGTTCTTAGCTTATGGCTATCAGAATGCTTCACTGCGGAGAATTTGTCGCGCTGCAGGCTTGACGACTGGGGCTCTTTATAAGCGCTATGAGAGTAAGGACAGTCTCTTTGTTGCCCTGCTTGAGCCTACTTTGACAGCCTTAGACCAGTATGGACAAGAGCAGAAGCGACGTGACTATGCTTTCCTAGAAGAGGGACACCTGTCTGATATGTGGGCCCATCGCTTGGAGGATCTCCAGTCCCTGATGCGGATTCTCTATGAACATAAGGATATTATGCAGCTCTTGCTCTTTAAATCTCAGGGATCTTCGCAAGCGGACTTCAGGATGCGTCTGCCTCATTTGGCTGCAGACGAGACTTATCGCTATTTGGAGCTGGCATACAAAGAGGGTAAGATCAATCATTTGGTCAAACATGAGTTTCTGCGATCGTGCATGACAGCTTATTACACTGCTGTATTTGAGCCCTTGGCTCAAGACTGGCCCCAAGAGCAGGCGCTGGAATTTTGCCATTCCATCATGGACTTGTTTGACTGGGGAGGTTTGCTAGGTTTTTGATAGAAAGAAGGAAATTCTATGAAGAAAAAATCTGTCCTTGCTTGGATCTGGGACTTTGTTTCCCTTCATAAGATATATTTTGTGCTCAGTCTGATCTTTGCCTTTGCCTCTGTGATTTCAGGATTTCTGCCTTATTTCTTTATTGGTGGAATGATTAATCAGCTCTTGGCTGGCAATAAAAACTGGGATTTTTACCTGCAGCAGTCAGCGTGGGCAGGTCTGGCCTGGATTGGCTACTGGGGATTTCACGGTATTTCCACCATGCTGTCGCATACGGCTACTTTTAAGATTCTAGCGGAAATGCGGCATCGCCTGACAGACAAGCTAGCGAGGCTGCCTCTAGGTACAGTACTCAGTCAGTCATCAGGAAGTTATAAGAACATTATCGTTGAGCGGGTGGATGCGACCGAAACGACCTTGGCTCACCTGATTCCAGAGTTTACCGCTGGGATTTTTGGTCCGATTATTGTCCTCATTGCCATGCTGATCATTGATTGGCGGCTGACCTTGCTGTCTCTCCTGACTATTCCTATTGTGGTGCTGGCCTATGTTCGGATGGCTGCCAATAGCGAAGCGGACTATCAAAATACTCTGGTCAAGACCAAAAAGCTCAATGATACAGCGGTCGAATACATCAATGGGATTGAGGTTATCAAGGTCTTTGGCAAGGAAAAATTTTCTTATGATAAGTTTGTGACAGCTGCTAGAGAAGGAGCAGACTGCTTTATTGAGTGGATGCGCAAGTTCAATCTGGAGATGGGGATTGTGACTGCTTTTCTGCCATCAGGCTTGCTCTTTCTACTACCGGCTGGCTGTTATTTCTATCTGCAAGGCAGTTTGACTGCCAGCAATTTTATTCTGATGATTATTCTTTCGCTCAGTCTTCTGACTCCTCTGATTTTAGTGGCTAGCTATATGGACGATTTACGGAAAATCGGCACTATTTTTGGCCAAGTCATTGATATTTTGGAAAAGCCTGATTTGGAAAGGCCTCAGGAGCTGAGAGAACTTCCAAAAGGAAGGGAACTGGTCATGACGGATGTCAGCTTTGGCTATACAGATGAAGAGGAAGTACTCCATGGTATTTCGCTAGATATTAAGGCTGGCAGCATCAATGCTTTAGTTGGGCCATCAGGCTCAGGTAAGTCTACAATTGCCAAGCTTCTAGCTTCTTTCTGGGATGTCACTTCTGGTCAGATTACCTATGGTGGCTTGGATATTCGTCAGCTTCCGCTAGACTATTACAGTCGGCAGATTGCTTACGTGACCCAAGATAACTATCTCTTTGATGAGACCATTATGGAAAATATCCGAATGGGAAATCCAGCAGCTTCTGATGAAGAGGTCATCGAAATTGCCCGTCGTTGTGGCTGTTATGACTTTATCATGAACTTAGAAAACGGATTTGAGACTCAGGTAGGCTCTGGTGGCGGTCATCTATCTGGTGGGGAGCGTCAGCGGATTGCCATCGCCCGTGCCATGCTTAAGGATGCGCCGATTCTTATCTTGGATGAAGCGACTGCTTATACAGATCCTGAAAATGAAGCACGGATTCAGTCCAGTCTGGCTCGTCTGATTGAAGGACGGACCTTGATTGTCATTGCCCACCGATTGTCTACGATTATGAGTGCAGACCAGATAGTTCTGGTCAATGATGGTCGGATTGAAGCAAGGGGCCGGCATGAAGAATTGCTTGCAGCTAGTGCGCTTTATGCTTCCATGTGGCGGGCCCATATTGCTACCAGGGATAATAGTGAGATGGAAGGAGGGCTGACTCATGCTTAACATACTGAAGAAATTCTTTGATTTCTGTACGGCAGAGGACCGTAGGAAATTTTATCAATCCATTTATCTGGGCATCGTCAAGTCCTTTATCATTGCTCTACGTATTCCAGCTATCGGTCTAGTCGTCATGGGACTGATTGAGAAGAATCTCTCTATGCAGACCTTCTGGCTAGCTCTGGGTATCATGCTGATATCCACTGTGCTAAACGTCTGGATTACCCTGAAAATTACCATGCTGCAGACGGAAGCAGGTTATCATACCTGTGCTCAGAAGCGGATTGAAATTGCCGAGCACATGCGCTATCTGCCCATGGGTTACTTTAATCAAAATAGTTTGGGCAAAATTACCAGTGTTACGACTAATACGCTGGAAGGGTTGTCTGATGTAGCTACGCGAGTGGTTATGATGACTGTGCAGGGCTTTCTGACGACTGGTCTCATCACTATTTTGGTCTTTCTCTATGACTGGCGGGTTGGACTGGTTCTCTTGGTGGGTCTCGTCCTCTTTCTCCTGCCAAATACCCTCATGCGTTGGCAAGTTGGCAAGGTTTCTGATGACAAGTATCAGGCGGATATGGACCTGGTAGCCGTTGTTTTAGAGTACAGCCAAGGGATTGCTGAAGTTAAGAACTACAATCTGGTTAACCGTTCTGCCAAGAAGCTGTCCAAGGCTATTGAAGGCAAGAGTCAGCTAGATACTAAAATGACACTCGTGACCTCACCTTACATTGCCCTCCAGGGCATGGTGACCAAGCTGACGGGTCTCTTTATGGGGCTTTTCTCTATCTATTTTTATCTCAATGGCAGTATGGAGCTGCTGGTAACCATTATGATGATTGTCAGTGGTTTTATGATTTATGAAAATCTAGACGGCGTTGGCTCTTTCTCTTCTCTCCTGCGCATTGTTGATCTGTCGGTTGATATGGTCAATCAAGTCTTAGCTATCCAGCCGATGGACATCAGTGGTCAGGATATTGATCTTAAGAGTAGCCGGATTGATCTGAGAAATGTTAGCTTCTCTTATGGAAATAAGAAAATCATTGACCAGGTTTCCCTCACCATTCCCGAAAAAACAACAACTGCCCTGGTTGGACCTTCTGGATCAGGCAAAACAACGCTCTGCAACCTCATTGCCCGCTTCTGGGATGTGGACCAAGGAAGTATCAGTCTGGACGGACACGATGTTAGAGATTACAGCTATGACAGTCTGATTCGTAATTTCAGCTTTGTCTTCCAAAGCGTCTATCTCTTTGAGGATACCATTGCTAATAACATTCGTTTTGGCAAGCCGGAGGCCAGTCAGGAAGAAGTAATAGAGGCTGCCAAGAAAGCTGCCTGTCATGACTTTATCCTCTCACTGCCTGATGGCTATGACACCAAGATTGGTGAAGGAGGTGCCAGTCTTTCTGGAGGTGAGCGTCAGCGCATTTCCATCGCACAGGCTATTATCAAGGATGCTCCTATTATCATTCTGGATGAAGCAACAGCCAATGTTGACCCAGAAAACGAAGAAGCCCTCATGCAGGCTATTCAGGCTCTGACTCGCGATAAGACCATTATCATGATTGCCCACCGACTCAAGACGGTTGAGCATGCTGACCAGATTTTGGTGCTGGATCAAGGTCGTATTGTCGAGCAAGGCAAACACCAAGACTTACTAGCCAAACAAGGCATTTACAGTAAGTTTATCCAAGAAAGAAAAACAGCCGCCAGCTGGCGGATTGAGATGGGGGAGTGATAAAATGATACAGCAAGCTATTTGGCTTGCTGTTTTTAATTTCGAGAAAGGATGGTATAATAATCATAAAGATTAACGAGCAGAAGTAGGAGAAAGATGGAAAGAGCAGAGAAACAGCCTCCTGGCCGGGCCTTTAGTTTGCATGATTTGAGCACTCGGAAGATTTGGCTGGAAAGCAATCATTTGCATGTTCAGTTTGATTATATGATTGATTATAGTCAGGAGGGCGAAAAGTATTATGAAGCTGGCATTTGCTTTGAAAATGTTGAGCTTGATTATTGTCAAATCTACATTTTGGACAGTCAAGAAAATCGGGCATTCACTGGTGTTTACTATCCATTAGAACATTTTCTAAAAGAATATCCGCAATTTATTATTACAATTATTCACGAATATTACAGTGATAAAAAGTGTCTTTGGCAGGGAGAATTATCAATGGGAAATAAGATTTTTCCTTGTCAGCTCCAAATAATGTATGAAGGCTGCATGAACTGTCGTGTCGGAAAAGAAAAAGAATAAAGAGTTTAACTACAGAGAAAGAGGTACCCCATGAACGAAATCAAATGCCCCAACTGTGGGGAGGTTTTTACAGTCAATGAGAGTCAGTATAGTGAGCTTTTGTCGCAGGTTCGGACTGCAGAGTTTGACAAGGAGATTCATGCTCGGATTGAGCAGGAACTGGCTTTAGCAGAGCAAAAATCCCAGAATGCCCAACAAGCTTTGCTATCGCAGAAAGAGCAGGAAATTAGCAATCTTCAAAGTCAGATTTCTCAGTTTGAGACCCAGCAGGAATTGGCAAAGAAAGAGGCGGAGCAGGCAGCTAGTCTTCAATTGCAGGAGAAGGATAAGGAAGTTCATCAATTGGAAAGTCAGTTGACAACTCTGCGCTTGGAGCATGAAAATCAACTTCAAAAAACCTTGTCAGCGCTGAAAAAAGAGCGAGACGAGGTTAAGAATCAGCTAGTCTTGCAAGAAAAGGAAGCAGCGCTGGCTCAGACCTCTCTCAAAGAGCGCTATGAGGTAGAGCTGCGTCAGAAGGATGAGACCATAGAGTTCTACAAGGATTTTAAAGCCAAGCAGTCCACTAAGATGATTGGCGAGAGTTTGGAACAGCACTGTGAGTACGAGTTTAACAAGAACCGTATGGCCATGTTTCCACGAGCGGAGTTTGGCAAGGACAATGATGCCAGAACAGGCAGCAAGGGTGACTACATTTACCGTGAGGTGGATGAAAATGGTGTAGAAATCCTCTCCATAATGTTTGAGATGAAAAATGAAGGCGATGAGACAGCGACCAAGAAGAAAAACGAGCATTTTTTCAAAGAGCTGGATAAGGACCGGCGGGAGAAAGGCTGTGAGTATGCCATTTTGGTGACACTTCTTGAGGCTGATAGCGAGCTCTACAATTCGGGTATTGTCGATGTGTCCTATGCCTATGAGAAGATGTATGTTATCCGGCCACAGTTCTTTTTGCCCATGATTACCCTCCTGCGTAATGCTGCGCTTAACTCGCTCCAGTACAAGCAGGAGCTGGCCTTGGTGCGGGAGCAGAACATTGATATTACGCATTTTGAGGAAGATTTGGATGCTTTTAAAGTAGCTTTCGCTAAGAACTATCAGTCTGCTTCGACCAACTTTGGCAAAGCTATCGAGGAGATTGACAAGGCTATCCGCCGGATGGAGGAAATCAAGAAATTCCTGACGACCTCTGAAAATCAGCTGCGCTTGGCAAACAACAAACTGGACGATGTCTCTGTCAAAAAATTGACGCGCAAAAATCCTACCATGAAAGCAAAGTTTGAAGCTTTGAAGGGTGACTAGGAGGATCCTATGCAGATACGAAAAGCAACCATGAAAGATGCTGAAGTCTTACTGTCTTTATACGAAGACTTGGGCTATCCAACGACCGCTTCTAAGCTGGCTCGACGTTTAGAAACGATTCTTTCTCAGCCGCATTATGGCTGTCTTTTAGCTGAAAGAAACGGAGAAATTTTAGGTTTCTTAGGTTATGCAAAGCTATTCTTTTTTGAAGCAGATGGATCTTACTATCGTATTTTAGCTTTGTCAGTTGCAAAAGAAGCAAGACGACAAGGAATTGCTAGTAGGCTAATCGATGAATTGAAAAAACAAGCGGTAAAAGAAGGAGTTAAGGCACTGACTCTAAATAGTGGATTAACTTCTGAACGAAATGCTGCACATCAGTTTTATCAGGCGGTTGGATTTGAAAAAGTGACTGCCGGCTTTGCACTGCATTTAAAAAGTCAACATGAATAAACATGATAAAATAGTAATGGAAACGAAGTAATGTCTTCAACAAAAGGGAAAACCTTATATTTTAACGATAAGAGCATGGATTATGTGACCTTTGGAAAAGGGAAGAAGCCGCTGCTCGTCATTCCAGGTCTAGGGGATGGTTTGGCGACTGTGAAGGGAATGGCGCAAATGCTTGCCCTATCTTATAGGAGCTTCGCAACAGCTTACCAGGTCTATGTTTTTAGCAGAATCAATGAGTTGCCAGAAAATTATACAACACGAGATATGGCGACTGATATTGCTGAAGCTATGGAGGTTTTAGGTCTGAAAACGGTAGCTGTCCTAGGAATTTCCCAAGGCGGTATGATTGCCCAATGGTTGGCATCAGATTTCCCAGAAAGAGTTGAAAAATTGATTTTGACAGTTACTACTGCGAAACTGAATAATCTTGGTAGGGAGAGGATTACTTGCTGGCTTGAGTTGAGTCAGACGGGATCCTATAAGGAACTGATGTTGGATATTGCAAGTCACTCTTATACACCTAAATCCTTTGGAAAGTTTAAATACCTTTATCGAATAATGGGAATCTTAGGTCGCATTAAAGATAAACATCGGATTGCTATTCAGGCCATATCTTGCTTAAGACATGATAGTATGGCAGTCCTGGAAAAGATCAACTGTCCTACACTAGTCATCGGAGCAGAAGAAGATGACGTTCTAGGTGTAGAAGCTTCGCTCGAATTGCATCACCATATCAAAGATAGCCAGCTCACTATTTTGTCAGATTGTGGCCACGCACTCTATGAAGGGCATAAAGATTTCCAAAAGAGAGTTTTAGTATTTTTAGAAAGTTAACCAATGAACGGAATTATCAACTTAAGAAAAGAAGCGGGTATGACCTCGCACGATGCGGTATTTAAGCTGCGCAAAATTTTAAAAACCAAGAAAATCGGTCATGGGGGAACCTTGGATCCAGATGTAGTAGGGGTGCTTCCGATTGCTGTGGGCAAGGCGACGCGCTTGGTCGAGTTTATGCAGGAGGAAGGCAAGGTCTACGAGGGGGAGATTACTCTAGGCTGCTCAACGACGACAGAGGATGCCAGCGGAGACATCTTAGAGCGGACGCCAGTGACAGAGCTTTTAGAAGAAGCCCTTATCGATGAAGCGATGGAGTCCATGACTGGTGAGATTCGCCAGATTCCGCCCATGTACTCTGCAGTCAAGGTCAATGGCCGCAAGCTTTATGAGTATGCTAGAGCGGGTCAAGAAGTGGAGCGGCCAGAGCGGCAGGTGACCATCTATAGTTTCGAGCGCACCAGTCCGATTTCCTATGAAGATGAGCAAGCCCGCTTTCGTTTTCGAGTCAAGTGCAGCAAGGGGACCTATGTCCGAACCCTGTCTGTTGATTTGGGAGCTAAGCTTGGCTTTGCCAGTCACATGTCCCAGCTGACACGGACTTCCTCGGCAGGTATGAGCTTAGATGATGCCTTGACTCTGGATGAAATAGCAGAGCGAGTAGCAGTAGATGATTTTTCCTTCCTCCAACCACTCGAATTAGGAATCGGAGATCTACTGAAGGTTGAGCTCTCAGACGAGCAGGTTGAGGATGTGAGAAACGGTCGTTTTATCAGCTTGATGTCAGAAGAAGCGGATCTAGCTGGCTTTTATAAGGAGAAGTTAGTAGCCATTTTGGAAAAGCGGGAAGCCGCCTACAAGCCCCGCAAAGTCTTCCTTTAATATCCGCAGTAGAATTGTCAAAAGATTGTTACTCTTTTGTAATATGAAATGTGCGCTTGCATGTTATAATAATTTCATTAAACCTCACAAAAGGACAGCAACTGCACAACTGCTGTCCTTTTGTTTTGCTTTTTTTCGATTTTGACAAACGCCCTGACTAGAGCAGTCAAATCTTTTTGAATATTTTGCAGTTTAGCACGGAACGGATATTGTAAAAATAGCAAATGCGTAGTAAAATAGAGGAATGATGATAACCAAGAGAATTATAGATGAAAAAGGGATTGATCAGACAGAAGATACGGTCCTTGTTCTAGGCTATTTCGATGGACTGCATAAGGGGCATCAGGCACTCTTTGAGAAAGCGAGAGAGATTGCAACGGAGCAAGATCTCAAGATTGCAGTACTAACCTTCCCAGAGTCTCCTAAGCTGGCCTTTGTCCGCTATCAGCCTGAACTCATGCTGCATCTGGCTAGTCCTGAAGACCGGATGGCGCAGCTGGAAAGTTTAGGTGTTGACTATCTTTACCTGATTGATTTTACTAGCCATTTTGCGGGCAATACAGCTCGGGACTTTTTTGAGAAGTATGTATCTCGTCTGCGTGCCAAAGCCGTGGTAGCTGGCTTTGACTATCATTTTGGCTCAGACCGCAAAGAGTCACATGAGCTGAGAGATTATTTTAACGGTAAGATTGTTATCGTTCCTTCGGTTAATCTGGATAATCGGAAAATTTCTTCCACTCGGATTCGGGAGACGATTGCAGCTGGAGATATGCTGAAAACTCAAGAATTGCTGGGCTATCCTTTGTCCACTCGCGGTATCGTGGTTCATGGCAATGCCAGAGGACGGACGATTGGCTATCCAACAGCCAATCTAGCTCCCTTAGATCGAGTCCATCTCCCAGGAGATGGCGTCTATGTCGCGGATGTTGAGCACAATGGTCAGCGCTATCGTGGTATGGCTAGTGTTGGGAAAAATGTAACTTTTGACGGGGATGAACTCCGTTTTGAGGTCAATATGTTTGATTTTTCTCAGGATATCTATGGCGATACCATTCGGATTTTCTGGCTGGATAAGATTCGCGAGATGGTTAAGTTTGATGGTATTGACAGCTTGATTGCTCAGCTGCAGAGCGATGAACGGATCGCTAGAAGTTGGACTACTTATCGAAATAGCTGAAAAATTTATATTTTCATGACATTCGGCAGTAATTTTCAAAAAAATATAGTCAAGCCAAATAAAATTTAGTATAATAGAGGTAGTTATTATACAGAATTAGAAGAGAAACGCATGATTACATTATTTTTATCGCCGAGTTGTACTTCTTGCCGTAAGGCGCGTGCTTGGCTGCTAAATCATGAAGTGCCCTTTCAGGAACATAATATCATGACGAGCCCTCTGTCAGCTCCCGAATTGCAACACATTCTTTCTCTGACAGAGAACGGTACAGACGACATTATTTCAACTCGCTCAAAAATTTTTCAGAAATTAGATTTGGATGTGGAGGATTTGTCCATTTCAACCTTGATTCAGTTGATTGAGGAAAATCCCAGTCTTTTGCGACGCCCAATTATTTTAGACGGCAAACGGATGCAAATCGGCTTTAACGAGGATGAAATTCGTGCTTTTCTGCCTCGGAGTTATCGTAAGGAAGAGTTAAGATCCGCAACCATGCGGGCAGATATTCAGTAAAGATGAACAAAAATTATAGTTACCCACTAGATTTATCGTGGAGCACTGAAGAGCTTGCTTCGGTGCTCTCTTTTTTTAATGATGTAGAAGCAGCTTATGAACAGAAAGTCCAAGCGGAAAAGCTCCTGAAGTCCTATGCGGCTTTCAAGCAAGTTGTTCCGAGCAAGGGTCAAGAGAAGCGAATCGACCGAGAGTTTGAAAACGTCAGCGGTTATTCGCTTTATCGTGCTGTTCAAGAGGCAAAAAGTAAAGGTAAAGGAAGCATTTCTCTTGGAAAATAAATTTCATTTTGCTAAAGAAATCATCTACCAAGCTGGTGCTTTTTTGAGAGAACATCTCTATGATGATTTGGATGTGAGACAAAAGACCAGTGCCACTGACTTAGTCACCCAGATGGACCGGAAGGTTCAGGATGATTTGGTGGCTAAGATTCTAGCCCGCTATCCCCAGGATGCTATTTTAGCGGAGGAAAATGGACTCCGACATAATATTGCTGATGGCAATGTCTGGGTGATAGATCCGATCGATGGGACCACTAATTTTATCACTCAGAAGGCTGATTTTGCAGTCATGATTGCCTATTTTGAAAAGGGAATTGGTCGATTTGGCTTGATTTATGACGTGGCTAGAGATCAGCTCTATCATGGTGGCGGGGACTTTGATGTCTATTGTAACGAACGGAAACTTCCTGCTTTTGAGAACCGGCCTTTTCAAGATTTTCTCATGGCTTCTAATGCCGGTATGCTGCAAGCCAATGATTGGGGCTTGTCAGACTTGGCTCGGGAGTGTTTAGGGGTTCGGGTTTATGGCAGTGCTGGGATTAGCTTTAGCAAGGTGCTGTCAGGCGGTCTCTTGGCTTATTTCTCCTACAACTGGCCCTGGGATTATGCAGCGGCTTCGATTATGGCGGAGAAGTTGGGCTTTGTCGTCCAGACCTTGGATGGCAGTCAGCTAAATTTCCAGACTCGGCAGCCTGTCATGATGGCGCCTAAGTGCAAACTATCGGCTCTGAAGCCTTATTTAGAAAAGGGGAAGCAGTAGATGGACTTTCCTAAAGGTTTTAAAGAAAAATATGAGCAGATTTTAGGCGCAGAAGCGGCGGATTTTTTTGCGACTTTTGACGAGGAGCCGATTTCGGCCTTTCGCAGCAATCCTCTGAAAGAAGGCCAGCAGAATTTCTCAGATGCCATTCCTCAGACAGACTGGGGCTTTTATGGCAAGGTTTCTGGCAAGTCTGCTGAGCATGTGACTGGTCTGGTTTATTCGCAGGAGCCAGCAGCTCAGATGGTGGCTCAGATAGCAGCACCATCTAAGGGTATGAAGGTCCTAGATTTGGCGGCGGCTCCAGGTGGCAAGTCCACCCATCTTTTATCTTTTTTAGATAATACTGGCTTATTGGTTTCCAATGAAATCAACAGCAAACGCTCAAAAATCTTAGTGGAGAACATTGAGCGCTTTGGTGCCAGAAATGTGCTTGTTACCAATGAATCTGCTGACCGACTGGCTCAGGTCTTTGAAGGTTATTTTGATTTGATTGTGCTAGATGCACCTTGCTCAGGTGAGGGCATGTTTCGTAAGCAGCCGGATGCTACTCAGTATTGGACTCCGGATTATCCAGCCCAATGCGCCCAGCTCCAGCGAGAGATTTTAACAGCTGCTATGAGCATGCTTGCCAAGGACGGTCGCCTAGTTTATTCGACCTGTACTTGGGCTCCTGAAGAAAATGAAGAAATTGTTGCCTGGTTACTGGATGAATTTCCTCTTGAACTGATTGATATTCCTAAGATAAACGGGATGACTGAAGGAATTGGCTTTCCTGAGACAGCTCGGATGTATCCGCATCGCTTCAAAGGTGAAGGTCAGTTTGCAGCCCATTTTCGCTTTACGGATGAGAATAGCTGCAAGAAGATTAAATCAGCTAAGCATCGCTTGACGAGCGAGCAAAGAAAACTCTGGCAGGATTTCGAGACAAAGCATTTAAAAACAGTCTTGACTGGAGACTTGCAGACCTTTGGGGACAATCTTTATTTGTTGCCAGCTGGATTGCCAGACCTCTCCAAGCTAAAGATTGCCCGTAACGGTTTGCATCTAGGAACGTTTAAGAAGAATCGCTTTGAGCCTAGCTTTGCCCTAGGCTTGGCTATAAAGCCCAGCGAAGTTCTAAATAGAGTTGAAATAAATAATCAGGACTTCAAGAAATATGCGGCAGGAGAGACGATTGAACTGGCAGAACCGCGGCTAAACGGCTGGTACCAACTAGTCCTTGGCGGTAATGGTTTGGGCTTTGCAAAAGTCACTGGAAAAACCCTGAAAAATTATTTCCCAAAAGGCCTGAGATTTAGATAAAATATTAGGAAAAGCTGGTATTATATGATATAGTTGAAGATGTGAATGTATTGAAAAAAGCTTCTTTCTGCTAAGTAAGAAATACTAAAGATACTTCCCATCCTCTTGATTTTATTAAAGGAGAAATCTTTTGAACAAATTGAAAAAATTTGCTTTAGCGCTGACAGCTCTGAGCTTAGGACTCACCTTATCAGCTTGCTCATCTTGGATTGACCGTGGTGAATCCATGACAGCAGTAGGGTCAACTGCTCTGCAGCCCTTAGTTGAAGCAGCAGCTGATGACTTTGGCTCTAACAACATCGGTAAAACTGTCAATGTTCAGGGGGGGGGATCTGGCACAGGTCTGTCTCAAGTGCAGTCAGGAGCTGTTGAAATTGGGAACTCTGATGTTTTCGCTGAAGAGAAGGAAGGAATCAAAGCGTCTGACTTGGTGGACCATAAGGTCGCTGTGGCCGGTATTGCTGTGATTGTTAATAAAGAAGTGAACGTGGATAATCTGACGTCCGAGCAGCTGCAGAAAATTTTCACTGGTGAAATAACCAACTGGAAAGAGCTGGGTGGTAAAGACTTGGAAATTTCAATTATCAATCGTGCGGCTAGCTCTGGGTCCCGCGCAACCTTTGACAGTGTCATCATGGATGGGAAATCAGCTGTGCAGAGTCAGGAACAGGATTCCAACGGTATGGTGAAAAATATCGTTTCGCAAACTCCTGGTGCGATTTCTTACCTAGCCTTTGCCTATGTTGATGAGTCTGTAAAAACCTTGAAACTCAATAACTATGAGCCAACAGCTGAAAATGTTGCTACTAATAATTGGTCGCTCTGGTCTTATGAGCATATGTATACACTGGGCAAGCCGACTGGTCTGGCTGCTGAGTTTCTGGAATACATGCTGTCAGACGATGTTCAAAAAGGCGTTGTTACTAGCATGGGCTATATCTCAATCAACGATATGAAAGTCAGCAAGGATGCTGATGGGAATGTCACAGCAATAGAAGGAGATTCAAAATGAAAAATGAGGAATTAACCAAAAAGTTGTTATCGCCTTCTAAAAATTCTCGCTTGGAGAAGTTTGGCCGCTATCTAACTTTTGCCTGTCTGTCACTGATTGTGGTGATTGTGGCTATGATTCTAATCTTCGTTGCTCAGAAAGGTCTATCTACTTTCTTTGTCAACGGCGTTAATGTTTTTGATTTTCTTTTTGGTGGTGTCTGGAATCCTTCTGGTAAGGAATTCGGTGCCCTGCCAATGATTTTAGGCTCTTTTATCGTTACCATTCTGTCAGCCCTGATAGCAACTCCCTTTGCGATTGGTGCAGCTGTCTTTATGACAGAGGTGTCTCCAAAAGGAGCAAAGATATTGCAACCGGCGATTGAACTTTTAGTTGGTATTCCGTCTGTTGTTTATGGATTTATCGGTCTGCAAATCGTGGTTCCTTTTGTCCGTACAGTCTTTGGCGGGACTGGTTTTGGGATTTTGTCTGGTATTTTTGTGCTTTTTGTCATGATTTTGCCGACAGTAACCTTTATGACGACGGACAGTCTGCGTGCTGTGCCACGCCACTACCGTGAAGCTAGTCTGGCTATGGGCGCAACGCGCTGGCAGACCATTTGGCGGGTAACACTCAAGGCTGCTCGCTCAGGTATTTTTACAGCTGTAGTCTTTGGAATGGCGCGTGCCTTCGGTGAAGCCCTAGCTATCCAGATGGTTGTTGGGAACTCTGCGGTGATTCCAACCTCTTTGACAACACCAGCAGCTACACTGACCTCTGTCTTGACCATGGGAATCGGAAATACCGTTATGGGAACAGTGGATAATAACGTTCTCTGGTCTCTGGCTCTGGTGCTCTTGATGATGAGCTTAGCCTTTAACAGTGTGATTAAACTAATTACAAAAGAAAGAGGTAAGAAAAACTATGCACGCTAAGAAATTAGATAAATTGGCGACTGGTGTTCTCTACACAATAGCGAGTATCATTGTTGCCATCCTTGCCTCTCTCATCCTCTATATCTTAGTTAGAGGTCTGCCACATGTTTCCTGGTCTTTCTTGACAGGGAAATCCTCTTCTTACCAAGCTGGTGGTGGTATTGGGATTCAGCTATACAATTCCTTCTTCCTGCTGGTAATTACTCTGATTATCTCTGTGCCTCTTTCTATGGGGGCTGGGGTTTATCTGTCAGAGTATGCTAAGAAAGGCCCAGTGACCAACTTTGTCCGCACCTGTATTGAAATTCTGTCTTCACTGCCTTCGGTAGTAGTCGGGCTCTTTGGTTATTTGATCTTTGTTGTCCAGTTCGAGTATGGCTTTTCAATCATTTCTGGTGCCTTGGCTTTGACAGTCTTTAATCTGCCTCAGATGACGCGGAACGTCGAAGATAGCCTGCGCCATGTCCACCACACCCAGCGTGAAGCTGGTTTGGCCTTGGGAATTTCTCGCTGGGAAACGGTCCTGCATGTGGTCATCCCAGAAGCTTTGCCTAGTATTGTAACAGGGATTGTACTGGCTTCCGGTCGTATCTTTGGTGAGGCTGCAGCCTTGATTTATACAGCAGGTCAGTCAGCTCCGGCTCTGGACTGGTCCAACTGGAATATTTTCAGTGTCACTAGTCCTATCTCTATCTTCCGTCAGGCTGAAACCTTGGCTGTCCATATCTGGAAGGTCAATAGCGAGGGAACAATTCCTGATGGAACGGCTGTTTCTGCTGGTTCAGCAGCAGTTCTCCTGATCTTCATTTTGATTTTCAATCTGGGAGCCCGCAAACTGGGCAGCTATCTACATAAGAAATTAACCTCTGCTTAAAGGAGAAGAAATGACAGAATATAATTGGAATGAAAAACATATCATTACTTTTCCTGAAGAAAAGGTAGCCCTGTCAACCAAGGATTTACATGTTTACTATGGTAAAAAGGAATCCATCAAGGGCATTGATATGCAGTTTGAAAAAAATAAAATCACTGCTTTGATTGGCCCGTCAGGATCAGGGAAATCAACCTATCTTCGCAGCCTCAACCGCATGAACGATACCATTGATATTGCCAATGTGACTGGAGAGATTCTCTATGAGGGGATTGATGTCAACCGCCCTGAAATCAATGTTTATGAAATGCGCAAGCATATCGGCATGGTTTTCCAACGGCCAAATCCTTTTGCCAAATCCATCTATCGAAATATCACTTTTGCTCATGAACGGGCTGGTGTCAGAGATAGAAAGGTTCTAGATGAAATTGTGGAGACTTCGCTCAAGCAAGCGGCGCTTTGGGACCAAGTCAAAGATGACTTGCACAAGTCAGCCCTGACTCTCTCTGGCGGTCAGCAGCAGCGGCTCTGCATTGCCCGTGCTATCTCGGTCAAGCCAAACATTCTGCTCATGGATGAGCCAGCGTCAGCCTTGGATCCGATTGCGACCATGCAGCTGGAAGAAACCATGTTCGAACTTAAGAATAACTATACCATTATCATTGTGACCCACAATATGCAGCAGGCTGCCCGTGCTAGTGACTACACTGGATTCTTCTATCTGGGCGACTTGATTGAGTATGATAAGACGGCTAATATTTTCCAAAACGCCAAGCTTCAGTCCACTAATGACTATGTTTCAGGTCATTTTGGTTAAGCAGCTGTCCATATTCATCACGATTCAACAAGCTTAGTCTTTGGTTGAATGTAAAATAAAATGAAGGAAAAACGTATGACAGAACCTATTTTGCAAGTCAAGGACTTGTCGGTTTATTATAATAAAAAGAAAGCCCTTAATAGCGTTTCACTTGATTTCATGCCAAATGAGATTACAGCTTTGATTGGACCGTCAGGCTCAGGTAAGTCAACCTTGCTCAAGGCCATCAACCGAATGGGCGACCTGAATCCAGAAGTAACGACTACAGGAACGGTCATTTATAACAGTCACAATATCTATGGTCCGAGGACAGATACGGTAGAGCTTCGCAAGGAAATCGGAATGGTCTTCCAGCAGCCCAATCCCTTTCCTATGACTATCTATGAAAATGTAGTTTATGGACTTCGGATTAATGGTGTCAAGGACAAGGCAGTTTTGGACGAAGCAGTAGAGCGCTCCCTTATTGGTGCTTCTATCTGGGACGAGGTCAAGGACCGTCTGCATGATTCCGCTATCGGTCTTTCTGGTGGTCAGCAGCAACGGGTTTGTGTGGCCCGCGTGCTAGCTACTAGTCCTAAGATCATTCTCTTGGACGAGCCGACATCAGCCTTGGATCCAATCTCAGCTGGGAAAATCGAGGAAACCCTCTACAGTCTAAAAGACAAATATACCATGCTTTTGGTCACTCGCTCCATGCAGCAGGCGTCTCGGATTTCTGAAAAAACAGGCTTCTTCCTTGGTGGAGACTTGATTGAATTTAATGAAACCAAGAAGATATTCCTCAATCCAGCCCATAAAGAGACCGAAGACTATATTACTGGTAAATTCGGATAACAGAAAGGAATCTTATGCTTAGAGTACAATTTGAAGAAGATTTAGAAAAACTTCATAATCAATTCTACGCGATGGGAAACGAAGTTCTATCGCAGATTAACCGGACTGTACGTGCCTTTGTCACGCATGACCGTGAACTGGCTCGTCAGGTCATTGAAGACGATGCTGAAGTCAATGACTACGAGGTCAAACTGGAGAAAAAATCTCTGGAAATCATCGCCTTACAACAGCCTGTGTC
Organism: Streptococcus sanguinis; assembly: GCF_003943735.1. GTDB lineage: Bacteria > Bacillota > Bacilli > Lactobacillales > Streptococcaceae > Streptococcus > Streptococcus sanguinis_E. The sequence goes on along the minus strand of NZ_RJMV01000004.1, from coordinate 90,331 downwards.
TCAGGATTTGCGGACCGTTATCACCGTGCTGAAAGCCAGCAGTGACTTGGAACGCATGGGTGACCATGCCGTATCTATCGCCAAAGCGACTGTTCGGATGAAGGGAGAAGTCCGCATCGAGTCCGTAGAGGATGCCATCAGCAAGATGGGGCGTGATGTTAAGAATTTCGTCGAAGAAACTCTTAACGTCTACCTCAATGGGAATGTAGACCAAGCTTATGCCGTAGCAGCTATGGATGAGAAAATCAACCAATATTTTGATGATATCCGCGATCTTGCTACAGAGGAAATCAAACAAAATCCAGAACTGATTGTAACTGGCCGTGACTACTTCCAAGTTATCTCTTACTTGGAACGAATCGGCGATTATGCCAAGAATATCTGTGAATGGGTTGTCTACTTTGAAACAGGTAAAATTATTGAGTTGTAATAATAAAAAAGGTACGATTTATTTCGTGTCTTTTTTGTATAATCTCAAGTATGGTTAGCATTCTGTTTTGTGTTTTAACTTACAACTAACTATGTTATACTACAAGAGTAGAGTTAAAGTTTATATATTTTTATATGAGTACATAATGGAGAATGTTTATGAAGAAAAAGATCATTTTCACCTTGGCAGTTCTGGTACTTCTCATTCCAGGTGGAATCTTTGGTGTGAGAAAGTGGATTGAACACCAAAACTCACCCTATAATGTTAGTGATGTTTTAGACGATAAAGGAGTAAAACTTTACAAACGAGGATTTCGTTTGTTAGAAGAACAACTGGCGACTTACATCAAAGAACACTATTCAGGAGTTAGTAAAATTGAGTTTTCACCAATTTTTGTTCAAGGTGGGGATGGGCAGAGCATGTTTCGTGCAACAATTGTACCTGTCATTTATGATAATCATGGTAACAAGGCTTATTTGGGACGTTTTGTTGGAGAAGAAGATTTTGGGCGTTTTACAAGTAGTGGAAGTATTCAACTTAACTTTGATGGGCACGATAATGAAATTATTGAAATAAAGTCGGATGACGGCTATCTCAATATCTCAAATAGTGAGAAATTGCCTGAAAAAGCAAAATTATCAACAAGCAAACGAATTGATAATAATATATCAGCTTTGATTAAAGCTGGACATATAAAGGATATAGAAAAGAATGAAAACGGAAGCCCTAATGCTAAAGTGAAATTTAATACTCAAATTAGAAAAGGAGATCATTTCAAATGGCGTTGATAGAATGGCATTGTTTATATTAAATAACGCTTAGCAAGGCTAATAATTTGCAAAAAGTTAAGTCATAAACATTATGAATCTTACCTTGTTGTTATAATCCTTATATATGCGTTCTAATTACAAATTTTTTACAGAACATAAGAGACTGATGAAGAAAAAAATTTTTACGACACTTGTCCTTATTCTTGTCTTGGTATCTGGTGGGATCTTTGTCTATAATAAACTGACTAAACCCAACTTAGGTTTCAAAACAACCAAGCTCTATCAGCGAGGCTTTCGATTTTTAGAGGAACAAATTGGAACCTATATCAAAGAACACTATAAAGGTATAGAGAAGATTGAATTTTCTCCAGTTTATGTTACGGGGGATGACGGATCTTCTATGCTGAATGCTTATGTACGTCCGACTATTTATGATAAATATGGAGATAACGCTACTTTGGGTACGCAAATAAAAAAATATGTCCCAAATAGTTTTGGGATTGAAGCAGATCTTGTTCTTGATTTTGATTGGAGTGGTAATGAAGTAATTGAGTTGTTAGATTCAGAAGATAATAGTATTGATGTTTTGAATGCAAAGAAATTACCTAAAGAAGCTAAATTAACAGATGCAAAAAGTATAGATATAAATATTCAAATGTTAGTAGAAGTCGGTCAGCTAAAAGATGTTGTTAAGGATGAAAAGGGAAGCCCAGAAGCTGAAATCATTTACAATGTTAAGCTAAGCAAAGGAGAAGAATGATATGATTTTGTCTGATCAAGAAGTTCGAAGAATGTAGTTAGATCTTAAGAAAGACGTAAAGAATGAAAGCGAAGTTATTTATAGGATTTGAAATAAAACTTCTTTATGTAAAAGACTCCATATATTATAAACAGATAATTAAGAGCGCTTTTATAAAAAATGAATGAGACCAGAAATAATGGTATGACTAGAAATATTATGATATACTATAATTAAAAATAAAAGCGTTTTTATAAAGATGTGAGGTAGGTAAACAATGAAGAAAAAAAAATTTGCGATCATTGCAGTTCTTATAGTTTTAATTTCAGGAGGAGTATATTGTATGACAAAATGGATTGAACACAAAAACTCTCCATATAATGTTAGTGACGTTTTAGACGACAAAGGAGTGAAACTTTACAAACGAGGATTTCGTTTGTTGGAAGAACAACTGGCAACTTACATTAAAGAGCATTACTCTGGTGTCAGTAAAATAGAGTTTTCACCAATTTTTGTCCAAGGAGGAAACGGACAGACTATGTTCAGCGCTAATATTGTTTTTTCTGTTTATGATAAGAATCAAAATAAGGCATATTTTGGTGGAACAATAGGAGATATTACTTATCCAACTTATAATAATGTTTGGGATGTAAGAATGGATTTTAATGGCTGGGATGAAGAAATCATTGAATTAAGAACTAGCGATGAAAAGTTAATTGATGTATCTGGTTTTCAACATCTGCCACTAGAAGCTAAACTTACGGTGAGTCGTAAAGTAGATGAGAATCTTGAAGCTTTGATTCAAGATAAACAGATTGAAGGGGTTAAAAAAGATTCAAAAGGAAGCGCTGATTTAGATGTGGTATATAATGATGAAATAAAAAAAGGGGATGAGAGAGAATGGCGTTAACCGATGAAAATGTTCAAGAATTACAAGTAGATATTTTAAAAATTATAAAAAAAAAGGATGAGGGTGGAGTTTATGAGACTAGTTCTGGTATTAGGTACAAAATAATTAATGAAGTAAATGAAACCACCCAAGCTCTTGCTGTTGCGCCTCTTGATAAGGAAGGTGAGCCAGATTACACTCAAACGACTATTGTCGTTGCCGGAACTCAAGCTCCTGATGGAGACATTAATAATCATGTTTTAGAATCTGGATTCAATGCAGTAACAGCAAGAGTTCAATTAACAGAACAGACAAAGGACGTTCGGGAGTTTTATAATCAATCATTATCTAAGGCTAAAAAAATGGCTGGAACAGGACAAGAAGTTGATATTAGTAATATGTCTGGATTTAGTCAAGCAGGACCAGCTGTTGCTAAAGTAGCTGCGGAAATGAAAGTCCAGAAGATTACAAATTTCATGGACTGGGGTGCATGGGCTTCTTTGTACAAGAATTCGTCCGATTACAAGGGGATTAGTAATGAAGAATTAGCATATCTTAATAAGCACTTACACTCATACAGTGACAAAGGGAAAGATTTAACAAGCATGGATGGTCACGGGGGGATTATTCCATATGGGAAAGTGTTTACTGTCGAAGGTAAACATCATAATGCCGGTTTACCCAAGATTAAAGGTAATAGTCCAGATTTTGAGTGGTATGAAAAAAATGGTCTTTTTTGTTCAGGAATGACGAAGAGCCAAGTTGAAAAAATTGTTGACAAAATATTAAGCAAATCTAGTATTGATAATGCTTATAAAACAATGGCTAGGCCAGAATTGATTAGACGCTATGAATTAGAATACGGACCTTTTGCTCCTGAGCCTTCTAAGCAGGATTTAATCGCCATAAATAGGAAACGAATTGATGAGTTGCATGCCTCTTTGAAGACTAGTTCTGGCGAAAAAATGATTAGTTTGAGAGAGGAGCTTGTTCGTACAAGTGCGCAAACCGTTCAGCTTCAGGCTGAGGTCTATGAGCAAGAGATTAAAGATAAGATAAAAAGTGCTAAATCTAGTGTTGAAAATCATATCAAAGAACTGAGAGATGCAGCTTATACCCTAGCCCACAATCTTTCTGCTGATGAGGTAGAGGGCTTATTATCTGAGTTGAGCATGTCAACTGCTTGGAATGATGGAAAAGAAGCAAGTACCCTTGCCTCAGCAAACTCTTATATGACTACAATGACTGGTATTGCTGGCAATTTAAACAAGGCAGCTGATAATATCGTAGCGATTGATCAAAAAGGCGCCCAGATTTTCACAAAAAAATAGGAGGAAACACATGATTGAACCAAATACAGAAGATCGAGCTGAAGCCGAACGTATAAAAAAAGAATATTTAAAGATTCAGGAACGCACAGCTATTCGTGGCTTGATTTCAGCTAAAAGAGCCATTCTTCTTGAAGAAAGTCAAGCTTTGCAGAGTTGGCTAGATAGTCAAGCTGAGACTATGAAAACTTTTGCCTCTACTCAAGTACCTGCGGACTTATCTGGGGCCTTCACAGGTGGAGCAGCAGATTCCATCAAGGAGGTACTAGGTGCTGTTCCAAAGCCTGAATTAGCCAGCCCTATCTTATAGGAGGCTTTATGGATATTCAGAAAAAGATCGATCGTCTCGATGACGATCACATAGCGTTTCGAAAGAAAGTTAGTGAGTATGAATGGGATTATCAGGATATGAGACGAGAAGCTAAAAATGTTTCAGAGCAAATGAGCGAATGGATATTATCTTTTTGTTGCAATAGTCCTGATACCGTGCCCTCATATGAATTAAGACAAATAGAAGAAGATAGAGAAATTTTCGAGAGAAAAATTCAGCGTTATGAAGAACGGCTAAACAAAACTTATCACGAAGAAAATCGAATCTATAACAAAAAATTAGAGGAGCTTGAGAAAGAAAAGAAGAACTCTTGACCTTTCTTCCATTATCATAAAGCAAAAAGACAGGTTATTCCCCTGTCTTTTTGTTTGCATTTATTCTGCACTGAAATCCTTTAAATATGATACAATAATAACAGATTATAAGCGGACAAGGGTGTCGGAGTAATCTTGCCATGTTGTTCGCTAGATGAGGAGAAGCCTATGCAAGCAGTTAAACATTTTATTGAAACATTTGTTCCTGAGCACTATGATCTCTTTTTGGATTTGAATCGTGCTGACAAGACTTTTTCAGGCAAGGTGGCCATTACTGGGGAAGCTAAGACGAGTAAGATTTCCCTACATCAAAAAGATTTGACAGTTGAAGCTGTAGAGGTGGCTGGTCAAGCACGTCCTTTTACTCTTGATAAGGACAATGAAGCTCTTTATATCAAGCTGGAAGCAGCTGGGTCTGTAGTGGTGACAATAACTTATACTGGTAAGATTACGGACAATATGACGGGGATTTACCCATCCTACTACACGGTAGATGGTGTGAAAAAAGAAATCATTTCTACACAGTTTGAGAGCCATTTTGCTCGTGAAGCCTTTCCGAGTGTGGATGAGCCAGAGGCTAAGGCAACTTTTGATTTGGCTTTGAAATTTGACCAAGCAGAGGGTGAGTTGGCTCTGTCTAATATGCCAGAAATTGATGTTGAAAACCGCAAAGCGACTGGCGTTTGGAAGTTTGAAACGACTCCACGTATGTCTTCCTATCTCTTGGCTTTTGCTGTAGGTGATATGCAAGGAATTACTGCTAAAACCAAGAATGGAACTTTGGTAGGAGTTTATGCGACCAAGGCCCACCCAGAGAGCAATCTAGAGTTTGCTTTGGACATTGCGGTTCGATGTATTGAATTTTACGAAGAATATTATGGAGTCAAGTATCCTATTCCTCAGTCGCTTCATGTGGCCCTGCCAGACTTTTCTGCTGGAGCTATGGAAAACTGGGGCTTGGTGACCTATCGGGAAATCTATCTGCTGGTGGATGAAAATTCAACAGCTCTGAGCCGTCAGACAGTTGCCTTGGTTGTTGCACACGAATTAGCCCACCAATGGTTCGGAAATCTAGTGACCATGAAGTGGTGGGACGACCTTTGGCTCAATGAAAGCTTTGCCAATATGATGGAGTATGTCTCAGTTGATGCGATTGAGCCTAGCTGGAAGATTTTTGAAGATTTCCAGACCAGCGGAGTTCCTTATGCCCTCAAGCGTGACGCGACAGATGGCGTCCAGTCGGTCCATGTAGAGGTCAAGCACCCTGATGAAATCAATACTCTTTTTGATGGGGCGATCGTCTATGCCAAGGGCAGCCGTCTCATGCACATGCTGCGCCGTTGGCTGGGAGATGATGCATTTCGTAAGGGGCTAGGTGCCTATTTTGAGAAGCATCAGTATGGAAATACCATCGGTCGTGACCTCTGGGACGCTCTTTCTCAAGCTTCTGGCCGTGATGTAGCTGCCTTTATGGATGCTTGGCTGGAGCAGCCGGGTTATCCAGTTGTCACTGCCAAGGTCGAAAATGACTCCTTGATTTTGACCCAGAAGCAGTTCTTCATTGGAGAGCACGAAGACAAAGGTCGTCTATGGCCAGTGCCTCTTAACAGTAACTGGCAAGGACTTCCTGATACTCTGACGACAGAAAGACTGGAAATTCCGAATTATGCAGCCCTGGCAGCGCAAAATGATGGGGCTCTGCGTCTCAATACAGAAAACACAGCCCACTATATTACAGATTATCAAGGTGAGTTGTTGGATGCTCTTCTGAATAATCTCAGCTCTTTGGACAATATCAGCAAACTGCAAATCGTGCAGGAGCGCCGACTTCTGGCAGAGTCAGGTAAGATTTCCTATGCGGACCTGCTGCCAGTTATCAGCAAGCTGGCGAACGAAACTTCTTATATGGTAGTTTCAGCTGTTTCCCAAGTGCTGGAAGGGTTGAATCGCTTTGTGGATGAAGGCAGTCAGACAGAAGAAGATTACAAAACCTTGCTGAAAATTCTCAGTCAAAATAATTTCGACCGTCTTGGTTTTGAAAAACAGGAAGGTGAAAGCGATGAGGATGAGATGGTTCGTCAGCTCATTGTGGGCAATATGATTAAGGCGGACGATGAGACAGCTAAAACTCAAGCTAGCCAGATTTTTGACCGCTATCGTGATAATTTGGAAAAACTCCCTGCCGCTATTCGCCTGCAGGTGCTGGTCAACCAAATCAAGCATCATGAAAGCAAGGAGCTGACTAAGCTTTATCTGGACCTCTATGTTGCTTCAAATGATGGAAGCTTCAAAAATGCTCTTTCTACAGCCCTTTCTTATACGAAGAACAAGGAAACCTTGGATGAACTGTTAGCGACTTGGAAGGATAAATTTACTGTGAAACCGCAGGATTTGTCAGCTTGGTATGCCCGTTTCCTCAGCCGAGATTTTACTCAAGAAGCAGTGTGGACTTGGGCGCGTGAAAATTGGGATTGGATCAAGGCAGCGCTAGGTGGTGACATGAGCTTTGATAGCTTTGTCATTAGCCCAGCAGTGGTCTTCAAGACAGAAGAGAGATTGGCAGAATACAAAGCCTTCTTTGAGCCTCAGTTGGATGATATGGCGATTAGCCGGAATATCAGCATGGGAATCAAGGAAATCGCTGCGCGTGTTGAATTGGTGAACCGCGAGAAAGAAGCAGTGGAAAAAGCAATTCAAGCTGCAATCTGATAGATTTGATTAAAATGACTAGAAAGTCTGAGATATGATCCTATCTCAGGCTTTTATTTATCATTTTGAGTATTTAAACATTGCTAATATGCCTTTGCTTTGATAAAATAGAACAATATGGACAATAAACAGGTAACTGTTTAAAGGAGAAATGGAGATTATAATGGAAAAGAAAATAGTCTATGGCTTCCGCAAGAGCCGCCTTTCTAAGGGCTTGTGCGGAGCTGTTTTGGGTGCAGCTTTGTTGCTAGCTGCTGGGTCGGTTCAGGCTGAGGAAAAGGCAGTTGAAGCAGCAAATCAGTCTGTCCTTTCTGAAGCTGCACTTTCGCCAACCGAAGCACCCCAGCCAACTGCTGCGCCTGTTCAGTCAGAGCCTGTAAGTCAAGGCAAGCTTCCCTTGGAGGTTTCCCATGCGGAAATGGACCAAGCTTTGGCAGAGGCCGGGAAAGCAGGAGTTCAGCTAAAGCAGGAGCCGACTGTTGATTTAGGAACAGCTAGAGATCCAGAAGAAGCTGCTAGTAAACGGGAGAAAGCGCTAACAGATTATGCGACCCAAGTCAAGGAAATACGTGAAATCACAGCAGCTTATCAAGAGCAACTGAAGACTTATGAGAAAGAACTCAGTCAGAAAGAGTCTGCCAATCAAGCCTTGAAAGACCAATATGACAAGGCTCTGGCTTCCTATGAACAAGAGTCCAGTCGCATTCAGGCTGAAAATGCTCAGCTTCAGGCAGACAATGAGCAGAAACGGACGGCTTATCAAGCAGAATTGAGCCGTATAGTAAAAATCAATCAAGAGAAAGAAGCCTCCTATCAAGCAGCTTTAGAAGCTTATCAAGAGGAGCGTTCACGGATTTTACAAGAAAATGCTCAAGCGAAAGCAGACTACCAAACTGCTATGGAGAGCTATGCTACAGAGCTGAAAGCTACTCAGGAGAAGAATGCTCAAGCAAAGCGTCGCTATGAAGAAAGGCTTGCTCAGGTCTCAGCTCACAACAAAGCAGCCCAAGCTGAAAATGCAGCCATAGCAGAACGAAATCAGGCAGCTGAAAAGGCTTATCAGGAAGCAGTCAAGCAGTATGAAGCTGAAGTATCCAGACTGGCTCAGGTTAAGTCGGAAAAAGAAGCTGTTTATCAAGCTGCCTTGGTTGACTATGAAAAAGAACTGGCTCGGGTTCAAAAAGAAAATGCTGAGCTAGAGCAGCAGTATCAGTCAGAATTGACGGCTTACCAACAGGAAGTAGAACGCATTCAAAGAGCCAATCAAGCAGCAAAACAATCTTATGAGACAGCCTTGGCTAAAATCCAAGAGCAGAACAAGGAGATTGAGGCAAAAAATCAAGAAGTCCAGCAGAAAAATGCAGCCTTGAAGGAGCAGTATCAGGCTGATTTAGCTGCTTATCAAGAGCGATTGGCTGAGATTCGTCAAAAAAAACAAGCGGCAGAGAAAGACTATGAGAGCAAATTAGCTGCTTATCAAAAGAATCGCTCTGAAATCGAGGCGGCCAATGATGCCAAAGCGAGAGATCATCAAGCAGCTTTGACTGCCTATCAATCTGAACTTGAGCGTGTCCAAGCTGAAAATAAGAAGCGCCAAACTGCCTATGAGACAGAAAAAGCAGAAGTAACAGCCCGTAATGCTGCCATTGAAGCTGAAAACGCCCAGATTCGTCAGCAAAATCAGGAAAAACAAGAGCTTTATAAAAATCAATTAGCTCAATATGAGCAGGATGTGGCTCGAATCACCGAGAGCAATCAGAAAAGTCGAGAAGCATATGAGAAAGCCTTACTTACCTATCAGGAGGCGACTGCTCGGATTGAGACAGAAAACAAGAATAAATTAGCTGCTTATCAGGCAGCCTTGGCGACCTACCAAGGAAATCTTGCAAGGATTGAAGCAGAAAATCAAAGACTAAAAGAAGACTATGAGGCAAACCTTGCTTCTATTTCAGCACAGAACGCAGTGATTGAGCAGGAAAATGCAAGCATTAAGGAAAAAAATGCCCGCTTGAAAGCTGACTATGATAAGCTCTTAGAAGAATATAAGAAGGCAAAAGCTGCCTATGATACAGCCAAAACTAAGTATGATGCAGCTCTTGTAACTTTTGAGAGAGAGTTGCAGGAAGCTGAAGCTAAGAAAAATGAAGAAGGCTATCTCAGTAAGGTTGAAAGCCAGCCTTTTGTTTTCAAATCTGAGCCCCAGGCTGTCTTGACGCTTGATCCCTCTATTAGAACCTATACCAATGATGAGCTGACTGATGAGGTTCGTTCTTGGGGAATGGATCAACAAGGAATAACTGCTTTGACCAGTGTTTTAAAAGGGAAAGAACATCAGACTAAAGTCATTTTACAAAAAGATGTGCCTCTGGTAGCTACTTATACTAATATCAAAAATTCCAGTATTCAGGGCAAGAAAATCGCTAAAGTTGTCTACACTTATACTCTGAAAGAATCAACGAAGAGTCAGGATAAGCTTCCAGTTTTCTTAGTTAAGGATCCGACCTTGACTGTCTGGACCTTGGATTTTTATGGCCATTCTCGGGTCAATGTTCAAGCTGAGTTTTTCGATGAGGCAGGAGAAAGGCTTGATATGACAGGCTCGCTTGTCAGCTTCTCGTCTTTAAATACGAATAAAGTTGCGATTGAATATATCAAGAATTTTAATGGTGAATATATTCCTATTACAGGCTCTGCCATTAATGTTCACCCAGATACTAGTGTTCACGCTGATATTTCTATTAACTTTGAGCGGGAAGGCTCTCGCTTTGAGTATAACAAATGGGACTCGCCGAACAGTCCCTATAACTGGTATGGCGCTATCGTCGGTAAGGCACAGGGCGATATCATTTCCTTTGATATTGGTTCACGAAACCGGGGTTCTGCTTGGTTTGTATTTAACTCAGATATTAAAGCCAAAGGTGTTCCAATCAAGCTTGTTGCTCCGATAGAAGTTGCTCAACCTAAGGAACCGGCTTATGAGGAAGTCAAGGCCTTGCAGCCTCTTCCGAGTCAGCCAGTCTATCAACCTTTGCCAGAAGAGCCAGATCAGCCGACCTATCAAGAAGTTCCTAAACAGCCGACAGAAACTCAACCTCTTCCCCTTCCCAATCGGCCTGAGGAGCCAGTAGTTTTACCGGAAAGAGATTTGGAACTTCTGCCGCAAGAGCCAACTTATCTGCCTGAGCCGCTTCAACCTCAAAAGCCAGTTTATCAGGAAGTGCCAGAAGAACCTAGCTCCCCTTCTCTATTGACAGAGCCGACTGCAGTTGAAGAGCCGACCTATGAGAAGGAGCAGCCCTTGTTGAGCCTTCCGCAAGCTCCGGTCGAAAATCCACTGCCACAGGAACCACAACGACCATCTTATTTGAAGGAACCCAAAAAACCTCAAAAAGATCCTGAAGCAAGCACGGGAGAAGGCCCGAAACCACCTGTTTATGAAGAAGAAATTGCTTTAGAGGACCTGCCTCAGGAACCAAGCTATATGCAGGAACCTCAGCTCCCTCAAGAACCAGTTCTTCAGCCTGAGCCTCAGTCACCTGTCAGAGAAAGTGACTTGCCTTTGATGGAGGAGCCAGATCAGCCGACCTATCAAGAGCTTCCTCAAAAGCCGGCTGAGCCTAGCTATCAAGCTTTGCCAAGCTGTCCTCAAGCGCCGACTCAAACTTATCACTATAACCAGCTCTTTATCCAGTTAAAAGTCAGAGAAGAGTTGGAGGATGAGTCCAAGAAGAATATTCATCAACAAGAGGTTAGCCTGGGAAGTTTTGCTGTCCTTAATCTGGTAACGGACGCTTTGCCTGCTTATCGCCTACCAATTCATTCTTTCGTATTGGAAGAACGCCTGCCAGAAGGTTTTGAATTGGATCTAGAAGCTACTAGAGCGAAAAGTCCTGGTTACGAGGTTTCTTATGATCCGAGCAGCAGAGTCTTGACTTTTGTTGCTGCACCAGGTCTACTTGAACGCTACAATGCTGACTTGAATACTGCGACCGAGACCCTAGCTCCAGCAGCAGTTGGCCGACTCTTGTATCCAGGCAGAACCTATACCAATCATTTCAGCTTGCTGATTAATAATCAATACCGGATAGAGTCCAATCAGGTTAGTGTTTCGACACCTCCTGCAGAAATTACTATTCAAACAGCGCAGAAATTTGAGCCTCTGTCAAATCAGACTTTGCAGCATCAAAGTTCTGCAAATAAGCAAGCAAGTAACTTGCTGCTATCAGTCAGCTACCAAACCACACAAGGTCAATTGCCTAAAACTGGTAGCAATGCGAGCTCTCTTCTCACCTATCTTGGCTTTGCGGCCTTGCTAGCTTCAGCTGGTTTCCGCTTTTCTAAGAAAAAGTCATAAAAAAATAAGCAACTCCTGCATCCGGAGCTTTTGAACATGATAAATTTAGACTGAGACAATTTTGTCCCAGTCTTTTTTTGCAGCTGATTTTTTGAGCAAATGGTTGATAGATGTATCAAGTGTTTTAGATAGGCAAGTATTTTAAGATAAACGTAAATCGTGTTATAATAGCCATGTCAAAGAATTTTTACCTACAATAATCACTATGTTAAAGAATTTCATCTAGCCAAACAACTAAAAAATAAGTATGATGAGGAGGAAAAGATAATGTTAGGAAAACAATTGAAGTTTATACGGGAGCAAAGAGGCTATAGCCAAGCTCAGATTGCAGAATCATTAGGAACGACTCGGCAGACCATCTCGAACTGGGAAAATGATAAGACGATTCTAGATAGTGCAAGTCTTATTCGTCTAGCCGATTTTTACCAGATTTCATTAGATGAGCTATGTGGTCGAAAAGCTTTATCTATCTCCAAAGATTCGAGCATAAAATCAATGATTTTGACAAATGCCTGTACACTTTGGACTTACTTTGTTTCATCTCTCGGATAGTTCTATTGATTTTCCTGCTAACTTTTTAGTTATTTAGAATATTAGGAGGAGAACAATGTTTTACTATTTTTATTTATCTCTCGCAATTCTATTTGAAATTGCCGCCACAAGTCTTTTAAAACTATCTCAAGGTTTTTCGAAACTATTTTTCGGTTGCCTTGCTTTGATGTTTTATGGCTTGTGCTTTTTCTTTTTATCTCTATCTTTAAAGGGCATTCAGGTAAATCTAGCTTACGCTATTTGGTCTGGGATAGGTCTAGTAGGGACAACAATATTATCTATTCTGCTTTGGCACGAAAAAGTAACAGCTGTAAGTCTTTTAGGGATAAGTCTAGTTATTGTCGGACTTGTTTTATTGAATTTATCACAAAAGACTCACTAGAGAATGGAGAATTATATGTTTGATAATTATTTTAAAAATAAAAAGGTTGTGATTATTGGTGCAAGTGGTAGTTTGGGAAGAGTCTATACACAAGCTTTTCATCAAGCAGGTGCTAGGTTATTTCTCTTAGGAAGAGATATAGATAAGTTAAAGATATTTGTGCAAGAATTTTCGTCTTTTATTCCAATAAGCTCAGTGGATATAACAAGTGAAGAGTCTCTAAAAAATGTAGTATCAGAGATACAAGAGTGGTCGGAATGTATAGATATTGTTATCAATGCAACTGGTTTTGATGTAAGAAAGTCTTTGTCAGCGCATTCCCTTGAGGACATAGAGCAGACACTATTGATCAATTTATCTGGCGCCATTCTGATTAGCAAGATTTTTCTGCCCTTATTAGCAAATGAAAAAGGTGCTACAATTGTGCATTCTGGCGGTTTTGCAGATGGGCGGCTCGCTTTCCCTTACTATAGCGTAGATGTGGCTAGTCGCGCAGGGATTTTTTCTTTTATTGAATCAATGAATCGCGAATTAAAGCAGGAGCAGAAAAAGGTGTATTTAACCTATTTTTGTCCCAATGCTGCGGACACACCCTCAGAAAAGCCTTACCATCCTGTTTGGAAAGAAATGGGAATTAAGATTTCAACTACAGACGAAGTTTGCCTAGCTTTGCTAAAAGGTATTAAGTCTCATCGAAGAGTCATCCTAATGGGGCGAGGGGCATCTTTGTTTGCTAAACTCAATCTTCTGTCTTCAAGATTAGCTGATTTTCTTTTATTAGATAAATATAGCCGTATATTGAAAAAGCACTTTGCATAATCCATTTTCCCTATCTTTCAGCCTTTTTTAAGAAAAAATTCAGTCCTGTTTAAGTAAAAATCTATATGATAATGCTATTCAAGTGAAAGGATGTGTATGGGATGACTTGTAAGCTGCATTAGCTTCTTGTTTGATAGAAACAGATTGAAAAATTTACAAAAGAAAGAAGGAATCGTATTAAATGGATATGGAAAAAATGATTGTTGTAGAAAAAAGCACCAAATGGTGGCTGACAGTTGCGACGGGTGGTGCTCTAGCAGTCGGACTTATGGGTGGCTATGGCCTTGCGACAGCTATTCACGGTACAAACAATCAGCAATCAGCTATTCAACAGACAGCTACTATGCCTGGAGCACCGGAGCAGGGGCAGAATGCAGGAAATGGAATGCTACCACAACCAGGTCAGAATGGTCAAAATGGTGGACCAGGTAATGGAATGCCGCCGCAGGATGGTGGTCCAGGACAGAACGGTCAAGACCAAGGAATGCCGCCTCAAGACGGCCAGCAGTCTGACAATGACAAGAGCAAGAATTCTTCTGCTCAGCAAAATGACAACGGGAAGAAAAACAAGAAAAAGTCTTCAACGAACACAAACGAACAATCGGACAAGAACAATAATAAGTCGACAAAAGAAAATAAAACGTCGCAGTCGTAGAAAAAACTTACTGATTTTGACCCAAGTCATGATATAATAAGAATAGCAAATAAAACAAAAACCAAAAGACATAATCTTGGAAAGTTTTATTGGAGGAAAGAAAAATGATTAAAATTCTATTGGTAGAAGATGACCTTGGACTGTCAAACTCAGTTTTTGATTTTTTAGATGATTTTGCAGATGTAATGCAGGTTTTTGATGGCGAAGAAGGTCTATATGAAGCAGAAAGCGGTGTTTATGACCTCATCTTACTGGATCTCATGCTGCCTGAAAAGGATGGTTTCCAAGTGCTGAAAGATCTCCGAGCGAAAGGAGTCACAACACCTGTTCTCATCATGACAGCTAAGGAAAGCTTGGATGACAAAGGACATGGCTTTGAGCTCGGAGCTGACGACTATCTGACAAAACCTTTCTATTTGGAAGAACTGAAAATGCGGATCCAAGCGCTCTTGAAACGCGCTGGTAAATTCAACGAGAATACTCTTTCTTATGGTGATGTAACTGTCAACCTATCTACAAATTCAACCACGAAGGCTGGTAAAGACGTAGAGTTGCTTGGTAAAGAGTTCGACCTCTTGGTTTATTTCCTGCAAAATCAAAATGTAATCTTGCCTAAGACTCAAATTTTTGACCGTCTGTGGGGCTTTGACAGTGATACCACTGTTTCCGTTGTCGAAGTGTACGTTTCAAAGATTCGTAAAAAACTGAAAGGAACGGCATTTGCGAAAAACCTACATACTCTTCGTAGTGTCGGCTACATTTTAAAAGATGCTGAATAAAATCAAGAAGACCTTTTATGCGGATGATTTCTCTTATTTCATTCGCTATTTTGGGTTGTTTACATTAATCTTCTCGGCCATGACCTTGATTATTATTCAGGTTATGCGCTCCAGCCTTTATACGTCAGTTGATGAAAATCTGAGGAATCTGAGTAATGATCCTAGTTCGGTTGCTGATTTGGCTTATCGGACGACAGGTCAGCAGTCTGATCCGAGCAATAAGGTCAATACTAAAAGTCCCAAAAACAATAAAGAGCCAGATGGTGATTCAGATGAAGAGCCTAAGCCTAACAATCTAACTACGCCAAATGTCAGCTCTAATACTTTTGCCCTGCTTTTGGATGATGATTATAAAAATATTTCCACCAGCAAGAGCGATGGTTTTCTAGACTTTAATTCATTAGAGTTTAACAAGTCCTATCTAAATCAAATCAAGGAAATTGTGATTGGCAACAGCTTTGGTCAGACAGAAAGCTATCGGGCGTATCTCTTTGATATTGATCCTAAAAATGAGTATCCTGATATCAAGTATGCTGTGGTCATGACTAGTATCAGCCAGCTTGAGCAGACCAGCAGCAAGCATGAGCAGTTGATTGCCATGGTCATGGTCAGCTTTTGGGGAATTTCCCTGATTGCCAGTATTTACCTTGCTCGGATGAGTGTCAAGCCTCTGCTGGAAAGTATCCAGAAGCAGAAGGCTTTCGTGGAAAATGCCAGTCACGAGCTACGGACTCCTCTGGCGGTATTGCAGAGTCGCTTAGAGACGCTCTTTCGTAAGCCTGAAGCTACAATTATGCAGAGCAGTGAAAATATTGCTTCTAGCTTGGATGAAGTACGCAATATGCGCTTGCTGACGACCAATCTGCTCAATCTGGCCCGTCGCGATGATGGCATTAAGCCTCAATATGGTGAAGTTGAACCAGAATTTTTTGATACGACCTTTGCTAATTACTGCATTATCGCAAGGGAGAATAAAAAAGCTTTTCATTCAGAAAATATGATCAAGCACCCTATTGTGACCGATCAAATTTTTCTCAAACAGCTGATGACTATTCTATTTGACAATGCTATCAAGTATACAGATGATGATGGCGTAATCAGTGTCATGGCTACTTCGACAGATCGCTACCTTATTTTCCGAGTGGCGGACAATGGTCCTGGTATCAGCGATGAAGATAAGAAGAAGATTTTTGATCGCTTTTATCGGGTGGACAAGGCTCGGACCCGTCAGAAAGGTGGCTTTGGTCTGGGACTTTCTCTGGCCAAGCAGATTGTCGATGCTTTCAAAGGCTCTATTTATGTCAAGGACAACAAACCAAAAGGTACGGTCTTTGAAGTTAAACTGCTACTGAAAGAAACGAAAAAGCGTTCTGTAAAATAGCGGGAGAGTGATTTTCATTGATAAATTTTTTGAAAAACAATTCTTAGCAGGCCTTATTGGCTTGCTTTTTCCTGACTTCCATTTACTTTTTTAAAAATTTAATATAAGTTTTGCCTAAAATAGGGTATAATAATAAACAAGAAAGAATGAGGTGAAATTATGGCATCAAAAATGTTACATACTTGTTTGCGTGTGGAGAATTTGGAAGCGTCTATTGCTTTTTATGCAGAGGCTTTTGGTTTTAAGGAGCTTCGTCGCAAGGATTTTCCAGATTATCAGTTTACTATCGTTTATCTAGGTTTGGAAGGTGATGATTATGAGCTTGAACTGACCTATAACTATGACCATGGTCCTTATGTGATTGGGGACGGTTTTGCTCATGTGGCACTTAGCACGCCAGACTTGGAAGGTCTGCACGCTGAGCACAAGGCCAAAGGCTATGAAGTGACAGATCCAAAAGGTCTTCCTGGCAACCCGCCTAATTATTATTTTGTAAAAGATCCTGATGGCTACAAGGTGGAAGTCATTCGTGAGAAGAGTCTCTAACATCTAGCTGCAGTTAATTTTGCAAGATAAATGATGAATTTTATTCATTTAGGACAGGTGTATGAAAAGACAAAATAACAAGAAACACGGTAAGAAAACACTCATTGTTCTCAGCTTGCTAGGTTTAGCTTTTGTTGCTGCTCTATTTCTGGGTGCTGTAAAAATTTACGCTATTTTCCAAGAAAAGGAACTGCAAGAGAAAGTTAGTGTGCTGATTGCCCAAGAAGAGACCCTCCACGCTGAAAATACTGAAAAGCAGAGCAAGATGATTGGCAGCCACTATGTGGAGTCCTTTTATCCTCTGCTAGATGGACAGGTCGTGGCAAGCGTCAAGGAGCAGATGGACGCAGATAGCCAGACGATTAAGGATAATCAGAAGAAGGGCGATAAGATTGAGGAATTGACCTTCTACTATGCCGAGGAAAAAGAAACGAGCCTGAAGGATGTTAAAGAAGTACTGGTGCATCGCAAGGACTATCATGTCAAAGAGATGAAAATCAGTAAAGGAGAAGAGCGGGAAGTTGCTGACAGCTACCTTGGTGCAGACGGCAGCCGTTTCACTCTGGATAAGCTCTTTCAGGATCCCGATGTAGCTAAGGAAATCTTCATCAACGAGATATCCAGCCAGCTGACCTTTAGACAGGCCGATGAGGCGGTGCAGACGGAAATTCTCAATACCCTCAATGGAACGGAATTGGGTCAGTGGTCCTTCCGTTATGAGTACAGCCATTTTTCTATTAAGCTGAGTAAGGAAGTGCAAGGCTTAACCAGCATTGACGTTCCTTTGTCTAGCTTTTATGACCAGATCAATGCGAACTATCTGACTGGAGATGACTTGGCAGCTTATCAGAGTTTCGAGGCTAAGAAGCATGTGAAAATGGTTGCTCTGACCTTTGATGACGGTCCAGATCCTAAGACAACACCGCAGGCTCTGGATATCCTCAAGAAATATGGTGCCAAGGCGACCTTCTTTATGGTTGGGCAAAACATTGCTGGTAATGAAGCGATCGTCAAGCGCGTGCACAATGAAGGTCATCAGATTGGGATTCATACATGGGACCATCCAGTCTTAACCAAACTTCCTCTGGAATCGGCCCAAAAAGAAATCCTTGATACCCAGACTGCTATTAACAATGTCATAGGCATCAAGCCAACGATTACGCGGCCTCCTTATGGAGCTATTAATGCTACAATTCAAAATTCGGTTGACCAGTCCTTTATCATGTGGAATGTAGACAGTCTAGACTGGAAGACACGCAATACTAAAGCCATTATGCAAGAGATTGCCAAAACCCAGCCAGGCTCGATTATCCTCATGCATGATATTCACCAGACCAGTATTGACGCTCTGCCAAGTGTTCTCGAGTATCTGAAGAGTAACGGCTATACTTTGGTAACGGTCGATGAGCTGCTGGAAGGCCAGCTAGAGCCGCATCGTATTTATTACGGCAGAGACTAAGACGGTCTTGGGGTTAGTTTTTTGAAATTCTTGTTGGCAATGAGTAAAAGCAAAAAGCTTTGGAAACATGAGATTTCCAAAGCTTTTTTAGCTTAACTCCTTACATAAAGCTCTTGATTTTTTAATACAATTTCTCGGACGGTGGCGTATTTTTTCAATGTTTTCAGCTCTTCTGTATGGCTGATGAAGGTAATCACGTAGCCTTCCTTGCCCATGCGGCCGGTTCGTCCAGAGCGGTGGGTATAGGTTTCTAAATCGCGCGGAAGCTCATAATTGACGACGCATTCTAGGGAGTCAATATCAATGCCGCGAGCAACTAGGTCAGTGGCTAGCAGGAGAGTAATCTGATGCTCTTTGAACTTATCCAAAATCACCTTGCGGAACTTAACGTTGACATCGCTGGCAAGAGAAACGGCATTGGCTTCATGATATTGGAGTTTTTCCTCAGCACTG
The DNA here is from genome assembly GCF_003943735.1 of Streptococcus sanguinis. GTDB lineage: Bacteria > Bacillota > Bacilli > Lactobacillales > Streptococcaceae > Streptococcus > Streptococcus sanguinis_E. The sequence goes on along the minus strand of NZ_RJMV01000004.1, from coordinate 71,441 downwards.
CCTAGGTCTGACAGAGCGTTGAAAAAGACCAGTCCGCGGAAATCTTCAACATTGGATAACTTACGCAGCAACTCCACTTTATCACGTTTTTCGACTTGCATGTAAAAATGCTGGATGTTATCCAAAACTTGGTCGGCAATGCTGATTTCTAGAGTATTTTCAGCAATCTTGTCGTGGTCGAACTTAGCGGTGGCGCTCATATATACCAGCTGGTGGTCACGAGGCGCATAGTGGGTGATTTTATCGACAAAGTGATACTGAGAATCGCTGAGCAGCTGGTCAAATTCATCCAAAATAATGGTTTCGACATTCATCATCTTGATTTTCTTGAGCTTGGCCAACTCAAAAATCCGTCCAGGCGTTCCGATGATAATTTCTGGACCTTTCTTAAGGCGCTCGATTTGTCGCTTCTGACTGGAACCGGAGAGCAGGAGCTGGGCTGTCAGCCCTAAAGGCTCCGCCCAAGTCTTGCAGACCTCAAAGATTTGTCCAGCCAGCTCAGTATTAGGAGCTAAAATCAAGAGTTGTTGGGCTTTTTTAGGTGTCAGTTTGAGCAGACTGGGAAAGAGATAGGCCAGAGTTTTACCAGTACCAGTCGGACTGATTCCCAGCACCGTATCGCCTGCAGAAACAGAATCAAACATCTTCTCTTGAATAGCCGTCAAATCTTCAAAGCCTAGCTGAGCCAGCTGATTTTGCCAGCTCGGGGGAAATTGTTCCTTAATCATCATCAACCTCAAATCTAATGCCAGCGTCCTTTCGCATGGCAAATAAGCTTTCATGAACAGCCGCTGCCGCATCCAACCATTTCTCATAAGCCGCATCCTGTCCGCCCTTGAGCACTCGCGCGAAAGCCTGAGCTTCTTCCAGCATGGTATGGGAAGCACGCTGGATAGGCAGCACCTCTTCTTGACCGTCCAGATTTTGGAAAATAGCAGAGCTGATAAATTCAATCCCATCTAAAGTCAGAGTTCCCTGATCTGTGTAAATCTCTGCAGGCAGATTGCTGTTTATATTCTTACCGGCCTGAATCTGAACTTGAAAATCTGGATAGATAAGACAGCCGGCTCCATTTAAATCAATCGTATTAGCTAGCTGCTGGGCGCTGTAGCGAGCGAAGCGCGGATGGCCGAAAAGTCTGATAGCCGCATAGACGGGATAGACACCCAAATCCATCAAAGCGCCGCCAGAAAACTTAGCTGAGAAAACATTGGGCTGCTCTCCCGCAAGCAGAGCTTGCATTTTTGAAGAATATTTGGCATAGGTGAAGTTGGCTCCCAAGACGGTCTTGTCCTTGAGAAAATCACTGATTGTATCAAAGGCCTGCTCATGATAGTTGCGGGCAGCTTCAAAGAGATAGACTTGATGCTCGTCAGCCAGCTTGACCAATTCCCGCCATTCTTTGGGACGAGAAACCGCAGGCTTTTCAACAATGGCATGTTTACGAGCCAGAATAGCTACCTTGGCATGCTTGAAATGCAGGCTGTTGGGACTGGCGATATAAACGACATCAATATCGGACGACAGAAAGTCCAACATTTCAGTATAGACGGCTGTATTTTCATAGTTTTGCACAAAGCGCTCAGCAGAAGTTAAAGTCCGAGAGTAGACAGCAGCAAGTTGATAGTCGCCTGTTGAGTGAGCGGCCTTGATGAACTCATGAGAAATAGAACCTGTTCCGATGATTCCAAGTTTGAGCATAAAAACCTCCTTTTTTCTATTTTTAAGCATGTACTTTTTTTATTTTAGCTCTTTCATTATAACATGAATTGCGGTAAAATAGATAAGATAACAAGAGATGGAGCTTATAATGCAAAATAGACCTATTATTATTGGTGTAACTGGTGGTTCTGGAGGCGGAAAGACCAGCGTTTCTCGAGCAATTTTGGCTAATTTTCCAAACGAAAATATTGCCATGATTGAGCATGACTCCTACTATAAGGATCAGACGCATCTGACTTTTGAGGAGCGGGTGAAGACCAACTATGACCATCCTTTTGCCTTTGATACCGACCTGATGATTGAGCAAATCAAGGAGCTCTTGGCTGGTCGACCAGTGGATATTCCCACTTATGACTATACGGAGCATACCCGCAGCAAAAAGACCTATCGTCAGGAGCCTCAGGATGTGTTCATCGTTGAGGGGATTTTGGTCTTAGAGGACCAGCGCCTGAGAGATTTGATGGATATTAAGATCTTTGTGGACACAGATGATGACGTTCGGATTATTCGTCGTATTAAGCGGGACATGGAAGAGCGCGGCCGCAGTTTGGATAGCGTTATCGAACAGTATTTGGGTGTCGTTAAGCCTATGTACCATCAGTTCATCGAGCCGACCAAGCGCTATGCGGATGTCATCATTCCAGAGGGAGCTTCAAACAAGGTGGCTATTGACCTGATTACGACCAAGATTGAAAAAATCCTTAAGGAAGCCAGAGAGGGCTAGCACACGTAGCTTTCTGCTCGGTCATTTGAGGAAACAAAAGTTTGTGAATCTGGTGAATCGCAGTAGCTACAAGATTTTTGAAATATAATCTAGCAAGGGGAAGTGGACGGACTGAAATCTATGATTTTCGTAGTCTGGTCACTCCCTTATTTTGTAGGTGGTTTATGAAACAATTTGTAAAAAGAGAGTTTCACTCTCGTTCAAAATTTTTTGCCTGTCTCTTGACCTTTTGTGCAGGATTTATCGACGCCTATACCTTCATTGAGCGGGGAGGGACCTTGGTGGCAGGTCAGACAGGAAACGTCGTTTTCCTTTCGGTTGAGCTTATCAATCAGGAGACAAGAGGAATCGAAGTTAAATTGGCAACTATGCTGGCCTTTATGCTGGGGATTTTTCTGATGACTGTTTTTCAGCATCATTTTGAACATTCTTGGCGCAGGCTGTCCAGCGTTTTTCCTTTGATATTGACGACAGCTGTTGCTGGATTTTTGCCTGCAAATGTGCCTCATCTCTATATCGTGCCGCCACTGGCTTTTTGCATGGGACTAGTTGCGACCGCTTTTGGCGAGGTGGATGGCATTGTCTACAACAACTCCTTTATGACGGGGAATATCAAGAAAACCATGGTAGCTTTTGGCAACTATGCTCGAAACAAGAAAGGGAAAGATTTGAAAGAAGGCCTTTTCTTTGTAGCCCTATTAGCAAGCTTTGTAGTTGGAGCCATCATCTCTACCTATCTGATTCAATTTTACCTCCTGAAGACCATCTGGCTTGTTTCCCTGATTCTAACAGCCTTTCTCCTTTTCCGAGGCATTCAATATATGAGGAGATGAGGGTGTATATTCTTCTTAGAAACGAAGTGACTTAAGAAGTGATACTGTGAAATTCATAGAAAGTAGTAGAATATAAGAAAAAATGATGAAAAAAAGTAAAATGGCTACTCTATCAATCGTAGCGCTAACCACTTCTATGGTCGTAGGAGGGACGATTCTGACAGTTCAAAACAAAAGTTTATTCACAGATGGAATTTTCGATTTAAGAAGTCCAAGAGAGAAACAACTAGCTTATTTGAAGGAGCATAAAAAAGAAATAGAAGATTTTGTGAAGTCTTTAAATCCTAAAGTGGAGTCTGTTCAAATTGCTTGGGAAGAAACACGTTGGGAAGAAATAGGAAATGGAACACCGCAGGGTGAAGGTAATGTTATTCGAGTTTTTGGTGGTTTTAATCATATCAAAGATTCAAGTTGGAGTGTTTTGGTTTACATAAAAGATGGAAAGAACAATAAAGAAGATTTTATTGAAGGAATTGGAAGTGGGAGTCCGCTTCGTGTAGGAGGAAGAGGATTTGGCGAAGAGTAATTTAAAAAACTTTCATAATTTCTACGCAAATTTAGCGCAGTTTGTAAATTTCATATTTTACGGAATACTTTTCAAAATTATTTTTTAATGCATTCATGATATAATAATAGTAACTTCTCTTTACTTTGGAGGATAAATAATGAAAAAAAATAGATTAGCTATTCTTGCGATAGCAACCACTCTAGTCATAGGAGGGACGATTATGACAGTTCAAAACAAAAGTTTATTCACAGATGAGACTTTCGATTTGAGAAGTCCAAAAGAGAAACAGCTAGCTTATTTAAAAAAGCATGAAGAAGAAATGGCTGAATTTGTTAAATCCAGAAATCCTAAAGTTAAAAGTGTTCAGTTTGACTGGGGTAGTTTGACAATTGAGGATATAGGTAACGGAACTCCTCAAGGTGGGGGGAATATACTAACTTTAAGCGGAAGAATTAATAATATTGAAGATTCTGAATTTACTCTGGGTTTCCCGCTAGAACATAATAGAAACAGTATTCCTGATATTAAGAGAATTTCTGAAATGCAACCGATAAGAGTCTTGAAAGGCAATGTATGGGATATTTATGAGTAATAGTAATTTAAAAACTTTTGATAATTTTTATGGAGATTTAGCGCAGTCGGCTTATACTGGTCGTCCTAATAATTTTCCACCTAAAAATAACTCAACCAAAGTAAAAGTATTTGATTTCTCAAAAGAAGTAATTTATGATGAAGAAATCACCCCTGGAGGTAAGAATCTTCCTTATGATGGCAGGGTCTATTTACAACCTGATTCTGATTTGCACGATGTCAATAAAATTACCACCGTACCAGTACCTGATACGAACGGTATGAGACGTGAGCCACGTATTGTAGACAGCTATCAAAAGGGGTTAATGACTGACGAAAAAGCGGGCTTTAATTCTTATTTTTTAACGGATACGCCGACGTTGGGAAAAGATACCAAGAAAACTTATATGGCTATTCGAGGTAGCGATGGTTTTAACTTAGATAAGATACTTGAGCGGGGCATCAAAGCACTAAATTTGAATGATTGGATAGATAATGACGCTCAGTTTGCGTTTAATCACATCCATATTCCACAAGCTCCTTTGGCAACCGAGGCCATGAAAACTCGTATCCAAGAAATGAGAGAGAAAGCGCCTAATGCAACAATGGATCTTTCAGCACATTCGCTAGGGACCATGGTGACGGTTCAAGGAATAGCTGGATTGAGCAGTAATGATTTAGATAAGATTGGAAGAGTGGTCCTCTTTGATGGTCCGGATACTACCAAAAGCCTTTTAAAAATGGGATTAACTCCCGATCAAATCAAAGCCATAGGTAAAAAAATTGAATATTATGTCAATCCCTTTGACATGGTGAGTATGCTTAATAGAGAATATACAATTGCTCATTTACCTGAGGACGGTGAGCAATATCATGTAAGAGGTGAAGGTGGACCTGTTGGTAAAGTTAATATTGTGGTTCCCTTATACTATACCCAGAGTTTCGATTCTGAGAGTGCCCATGATTTTGGTGTTTTTCAGGGAGACGGTAAAGGTTCTTTTTTGACCGCTTCTGCTGATTATCATCCAGAACTGCTGAGAGCGGGTGAAAAGCTAGCTCGTCTAATTGCTAAAACTCTGGATGCTCTTCGAAAACTGGGAGTTGATGAAGAAACCGCTTCAAATATATTCAATTCTCTAATGAAAGGAGATCTTCCTGATAGGGCTGTTTTGGGGTATGCCTTCTATCATCAATTTGAGACAGAATACAAGGAAATTATTAGGGTTGCTCGCTTGGAATCTATGGCTTGGGATCGTGAAGCTATTACTCGCTATCAGGAACAGTTGGGAAATGGCAATCTTACAGGAGAAGATAGAATTTTGGTTCGTGCTCGTCTCCTTCAGACTGCAGCACAGCTGGCTATCTTTGAAATGGAAGATAAAGTTAAGCATGTCCAAACCTTATTGTCGGATGCCAAAGAATTTGTCCAAAATACAGTAAAGGATACGAGTACAGAGGCGATGGGAATGGTGACCTATCTGAGTGGTACAGAGGTAGCGAGTTTATTGGCTGATTTTAATGTTTCTCGTTTTTGGGATGATACGATTGAAAGCAACACAGAGACATCTGCAAAAGGCTTTATGACAGAGATTGAACAGTTGGGAATGACTTTGGTTAGAGCTAGTGGAGATTTTGCAGCAGTCGATACTCAGCAAGCTGAGGATTTCAATAATCTCTTGGCAGATGTAAAAGGAACATGGAGGGGTAAGAATGGTTCTGATAGTAAATGATGATGCCCTCATAACTAAAGCGGAGTTGGCAAAACAGTTTAAAGAAAAGATGAAAGAGCAGGAGCGGCAAGCTATCAAGGCTTTGATAGCAGCCAAAGAGCAGCTTATTCTTGCTAAAGGAGCGGAGTTAGCAACTCAGCTACAGGCGGCGGCTTTGGATATGAAAAATTATGCTTCTACTAACTATGTTAAAAACATTCAGGGTGGATTTGAAGGTAAGGCAGCGCAAGCTGCTGAAACTCATCTAACTCAGACGATGCAGATGCCTTCTTTGGATAGCCCGATTAAGGGTTAGGAGGTGAGGCAATGCTGAATAAAAAGAAGCTTCAGGAACTGGAAGATGAACATGCTCTAAAAATGCGTGAGTTTGATCGAGCAGAGACAGACTTAGATACATACTACTATAAGTTTGACAGAGAGACGAACAAACTCTTAGATGCGATTTCTTATGCATGTAGAGAGGTTCCTTTGACAGCGGTTCAACCTTATATTTTTCAAATAGAGGATAATCTGGATCAATACCATCAGCAATACAAAAGGCGCATAGACGATGTTCTAGAAGCTCGCTATCAGGAGAACAGACGCTTTCAGAATAAGCTGGATGAAGTGAGTAAATGAATCAAAATACTAAGAAAATTGGAAGAAGTGAGACTTACCCTGCTTCTTTTTCTTTCTCTTATTTTTGCTAATCTCCTCAAAAATAATCCAGCATATTAAAAATTTTCAGAAAATATCGACTTTTTCTTGACAGGTTTATGATACTGTGTTAAAATACTAAACAATAAGAAACCATCTCAAAAAGGAGTTAGTCAAACATGAAGTCAACCCAATCTTCAAACTTTGCTTTGTTGTTGCGTTACTCGGGCTAGTGCAAAAGCATTAGTCCTGTTTGGCTTACCAAGCGGGAGTAAATCAACATCTCGCTTGTTCCTCAAGTGAGATGTTTTTTATTTCACCTATCTTACCTCAAGCTCTGATGAGGAAGAAATGGTTTCTAAAGGAGCGACGGGAGTGGGAATGCATCTTGATTTTTCTGAAATCAATTTGTCTCATACCGTCTCAGTCATTGAACACGACCTAGAAGTTGGGGAAGAGTTTTTCCTAAATGGTCTATGTATCTTAGAAAAGGAGTTGTCTATGACACGCAAAGTTGAGTTTTTTGATACCAGCCTCCGGGATGGCGAGCAGACACCAGGAGTGAATTTCTCTATCAAGGAAAAGGTGGCTATTGCCAAGCAGTTAGAGAAGTGGGGGATTTCAGTCATTGAAGCCGGTTTCCCTGCTGCGAGTCCAGATTCTTTTGCGGCGGTGCAGGAGATTGCTAAAGTCATCACTAAAGCTTCCGTCACTGGTCTGGCGCGTTCGGTTAAATCTGACATTGATGCCTGCTACGAGGCGCTCAAGGATGCCAAGCATCCACAGATTCATGTCTTCATTGCGACCAGTCCTATTCACAGAGAGTTCAAGCTGAAAAAGTCCAAGGAAGAGATTTTAGAAGCTGTGAAAGAGCATGTCTCCTACGCGCGCTCCAAGTTCGATATAGTCGAGTTTTCACCAGAGGATGCAACAAGAACAGAGCTAGATTTCCTTTTTCAGGTGGTACAAACAGCGGTTGATGCAGGTGCGACTTATATCAATATTCCAGATACAGTCGGCTTTACTACTCCGGAAGAGTTTGCAAATATTTTCGACTACCTAGTGGCAAATGTGACTTCTGATCATAAGGTGGTATTTGGTGTTCATTGTCATGATGACCTTGGTATGGCAACAGCCAATACTTTGACGGCTATCAAGCACGGTGCTGGTCGTGTTCAGGGAACTATCAATGGAATCGGTGAGCGGGCTGGAAATGTAGCATTGGAAGAAGTAGCAGTTGCCTTAGAAATTCGTCAGGACTACTATCAGGTTGAGTCGGATGTCGTCCTTAATGAAACTATTAACACTTCTGAGCTGGTATCCCGCTTCTCAGGTATTCCAGTGCCTAAGAACAAGGCAGTCGTTGGTGGCAATGCCTTCTCTCATGAGTCCGGTATCCATCAGGATGGCGTTCTTAAGAATCCACTGACCTATGAAATCATCACACCTGAGCTGGTTGGAGTCAAGAGCAATTCACTACCGCTTGGCAAGCTGTCTGGCCGCCATGCCTTTGTCGAAAAACTCAAAGAATTGGCTCTGGACTTTGCAGAATCTGAAATTAATGATCTCTTTGCTAAGTTTAAGGTCTTGGCTGATAAGAAAAATGAAGTCACAGACGCTGACATTCGGGCTCTGATTGCCGGAACGACTGTCGAAAATCCTGAAGGCTTCCACTTTGATGATCTGCAGTTGACGACCAATGACGACCATACCATCACAGCGGATGTGCAGCTGGTTAATGGTGACGGCGAGACGGTTAGCTGTGTGGCAGAAGGTAAAGGAAGCGTTGAAGCTATCTTTAATGCCATTGACCAATTCTTTAACCAGTCTGTTCAGCTTTTATCTTATAACATCGAGGCGGTGACGGATGGTATTGACTCTCAGGCTCGCGTCTTGGTAGCTGTTGAAAATACGGATACAGATACAATTTTCAACTCCTCTGGTATTGACTTTGATGTTCTTAAGGCCAGCGCCATTGCCTATATCCATGCCAACACCTTTGTGCAAAAGGAAAATGCGGGTGAAATCGGCCACCAGGTATCCTACCGCGATCTGCCTGCAAGTAATTAGAAGGAAGCGACTATGACAAAAGAAATTGTAGCTCTGGCGGGTGACGGTATCGGTCCAGAAATCATGGAAGCTGGTCTCCAAGTACTGGCTGCTGTTGCGGACAAGTTCGGTTTTGCTTATCATATCACGGAGAAAGCTTTTGGGGGTGCTGGTATTGATGCGGAAGGTCATCCTCTCCCTCAGTCAACTCTAGAAGCGGCCAAGGAGGCGGATGCTATTCTCCTAGCAGCTATCGGCAGTCCCCAGTATGATAATGCCCCAGTTCGACCGGAGCAAGGATTGCTTGCTCTGCGGAAGGAGCTTGAACTCTATGCCAATATCCGTCCAGTTAAGATTTTCGATGCTCTTAAGCATTTGTCGCCTTTGAAAGCTGAAAGAATTGCTGGTGTGGATTTCGTGGTCGTGCGTGAGCTGACTGGTGGGATTTACTTTGGCGAGCATATTTTGGAGGACAGATCTGCGCGTGATATCAATGACTACAGCTACGAAGAGGTGGAGCGAATTGTCCGTAAGGCTTTTGACATTGCGCGTGGTCGCAGAAAGCGCGTGACCAGTATTGACAAGCAAAATGTACTAGCAACATCCAAACTCTGGCGCAGAGTAGCAGATGAGGTGGCCAAGGATTATCCAGATGTGACCTTGGAGCACCAGCTGGTGGACAGCGCTGCGATGCTCATGATTACCAATCCTGCTAAGTTTGATGTTGTGGTAACGGAAAATCTTTTTGGAGATATTCTATCCGACGAGTCCAGTGTCTTGTCAGGGACGCTGGGAGTTATGCCATCGGCCAGTCATTCGGCATCTGGACCAAGTCTTTACGAGCCCATCCATGGTTCGGCTCCAGATATTGCGGGGCAGGGCATTGCCAACCCTATCAGCATGATACTTTCTGTATCCATGATGCTGCGGGATAGTTTTGCAGAGGTTGAAGCTGCAGAAGCGATTGAAGCAGCGGTGGAGAAGACTTTGGCTCAGGGTATCTTAACCCGAGATTTGGGTGGTCAGTCAGGGACAGCTCAAATGACGGAGTCAATTATTAATAATTTATGAAATGGATATTAACAGGTATTTGCCTACTTTGGAACCTTATCGTTTTCCTGCTTTATGGCTGGGATAAGCGTAAGGCTAAGAAAAATCACTACCGCATTCCAGAGAAGACTTTGCTCTTGTCAGCATTGGCAGCCGGAGGTTTGGGCGCTTTATTAGGCGGTCGACTCTTTCACCACAAGACCAGAAAATGGTATTTCTGGCTGGCTTGGATTTGCGGAATAATAGTGGAAATCGGAATTTTATATTACATATGGAGAAGCTAGTATGGCTGGAAAATCGATTTTTGATAAGCTGTGGGAAAGGCATCTGATAACTGGTGAAGAAGGCCAGCCCCAGCTTATGTATGTGGATCAGCATTATATTCATGAAGTGACCAGCCCTCAGGCTTTTCAGGGCCTTCGAGATGCAGGTCGCAAAGTTAGACGGCCGGATTTAACCTTTGGAACCTTTGACCATAATGTTCCTACGGTCAATATCTATGATATTCGGGATGTGATTTCCAAGGCTCAGATTGATAAACTTTCTGAGAATGTCAAGGATTTTGGTATTGAGCATGCAGCTCACGGATCGGAACTGCAGGGGATTGTTCATATGGTTGGACCCGAAACGGGCAAGACGCAGCCGGGCAAATTCATCGTCTGTGGCGACAGTCACACGGCTACTCACGGAGCCTTTGGAGCTATTGCTTTTGGAATCGGTACTTCAGAAGTAGAGCACGTCTTTGCCACGCAGACCATTTGGCAGGTCAAGCCTAAGAAAATGCTGGTCAAATTTACCGGAGTGCCACCTAAAGGTGTCTATTCCAAGGACTTTATCCTCGCTCTGATTGCCCGATATGGTGTGGCTGCAGGTGTCGGTCATGTGGTCGAGTATGTTGGTGATGCGATTGACCATCTGACCATGGAAGAGCGTATGACCATCTGCAATATGTCCATAGAGTTTGGCTCTAAGATGGGCATTATGAATCCCGACCAGAAGACCTATGATTACGTTCAAGGGCGGCCGGGCGCTCCTAAGGACTTTGAGGCGGCGGTGGCTGATTGGAAGACTCTAGTCAGTGATTCTGATGCTGTCTATGATAAAGTCATTGAGATTGATGTTTCCCAGTTGGCACCTATGGTGACTTGGGGAACCAATCCTTCTATGGGAGTAGAGTTCGGCTCGGCTTTCCCTGAAATCCGTGATATGAACGATGAGCGGGCCTACAATTACATGGACCTCTCCCCTGGTAAGAAAGCAGAAGATATTGAGCTGGGTTATATCTTTATCGGCTCTTGCACCAATGCCAGACTCAGCGATTTGCAGCTGGCAGCTAAGTTTGTCGCTGGCAAGCATATTGCTCCCAATCTAACAGCTATCGTCGTGCCAGGTTCTCGCCCAGTCAAGCGGGCTGCTGAAAAGATGGGACTGGATAAAATTTTCATGGATGCAGGCTTTGAGTGGCGCGATCCGGGCTGTTCCATGTGTCTGGGAATGAATCCAGACAAGGTGCCAGACGGAGTTCACTGTGCCTCTACTAGTAATCGGAACTTTGAGGATCGGCAGGGATTTGGAGCTAAGACACATCTTTGTAGTCCAGCCATGGCAGCAGCGGCAGCCATTGCCGGGCACTTTGTAGACGTCCGCCAGCTACCGGAGGTCCAGTAAGGAAGGTTTATGGAAAAATTTACAATCTACACGGGGACAACAGTGCCCCTCATGAACGATAATATTGATACGGACCAAATTTTACCCAAGCAGTTTCTCAAGTTGATTGATAAAAAAGGCTTTGGCAGGTACCTCATGTACGCTTGGCGCTATCTGGACAATCAGTACACCGAAGATCCTGATTTCGTCTTTAACAGACCAGAGTACCGCAAGGCGACTATTCTGATTACAGGGGACAATTTCGGAGCTGGTTCCTCTCGGGAGCACGCTGCCTGGGCCTTGGCTGACTATGGCTTTAAGGTAGTTATTGCCGGATCTTTCGGGGATATTCACTACAATAACGAGCTTAATAACGGTATGCTGCCTATCGTCCAGCCACTGGAAGTCCGGCAAGCCTTGGCGAATCTGAAGCCGACGGATCAAGTGACGGTGGATTTGGAGCAGCAGAAGATTTTTTCGCCGGTGGGAGAATTCTCCTTCGACATTGATGGTGAATGGAAGCACAAGCTCCTCAACGGTCTGGATGATATCGGTATTACACTCCAGTATGAGGATTTGATTACAGAATATGAAAAGAATCGTCCATCTTATTGGCAGTAACCTTATTTTTGATATATTGAGAAAATTCTGAAAAAACCTTGTATCCGATAAAAATATATGGTAAAATAAATCTTAATTTAATAGAAAAGGAAGAAACTTATGACAAAACACATTCAATGGAACGGACAGCTTTCACAAGAAGGTTATGACATCTTGAAAGGCGACGGCGGCTGTATCGTTTGCCCGACCAAGGTGGGTTACATCATCATGACCAGCGATAAAGCTGGCTTGGAGCGTAAGTTCGAAGCTAAGGCTCGTAACCGTAATAAGCCAGGTGTTGTCCTCTGTGGCAGTATGGATGAGCTCCGTGCTTTGGCTCAGCTGAATCCGGAAATTGAAGCTTTTTATCAAAAGCATTGGGATGAAGACATCCTCTTGGGCTGTATCCTACCATGGAAGCCAGAAGCTTTTGAAAAGCTCAAGGCATTTGGCGACGGTCGGGAAGAGCTGATGACAGATGTTCGTGGCACTAGCTGTTTTGTTATTAAGTTTGGTAAGGCGGGCGAGCAGCTGGCAGCTAAGCTTTGGGAAGAAGGCAAGATGGTTTATGCATCCTCAGCCAACCCATCCGGTAAAGGAAACCGCGGCAAGGTCGAAGGAATTGGCGAGCGCATCGAAAATGCTGTTGACCTCGTCATTGAAGCAGATGATTATGTAGCTTCTATCCAGCCAGATAAGACCATTGAAACTCGCTACGAGCAAGGTGTTATGGTCTCTATGGTAGACAAGGATGGAAAACTGATTCCAGAACAAGGTGGGCAACGTTCCATCTCACCAGCACCAGTGGTCATCCGCAAAGGCTTAGACATTGACAAAATCATGATGCACTTGTCTGATACTTTCAACTCATGGGATTACCGTCAGGGTGAATATTACTAAGATAAAAAGAAGCTCAGTGTAGGAGAGAAGATCTTCTTCCGCACTGAGCGCTTTTTGTTTATAAATTCTTTTCTTTTTCCTATAATTATGCTATGATAAAGAAAAGCTATATTATCCTTTTAAAATTAGGTTTTTTTAATTCTTATATCATAATGTAGAGCGCTATCTGTATTGTTTTCGCAGCAACTCAAAGGATTAGAAAATGAATATAAGATTTTAAAGGTTAGGTTAAAAAGTTGGAGGATTTTTTATGGAAAATAAAGTAGATTACTGGATGATAGTAGCCGGAAGTGGTGGAAGCTTATGGGAGCTTTTTAAAAAAGAGAAGATTGCGTGCATTGATTTTAGTTCAGATCTAGGAAATCTTTTAGACTATACGAGTCCAGAAGATTTAAATCAAGGAACTAGACAAAATCAGTTCATCTGGCAATTTGCTCATGATATAAAGGTAAATGATTATATTATTGCAACTTCTGGATTTGATAGAATTTTTGGTATTGGGCGATGTGTAGAAACTTATTATTATGATGATAGAAAGCAAAAATTTAGACATTGTATTGGAGTTGATTGGTTAAAAGCAGATGGTGAGTGGAGATATCAAAATAAAAAAGGAGCTAGGCAGACTGTAAATTGGGATAGATCTACCGAGCGTATTAATTTATATAAATCTATTTTGAATGGCACGTATGAAAAAAAGAAAGAAACATCTGTTATGAATAAAAATATAAATAATTACATAGAAAAACTAGAAAAATCCAAAAACCTCATCCTCCGTGGTGCTCCTGGTACGGGAAAAACCTATCTTGCTAGACAAATTGCAAGGGAGTTGACTGGAGGAAATGAGGAACAAATTGATTTTGTTCAATTCCATCCCTCTTATGACTATACAGATTTTGTAGAGGGATTGCGGCCGCTTCCAAGTGATGATGAGCAGATTAGCTTCGGCTTACAAGATGGAATTTTTAAGAAATTTTGCGAAAGAGCTAAATTAGCGCAAAAGACAGGCGGTCAGGATAATTTTGAGGAAGCCTGGGAATCTTATTTGGAGTTTATAAATACCACTGAAGAGAAGGAGTATTTAACAAAGACATCTTACTTGTCAGTTAATAGCAGGCAAAATTTATCTGTCAATTATGATAGTGGAGCATCTGGATGGACATTGCCTCGACATTATGTTTATGAATTATATAAAAATAAGAATTATGATAAACAAAGATATTATAAGAGTAGCGGGAAAACAGTTCTAAAAGTCTTGAAAGAAAGGTTTTCATTAAAAACTTATAAAGAAGCAGCTGAAATACCAAGTATTAAAAACTTCGTCTTCATCATCGATGAAATCAATCGTGGTGAGATTTCTAAGATTTTTGGTGAACTTTTTTTCTCCATTGATCCGGGCTATCGTGGTAAGGATGGAGAGGTTTCGACCCAATATGCTAATTTACATGAAACTAATGAGAAGTTTTATATTCCTGAAAATGTCTACATTATCGGAACAATGAATGATATTGACCGCTCGGTGGATACCTTTGATTTTGCCATGCGCCGTCGTTTCCGTTTTGTAGAAATCACGGCTGAAAGTCAGCTTGGAATGCTTGATGAACCTCTTGGAGATGGAGCTGAAGAAGCGAAAATGCGTCTAAGAAACTTGAATGCTGCCATAGAAAAAGTAGAAGAGCTCAATAGTCATTACCATGTTGGGCCAAGTTATTTCCTTAAGTTGCAGGAAGTAGACTTTGACTATGAATTGCTCTGGTCCGATTATATTAAGCCGCTCCTAGAAGATTACTTGCGAGGTTCTTATGATGAGGTTGAAACTTTAGAAACTTTGAAAAAGGCATTTGATAAGACAAGCAACGAGCGAACCAATCAGTCAATAACTGGTGACAATGAAAGCGATGGAAGTGACGATACGGATAACAGATAACCAGCAACTTATAAAAAAAGAGGATTTTGTTGAAATCTACCCAAAAATTAGTCAGGTACTTTTAGATAGAACTTTAGAAAGTCTTTCTCAAGAGGATGGTATTTTCATTTTTCCTAATGACTTGAAAAATACTTCTGACTTGGACAAGGACCAGAAAATTTTTGAAACTGTAAATCAGAATATTAAGACAGGAAATGTGATTGGTTTTCTGGGTTACGGTCAGGAAAGATTAACGATTTCCTCTCGTTTTTCAAATGCAAATAACGACTATTTTTTACATTATCTCTTGCAGAAGGTCCTCAATATCAATCTCACTAATTTGGATGTTGGTTTATCTAGTGAAGATAAACTCTATCAACTATTGGTTTACCTCTTTCCAAAATATCTGCAAGCAGCTTTGAGAAAAGGACTTTATAAGGAATACCAGCGATTTTTCCATAATGATAGCCATGTGAAGGGAGCGATTGATGTAGGAAAACATCTTAAGAAAAATGTTCCTTTTATGGGAAATATTTCCTACACTACTAGAGAGTTTGCTTATGATAATCCATTGATGCAGCTGATTCGACACACCATTGAGTATATTAAGGATCAGAAAACAATTGGAAGTGGAGTGTTTGATGCTAAACGTGAAAATGTAACAGAAATTATCCGCGTGACTCCGTCTTATAAACTAGCTGATCGTGTTAAGATTATCAGACTAAATCAAACTAAACCTGTCCGTCATGCCTATTTTCGAGAATATAGAAAATTACAGGAACTCTGTCTGTTGATTCTGAGTTCAGAAAAGCACGGTTTAGGATTTCAAGAGCAAAAAATACACGGTGTTCTTTTTGATGTTGCTTGGCTTTGGGAAGAGTATGTCCAGACATTATTGCCAGAAGGTTTTATCCATCCACGAAATAAAGAAAAGACGGATGGCATTTCTGTATTTAGCAGTCATGTTCGAAAAATTTATCCAGACTTCTATCATAAAGATTTTAAAATCGTACTAGATGCCAAATATAAAAAGCTAGAATTTACTGAAAAAGGAATCAATCGTGAGGATTTATATCAACTGATTTCCTATACATACATTTTAGAAGCTAAAACAGCCGGTCTT
This sequence comes from Streptococcus sanguinis, assembly GCF_003943735.1. Lineage (GTDB taxonomy): Bacteria > Bacillota > Bacilli > Lactobacillales > Streptococcaceae > Streptococcus > Streptococcus sanguinis_E. The sequence continues at coordinate 55,446 of NZ_RJMV01000004.1, read as the reverse complement.
ATTTTCCCAAGCGTGGGGAAGGTTGTTGATAACGACATAGGTAAATTATCAGGTTACGGGGCGCTCTTGAAAAAGTGGTCCATTCTTATTCCTCAAGAAGCTGAAAGTTATGACCATTTTGTTCAACAGATACATCAATCGGAAAAAATAAATTTTAGATTTTAAAGCAGGTTCAACCTGCTTTTTTCTATACCTATTTTTAAGTTGTATCAAAATAGAACAAAATTCTTGCCAGATGAAACAACAAGTGTTACAATTAATGAAAACAATTCGATATAGAAATAAATTGGGAGGAAGTATGAAAGATAGTCATTTAGTAGCTTATCATATTCGTTTGTTGAATGGGCGGATTTTTCAAAAGTTACTGAATCAGGATCCTGAAGCCCTTTATCGAAGTGAACAAGGCAAGATTCTCACAGTCTTATGGAATAGTGAGACGGGCTGCGCTACGGCGACAGACATTGCGCTCGCAACAGGACTTGCTAACAATACACTGACAACTATGCTGAAAAAGTTGGAAGAGCAGGGCTTGGTGACCTTTAGTCAGTGTGGTTTAGACAAGCGAAAAAAATATGTTAAATTGACGGATCAGGGGTGGTCTCAGAAAGAAGTTGGCCATCGTGTCAGTCAAAAATTGGATGCTATTTTTTATAAAGGTTTCTCAGAGGAAGAAATTCGTCAGTTTGAAAGTTACCAGGAACGTATCTTAGCAAATTTAAAAGAAAAAGAGGCATAAATCATGTCAAAACAAGTTGAAAATGCACAAAATTTATACATTCATGCCATTCAAGATGGGCGCGTTGCCGAGGCTCAAGCTCAGTCTGTTGGGGATACCTACATTCAACACTCGACAGGTGTGCCAGATGGGAAAGAAGGGTTTGCGGCTTTCTTTGCAAATTTCTTTGAGCGTCATCCCGAGCGTGAGATGAAGATTGTTCGCACCATTGAAGACGGCAATCTAGTCTTCGTCCATGTTCACCAATATCTCAATGGCGGGGAAGCTCAATGGGTGACGACGGATACTTTCCGTGCGGATGAGAATGGCCGTATCGTGGAGCATTGGGATGTGATTGACTACTATCGTGCTCCAGAAAATGGACAGTTAGATCAGATCTTTGGGGATTTTGAAATCACGGATTTGGATAAGACAGTAGCAAATAAAAAAACCGTTCGTCGTTTCCTGACAGAAATTTTCCAAAACAAGGAACTCGATCAATGGAATGATTATGTGGCAGAAGATTTGATTCAGCATAATCATGAGATTGGCCAAGGAAGTCAGGCTTATAAAAACTATGTTGCAGAGCATGGGATTACTTTTGACTTTGTTTTCCAGCTTTTGGGACAAGGAAATTAGGTGGTTAGCTATGGGCAGAATCAGATAGATGGGGTGGCTTATGCCCAGTATGACATCTTCTGTTTGGAGAATGGATTGATTGTAGAGCATTGGGACAATAAAGAAGTCATGCCTAAGGTAGAAGACTTGACGAATCGTGGGAAGTTTTAAAGTGAGGAGAAAGAATGATTGAATATAAAAATGTAGCGCTACGCTATACAGAAAAGGATGTCTTGAGAGATGTCAACTTACAGATTGAGGATGGAGAGTTCATGGTTTTAGTAGGTCCTTCTGGGTCCGGTAAGACAACCATGCTCAAGATGATCAACCGTCTTTTAGAGCCAACAGATGGCAATATCTATATGGATGGCAAGCGCATCAAAGACTATGATGAGCGTGAGTTACGCCTTTCTACAGGCTATGTCTTACAGGCGATTGCCCTCTTCCCAAACCTAACTGTGGCTGAAAATATTGCTCTCATTCCTGAGATGAAAGGATGGAGCAAGGCAGAGATTCAGCAGAAGACCGATGAATTGCTGAAGCTAGTAGGCTTGCCTGCTGAAGACTATGCTCAGCGTATGCCGAGTGAGCTGTCTGGTGGTGAGCAGCAGCGGGTGGGCATTGTCCGTGCCATTATCGCTCAACCCAAAATCCTGCTGATGGACGAGCCTTTTTCAGCTCTTGATGCCATCTCGCGTAAGCAATTGCAGAGCTTGACCAAGAGTATCCACGACCAGTTTGGGATGACAACAATCTTTGTGACCCATGACACGGATGAGGCCTTGAAATTGGGGAATCGGATTGCTGTTCTGCAGGACGGGGAGATTCGTCAAGTGGCGACACCTGAGGAAATCTTATCTGCACCTGCGACCAGCTTCGTAGCAGATTTATTTGGAGGTGTTCAACATGGCTAATTTGTTTTCTACCTTTCAGGAGCGCTTTGGCGAATGGTTAGCAGCCATAGGACAACACCTCCAGCTGTCTCTTCTGACCTTACTAGTGGCCATCTTCCTGACCATTCCGCTCGCTATTTATCTTCATAGTCACAAAAAGGCAGCTAATTGGGTGCTGCAAATTGCGGGAATCTTTCAAACCATTCCTTCAATGGCCTTGCTGGGACTCTTTATCCCCCTCATGGGGATTGGTACACTGCCGGCACTGACTGCTCTGGTGATTTACGCTATTTTCCCGATTTTAGAAAATACCGTCACGGCTTTGAATGGGATTGATCCTAGTTTAGAAGAAGCTGGAATCGCCTTTGGGATGACCAAGTGGGAACGACTCAAAAAGTTTGAACTGCCTCTAGCAATGCCCGTCATCGTTTCTGGAATTCGGACAGCAACGGTTATGATTATCGGGACAGCAACTTTAGCGGCCCTTGTCGGAGCTGGTGGACTAGGTTCCTTTATCCTTCTAGGAATTGATCGTCGCAATGCCAGTCTGATCTTGATTGGGGCAATTTCATCTGCAGTTTTGGCAATTCTTTTCAACAGTCTCCTTAAATGGATGGAAAAGGCTAAGCTTCGGACGGTATTTACAGCTTTTGCGGTCTTAATCCTCGGCCTCGGCGCGTCTTACACACCGAGTCTGCTTCCCAAGCAGGAGAAGGATCATCTGGTTATAGCTGGGAAATTAGGTCCAGAACCAGAAATTCTCATGAATATGTATAAACTTCTCATTGAGGAAAATACGGATATGACTGTGACAGTCAAGCCAAACTTTGGTAAGACAGACTTCCTTTATCAAGCTCTGAAAAAAGGCGATATTGATATCTATCCTGAGTTTACCGGTACGATTACTGGAACTCTCTTGCAGCCTGCTCCAAAGGTCAGCAATGATGCTGAAGAAGTTTTTGAAGCAGCACGTGATGGAATCAGAAAACAGGACAATCTAGTCTTGCTAAATCACATGGCTTATCAAAATACCTATGCGATTGCTGTACCTAAGAGTGTTGCTAAAGAATACAATCTTAAAACCATCTCTGACCTTAAGGCAGTCCAAGACAAGCTCAAGGCAGGGTTTACCTTAGAGTTTAACGACCGTGAAGATGGGAACAAGGGACTCCAGTCTGTCTATGGATTGAATCTCAATGTGTCAACTATGGAGCCAGCCCTTCGCTACCAAGCTATCCAATCGGGTGATATTCAAATCACGGATGCCTATTCGACTGACGCAGAACTTGCGCGTTATGATTTACAAGTTTTAGAAGACGATAAGCACCTTTTCCCTCCTTATCAAGGAGCACCTCTCATGAAAGCTGAATTGCTCGAAAAACACCCTGAATTGGAAGGTATTTTCAATAAGCTATCTGGCAAAATTACGGAAAGCCAGATGAGCCAGATGAATTATCAAGTTGGTATTGAAGGTAAAAAGGCCGAAAATATCGCGCGTGATTATCTGGTCAAGGAAGGACTTTTAAAAAAATAAGAAGTAAAAGAGTTAGACTTGTATGGTCTAGCTTTTTCTACTTACTTGAGGATAGACAGACTACGAATTGAAGGAGATGAGTTTATCTCTTAGTCAGGAAATCTTCATTCATTTTTGGTATAATAAAGTATCAATGCGTGGAGGTATTTCGATGGCATCTAGTCAAGAATATTTGGATTTTATCCTGAAGCAGCTGGAGGGCTTAGGCCAAGAAATTAGCTTTCGCAAGATGATGGGGGAATATCTGCTCTATTATCGGGGGCGCTTATTCGGTGGGATTTATGACAATCGCTTGCTGCTCAAGCCGGTCCAGCCAGCTCTGGATTTTTTTGAAAATCCGGTTTATGAGTCTCCTTATCTAGGCGCAAAGCCAATGCTTCATATAAAAGAAGTAGAAGATGCTGCCTTTCTCTGTAATTTGATTGAAGCTGCCTATCCTGACTTACCAGCACCTAAAAAGAAAAAATAGTCTTTCCTTTACAATGGATATTCTAAAAAGTTGCCGTTTAAATAGACATTTTTTAAATTTTTCTTTATAATGGACTTAAAGGAGGTTTGGTATGCTTTATATTGCTCTTATTGGAGATTTAATAGAATCCAAACAGCTGAAAAATCGCAAGCAGGCGCAGAAGGACCTGCAGGACATGATGGCAGTGCTAAATCAGGATTATCAGGATTATCTGGTGTCACCTTTCACGGTAACGACTGGAGATGAGTTTCAGGCTTTGCTGCGGCCTAATCCAGAGATCATGCAGCTCCTTGATCAGATTGCCTTGGGCTTTCCTCACCCGATTCGCTTTGGGCTTGGTCTGGGGGAGATTGTGACGGACATCAATCGAGAGCAGAGTATTGGTGCGGACGGTCCGGCCTACTGGAGGGCGCGCGCAGCCATTGAGGCTATTCATGAGAAGAACGACTACGGCAGCAGCCGTATAGCTGTATCCTTGGGAGATGAAGAGCTCAGTCAGGCGGTCAATACGGTGCTGGCAGCTACTTCATTCATCCAGAGTAAGTGGAATAACAGTCAGAGAGAAGTTCTGGAGCGGATGCTCATGGAATATATCTATGACGAGAATTTTTCTCATGGAGAAATAGCAGAGCTGTTGCAGATTAGTCCCAGTGCGCTTAGTAAGCGGCTTAAGTCGTCTGGTCTGAAGATCTATCTGAGAAATCGCCGTTTAGCTATGAGAATGATTCTACAGGCAGCAAAGGAGGCTGAAGAATGACAAATTTTATGGGATTTTCAGAATTTTTCATGCAGAATCCGATTCTTGTTTTGACTTTGCTGGCTCATGTACTAGCTGATTTTCAGCTTCAAAGTCAGAAAATGGCTGACCTAAAAAGCCGGCGGATGAATTTCTTAATTCTCCACTTGGGAATTGTTCTCTTGCCCCTGTTGCTCTTGGGGCTCATCTTACCTAATTATCTGCTATATTTCGCCTTGGTCTGGCTCAGTCATGCGCTTATTGACTTCTTGAAGAATAGGCTGAATTCATCGATTGTCCGCCATCATGCTCAAAAGTCAGCCTTTTTACTAGATCAGGTTTTGCATCTGATTAGCATTTTTGCTCTTTATTTTCTCTTAGGACAGCAGAAAATTCCAGCTCCTAATTGGCTGTCTGAGCGCTATCTCATGCTGCAGGCTCTCTTTTTCTTAGCCCTGACTGGTAAGCCGGTCAATATCCTCTTTAAACTCTTCTTCAGCAAGTATCAGGCAGGAGAAGACAGTGGGGAGACTATTGCAGGGGCTGGTGCTATGATTGGGATTTTGGAACGCTTGATTATGGGACTTTCTCTTATTTTCGGGCAGTTTACTGCCATTGGGTTAGTCTTTACGGCTAAGTCTATCGCCCGCTATAATAAGATTTCAGAAAGTCAGTCCTTTGCTGAATACTACCTGATTGGCTCGCTTTTCAGTATGATTGCAGTCTTGTTGGTTTACGGCTGTCTGTATTGGTAAAAATAAATAAAAAACAGATCATCACAGCAAGGATGGTCTGTTTTTATGTTCTTATCTGTAACTCTACTCAATCATAGTATTGACAGCAGTGCCTGTTTGGTAGTCAATCTCTGCATTTGGAGAGACATTGTCCAAGAGGACATGAGACATTCCGTCCTCGTCTATTGTTTCCTTGCCCCCTAGCTGGATGCTGACAACATTGCCTTCTGCGTCGAGCCCGACATACTGGAGCTCAATCTTGCGAGGAAGAAGCTCATTGTCCGTGTAAATCGGAGTAACCTTGTAATCCAGCCAATAATCTGGATTTTCCTCTAGCCAGCGCTCCAAGCGATGTTCATAATAGAGCATGCTATCTGGGTTATTGTCGTCCAGTCCTTGGAAACTGCCAGAGTTGAGCCAAGCTGTCATCGGAACGAGGTTTTTCCCTTCGTTATTGAGGCCGCTGAAAGTGAAGCCAATCAGGTGAGCGCGATTCATGAGCCAAGCCCGATCATCTCCATTACCGTAGTAAAATTTGTAATTGTGCCAACCGATGGGGTTGTAAGTGACCTTGGTCTCCTTTTTCTTTTTGGCTTTGTGTTGCTCCTGCATTTGTACATGAGCAGCAGTAGCCCGACCGTATTTGTCCTTTTTCCCAAGCTTTAGCTGATACTCTCCATTCAACTCCAGAGTCCCGATAGCTGTTTCATCGCTATGGTTAAGCAGCTGGACCTTAATCTGGTTCTTCTGATTGGCAGCAACATTTTCTGCAGGAAGAGCCTGTGAAAGTAACAACAAAGAGCCGGCTGACAGGACAAGCCAAGTGCCAAACCTAAACTTTTTCATAAAGAACTCCTTTTAAATAATATATCTCCGACATCATTCTACTAAAAAATAGATTGTTTGACAACTAAAACTTTTCAAAAATATTACAAAAATAAATATCTGTTCAATAAGTGAAAGGTTTGACTCGGATGTGTATTTTTCCTATAATCATAACTAGAGAAAACGCTTGTATAAATTACCTAAGGAGGTGCTTATGAGTCCATCTTTAGAGGAAATGTCACTGGAAGAGCTGTGGCAGCTTTTTCCGATTTTTTTAAGAGAGCATCAGGATGAGTGGAAAGAATGGTATGAGACGGAACGGCTTCGGCTTTTGAGTTTTTTGCCAGAACATCAGATTGTTCGTCTTAGCCATATTGGCTCAACATCGGTAGAGACCATTTGGGCCAAGCCAATAGTGGATATCTTATTGGAAATTCCCAAAGAAACAGATATGGTGGTAATGAGAGACTTGCTGCTGCAAAATGGTTATCTCCTCATGTCAGAAAGCCAAGGGCGGATGTCATTTAATAAAGGTTACACACCGAGCGGTTTTGCGGAGCGGGTTTTCCATCTGCATTTGCGCTATGAAGGCGATCATGATGAGCTATACTTTAGAGACTATCTACAGGAGCATCCTGCTGTAGCCAAGGACTATGAACAACTCAAACTGTCTTTGTGGAAACAGTATGAGCACAACCGTGATGCCTATACCGACTCCAAGACGGATTTTATCAAGAACTATACAGATGAAGCTAAAAAGCTTTATGGCGGAAGATATGAGAAGGAAAATAGATGATTTATCTAGCAATGATTGGTCTTCTGATTATTCTAGCTTTTCCTTACTTAATTTACCAATCTAAGAAACCGTCCAGCTTTGTTGGGTTATGGATGATGAAATTGTGGAATCGTGTTTATATGCCCATGGTTGTTTGGGCGGTCAGTCTGCTAGATTATAAGAAGCAATTTCATGCTATTTTGGATGTTGGAGTTGGAAATGGGGAATCCTCGAAATATTTGAAAAAACATTTTCCTAATAGTCGAGTTTTGGGGATTGATATTTCAACTACAGCCATCAAATCAGCTGAAGAATTGTCTGAGCCTGGCCTATCTTTCGAGGTGAAAAATGTTGAGAAAACAAATCTTCCTGTTGAGGAATTTGATTTGATTACAGCCTTTCAGACGCATTTTCATTGGTCGGATTTAACTCAGGCATTCACAGAACTTAAACGGATACTAAAGCAAGATGGAACCATTCTACTGGCATGTGAATGGAGCAAATTAGCTTATTACCAACAAGACTTTACAAAGCAAGAAAAACTGGAAAACTATTTGACAGATTTGGACCTGCATCTCATCGATAGTCAAAGAAAGGATCAATGGATTCTTTATAAGATTGTTAAAAAATAAGGAGGTATCTTATGAAACAATTATTTTTATGTTCATATTTTGCGGGAGTTAAGAACTTATTTAAACAATATGCATCTAAAAAGCAATTGGGCAAACATGTGCTTTTTATCCCGACGGCTGGAAATGTAGAAGAGTACAGAGGTTATATTGACGAAGCCCAGCAAACTTTTGTCGACTTGGGTTTTCAAGTAGAAATTTTAGATATTTCAGCTTGTGATAGAGAGACAGCTCAGACCAAAATTATCCAAAGCAAACTCCTCTATGTCTCTGGCGGCAATACTTTTTACCTTCTGCAAGAACTAAAGAAAAAGCAGCTTCTGTCCTTGATAAAAGAACAGATTGCGGATGGCATGGTTTATGTGGGCGAATCTGCTGGTGCTATCATCACAGCCCAAGACATTGACTACAATAAGCTCATGGACGATAAAGGAGTTGCAGCAGAACTGCACGATACAGGGGCACTAAACGAGGTGGATTTTTATGTTCTTCCTCATGTTGGCGAAGAACCTTTTGTCGAAAGTGCCCAGGCCACTCTGGATACATACAGCGACCAGCTGAATCTGCTTCCCCTCAATAATCGCCAAGCTGTGCTTGTGGAGGGTGAAGAAGTGAAGGTTTTGGAGGAGGATAAGTAAGCAGAATATATGTTCTAGTTGTCCTACTTGAGAAACTCTAATAAGAGAAATGAGTGCAATTGCGATAAACTAGATTAAACAAATTAGAATGTGAGTGTTGAACTTTGATTGAAAGAATATATGAAACACCAAGTGGAATAATTCATTATTGGACAAATGATGCTGTTAAATCATACCAAAGTGCTCTTGTCTTTTTACCTGGGCTAACTGCTGATCATAGGTTATTTGAAAAACAAATAGAATATTTTAAAGATACATATAGAGTCTTGGTTTGGGACGCACCTGGACACGCTTCATCTTATCCATTTCGTCTCGATTTTACTTTATTTGATTTAGCAACTTGGCTGGATGAAATATTTATCAAAGAGAGAATAGAAAATCCAATAGTAATTGGTCAGTCAATGGGAGGATATGTAGGACAGGTTTATGCTCAACTTTTTCCTGAGAAATTAAAAGGTCTTGTTACGATTGATTCACCTTCCCTTCAAAGGAAGTATTATACAGCTATGGAATTGTGGCTCTTAAAAAATATGGAGACAATTTATAGAATCTATCCATGGAAATTTCTTTTGAAATCAGGCCCTAAAAGCGTATCAACAACAGACTATGGAAGAAAACTGATGTATGATATGATGATGATTTATGATGGCGATCAAGAAAGGTATGCTCGTCTTGCGGGATACGGATATAAGATATTTTCAGAAGCAGTGGAGAAGAAACTTTCCTATGAAGTAAAATGTCCACAATTGGCTATATGTGGAAAAGAAGATCGTGCAGGGTCTTGTATACGATATTTGAAGGCCTATGAAAGAAATACTGGGAAGTCTGTTCAATGGATTGATGAGGCGGGGCACAATTCTAATGCTGACCAACCCGATATTGTAAATAGACTGATTGATGAATTTTTGAATAACAAAATTAAAGAAAAGCTTGGTTGAAAGACCGGCTTTTTGATATAATAGACTCTATGAATACAAAAGAAAAAATTTCAAGTTATCAACTTTTACTGGCTCAGCTGGAAGCCTTGTTAGAGGGTGAGACCAATGCTTTGGCAAATTTGTCGAACGCTAGCGCACTTCTCAATCAAGCGCTGCCTAATTCGGTTTTTACTGGTTTCTATCTTTTTGATGGTAATGAGCTAATTTTGGGGCCTTTTCAGGGCGGTGTTTCCTGTGTCCATATTGCCTTAGGCAAGGGTGTCTGTGGGGAATCCGCGGAGAAAGAGCAGACGATTATCGTGGATGATGTGACCCAGCATGCTAACTATATCTCTTGTGATAGCAGAGCGAAAAGCGAGATAGTGGTACCCATGGTAAAAGATGGTCGTCTTCTGGGAGTGCTGGATTTGGACTCGGCCTTGACGGGTGATTATGATAAGGTAGATCAGGAATATCTGGAAAAATTTGTTCAGATTTTGCTTGAAAAAACGACTTGGATTTTTGAAATGTTTGGAGAAAATGCCTAATGTATCAAGCTTTATATCGAAAGTACCGCAGTCAGACCTTTGGTCAGTTGGTGGGTCAGCAGGTGGTCGCCACTACCCTGCGGCAGGCTGTGGAGCAAGGCAAAATCAGTCATGCCTATCTCTTTTCTGGCCCGCGTGGAACAGGGAAAACCAGTGTTGCTAAGATTTTTGCCAAGGCTATGAACTGTCCTAATCAAAAGGACGGTGAGCCTTGCAATGACTGCTATATCTGCCAGGCTATTACTGAGGGGAGCCTTGAAGATGTCATCGAAATCGACGCTGCTTCTAATAATGGAGTAGATGAGATTCGTGACATTCGGGACAAGTCTACCTATGCACCCAGTCTAGCTAAGCATAAGGTCTATATCATTGACGAGGTCCACATGCTCTCGACTGGGGCCTTTAACGCCTTGCTCAAGACCTTGGAAGAACCGACAGAAAACGTAGTCTTTATCCTAGCGACGACAGAGCTGCATAAGATTCCAGCGACCATTCTTTCGCGCGTCCAGCGTTTTGAGTTTAAGTCTATCAAGACGCAGGACATTATTGGGCATATTGAGTGGATTTTGGAGCAGGAAGGCATTAATTTTGAGCAAGAAGGTGTGCAGATTATTGCTCGTCGAGCTGAGGGCGGTATGCGGGATGCCTTGTCTATCCTCGATCAGGCTCTTAGCTTAACTCAGGAAAATCGTTTGACTACAGACATTTCTGAAGAAATCACTGGCTCTATCAGCTTAGGAGCCTTGGACGCCTATGTAGCAGCCTTGATTGCTCATGATGCAGTAGCAGCCTTGGATAATCTCAATCTGATTTTTGATAGCGGTAAAAACATGGCCCGTTTCGTAACGGACCTCCTGCAATATCTGCGTGACTTGATTATTGTCAAAGCTGGCGGGGAAAATCATCATGCCAGCGAGCTCTTTCTGGAAAATCTCAAGACACCGCAGGACACTCTCTTTGCCATGATTGATATGGCGACCAAGAGTTTGGCAGATATCAAGAACAGCCTGCAGCCTAAGATTTATACAGAAATGATGACCATTCGACTGGCAGAAACCAGCAACCATCCTGTAGCGGCAGTGATTCCGGATAATCTAGCTGATGAGATCAAGGGTCTGAGACAAGAGATAGATAGTCTTAAACAGCAGCTGGCTAATGGCAATGGGAAACCTGCATCAGCTGTCAAAACTTCAGATATTCGACCGCAGAAGTCTAAGGGCTATCGAGCAGACCGCAATAAGGTCAATGCCATCCTAGAAGAGGCTGTTGAGAATCCTAGTCTGGCTCGCAGCAACCTGACCAAGCTGCAGAATGCTTGGGGCGAGATTATCGAAAGTCTGGCTGGAGCTGATAGGGCCTTGCTGGCAGGATCGCAGCCGGTGGCGGCCAACGAAAGCCACGCTATCTTAGCTTTTGAGTCTAATTTCAACGCTGAGCAGACAATGAAGCGGGACAATCTCAATACCATGTTTGGCAATATCCTCAGTAATGCAGCTGGATTTTCACCAGAGATTTTGGCCATTTCCTTAGAAGAGTGGACCAAAATTCGGGCGGATTTTTCGGCTCGCAGCCGCAATGGCAAGGCCGAGGTTGAAGAGAAGGAAGAGGAAAGCCTGATTCCAGAGGGATTTGACTTTTTAGCAGAAAAAATTACCATTCAAGAGGATTAAAAAAAGATTTTTCTAGGCTTTCGTGTTATAATAAAACTATGAATAGACGACAATTTATTGTAATGGCTGTTTTTACGGCCTTAGAAACCTATTTTTTCAATGAATCCATCATGGCGGGGCGCTATTTTATGGCTGCTTTCTGGGCAGTTTTGGTGCTGCGCAATCTGCAGATTTCCTATGTCATGGGGCGGATTGTGGATGAAATCGATAAACATTTAGGACCGAAATAATGAAAACAGGACTGAGTCTCATGACTCAGTCCTTTTGAAATTGAATTTTTTGATTACCAACTGGTTAGCGAGACTTCGCCGCTGTTGAGCCAGATTTCCTGACCATCTGTCAGCTGGACTAAGAGTTGCCCGCTGTCTGAGATGTCCTTGGCTAAACCTTGGAAGTCCATGCCTTTTTGGCTAAAGGTCACTTGTCGTCCCAGCACCAAGGAACGCTGCTTGTAGAGATAGATTAGCTCTTCTGGGTCACTTTCGTAGAAGCATTTCCAAATCTCGGCAATGAGCTCATTGCGACTAATGGCTGGTTTCTCTTCAAAGAGGGAGCCAGCTTTTTCTTTAATCTCAGCTGGAAAGTCTCTAATGAAAAAATTAAAGCCAACACCAATGATAACATCAGTGACGAGTCCTGTCTCAATAGAAGTCGTAGCCTCGGTCAGGATGCCGGAAATTTTCTTGTTTCGATAGTAAATGTCATTGACCCACTTGATATCAACCTCTATAAGGGTTAGATTTTTTACTGCCTTGTAGATAGCTCCTGCGGTCAAGATTGTATAGGAGGGGAGCTGGTCGAAGGGGAGGTTGGGCTTGAGGTGGAGAGACATGTAAAAGCCGCCCTGGCTGGGGCAGAAGAAGGCACGACCGAAACGGCCACGGCCAGCAGATTGGGCAGCGGCCAGATAAAGAGTGTTGGCCGGGCGTCCGGCCTCCATGCCAGCCTTGGCGTCCATCTGAGTGGACTGGCAGTCAGGATTAAATGAGACCTGAACAGGGGAATTTGCTTCAATCCAATCAGGAATCAGCAAGTCACCCGCTGTCAATCGATAGCCTCGGTTTTTGACGGATTCGATTTGGATTCCTTCTTTCTCCAGTTTTTGAATGGCCTTCCAAATGGAAGTTCGTGAAATGCCCAATTCTTGGGCTATTTTTTCGCCGTTGACATAGTCGTCAGCTTGGCTGAGGATGTCAAAGATTTTTTCATAGGTTTTCATAGGCGGTCTTTCTAACTTAATGGCTGCTTTCTCTTAGTGTCAGCTTGGTAGAGAGTTTGATCATGTAAGGGATGAGGCTTTCGTCAGTTTTAATCATCTGGTCCAGCATCTGCAGAGCTTGCTTGCCCATTTCCTCTGTAAAGACTGTCACAGTGCTGAGAGGCGGATAGACGTATTTGGCGATGGATGTATCATTAAAGGAAATAATCTGGACATCTTGGGGAACAGCTATTCCCGCTTCCTGAAGAGCACGGAGGGCCCCGACAGCCAGAGCATCGCTGGCTATGAAGAATGCTTTGGGCATCTGTTCGTTCTGCTGGTTGATGAGCTCTTTCATTAGTTGGTAGCCAGACTCTGAGGAGAATTTTCCTATCTTGACATAGTTCGGCTGATAGAGGCCTTTGTCACTAAGGTAACGGCAGAAGCAGGCCAAGCGCGGATCGTCAAGACTTGTCGTTCCGTCTGCGGTCTCTTCACGTCCAGCAATCATACCGATTTCTCGAATGCCCTGCTGAAGAAAATGGTGGAGAACATGAGTAACGGCATGCTCAAAGTCCGTTGTCACACAGCTGTGGCCTTGGTCGAGCGTATCGCTATCCACGAAAACCAGGGCAGGACTGTATTGCTCCAGCTCCCTGACTTGCTTGGTGCTGAATTTTCCGATGGCAATGACGCCGTCAATCTGTTCTAGCTGGCTCAGAGAGTCGTTGTTGAAAATCCGTACGATATCATAGCCCAGTTCCTGGGCTTTCTTTTCGATGCCTAAGCGGATGGAGTAGTAGTAGAGATCATCCAGCTCTTCCAGCTCGGTGTACCATTCGACGATAGCGATGCGATGGGTCTGAGGTGCAGTCTTTTTCTGCCTTTTGCTTTTTTGGTAATTGAGCTGTTCAGCGATATCGAAAATCTTCTTACGCGTCTCATCGCTGACAGACATGGACTTGTCATAGTTCAAAACCCTCGAAACAGTTGCGGGAGAAACACCAGCAGTCTGGGCGATATCTTTGATAGTAGCCATTTGATTTGATCCTTTTTAATTTACTGTCTACATAAATTATAACTCAAAAATTAGTAAATAACAAAGAAGAATTTAGTAAATATTTTGTTAAGTAAAATTTTACTAAATTTATTGAAGTTTTACTCGGAAACAGTTATAATAAAGATAAAAAAACGATTACAATATCGATTATTCGTTTTAAAGGAGTTTAGCTTATGTCAAACCTAATTTCAGAGGAGCAAGTCCGAGCAGATTTTGCCAAGGTCTTTGGAGTAGAAGCGGACCACACTTTCTTTTCACCCGGTCGGATCAATCTGATCGGTGAGCATACGGACTATAACGGCGGCCATGTTTTTCCTGCTGCGATTTCTCTAGGAACTTATGGAGCGGCTCGCAAGCGGGACGATCAGCTCTTGAGATTCTTCTCAGGGAATTTTGAAGAAAAAGGGATTATTGAAGTGTCGCTGGAAAACCTGCACTTTGAGCCTGAGCATAACTGGACCAACTATCCGAAAGGAGTTCTGCATTTTCTGCAGGAGGCAGGTCATACAATTGACCGAGGCATGGATGTCTATGTTTATGGAAATATTCCAAATGGTTCTGGCTTGTCTTCTTCTGCATCACTAGAGCTTTTGACGGGTGTCATTGCTGAGAAACTCTTTGACTTGCAGTTGGAACGTCTGGACCTAGTGAAAATCGGTAAATTAACTGAAAATGAGTTTATCGGGGTTAATTCTGGCATCATGGACCAGTTTGCTATCGGAATGGGAGCTGACCAGCGGGCTATTTACCTAGACACCAATACTCTCGAGTATGATTTGGTACCGCTTGATCTCCAGGACAATGTTGTAGTGATTATGAATACCAACAAGCGACGTGAGTTGGCTGACTCTAAGTACAATGAGCGCCGTGCTGAGTGTGAAAAAGCTGTTGAAGAACTGAACCGTAAGCTATCTATCGCAACCTTGGGTGAGTTGGATGAATGGTCCTTTGATGAGTATAGCTATCTGATAGAGGACGAAAATTGTCTCAAACGGGCTCGCCATGCTGTTTTAGAAAATCAACGGACTTTGCAAGCACGGGCAGCTTTGCAGGCAGGCGATCTTGACAAGTTTGGCCGTCTCATGAATGCGTCCCATGTTTCTTTGGAGCATGACTATGAAGTGACTGGTCTAGAGCTGGACACCTTGGTTCACACAGCCTGGGAGCAAGAAGGTGTTTTGGGGGCTCGTATGACCGGAGCAGGCTTCGGTGGCTGCGCCATTGCTTTAGTTGGTAAGGATGCGGTGGAATCTTTCAAAGAAGCAGTTGGCAAACGCTATGAGGAAGTAGTTGGATACGCTCCAAGCTTCTATATCGCTGAAGTTGCATCGGGGACACGAGTTTTAGACTAGGAGAGAAGTAAATGGACGCTGTAATATTTGATTTAGATGGCTTATTAGCTGATACTGAGATCATTTCTCTAAAAGTTTATCAAGAATTGCTTAAAGATTTTGGAATTCCTTTTACAGAAGAAACATATTCTAGAGAATACAGTGGACATAGGGAAGAGGAGAATGTTCAACGATTTTTAGATACCTATGATTTACCTTGGAACTTTGACCAAACCTTGGAAAAAGTTTATGAACTGGAAGCTCGAATATTAGCCAAAGGTGTAAATTTAAAAAAGGTGCTAAAAATTTGCTTGCTTTTTTGAAAAGAGAAGGTATTCCAATCGCTCTAGCAACTTCAAGTGTTGAATCTAGAGCTAGAATAATTTTGGATAGTAATGGTATACTGTCCCTATTTGACCATCTAGTTTTTGCAAAAGATTTAAAGCGAAGCAAACCTTACCCTGATATATTTTTAAAGGCCTGTAGTGATTTGAATGTTTTACCAGAGAATTGCTTAGTATTAGAGGATAGTGAAGCAGGGATTGAAGCAGCGTATAGAGCTGGGATACCAGTTGTTTGTATTCCAGACTTAAAAATGCCAGCACAGTCTTTCTTAAATAAAACAGAACAAGTTTTTCAAGATTTAGATGCTGTCAGAGACTATTTAGAAAGTAAGAAGGAGAATCAATGAGTCAGGGAGTTCTAGATGCATTTATCACGGAAGTCATTGCTGGAAGTTCATTTGAGGAAATGGATCGAATCTACCTAACCAATCGTGTCTTAGCACGAGTGGGCGAAGGTGTTTTGGAAGTTGAGACTGATCTGGATGAATTGATTGACCTCAAGGACCAGCTGGTCGAGGAGGCGGTTCGATTAGATACGATTGAGGATAGTCAGACTGCGCGCGAAATCCTCGGAGCTGAGCTCATGAACTTGATTACACCTGCCCCTAGCCAGCTCAATCGGGACTTCTGGACGACTTATGCCTCCAATCCTGAGCAAGCTGTAGCTGATTTTTACCAGCTTAGTCAAAAGAATGACTATATCAAGGTCAAGGCCATTGCTAAAAACATTGCTTTCAAAGCACCGACTGAATATGGAGATTTGGAAATCACCATCAATCTCTCTAAGCCAGAAAAGGATCCCAAGGAAATTGCGGCAGCTAAAAAGGCAAAGACCAGCCATTATCCAGCCTGCCAGCTTTGCATGGAAAATGAAGGTTACCAAGGGCGCTTGGACCACCCAGCTCGCGCCAATCATCGGATTATTCGCTTTGACTTGGCTGGACAGGAGTGGGGCTTCCAGTATTCGCCCTATGCCTACTTTAATGAGCATTGCATCTTTCTGCACAGCCAGCACCTTCCTATGTCCATCAGCCGGCTGACCTTTGAACGCCTGCTGGACATCGTTGAGACCTTTCTAGGCTATTTCGCAGGATCCAACGCCGACCTGCCTATTGTTGGTGGCTCCATCCTGACCCACGACCACTATCAGGGCGGACGTCATACCTTCCCTATGGAAATGGCAGAGCTGGATTGTAGCTTTACTTTTAGCGAATTTGATGAGGTGGAAGCAGGTATTGTCAAGTGGCCCATGTCCGTCATTCGTCTGAGGTCTGAGAAGAAGGAACAGTTGATTGAGTTGGCTGACAAGATCTTGCAAGTTTGGCGGACCTATTCTGACCCGAGTGTGCAGGTATTGGCAGAGTCTGAGGGTGAACCGCATCATACCATCACACCGATTGCCCGCAGGAAAGATGAATCTTTTGAGCTAGACTTGGTCTTGCGGGACAATCAAACGTCGCCAGAACATCCAGATGGTATTTACCATCCCCATAGGGATGTCCAGCACATTAAGAAAGAAAATATTGGTTTGATTGAGGTCATGGGACTGGCTATTCTGCCACCTCGACTCAAGGAAGAACTCAAGCAGGTGGAACTTTTCTTGCTGGGAGAAGACTGTCAGGTTGCTGCCTATCATAAGGAGTGGGCCAATCAACTCAAAGACCAGAATCCAGATGTTACTGCTGAGACGGTGGAAGGAGTAGTTCAGGCATCGGTTGGACAAATTTTCAGCCGAGTACTGGAAGATGCTGGAGTTTACAAGCGAACAGAGGAGGGGCAGGAAGCTTTCATGCGCTTCGTCCAATCCGTCGGCATCCAGCCCTAGGAAATGTGTTATAATGAATCTAGCGTAACAGGGAAAGGAAGTTTTATGGCAATTTTAGTATTAGGTGGAGCTGGCTATATCGGCTCGCACATGGTAGACCGTCTAGTAGCGGCAGGCAAGGAAGAGGTAGTCGTCGTTGATAATTTGGTGACTGGCCATAGGGCAGCCGTCCATCCGAAAGCGGTCTTTTATGAGGGGGATTTGGCGGATAAGGACTTTATGCGTGATGTCTTTGCCAAACATCCATCTATCGATGCAGTCATTCACTTTGCTGCTTTTTCACTGGTGGCAGAGTCTATGTCAGATCCGCTCAAGTATTTTGACAATAACACAGCTGGCATGGTTTCTCTCTTGGAGGTCATGCAGGAATGCGACGTTAAAAATATTGTCTTTTCTTCAACAGCGGCGACTTATGGCATTCCTGAGGAAGTTCCGATTCTGGAAACGACTCCTCAAAAGCCTATCAATCCTTATGGTGAGAGCAAACTCATGATGGAGACCATTATGCGCTGGGCAGACCAGGCCTATGGCATTAAGTTTGTAGCCCTGCGTTATTTCAATGTGGCCGGTGCTAAACCTGACGGCTCAATCGGGGAGGACCATGGACCAGAGACTCATCTGCTGCCCATTGTGCTGCAAGTGGCTCAGGGCAAACGTGAGAAGATTGCCGTCTTTGGCGATGATTACGATACTCCAGACGGCACTAATGTACGCGATTATGTCCATCCTTTCGACTTGGCTGAGGCCCATATTTTGGCTGTTGAGCATCTACGTGCCGGCCATCCTTCAGATGCCTTTAACCTTGGCTCTTCGACTGGTTTCTCCAACCTGCAGATTGTAGAAGCAGCTCGAAAGGTGACCGGCCATCCTATTCCTTTGGAAATAGCAGAGCGGCGCCCA
Organism: Streptococcus sanguinis; assembly: GCF_003943735.1. Lineage (GTDB taxonomy): Bacteria > Bacillota > Bacilli > Lactobacillales > Streptococcaceae > Streptococcus > Streptococcus sanguinis_E. Next base: position 37,087 of record NZ_RJMV01000004.1, on the reverse strand, counting down.
GGTGATCCGGATACGCTGATTGCTTCCTCTGAGAAGGCCAGAAAAGTTCTGGGCTGGCAGCCGAAATTTGACAATATCGAAACCATTATCGAAACTGCTTGGAAATGGCATTCCAGTCATCCAAATGGCTATGATGACAGAGAATAAACTGACAAACCAGCTTGAAAAGCTGGTTTTTTAATTTGAATCATAAAGCTCTTCTTTACAAAGTTTTAAAAGCATTTTATAATAAAAGGAAGAGTGATTGATATATTATCTATAATCTTGTTTAGTTGCTACTAACTCTTAGTATATCTTGAAAAATCATGGTAGCTACAGATACAAAAAGAAATAAGAATGTAGAATAGCGAATTTTTTGCACGACTATCAGATGAGACAGATGTTGACAGTTTGTTGTGTAAGGGCTTTAGAGACTTATGATATAATGAATTCATAAAAGTTTGAGAAGTCTCTTAATCTTTTCAAGCTGATTTTCATAAAAAGAATAGGAAATAAGTATGCATTCGATTCTTGCCTTATATATCACCCTGATGCCGGTCATTCTGGCTGGAGTTCTGAATATGATCTTTTGCAAGTCTTCACTGCTGCAGGCGGCTTATCGACCAATGGATGCTGGGTTGATTTTAAAGGATGGGAAGAGGCTTTTTGGAGCTAACAAGACCTGGAAAGGTTTCTTTGGCATGATTATCTGGGGAGCTTTGGCTCAGATCCTTTGGGGATTGCTCTTGAAGAGTATTCCTACCTTAGAGAAGCTGCACTTGGTTTATGCCTTCTACGAAAATACCGTGTTGTTTAATCTGGTGCTCGGGGCTCTTTTGGGGCTGGCTTATGTTTTGTTTGAGCTGCCCAATAGTTTTATCAAGCGCCGTTTGGAAATCAGAGAAGGCAAGACGGCGGAGAATGCCTGGAAATGGACCTTTATCTGGATAGACCAGATTGATTCCTTGATTGGCTGTATTATTTTCTTGCTTTTCTATATCCCTCTGTCTTGGCAGAAGATGTTGGGCATCCTAATCCTAGGGGCGGGCACGCATCTAGGAGTCAATCGTCTGCTCTACTGGGCTAAGCTTAGAAAAAATCGTATGTAATATGGGAGTTTTTGATGAAAGAACTATGGCTGGAAAAAGAGCCTTCGGCCGTCTATGGCGGTAAAATCAATCAGTTAATCAACCTATGTCAACTGGGGCTTTCGGTTCCTAAGGGTTTGATTTTGCCTGCGGACCAAGTAATGACTTGGCTAAACGCAGCTCTGCCAGAATACTCAAAAGAAGGACTTAAAGAGTTAATTCATTTAGGCAAGGAGGAAATTGCGGAGCGTTTGCTGCAATATCCCTTGGAGCCAGCTTGGCTACAGGAGTTAGCAGCTTTTTTTCAGGAAAATCAAGTTTATATCGTTCGTAGCAGTGCCCTTTTAGAAGACGGACAGGCCATGTCATTTGCCGGTCAATATGACTCGATTGGCAACTGCCGGACACTGTCAGAAATTGAGCAGGGCATTCGTTCTTGTCTGCTTTCTCTTTTCAACCCAGAGGCGCTAGCTTATTGGCATCGTCAGGGTCTGGCTGAGCAGGATTTTGCTATGGCCGTGCTGATTCAGGAGCAGATAGAGCCTGACTTCAGCGGTGTCTGTTTTTCCCTAGACGTAGCGACTAATCAAGACCAGACCATGCTATTAGAGTATGTAAAAGGCTCGGCTGAAAGTTTAGTCAGCGGTCAAGTTAATCCTGAACAGCTGACACTTCCTTGGTACAAGCCAGACTGGAGCCAGTGTGAAAATGTTGAAATCTCTCTGCCAGTCTTGCAGAAGCTGCACGAGCAAGTTTTGCAGATTGTGACGTATTTTGGTCGGCCGATGGATATTGAGTGGTGTGCCGTACAAGAGCAAGTCTATCTACTACAGGCTCGGCCCATCACGACAGTACCAACTAAAATCGACAGTGGCCGCTGGACGACAGCGAATTTTCGGGACGGAGGCGTGGCGGCTCAGCCCTGTCCCAACCTGATGTGGAGCCTTTACCGCCATTCTTGGCAAGAGGCACTTTCCAGCTTTTTGCTGGCTATTGGCCTAGAGCCTGAAGGTGTTATGCCGCCGCTGATGCGTCTCCATTATGCTCGGCCTTTCTGGAACTTAGGCGTGGTCAAGCAAGGCATGGAGCAGATTCCAGGCTATATTGAACGAGACTTTGATGATGAGCTGGGAGTCAATAAAGACTACCAAGGTCAAGGTTTTACCAGCAAATTAAGTCCAGCCTTGCTCTTGAATTTCCTGCGGGTAGCCTTGAAAACGCAAAAGGTAACTAAGGCTTTTCTGTATCAGGCACCAGACAAGCTGCAAGAGCTGCGCCAGCAATTTACCCGTCTTCATCAAGAAATAGGAGAACTGAACGACCAAACCCCGCTGCAACAAGTCGAGAGTCTTTGGCAGTTAGTGCTAAATCAGGTTTATTTAGACAGTGAGGTAACTTATTTCTGGCAGGCCTACATCAATACGGTCCAGCTGTCTATGAAAAAGACCAGTCTACTCAAATGGCTGACGGTCGATGAATTTTTCCAACTGATTGCCAAGTTAGGAAATGTTTCGCATACCAAGCCTTTAGCTAGGATGCTAGAAGCTGCGGATCTTATTTTGGCAGACGAGAAACTGACAGATGATTGGCTGAAGCTATCGGTGGAAGAGTTATATCAGTTGGCTGCAAAATATCCTGAGCGAACGGATTTCATCAAGGTTCAGGATTTCCAAAAAGATTTTGGCTATCACTCGGCACGGGAGCTGGACTTGCGAGTAGCTAGTTATGAAGAAGATCCTCATCAGCTTCTGAAAGCGGTCCAACAGTTGATCACTGACCCTGCTTACTACCAAGCGGCCAAATCTTCGCTCAGTCCTGGCTCAGAGTCTGAGCTGGATTTGGCTCGTCTATCTCGATCCAAGCAGAAAAAGATAGAAAAAATCAGCGAAGACTTGAGGAACTTGCTCTGGTGGCGGGAGGAGTTCAAGGATATTTCCACGCGCTATTACCACCTCATTCGTCAGATTAGCCTCAAACTCGGCCGAGCCTATGAAAAGCGAGGCTTTCTTAAAAATGAACAAGATATTTTTTACATTAAGAAAGAAAGCCTGTCTGCCTTTATGGAAGGGCAAAAAACTGCCGATCAGCTTCAAGAAGAGGCTGCTGATAATCAGCATTATTGCCAAGCCTATCGAAATTTTGAGCCAGTAGGCGATTTGACCGACAAAAAGATGAACCTGGAAGAGGTGGCCCATGATAGTCAAGCTCTGCTGACGGGAATGCCAGCCAGTAGCGGTCAGGTAACCGGTCGGGTTCGACTTCTCTTGGATTTGGCTGATATTGAGACGATTGAGCCGGGAGAAATTCTTGTCACTCGCTATACAGATACGGGCTGGAGCTATGTTTTCGGTATTCTAGGCGGTCTTGTGACAGAGTATGGTGGGGTTCTCTGCCATGCCTCCATTGTCGCTCGTGAATGCGGGATCCCAGCTCTTGTCTGCGCCAAAAATGCAACTCAGCTGCTAGAAACTGGCATGCTGGTTACTTTAGATGGAAGAAGAGGAGAAATAAGAATTCATGAAGAAGAATGAACCTTTGTTTATTGGTGAATACGACAAATCTGTTATCCTGACTTATATGGGTGCTGCTTTTGCACTGTTGGCAGTCTATGCCATCATTCAGTCCCAGCTGCGACTAGCCATGATGGCCTTTATCCTTAGCGGTATCTGTGACCTTTTTGATGGTGTGGTGGCGCGGCGGATGAAGCGGACTGAAAGTCAGAAGCGCTTCGGCATTGAAATTGATTCGCTCTGCGACATGATTAGCTTTGCGGCTCTTCCGGCTGTTCTCCTCATGACTCAGCTGCCCTTGGGAGCGGCCAATATCATCTTGGCTGTCCTCTATGTCTTGGCCGCCGTCACGCGCTTGGCGCATTTTAACCGCTTGGCCAAGCATGATGAAGGATCTGAGGCCTATTTTATCGGATTGCCCGTCACTTACAGCGCCCTCTTTTTCCCTCTGACCTATCTGGTATGTCAATGGCTGGCGCCTGGTTTCTTTGCTTGGGTGTTGCTTGGCTTGTCTCTTTTACTGACCTTCCTATTTGTTTACAACTGCCGTATTCCCAAGCCAAATAAGCTGGCCTATCTGGTCTTTGCGATTCTAGCTGTTGCAAGTCTGATTGGTCTGGGGGTTCTGCCCCATGGTTAAGGTCTATCAAAGAAAGACTGGCCAGATACTGGAACCGACAGAATACAAGGCGGGTCTGCTAGACAAGCTTTATGGTACTGCTTGGGGTCGCTTCTTATTGCCTATCTTGACCCGACCTAGCCTGTCTTATCTTCTGACTTTGAAAGACTACACTCCTTGTTCTCGCAAGAAAATAGCAGATTTTGTGAAAAATTATCAGCTGGATCTAGCTGACTATGAAGGTGGCCCCTATTCTAGCTTTGCGGCTTTCTTCAAGCGAAAAATCAAGCCTGATTTGCGTCCAGTTTGTCCTGACAGTCAAGTATTGGCAGTGGCAGATGCCAAGCTAGAGGCTTTTACCATTAGTCAGGACTTACGGCTGACAATTAAGGGTCAGACGTACAGGCTAGCTGACTTACTGCTGGATGAAGAGTTGGCTCAGCTGTTTAGTGGCGGAACAGCGCTGGTTTATCGACTGGGAGTAGAAGACCTGCACCGCTATCTGGTAGCTGAATCCGGCAGAATTACCCAAAGACGAAAAATCAAGGGACGCCTGCATACGGTCAGACATGTAGCCCAGAAGCGGCGCCTTATTTACAAAGAAAATAAAAGAGAATACTGTCTTTTAGATACCGAGCTAGGACCTGTCCTGCAGATGGAAGTAGGGGCGCTCTTGGTCGGCAGAATATACAATCACGGTCAAGACCATCTGGTCCGAGGACAGGAGAAGGGGTGCTTTGGTCTGGGCGGCTCAACCATTATTGTCCTCTATCCGGCAGACACGATTCGCTTGGATCAGGATATCCTGACTTACTCAGACCTCGGAATAGAAACCCAGATTCAAATGGGTGAAAAGATTGGAGAAAAGCTATGTTTAAACGATTAGCTGTTTATTATAAGGAAATGTTCCCTTTGCTGCCACGCTTTTTTGTGGCTGCCATCATGTTTTTTGAGATTTATTTTGTCCTCCTGCTCAATGACGGAGTGACCACCTTTCACTTTGACCATCAAGAACTGATTGGAATTTTTACGATTTTTGTCTTTCTGATGATTCTGCGGATTGCGGACGATTTTAAGGACTATGAGACTGATAGACGCCTCTTTCCTCATCGAGCTCTGCCCTCTGGCCGGGTGAAAAAGAAGGACCTGGCTATTGCTCTCAGCTTTATCGTAGCTGTATCAGTGCTGCTCAATGTCCTCTTTATGAACAATATCGGCTGGTTCCTCTTCCTCTATATCTATGGGACCCTCATGTCTTTCTGGTTCTTCAAGCGTGACAAGATTCAAAATTCTCTGCCACTGGCTCTAGTAACCCATAATCCGGTCATGATGATTTTGAATCTCTATACCATTTCTTTTGTCTGCTACAAGTACAATCTGCCTCTCTTGTCCCTGCCGACCGTCTTGCTAGCCTTTACCATGTATTTCCCAAGTCTGATCTGGGAAGTCTGCCGCAAGATTCGGGCGCCAAAAGACGAGACAGAGTATGTAACCTATTCTAAGCTTTTTGGCTACAAAAAAGCCACTCGCTTTATCGAGGTAGTGACTCTGCTGGATATCTTGACCAATTTCGCTCTCCTCTGGAATATTTCCCATGTCGGAGTGGTGGTCTTGGTGCTGAATGTCATCTGGATGACCGTCCAGTTTGAGCAGTTTATCAAGGATCCGACTCGCTTTAATATCCGGGAGCGGGTGGAGCGCTATACCTATATCACGGAGACGACCATGGTTCTGTCCGTTGCTGTTTATCTCTTGATGGGGGTACTTTGATGAAAAAAATCAAGCAGACAGGGCTTGACCAGGTCGGAGGCAAGGCCTATCATTTGCTGAAAATGCAGGCTACTGGTTTGCCGGTTCCTGACTTTGCAGTGTTTGCTTTTGACTTTTTTCAAAAATCTGCCAGCTCTGCTGACTTGGAGCGGATGGAAGCAGCCTATCGGGCTGGAGAATTGGACTTGTCTCAGCTCAGTCAGCAATTGCAGGACTGGGCTAAAGAGCAGTTTGCGCAAGAAGATCTGACAGCAGCAGAAAACTGGATTCATCAGGAGTTTTCTCAGACAGACTGTCGCTTTGCGGTTCGCTCATCAGCAACCATTGAGGATGGGAAGGCTTCATCCTTTGCCGGTCAGTTTGAGAGCCAGCTCAATGTGAAGCCAGAAGGGCTTAAAGAAGCTATTCAAGCGACCTTGCTCTCTCTTTATCAGGAGTCAGCCCTTAGTTATTTATTTGAGCAAGGCCTATCGTTGAAGCAAGCACAGATGATTTGCCTTGTGCAGGTCATGCAGGAGGGAGACTTGTCTGGGATTTACTTCACAGCTAATCCCAAGGGCATTCTGAACGAGCATATCATTGTTATCGGTCGGGGCTTGGGCAATAAGGTTGTTGAGGATAAGATTCCTACGACAATGGTGACCCTCCATCCCAAGGACCAGCTCTTTTATACAGAGCAGACGGAGGACTCACCAGACGTATCACAGGAACAACTCAAGGAGCTACAATCTTTAGCTGGTCAGGTGAGTCAGCTTTTCGGACCTTATATGGATATGGAGTTTACCTTCGCCAATGGCCAACTCTATCTCTTGCAAGCACGACCTATTACCACCTTGCCAGAGGGACAGCAGATTATTCTGGATAATAGCAATATTGTTGAAAGTTATCCGGGAGTTTCTAGCCCTCTGACTATTAGTTTTATCCAAGAGGCTTATGCTAGCATTTTCCGCAGTCTGGCCCAGCGCTTGGTTGGCAAGGGTGCCCCTGAGTTGGCTGCCTATGAAGCTACTTTTCAAAATATGCTGCAGCCGGTCAATAGTCGTGTTTATTACCAGATTCAGAGCTGGTATCAGCTCTTGCAGCTTCTGCCTTTTTCTAAGAAAATCATTCCTATCTGGCAGGATATGCTGGGAGTGAGAGAGACGGAGGTGCCTCAGATGCCAGTGCACCTGTCCGCTTTCAAACGCCTGCAAATCATGCTCCGAATCATCCGAGAGTTTTGGACGGCTCCCAAGCAAATGCGGCAATTAGAAGAGCAGTTTGCCCAGATTCAGCGCGAATACGAAGCGAGCTTTTCTCCTGATGCAGATGCGGAGACCTTGATTACCTTGGTCAGCAAGCTAAAAGAGGATATTCTGGCTCACTGGGACATTACGCTAGTCAATGACCTCTATGCTTTTGTCTATACTGGACTGCTAAAGAAGTCGCGTCGCGGCGGGGCTGTTCAGGCTGAGATTGCAGGAATTGAGCAGATTGAAAGTATGAGGCCGGCTTTGGCTCTGCAGGCTTTAACAGCTCAGCTGAAAGCAGAAGAAAATGCAGATATTAGACAGGCTATGGAAACTGAAAGCTCAGCAGTCTTTCTAAGTCGCCAGCATCCTTTGGTTCAAGAAATAGTCCATTTTATCCATGAATTTGGCGATCGGGCTCCGGAAGAGTTGAAGTTAGAAACATCAACCTTCCGAACGCATCCAGAGCGTCTGCTCAAGCTCCTGCTGCAAATGTGCCAGCAAGAGGAGAAGAAGTTGGCTCCTCAGAAACTTGAAGAAGCTGAGCAAAAATCAGACTGGTGGGCGAATTTTCTTCGCAAGCGAGCCATGGCTGGTGTTAAATATCGGGAAAGCTCACGCTTAAACCGCACACGGATCTACGGTATGATGCGGCAGATTTTCCGAACATTGGGGCAGCAATTAGCCGAGCAAGGGCTGCTGGCTATGCCTGACGATGTTTTTTACCTGACAAAGGAAGAATTGTTTGAGTTGACCAGAAAGCCCAGAGATGTTAGTGGCTTGATAGCCGAGCGTCGGGAGAAGTTGGAGGCTGACAAGGAACTGCCAACCTTTAGTCGCTATGTTTTTACTGGACAAGTCTTTGAGAAATATATGAAACCGCAAAACCGCACCAGCAGTTATAATACGAGCAATCAAGCCTTACAAGGGATTGGCTGCTCACCTGGCTGCGTTAAGGCTCAGGTTTTGGTCGTGGAAGATGTGCAGGAGATTGAGTCTGCTCAGGACCGGATTATCGTGACCAAGATGACCGATCCGGGCTGGGTTTATCTTCTGACCCAAGCCAAGGGTGTCATTGCCGAGCAGGGGTCTTTGCTCTCGCACACGGCCATTATTTCCCGCGAGCTAGGTATTCCTTCCATTGTCAATGTTAGAGGCGCCTGCAGCCAGCTGCAAAATGGTGACTGGATTGAGATGGATGGCCTTACTGGCAAGATTCGACTAATCAAGGAGGAAGACCATGCTGGAAATTAAACCAGTCAAACCCAATACTGTAGAGCTGGCCGATTTTCTAGCCCTGCCCAAGCAGATTTACCAGCCAGATCACCTCATGCAGTCGGAAGAGGAAGAACTAACTTTGATTGAGGGCAGTCACCCGTTGAGTTCTGACATAGAAACCTATGGCTTTATTGGCTATGTAGACAGTCGGCCTTGTATTCGAGGCCTCCTGACCTTCTATCCAGGGGATGAGGCTGCTTATTTGGGATTTTTCGAGTCGATCAATGACCAACAGATTGCATCTGTTTTTATCGAGCATTTAGCAGGTTTTGCTCGCAGTCTCGGAGCGATTAAGATAATAGGTCCCGTACAGGCAAGTTTTTGGCTGGGCTATCGAATGCAGCTGACTGGAACAGAGGAGCTTCCTTTTACTGGAGAACCTCATAATCCAGACTATTATCCTGAGCTGTGGCAGTCTGCTGGTTTTGAGCTCAAGGAGCGCTATCTGTCCAATTTTTATCCCAAGGTCAGCAATAAAACTCATCAGGACAAGCTGGCTCATCGCTTTGAGTCTTTTGAAGAAGCGGGTTTCACCATTTGCTCTCCCAAAAAGAAGGACTGGGAAGAAGCCTCGCTGCAGGTTTTTGAGCTTCTCAATCGTCTCTATCAAGATTTTCCGATTTATCGGTCAATTTCTAGTCAGAAGTTCAGTCAGATTTTTCAAAAATACCAGTATATTCTTGATTTTTCAATGGTTAAGCTGGCCTATAAGGAGGGCAAGCTGGCTGGTTTTCTGATTGCCATGCCGGACTACGGTTCTCTGGTTTATCAAAAACTGACTCCTCTTAACCTAGCCAAGCTTTTTTGGACCAAGCGTTTTCCAAAACGTTATACGATTATGTATCTAGGAGTAGATGAGCAATTCTTGGGGTTGGGCTCTGCCTTGGCCTATCCGATTTTTAAAGAAGCGCAGAAGCGACAAGCTTCAGCTATTGGGGCCTTGATTCATCAAAAAACTGTCACGCGCCACTATGCGGCAGAATTGCAAGGAGACAAGCATGAGTATGGTCTCTTTGAGTTGAATTTGAGCTCTTGATTAACAAATTAAAACATAGATTAAAAAGCAAATTTTCTAACCGAAGATTTGTTTTTTTAGTTAAAAATGAACACTATTTTCAGGTTGTTCAAAAATCAAAAGATTTCAGCCTTCAAAGATATATTTTTAAGCAAAAGCATTGAATTTTTGTAGGAAATTCTGTAAAATTTTAAGAGATTATTATATGAAGAAAAGGGAATTATTATGGAAAAAAGAATCACTGGCGATACGCTCCAGCGCTATTCTTTTAGAAAGTTATCAGTAGGATTGGTTTCTGCCACTATCGGAAGCTTCTTTTTGAGTACCGCAATAGGGGGAAATATAAGCACGGTTGAGGCTGCAGAAGTCTCAGCCGGAAAAACCGTTCCAGTCCAGTATCACTACGTAGTAGAGTCTGAACTGACTGAAGCTGAGAAGAATGCAGTTGTTAAGGAGCTTCCAAAATTTGTGGAAGAAAACTCTGATGCTTATTATCTAGTTTACCGTCCTAAGACCCAGGGACTTTCGGCAAAAAGTTTGCCAAAGACGGGCTACTCAAGTCTGTGGGAAGCAACTTTTGCAGCTGCTGGACTGACTTTAGCAGTCTTAGTAATTGCACGAGGCCGAAATGGCAAGCGATACCTGTCTTCTATTTTGCTGGTGACGGGTCTAGGCTCTATTCTCTTAGCTCCTTCTGTATTTGCAGTGACCAATATTGAATTAGCCGCCTACAATCAAAGGCTAAATTTGACAGTGGGAGATAAGCTGCCGGAGCCTTTAGAGATTGCTGGTTTTGAGTATGTCGGCTATCTAAAAAGCGGTGAACAAGGCAAGGAGAACGCAGCAGGAAGTCATCAGCTTCCTACGGCACAAAAGGACTTATCAGCTGTTGAAGTCGATCAGCAGGCAGGTAAATTTGCTAGTCTTTCTGGGAATCTGAGTACTGCCAACAAGCCGGTATCTACTGAAACAGAGAAACTGACAGAGCAAGAAAAAGAGATTATTGCTGCCAAAGAACGCGAATTTGCTCGGCTTTCTCCAGTTACTGAAGTACCAGAACTGGAATTCAAGAGCCAAGAAAGCAGCCAAACCCAAGTCCTGCCTTATCAAACAGAATACCAATATTCAAATGAGCTCGCAGAGGGGCAATCTCAGGTCATTCGCGCAGGTGTCGCTGGTACACGTACTGTTGTCACTCGCAATTATATTGCAGGTAAAGAAATTGTAAAAAGCGAAGTGGTTTCAGACCAGGTAACTGCAGAGCCAGTTTCGGAAATTGTGTTGGTTGGAACTACTGCAGTCAAATCTGTTCCAAAAGAAGCGCCAGTTCAAGAAGTCCCAGAGCTTACCAGCTATGGCACCGCACCAGATACTGCGCCTGTGAATGAAGTTCCCGAATTGACGACCTATGGTACAACGTCCGATACTGCACCGGTTCAAGAAGTGCCTGAGCTAACGACTTATGGCACTGCACCAGACACCGCTCCAGTACAAGAAGTCCAAGAATTGACAACGTATGGCACAACGCCCGATACTGCACCGGTTCAAGAAGTGCCTGAGTCAACGACTTTTGGCATTGCACCAGATACCGCTCCAGTCCAAGAAGTTCCGGAACTAACAACTTATGGTACAGCACCAGATGACGCACCCGTTCATCAAGCCCAAGAATTAGAACTGACTGCGACAGATGAAACAAGAAGAGAAAAGATAGATTTTTCCGTCGAAGCACAGTATACTGATGAGATTCCAGAAGGCAGTCGCCAGATTGTCACACCAGGAGTTGAGGGCGAGCGGGCGATTACCACTCGTATCTATACCTCGAATGGCCAAGAGGTTGATCGCCAAGTTTTATCGGATGAAGAAATTCTTGCAGCAGTCACTCAAATTATTAAGGTCGGTACAAGTAAGTCAAGTCTGATTCCGGCTGACGCACCAAAGGTAGAAGAGCTATCAGAATACCCGCTAACTTACACGGACGAAACTAGAGTTGAAAAAATCAACTTCACAATTCGTGAAGAAGAGACTGACGAGCTAATTCAAGGCACCCGTCAAATAGTGATTCCAGGAGTTGAGGGCGAGCGAACTATCAAGACCCGTATCTACAGCTCCAACGGTCAAGAAGTTGACCGCCAAGAACTTTCAAATGAGGAAACTCTAGCGCCAGTAACGCAAGTTGTCAAAGTTGGTACAGCTAAGTCTCACATGGTACCGAACGATGCGCCAAAAGCAGACGCTTTGCCAGAGTACCAGTTGACTTATGCCGATGAAACGCGTGTTGAAAAGGTTAACTTCACCATTCGTGAAGAAGAAACGGACGAATTGGTTCGTGATGCCCGTCAAATCGCGACTCCAGGCGTGCAAGGTGAGCGAACAATCAAGACTCGCGTCTATAGTTCCAATGGTCAAGAAGTTGACCGTCAGGAGTTATCGAATGAGGAAACTCTAGCCCCAGTGACGCAAGTTGTCAAAGTTGGTACGGCTAAACCAAATATGGTACCGAACGTTGCACCAAAAGCCGATGCTCTTCCAGAGAACCCATTAACTTACATGGACGAAACGCGTGTTGAAAAAGTAGCCTTCAATATTTTGGAACAATACACTGATGAGTTGCCACAGGATGCCCGTCAAATTGCGACTCCAGGTGTTGAGGGTGAACGAACAATCAAGACTCGTGTCTACAGTTCCAACGGTCAAGAAGTTGACCGCCAAGAAATTTCAAACGAGGAAACTCTAGCGCCAGTAACGCAAGTTGTCAAAATCGGAACAGCTAAGCCGCATATGGTACCGAATGATGCACCAAAAGCAGACGCTTTGCCAGAATACCCGTTGACTTATACGGATGAGACGCGTGTAGAGAAAATCGCCTTCAATATTGAAGAGCAATATACTGATGAATTGCCTCAAGACGCTCGTCAAATCGCGACTCCTGGCGTTCAGGGCGAGCGGAGGATTAAGACACGTGTTTACAGCTCCAACGGTCAAGAAATCGACCGCCAAGAGCTTTCTAACGAGGAAACATTAGCACCAGTAACGCAAATTGTTAAAGTTGGTACTGCTAAGCCGCACATGGTACCGAACGATGCGCCAAAAGCAGAGGCTTTGCTAGAGTATCCACTGATATACACAGACGAAACGCGTGTAGAAAAAATCAACTTCAGCATTCGTGAAGAAGAGACAGACGAACTAGTTCGTGATGCCCGTCAAATCGCGACTCCAGGTGTGCAAGGCGAGCGAACAATCAAGACCCGTGTTTACAGATCCAATGGTCAGGAGATCGACCGCCAAGAGTTGTCCAATGAAGAAACCTTGGCTCCAGTAACACAAGTTGTTAAAGTCGGAACTGCTAAGCCAACCATGGTACCAGGTGATGCGCCAAAAGCAGACGCTTTGCCAGAGTACCCGCTGACTTACACGGACGAAACTCGAGTAGAAAAAATCAACTTCACAATTCGAGAAGAAGAAACGGACGAACTTGTTCGAGATGCTCGCCAAATCGCAACACCGGGCGTTCAGGGCGAGCGGACTATCAAGACCCGCATCTATAGTTCCAATGGTCAAGAAATTGACCGCCAAGAGTTGTCCAATGAGGAAACTCTCGCTCCAGTGACGCAAGTTGTCAAAGTCGGAACAGCTAAGCCGCATATGATACCGAACGATGCGCCAAAAGCAGATGTTTTGCCAGAGTATCCGCTGACTTACACAGACGAAACGCGTGTTGAGAAAATTGCCTTCAATATTGAAGAACAATACACTGATGAATTGCCACAGGACGCCCGTCAAATAGCAATACCAGGTGTTCAGGGCGAGCGGACGATTAAGACTCGCATTTACAGTGCCAATGGTCAAGAAATCGACCGCCAAGAGCTTTCTAACGAGGAAACTCTTGCGCCAGTAACGCAAGTCATCAAAGTTGGTACCGCTAAGCCGCACATGGTACCGAATGAAGCTCCGAAAGCCGATGCTTTACCAGAATATCTGCTGACTTATACGGATGAGACGCGTGTAGAGAAAATCGCCTTCAATATTGAAGAGCAATATACTGATGAATTGCCTCAAGACGCTCGTCAAATTGCTACTCCAGGTGTTGAGGGTGAGCGAACCATCAAGACTCGCGTCTATAGTTCCAATGGTCAAGAAATTGACCGCCAAGAGTTGTCCAATGAAGAAACCTTGGCTCCAGTAACACAAGTTGTTAAAGTCGGAACTGCTAAGCCAACCATGGTACCAGGTGATGCGCCAAAAGCAGACGCTTTGCTAGAGTACCAGTTGACTTATGCCGATGAAACTCGCGTAGAGAAAGTAGCTTTCAACATCGAGGAACAATATACCGATGAGTTGCCACAGGACGCCCGTCAAATCGGAACTCCGGGAGTTCAAGGTGAGCGAACCATCAAGACTCGCGTCTATAGTTCCAACGGTCAAGAAATTGATCGTCAAGAGCTTTCCAATGAAGAAACTCTAGCTCCAGTAACGCAAGTCGTCAAAGTCGGAACTGCTAAGCCAAATATGGTACCGAGTGATGCACCAAAAGCAGATTCTTTGCCAGAGTATCCACTGACTTTCACAGACGAAACTAGAGTTGAAAAAATCAACTTCACAATTCGTGAAGAAGAGACGGACGAGCTAGTTCGCGATGCCCGTCAAATTGCCACTCCAGGTGTGCAAGGTGAACGAACCATCAAGACTCGTGTTTACAGCTCCAATGGTCAAGAAGTTGACCGCCAGGAGTTATCGAATGAGGAGACTCTAGTTCCAGTAACGCAAGTTGTCAAAGTCGGAACAGCTAAGCCGCATATGGTACCGAACGATGCGCCAAAAGTAGAGGCTTTGCCAGAGTATCAATTAACATACACCGACGAAACGCGAGTTGAGAAGATTAACTTCTCTATTCGTGAAGAAGAAACGGATGAACTTGTTCGTGATGCCCGTCAAATTGCGACTCCAGGTGTGCAAGGCGAGCGAACAATCAAGACTCGCATCTACAGTTCCAACGGTCAAGAAGTTGACCGTCAAGAGTTGTCCAACGAAGAAACCTTAGCTCCAGTAACGCAAGTCGTCAAAGTTGGTACGGCTAAGCCAACCATGGTACCGAACGATGCACCAAAAGCAGCAGCCTTAGAAGAGTTCGATTTAATTCCACTTCACAATCTCTTAGCGGAAGCGGATCAGATTAAAGCTCAGGCACGTTATTTCAACGATAGTCAGAGTCATCAGTCTAGCTATGATACTGCTTTGACAGCAGGTCAAGCGATTCTGATCCAATCACATGCTAGCCAATCAGAAGTCAACCAGCTTGTTGAACAAATCAATCAATCCAAGGCACAGTTAAGTGGCCTTGAGGTTGTCAAAACGGCTCTTCAAAACGAATACGATTTAAATCCAAAAGTTAAAACAAATGCTAAATATAAAAATGCAGATTCAGATAAGCAGACAGCTTATACTGACGAATTAGCCAAGGCAGAAGGAGTTCTGAACAATCAAACTGCCACACAAGTGCAGGTCAACCAAGCTTTTGCTAGCCTGACAGCAGCCAAAGAAGCTCTAAATGGAGTACCTAAAGTCAAGCCGATAGTTTCCATTCTAAGTCTGACAGAAAATGCAGAGGATAAGTCGGTTACAGTCCAATATAGACTGGAAGACCAGACCCAGTCCTTCCGTTCAGCGACTGCAGAATTGTACCAGGGAGATCAGCTTATTCGCACTCTTCCGATTACCAATTTCGCAGGAAGTCTGAAGATTGGCGACTTAGACTACTACACAGGTTATACGCTAAAAACCAAGCTGACTTATGAACTGGATAATGGCAGCTTCACAGACCTTGAAACCGATAGTCGCAATTTTGAATTGGAATACAAGAAGATCGCCTTCCGAGATATTGATTCGGTCGAGTTTTACAGAAAAGAAAACGACCAGTTTAAGCGCGTCGTGTCCATGAGCTCTATGCCTACGGATTTGTCAAACTACTTTGTCAAAGTCAAATCAAGTGAATCTAAGGAAATGCTCCTACCGGTTCACAGCATAGCGGAAAGCCATAAGGATGGCAGGGATGTCTATAAAGTAACAGTCTCTCTGCCTGAGCTGATACAAGAAGGTGAGACAGGCTATAAGTCTGGCTATGACTTCTATATCAGTAAGGCAGTCCCTAGCCAACAAAATGTCTACACTAGCTTTGCTAGTTTGGTAGACGCTATGAAACAAAATATGGCTGGCAACTACGTTCTGGGAGCTGATTTGGATGCTAGCGAGGTTAGTCTGGCACCTGCGGATTATGTCTACCTCAAAGGAAACTTCACAGGCAGTCTGACTGGTAGTCATAATGGCAAGCAGTACGCGATTTATAATCTAGCCAAGCCTTTATTTGAAAACCTCAAGAGTGGTTCCTCTATTTCTAATCTGGACCTGAAAGAGGTCAATATTGTTGGTACTTATGACTCAGCTGCCCTGGCCCGCAATGCAGAAAATGCTCGAATCACAGATGTTTCTGTCCAAGGTAGAGTAGAAGTAAAAGAAAATGCTTCGCAGGTGGCAGGTTTGGTCGTTATTGCTAACAATACCCAAATCACCAATAGTTCCTTTACTGGAACTATCGTATCAAATGATAAGCAGGGCAAAGAATACAATGTCGGTGGTTTGGTTGCCAATCTTAAGGGAGGAAACTCCTTGATTAGCCAAAGCAGGGCAGATGTGACTATTCTAGCAGGCGCTAGAGCCAACAACCAACGCTTCGGCGGTCTGGTTGGCCGTTTAGAAAACAATGCCCGCATCAGCCGTTCTTATGTAGCTGGAAAGATTCAAAACTCTACTAAGAATGGTCAGATTGGTGGTGTGGTTGGCTCCAATTACTTCAATGGTTTAATTGATAATGTCATCAGCAACATCAGCGGTACAAATGTTTACAGTATTTCTGGCGATCAGGGATATGAAAACAACCGTATCACAGAAGCATATGCCGTTGAAGGAAATAAAACACTGGAAAATGATAAGTTTGTCACTTCAACACTGACTCTGGAACAGGCAGAAGAGAAACTGGCTAGCTTAGATATTACAACCACGCTAGAAGACACGAATCTCAATCTTTATTCTGTCAACTATGCCCAAGAAAAGAATGCTCGAGAAGACCGTCTGATAGCTTATGCTAACATGGAAAAACTCCTGCCATTCTACAATAAGGAAACCATTGTTGCCTACGGAAATAAACTTCCAGATAATCACAAGCTCAATACCGAGTACTTGCTGGATGTTGTTCCAATGAAAGGTGACCAGATTATCACTGATATCAATAGCAACAAGACCGGAATTAACCGTCTGATGCTGCACTTTGAGGATAATACGGTTGACTACCTGGATCTGACCTATAAGGGAGATTTCAAATATAAGGCAATTGCAGAGTACAGTGTAAACGGCTTAGACCTCCTTTATACACCAGAAGCTTTCCTATCAGACTATAGCAGAATTCTCAATCAAGTGCTGCCAGAGTTGAACAAGGTTGTCCTTGACTCACCAACTATGCGAACTGTTTTAGGCGTGAATGCTGACACTTCTCTGGATGATCTCTATCTGGATACCGCCTTTGATCAAGTCAAGACCAAGCTGTCAGAAGAGTTGCGCAAAGTTCTGGCTATGGACAAGTCCATTAATACTGAAGGCGATGTCGTCGCTGACTATGTAGCTCAGAAGATTACAGCTAATAAGGAAGCCTTCCTTCTTGGTCTGACCTATCTCAACCGTTGGTATAATATCAACTATGACAATATCAATGTCAAGGATTTGTCGGCCTATAAGTTTGACTTCTTTGGAAATCATAACGCTTCAACGCTGGATACCATTATTTCACTAGGTCAGTCAGGCTTTAATAATCTTAAAGCCAAGAATAACTATATGGCTTATGATACCTCGCTCTCTGAAGCGACTGGTAAGCGAGGGCTCTTTAACTACTTAGAAGGCTATCGTCAGCTCTTCCTGCCGGACAAGAGCAATAATGAATGGCTCAAGACCAATACAAAAGCCTACATCGTTGAGGCCAAGTCGGATGTTGCAGAAGCGAGACAGCTTCAGGATGCAGCCGAGGGTAAGAGTAAGTATTCTGTCGGCGTTTACGACAAGATTACTGCTGATAATTGGGAACACAAGGGCATGCTTCTGCCGCTCTTGACCATGACTGAGAAGGGTGTCTATGCTATTTCTAATATGTCTACCATCTCTATGGGGGCTTATGATCGTTATCGCCTTGATGCCAATGGCAGGGTTCGGACAGATGCAGAGCTAGCTGAATTTGTCGAAGACCGAGTGAGAAAAACAGCTGAATACCAGCGCGATCACTATGACTTCTGGTATAAGATTCTAAGCGATGAAAGCAAGGACAAGCTCTTCCGTTCTGTTCTGGTTTACGATGGATTCTCATTGGTTGACAAGAATGGTCAAAAATATTGGGCTCCAGCTAATGACAAAAAATCACTGGCTATGCAGGAATTCTTTGGACCAGCCGGCAAGTGGTATCCTAGCAAGGGCTATAATGCCTATGCTACAGGAAGTGTAACCCACTTTGATGCAGCTAAATTGTTAGAAGACTATGGTAACTCTGTCTACACGCATGAAATGACCCATAATTCTGACGGTGGCATTTACTTTGAGGGCAATGGCCGCCGCGAAGGTCTGGGAGCTGAGCTTTATGCTCGCGGACTCCTGCAGTCCACTCCAAGTGCAGATGAGGCAACCATTACACTCAATACCCTCTTCAAGGTGGACAAGGATTCTAAGACGCGTCTACACACATATAACTTCAAGGAACGCGTTCAAAATGCAGAAGACCTGCAACACTATGTTCATGGTATGTTTGACATGATCTACACCCTAGATTACCTAGAAGGTACCTCTATGCTGAAGCAGAGTGATGATGCCAAGCTTCAGTGGTTCAGAAAGATGGAGAATTACTATGTTACAGATAAGTATGGTAAGGAGACTCATGCTGGTAACCAGACGCGAAGCTTTACTGCTGAAGAAATCAAGCAGCTGAAGACCTTTAACTCCCTGATTGAAAATGATGTTATCACTCGTCGGGAGAACAAGGATAGTGGGAAATATGGCCGAAATGGCTACCTCAGTCTCAGCCTTTTCTCACCAATCTACTCAGCCTTGAGCAATCCAAATGGAGCGCCGGGTGATGTCATGTTCCGCCGCACAGCCTACGAGTTACTGGCAGCCAAGGGCTACCATGAAGGATTTGTCCCTTATGTTTCTGGTAAGTACTCTAAGGAAGCCTTTGATGAAGGTAAGAAAACATGGGATGGATGGTCCGGAAGAGATGTTGGTCTGATAACAGACCAGAAAGTCTTGGAAAATGTATTCAAGGGTGAATATGACTCTTGGGTAGCCTTCAAGAAAGCTATGTACCAAGAGCGGATTAATCAGCTGACCAAGCTCAAACCAATCACCATTGAGTACGAACTCAGAAATCCAAACAGTACTAAGAAAGTAACCATTCGCTCTTATGCAGATATGCAAAGGCTGATGGACGCAGCAGTAGCAGAGGATGTGAGCAACATTACCAATGCAACTAGCCGTGTTGATGCTAGCTGGGTCAACCTGCTCAAGAAGAAGATTTATAATGCTTATCTTCGTGAAACAGACGACTTCAGACAATCAATCTTTAATAAGTAAGCGACAAAATGTTTTTCAGAAATACCTTTAAAAATACCTAGACTATAAAAAGTCTAGGTATTTTTTTGCCATCTATTTCTAATAAATTAATAATAATTAATCCAAGCAAGAATGAATCAACTTTTTGTAACTATTTTGCAATAAAAGTAGACAAAGAATAGATAATTGCCACTAAAAAAAGTAGTTCACAAAGAGTCAATTATAATATTTTATGTTATAATTGATATGTATATGTCATATTTGCTTATCATATACAAACACATTCATTTTTAGTTTGGTAATAAATCTTGATTTAGAATCAACTGAAAATGAGGGGGGTAGACAGGTGATGGTGTGCCTGCCAGCATTTGTCAAAAATAAAATATATAAAGAAGGAGGACCGCATTCAAGGTGAAACAAACTTATCATAAAGTGTCTCATGCTCTGATGACTTTGCTGCTTTTGGTATCAACCTTTCTTCCCTTGTTAAGCTCAAGTCCTAGGGTTTCTGCTGCAGAGTTAGGTGAAAGTGATTATCAGCTAACTACAGATGTTACCATTAATACTAATCCTTTAAAGGATACAGGATACGGTGAAGGTAAATTTTACATTGCTCCGACCTATACATTTGCAGATAGCAAAGTATTAAATAATGGTGATACCATGGTTTATCGTGTTCCATCACAGTTCAAAATTGAGCGAACTTTGGAGGAAAACATAAGTGCACCGGATGGTACTGTTGTTGCCAAGTTGGTGACAGATCCTGTTACCAATACAGCGACCATTACTGTCACAAATGCTGAGTATTTTGCGAAAATGCCAGATACCAAGCGTATTCAATCTTCTTTCACAGTGGTTTGGGCTGATAATATGCCTTATGACCAAGAGCAAGAAGTTAATTTCCCAGGTGCTAGAACCTATAGGCTGAAGCGTATCAAGGTTGATGAAGAACCTCAGGGGTATTCCAAGTGGGGTGTTCAGGATTCTAAGGATCCTAACTATGTCAACTGGCGTATCCGTGTCAATCGCGATGTCCAAGACCTTGGTCAAGTTGTCATTGAGGATGCTATTCCAGAAGACCAAGAACTGGATGAAGATACAGGGATTACAGGTTACTACTTTACTGAGTGGGAAGGTGCTTCTGGCACACGTCAATCATTTAATCCTAGCCAGATTGTGACAATTACAGATTCTAATCATTTCACAGTTAATGCTGGGGAATTGAATGGAAGAGGGATTTATGTTATTTACCGGACTCGTTTGACTGAGCCAGTAGATAAGGTAACCAAAAAAGCCTTTAACGATGTAACTGTTACATCTAATGGGCAAAAGATGCCTGACTTGCTAGCACGACCATTCGCACCGTTGACAACTCTTGATGGTGTTGGCGAAGGTACCCGTTCTGATGAAGTTGTCTTCAAAGTTAAAAAGGAATTGACTGGCCGCAATTTGGAAGATGGTGAATTTACTTTTGATTTGATCAATAAGGATGACAACGATAAAGTTGTTCAAACGGTAACCAATAAAGCTGGTGCCGTAACCTTTAAGAAACTTCGTTTCAAAAAAGAAGGAACCTTTAACTACGTCATTCGTGAACGAGCAAGCAATCTGCCAGGTGTGACAAACGATGCCAATTCAGACATCAATGTTACTGTTACTGTAACAGACAATAACGGCGTTAAGACAGCAACTGTTGCCTATGACCGTGAGACTTTCACTAATACATACAAGTTAGAGCCAGCAACTGCAGCGATTACCGCTAAGAAAGTTCTGGATGGTAAAGCACTTGAAGCTGAAAAGTATACTTTCAAACTGACTGAGGTTGGCGGAAATAACGTAGAACATCAAGCAACAAATGACGCCAATGGTAATATCAAGTTTCCTGAAATCACCTATGATAAAGAGGGGACTTATACCTACAAGCTGAAAGAAGTAGCTGGAAGTGAAGCTGGAGTGACTTACGACAGTACAGAACATACTGTGACTGTCACAGTGACTGAAAACAATGGCAAATTGGAAGCTACTATCGCAGGTAACAATCCAACATTCAGCAACAGTTATAAAGACTATGGTGTTAGCTATGAGTTTCTCAGCTCTAATCCAGCCTATCCAAACCTGCCAAAAGAAGTAACGGATTTGCTTCCAGCAGATACTAATCGCTACACTAGTGGTACTAATGTAGACGCTAAGAAGCCTGCTAAAACAAGTGTTACAGTTACTGAAGGCACATGGACTTTCGAAGGCTATGCGGAAACGAATAGCCAGACTGTTGCAGATAAAGACCTTAAATTTACTGGTAAATGGAATTTTACTCCAGCACCGAAATATAAGGTGACTTATGAATTTGTAAGTGCAGATCCGAATCGCACCTTACCAGCAGAGGTAACAGAATTGTTGCCGACAGATGCCACTGAATATGCAGACGGTGCTGCCGTTCAAGCGGTTCAGCCAGCTAAGAAAACTGTTGAAGCAAGTGATGGTACTTGGAAATTCCTCAAATATGACGCGGATAGTAAAACTATTACAGGATCAGATGTCAAATTTACAGGCACATGGACATTTGAAGCTAGACGTCCACAAGGACCAGGTACACCACCACCTTCTTCAGGTTCGACACCACCACCGTCATCATCTGGTGATAAACCAGGCGGTTCGACAAATGGAACCCCAGGTAATTCGTCAGATAAAGATGGAAAAGATGTTACTGGATCAGCAACTGGCAAAAAAGTTTTGCCGAAAACTGGCAGCGAAACATCTATCTTTGCGATAGCAGCAGGATTTGCTCTGATTCTTTTATCAGCTCTTGTCTATCGTTTCAAAAAAAGCTAATTAATATTAGCAAAACGAATCATCTCAGCTAGCTGAGATGATTTTTTCTTGTCTTTGTCATCATCTATCCTTGATAATGTACTGACGGTTAAATTTATAAACTCTAAAGCAAGCAGTCATTCAAATGGATGTTTTTACGGTGGCTAATATTTGCTAAGCTTGATTTTACAGTCAATGAATACTTGAAAATAAAAGTGAATTCTTGTTTTATAAAGAAGATTTGTTATAATAAAATAAGAAAAAGTTTCTTTATTTAAAGGGAGATGTTGATGAAAAATAAGAAGTTTAGGGTGATTCCTTTTTTGCCCCTGTTTTTGTATCTACTGGTTTTTCAGTACGGTTATTGGGGAATTGAGCCAGAACCGGGGGTTGCTTATGGTTATCTTTACCTTTTTCTTTTATTAGTTCCAGTTGTCATTGCTTATTTTGCAGTTGCTGTTATGAATTTTGCAACACTGATGGGAGAAGTTACTTATTTATTCAAAGGACAGCTGCTAGGGCATCTCTATCGGCTTTACTTTTCTATTTTTTTCTTTTCGATTTTGTTTTGCGGTCTTAATTATTATCAGTTGATAGCTCCATATGGCCCTCAGATGAAAATTAGTGCTGGAGAAGCTTATAATCCCTTAGCACCTTATGCCATTCCTCTCTTGCTTTTTCTCTTAGGTTTTCTGGGCAATCTCTTCTTTTGGGAATTGCAAAAGATTGAAGTCCAGGAGGAGAAAGAGTAGCAGTACAGCGCTAGAAATTGAGGTGTTATAATTTCTCAGAATCATTAAAAGCCTGCTGAAAATCTATTTGCTCAGGCTTTCTTTGTGCTATAATAAAGAAAAACGATGAGGAGACATACATGAATCAAACAGTTCAATATTTACAAGAATTAACGGCTATTCCTTCCCCAACAGGCTTTACGTCTGAGGTTGCAGACTATTTGGTACAAACGCTGGAAGGATTAGGTTATGAGCCTGTTCGGACCAATAAAGGCGGCGTCCATGTCGTGGTTAAGGGGGAAAATGACGCCCAGCATCGGGTAGTGACTGCCCATGTGGATACACTGGGGGCTATTGTTCGGGCTATTAAGTCTGACGGTCGCCTCAAGCTGGATCGGATTGGCGGTTTCCCTTGGAACATGATTGAAGGAGAAAACTGTCTGGTCCATATGGCCAGCAGTGGCAAGACCGTCAATGGGACTATCTTAGTTCACCAGACTTCCTGCCATGTCTACAAAGATGCTGGGACGGTTGAACGGACTCAGGACAATATGGAAGTCCGTTTGGATGAAAAGGTGACGAGTGAGAAAGAAACGCGGGATTTAGGAATCGAAGTCGGAGATTTTATTTCCTTTGATCCGCGTACCACTGTTACCGAGTCAGGCTTTATCAAGTCACGCTTTCTAGATGACAAGGTCAGCGCAGCTATTTTGCTCAATCTTTTGCGCGTTTATAAAGAGGAAAATATTCAGCTGCCGGTGACGACTCATTTTGCTTTCAGTGTCTTTGAAGAGGTTGGTCATGGGGCTAATTCCAGCCTGCCAGCGCAAGCGGTGGAGTATTTGGCGGTTGATATGGGGGCTATGGGTGACGACCAGCAGACAGATGAGTATACGGTTTCCATCTGTGTCAAGGATGCATCAGGACCTTATCACTATGGCTTCCGCCAGCATTTGGTAAATTTGGCTAAGGAGCAGGACATTCCTTACAAACTGGACATCTATCCATTTTACGGATCAGACGCCTCTGCAGCCATGAGCGCAGGAGCAGAAGTCAAGCATGCTCTGCTAGGTGCAGGTATCGAATCCAGCCACTCTTATGAGCGTACCCATATTGATTCAGTTGTTGCGACAGAGCGTATGGTGGATGCTTATCTAAGAAGTGGCTTGGTTGAACAAAAAGGATGATTTTGTCTAAAATTATTGCTCAGATTATTGGTATAATTCTTAAAAATATGTTATGTTCGTATATAGAATTACTTTAGGTTAAAAGGGAGAAAATGAAAGTAGTTTGTGTGGATTCTTGTATCCGTGCTAGGGCGTTTGGGATTGACATAGCTCTCCGCAATCGATTTGAACTTTTTGAAGAAATGAAAGTCCCTTATGAATTGTGGGTTTCTGAAGCGGATACAGATATATATGCTAATGCCTCTTCTAGGCAGCTTGTGCTGGATAGTTATGAAGCCTTGGGAATTGATAGGACTAAAGTCCGTTTTCTGGGCTTAGAATTAGCTGGTAGGAGTCTTCAGGAGTTTGCTGAGGAGGAGCTTGAGCCAGAAGACTGGCTGATGATGGAGCGTCTGGATATTCCTGAAAATATTCTCTTGAGACGTGAGCAAGATTTTCATGTAGGTCGCGTCCTTCATCAGGATCATATGATTGCCCTCGGACAAGAGTTAAATAAAAAGGTGATGGGCTTGCTGGATCAGGATGTATTAGACTCTTTGATTTTGGTTGGGGAAGGCCAAGAGGCTTATCTGCCTCAAAAGATGAGGGATCAGGCCCTCTTTATTCCAACAACCTATGCAAATCAAGTGGTCCAATATCCAAGAGAGAGAGTATTTGATCCTAAGGAGATTCGCTTGGTGACAGTCAGTCGTTTGTCTGAGGAAAAAAATGTTCTGTTATTGCTGAAAATCATGGCTTTATTAAAATTTAAAGGTCAAATGCGGTTTACTCTTGACATCTATGGAGATGGTCCTGACATGGACATGCTTCAAGATGTAGTTCAGCTCAATGATTTGGAAGACATAGTTCATTTTAAGGGTTATCAGTCTCAGGTACCTTATCAAGCTTATGATGCCTATATCAGCACCTCTTTATCGGAAGCCTTTGCGACATCGCTCTATGAGGCTTTGGTCAATGGCCTGCCTCTGATAGGTCTGGATGTCCGTTATGCCAATCAGGCTTATATTAAGCATGGAGAGAATGGCTGGCTGATACCGCAAAATGATGCTAATCAATATATTGCTCATCTGGAGCAGTTTAGCCAATTTGGAGAAAAAGAATGGAGGGGATTTTCGGTAAGATCCAAAGAACTTGCCAATCGCTATCACAAAGAATTACTAGTCAATCTATGGGAAAAAGTTTTTAAATTATCTAAAATAGGAGATTAAAAGGAGAAGAAGATGAAAAAGACTTTAGGGAAAAAAGTAGAAATGGGAATGAAATTAGTCCCGATTCCTCTGTCCTTGCTGCTTGCTGGGACAATGGCAGTGACTGTACAAGCAGAGGAGGTAAGTAGTGAAACAGAGGGGAATCAAGTCCAGAATAATCAAGCCACACCTCCTGTCAATCAAGAATTGCCAAATGATGGGACAATCAAAAATACACCAGCAGAGGGACCTTCTGGTCTGACTATCTCAGAAGAAGGAGAGAAGGGAGCAGCCCAAGTCACGCCTGAAATCAAACAGTTAGCTCAAGAATTTTATGACTATCATACTCAGGAAGAGAGTTATGAAATAACTAAGGCTGCAACCATGACATCTGTCATGCCAGAGATACAGTCGGTGGAGCAAATAGAAGAAGCAGCTAAAAAGTATGATCATGCTTATGCGATCCGTAAGATGGATGGTGTCTTTAAATACATTAACTTAAAGGAAGTTGAAAATTTAAATCTAGTCAAAGATGAGGATTTTAGACAAGTTCCATCAAAAAGAGTATCTAGTTGGGATTCATTTATTCAAAATAATACAGCACTCTTCTTTTTGAATAAGTGGGAGTCTATATTGAATGTAAATCCGACTCCAGAAGAAGTAGCCAAGATACCAAAAGCTATTATTCCACGCTCCGAATTGGATTTGACAGTTGATGAATCTATGCCCAAAAGAGTGTTTTTGAGGACAGCGTATACTCCATCAAAATGGGATGGGATAACCTATGAAGAAGCTTTTTCTAGAAAATATCTGCCTGAGTCAGATCGTAGGATTTTATCTATGAAAGAGATAAGGCAAATATATTCTGAAAATCCAGATATGTTCCGAGTTGATGCGTATCCTAGTGAAAGGAGATTGGCTGAACGAGTACCTATTAATCCGTACTTTCAGAAAATTGTTATTAATCAAAAGGAAATTGATTTTGATGTCCCTAATTACAATACGAATCTAAAGATTGGATTGCTTGATACACGAGATACGGATCCATTAGCCTTTGGTTATAGAGAACCCAATGCACCATGGAGACAACTCAATTATCGTTTCACTGAGTCTCAAATTGGTAGAATTTTTCGACTAGATCGTATGGGATTAGAAAAATATAACGACCTAGTGTATATCGACTGGCTGGGCAATAATCCGACTGTAATGCCACCTTGGTTTGGTGAAAACAATATTAAAACCTTCCACTACAAACTGTATCTGATGAAACCTCATGACAGGACTCGCTATTATATCGATAGAGACTATACGATCCAAATTGAGGGTGTACATAATTTAATTGAGACGCCTGATGGTGGACTTAAATCTGTTGAACCAACTTTTCACAGGGGAGGTAAGACATTACTTGGCTTAGAAATTAACCAAAAGGGCATAGATGCAGCATTTAGAACGGTCAAAGCTGAAGGCTTCGTCTTTAAAGTTTCAGGTGTTAAGAAGGTTAATGAGAGAGATACGGAACCTGGCAAGGTTCTTGTCCGTTATCAAGACGAACAGGGTCATGCTATTGCTAACCCTATTACGGATGAGCAACCAGGTAAGACTAGATACACAGTCAGCCCTAAACCTCTTATTTCCCATAAGAATCAGCTCTATACTTATAAATCTCGACTAACTGCCTATGATGCTGAATCGGGAGAGTACGAAGCAAGAAGAACCAAAGAGATCATTTATAAATATGAACTCAATCAGTTCCAACTTCCAAATGATGCTCCAAGCGAAGAGCGTCCAGTCATGGAAATGACTCGCTTTGTCGATGAATCAGGTCAAGAATTATCAGATCCAGAGCGCGGTTTGGTGGCGTCTAAGACAATCTCTGGCTATGACTATCAGTCCAGCAGTGACGAGGACAGTATTCGCACCCATGTCTATCGCGCAAGTGTGCATGAAGTACCGTCAGACTCTCCAAGTGAAGACAAGCCAGTCATGGAAATGACCCGCTTTGTAGATGAAACAGGTCAAGAATTATCATCTCCTGAGCAAGGTTTGGTGGCATCTAAGCGTATTTCTGGCTATGACTTTCAGTCTACTACTGATGAGGACGGCATCCGTACTCATCTCTATCGCGCCATTGTACATGAAGTACCGACAGACGCTCCACGAGAAGAGAAACCAGTTTTAGAAATGACCCGCTTTGTCGATGAATCAGGTCAAGAATTATCAGCTCCTGAGCAAGGTTTAGTTACTTCTAAGAGTATTTCAGGATATGATTTCCAGTCTAGTACTGAGGAGGATGGCATTCGCACCCATGTCTATCGCGCCAGCGTGCATGAAGTACCGTCAGATGCTCCAAGCGAAGAGCGTCCAGTCATGGAAATGACTCGTTTTGTCGATGAATCAGGTCAAGAATTATCAGATCCTGAACGTGGTTTGGTGGCGTCTAAGACTATCGCTAGTTATGACTACCAATCCAGCAGTGACGAGGACGGCATTCGTACGCATGTCTATCGTGCCAGTGTGCATGAAGTACCGAAAGATGCTCCGGTTGAGGACAAGCCTTCTATCGAAATCACTCGCTTTGTAGATGTAGAAGGAAGACCTTTAGCAGCTGAGGAATTTGGTTTGCTAGATGCTAAGACTATTGAGGAGTATGGTTTTGTTTCAGTGTCAGATGCCAATGGCGTTCGTACTTATGTTTACAAGCCAAAAACGCACATTCAGACAGCTTTGGGGACAGAAACATCTGAGCAGAAGAGTCCTGCAAGGGTTGAAAACTCTGAGACTAGTCCGGTTCTGTCTCGAGTGTCCAAACACACATTACCAAATACAGGTAGTGCACCTTCATCATTCTTGGGAGCAGCAGTCGTTAGCCTTTTGGCTTCCTTTGGCTTACTACATTCCAAGAAAGAAAGAAGAAAAAAATAAGGCCAATTCGGTCTTATTTTTCTTTTTCCATATGTTTTCTGTGACTTATCTAGCACTCCAAACACTGACTGATTTTTCCTCCACAGGAAATTCTCCCCAGCCTTGGTCGTCAATAGTTACGATTTGAGAGCTGTTGCCTAGATAATCGCTGAATTCTCTGCCAGCCCATTCTAGACCGATTAGCATGGATTTGCTAGCGGCTTGAGCATTGCTGATAAGGACAGCGATTGGCTGACCATCGTGCTTACCTTGACGAGTCCAGCCGATACAGTTGGCATCGTCGAAGTAGTCGGTTTGCTCACCATAAGCCAGATTGAGACGGATGTCTAGGAGTTTATCCAGTATCTCTTGAAAGCTCTCTTGTGCAAATTCTCCGCTAATGCCATAGTAGTCTCCATAAAAGACGCAGGGCAATCCGGCTTCTCTTAGAAGTATAAGAGCATAGGCGGCTGGTTTGAACCATTCTTCGATAGTAGACTCCAAAGCCTGACCTCTCTGGGTATCGTGATTGTCCACAAAGGTTACAGCCGATTCGGGATGATTTTTTGCAAGTGTTTGATCAAAAATAGTTCGCAGGTCATAGTCTGCTCCAGATTTGCTGGCATCAAATAAATTATGATGAAGTTTAACATCGACTAGGTCAAAGCGGTAGTCAATATTTTCTAGATAATCGTTATTGGCCTTCTCATCGCTATTCCAAAATTCCCCAAAGACATAGAAATCATCGCCGTATTTTTCAGTAATATCGCGGATGAAATTCTTCATAAAGAAGGAATCGATGTGCTTAACAGCATCTAAGCGAAAGCCATGTACACCACTGCTTTCAATAAACCAATGAGCCCAGTCGTAGAGATTTTGGATGACTTCGGGGTGCTTGAAATCAATATCCGCATACATGAGATAGTCGTAGTTACCATTCTCGTTGTCCACTAGCTCATCATCTGCCCAACCTTTATTGTCTCCTTGGATGAGGTAAATGCCTGACTTGTTGTTTTTGGCGTCATAGTCTGTGCCAGTGAAGTGGTACCAGTGCCATTCAAAGTCATTATAGGCTTTTTTGCGGCCTGGGAAGACAAACTTAGTCCAGCCTTTGATTTCGAAAGGTTCTGACAAGACCTTTGTGCGGTCGTTAGGATCAACTTCAACAACGGTAAAGCGCTCTTTATAGTCTGCTGCGGCCTTGTGATTGAGAACCACATCAGCAATAGCTTCGATACCGTTCTGGCTAAGTGCTTCAATCGCTCGGAGGTATTCTTCTTTCAATCCATACTTGGTGCGTACAGTCCCTTTTTGGTCGAACTCTCCCAAATCAAAGAGGTCATATACACCATAGCCGACGTCATTAGAGCCTGTTCCTTTGAAAGCGGGCGGCATCCAGACCTTGCGAATCCCTTTCGCTGCTAAGTTTGGTGCATCTTCCGCCAAGCGATTCCAATGCTGACCGTCATCTGGCAGATACCATTCAAAATACTGCATTAAGGTTTGGTTTTCCATATAAATTTTCCTCTTCATTCTCACTGATTGGCTTTATTGTACCAAAAGAAGCAGAAAGGCGCAATCGTTTGCGTTTTTTCACTCTCATAGAGATTTAGCTCTTTTATAATTTGAAAAATCTTTTTAAAATTGAAAATGAAACATTTTTAGCTGAGACAAAAAGCCTCAAAAAGAGTATACTAATCTGTATAGAAATCAGTAAAGGAGCTCTCTTATGATTGAATTTAAAGATGTCACTAAAGTTTATGAAGGAACGGTAGCTCTCAATCAGCTGAATCTGACCTTGCAGAGCGGAGAAATCGTCGGTCTGATTGGTCACAATGGCGCCGGAAAATCTACTACCATTAAGTCATTGGTCAGCGTTATCAATCCTAGTAGTGGACAGATTTTTGTGGATGGGAAAGAATTATCCGCTAATCGTTTGGAAATCAAGAAAAAAATTGGCTATGTAGCTGATTCACCTGATCTATTTTTGCGCCTAACTGCCAATGAGTTTTGGGAACTGGTAGCGACTTCTTACGATATGACGAATGCTGAAGTTGAAGAGCGATTGGGAAATCTGCTCCATCTTTTCGACTTTGGCTCTCATCGGTATGAGGTTATTGATTCATTCTCTCATGGGATGAGGCAAAAAGTCTTCGTCATAGCGGCACTTTTGTCTGATCCGGATATTTGGGTTCTGGATGAGCCGCTGACGGGTCTTGATCCGCAGGCAGCTTTTGACCTCAAGCAGATGATGCGCCAACATGCAGATAAAGGAAATACAGTTCTCTTTTCAACCCACGTCTTGGAAGTGGCAGAGCAGCTCTGTGATAAGGTGGCCATTCTCAAAAAAGGGAAATTGATTTTCTATGGAACGATTGAAGAACTAAAAGGTCAACATCCAGAACAGTCTCTTGAAACCATCTATCTTGGTCTAGCAGGCCGCAGAGAAGAGGTGAGTCCTGATGCGCATTAAAGCTATAAAAAAACTCGTTGATATTAACATCCTCTATGCTATTCAGCCGTCTCAGCTGCAGCAGTACCGTAAGATGCAAGCTAAGAATCCTGAGCGTAAGGTCAATGTATCGCTGAAGGCCATCCGCATGTATCTGATTTTAGGACTGGTCTATCTCTTTCTTTTCGGCTTGATGGGCTCCCTGAACCAACTGGTTGGCAATCCGGGGCTCTTTGCCAATTTGGTTTCTGCTTTTGCTCTCTTTTCTATGTCTCAAGGCTTCCTGGTTTTTTACAATGTCTTTTATGAAAGCAAGGACTTACAGTCTTATCGTCCTTATGCTTTTAGCGAAGCAGAAATCATTGTCGGCAAAAGCATTTCGGTTATTCTGACCTTGCTGATTGCCATTCTGCCTATGTTCAGTTATTTCTTGGTTTTGGCTTTTCAAGGTGGTAATCCTTTCTTGGGCCTGCTCTTGGCTCTGTTTGCTATTCTGATTTTAAGTTCAGTCATCACCTTTCTGATTCTGATTGCCGTCCATTTCATTACCAAGACAGCCTTTTTCAGGAAGTATAAGACCATCCTGTCCAATGTCATTCTGGCTCTTGTTTCCGTTGGATCCTTTTTCCTCTATTTTATGATTAATCAAATGAACAACAGAAGCGTCATAAATCGTACAGAGGTCAAAGCTTTCTTTCCGCCAGTTCAAGCCTTTTATGATTTTATCCTTCATCCTTTTCATACAGCTTCCCTGCTGGGATTTTTGGGATGGGTGGCAGTTGCGGCTCTTCTATTTTTCATCGTAAAGACCAAGGTGATTCCTGAGTTTTATGAGGCAGCCCTGATGACGGGTTCTTCAGTAGGAAAGCGGGAGCGCGTGCATGACATCAATATTGCGGAAGCAAAAAATCTCAAAAAGTTTGTCTGGCATTACAATATCAGGCTCTTGAGCGAGGGTTCTGTCATTATGCAAGCTATCTTTATGTCGGCCTTTCTCCCTTACATTGTCATTTTCAGTATGGGAATGGGCATGATACAAGGTGGCCTGTCTTTGACTTCTTATCTGGGACCACGTTTCCTCTTGCCAATGATGGCTCTGGCTGTTTTGATTGCAACGCTAAACTCAGGCGGCAGCAACCTTACGGCTATTGGGATTTCTCTGGAAAGGGAAAATTTTGATTATCTCAAGGTTCTCCCCTTTGATTTGAAGCAATATATTCGTCTGAAGTTTTGGCAGCTCTTTGCCGTCCAGTCTATCCTGCCTCTGACCTTGCTTTTGATAACTAGCCTTGTTTCCGGTATGCATCCAGTGACTTTCTTGGGCATGGTGATTGTTTGGGCCTTAATTAGCCTAATGTGGAGTTCTTGGGGTTACTACCGAGACTACAAGCATCTTGTGACTAATTGGTCCAATGTCACAGAATTGATGAGCCGAGATAATAATATGGTGAAAACTCTCTTAGCCATCGCTCTGATTTTAGGAATGTTGATTGTCATTACTCTTCTCTTCTTTATATCCAATGTTCTTGCGCCTCTGGTAATTTATGTGATAGTTGCTCTAGTTTTAGCAGGCTTAGCTGTGTTGTCTTACATAGTCCACAAACACTACATGAAGAAGCTGAATGAAGATTTAGCAGTATTTTATTAAACAAGCATCAGGAAGTCGAAAGACTTTCTGATTTTTTCTTTTTGCGTCTATTATTTTGAGGGATATGTTATAATGAAAGGGTATATTTTATGTTTTCTTGAATAAAATTCCAAAAGGAGAAGCAATAATGGGACAAATTAAATCGAGCACCATTTCAGCTGGCTCTGCTATCAGCGAGCTCGTTGGAGTTGATACTAGCAATGCACAAAATCAACAAGTCGAATTTTCCTATACAACAGGGATTGCTGGAATGGAAGCTGGCCGTCAGGCCTGCAATCAAATGCTTCAGGCTGTCGGTGACTTCAGCTCTGCTGTTCTGACTCAGGCCAATAAATTTCCAGAAATTGCTGCAAAAATTGAGAAACGCGATATAGAGGAAGCCAAGCGCTGGGAGAGTTGAGATGAAGGCTGATAAAAGCGAAAAAGAACGTCAGGCACTTTACGAAAAAATTCTCAAAGTTGACCAAAAAGAAGACGAATTTATGACGATGAAACGTCAATACGAGATTTCCCTGGCGAATTTTGCGACGGATTTCCAATACTTGACGACCCGAATGGAACATCTACTTTATGAACACCCTCAAAGCTCTGCTGCCCTCAGTCGTGATTTATCAGAAACTCAGTCTCTTAACCGACAGGTTAAGAACTATGTGGATGTTCAGATGGATGAACTTGGAAAGCTCAGTCGTCAAACAAGAAAGACTATGGAAGAAGAGCGAGAAAAACTGATCAAAGAAAGGAATAGTCTGCCATGGGAGTAAAATATAGTGCAGCAGATTCAGCCCAGCTTATCCAAGCGATGACCGGTAACCTTCAAGTAGCCAATCAAGTGACCGATCGTCTATCTAGTGGCTGCGACCATTTGATTGCATCTTTGGAGTCGGGTGAGCTGCAGGGAGCGGCTTATACAGCGGGAAAAGGCTTATTTACTGAGGTAATCATCCCTGCCATTAAGAAGCTACAAGAGGCTATTGATGATATTCAGGGAGAGCTTGCTTCCTATAAAAGTGCTGATTCCGAGGTGGCTGGATATGGCGAATTGGACTTGGATCTACTGAAGGAACAGCTGAAAATAAAAAATGAGCAACTGGCAAAAGTAGAAAAGCAGATTGCAGATAATCAAGATTTTTTCCGTAATGCAGGAGCTCTGCTGACAGGTAAATTGGGAGACCTTTTATCTCAGACATCTGCTTTAATGGAAGTTGAAACTCAGCTAAATATCGGCATTCGGGAAATTCAGGAAAAAATTGACAAGCTGGAATGGTTTGTGGCTCAGGTGTCCCAGTATTTCACAGATAGTCTGCAGGTTTTGGGCTTAGCTATTCAAGGAGCGACGCAGCTTAGTCAGGTATTGGTAGACAGTGAGGGTAATTACTCTACTGATGGCATAGATATGAGCTGGTCTGCTAAGATGAAGGCTCAGAAGATTCAGACTGTTTCAAAGAGTGATTATCGGACACCACAAGAACAGGCTATAGACAAGGCTGTTAAAGATATGAAGTTATCCGGTGCTGCTGAAATCTATTACCGAAGTAAGCTCGCAGAGAAGCTGCAGGGCAAACCACGTTCGGAATGGAAGAAAATAATTTCAAACTTTAATAAAGATCTTAAGACAGAAAAAGGGGACAATCTACTGGATGTGTTCGATATGTCCCGAGCTGAGCTTGAGGAAAAGTATGGTGACAAGATTCAGGCCTATGAACATTTTTTAAACACGGGATATACTGATGTATCTATTGCAACTATGAGTCAGGATGCTCTTCAATTGATTATGGCGAGATATGACCAAGTAAAAAGTGATCATCGAGGTTTGAGCCCCACAGAATTAGCTAAGGTTGATCCAGCTTTCATGAAAAAAATAGATGGTATGAGCCAAGAGGAGATAGAAAAAGAATTTCCTGAGCTCAAAAACGCCATTTCCCAAGCTCATGTGAAACCATTTGGAAGTTTAGGCATGTCAGAGACTGAATGGGCCAATCATCGCTATGTGACAGACCGTTATTTTTTAATGGATAGTCAGAAATTACTTAGCTGGCGCGACCCTAATTATATGGCGAAGTTTAATCATTACATCCTTGAAGAAGGGATCAATCCAATTACACTTGAGCCAGCAACAGCCGAAGAAATCCAAACAGCTGAATGGTATAATCACATCCATCCTATCACTGAAACACTTAGCTGGGGAACTGCCTTGTATTCTGCTTATGTGGGGTATAACCAGTATTACAATAAACCTTATACAACAATCCCCGAAGCTTTTGGCAAAGGGAAAGACTGGATTAAAGGGAAAATTCCAAGCGTGGGGAGTCAGCCGGTGGTACCATCTCTTAATAGTACAAATGACTATATGATGTTTAGGAAGGGGGCTGATCCATTAGGAGAAGAGTTTGGACCAGGTAGAATATCAAATCCTGATGATTGGCAAAATATTTTAGATGACTTACAAAATCAGGGGGTAGAAATAGTTCATCGTGAGGGAGTGATGGGATATTCTCCTTCTAAAGGCAAGCCGGGACAACTGGTTATAGACGATAATGCATCTTATGGAGCTTTACTGCACGAAAGGCAACATTATCTAGATGATGTCAAACAAGGATTCCCTGGTATGGAATATCATTTCCAAACAAAGAATAGGTTGAAGATGGAATTGAATGCATATATGAAAGAAATTCATTGGGCAGAGTCAATAGGACGTAAGGATATAGCTAATAGTTTGTTTGAAAATTATATGAATGAGAGAGCTTTGTTAACAAATCATTTAAGATAGTAAGGAGTAAATGGTGAATATTCTTAAAAAAATTAAAACCAAAACTTATAATAATAAAGATTTAATAAGTAATATAGATTTAAATCCAATTGTGTCTTATCACATAATAAAAGAAATTGTTAATAGTGATATCTATGATGTTGATGTTATAAATAAATTAAAAGAAATTTCAGTCAGACTTTCGATGGAAGATTCAGTTTTAGGCCCAATTTGTTTGGGGCACATGTCCTTAGCCACATTAAGAAAATTAGGGATTGACTTAAGGGAAACAGAAACTGGTTCAGCTATTTCTGATTATGACTGGGGATTAGTTGATAAATTTTATAACGAAAATGGGTGGTGAATATATAAATTAATTTTTCAAACATGGGGATCAATTTAATAATTTACAGTCTTATTCTAAAAAATATGAAAAATGTAAACGAAGTCATTAGGATGGAATAGAGATTCAGATTCAGTATAGAGGGGAATCGACTAGAGCTTTTGTCAGGTTTATGGGAAATGATTCAAGAGAAGAGCCTCAGAGCTTGTTTACAAAAATTTCAAGATAATACTTCCAGAAATCTGAAATTCTATTCAAGAGAGCGTGAGGAACTTATGACAGTCGGTTTAAAAGTAGATTTATATTGGTACTCGATTGGAACAGGAGATTTTCTCCACTCGTTTTTTTCAACGATTTGTGTTCGTTTAGAAAATAATGTTTGGGGGAGCAGATTCCCTATTTTGATGAATGAGTTATATAGCGGAAAGCTAGAACCACATCAGTTGGAGGAGGCTTTGCGTGAATTGGAGACCATCCAAAAGGAATTAGAAAGAATTAATCCTAATCAAGTTGTTTGGGATAATGAAGATAGAAGTAAAATGCCTCCTTGGGGTGACAATATCAGTCCAGATATCAAAGCGCTATCAGATTATTTTGTGACAAGCAGTGGAAAGAATCTAATTTCTGTGATAAAAAGAGCTTTGTTGGATGCTATAGATGAACAAGTTGAACTTGAAATAAAGAATTTATGAAATGTCATGACTGATTAGAATTAAATATTTTATGAAGAATCCAATATCGATTCATAAAACTATTACACGGCTTGGGATTACTCAGGTC
This sequence comes from Streptococcus sanguinis, assembly GCF_003943735.1. GTDB lineage: Bacteria > Bacillota > Bacilli > Lactobacillales > Streptococcaceae > Streptococcus > Streptococcus sanguinis_E. Next base: position 1,180 of record NZ_RJMV01000004.1, on the reverse strand, counting down.
GTGTAATTATTCAAAAGAAATCTCTGTCTCAAAAAAATAGCTAAGGTTAATCCAGCTTTTAAGAAAAAAATAGATGGAATGAGCCAAGAGGAGATAGAAAAAGAATTTCCTGAGCTCAAAAACGCCATTTCCCAAGCTCATGTGAAACCATTTGGAAGTTTAGGCATGTCAGAGACTGAATGGGCCAATCATCGCTATGTGACAGACCGTTATTTTTTAATGGATAGTCAGAAATTACTTAGCTGGCGCGACCCTAATTATATGGCGAAGTTTAATCATTACATCCTTGAAGAAGGGATCAATCCAATTACACTTGAGCCTGCGACAGCCGAAGAAATCCAAACAGCTGAATGGTATAATCACATCCATCCTATCACTGAAACACTTAGCTGGGGAACTGCCTTGTATTCTGCTTATGTGGGGTATAACCAGTATTACAATAAACCTTATACAACAATCCCCGAAGCTTTTGGCAAAGGAAAAGATTGGATCAAAGGAAAAATTCCGAGTGTGGGGAGTCAGCCGGTGGTTGGTCCTAAACTTCCATCAAAGAATTGGACTCCGGAATTGCCGTCGATGAACAATATTCAATCTAAATATGTGGATTTGTATTCGTATGAATATAATTCATATACTAATCCCGGTCCATTATCTGAATTTTCTACAACTCCAAATCGAAATTTCTATGGAGGTCGATATAATAAAACCGTACTTTCAGAAGATACAATATTTTATAGAGCGGGTAATGCTGATAATCCTTTAGGACAATGGTTTACTAGAGAAGCACCTCAGTCCAGAGCACAGGTGAGGATTGATACAGCAGTGAAAGATATCTGGACAAACCCTGATGGTTCGTATAGTGGTCAGTCTGCAATTGATAAAGTCTATAAAATAAAGATTCCTAAAGGAACTACTATCTATGACGGTCCTGTAGGGAGTCAGGGAGGAATTTATCAAGGTGGGCTCAATAAAGAACAAATTTTCATTGATTCACCATGGAATTTAGATGGTGTGGAGGTCATAGATTCATGGCCAATAATTCATTGAGGAGGAAGATAGTATGTTAGAAACAGTTTTAAAAGCAATTGATGATTTGTTATCAATAATTGACAGATATAAGATTAAAAACGTTCATCCGCAAGTAGAGGATTTAAAATATTTAAAAAAATCTTTGAATACC